>NZ_BBIU01000007.1 GCF_000730645.1 Pseudomonas parafulva NBRC 16636 = DSM 17004 | reverse complement strand
CTCAAGATCAAAAGCCAGATCAAGAGCAGATCAAGAGCAGATCAAGATCAACGGCAACGGCAACTGGGCGTTTGGTAGAAGGGGTACCACTTACCAGCGCACACGGCTCGCCAGCCTCGCATCAGAACCAGCGATCGTTCTTCTTGCGCCCACGGGTGAGAGCGGGCAGGATCAGGCCCGCCAACAGGCCGGCACCGGCGATGCTGCCGCCGTACACCATGTAGCGCATCATCACCTGTTTGTTCTCGTCGCCCAACCTTGCCTGCGTATCACGCAAGGTCGACTGGCTCTGGTCGAGCTCCTCGCTCAGCGACTTGTTGCGCGCTTCGAGCTCGGCCACCAGCTGCTTGCGCGAATCGAGGGTTTCCTGCATGCCCTGGACGCGGTTTTTCCAGCTGTCGTCGATGGTCTTCAGTTGCCCCGTAAGCTCCGCAACCTGCGCATCCAGCTGCGGCAAGCGGTCGCCCTGGCCAGGTACCGCCTGCAAGTCGCTGGACAGGATCCACACCACGTCGCCGTTCTGCCCGCGCACTTGGCTGTAGTTACCCTGGGTGCTGAGCAAGGTCAGTTTCTGGCCAGACTTGAGGGTGCCGACGATACGGTGACCGTCTGTCGGGCCGCTGCGCACATAGGTGCTCAGGCTGTCGCTCACCCAGCGAGCATCGCTGGCAGGCTCTTCGGCATGCGCCGGCACGGCAAGGGCCACCGTGGCGGCGAACAGGCCACTGCGCAGGGCAGTGAGGGCGTAGGCAGTTGGGCGGGAATCGGGCATTTTGAGTCTTCGCTGAAACAGGACAAAAGTAGGCCGGGGACGGGGCCGGTGAACCGGTCGGTGGGTTGACCGTCAGCCAAAGACCTTTTTTTTGTAAGCTGGTTCAGCGACTGGGTTCGGAAATATCTACAGCATGTTGCGATGTGTGGCGGGGCCGACTTCCACACGATTGTCAGGGCAGCGACTCGTTCAAGTCCCATTTGAGACGTGTGGCATCCCTTGCAGGATCTCACTGTCATTTTAGTTGGTGGCAGGATGACCCTTTCTTTGTCACGTTCTGTTAACCTGAACGGCATCACCTGGGCCTGCAACCCCGAGCAGCGTGGACACGTTGCTTGCAGCGGCCCGGGTTGTACCAGGAAACGGAGATTCGTCTAGATGGCCACTGACCGTGTGAGCCTGATTCATTTCGATAAACTGAGCATGAGCCCAGATGCTGCCGACCGGTTCCAGTCCGCCCTCGACGCCCTGGAGGCGCTGAAGCTGCAGGACCGTTACGTGTACCTCATCGCTCCCTATCTGGGTGATATCGCGGACGCTTCCGATACTGAGCAATTGGCCACGGCGCTGCAGCAGAGCCAGCGCGTGGTCGAGGAATTACTGGCTGCCAGGTCGGTAACCCAGGCCAAGGCAGAAGAGGTCAACCAGGTGTTCCAGCGCGCTGCGGAGCGCGCCCGGGCCGAGCTGTCGGGCTGAGCCGCGCATCGCCCAGGCCCTGCCGCTTTTGCTGCTTCACCCGCCCGGTAACTGCTTTCCCAGATAGCGAAGAGGGTAGAAGGCCATGCGTTGCGTTCGCCGCGTCATGCTGCTTCTGTCTTGCCTGGCATTACTGCCAGGCTTCGTCGTGCCGGCCGAGCGCTGCCAGCGATTGAGCGCCACCGGTAACCCTGAATACCCCCCTTATCTATGGCGAAACCCTGCCAACCCTCAGCAACTGATCGGCGCCAATGCCGACCTGGTCAAGCACCTGGCCGAGCGCCTGGGCCTTGAGATCGATGTGGTGTATGGCGGGCCGTGGTCCCGCGCCCAGGAAGAGGTGCGCACTGGCAGGATCGACCTGTTGGCCGGTTATTTCATCACCGATGCACGTGAGCAGCAGATGGATTTCGTGCTGCCCCCCTTCCTCCATACGCCGAGCGTGGTCTGGGTGCGCCGGGAGGGCACCTTTGATTACCGGCAATGGGCCGACCTGAGGGGGCGCAAAGGCGGCACGCTGGTGAACAACAGCCACGGCCAGCAGTTCGATGACTACGCCCGGCAATATCTCACCCTCGAAGCCGTGCCCACCGCCAGGCAGGCATTTGAAAAGCTGGTGCACAAACGCAGTGATTACGTGGTTTACGAGCAATACCCCGGAATGGCGTTGGCCCGCACGCTGGGTATTGAAGGCGAGCTGCTGGTGCTGCAGCCGCCTGTATCCAGCGAGGGGCTTTATCTGGCGATGTCGCGCGCCTCACCTTGCAATCAACCCGCATTGATCGAGGCGCTCACTCGCGAGATGAAGGCGGTCACCGCGGGAGCACTGCCTGATCAACTGTTGAAGCAGAACCTGCAGCGACGGCAGGAATGAGGCAACGCAGCCTCGCTACCGCATCTGCAGGATGATCGGGCTGCTGCTGGCCGGGTCGGTATGGTCCCGCAGCTTCGCCACCGCCGCCGGGTCCACCGTCGGGCCATGGTTACCCCAGGCACTGCGCACGAAGCTCAGTACCTCGGCAACCTCCTGATCGCTCAACTGTGCCCTGAACGCTGGCATCCGGTAGGCGTCCGGCATGCCGGCAGCCACCACGCGCTGTGAACCGTTGAGGGTGATGTTGATGGCTGAAGCGTTCTCCTTGGCCAAGGCCGAGGTAGCGCCGGCCAGCGGTGGCATCCACTCGCCCTGGCCCTTGCCATCCATGCCGTGGCAGGAAGCGCAGCGGGTCACGTAAGTGTGCGCCCCAGGCCGATCGAGCTGAGCGACACCAGGCTCATCCTGATACTGCCAGGGCGTCCCATCGCGTGCGGGGTCGCCCGGTAGCGACTTGAGGTAACGAGCGATGGCTGACAGGTCCTGATCGGTCATGAACTGCGTGGAGTTGTTGAACGCCTCGGTCATGGAGCCGAATACCACGGCATGACGGTTACGCCCCGTTTTCAGAAACTGCACCACATCGGCCTCGCTCCAGCGGCCAAGGCCTGTGTTGTGATCGGCGCGCAGGCTTGGCGCATACCAGCCGTCTAGCAGCGCCCCCGCCAGGAACGGTGCGCCGCTGTCATCCAGCGCCTTCTCATTGAACGCCAGCCCGCGGGGTGTGTGGCAGCTGCCGCAGTGGCCGGGGCCCTGCACAATGTAGGCACCCCGGTTCCAGAGCGCATCCTGCCCGGGTTTGTCGGCGTAAGGCTCGGTGGCAGCGAACAGGCCGTTCCACAGGGCGATGGGCCAGCGCATGTTCAGCGGCCACGGGATACTACTGGCCTGGTTGGGCTGGCGTGCCGGTTGCACGCTGCGCATGAAGAACGCATACAAGGCCTTGACGTCTTCATCGCTGAGCTTGGCGTAGGACGGGTAGGGCATGGCCGGGTATAGCCGTCGCCCACCCGGTGCCACCCCCTGGCGCACGGCGCGGTCGAAGTCCGCCAGGCTGTAGCTGCCAATGCCGGTGTCAGCGTCGGGGGTGATGTTGGTGGCATGGATGGCGCCCAGTGGCGTCGCCATTTCCAGCCCGCCGGCAAAGGGCTTTTGCCCTGGCAGGCTGTGGCAGGCCACGCAGTCGCCAAGGCGCGCCACGTATTCGCCTCGGCTTACCAGGGCCGGGTCATCGATGGCTACCTGTGTACGTTCAAAAGGCGAGGCCGGCTCACGGGTGACGTACCACGTCACCAGGCCCGCGGCCACTGCACAGGGCAGCAGCAACCAGCCAAGGGTTGTTTTCATACGACGTGTCATCGCGGCGTCCTTGTCGGTCAGCTGAAGGTATGGCGGCTCATGGGCAGGCTACGCACCCGTTTGCCGGTGAGCTGGGCAACCGCGTTCGCCACGGCAGGCGCCACCGCTGGCAAGGGGGGCTCGCCGATGCCACCCATCTTCGCGCCGCTCTCGATGATGCGCACATGCACCCGTGCCATGCGCGACGGCGGCAGGATCGGATAGAGGTCGTAATTGCGCGCCCGGGGCATGCCGTCCACATACACAGCTTCTTCCACCAGCGTTTGTGAAAGGCCCAGCGCCACGGCGCCATTGACCTGATGCTCGATGATGGCTGGGTTGACGATGCTGCCAGGGTCGATGGCCTGCCAGATGTCATGCACCTTCACCTGGCCATTCTCGATCGACACTTCGGCGATCACCGCAGCTTCGGAGCCGAACGGCGACGCCATGGCCACGCCCCGCGCCCGTCGGCTGCCGTCCTCGGCGGTGAACGGCCCGCGCTTCCAGCCGCCAGACAACTCGCCCACGGCTTGTAGCAAGTGGGTCAGGCGCGGGTTGTCACGCAGCAGGTGCAGGCGCAGTTCAAACGGGTCCTTGCCACCTTTGTCGGCCAGCTCGTCCAGAAAGGACTCGTAGAAGAAGTCGTTCAGCGAATTGCCCACCGACCGCCAGTAACCGAGCATGGCCGGCCCCTTCACGTAGACTTGGGCGATGCGCTTGTGCGCGATTGCATAGGCCTTGCCCGACAGCCCCTCAAGCGCCGTGGGGTCGATCTTCTCGCCCTGCTTGCCCGCCAGTGCCTCGGTCGGGCCTTCGGTGGCGCTGACCGCCTCCAGGGCTATGGGCATACCGTCGGCATCCAGGGCAGCACGGAATTTCACGGTAGCAACCGGGCGCAGCACGTCGCGCAGAAACTCTTCTTCCCGGCTCCAGATCAGTTTCACCGGCTGGCCGACCGCTTTGGCCAGCGCGATGGCTTGCGGGTAAGGGTTGGCGGACTCATACAGAAAATGGCGGCCAAAGAAGCCGCCCAGCAGGGGCGAGTGCAGAGTGATCTGGCTAGCGTCCAGGCCCGTGCGTTTGGCAATGTCGTCGCGGAACATGTCGGGCGCCTGGTTCGGCAACCAGACTTCCAGGGTGCCGTCCGGGTTGAAGCGGGCCAAGGCAGAGGGGGGCTCCAACTGGGCGTGGTTAAGGTACTGGTTGTGGTAGCTGGCTTCTACCTTGGTTGGTGCGCTGCCGAGGGTAGCTGCGAAATCGCCCGCCTGCTCTTCATCCCGGGCCGGGCCTTGCGTCGCGCCCAAGTGCTCTACCCAGCGGTCGCTGGAAAAGTCCGCAGGCATCGCGCGCACGGTGGCGCCAGCCGCCGCTTCCTGCCAGTCCACCTGCAGGGCCTCCACGGCCCGCTTGGCGTGCCACCAGCGCCGGGCGACCACCGCCACGGCCCCTGGCAGCTGATGCACCGAGTGCACGCCGTGCATGGCCTTGACCTCGGCCTCGTTGCGCAGGCCGCCAACGGTCATGCCCAGACGCGGTGCGTGCTGGACAGCGGCGTGCAGCATGTTCTCGACGGTGATATCGATGCAGTACATGGCCTTGCCGGTGGACTTGTCACGGGCATCCAGGCGCATGACAGGCTTGCCGATCCAGCGGAACGTGGCCGGGTCGCGGAGCTTCAGGGTGGTGGGGTCGGGTACCGGTAGGTCCATGGCCCGCCCGGCCAGCTCGCCGTAGGGTATGGATCGCCCGGTCGTGGTATGTACTACAGTACCCGGGGTGGTGGACAGCTCTGCCAACGGCACACCCAGCTTCTCGGCGCCCGCCTGCAGCAGCATGGCCCGGGCGAGGGCGCCAAGGCGGCGCATGGTGGGGTAGCTCATGCGCACCGACATGCTCCCACCTGTGATGCGCATGCCGTTCTCCATCACCACATAGGCTTCACCCGGCGGCGCGCTCTCGACCACGAAGTTGGCGGGGTCGACGTCGAGCTCTTCGCCAACGATCTGCGCCATGGCGGTGAACGGCCCCTGGCCGCCTTCCATGAACGGGCTCAGCAGGCGCACCGTGCCGTCAGGGCGAATCTCCAGAAACGCGGGCACCTGGGTACCACGCTCGGCATGGGTGGCTGCCTGCACGCGAGGGATGCCAAGCGGGAGGCCAAAGCCGAGCACCAGTGCACCCACCGCAGTACCGGCAAGAAAACGCCGGCGTGACAGGTTCACGGTTTCGCCAGCCTGCAATTTGGCCAACTCAGGGAACGTATCCATCAGGCTTTCTCCCCTTGCGCCAGCGCGTGCATCGCCGCATGGATGGCGTTGTAGGTGCCGCAGCGGCACAGGTTGACCATGGCCGCATCGATCTGCTCATTGCTGGGGTTAGGGGTGTGCTTGAGCAGCGCGGTCGCCGCCATCACCTGCCCTGACTGGCAGTACCCGCATTGGGCCACCTGGTGCTCAACCCACGCCGCGACCACCTTCTTGCCGACAGGGTCGTCCTCGATCGCCTCGATGGTGGACACTTCGCGGCCCTCCACACCCGCCACTGGCGTGACGCAGGCGCGCACCACCACACCGTCGACCAGTACCGAGCACGCCCCGCACTGGGCCAGGCCACAGCCATATTTGGTGCCGGTGAGGCCCAGGTCGTCCCTGAGCACCCACAGCAGGGGCGTGTCGGCTTGCGCTTCGACCTGGTAGGCCGCGCCGTTGATGCGTAATTCCATGGTTCACCTGCCCATCATCGGTTGCTGTCGCTGTTCTGAGATACACCGGGGGTACGTTGCCCCCGTCCGCAAACGCTAGCACATCGTGTCGACCGGCCATCCGAGCAGCAGGCAGGTCCAGAGGATCAGGCAAGCATTCCCCCGGAATACGCAAGCGCAAGCCGCCTGGCGCGGCGCAGCGGGTACCGGGGAGGATTTCCACGGCGAAAACCCGGATAATGCCGGGCAATTCTGTTCTGCACGTTTAAATCACGGTAAACCCGCATGGAAATCAAGGTCAATTTTCTCGACAATCTGCGCCTCGAAGCCAAGTTCGACGACTTCACGGTGATTGCCGACCAACCGATCCGCTACAAAGGGGACGGCTCGGCGCCGGGGCCGTTTGATTACTTCCTGGCGTCCTCGGCCCTGTGCGCCGCTTACTTCGTCAAGCTGTACTGCCAGGCCCGCGACATTCCGACCGAGAACATTCGCCTGTCGCAGAACAACATCGTCGACCCTGAAAACCGCTACAACCAGGTCTTCAAGATTCAGGTCGAGTTGCCCGAAGACATCTCCGAGAAAGACCGCCAGGGCATCCTGCGTTCCATCGACCGCTGCACGGTGAAGAAGGTGGTGCAAACCGGGCCCGAGTTCGTCATCGAGGTAGTGGACAACCTGGATGCCGACGCCCAAGGGCTGTTGATGCCGGTGGCGCAGACCAGCACCCGTATCCCCGGCAAGGACCTGCCGCTGGAACAGACCATCGCCAATATGTCCGGCATTCTGGCGGGCTTGGGCATGAAGATCGAAATCGCCTCGTGGCGCAATATCGTGCCCAACGTCTGGTCGCTGCACGTGCGTGACGCGCAGTCGCCGATGTGCTTCACCAACGGCAAGGGCGCCACCAAGGAGGCCGCCCTGGCCTCGGCCCTGGGCGAGTTCATCGAGCGCCTGAATTGCAACTTCTTCTACAACGACCAGTTCTGGGGCGAAGACATCGCCAATGCGCCGTTTGTGCATTACCCGAACGAGCAGTGGTTCAAGCCCGGCCCGCGTGACGCGCTGCCTGGGGAAATCCTCGACGAAAACTGCCTGGCCATCTACAACCCCGATGGCGAGCTGCGCGGCTCGCACCTGTACGACACCAACTCAGGTAACACGGCGCGGGGCATCTGCTCACTGCCATTCGTGCGCCAGTCCGATGAACAGGTGGTGTACTTCCCGTCCAACCTGATCGAAAACCTGTTCCTGAGCAACGGCATGAGCGCAGGCAATACCCTGGCTGAAGCCCAGGTGCAGTGCCTGTCGGAAATCTTCGAACGGGCCGTGAAGCGGGAGATCCTCGAAGGCGAGCTGTGCCTGCCGGATGTGCCGGCAGAGGTGCTGGCCCGTTACCCCGGCATCGTGGCTGGCATCCAGGGGCTGGAGGACCAGGGCTTCCCGGTGCTGGTCAAGGATGCCTCGCTCGGGGGTGAGTTCCCGGTGATGTGCGTGACCTTGATGAACCCGCGCACAGGGGGCGTGTTCGCCTCGTTCGGTGCACACCCGAGCATGGAGGTGGCGCTGGAACGCAGCCTTACCGAGCTGCTGCAGGGCCGCAGCTTCGAGGGCCTCAATGACCTGCCGCAGCCGACCTTCGAAAGCCACGCGCTGACCGAGCCGAACAACTTCGTCGAACACTTCATCGATTCCAGCGGTGTGGTGTCCTGGCGCTTCTTCAGCAGCAAGGCCGACTTCGAATTCGTCGAGTGGGACTTCTCGGGCCAGGGCGAGGATTGCAACGCCCAGGAAGCCGCCACCCTGTTCGGCATCTTGGCCGACCTGGGCAAGGAGGTGTACATGGCGGTGTACGATAACCTCGGTGCCACCGCCTGCCGCATCCTGGTGCCTGGGTACTCGGAAATCTACCCGGTGGAAGACCTGATCTGGGACAACACCAACCGCGCCCTGAGCTTCCGCGCCGACATCCTCAACCTGCACAGCCTCGACAACCGCTCCCTGAAGCTGTTGCTCAAGCGCCTGGACAACTGTGAGGTGGATGACTACACCACCATCACCACGCTGATCGGCGTGGAGTTCGATGACAACACGGTGTGGGGCCAGCTGACCATTCTCGAGCTCAAATTGCTTATCTGCCTGGCTGTGCAACGCTTCGAGGATGCCAAGGAGTTGGTCGAGGCGTTCTTGCAGTTCAACGACAACACCGTCGAGCGGGGGCTGTTTTACCAGGCCCTGAACGTGGTGCTGGAGGTGATGCTGGACGACGACCTGGAGATGGCCGACTTCGAAACCAACTTCCGGCGCATGTTCGGCGACGCGCGCATGGACGCGGTACTGGGGTCTGTCCACGGCAGCGTACGCTTCCACGGCCTGACCCCGACCAGCATGAAGCTCGAAGGCCTGGATCGCCACCTGCGGCTGCTCGACAGCTACAAGAAACTGCACGCAGCGCGGGCCCGCATGGCCTGAGGGTGTGAGGCCACGCGCGGCGGGGCAGGCGCCGCGTGGCTGAGGGTCATTGGCTGCAAATCTCTTACAGGATGTTTCAAACGGTTGAAGCGGTGAACTATCACCGCTCCAGGGTGCTCATTGGTTTAGCGCACCTTGCGCGCCCCTGTGGGCTTTTGCCCGTCAGAGCTGGGTCACCGAATGAAAAGGAGGCACCGTGACCGTAACCGATCAAACCCTCTACCGCTGCAGGCCCGGCCCGCTGCACGCGCTGCTGTTGGCAGGCAGCGTGCCGTTGTTCCTTGGCGCCATGCTGAGCGACATCGCCTACTACAACAGCTACCAGATCCAGTGGAGCAATTTCGCCGCCTGGCTTATCGCCGGTGGCCTGGTGTTCTGCGGGCTGGCGTTGCTGTTCGCCTTGGTCAACCTGGTGCGGGCGCGGCAGAAAGCCGGCCGGCCGACCCTGTATTTCGTGTTGTTGCTGGTGACCTGGGCGCTGGGCTTGGTCAATGCGTTCGAGCATGCCAAGGATGCCTGGGCTGTGATGCCGTCGGGCTTGGTACTGTCGGTGATCGTGACTGTGCTTGCCGTAGTGGCGGCCTTCCTCGGGTTGAGCAACCTGCGCGCACGAGGTGAAGCATGAAACGTCTACATGCACTGAGCCTGCTGTCCCTTTCGCTGCTGCTGGCCGCTTGTGGCGGCGATGGCGAGCCCACCCAGGCCCATGGCCCGGACCCAAAACTGCCTGAACCCCAGCGCGGCTTGCTGCCGAGCATGAAGATCGCCCAGCCGGTTGCGTGGGGCCAGCAGAAGCCGACCGTGCCAGACGGCTTCAGCGTCACGGCCATCGCCACCGACCTGAAGATCCCCCGGCAAACCCTGGTGCTGCCCAATGGCGATATCCTGGTCGCAGAAGGGCGGGGCGGTAGCGCGGCCAAGCTCAAGCCCAAGGACGTGATCGCCAGCCAGATCAAGGCCAAAGGCAACACCCAGGTCAAGGGTGGCAACCGCCTGACGCTGCTGCGCGATGCCGATGGTGACGGGCGTTATGAAATGCAGACAGTGTTTGCCGAAAACCTCAACGCCCCTTATGGCCTGGCCTTTGCCAACGGCAAGGTCTACGTGGCCAACCAGGATGCGCTGGTCAGCTTTGACTACAAGGACGGCCAGACCAAGGCCGAGGGCGCACCTGCGAAGGTCACCGACCTCCCCGCCGAGATCAACCACCACTGGACCAAGGCACTCACCGCCAGCCCGGACGGGCGTTACCTGTATGTGGGCATCGGCTCTAACAGCAACATCACCGAACGCGGCCTTGAGGTTGAAATCGACCGCGCCATGGTGTGGCAGGTGGATGCCCAGACCGGTGCCCACCGCCCATACGCTACCGGCCTGCGCAACCCGACGGCGCTGACCATCCAGCCAGGCACCGGCCAGCTGTGGACTGTGGTGAACGAGCGTGACGAACTGGGCCCCGACTTGGTGCCGGACTACCTGACTTCGGTGCGCGAAGGCGGTTTCTATGGCTGGCCCTATAGCTACTGGGGGCAGAATGTAGACGACCGGGTACGGCCGCAGAACCCTGCCAAAGTTGCCGCAGCCCTCAAACCGGACTACAGCCTGGGCTCGCACGTGGCAGCCCTTGGGGTCGACTTCTCGACAGCCGCCATGGGCGAAGGCTTCACCGATGGCGTGTTCGTCGGCGAACACGGCAGCTGGAACCGCCCGAACCCGGTGGGCTACAAAGTGATCTTCGTGCCGTTCAGCAATGGCAAGCCGGCCGGCGAGCCGATCGACTTCGCCACTGGCTTCCGCGGCGAAGATGGCAAGACTCGAGGGCGGCCAGTGGGTGTGACCGTGGACCCGCGCGGGGCGTTGATCATTGCTGACGATCTGGCCAATACCGTATGGCGGGTAACGCGTAACTGATACGGCCATTCATTGCCTTTGTTGCATGCCCATGGTTTGCCCATGGCATGCAACGTTCTGAATGTGATCCCTGCCACTTCAGATGATAGCCGGTATTCAAATGGAGAATGCCAGCCGTGCATAGTTTCGATTTCCATAAGCCCCATCGATGACCCCATCCTGTCGTCACGTGTTTGATGATGGAGGAAGGTCATGTTCAGTAAAACCATGCTCATGGTGGCAGTGCCGGTAGCCTTGGCAGTGCTCGCAGGCGCTATGCTGCCGTTTCAGGCGGCCGGTAACGCCGCCGCGGGCCGCGCACTGGGCCATTGGTTGTGGGGGGCGTTCGCGTCGCTCACCGTCAGCGGCATCGTGGTGATTGCGGCACTGTTGATCTTGCGCGTGCCGGCACCAGAGGTAGGCAGGGCCCTGCAGGGGCCTTGGTGGCTATGGATCGGTGGCGTGCTGGGTGCCTTGTACGTGGCCGGTGCAGCAGCGCTGACGCCCAAGTTAGGCGCCGCAGGCTTTCTGGTGCTGGTGGTTGCGGGGCAAATAATGATGGCCGTGGTGGCCGACCATTTTGGGTGGATGGGGCTGGCCGGAAGGCCGCTTGGCTGGGGGCGGGTAGCCGGCTTGCTGCTGATTCTGGGCGGTGTGTGGTTGGTGCAGGGTGGCTGGGCTACAGGTCCACTCCCCAAAACCGACACGGTGATCAAACAGCCCAATGGCTGATCAGGCGCCAGGCTGGCTGCATGCCCACACGCTTTCGCGCAGCCAGCGGTGGCCCGGGTCGTTGTTCTTGCGTGTGTGCCACGCCTGCTGGTAGTCGAAGCACGCGATGTTCAGGGGCGGGGGGAACGCCTGCAGGGACGGTTGCTGTTGCAGGCACCCCACGGCACGCTGGGCCACAGTCAACACCAAATCGGTGCCCGTCAATACCTCCACTGCTGCACTCCAGTGCGGCAAGGCCAGGGCAATGCGCCGCCGCAAACCCTGTTCGGCCAGGGTGCGCTCGATCTCATCGAAAGCGTCCGGGCGCATGGCCAACAGCACATGAGGGCGCGTTAACCAGTCGTTCAGTGTGAGGCCACCTGAGGGTGGCAGCACGCGCCGGTCTGCCACGCTGACGAAGGTATCCTGGAACAACGCCTGGGCGGTGATCGCTTGAGGCAATTCCGGGAACAGCCCGAGTGCCAGGTCCAGTTCACCGTCCAGCAACTGGGCAAGCATCGTTTCGCGGCTGGCCTGGCTGATGGCCAGGTCGACCCCAGGGGCAACGCGACGCACATGGCGTACCAGCGGCGGGAGGATAATGCGCGAGGCGTAGTCCGATAACGACAGCCGAAAGCGGCGCTGGGCCAGCGCCGGGTCGAAATGCGGGGCGGCCAACAGGCCGTTCAGGCTGCCCAAGGCGTCTTCCAGCGGTTGCTCAAGGGTCTGCGCCAGGGACGTGAGCACCATCTTGCCCTGTTGGCGTATCAGCAGCGGGTCATTGAAGTGTTTGCGCAGTTGGGCGAGGGCGTGGCTGACTGCCGGTTGGCTGCGGTGCAGGCGCAGGGCTGCGCGCGTCACATGCTTTTCGCTCAGCAGGGCGTGCAAGGCCAGCAGCAGGTTGAGGTCGATTCTGCGAAGTTCATCCATGGGGCGAATAGCCATCGGCTGTGAAGGTGGCGCCCATCAGCTTAACAAATACGGGTTGCGGGGGTAGCGCTACGCCACTGCGGCCGCGACCTGTCGGCCGCTTGAAGGTATACTCACCGGCCGTTTGACTGTTATCCGAGTATTTCGATGGGTCTTTCTGCAACCGCTTCACCTGAACCGCGCCGCCTGGGCGCACCCCTTGTTGCGCTCGGGCTGCTGGTAGCCGGCGCCTGGTTCCTTGATTTGAACGCAGGGTTCAAGCAGGTACTGTTGCTGCTGGTTGGCGCTGCCTTGGGCCTGACCTTGTACCACGCCGCCTTTGGCTTTACCTCAGCGTGGCGGGTGTTCATCAATGAACGCCGTGGTGCTGTTCTTCCCGGCGCTGTCGGCGGGCACCCTGTTTGGCAACCCTGTCAATGGGCTGGTAGCGCCTGCGGGCGTTTCGGTCGTGTTCGGGGCGTTCATCTTCGGTATCGGCATGCAGCTCGGCGGCGGATGTGCCTCGGGCACACTGTTCACCGTAGGGGGTGGCAACGCGCGCATGCTGGTCACGCTGCTGTTCTTCATCATCGGTTCGGTGACGGCTACCCACCACGCGGATTGGTGGTTCGCCCTGCCATCGTTCCCGGCCACGTCGATCGTGCAGGCCTGGGGGCTCGTGCCCGCCCTGGTGGTGAGCGTGGCCGTGTTTGCGCTGATTGCATGGGCCACGGTGGTGCTGGAAAAACGCCGGCACGGTGCGCTTGAAAAGCCCGTGCCCAGCGAGCATGAAGGCTTGCGGCGGTTCCTGCGAGGCCCGTGGCCTTTGCTGTGGGGGGCCATTGCCCTGGCGCTGCTCAACTATGCCACGCTGGCGCTTGCAGGCCGGCCCTGGGGTATTACATCTGCCTTCGCCCTGTGGGGGGCCAAGGTACTGGACGCGGCAGGCGTGCAGGTGGGTACCTGGGTGTTCTGGCAAGCGCCTGCCAACGCCAAGGCCCTGGCCTCCCCACTGTGGCAGGACATCACCACGGTCATGGACCTGGGCATCGTGCTGGGGGCACTGCTGGCAGCAGGGCTGGCGGGGCGGTTCGCACCTAGCCTGAAAATCCCATTGCCTTCACTGGTAGCAGCAGTGATCGGCGGGCTGTTGCTCGGCTACGGTTCGCGGCTGGCCTATGGCTGCAACATCGGCGCCTACTTCAGCGGCATTGCCTCGGGTAGCCTGCACGGCTGGCTCTGGCTGGTCGCCGCTTACCTGGGGAACGTGATTGGCGTGCGCCTTCGCCCGATTTTTTTCGCCGGGGAACGCCGCCCGGTAACGCTGACCGGCTGCTGAAAGATTATCAATGCGCGGGGCGACCGATGGGCGCCCCAAGACAGCGCTCAACGCTGATTCCTAAAATGATAATCGGCATTAACTTCTAGCCATAACCCTATGATTAGGAAGTTATTTTCTGGCAGCAGCATGCTGCACGCACTGCTCATAGTAGGTTTGCCCGATGGCCGCAGGCTTGAGCCTGGAGCGGCTGTTGAACGTCTGCTCCGTAATCCCGAAGGCGGTCATGCGCATCCAGGGCTTGGCAAACCTACGCACCTGCAGCTTTTTGCGCGAGGCATACAGCGTTACCCCTGAAAGCTTCGCCTTCTGCGCCTCGGCTGCAATCTGCGCACCCCATTTGCAAGTGTGGCGATCATTCTGGGTCAACGGCCGAGCCTGCGCGCCCATGGTAGCTGAGGCCAACAGGCACCCTGCCGCCATTGCTAGAAATACTCGCATGTTGCTGTCCTAAGCATCTGAAGAGAAAAGAAGTTTGCCTTCAGATAATTCGTACAGGGGCCAGCACTTTGCCCTCAGTTGCGTTCAGGCTGGCGATAGCTAGGCCCGCCACCCAGAGCACCGCCACACCATAGTTGAGCCGCTGATAGAGCCCGAACAGCTCACCCTGCTGAGCGGCCTGGCCCATCAAAACCACAGTGAAAACTGCCAGCACGGTGCACGCCAGTGAGAACCAGGCGAGGGTGCGCAAGCCTGCCAAGCGCATGCCTAGCCAGGCCCAGAGCGCGCTAGCCAGCGTCAGGCTGACGAACATCATCAGCCCGGAGAGGTTATGCAGTTGTTGCGCGGTGGACGGCTGTGCTGGTGTGCAGCCTTGGTCGCAGGGGAATACCCCCGTGCCGAAACTGCCCAGGCCGTGCAGCAATACCAATGCGGCGCTCAGCAGCGCCAGTTTCGAATACTGCCAGCGTCGCGCCAGGCCCCAGGCGAACAACATGAACAGTAGGCCCAATGGGAAGTTGTTAAGCAGAGGTGACCACTGCTGGGTGGGCGCCCCGGTTGCGCCCAGCTGGCTCATGGCCATTTGCAGGTGGCTGTACCCGGGGTACCCCTTGGCGGTCAGCCATACGCCGATGGCCAGCCAAAACGGGATGAGCAGGCCGCAGGTGAGCAGTGATCGATCGAGCAGTTTCATGCAGTACACTTCCGTCCGTGGAAACCTGGGACCCTAGCAAAATGCGCAGGTACAGTGCCAGCGCCGATAGCGTGTCAGGCGTATGTGATCGTACAACTGCCTGCGCTATCATGGCGGCTGTCATTCAAGGTGAAGTACAGGGCATGTCAGAGCAACAGCCACAGGCACGGGCCCGGCGCAAGCCGCGTAGCCTGGCGCAGGAACTGGTCACGGTATTGACCGAGCGCATCCGCAGTGGCCAGCTGAAGCGCGGGGATAAGTTACCGACCGAGTCGCAGATCATGGCCGAGGAGGGCGTAAGCCGCACCGTCGTGCGTGAAGCTATCTCGCGCCTGCAGGCTGCCGGCCAGGTCGAGACCCGTCATGGTATCGGCACCTTCGTGCTGGACGCCTCGCCTGCCGCGGGCTTGCGTATCGACCCGGCCACGGTGGTCACACTGCGCGAGGTGCTGGCAGTGCTGGAGTTGCGTATTGCCCTGGAAGTGGAGTCGGCCAGCCTGGCAGCGCAGCGGCGTAGTGACGAGCAACTGGCCGGCATGCGTGCGGCGCTGGACGAGCTGAATGAGGGCGCGGCCCATGCCCTGGATGCGGTGTCAGCGGACTTCCAGTTCCACCTGCGCATCGCCCAGGCCAGCGGCAACCACTATTTTGCCGACATCATCCATCACCTGGGCACCAGCATCATCCCGCGCACGCGCCTGAACTCCGCGCGCCTGGCCCACGATGACCAGCCCCATTACATGAGCCGGTTGATGCATGAGCACGAGGCGATCTTTGAGGCGATTGCGCGGCAGGACAGCGAGGGGGCGAAGATGGCCATGCGCATGCACCTGAGCAACAGCCGCGAGCGGCTGCGCCAGGTGCATGAACGGGTGCAGGGGAACGAGGGGTAAAGGGGGCGGCGCTCGATCTACCGGGCGGCGCAATTTCACCCGCCCCCAACGGCCTCAGTTATTGCTCAAGGCCTCCCTCACACCACTCCCCATTCACCAGCCGACGCAACCCCAGTGGGTTGTCGTCACGCAGCGCCTCGGGCAGCAGCGCCTGCGGGTAGTTCTGGTAACATACAGGCCGCAGGAACCGGTCGATTGCCAAGGTCCCCACGGACGTACCCCGGGCATCCGAGGTGGCCGGGTATGGCCCACCGTGCACCATGGCGTCGCAGACTTCGACGCCGGTGGGGTAGCCGTTGACCAGAATGCGCCCGACCTTTTCCTCAAGTAGCGGCACCAGCCAGGCAAACGCGGCAAAATCCTCTGGCTCGCCGATCAACGTCGCGGTCAACTGACCCCGCAGGCCGTGCAGGGCACTGCGCAACTGCTCATTGTCACGCGCCTCTACCGCCACCGTCGTCGGGCCGAACACTTCTTCCTGCAGCAGCGGGTCCGCCTCCACCAGCAGGCCGGCTTCGGCCTTGAACAACTGCGCCCGCGCCTGGTTGCCCGCCTGCGGCTGGCCGGCCAGGTGTTCGATACCGGCATGGGCGTGAAGGTGTTCCAGGCCACTGACGTAACTGCGCAAGCCCCCGGCATTGAGCATGGTCTGGCCAGCCTGTTGCTGAAGGTGGCCGCCAAGGTCCGCAAGCAGCTGGCTGTAGGCAGGCGATTGCAGGCCTATCACCAACCCCGGGTTGGTACAGAACTGCCCAGCCCCCATGCACACCGACCCGGCCAGCTCGCGCGCAATGGCTTCGCCACGCTTGGCCAGCGCACCTGGCAGGATGATCACCGGGTTGATGCTGGACATCTCGGCAAACACCGGGATCGGTTGCGGGCGTTCGGCGGCCATTCGGCACAGGGCATCGCCACCCTTGAGCGAGCCGGTGAAGCCCACCGCCTGAATGGCGGGGTGCTTGACCAGCGGTTCACCCACGCCAGCCCCGAACACCATGTTGAACACGCCCTTGGGCATACCGGTGCGGGCCGCCGCGCGCTCAATGGCGCAGCCGACCAGGTCGGCAGTGGCCATATGGCCGCTGTGCGCCTTGAACACCACGGGGCAGCCTGCCGCGAGCGCAGCGGCCGTGTCACCCCCTGCGGTAGAGAATGCCAGCGGGAAGTTGCTGGCGCCGAACACGGCTACAGGGCCTACGCCGATGCGCATCTGCCGCAGGTCCACGCGCGGCAGTGGCTGGCGATCTGGCAGGGCCAGGTCGATACGCGCGCCGAGAAAGTCGCCCCGGCGCAGCACCTGGGCAAACAGGCGCATCTGCCCGCTGGTGCGGCTCCGTTCGCCCTGGATGCGGGCAGGTGGTAACGCCGTTTCACGGCACACGATGGTGACGAAGGCGTCATCCAGCGCGTCCAGCTCTGCGGCGATGGCGTCGAGAAATTCGGCGCGGCGGGCAGGCGCCAGCTGGCGGAACGTTACGAATGCGGCCTGTGCGGCCTTGGCCGCCTGGTCCACCTCGGCGTCCGTGGCTTGGGCAAAGCTGTAGGGCAGGGGCTCGCCCGTTGTGGCGTCCAGGCTCTGCAGGCGCTGTAGGCCGGCGGCGCTGCGCTGCCCGGCGATGAAGTTGTGGCCAAGAATGTCCGGCATCTGGAACTCCTAGAGGGGAAGGGTCAGGTAATGGGTGCGGGGTTGAACAGGGTGATGTCGTTGTGCAGGCGGTGCTGTTCAGCCCAGGTGCGCTTGCGCCCGCTGGCGACGTCCAGGTAGTAGTGGAACAGCTCCCAGCCCAGCGCTTCGATGCTGCTGCGCCCCGTGGCGATGCGCCCGGCGTCGATGTCGATCAGGTCCGGCCAGCGCTGCGCCAGCTCGGTGCGGGTGCACACCTTCACCACCGGCGCCATGGCCAGGCCATAGGGCGTGCCGCGGCCTGTGGTGAACACATGCAGGTTCATGCCGGCAGCCAGTTGCAGGGTGCCGCAAACAAAGTCGCTGGCTGGGGTGGCGCAGAAGATCAGGCCCTTGCCATTGACGCGCTCACCGGGGCCGAGTACCCCCTGGATCGCGCCGCTGCCAGACTTGACGATCGAGCCGAGTGCTTTCTCGACGATATTCGACAAGCCACCCTTCTTGTTGCCCGGTGTGGTGTTGGCGCTGCGGTCGGCTGCCCCTTGTTGCAGGTAGCGGTCGTACCAGTCCATTTCGCGCACCAGGGCATCGGCAACCTCAGGGTCTTGGGCCCGGGAAGTCAGCATGTAGATCGCGTCACGTACTTCGGTCACCTCCGAAAACAGCACGGTAGCGCCGGCCCGCACCAGCAGGTCTGCCGCGTAGCCTAGCGCCGGGTTGGCGGTGATGCCCGAGAATGCATCACTGCCACCGCACTGCATGCCCAGAATCAACTCACTGGCCGGTACAGCCTGGCGCCGGCGTTGGTCGAGTTTTTTCAGGCGGGTTTCGGCCAGCGCCATGATCTGCTCGATCATTTCGGTAAAGCCCAGGCTTGCGTCCTGCAGGCGGTACAGCCAGGGCTCGCTCAGGTCGACGGAAGGGTCGTTGTCGTGCATCACCTGCCCGGCCTGGAGCTTTTCACACCCCAGGCTGATGACCAGCGCTTCGCCACCCAGGTTGGGGTTGCGCGCAAGGTTGCGCACCGTGCGGATAGGGATGTAGGCATCGCGGGCATTGATCGCCACGCCGCAGCCGTAGCTGTGGGTGAGGGCGACCACGTCGTCCACGTTGGGGTAGCGGGGCAGCAACTCGTCGCGGATACGCTTCACCGCATGCTCCAGCACCCCGGTGACGCACTGCACGGTGGTGGTGATGCCGAGGATGTTACGGGTACCGACCGTGCCGTCGGCGTTGCGGTAGCCTTCGAAGGTATAGCCTTCCAGGGGCGGCTGCGGCTGGGGTACGGCGTCGCAGCGGGGCAGGCTGGCCAGCTCGGGCGCGGCCGGCATGGCCAGCTGGCTTTCCTGCACCCAGCTACCCTGGCGCAGGTCCTCCAGGGCATAGCCAATGACCTGGCCATAGCGCCGCACCGCTTCGCCCCGGGCAATCGGCACGGTGGCCACTTTGTGGCTCTGCGGCACGGCTTCGACCAGGGTCAGGCCATCGGCAAAGCGTGCGCCTTCGCCCAGGCCACCGTCGTTGACCACCACCACGACATTGTCGTCGTCGTGCAGGCGTACGTAGCGGGGCGATTCGGAGTGTTCGATCAGCTGCATGTTCGGGCCCTACTGTTCAGGTTCTCAGGCTTTTGTACATCCGCCCGCGCCGGCATTGGCCGGCCCGGGCGTGTTCACTCAGTGCGGCGGGCTGGCCAGTTGCGGATTGGCCGCAGGCTCTGGGCGTGGCTTGGGTGGATCTTCGCGCAGCTCGATGCGCTTGATGGGGCCGACGATCACCAGGTAGCTGAATACCGCCACCAGTGCATTGGCCCCTACGTACACCAGTGCCCACTTGAACGAGCCGGTGGCGCTGATGATGTAGCCGATAACGATGGGGGTGGTGATCGAAGCGATGTTGCCAAAGGTGTTGAACAGCCCGCCGGACAGCCCGGCGATCTGCTTGGGCGAGGTATCCGCCACCACCGCCCAGCCCAGTGCGCCAATGCCTTTGCCGAAGAAGGCGAGGGTCATGAAGCCCACCACCATCCATTCGGCGTCAACGTAATTGCAGAACACCATGGTGGTCGACAGCAGCAGGCCACAGACAATGGGCAGTTTGCGTGAGAAGGTGAGCGAGTTGCCGCGGCGCAGCAGCCAGTCCGAGATTACCCCGCCCAGTACCCCGCCAATGAACCCGCAGATGGCCGGCAACGACGCGATGAAGCCCGCCTTCAGAATGGTCATGCCGCGCTCCTGCACCAGGTACACCGGGAACCAGGTCAGGAAGAAGTAAGTGATGGCGTTGATGCAGTACTGGCCCAGGTACACACCCAGCAGCATGCGGCTGGTGAGCAGTTGCTTTACGTAACCCCATTTAGGGCCGTCATTGCCACGCTTCTGGTCCATGTCCACCAGGCCGCCGTTCTGCTCGATGTGCTCCAGTTCGGCAGGGCTGATACGCGGGTGCTGGCGCGGGTTGTAGATGGTCTTGAGCCACACCATGGAAAACACGATGCCCAGGGCGCCCATGACCACGAACACGTGCTCCCAGCCGAAACTGAATACGATCCAGCCCATCAATGGCGCGAACAGTGCAGTGGCAAAATACTGCGCCGAGTTGAAGATCGCCGAGGCGGTGCCTCGTTCCTGGGTCGGGAACCAGGCCGCGACGATCCGCGCATTGCCCGGAAACGACGGCGCTTCGGCAAAGCCCACCAGAAAGCGCAGGGTGAACAGGGTGACCACGGCCCAGGCCACCGGCAAGCCGCCGACAAACCCCTGCAGCAGGGTGAACAGTGACCAGGTGAAGATACTGAAGGCATAGACGTTCTTCGAGCCGAAGCGGTCCAGCAGCCATCCCCCCGGGATCTGCCCGGCCACGTAGGCCCAGCCGAATGCGGAGAAAATATAACCCAGGGTAACGGCGTCGATGCCGAGGTCTTTCTGCAGGCTGGAGCCTGCGATGGCAATGGTGGCGCGGTCTGCGTAATTGATCGTGGTCACCAGAAACAGCATGAACAGGATCAGGTAGCGCACATGCGTCTTCTTCGTCGCTTGCATGCGGTTGTACTCCCACTAGTTATTGTTGTGCGGGGTATTGAGATGTAGCCGGAGCGGGGCGTGCTCGCTCCTGGTGCGGCGCTGGCAGGCCGCTAACGGGGTTACTGTGGCCCCATCTTGTCCATCAAGGCTGCCAGCATTTCATACTCGTCGGCGCTCAGGTCGGTCAGCGGTGTACGCACCGGGCCTGCGTCGTAACCGGCAATACGGGCGCCTGCCTTGACGATGCTCACGGCATAGCCGGCCTTGCGGTTGCGGATGTCGAGGTAAGGCAGGAAGAAGTCGTCGATCAGCCTGGCGACGGTGGCGTGATCTTCGCGGGCGATGGCGTGGTAGAAGTCCATCGCGGTTCTGGGGATGAAGTTGAACACCGCCGATGAATACACCGGTACGCCCAGCGCCTTGTAGGCTGCGGCGTACACTTCGGCGGTAGGCAGGCCGCCGAGGTAGCTGAAACGCTCACCCAGGCGACGGCGAATCGACACCATCAACTCGATATCACCCAGGCCGTCCTTGTAACCGATCAGGTTGGGGCAACGCTCGGCCAGTTGCTCGAGCAGTGTGGCATTGAGGCGGCAGACGTTGCGGTTATAGACCACCACGCCGATATTGACCGATTTGCACACGGCTTCAACATGGGCGGCTACCCCATCCTGGCTGGCCTCGGTGAGGTAATGCGGCAGCAGCAGCAGGCCCTTGGCCCCCAGGCGCTCGGCTTCCTGTGCGTATTCGATGGCCTGGCGGGTGGCACCACCCACGCCAGCCAGAATAGGTACGGACGTGGCGCAGGTGTCCACGGCAGTTTTGATGACCTGGCTGTATTCACTGGCCGCCAGGGAGAAGAATTCCCCAGTACCACCCGCGGCGAACAGCGCGCTGGCGCCATACGGGGCCAGCCATTCCAGGCGCTTGACATAGCCGGCCTGGTTGAAGTCGCCATTGGCGTTGAAGTCGGTGACGGGGAAGGAGAGCAAGCCGTGGGAGAGGATGGATTTCAGTTCTTGTGGGTTCATTGTTATTGGCATCCAGACGCTTGGGTGAAAGGGGTGCTGTTTGTGAGAGGTAAGTTATCGTACAACCTAAACGATGACCAGTCCTTCGTTTAGATTTTCTGAGGCGGGGAGCGCGCGTCTTTTAGAACGCTCGGTGAATCTGCGCGGGATGGATGGGAGTAACTGGATCACGCGGCTTCACCTGTGGTCAGGTGATCGTATGTCTATCGGCGGGGAAGAGAATCAAATGAAAGGGACGGCATTGCGCCGCCCCTTGGTCATGTCCGAGCAGGATGCAAGTACTCAGGCAGCCTGCTGACGCTTGCCTTGTGCTTTGCGTACCTGGGCGCGGCATGCATCACCGAACGCCTGGAAGATCTTGATCGAATCAGGGTTTTTCGCCGCCTGCCATTCCGGGTGCCATTGCACGGCGAACAGGAAGGGCGACAGGCTCGGTGCATGGATGGCCTCCACCAGGCCGTCTTCAGCCTGGGCAATGGCTTCTATACCCTCACCCAAATTGCGCAGGCCCTGGCCGTGCAGAGAGTTCACGCGAATTTCATCGGTGCCCAAGGTGTGCTGCAGCCAGCTGCCTGGCTGAATCTTCACCCCGTGTACCTGGGCGTATTGCACTTCAACCGGGTCTTCCGGGTTTTCCCGGTGATCGTTGAAACCGGGTTCGGCGTACACCTTCTGGTAGATGTCCCCACCCAGGGCGACGTTGATTTCCTGCATGCCACGGCAGATGCCGAAGATGGGCAGCCCGCGCTTGATGGCGGCTTTGACCAGGGGGATATCGAACAGGTCACGGTTCGGGTCCTGGCCTTTGCCCGGTGTTTCGTTCTGCTGGCCATATAGCGCCGGGTCGATGTTGCTGCCCGCGCCAGTCAGATAGACGCCGTCGGCCATGTCCAGGTAGGTGTCCAGGGCATCGGTACCGCAGCAGGTAGGTACCAGCACGGGGACGCAGCCTGCGAACTCGACCAGCGGGGTGATGTATTTATGGGTCATGACCTGATAGTCATGGCCTTTGCGCTCTTGGGTACCCATGGTCATCAGGACGACGGGCTTGCGCAGGGAGGGTTGCTTGTTGCCAATGTTGCTGTTGGACATATGTCACCTTGGGACAGGCTGAACCTGTCGTTGTTGTGCAGGCGCACGGCGCGGGGCCCTGGGTGCAGCCTGTGGCCCCGAGCACTGCCGGCTCGTCATGGGCGACGATGCCGGTCGGGGCCTGTGGCTAGAGTGCCAGAGCCGTTCAATATGTCAAACGACCGTTAAGGCGCGTGCCGCCCGTAATCACGGGTCCAAGCGGTGTGAAAACGATCGTAACCCTGTGCCTGTGAGGGTTTGCCAGCTATGGTGGTCAATAATATTTAACGATGCAGTCGGCTCATTGCAGCCGTGCAAAGAAGCCATGCCGGTGCATTGACCCACGCGCTGCGCCGCGCCAGCATGGCCTGACAATACCTACCAGGAGGTTCTGATGTCCGCACCCTCAGGCGGCGCCGTTGCGCGCATTCCGTTTACCGAGCTGCAGGCACTGCTGCAGGGCATTTTCGAACGCCACGGGTGCAGCCAGGCGGTGGCGCAGGTACTGGCCAGCAACTGCGCCAGCGCCCAGCGTGATGGCGCCCATAGCCATGGCATCTTCCGCATGCCCGGGTACGTATCGACCCTGGCCAGCGGCTGGGTGAACGGCCGCGCCACGCCTCAGGTCAGCGACCTGGCAGCTGGGTACGTCAGCGTCGATGCCGGGGGCGGCTTCGCGCAACCGGCGCTTGCCGCTGCGCGGGAACTGCTGGTGAAAAAAGCGCAGACGGCCGGTATCGCCGTGCTTGCCATCCACAACTCCCACCATTTTGCAGCGCTGTGGCCTGATGTAGAGCCGTTCGCCGAACAGGGCCTGATCGCCCTGAGCGTGGTCAACAGCATGACCTGCGTGGTGCCCCATGGTGGGCGCAAGCCGCTGTTCGGCACCAACCCCATCGCGTTCGCCGCGCCCTGCGCGGGGCATCCGCCCATCGTCTTCGACATGGCCACCAGCGCCATGGCCCATGGTGATATCCAGCTTGCCGCCGCCGCAAGGCAGCCGTTGGCCTCGGGGATCGGCGTAGACAGCCAGGGCGCCCCTACAGCCGATGCCGAGGCAGTACTGAACGGGGGCGCCTTGCTGCCCTTTGGCGAGCACAAGGGCTCGGCCCTGTCGATGATGGTGGAGTTGCTCGCTGCGGGCCTGACCGGTGGGCATTTTTCGTGGGAATTCGACTGGGCAGGGCATCCGGGCGCCAAGACCCCTTGGACTGGCCAGTTGATTATCGTCATCAACCCAGGCCTGGGCGCAGGCCGACCGTTTGCCGAGCGCAGCCGGGTGCTGGTGGAGCAGATGCAGGCGGCGGGCTTGACGCGCATGCCGGGCGAGCGGCGCTACCGTGAGCGCGAAGTGGCCGAGCGGGAAGGGGTGGCCATGACCAAGCAGGAGTTGCAGGGGCTGAAAACCCTGCTTGGCTGACCCGACCTCCTCGCGAGCGAAAGCGCAGCGAAAACATGCAGGGGTGCACACACAACCGTGCACGATAGTGGATGTTCCTGAGCACGCACTCCGGGTATGCTCAGGCCTGCCTTTTCGAACTGTCCTGATCCAAGGAGCTGCACGCTGTGTTCAAACATGTCGATGCCTACGCCGGCGACCCGATTCTCTCGTTGATGGAAACCTTCAAGGCCGACCCCCGCGCCGACAAGGTCAACCTGAGCATTGGCCTTTATTACGACGAGGCCGGCGTGGTGCCGCAGCTGGCTGCCGTGGATACCGTCGAAAAGCGCCTGGCCGGGCAGGACCATGAAGCATCGCTTTACCTGCCGATGGAAGGCCTGGCCAGTTATCGCCAGGCGATCCAGGCACTGCTGTTCGGTGCCGACCACCCGGCGGTCACGGGCGGGCGCGTGGCTACCGTGCAGACCGTCGGGGGCTCCGGCGCACTGAAGGTTGGCGCCGACTTCCTCAAGCGCTATTTCCCCGAGGCCGAAGTGTGGGTCAGCAACCCTACCTGGGATAACCACCGCGCCATCTTCGAGGGTGCGGGTTTCAAGGTGAACAGCTACCCGTACTTCGACCAGAACACCCGCGGCGTCGATTTCGACGGCATGCTGGCCACCCTTCAGGGCCTGCCGGCCCACAGCATCGTCCTGCTGCACCCGTGCTGCCACAACCCGACCGGTGCTGACCTCGATCAGCGCCAATGGCAGCAGGTGGTTGAAGCGGTCAAGGCGCGGCAACTGATCGCGTTTCTCGACATTGCCTACCAAGGCTTTGCCGAAGGCCTGGTAGAAGACGCCTACGCCATCCGTGAAATGGCCAGCGCCGGTGTACCGTGCCTGGTCAGCAATTCGTTTTCGAAGATCTTCTCGCTGTATGGCGAACGCGTAGGCGGGCTGTCGGTGGTCTGCGAAGACCAGGCCACCACCCAGCGCGTGCTTGGCCAGCTCAAGGCCACGGTTCGCCGCAACTATTCCAGCCCGCCCAGCTTCGGCGCCCAACTGGTGGCCGGCGTGCTCGGTGATACCGCGCTCAATGCCCAGTGGGTGGCCGAAGTAGAGGTCATGCGCAAGCGTATCCTCGACATGCGTCAGGCCCTGGTGGATGCCTTGGCCGTGCTGTTGCCCGGCCAGGACTTCCAGTTCTTCCTGCGCCAGCGTGGCATGTTCAGTTACACCGGCTTCAGCGTCGAGCAGGTACGAAGGCTGCGTGACGAGTTCGGTGTCTACCTGATCGACAGCGGCCGCGTGTGCATGTCTGGCCTGCGCCCGGCGAACCTGCAGCGCGTTGCCGAGGCGTTTGCTGCCGTGCAGAAGTAACGTTGCGGCGGGCGGCTCTGAAGTCTGCACGATCAGAGCCGCTCGCTACTGCGCTTGTACAGACAAGTGCAACCGCCCCTCCGAAAAAGGCTTCGCAAGTGCAACCTTTCAGTGCACAATCGCGCCCCTCTTTTCCGGTTGAGTTGGGCGGAGCCGACATTTCGCCATTCTCAGCCTGTTACAGTCTTGCGAGTGGAGCTTCACCCGGAATGAATGAGCAGGCCCAAGGCGTTCAGCAACGCCATGCAGAATCGACCGCCGCCACCCTTGGCAACTGGTCGCGTCACGACACTACCTGGATGCTGGGCCTGTTCGGCACAGCCATTGGCGCTGGAACCCTGTTCCTGCCCATCAATGCCGGTTTGGGCGGCTTCTGGCCGCTGCTTGTGCTGGCCGCACTGGCCTTCCCGATGACCTATTACGCCCACCGCGGGCTGACCCGTTTCGTGCTGTCCGGGCGCAACGGCGGGGACATCACCGAGGTGGTCGAAGAACACTTCGGGATCAAGGCCGGTGCCTTGATCACCGTGCTGTACTTCTTCGCCATTTTCCCCATTCTGCTCATCTACAGTGTTGCCCTGACCAACACCGTCAGCAGCTTCATGGAGCACCAACTGCACATGGCGCCACCGCCCCGCGCCGTGCTCTCGCTGGTGCTGATCCTCGGCCTGCTGGCCATTGTGCGCTGCGGCGAGCAAGCCACGGTCCGTATCATGAGCCTGCTGGTGTACCCCTTCATCGTCGCCCTGGCGCTGCTGGGCCTGTACCTGGTGCCGCACTGGACGGGCGGCATCCTCGACAGCGCCCACCAGGTCCCAAGCGGGTCGGCGTTCTTGCACACCGTTTGGCTGGCAATCCCGGTGATGGTGTTCTCGTTCAACCACTCACCGATCATCTCGGCCTTCGCCGTCGACCAGAAGCGCCGTTACGGTGAGCATGCCGACGCCCGCAGCGGTCAGATCCTGGCGCGTGCTCACCTGCTGATGGTGGCGATGGTGCTGTTCTTCGTATTCAGCTGCGTATTAACCCTCGACAGCGCACAGTTGGCTGAAGCCAAGGCCCAGAACCTGTCTATTCTGTCGTACCTGGCCAACCACTTCAGCAACCCGACCATTGCGTTCGCGGCACCACTGATTGCCTTCATTGCCATCGCCAAGTCGTTCCTGGGGCACTACATCGGCGCCAGCGAAGGCCTGAAAGGCATCTTCGCCAAGTCGGGTGCGCGCCTGGGCAGCAAGGCGCTGGACCGTGTGGTGGCCGCACTGATGCTGGTGGTGTGCTGGATCGTTGCCACGCTCAACCCGAGCATTCTCGGCATGATCGAGTCGTGGGGCGGCCCGGTGATCGCCGTGCTGCTGTTCCTGATGCCGATGTACGCCATCCGCCGCGTGCCTTCCATGCGCAAGTACAGTGGGGCGTTGTCCAACGTGTTTGTCACGGTCATCGGCCTGGTGGCGCTGACCTCGGTTGTGTACGGCCTGCTGGGCTAACCAGCACGCTGTAACCGTGCCTGGGCTGCTACAAGCGGCCCGGGCATTTTTTTGCCCGTACCCTTTGTGCGGCTATCGAACATTTTCAAGCCAACCCATAGGCACTCGGCTGCCTTCATGCTTAACTCACTGTCCTTTACACACCCTCCATAAAGGATTTCGTCATGGCTCAAGTGACTCTCAAAGGCAACCCGGTCCAAGTCAACGGCAACCTGCCACAAACTGGTGCCCAGGCGCCGGCGTTCTCCCTGGTCGGCGAAGGCCTGGCTGACAAGTCGCTGAAAGACTACGCTGGCCAGCGCAAGGTGCTGAACATCTTCCCAAGCGTTGACACGCCAACCTGCGCTACCTCGGTGCGCAAGTTCAACCAACAGGCCAATGACCTGAACAACACCGTTGTGCTGTGCATCTCCGCCGACCTGCCATTCGCCCAGGCGCGCTTCTGCGGTGCCGAGGGCCTGGAAAACGTGAAGAACCTGTCGACCTTGCGTGGCCGCGAGTTCCTCGAGCAGTACGGCGTAGCCATTGCTGACGGCCCGCTGGCCGGCCTGGCCGCCCGCGCTGTGGTGGTGCTGGATGAAAATGACAAGGTGCTGCACAGCGAGCTGGTTGCCGAAATCGGCAACGAACCCAACTACGAGGCCGCGCTGGCTGCCCTGAAGTAAGGGGGCAGGGCAGGGTGGCTGCGCTTGTGCTGCCACCCTGCGCCACACGCAACACCCTGTAACGGCCCGGAACGCTTTCCGGGCCGTTTTCATTTAAAGTTCAGGGCCTTGCCAACGTCAGGCAAAGGTAAACCTCTGGTAAAGGCCCTTTGCTTAGCCGTCGATAGTGCTTATCGTTCATCCTCTCCAAGTCGTCACTCCGAACAAGGCTCGTTCAACCCATGCAAGCGCCCAAATCCCGCTCCTCCCGTCGCTGGCTCGTCGGCCTGTTGATCGTGTTGCTGATCGCAGCCCTGGCCTGGTGGCTCTGGCCAGCCTCGAGCGCGCCCGGTAAAGACGCCGGTCGGCAGGGTGGGCGCCCTGGCTTCGGTGCTTCCAGCGACCCGGTACCGGTCCGTGTCGAACCCGTCAAAGTGGGTGATTTCCCGCTGTACTACAAAGCGTTGGGCACGGTAACGGCCACGAATACGGTCAACGTGCGCAGCCGCGTGGCCGGGGAGCTGGTGAAGATTCACTTCAAGGAAGGGCAGCACGTCAAGGCAGGCGACCTGCTGGCCGAGATCGACCCGCGCCCCTATCGCATCGCCCTGCAGCAAGCCGAAGGTACGCTGGCGCAAAACCAGGCCCAGTTGCAAAACGCCCAGGTTGACCTGGCCCGCTACAAGGGCCTGTTCGCCGAAGACAGCATCGCCAAGCAGACGCTCGACACCGCCCAGGCACAAGTGGCGCAGTTCCAGGGCTTGGTCAAGACCAACCAGGCGCAGGTCAATGATGCCCGGCTGAACCTCGACTTCACCCAGATTCGCGCGCCCATCAGTGGCCGCGTCGGCCTGCGCCAGCTCGACCTCGGCAACCTCGTGGCGGCCAACGACTCCACCGCGTTGGTCATCATCACCCAGACCGAACCGATCAACGTCGCGTTCACCTTGCCTGAAACCGAGCTGGGCACGGTGCTGGAGCGCTACCGCAGCGGCGCCAGCCTGCCCGTGGAGGCTTGGGACCGCAGTGACAGCAAGCTGCAGGCTACCGGTGTGCTGGGCAGCATCGACAACCAGATCGACACCACCACTGGCACCTTGAAGTTCAAGGGCCGCTTCCAGAACAAGGACATGGCCCTGTTCCCCAACCAGTTCGTCAACGTGCGCTTGCTGGCCGACACACTCAAGCAAGTGGTAATGGCGCCTGCTGCGGCCATTCAGTTTGGCACCGACGGCACGTTTGCCTATGTGGTCAACGCCGAGAACACCGTGAACATCCGCAAGCTGAAAGTGGGCCCCAGCGACGGGGAGAACAGCGTGGTGCTCGAAGGCCTCGCCGCCGGGGACCGGTTGGTGCTGGAGGGCACCGACCGCCTGCGTGAAGGCACCAAGGTGGATGTGGTCGACGACAGCGCCCAGGTACCGGCCACGCCTGGCCAGCACCTGCAGGGCCAGGACACCAAGGGTTCGGCGCAGTCCGCTGACACGGCAGGCAAGGCGGGCGCATGAACCTCTCGCGCCTGTTCATCCTGCGGCCGGTCGCCACCACCCTGAGCATGCTGGCCATCGTGCTGGCCGGTTTGATTGCCTACCGCCTGCTGCCGGTGTCTGCCTTGCCGCAAGTGGATTACCCCACCATCAGGGTCATGACGCTGTACCCTGGCGCCAGCCCACAGGTGATGACCAGCGCGGTCACCGCACCGCTGGAACGGCAGTTCGGCCAGATGCCGGGCCTTGAGCAAATGGCGTCGACCAGCTCCGGTGGCGCCTCGGTGCTTACCCTGCGCTTCAACCTCGATATGAACATGGACGTCGCCGAGCAACAGGTGCAGGCGGCCATCAACGCGGCCAGCAACCTGCTGCCGAGCGACCTGCCGGCACCGCCGGTGTACAACAAGGTCAACCCCGCCGACACCCCGGTGCTGACCCTGGCCATTTCCAGCAAGACCATGCCGCTGCCCAAGCTGAACGACCTGGTCGATACCCGCGTCGCGCAAAAGCTGGCGCAGATCAGCGGGGTGGGCATGGTGAGCATCGCCGGTGGCCAGCGCCAGGCCGTGCGCATCAAGGTCAACGTCGATGCCCTGGCTGCCAACGGGCTCAACCTGGAAGACGTGCGCACCCTCATTGGCGCCTCCAACGTCAACCAGCCCAAAGGCAACTTTGACGGCCCTACGCGGGTGTCCATGCTCGACGCCAACGACCAGCTGCGCTCGCCCGCGGAATACGCCAACCTTATCCTCACGTACAAGAACGGCGCACCCCTGCGCCTGAAAGACGTCGCCGAAATCGTCGACGGCGCCGAAAACGAGCGCCTGGCCGCCTGGGCCAACGAAAACCACGCGGTGCTGCTGAACATTCAGCGCCAGCCCGGTGCCAACGTGATCGAGGTGGTGGACCGCATCAAGGGCCTGCTGCCGTCGATCACCGACAACCTGCCTGCCGGCCTGGACGTGTCAGTGCTCACCGACCGCACCCAGACGATCCGCGCCGCCGTGCGCGACGTGCAGCATGAACTGCTGATCGCCATCGCCCTGGTGGTGATGGTGACGTTCCTGTTTCTGCGCCGGGTCAGCGCAACCCTCATCCCGTCGATTGCAGTGCCGTTGTCGCTGGTCGGCACCTTCGGGGTCATGTACCTGGCAGGGTTCTCGGTGAACAACCTCACCCTGATGGCCCTGACCATCGCCACCGGCTTTGTGGTGGATGATGCCATCGTCATGCTGGAGAACATTTCCCGGCACATCGAAGAAGGCGAAACGCCGATGCAGGCGGCCCTGAAGGGTGCGCGGCAGATCGGCTTCACCCTCATTTCCCTGACCTTCTCGCTGATTGCCGTGCTCATCCCGCTGCTGTTCATGGCCGATGTGGTGGGCCGCCTGTTCCGGGAATTCGCCATCACCCTGGCAGTGGCGATCCTGATTTCCCTGGTGGTGTCGCTAACCCTCACCCCGATGATGTGCGCACGGCTGCTCAAGCGCGAGCCCACGCCCGAGGAGAAGGGGCGCTTCTACCGTGCCAGCGGCGCCTGGATCGACTGGCTGATCAAGCACTACGGCAATGCCCTGCAATGGGTGCTCAAGCGCCAGCCGCTGACCCTGCTGGTGGCCGTGGCGAGCCTGGCGCTCACCGTGATCCTGTATATGGTGGTGCCCAAGGGCTTCTTCCCGGTGCAGGACACCGGCGTTATCCAGGGTATCTCCGAGGCGCCACAGTCCACCTCGTTCGCCGCCATGAGCGAGCGGCAGCAAGCCTTGAGCCGGGTTATCCTGCAGGACCCTGCGGTGCAGAGCCTGTCGTCCTACATTGGCGTGGACGGCGACAACGCCACCCTCAACAGCGGCCGCTTGCTGATCAACCTCAAGCCCCACGGTGACCGTGACGTTACCGCCAGCGAGGTGATCAGCCGCCTGCAGCCCAAGCTCGACAAGCTGGTGGGCATCCGCCTGTTCATGCAGCCGGTGCAGGACCTGAGCATCGAGGACCGGGTCAGCCGTACCCAGTACCAGTTCACCCTGTCTTCACCGGATGCCGACCTGCTGGGCCAGTGGAGCGGCAAGCTGGTGCAGGCCTTGCAGCAACGCCCGGAACTGGCCGACGTGGCCAGCGACCTGCAGGACCAAGGCCTGCAGGTGTACCTGGTCATAGACCGGGACCTGGCCAGCCGCCTGGGCGTAAGCGTGTCGCAGATCACCAACGCACTGTATGACGCTTTCGGCCAGCGGCAGATCTCCACCATCTACACCCAGGCCAGCCAGTACCGGGTGGTGTTGCAGGCCGAGGACGCCGCGGTGATCGGCCCGCAGGCCCTGGAGTCGATTCACGTGAAGGCCAGCGAGGGTGGCCAGGTGCGGCTCTCGGCGCTGGCGCGCATCGAGCAACGCCAGGCACAGCTGGCCATTTCCCATATTGGCCAGTTCCCGGCGGTGACCCTGTCGTTCAACCTGGCCCATGGCGCCTCGCTAGGCGAAGCGGTGCAGGTGATCGAGCAGGTGCAACAGGCCATCGGCATGCCCTTGGGCGTGCAAACCCGTTTCCAGGGCGCCGCGCAGGCGTTCCAGGCTTCGCTGTCCAGCACCTTGCTGCTGATTCTGGCGGCGGTGGTGACCATGTACATCGTGCTGGGCGTGCTGTACGAGAGTTACATCCACCCGGTGACCATTCTTTCAACCTTGCCCTCTGCGGCGGTTGGGGCCCTGTTGGCCTTGCTGATCAGTGGCAACGACCTGGGCATGATCGCCATCATCGGCATCATCCTGCTGATCGGGATCGTCAAGAAAAACGCCATCATGATGATCGACTTCGCCCTGGAGGCGGAGCGGCATCAGGGCATGGCCCCACGGGACGCTATCTATCAAGCGGCGCTGCTGCGTTTCCGGCCCATTCTGATGACCACCCTGGCCGCGCTGTTCGGCGCAGTGCCGCTGATGCTGGCCACAGGCTCCGGCGCTGAATTGCGCCAGCCGCTGGGCCTGGTGATGGTCGGCGGGTTGCTGGTCAGCCAGGTGCTGACACTGTTCACCACGCCAGTCATCTACCTGTACTTCGACCGCCTGGCACGCCGTTTCGGCAGGCAGCGCCCGGTGCAGGAGCCGGTATGAGGGCCCTGACACCAGTGCCAGGGAGTGGCCGATGAACCTCTCTGGTCCTTTCATTCGCCGGCCAGTGGCGACCATGCTGCTGAGCCTGGCCATCATGCTGCTGGGCGCCGTGAGCTTCGGCCTGCTACCAGTGTCGCCGTTGCCGCAGATGGACTTCCCGGTAATCGTCGTGTCGGCCAACCTGCCCGGTGCCAGCCCGGAGGTCATGGCATCCACGGTCGCGACGCCGCTGGAGCGCAAGCTGGGCAGTATCGCGGGCGTCACCACGCTCACCAGCAGCTCCAACCAGGGCTCTACCCGGGTGATCATCGGTTTCGAGCTTGGGCGCGACATCGATGGCGCGGCCCGCGAAGTGCAGGCGGCCATCAACGCCACCCGTAACCTGTTGCCCAGTGGCATGCGCAGCATGCCCACCTACAAGAAGATCAACCCGTCCCAGGCACCGGTCATGGTGTTGTCGCTGACCTCGGATGTGTTGCAGAAAGGCCAGCTGTACGACTTGGCCGACACGATCCTGTCCCAGAGCCTGGCCCAGGTGCCTGGGGTAGGGGAGGTGCAGATTGGCGGCAGCTCGTTGCCGGCCGTGCGTATTTCTGTGGAGCCACAGTTGCTCAGCCAGTACGGCCTGTCGCTGGACGAGGTGCGTACTGCGGTCGCCAACGCCAACCAGCGCCGGCCCATGGGCTTCGTTGAGGATGCCGAGCGCAGTTGGCAGGTGCGCGCCAACGACCAACTGGAGCGTGCGCAGGATTACGGGCCGGTGGTGATCCGCCAGCAGAATGGCACCCTCCTGCGGCTGTCCGATGTGGCGACCATCACCGATGGCGTGGAAAACCGCTACAACAGTGGCTTCTTCAACGATCAGAGCGCGGTACTGCTGGTGGTCAACCGCCAGGCCGGCGCGAACATCATCCAGACCGTGGACCAGATCAAGGCGCAACTGCCCGCCTTGCAGTCGCTGCTGCCGGCAAGCGTGCAACTGAACGTGGCCATGGACCGTTCACCGGTGATCAAGGCCACCCTCAAGGAGGCCGAACACACCCTGCTGATTGCCGTGGTACTGGTAATCCTTGTGGTGTACCTGTTCCTGGGTAGCCTGCGCGCTTCGCTGATCCCCAGCCTGGCGGTGCCGGTGTCCCTGGTAGGTACCTTCGCGGTGATGTACCTGTGCGGGTTCTCGCTCAACAACCTGTCACTGATGGCGCTGATCCTGGCCACTGGCCTGGTGGTGGACGATGCCATCGTGGTGCTGGAGAACATTTCCCGCCACATCGAGGGCGGCCAGCCACCGATGAAAGCGGCGTTTCTGGGGGCCAAGGAAGTCGGCTTCACGCTGCTGTCGATGAACGTGTCGCTGGTAGCCGTGTTCGTGTCCATCCTGTTCATGGGTGGCATCGTGCGCAACCTGTTCCAGGAGTTCTCGATCACCCTGGCGGCGGCGATCATGGTCTCGCTGCTGGTGTCGCTGACCCTCACCCCCATGCTCTGCGCCCGCTGGCTCAAGCCGCACCAGGCCGAGCAAACCCGCCTGCAGCGCTGGAGCGAGGCGGTGCACCAGCGCATGGTCGGCGCCTACGACCGCAGCCTGGGTTGGGCCCTGCGCCATCGCCGCCTGACCTTGCTCAGCCTGCTGGCCACCATCGGCGTGAACATCGCGCTGTACGTGGTGGTGCCCAAGACCCTGATGCCGCAACAGGACACCGGTCAGCTGATGGGCTTCATCCGGGGGGATGACGGCCTGTCGTTCAGCGTGATGCAGCCAAAGATGGAAACCTATCGCCGCGCCTTGCTCGCCGACCCGGCGGTGCAGAGCGTAGCCGGCTTTATCGGCGGCAACAGTGGCACCAACAACGCCATGGTGCTGGTGCGCCTGAAGCCCATCGGCGAGCGCAAGCTCGATGCGCAAAAGGTCATCGAGCGGCTGCGCAAGGAAATGCCCAAGGTGCCGGGCGGGCGGTTGTTCCTGATGGCCGACCAAGACCTGCAACTGGGCGGGGGCGGCAGGGACCAGAGCTCTTCCCAGTACCTGTACACCTTGCAGAGCGGCGACCTGGCTGCCCTGCGCCTGTGGTTCCCGAAGGTTGTCGCGGCGCTGCGCGCCTTGCCTGAACTGACGGCGATCGACGCCCACGACGGTGCCGGCACCCAGCAGGTGACCCTGGTGGTCGACCGGGACCAGGCCAAGCGCCTGGGCATCGACATGCAGATGGTCACCACGGTGCTGAACAACGCCTACAGCCAGCGGCAGATCTCGACCATCTACGACAGCCTCAACCAGTATCAGGTGGTGCTGGAAATAAACCCCAAGTATGCCTGGGACCCCAGCACCCTGGAGCAGGTGCAGGTCATCACTGCAGACGGCGCGCGGGTGCCGCTGTCGACCATTGCGCATTACGAGAACAGCCTGGCCAACGACCGTGTCAGCCACGAAGACCAGTTCGCCTCCGAGGACATCGCCTTCGACGTGGCCGAAGGGTTCAGCCCCGACCAGGCGCTGGCCGCCGTGGAGCGTGCCGTGGCGAAACTGGGGCTGCCAGAGGGTGTGATCGCCAAGCTGGGTGGCACGGCTGATGCCTTTGCCAAAACGCAGGAAGGCCAGCCCTTCATGATTCTCGGTGCGCTGGTGCTGGTGTATCTGGTGCTGGGCATTCTCTACGAAAGCTACATTCACCCGCTGACGATCCTGTCGACCTTGCCGTCGGCCGGCGTCGGCGCGCTGCTGGCGCTGTACCTGACCGGTGGCGAGTTCAGCCTGATCTCGCTGCTGGGGTTGTTCCTGCTGATCGGCGTGGTGAAAAAGAACGCCATCCTGATGATCGACCTGGCGCTGCAACTGGAGCGGCACCAGGGCCTGTCGCCCGAAGAGTCGATCCGCCGGGCCTGCCTGCTGCGCCTAAGGCCAATCCTCATGACCACGCTGGCCGCCATACTCGGTGCGCTGCCGTTGCTGCTGAGCCAGGCCGAAGGCGCGGAAATGCGCCAGCCCCTGGGGCTGACCATCATCGGCGGCCTGGTGTTCAGCCAGATTCTGACCCTTTACACGACGCCGGTGGTCTACCTGTACCTGGACCGCCTGCGCCACCGCTTCAACCGTTGGCGCGGTGTGCGCACCGACGCGGCACTGGAAACCCCGCTATGACTTTTGCCAAGACTCCACTGCACCGTGCCTTGCAGGTGCTGACCCGCGGGCGCGGCTCGCGCCTGCTGGGTGCCGCGTTCAGCGTGGCGCTGCTCAGCGCCTGCACCCTGGCGCCCGACTACCATCGCCCTGAACTTGCCGGCACGGCGCAATTCAAGCATGCCGACGGCTGGACCCTTGCCAAGCCTGGCGATGCCATCGCCCGGGGCGCTTGGTGGGAGATCTACGGCGACACCCGGCTCAATGCGCTGGTGGCGGAACTCAACAGCAATAACCAGAGCGTTGCCCAGGCCGAAGCCCAGTATCGCCAGGCCCAGGCGTTGGTGCGCAGCAGCCGTGCCGGCTTGTTCCCCAGCCTGAACCTGAGCGTTAACAAGAACCGCTCGGCCCAGGGCACCGGCAGTTCCAGTTCCAGCTTGTCTACCAACAGCAGCGGCATCCGCAATACCTACAACGCCCAGTTGGGTGTCAGTTGGGAGATCGACCTGTGGGGCAAACTGCGCGAAACGCTCAATGCCAACGAAGCCAGCGCCGACGCCAGCCTGGCTGACCTTGCGGCCATGCGCCTGAGCCAGCAGTCCGAGCTGGTGCAGAACTACCTGCAACTGCGGGTGATCGACGAACAGAAACGCTTGCTGGAGGCCACCGTCGCCGCCTACGAGCGGTCGCTGCGCATGAACCAGAACCAGTACCGTGCTGGTATTGCCGGCCCCGATGCCGTAGCCCAGGCGCGTACCCAGCTCAAGAGCACTGAGGCCGACCTGATCGACCTGGCGTGGCAGCGTGCCCAGTTCGAGAACGCCATCGCTGTGTTGCTGGGCAAGACGCCAGCGCAGTTTGCCTTGGCCGATAGCAAGGACATCCCGGCCTTGCCGCAGATACCCGTGGCGTTGCCGTCACAGCTGCTCGAAAGGCGCCCCGACATCGCAGCCGCCGAGCGCAACGTGATGGCGGCCAACGCCAATATCGGCGTTTCCCGTGCCGCGTACTTCCCAGACCTGAGCCTGAGCATGAACGGCGGGTACTCCAGCAGCAGCTTCAGCAACTGGATCGAATTGCCCAACCGTTACTGGTCCGTGGGGCCGCAACTGGCGCTCACACTGTTCGATGCCGGCAAGCGCAGCGCCGAGGTAGACCGTACCGTGGCGGTGTATGACCAGACCGTGGCGCAGTACCGGCAGACGGTGCTGGACGGCTTCAAGGAGGTGGAAAACCTGCTGGTGCAGTTGAAGGTGTATGGTGACGAAGCGGTAGTGCGCCAGGAAGCCCTGGAAGCGGCCCGCGAATCCCTGCGCCTGACCGAGAACCAGTACCGCGCGGGGCTGATCGGCTACCTGGATGTGGTCAACGTGCAGGCTACCGCCCTGAGCAACGAACGCAGTGCGCTGAACCTGCTGCAAGGGCGCCTGGTGGCCAGTGTGCAACTGGTGGCGGCACTGGGGGGCGGTTGGCAGGCGCAGCAGGCGTTCAGCGAGCAGGAATGACCCACCGGGCGGCCCATTTTCGTTAGCAAAAACCCCGTGCGTTTCGCCAAAGCTTGAGTACAATCGTCAGCTTTTTCCGGGCCGCCCCGGCCCGTCTCCGGAAACTCAAATGCTGACCGCTAGCTATTCCTCTTCGCTGGTGTTGATTTCGCTGTGCGTGGCAATCCTGGCGTCCTACACCGCCCTTGACCTCACCGGCCGCATCGCCACGGCCAAAGGCCGTGCGGCTGCCGTGTGGACGGCGGGCGGCGCGCTGGCCATGGGGACCGGGGTGTGGTCCATGCATTTTGTGGGCATGCTTGCCCTGAGCCTTCCGGTCGACCTGGGGTATGACCTGCCCCTGACCGCGCTGTCGCTGCTGATTGCCGTGCTGTCCTCAGGCTTTGCCCTGTGGCTGGTCAGCCAGCCACACCTGCCCTGGCTACAGCTGGCGTTCGGGGCGCTGATCATGGGCGGCGGCATTGCCAGCATGCATTACACCGGCATGGCGGCGCTGCGCATGCTGCCGGGGATCGACTACGACCCCTCACTGTTCATGGCATCGCTGCTGATTGCCGTGGTGGCGTCGGCGGCCGCGTTGTGGATCGCCTTCCGGCTGCGCAGGCAAACGCCGTATGTCAGGCAGGTTCGGGGCCTGGCGGCGGTGGTGATGGGCCTGGCGATCGTCGGCATGCACTACACCGGCATGGCCGCGGCAAGTTTCCCGGTGGGTAGCTATTGTGGCGCCTTGCCTGGTGGGCTGCAGGGCGACGGGTTGGTCTACCTGGTATTGATCCCCACCCTGGCTGTGCTGGCGGTCGCCTTGCTGACGTCGGTGCTGGATGCCCGCCTTGAAGTACGTACCGCGGAGCTGGCCAGGTCGCTGACCCTGGCCAACCAGGAGCTCACCCAACTGGCGCTGCACGACACCCTTACCGCGTTGCCTAACCGCAGTCTGTTGGCGGACCGGATCGAGCAGGCGATTGCCAAGGTGGCGGAGCAGGGCGGGTGCTTTGCGCTGATGTTCATCGACCTGGACGGTTTCAAACCGGTGAACGATGCCTTTGGCCACCACATTGGCGACTTGTTGCTCAAGGCGGTGGCCGCTCGCCTGCGCGGTCACTTGCACAGCCAGGACACCCTGGCGCGTATCGGCGGCGACGAGTTCGTGCTGCTGGTGGAGCTGCAGACTCCAGCCGATGCCATGGATGTGGCAGTCAAGCAGGTCAACCTGGTGTCCCGACCCTTCCAGGTGGCCGACCACGAGCTGCAATTGTCGGCCAGCCTGGGCATTGTGCTTTACCCGGGCAATGGCCTTGACCAACACGAACTGCTGCGCAATGCGGACGCTGCCATGTACCACGCCAAGAGCGCGGGCAAGAACGGCTACAGTTTTTTCGACGTGTCGATGAACAGCAACGCCCGCCAGCAGTTGCAACTGCTGCAGGACCTGCGCCATGCCTTGGAGCGCCGGCAGTTGCGCCTGCATTATCAGCCCAAGTTCGAGGCCAGGGCCTGCCAGCCGATCGGTGCCGAAGCCTTGTTGCGCTGGGAACACCCTCAACACGGCCTGCTGTTGCCCGACCGCTTCATTGGCCTTGCGGAAAAGACCGGGCTGATCTTGCCCATTGGTGAGTGGGTGCTGAATGAGGCCTGCCGTCAGATGCGCCAGTGGTTGAACGAAGGGCATGTCGGCTGGCGTATTGCGGTGAACCTGTCGGCGATCCAGTTCTGCCATGCGGGGTTGGTTGACAGCGTGGCCAGCGCCCTGGCGCGCAACCACCTGCCGGCCAACTGCCTGACCCTGGAAGTGACGGAAACCACCGCCATGCACGATGCTGACGTCAGCCTAGCCGTGCTGCGACGGCTTTCCGAGATGGGGGTCGACCTGTCTATCGACGACTTTGGTACGGGCTACTCCAGTTTGCTGTACCTCAAGCGGCTACCGGCTAACGAATTGAAGATCGACCGTGGCTTTGTTCGTGAACTGGAGCAGGACAGCGAGGATGCGGCCATCGTTTCTGCCATTGTGGCGTTGGGCCAGGCATTAGGCCTGCGCATCGTTGCAGAAGGGGTAGAGACCGGGGGGCAGCAGGCGTTTCTCACGCGCCTGGGCTGTGATTCGCTGCAAGGGTACCTGCTGGGCCAGCCGGTGCCGGCCGAGCAGTTCATGAGCGGTTTGCAGGCCATGGGCCCGGCGCTGGCTGCAGTCGGCTAGCCTGCGTCGCGCAGTGTGAAGGCTGGCTGGAACGCATCGATTTCGGCTTCGACCGCCTCGATGATGCGCTCGACGTCCGCTGCCGCCATGATGGCCGTGCAGGGGATGCCGGCAATGGCCAGCAGTGTTACACCGGTGCCACGGTCGAACAGCCGCGCGACCATGCTGCGAGGCGCATCCATGCTGGCTTCGAAGCCAAGCGGATGGAAGTGCCAGCGCATCACCTGGCAGGCGTTGGGGAACGTCATCTTGTTCATGCCAGCCTCCTTGTCCTTGCCTGGACGATGGTGATGGGCGGCCGCGTCATGCGACCGCTGGGAAGGTAACCATAGCACTTGCACCGAGCGATTCTCGTTCACAAATATGACAAATGTATCAATGGATGACCCAGGTCACAGATGGGGATGCCGACGGCTTGAACAGCCGGCGCGGGGCAAACGTTTTCCTCGCCCAGATGCCTCGAATTCTGGGCGCCATGAGGCAGCGCTCCATTCCTCGCCCGCATGAGGTTTTCGGACAGGCGGTAGCCTCAATTCAACAGCCCTGCCGCGATGTTGATGGTGAACCCCAGGATGGCCGTGTTGAACACGAACCCCACCAACGAGTGGGCCAGCACCACCCGGCGCAGGTTGCGCCCGGCCACGCCCACGTCCGATGTTTGCACCGCCACGCTGATGGTGAAAGAGAAGTAATGGAAGTCCCAGTAGTCAGGCCTGCATTCGTTGTCGGCGAACCGCAGCGGCGGCTCGGGGTGCTGCCCGGCATAGAACAGCCGCGCATAGTGCAGGCTGAAGATGCAGCCGATCAGCAGCCAGGAGCCGGCAATCGTCAGCCCGGTGTACAGGTAGTGCACCGCCAGGGCGTCGCCGTGCAAGCCACGGCTCGAAACCAGCTGGAACGTCACTGCCACCAGGCTGGCAATGGCGGCCACGCACACGGTGAGCAACACCAGCCCGGCGTTTTCGTCCTCGGTGCGGGCCACCTTGCGTACTTTGTCCGGGCTGGCGTTCCAGCTCAACCACAGCACCAGTACCAAGTACAGCCATACCCCCAGGTTCCAGCCGGTCAGAATGCGCTGCACGCTGTCGCCGCCTGGGATCAACCAGCCACCCAGCAGGCCGACGATGGCGGCGATGGTCAGCCTGGGGTGGGTACGGGTAAGACGATGAAATGCCATGGGGCCTCGCAGGCAGTGGCTGATGAGCTTCACTCTAGACCGCCCAGAAGCTGGCGGGTTGCCAGGTTGTTTGTTGACTGGCCCCATCGCACCGCCATGCAACTCTCAGTACACTGCACGTTCCAACACCCACCATTCGTTGAACTCGAGGTTTATGCATGACGCTCAGTCCTTTGGCAGGCAAGCCGGCACCGGCCAGCGTGCTGGTTGATATCCCCCGCCTGCTCACGGCCTATTACACCGGCCGCCCGGATGCGGCCGTGGCGACCCAGCGGGTAGCCTTTGGCACCTCAGGGCACCGGGGCACCTCCTTCGAGTTGAGTTTCAACGAGTACCATGTGCTGGCGATCACCCAGGCCATCTGCCTGTATCGCCAGGAAAAGGGCATCGACGGCCCGTTGTTCATCGGCGCCGACACCCATGCCCTGTCGGCACCCGCTGCCGCCAGCGCCCTGGAGGTGCTGGCCGCCAACGGCGTGCAGGTGATGCTGTCCAAGGACGACGAGTACACCCCGACACCCGCCATCTCCCACGCCATCCTGTGCTATAACCGCGGGCGCGAGCAGGGCCTGGCCGACGGCATCGTCATTACCCCGTCGCACAACCCGCCCCAAAGCGGTGGGTTCAAGTACAACCCCACCAACGGTGGGCCCGCCGACAGCGACGTGACCAAGTGGATCGAAAACAAGGCCAACGAACTGCTGGCGGCGGACCTTGCTGGGGTCAAGCGCATTGATCATGCCCAGGCGCTGCTGGCGTCGACCACCCACCGCCACGACTACGTCAGCCATTACGTGGCCGACCTCGAGAACGTGATCGACTTCGACGTGATCCGGGCCGCCAAGCTGCGCCTGGGCGTCGACCCGCTGGGTGGGGCAGGGGTGCGCTACTGGTCGGCCATTGCCGAACACTACAAGCTCGACCTGGAAGTGGTGAACACCGAGGTAGACCCGACCTTCCGCTTCATGAGCGTGGACTGGGACGGCCAGATCCGCATGGACCCTTCCTCGCCTTACGCCATGCAGGGCCTGATCGGCCTGCGCGAGCGTTTTGACGTGGCTTTCGCCTGCGACCCGGACCACGACCGTCACGGTATCGTCACCCCTGAAGGGCTGCTGCAACCCAACAACTACCTGGCCGTGGCCATCGATTACCTGTATCGCCACCGCCCGCAATGGCGCAGCGACGCAGCGGTGGGCAAGACCGTGGTGTCCAGCGGTTTGATCGACCGTGTCACCGAACGGCTGGGCCGTGAGCTCTACGAAGTGCCGGTGGGCTTCAAATATTTCGCCCAGGGGCTGTTCGACGGCTCGTTGGGTTTCGGTGGCGAAGAAAGCGCCGGGGCATCGTTTCTGCGCCGCGATGGGTCGGTCTGGGCGACCGACAAGGATGGCCTGATCCCTGCGCTGCTGGCCGCTGAAATGACTGCCCGTACAGGCCGTAACCCAGGCCAGGCCTACGCGGACCTGACTGCAGCCCTTGGCAAACCTTACGCCACCCGGGTGGAGGCCAAGGCGGATGCCCGCCAGAAGGCGCTACTGAGCAAGCTGGCGCCCGAGCAAGTGAAGTCCACGGAACTGGCCGGCGAGCCGATCGTGCAGGTGCTGAGCCATGCGCCGGGCAACGGCCAGGCCATTGGTGGCCTGAAGGTGATGACCGCCAATGGCTGGTTTGCGGCACGGCCATCGGGCACTGAGGACATCTACAAGATCTACGCCGAAAGCTTCATCGATGAAGCGCATCTGCAGCGCCTGGTACAAGAAGCCCAGGTGCTGGTGGACGCCGCCATTGCCTGACAGGTGATAAAGGGGTTGGTCCTGCTGTGCGATGTAAATTAGAATTAATCCTATTTACGTCCACTGCAGGGCCATCCCCATGATCGATGCCGCGCCGCCGCCCCCACCCAGCCTGCCTGCGTTCTACCGCGAGCATCGCGGCTGGCTGGAAAACTGGCTGCGCCGGCGCATGGGCAATGCCTGGGATGCTGCCGACCTCAGCCAGGACACCTTCCTGCGCGTACTGGCCAGTGCTCAGCCGCTTGCCGACATTCACGAACCGCGTGCCTACCTGTTGACGGTGGGCAAGCGCCTGCTCAGCAACTTCTATCAGCGCCGCAGCCTTGAACAGGCCTACCTGGATGCCCTGGCGCAACTGCCCGAGCAACACGTGCCTTCGCCCGAGCAGCGCTGGGTATTGCTGGAAACCCTGCAGGCGCTGGACGAACTGCTCGATGGCTTGAAGCCTGCGGTGCGCAAGGCGTTTCTCTGGAGCCAGCTCGAAGGCTTGGGCTATGCCGAAATCGGCGTGCGCCTTGGCGTATGCGAGCGTTCGGTAAAGCGCTACATGGCTCAGGCCTACGAACATTGCCTGCTGGCCGAGCTGCAATGAACCCGCACCCCTCCGAAATGCGCGATGCCCTGCGTGGCGCTGCGCACTGGCTGTCGCTGCTGGACTCGGGCAGTGCCAGCGATGCGGACCTGTTGCGCCTTGAGCAGTGGCGGGCCAGTAACCTGGCCCATGAGCACGCCTGGCAGAAGGCACTGCTGCTGCGCCAGCGCTTTAGCAGCTTGCCCGGCAGCCTGGCTATGGCAACCCTGGACCGGCCGGATGCCGGTCGCCGGGCGGTGCTCAAGCAGGCAATTGGGGTGGCGGTGCTGTTACCGTCGGCCTGGTTGATCAGCCGCGAACTGCCTATCGACGCCTGGGCTGCGGACGTACGTACCGGGGTGGGCGAACGCCGCGAATTGCGGCTGGCCGATGGCACGTCGGTGCAGTTGAACACCGACAGCGCCGTGGATATCGACGGCCCAGGCCGGCGCATCACACTCAGGCGGGGAGAGGTGGCGGTGAAGACCCCTGGCCACCTCGACCTGCGGGTGCAGGTGCCTACCGGCCAGGTACAGCTGGGAGGCCAAGGGTCAGGCGCCGCCGATGTCTGTCTGCGCCTGCTGGATTCAGGTTGCCGAGTATCGGTGACGGGTGGCCGCGTGCGCCTGCAGCCCGGGAATGGCTCGCCCGTGGTCCTCGAAGCCGGCCAGCAGGCTAGCCTGCTCGGTAGCGGGGTGGATGCCGTGACCACTGTGGAACCCTGGCTGCTGGGCTGGCGCGAGGGCGTGCTGCGCCTGGATGATCGCCGCCTGGGCGAACTGCTGGCCGAGCTGCGCCGGTATCGCCCCGGCGTGCTGCGCTGGTCACCGGCCATCGACGGGTTGCGGGTCACCGGCACCTTCCGCCTGGACGACACGGACCAGGTACTGGCCCTGCTCGCCGCCAGCCTGCCGGTGCAGGTGCAGGCCCGCACCCGTTATTGGGTCACCCTGGCCCCACGAGAAAATTCCGCATGAGGCTGTCCCCTTTTTTTCGCTCACCGGTCATTACCGGTAGAAGACCATGAAGGGGAGCTTTTTCAGATGCGTGCAGTAAAGTCCAACCGCGTGCGCCCGCTGGTGCGCGCCGTGCGTCCGTTGTTTGCCATGAGCCTGCTGCTGAGCCTGCCCACCTGGGCCGAGGAGCCCGTGCGGCGGGCTTACCAGGTCCCTGCCGCCAGCCTTGGCGCGGCCTTGACCCGCTTTGCCGACCAGGCTGGCGTGAGCCTTTCGCTGGACCCTGCGCTGGTGCGTGGTTTGAACAGCGAGGGGTTGTCTGGCCGCTACAGCGTGGATGAAGGCTTCATGCACCTGCTGCGCGGCAGTGGCCTGCAACTGCTGCCGGTCGGCGAGGGCGCCTTTACCCTCATGCCGGCACCGCAAGCGGGCGCTGCCCTGGAAATCGCCCCCACCAGCATCGTCAGTGGCCTGCCCGCCGGCAACGACGCACAGCCCTATGCCGGCGGCCAGGTGGCGCGGCAGGGTGCCCAGGGCCTGCTGGGGGCGCGGGACTTCATGGAAACGCCGTTCAGCATCACCAGCTACACCAGCGACCTGGTCAAGAACCAGCAGGCGCGCACCTTGGGTGAGCTGGTCGCCAGCGACCCTTCGGTACGTACCACCAACCCGGCGGGCGGGCGCTTCGAGCAGTTCACCATTCGCGGTTTCAGCCTGTTCAACAGCGACGTGGCCTACAACGGCCTGTACGGCCTGCTGCCGACCTATTCCATCGACATGGAAATGGCCGACCGGGTGGACATCATCAAGGGCCCCAGCCAGCTGATCAACGGCATCGCCCCGCGTGGCAGCGTAGGGGGCGGCATCAACGTGCAGCCCAAGCGCGCCACCGACAAGCCCATCACCGAGTTCACCGGCAGCTATGCCTCGGCAGGCCAGGCAGGCGGCGCGGTGGACATTGGCCGGCGCTTCGGTGAAGGGCAGCAGTTTGGCGTGCGCTTCAACGGTGTGAAGCAATCGGGTGACACCGAATGGGACCACCAGAGCGTCGACCGTGAAATGGCGGTGCTGGGCCTGGATTTTCGCGGCGACCGCCTGCGGCTGTCGGCCGACCTGGGCCATACCGAGCGCGATACCGACGCCCCGCAGGAGCGGGTGCTGGTGGGCGCGCGCGCCAAGGTGCCGAAGGCCAGCGATGTGCACCGCAACTACGCCCAGGCCTGGAGCAAGGCGCGTACCAACGACACTTTCGGTGCCGTGCATGCCGAATACGACATCAGCGAATCGTTGCTGGCCTACGGCGCTGTGGGCGCGCGCAAGAGCAACCATGACTTCCTGCGCCACAACGTGTCGATCATCAACGATGCGGGCGACTTCACTGTGCAGCCACGTGACTTTACCCGTGACGAGTCGGTGCGCACGGCCATGGCCGGGTTACGCAACTGGTTCCACACCGGCCCGGTCAGCCACGAGGTGAACCTGGCCGCCACCTACTACTACATGGACTTCACCAACGGTGGCGCACGCTATGCGTCGTCGCCCAGCAACCTGTACCACCCGGCCGCACTACCGGCCCCTGGCACACCCACCCGGCGCGACTCCAAGGACTACACCGAGAACCGCTTCTCGGGCGTGGCCCTGGCCGACACATTGGGCTTTTTCGACGACAACCTGCTGGTCACCCTGGGCCTGCGCTGGCAGCGCGTGCAGGTGGACGACTGGAGCGATGGTGTGAAAGGCGACACAGCCTACGACGAAGAAAAGGTCTCGCCGTCGGGCGGCGTGCTGTTGAAAGTCACCGACCAGTTGTCGTTGTACGCCAACTACATGGAGGGCTTGAGCCAGGGCAAGATCGCACCTTCGACCTCCATCAACGAAGATGAAATCTTCCCGCCGTTCACCAGCCGCCAGGTTGAAGTGGGCGCCAAATACGACCTGGGCAAGGTCGCGTTCACCGCCAGCGCGTTCCGTATCCGCCAGCCCGCTTACGAAACCAACCCCGGCTCCCGCGTGTTCGGTGCCAATGGCAAGCGCAACAACCGTGGCATCGAGCTGAGCGTGTTCGGCGAGCCGCTGGACGGGGTTCGGTTGCTGGGCGGTGTGATGTACATCGACAGCGAACTGACCGATACCGTGGGCGGCGCCTATGACGGCAACCGCGCCCCCGCCACTCCGGAATACAACGTCAACCTGGGCGCCGAATGGGACGTACCCGGGGTGGACGGCCTGACGCTGACAGCGCGCGGCACCCACTCCAGCTCCCAGTACCTGGACCAGAACAACAGCAAGAAGATCGACGGCTGGGAGCGCTACGACCTGGGTGCCCGCTATGCCTTCAAGGTGGACGCCACGCAGGTCACCCTGCGCGCCAGTGTCGAGAACGTGCTGGACGACCGCTACTGGAGCTCGGCCGGTGCGCCCGATGACGCCGAGCCGGGGCTCACCTTGTCCACCCCGCGCACCTACCTGCTGTCGGCCACCGTGGGCTTCTGAGCCCCGGCGGCTGCTATGCCGGGTCGGGAATGACGGCGATCACGTCGATCTCCATCAGCCACTCGGCCTGGGCAAGCCCGGCAACCACCAGGCCGGTAGAGATGGGGAACACCCCCTTCAGCCATTTGCCCACTTCCCTGTACACCGGCTCGCGGAAACGCGGGTCGGTGATGTAGGTGGTGGTCTTGACGATGTGCGACAGGTCGGAACCGGCTTCTTCCAGCAATTGCTTGACGTTCTTCATGGCTTGCTCGGCCTGCGCCCGGGGGTCGCCCAGGCCTACCAGGTTACCTTCGAAGTCGGTGCCTACCTGGCCGCGAACATAGACCGTGTTGCCGGCGCGCACCGCCTGGCACAGGTCGTTGTCCAGGGTCTGGTTGGGGTAGGTGACCTTGGTGTTGAACATGCGGATGCGGGTGTGGGTAGGCATCAGTGGGCTCCTAGGGTGCTGACGGTGCTGAGCTTGGGGTGTGGCTGGTCATCAGCGGCGCGCTGCTCGCGGTCGCGGTAGGCCAGGTAGGTGCGCTGGGTGGCGATGTGGCCAGCGACGTGCTTGGCGTCGTGCCATACGCCCCAGATGAACGAGGAGCCACGGCGCGACAACCAGGGCAGGCCGAGGAAGTACACGCCGGGCTCGCGGGCGACACCGCGCTGGTGCTGGGGCTTGCCGTTGGCATCGAAGGTGTCCACCTGCAGCCAGCTGAAGTCCACGCCGTAGCCGGTCGCCCAGATAATGGTGGCCACACCGGCCTCGGCCAGGTCCAGTTGGCGCAGCGGGGTGCGCATGCAGGCCGGGTCGGGCAGGCGTTTGCGGGCGTCGGGCTCTTCGGGCAGGTCCAGGCCGTTGCGCGCTACATAGGCATCGGCAGCGTCGAGCAGGGCCAGGTAATTCTCGTCGCCGCGGTTGATGTTTTCTACCAGGTTGTCCTGGAAGTGCGCTACGCCATCGCTGAACGACTGGGTCAGGCCGACCAGGGTCATGCCCTGGTGGGCAAGGGCGCGAAAATCGACGGTATGGCCGCCACGGGCACCACTTACCGCGATGGTGACGTGTTCGCGCCCAGGCTTGGCGATTTCGGCATCCCATTCGCCCAGCACCCCCAGCCACCAGCAGAAGTCGCGGTTGCGGTAGGCGCGCGGTGGGCGGTCATGGGCCCCCACCGACAGGTACACCTGGCGCCCGGCGCGCATCAGTTCTTCGGCAATCTGCACCCCGGACGACCCGGCGCCCACCACCAGCACGGCACCTTCAGGCAGTTGCTGCGGGTTGAAGTAGGCGGCCGAGTGGATCTGATGCAGGTTGGTGTCCTTGGGGGCGATGGCCGGGATCACAGGCTTCTGGAACGGCCCGGTGGCAGCCACCACCCGGTTGGCGCGGATCACGCCCTCGTTGGTTTCGATGGTGAAGCCGGGGCGGTCGCTGTTGCGCACTACCTTGCGCACCTCGATGCCGGTGCGCACCGGCAGGTTGTACTTGCGTACGTAGTGTTCGAAGTAGTCGGCTACCTGGTCCTTGCCGGCAAAGGCATCAGCGTCCATGTCGAACGCCAGGCCCGGGAAGCGGTCGTGCCATACCGGGCCGTTGGCCACCAGCGAATCCCAGCGGCCGGTGCGCCAGGCTTCGGCAATGCGGTTGCGTTCCAGTACCAAGTGCGGCACGCCCAGCTTGCTCAGGTGTTCGCTCATGGCCACACCGGCCTGGCCGGCGCCGACGACGAGGGTGTCGATTTCGAGGTTGTTCAGTGTCATGTCCGAGCCCTTGTTCAGGCGGTTTTTGTGAGGTCGGTTGGAAGACCGCCGTTTACCTGGGGCCAGACTAGGGATGCCCGGACAATGGCGAAAATAGTATTTAGCTGGTGCTTGCCGATAAATTGGCGAAGGCCCCGGCGGGCCGGGGGTGCACCGTGCATGGTGGCCGTTCGGGCGTGCCAGCGGGGGGCGAAGGGTTAGTTTTTTGTTGCTCAAGGCCTCGGAAAAAGGTGGTTTCCTGGGCCTCGGGCTTGCTCGCAGAATGCCTTCCAACCGCATAGCACAACAGGATCCATGCCATGACCTTCTCCATCATCGGGCGCTGCCAGGAAACCGGCCAGGTCGGTATCGCCATCAGTTCTTCCAGCATCGCGGTCGGTGCCCGCTGCCCCTGGGTCAGGGCTGGGGTAGGCGCGGTTGCTACGCAGAACGTCACCTTGCCGGCCCTCGGGCCGCAGATTCTCGACGCCCTTGAGCGCGGGCAATTGCCCCCGGCCACCGCCCTGGACCAGGTGCTGAGCGCCAATGGCTGGAGTGAGTATCGCCAGGTGACGGTGATCGACAGCCACGGCCAGGTGGCGCTGTTCACCGGGCGTGAAGCCCTTGGCACCCATCATGCCGTGGCCGGGGAGCAGTGCGCGGCAGCCGGTAACCTGTTGGCCTCGGCCGCCGTGATAGAGGCCATGGTGCAGGCATTCGAGCAGGCCAGCGGGCACCTGGCTGACCGCCTGCTGGCCGCCATGCACGCGGCGATGGCGGCAGGCGGTGAAGCCGGGCCGGTCCATTCTGCCGCGCTCAAGGTTGCCGGCGAGCTGACCTGGCCGCTGGTGGACCTGCGGGTAGACTGGGCCGACAACGACCCCATCGGCGCCCTGCAGGGCTTGTGGCAGGCCTATCGCCCGCAGATGCAAGACTATGTGACCCGCGCCCTGGACCCGACCGCAGCCCCCAGCTACGGGGTGGCGGGCGATGAGTGAGTTCGCCAGCCGCGCGCTGTTGGCCCGGTTGGTGGGCTTTGCCACGGTCAGCCGCGACTCCAACCTGGACCTGATTGGCTTCGTGCGCGACTACCTGGCCAGCCTGGGCGTTGCCAGTGAGCTGTTCCTCAACACAGAGGGCACCAAGGCTAACCTGTTCGCCACCATCGGCCCCACAGACGTCGCGGGTATCGTGCTGTCGGGGCATACCGACGTGGTGCCGGTCGATGGCCAGGCCTGGACGGTGGCACCGTTCGCGCTCAGCGAGCACGACGGCCGGCTTTATGGGCGGGGCACCGCCGACATGAAAGGCTTCATCGCCTCGGTGCTGGCGGCAGTCCCGGCATTGCTGGCCGAGCCGCTGCGCATGCCTGTGCACCTGGCGTTTTCCTATGACGAAGAGGTGGGCTGCCTGGGGGTGCGCTCCATGCTGGCCGCCCTTGAACAGCGCCCGCTCAAGCCCCGGCTCTGCCTGATCGGCGAGCCTACCGAACTCAAGCCGGTGCTTGGGCACAAGGGTAAGCTGGCCGTGCGCTGCCAGGTGCAGGGTGCAGCCTGCCACTCGGCGTACGCTCCGTACGGGGTCAATGCCATCGAATATGCGGCCAAGCTGATTGGCAAACTGGGTGACCTGGGTGAGGCGCTGGCCAGCCCCGAACGGCATGACTGCCGTTTCGACCCGCCGTTCTCCACGGTGCAGACCGGCGTGATCAAAGGGGGCACGGCGCTCAATATCGTGCCGGCGCATTGCGAGTTCGATTTCGAAGTGCGGGCCTTGCCAGGCTTCGATGCCGCCACGGTAGCCAGCGAGTTGCAGCAGTATGCCGACGCCGAGTTGCTGCCACGGATGCGCAAGGTCAACCGCGAGAGCGCTATCCGCTTGCAACCCTTGAGTGCCTACCCTGGGCTGGCGACCCCGGCAGACAGCGAGGCGGCGCAGTTGCTGGCGTTGCTCAGTGGCTCGGAGGCTTTCGGTACGGTGGCGTTTGGCACGGAAGGAGGGCTGTTCGACCAGGCCGGTATCCCGACCGTGGTGTGTGGCCCTGGTAGCATGGACCAGGGCCACAAGCCCGACGAGTTCGTCAGCGTCGAGCAGTTGCGGGCGTGTGACGCGATGTTGGCCAGGCTGGTGGCCTACCTGCGCCAGATGCCTGTCAGAAGCTGGCCTTGACCTGCAGCCCGACCACCAGGGCGTTGTCGATGGCTTTGCCAGAGAACGCGCCTGGCTCGATGATGTACTGCACATCCGGCCGCAGGTTCAGCCACGGTGTGGCCTGGTAGCCGTAACTCAGTTCGATCAACTGCTCGGCGCTGTCGATGTCCGGGTAGGGGCGCCCGGCATCGAAGGCAGCCGCTTGCTGGACGTCCCGGCTGCGTGGGTTGGGCACCGCACGGCCGTAGCCCAGGGCCACGGTATCCCGCGGCCGCCCCTGGAACGGTTGATACAACACCACGCCTGCGCCATACCACTTGGTGAAAGGCGAAGCCGCCTTGCTGGACGCCGAGTACTGGCCAAAAGCATGCAGGCTGCGCCCTGGCAGGCCAGGGTCGTTCCACACGGCCTGGTCAATCAGCAGGTAGTGGCCGCCGCGGCCCGCCACCTGCTTGTCGCTGCCGATACGCTTGGCGTCGGAGCTGTCGTAGTAGTAACCCAGCTTGTACTCGCCGGGCAGCTCGCCCTGAAGCTTGTAGACCAGCTCAACCGGCACCACGGTGCCAGTAGTGTGCTTGGGCCCCAGGTGCCAGGCCCGGCTGGAATTGCCGTTGCTTTCCGGGTCGACGTTGAAGGCGGCAACCCGCAGTTGCCAGGCGGGCGACAGGTCATACTTCACGCGCACGCCAAGGCGGGCGTTGGGGTAGTTGGTCCAGCCGCTGCCACCGGACATGTTCAGCGGGTGGCCGCAGAAACCGGCATTCATGAAGTTGCACAAAATGCCACTGTCCAGGCCGCCCAGGTCGTTGCCCATGGCCATGTAGCCGAGCTTCACGTTCAGCGCCGGGGTAAACAGGGTGCGCTCGTAGCTCAGTTCGGTCAGGCGGGTGTAGAGGCCGCCGTAGTTTTCCTGAATCGGCAGTCGGTTGCCTACCAGGTCTTCGGAGGCGCTGTTGCCCCGGCGATCGTTGATGGTCAGCTGCACCTTACCGCCATTGTCCAGGCCATACAGCTTGGACAGGTCAAACTGGACGCCCAGTTTGACGTTTTGCGAGTAACGCGCCGAGCGGTGCAGGCCGCCGTGAGCGTTGTAGGCGGTTTCACCGCTGTAGTCGGCGGTGAAGCGGATGCCGTCTGCCTCAAGCTGATGGCGCAGGCCGCCCCAGTCGCCTGTCAGCGTGCTGCGGGTCATCAGGTCGCCGTCGGCGAGGGCAGGGGTGCTGGCCAGGGCCAGCAGCAAAGCAGGAGTCATGCGGGTTGCGGATAGCATTGCGGGGGTCTCGGGGAGTCTTTCGGGGCCTCTTGGCGGGTAAAACCGCCCTCACACAGGCGGGTAGCACACCCGCCTGCACAAGCCGGCGCACCGGGCCGGCTGTGGGGTTGGGTGCGCCTGCTCCTTGTAGGAGCAGGCTCACCCGCGCCAAGGGCGACACGGTCTCAAGGCAGGGCGTAAGCGATCACATAGTCGCCCCGGTCAGTCGACTGGCGTGCGCCGCCGGCGGTGATCACCACGTACTGCTTGCCGGTCTTGGGCGACACATAGGTCATCGGGCCACCCTGGCTACCCACCGGCAGGCGTGCTTTCCAGATCTCGTTACCGTTACTGCTGTCATAGGCGCGCAGGTAGAAGTCCTGGGTGCCGGCAATGAATACCAGCCCGCCTTGGGTCGACAGGGTGCCACCGAGTGTCGGCAGGCCGATCTTGATGGGCAGGTGCATGCGGATGCCCAGTGGGCCGGTGTCTTCCACGGTGCCAACCGGAACCTGCCAGGCCACCTGGCGGGTTTTCATGTCGATGGCGGTGAGGGTGCCGAACGGGGGAGCCTGGCACGGAATGCCGGCCACCGACAGGAAGCGGTTCTTGTTCACCGCATACGGCGTGCCTTTGAGCGGTACCGCGCCCATGCCGGTGTTCAACGACTCGCCACCGGAAGCTGCCTTGCCCTGGTTCTGCGACGGGATCATCTGGATCCACAGGCCCAGGCGCATGTCGTTGACGAAGATGAAACCATGCACCGGGTCGGTGGAAATACTGCCCCAGTTCATGCCGCCCAGCGAACCGGGGAAGCTCAGCGACAGGTCCGTGCCTGGCGCGGTGTACAGGCCGTCGTAGCGCATTTTCTTGAAGTCGATGCGGCACAGCAGCTGATCGTACGGGGTAGCCCCCCACATGTCCGACTCGGTCAGGGTCTGCGCACCGATCTGCGGCATGCCCACCGATTTAGGCTGGGTTGGCGAGTAAGGCTCGTTGGGGATGTTGCTCGGCTTGACCGGTACTTCGTCGACCTGGGTCAGCGGCTTGCCGGTGGCGCGGTCCAGCACGTAGATCTGCCCAGCCTTGGTGCCGATCACAACCGCAGGCACCGACTGGCCGTCGTCCTTGGTGAAGTCGATCAGGCTTGGCTGCATCGGCAGGTCGAAGTCCCACAGGTCGTTGTGGACAGTCTGGTAGACCCACTTCTGGTTGCCGGTAGTCGCGTCCAGGGCCAGGACCGAAGCGCCATAAGTGTGGTCCAGCTTGTTGCGCTCCACACCGTAGATGTCGGTGGAGGACGACCCCATGGGCAGGAACACGGTGTTCATCGCCGGGTCGTAGGACATCGGCGCCCAGCTGTTGGGGGTGCTGCGCACGTAGGTGTTGTCACCCTGTGGCGCCTGACGGTCTTGCGGGTTGCCCGGGTCGAACGCCCAGCGCATGGCCCCGGTATACACGTCGAAGCCACGGATCACACCGCCTGGCATGTCGGTCTGTACGTTGTCGGCAACACGCCCGCCAACCACCACCGTGGTGCCGGCCATCAGCGGCGCCGAGGACAGCTGGTAGTAGGAGTCCGGTACATCGCCCAGGCCAGCCTTGAGGTCGACTTGGCCATTGTTGCCAAAGCCCTGGCAGAACTCACCGTTGTCGGCATCCACGGCAATCAGGCGGCCGTCGATGGTATTGGTGAGCAGGCGGCGCTGGCAGTTGGCACCCGCAGGCACGCTGGCGACGCTGACCGGGGTGCTGTTGGGCTGGGTCGGCTGGGCCACGGCCGTGGTGGCGTCGAAGTAAGCCATGCCACGGCAGCGCTGCCAGACCTTGGACTGGGCGTTGATGGCGTTCTTCCACAGCTCCTTGCCGGTGTCGGCATCCAGCGCGATCAGGTTATTGTGTGGGGTGCAGATGAACACCTTGTTGCCAATCTGCAACGGGGTGAGCTGGTCTTCGGCACCGTTGCCGTCACTGATGGCCACGTCGCCGGTGTGGTAGGTCCACGCCACCTTCAGTTTGTCGACGTTGTCACGGCGGATCTGGTCCAGCGCTGCGAAGCGGCTGCCACCTTCGGTATTGCCATAGTGGGCCCAGTCTTTCTGTGCGGTGCCGGGCTCCACCGGGGTCAGGCCAGGGCCGTTGCCAGTGGGCGCAACGCTGGGGTGGGCGACGAACATGTTACCGGCGGCAATCGCCAGCACTACACCCATGGCCGCCGCCACGCCGTAGGCGCTGCGCCCTGCGCTGGCACCGCTGGCCCGTGCCAGCATCGGGTAGGCAAGGGCGACGACCGCGCCGATGGCGCCGAACATGAACAGGCGCGAGAACAGCGGCCAGAACACCAGGCCGGCGTCCGCCACGGCCCACAGCACGGTCCCCAGCAGGAACACGGCATACAGCCAGGCCCCGGCCCGCTTGCGCCGTGCGATGAGGATGCCGGCCAGGGCCATGGCCAGGCCGCCGATCAGGAAGTACCAGGAACCGCCCAGGCCGGCGAGCTTGAAGCCGCCGGCGGCCAGCAGAAGGCCAAGCAGGGCAATGATGATGCCCAGCCCGCCCAGGACGAAGGTTGAGGCGCCAGAAGTGCGCGGAGTGTGTGTCATGCCAGGGATCTCAGCAGGTGGAATGCGCTGAGTTTAAACGCTTAGCTTGCTAATTAACAAGTTGGTACAAAATATTCTGAGGCTGATTGTCGCAGGCCTGGAACTTATAAAATGCTGCCAAATATCGGCAAATGGCTCGCAAATACAAGTGAACTTGCGGCTAAAAACGTTATTGAATCCAGGTGTAGACTTTCGTAGAACCCGTTGATAGCTAGGCGCCAAGCGGCAGCAGTAAACCAATCACCACGAACAGCCCACCGCAACAGCGGTTGAACCCGGCGCCGCCCTGGTTCAGCCACGGCCGGATGCGAAACGCCAAGCGGGCCAACAGGTACTCTACCGCAAGCTCGACACTGGCAAAGGTGGCTGCCATCACCGCGAACTGCACGGACAGGCCGCGCTGCGGGTCGATGAACTGTGGCAAGAAGGCGCCGTAGAATAGGAGTACCTTGGGGTTGGCCAGGGCCGACAGCAGGCCTTGGCGAAACAGGCTGCCATTGCCTTGTACTGCCCCATGCCCGGCTGCTGCGAGGTGAAGCCCCGGGCTGCGCCACAGCTGAATGCCCAGCCACACCAGGTAGGCACCGCCCGCCCATTTCAGCCCGCTCAACGCTGACGGATATGCCTGCAACAGCGCACCGATGCCGAACATTGCCAGGGCAATCAGCGCAACGAACCCCACCACGCCGCCGAGAATGGTGAACAGGGTGCGACGTGCGCCATAGAGTGCGCCGTGGGTGAGGGCCAGCAGGCTGTTTGGCCCAGGGGTAACGGCCAGCCCAGCACTGGCCAGCAGGTAGATAAGCCAAGTTTCGATTGCCATGCTGCGAGCACCAGTTGCCGGAGAGAGCGTCAGTTTAGGAGGCCTTGTTGACGGGTGCAGGGTAGTATCTGGTCATTCCATGGTCATATCTGGACAGCCTGTATGCACCCCGACATTCGCTTGCTGATCGTACCGATGCCCGATTTTGCCCTGCTTCCTTTCGGTGCTCTGCTCGACAAGCTGCGTTTCAGCGCTGACGACGAGGATTACAGCCGCCAGCGTTATTGCGCCTGGACAGTAGCCGGGCTGACGGCAGAGCCGGTCGCCTCCAGCTGCGGTGCGGTGGTGCAGGTGGAGGCTGCAGTCGATCAGCTGGAAGTGTCTGGTTTTGACTACCTGGTGCTGCTGGGTGGTCGAGGCGCAATGGCAACGGCGGCCAAGGCGCCAGACTACGAAGGCCTGCTGAAAAAAGCCGCCAGGGCAGGGGTGAAGTTGGTGGGCGTGGACAACGCAGCTTTTTTGCTGGCAGCGTGCGGCCTTCTGCGAGGACACAGGGCGGTGATTCACTGGCGCCATCAAGCTGAATTTCGCGCTGCGTTCCCTCACCTGCAGATGCTCCCGGAGCAGCTGTTCTGCATTGATGGCGACCGCATCACCTGCCCGGGGGGTACCGCGGTTGTCGACCTGGTTGTGGCCTTGCTGGCAAAAGCGTGTGGGCGAGCCCGAGCGCTGAAAGGGCTGGCAGACATGCTGATGGACGAACCCCGAGACAGCCACCACGCACTGCGAACGCTGCAGCCTGGGCCCGGCGCAGGTCGGCTGGTGGCACGCGCGCAGGCGCTGATGCGCCATCACCTGGGCACGCCATTGCCTGTGGAGCATCTGGCGGCTGAACTGGGGATCAGCAGGCGGCAACTGGACCGGCAGTTCCAGGCCAGCCAGGGCATGAGTGCCAAGGCCTGGTGGCACGAGATGCGTCTGCAACAGGCGCGCTGGCGCCTGCTCAACTCAAGCCACAGCCTGGCGCAGATCGCCTATGAGGTGGGGTTGGGGGACGCCAGCCACCTGGGCAAATGCGTGCGCAAGCGTTTTGCTTGTACGGCGCAGCAGTTGCGCGCAGGAGGCGGGTAGGCCTGACGCCTGTCTGGCCGGCCTGGCTCGGCTACTGGGGGGTGCCGAACAGGCCGGTCCAATAAATGCCAGCATCGCTTTTCGGGTCGGTGGCATAGGCGGCGCCCAGGTCGCGGAAGTCCGGGTTCATCAGGGTTGCGCAATGCCCAGGGCTGTCGAGCCAGCCTTGAACCACCTTTTGCGCAGTGTCGCGGCCAGCGGTGATGTTCTCGCCAATCTGCTGGTACAGGTACCCGGCCAGTTCGGCGCGATCACCCGGTGTGCGGCCATCCTTGTCGATATGGTCGAAGAAGTTCTGGTTGGCCATGGCCCGCGTATGGTTGGCAGCCACCCCAGCCAGCACGGCGTTCCAGGTAAGTGGCGGCGCGGCGGCGAACGGCTGGCCACCGCACTGGCGCGGTTGCTGGCGTGCTGCATTGATTGCCTGCAGTACCTTCTGCCCTTCGGCCTGCCAGTCGCCAAGGCGGCCGCTTAGCAGGGGGCGCGCCAACACGATCCGCCAGTCTCGCCCTTCCTGGCTGACGCCGATGTCCACGAACTGCGGGTCGAGCACCACCTGGCAAAAGCTTTCTTCGATGGCATGCATGGCCGCACGGGCATCGCGCGGGCCGGACAGGCTGATGGCCTGCACGTTGACCATGGGGTAGGCGGCGCGCGTCATGGCTTGCTGCAGGTCGCGGGTGCCCTCAGGCGACAACGCCAGGCGTGTATCGCTGTTGAGCGGGGGAAGCTCCAGCGAAGCTTCCGCGCCACAGGACTGTGCCGTGCTGCGGTAGACATTGATCGAGTCGATCAGTTGCGCCTCTTCGCCGGTTACCGCCAGCGCTCCAGTCGAGATAAGCAGGCCCAGCGAAAAGGCAGCAACGGATGGCAGGACGCGCATGTGGATCTCCCTGTAACTGGCAGCGTCGTGGTTCGCGCTGCTCATCCTACACAAGCCCGGTGGTTTACGCCCGAGCCTGTGCAACCCAGTGAACGGGTTGGCATGCACCGATGTGCCGTGCGTTTTACCCTAAGCGGCAATGGACCGCAGCCAGAGGCAAAAGTGCGATTGGGTGATCTGAAGGCGGCCGAGCTTGCGCAACGATTCAGCGTGGTAGCACGTTCCCTTAAGCGTCGGCCCAGCGGTTTAGTCCAGCGTCAGCATCAACACCAAAGGCAGGGTCGCTGCAGCCGTTACTGTCTGCAGCGCAATGATGGTTGCCATCAGCGGTGCGTTGCCGCCCATCTGCCTGGCCATGACGTAGGAGGACGATGCGGTGGGTAGCGCCTGGAACAGCACCGCGACCACCGCCGCCTGGCCACTGAGGCCAAGCAGCCGGCACAACGCCCACGCCAAGGTCGGCATGACCAGGAACTTGAAGCCCGACGCGGCCATTACAGGCCGCACCTGCTGGCCCACGCGCGCGCCGCCCAGCGCCGCGCCCACGCACAACAGCCCGAGTGGCAGCGCGGCCTGGCCCAGCGCCTTGACCGTCGGCTCGATGCCGGCGGGCAGGCCCAGGCCGGTAACCCGCAGTAGCAGCCCGCCAGCGCAGCCGATGATCAGCGGGTTGGCGAAGATCGCGCGCAACACCGTAAGGGGCGAGCTGTGGCGCGCGCTGAAGCGTGCGAACACCAGCACACAAAGCAAGTTGACCAGGGGCACGATGGCCGCGTTGGCTACCGCCGCCAAGGCAATGCCGGCCGTGCCGTAAATGCCGGCGGCCAGGGTGGCCCCAATGTAGTTGTTGAAGCGCACCCCGCCCTGGAAGACTGACGTGAAGTCAGCGCCGTCGTGCTGGCTGATGCCCTGGTACAGCATCAGCAGCACTGCGCCGGCCACGGTCGAGAGCATCAACACCGCTACCATGCCCAACACTGGCACGCCATCAAGGTTGGCGGTGGCCAGCCCATGTAGAAACAGCGAGGGCAGCAGTACGTAGTAGCTCAGGCGTTCGGCACCCGGCCAGAAACCGTCGGCCAGGAACCCCCTGATGCGCAGAAAGGTGCCCAAGGCGATCAACAGGATGATCGGCAACAGCGTGGTCAGCAGCAAGTGCAGCATGTTCGGTGATCCGTGGCCGGGTACGGCGCATAGCGTACCGGTTGCGCGCAGGCTTTAGAAACGCCAAGAACGCTTTGGTCGCTGCGTCAGCGCCGCCCGCGGCCGTAAGCCTGGCTGATGCGGTCGATCACCATGGCCAGCGCCACAATGGCCAGCCCCGCTTCCATGCCCTGGCCAACGTTCAGCGTCTGGATGCCCGCCAGCACGTCCTCGCCCAGCCCCCGTGCACCGATCATCGAGGCCACCACCACCATCGACAGGGCCATCATCACCGACTGGTTGAGGCCGGCCATGATGCTCGGCAGTGCCAACGGCAATGCGATGCGCCGCAACCGCTGCCAGCGGCTGGCGCCCAGCCCGTGTGCGGCTTGCAACAGCGAAGGGTCGATCTGTGCCAGGCCTAGTTCGGTCAGGCGCACCAGCGGTGGCAGGGCGTAGATCAGGGTGGCGAACACCGCAGGCACTTTGCCCAGGCCGAACAGCATCAGCACCGGGATCAGGTAGACGAACGCCGGCAGTGTCTGCATCACGTCCAGCACCGGCATGATCAGCCGCCGGGCCAGTGGGCGTGCGGCCAGCAGAATACCGAGCGGTACACCGATCAGTACGCACAGCCCGGTGCTTACCAGCACCAGGGCAAGGGTTTGCAGCAGCTTGTCCCACAGCCCGAGCATGCCGATGAGCGCCAGCAACCCCACAAGCACCAGGCTTCGCACACCGCTGCGGGTGGCGTGCCATGCCACCAAGCCCACCAGTAACAGCAGCAGCCACCAGGGCACCAAACGCAGCAGGTTTTCCAACCCGACCAGCACCTGCAGCAGTTGGTCGGACACCGCGCGCAGGTGGTCGCCATAGTTCAGTACCAGCCAGTCCACCAGCCTGTTGATGCCGTCGGCAAATGAGAACTGCAACGCTTGTGGAAAGCCCTCACTCACAGGCTGGCCTCGACCTTGGCCGCGATGTCCGCGGGCAGCCACGCTTTCCACACTGCCGGGTTGTCGCGTATGAACGCCAGTGCAGCTTCTCGTGGGGGTGTGCGTTTCTCGCTCATGCTTGCCAGGGTGCGGTTAAGCAGGTCAATGGGCAAATCGACCTGCTCGAACACCTTCACCAGGTCGGGGTAGTTGTCACGGAACGCCTTGGACACCCCGATCGACAGTTTGGCCGGCAATGAACTGCTGCCCTTGGGCGCCGGGTTGGCGGCATCGGTGAGCGTTGCCCAGGCCTGGGCGTCGAAGGGCGGTTCCTGGAGCCGAATGAGCTTGTACCGGCCCATCAACGGGGTAGGGTTCCAGTAATAGAACAGCACCGGCTGGCCACGGCGGATCGCCGAGCCGATTTCGGCATCCATTGCTGCGCCCGAGCCGCTGCGGAAATTGCTGTACAGGTCGTTCAGGCCGTAGGCCTTGAGCTTCTGGCTGTTGACGGTTTCAGACGTCCAGCCGCTGGGGCTGTTGAGGAAGCGCCCCTTGCCTGGCGCCTCGGGGTCGCGGAACACCTGAGGGTACTGTTTCAGATCCTCGACACTGCGCAACTGTGGCGCCAGGGGTTTGATATTGCGAGCGGTGTCACCTTCGACCACATAGGCCGGTACCCACCAGCCTTCCTCGGCATGCTTCACGGTGTCGCCCAGTGCGAACACCTGCCCGGCCTGCTCAGCCTTGACCCAGGCCGGGCTACGGCCAGCCCATTCTTCGGCGATTACTTGCAGGTCATTGCGGGCCAGGGCCACTTCCATGCTGACGGTACTGCCGGGCAGGGTGTCGGTGGCATGGCCGTAACCGCGCTCGGCGATCACGCGCAGCAATTCGGTAGTGAACGCGCCGCTTTCCCAGCCAATGGCGCCGAAGTGGATCGGCGCTTGCGGTTGCGCTGCCGCTGCACTGTCTGCACTGGCCAGCCCCAGCGCCAGCAGCGCCCCCAATAGCAGCGTTGGGCCTTTCTTCATGAACACCTCGTCGTCTACGGCACCTTGGGAATGGGGCAAGTGTAGACGACGGGATGAACAGCCCTGGCAGGCTTAGACGCGGAACTGGTCCATCAGCGCCTGCTGCTGGTTGGCCAGGCTGTTGAGCGATTGGCTCACGCGCGCTGATTCGTTGGCCTGGCCAGACAGCGATTCGGTGACGTCGCGAATGGTTGCCACGTTGCTGTTGATTTCCTCGGCCACCGCGCTTTGCTCTTCAGCGGCCGAGGCAATCTGCAGGTTCATGTCGGTGATCACCGTGACCGCCTGGCCAATGCGCTGCAGCGCGGTGACCGCCTGGCCCACCTGCTGCACACCGCTTTGGGCCTGGCGATGGCTATTGTCCATGGCGCCTACCACCTCACGGGTGCCGTCCTGCAGCGCTTCGATCACCTGGCGGGTTTCCTCCACCGACTGCTGGGTGCGCTGGGCGAGGTTGCGCACTTCGTCGGCGACTACGGCAAAGCCACGCCCGGCCTCGCCGGCGCGCGCGGCTTCAATGGCGGCGTTGAGCGCCAGCAGGTTGGTCTGTTCGGCAATGGAGCGGATCACTTCCAGCACCGAGCCAATCTTCTCGCTGTTCTGCGCCAGGCCTTGCACCTCGGCCATGGCGCCGCTCATGTCCGATGCCAGGGCATCGATGCTGTGGGTGGTGCGCTCGATCACCGCCAGGCCTTCGCGGGTGGCCTGGTCGGCCTCGCGTGCAGCCTGGGCGGCCTGCGCAGCGCTGCGCGCCACATCCTGGGCGGTTGCGCTCATCTCGTGGGAGGCGGTGGCCACCTGATCGACCTGGCGATACTGCTGCTCCATCCCGGCGCTGGTTTCAGTGGCGATGGCCGACGACTGGTCGGCGGTGGAACGGGCAGCATGCACCGACTCCTTCACCTCGGCGATGGTCGGCTGCAACTTGTCCAGGAACCGGTTGAACCAGCCGGCCAGCTCCCCCAGTTCATCCTGCTTCTGGTAGGTCAGGCGGCGGGTCAGGTCACCCTCGCCGCTGGCGATGTCCTTGAGCATCGCGGCCACGCCCAGAATCGGCCGGGTCACCCCGCGAGCCATCAGCCACACCAGCAGCAACCCCAGAATCGCGGCGGCAAGGCCCAGGCCGAGTTCCAGCAGGGTGCCGCTGGTATTCAGCGCATCCAGTTCCTGCTGCAGGGCTTCGGCGGGGCCGGTCAGGGCGTTCTCCGGCACATCCAGCAGCACACCCCAGGGCTTGGCGTCGGGGATGGGGCGGAAGGCCGCCAGCACCTTGAGGCGCTGGCGGTCGTTGAGAATGACCATCTTGCCATCGGCCAGCTTGCGTACCAGTTCGGCGCCCTTGGCGGTATCCACCTGGTCGAAGCGCTGGGCCAGTTTGCTGGCGTCGGCGCTGTAGCCGGCCAGCAAGCCCACCGGGCTGAGGATGCCCACCGTGGTACGGCCTTCATAGAGGCTGGCACTGGCTTCCTGGCTCAGCGCCTGCAAGCTGTTCAGGTTGATGTCGGCCGAGAGCGTGGCGATGATCTTGCCGTCTACGGTAAGCGGGAACACGATGCTGGTCATCAACACCTGCTGGCCGTCGATGTCGTAGAAGTAGGGCTCCACCACGCAGACCTTGCCAGTGGTGCGCGGGCACACCCACCAGGTATTGGCGGGCTGGCCGCTGGGGCCGATGTCGGTGTCGGCCATGTCGTGCTCCGGGAGCGCCATGGACGTCAGTTGACCGGCGCGCGGCTGCGACCAGTAAAGGGCAAAGCGCCCGGTTTCGTTGCTGCCCAGCTCCGGCTTGCCGGCAAACAGGCTGTCCTTGTTGTCCAGCGCATTGGGCTCGAACACCAGTGACAGCCCGAGCAGTTCAGGGTTTGCCTGCAGCGCGGCGCGTACCTGGCGGGTCATGTCCTCACGCAGGTCGAACGCATCAAGGAAGCGCTTTTCCGCCTGCTCGCGCAGGAACAGCACCTGGCGGGCAAACCCGGCGCCGTATTGGTAGGCATCCATGAACTGGCGGCGGATGTTCAGTGCCTGTACTTCACCCTGGGATTCGATGCGCGATTGGGCCGACTCGGTCAGCATCTGCATGCTGCTGGCCTTCACCAGGTCGGAGCTGTGGTCCATGCGGTACAGCGACAGGCCGACGAGCAGGGTGACGATGCCTGCCAGGCACAGGCCGGCAAGCAGGGTGATCTTCCACTGGATGGAAAGTTGTCGCAAAGGCATGGGGCGTTTCCCTTTTCTAGGAGTAAGGGTTATGGCTTCGAAGGGGCGCTTCGCAGCCCCACAGGGCTATCGGCGTCAATAGTGCTTTCTTTATTCAAACGTTCAATTTAACCGAAGGGCCGCGGGTAAAACGCCGCAACATGGCGTTTTTGACATCTGCGGCTCACTGCTTCAGAGTGCGCGCTTTTTTTCCGTCGTTATGAGGTAAGCCAACATGAATGCAGTGATCGCCGCGGTCGGCATCATGCTGATACTCAGCCTATCCCGCGTGCACGTGGTCATCGCCCTGATCATCGGTGCCCTGGTGGGCGGGCTGGTCGGTGGCCTGGGCATCGACGGCACCCTCAAGGCCTTCAACGGTGGCCTGGGGGGAGGGGCCACGGTGGCGTTGTCGTATGCCTTGCTCGGCGCCTTTGCCGTGGCCATTGCCAAATCCGGGCTGGCCCACGCACTGGCCGACCGGGCACTGGCCATGATCGACCGGCAGGGGCATGCCAATGGCGGCAAGGTAAAGTGGCTGATGATCGGCCTGATGCTGGTGGTTGCCGTGTGTTCGCAGAACATCCTGCCCATTCATATTGCCTTCATCCCCCTGCTGGTGCCGCCGCTGCTGTATGTGCTTACCCGCCTGCGCATCGACCGTCGGCTGATTGCCTGCGTCATCACCTTTGGCCTTATTACCCCTTACATCTTCCTGCCCGTGGGGTTTGGCAACATCTTCCTCAACCAGATTCTGCTGGCCAACGTGGCCCGCGCGGGCGTGGACATCACGGGCCTCAACGTCACCCACGCGATGGCCATACCTGCGGCAGGCATGCTGGTAGGCCTGTTGACGGCAGTGTTCATCAGCTATCGAAAGAAGCGTGACTACGACCTGGCGCGCATCGAGCAGGTGGAGCAGGTGAGCGTGCAGTACAACCCCATGACGCTGCTGGTCGCCGGGGTGGCGATCGTCGCCGCCTTCATCGTGCAACTGGTGCTGGACTCGATGATCATCGGGGCCATGGCCGGCTTCCTGATTTTCTCGCTGTCGGGCATCGTCAAATGGCGGGATACCGATGACCTGTTCACTGAAGGCATGAAGATGATGGCCATGATTGGTTTCATCATGATTACGGCGTCGGGCTTTGCCGAGGTGATGAAGGCCACCGGGGAAGTGAAGAGCCTGGTGGAAGCGGCGGCGCAGTGGATCGATCACAGCAAGGGTATCGGTGCCCTGCTGATGCTGTTGGTTGGCCTGTTGGTCACCATGGGCATTGGCTCGTCGTTTTCCACCGTGCCGATCCTGGCAGCGATCTTCGTGCCGCTGTGTGTGCAGTTGGGGTTCGACCCACTGGCCACGGTGTGCATCGTGGGCACCGCCGGGGCCTTGGGGGATGCTGGCTCGCCGGCCTCCGACTCGACCCTGGGCCCAACCTCGGGGCTGAATGTGGACGGGCAGCACCATCATATCTGGGACACGGTGGTACCGACCTTCATCCACTACAACTTGCCGCTGCTGGCATTCGGCTGGCTCGCGGCAATGACGTTGTAGGGGAGGGCGTCAGCCCTTGCGCGGGGGTGGCGAAATGCGGTTGAGCACGGTGCTGCCATCCTTGCTGCGGGTCAGGTAAACCGGCAGCACTTTGGGCAGGTTATTGACCAGTTGCCCGACTTCGCGGGTGTTGTAGACGCCGCTGATGCGGATGTGCCCCGTACCGGCATCGGCAAGGCGCAAGGGTTTGTCCAGGTAGCGGTTGATCATGGGCAGCGCCTGCTCCAGGCTGATGCTGTCCAGTACCAGCTTGCCGCTGCGCCAGGCCAGGGTGTTGGCAAAGTCATCAGGCTGCTCCAGTTGCGGCTCGAAGTCGCCCTGGCGGTAATTGGCCTGCATGCCTGGGCCCAGGCGGTAGCCGCCGCTGCCGTCGCTGGATACCAGCACCGAACCTTCCACCAAGGTCACCTTCACGTGATCCTGATACTTCCATACATTGAATTGAGTGCCGGTGACGCGAGTCTGGCCGTTCCCCGCACGTACGATGAACGGGTGGCTGGTGTCGTGTTGCACGCTGAAGAACGCCTCACCACGCTTGAGGGTGACTTGACGCTGGTCCTTGAAGTTGAGGTAGGTCAGTTCGGTGTTGAGGTTGAGCTGCACCGTGCTGCCGTCGCTCAACTGCACGGTCTGCATGTGATCGCCAGCCTCGAGGTGCTGGTAATGGTTGGGCAGCCAGCCTTGTTCCCAGCCCATCCACCCGGCCAGCGGCAGCACCGCCAGCGCGATAGCCGCCGCGCAGGCCTGGGTTCGCCAGCGACGTACGCGGGCTGGCCGGCCTGACCGGTTGGGTGATGCCGCTACTTCTTGGCTGCGGGGCAGCAGGTCGGCGGTTTCCCAGATCTCCAGCATTGCCTGGTATTCCACAGCGTGCCGTGGGTCTGCCGCCAGCCAGTGTGCGAATGCCTCCCGCTCGGCGGCCTGGCAATCATCGGCATGCAGGCGCATACACCAGTGCGCCGCGGCATCGGTGATGGCGTCATCAGGGCGTTTATTGGGGAGGTCTTGGTTCATTGCAGCTCCGGGTTTTGCGCATTCTAACCTTGCGCTGGGCTAGACGAGAACCGGAGTAATGGCGAATCAAAATCATTTATTTCGATTTTTCGCCGAATCTGACGATATTTACCGCGTTTGAGAACCCTTCGCGTGGAAAAAGCCCATCGCAGGCAGGGGTATAAGAAGCTATCCGAGCGCACCCGCAAAGATGAACTTTACGTAGCTCGCTAATCAAGGCTTTGACATTAACTGCCTAGGCAGTAATATTTTCACATAATTGCCCGAGCGATCACCCATGGCTCATTTTTCACCAGAAAACTTCCAGACCTGTGCCATCGGCATGCTGCTGGGCCGATCGGCCATTCTCAAGGACCGCATCCTCGACTGGCACCTCGAGTCGGAAGGCGTCACGGCTGCACAGTTCAAGGTGCTGATCATCGTGACCCAGTATCAGGTCGATACCCCGGCTGAGTTGTGCCGCTACCTGGGGCTGGACAGCGGGTCGATGACCCGCATGCTCGACCGGCTGGAGCAGAAGGAGCTGCTGATGCGCACGCGCTGCCCGGACGATCGTCGCCAGGTGCGCATCGCCCTGACCGAAGACGGCCAGCGCCTGGCCGACCGCCTGCCGGAAATTGGCGCCGCGGCCATGAACGAGCTGTGCGGCGTGCTGGCGCCCAACGAGCTGAAAACGCTCGAAAGCCTGCTGGCCAAGATTCTGCTGAACGCTGGCGACCCATTGACGGTCCGTCGCTTTGGCGACCGTTGAAACCTGCCACCTCTTCTTCAAGGTACCGTCATGGAAACCTCCACAGACACCCAGAACCCTCCCGAAGCGCCCCAGTCGTCGCGCAAGCGCAAGGTCTGGCTATTGGGCCTGTTGCTGTTAGTCATAGTGGCTGGCCTGGGGACCTGGGCGTGGTACAGCCTGGTTGGCCGCTGGTACGAGAGCACCGATGACGCCTACGTCAACGGCAACGTGGTGGAGATCACACCACTGGTCACAGGCACTGTCACCAGCATCGGGGCCGATGACGGTGACCTGGTGCACGCCGGCCAGGTGTTGCTGCAGTTCGACCCGTCCGACAGCGAGGTCGCGTTGCAGTCTGCTCAGGCCAACCTGGCGCGCACCGTTCGCCAGGTGCGCGGCCTGTACAGCAACGTCGATTCGCTCAAGGCCCAACTGGACACCCGCCAGGCCGAACTGCGCAAGGCCCAACAGGATTTCAACCGGCGCAAGGTGCTGGCTGACAGCGGCGCCATCGCCGCTGAAGAGCTGTCCCATGCCCGCGACGACCTGAGCGTGGCCCAGGCCGCGGTCAGCAGTGCCCGCCAGCAGCTCAGCACCAGCACGGCGCTGGTGGACGACACCGAGGTGGCTTCGCACCCCGAGGTCATGGCCGCCGCCGCCGACCTGCGCAAGGCCTACCTGGACCATGCCCGTACCACACTGGTGGCGCCGGTCACCGGCTATGTGGCCAAGCGCACCGTGCAGTTGGGGCAGCGCCTGCAGCCGGGCACCGCCACCATGGCGGTGATACCGCTGGACCAGGTATGGATCGATGCCAACTTCAAGGAAACCCAGCTGCGCCAGATGCGCATTGGCCAGCCGGTGGAAATCAGCGCCGACCTGTATGGTGGCGCGGTCACCTACACAGGCACTGTGGACAGCCTGGGCGCTGGCACCGGCAGCGCCTTTGCGCTGCTGCCCGCACAAAACGCCACGGGCAACTGGATCAAGATCGTTCAGCGTGTGCCGGTGCGCATTCACATCAACCCCGAACAACTCAGGGATCACCCGCTGCGCATCGGCCTGTCCACGGTCGCCGAGGTCGATCTGCATGACCAGAGCGGCCCCGCCCTGGCCCAGCAACCGCCGCAGCAGGCCAGCTACACCACGCAAGTCTACGATCGCCAGTTGGGAGAGGCAGACAAGCTGATCGCCCAACTGATCCGTGACAACAGCGCACCTGGCAAGACGGCCCAGCGATGAGCAATAACGCCGCGGCCCAGTTCACCCCGCCCAGCCTGTTGCTGACCACGATCGGGCTGTCGCTGGCAACGTTCATGCAGGTGCTTGACACCACCATCGCCAACGTTGCCTTGCCGACCATTTCCGGCAACCTGGGGGTCAGTTACGAGCAGGGCACCTGGGTCATCACCTCGTTTGCGGTGAGCAATGCGATTGCCCTGCCACTCACCGGCTGGCTGAGCCGCCGGTTCGGCGAGGTGAAGCTGTTCCTGTGGGCGACGCTGCTGTTCGTGCTGGCGTCATTTCTGTGCGGCATTGCCCAGTCGATGCCTGAGCTGGTGGGCTTCCGGGTGCTGCAGGGGGTAGTGGCGGGGCCGTTGTATCCGATGACCCAGACGTTGCTGATTGCAGTGTACCCACCGGCCAAACGGGGGATGGCACTGGCCCTGCTGGCGATGGTCACGGTGGTGGCGCCCATCGCCGGGCCCATACTGGGGGGCTGGATCACCGACAGTTACAGCTGGCCGTGGATCTTTTTCATCAATATACCTATTGGCCTGTTCGCGGCGGCAGTGGTGCGCCAGCAAATGCGCACCCGGCCGGTGGTGACCAGCCGGCAACCGATGGACTATATCGGCCTGCTGACGTTGATCGTAGGTGTCGGGGCGTTGCAGGTGGTGCTGGACAAAGGCAATGACCTGGACTGGTTCGAGTCATCGTTCATCATCATCGGCAGCCTGATTTCGGTGGTGTTCCTGGCGATTTTCGTCATCTGGGAGCTCACCGACCGGCATCCGGTGGTCAACCTGCGCCTGTTTGTGCACCGCAACTTCCGGGTGGGCACTATCGTGCTGGTGGGGGGGTATGCGGGGTTCTTCGGTATCAACCTGATCTTGCCGCAATGGTTGCAGACGCAGATGGGCTACACCGCGACCTGGGCGGGCCTGGCGGTGGCGCCTATTGGCCTGTTGCCGGTGATCATGTCGCCGTTCGTGGGCAAGTATGCGCACCGTTTTGATTTGCGGGTACTGGCGGGGCTGGCGTTTCTGGCCATCGGTGCCAGCTGTTACATGCGGGCGGGGTTCACCAGCGAGGTGGACTTCCAGCACGTGGCGCTGGTGCAGCTGTTCATGGGGATTGGGGTGGCGTTGTTCTTCATGCCGACGTTGAGCATTTTGTTGTCTGACCTGCCGCCGCACCAGATCGCCGATGGGTCGGGCCTGGCGACGTTCCTGCGCACGCTGGGGGGGAGCTTCGCGGCGTCGTTGACCACCTGGATATGGATCCGTCGGGCGGACCAGCACCATGCTTATCTGAGTGAGCACATCAGCCAGTTCGACCCGGCCACGCGGCATGCGCTCGAGCGGTTGGGAGGGGCGGATTTGCACAGCTATGCCCAGTTGGAGCAAATTCTCAATGGCCAGGCTTACATGATGTCGACGGTGGATTACTTTACGTTGATGACGTGGGTGTTTGCGGGCCTGATCTTGTTGGTATGGTTCGCCAAGCCGCCGTTTACGGCGAAAGCGGGGCCGGGGGCTGGTGGGCATTGACGGGCCTGAGGCCTCCCAGGAGCCCGCCGCCCCAACCCACATCGAATATGCTTGAAGCTTGAAGCTTTCCCCCCCCCCTCAACCCTACGGTGATCTCATGGACAACGTCATCGTCATCACCGGCGCCAGCCGCGGCATAGGCGCTGCCACCGCGCTGCTTGCCGCTCGGCACGGCTACCGCATCTGCATCAACTACCATGCCGACGATCAGGCCGCCGAAACCATCCTTGGCCAGGTCCTTGCCCTGGGCGCCAAGGCCATTGCCGTGCGCGCCGATGCCAGCGTCGAAGACGAAATCATCCAGCTGTTCAGGCGTGTCGACCATGAACTCGGCCCGGTCACCGCATTGGTCAACAATGCTGGCACCATTGCCCAGCAGAGCCGCGTGGAGGACATGTCGGAATTCCGCCTGCTCAAAATAATGAAAACCAACGTGGTCGGCCCCATGCTGTGTGCCAAGCACGCGGTCCTGCGCATGGCGCACCGCCATGGCGGGCACGGGGGCGCGATCGTCAATGTGTCGTCCATGGCAGCGCGCCTGGGCTCCCCAAACGAATACGTGGATTACGCCACCTCCAAGGGTGCGCTGGACACCTTCACCATTGGCCTGGCCAAGGAACTCGCGGGGGAGGGGGTGAGGGTGAACGGGGTTAGGCCGGGTTATATACACACCGGCTTTCACGCGCTGTCTGGCGACCCCCAGCGGGTCAGCAAACTTGAGCACAGCCTGCCCATGGGCCGCGGTGGGCAGCCTGAGGAGGTTGCAGAGGCAATCCTCTGGCTGCTGTCAGACAAGGCCTCCTACTCGACAGGCACTTTCGTGGACCTCAGTGGCGGCCGCTGATTGGCCTCCGGTCTGCCAGTAGCAGCCTGACCTGTTCGCTAAGCGCCGTCAGGGCGAAAGGTTTGCACAATATGGCGGCGCGCTGCGAAGGCGGAAGGTTGACCTGCTCGCTGGTGTAGCCCGTGATGTACAGCACGGCTGCATCACCGGGCATCGCCATCGCCAGCTGCTTACCGTCTACGCCGCCGGGCAAGCCGATGTCGGTAATCAGCAAGGCTGGCTGCAGCCCACCCTGCAGGGCGGCCAGCGCATCCCGCCCGCTGGAGTAGGTATAGACCGTATGCCCCTGGTGATCGAGCAATTCCTCGATCACCAGGCGCAACGTGTGCTCGTCCTCCACCAACATGATCAGGTGGGTAGGGGCAGGGCAAAGGGGTTGCGCAGGTACAGGCGCAACCGCCATTGCCAGGGTCGCCTCGTTGTCCTTGGGCAGGTAGATGTCGATGCAGGTACCGGACCCCACCACACTCTTGATGTTCATCTGGCCGCCGGACTGGCGGATGAAGCCATACACCATCGACAGCCCAAGCCCAGAACCCTGGCCCAGCGGCTTGGTGGTGAAAAACGGCTCCATAGCGCGTTCGAGCACTTCATTGGGCATCCCGATACCACTGTCGCTGACCCGTATCTGCACGTAATCGCCGGCGGGTAGGTGCAGGCGTTGGGCTTGCAGTGCATCGACCGCCGTATTGGTGCTGCGGATGGATAACCGGCCACCCAGCGGCATGGCATCGCGGGCGTTGATGCACAGGTTGAGCAATGCGTTTTCCAACTGCGGCGGGTCGATGGAAATCAACCACTGGCCTGGGCAGGTGCTGTCCTCGAAATCGATGTTGGCGTGCAGCGAGCTTTTGATCAGGTCGTGCATGCCAACGACCAGTTGGTGCACGTCCACAGGTTGCGGCATCAGGGTTTGCTGGCGTGCAAAGGTCAACAGCCGTTGCACAAGGGCCGCAGCGCGCTGGGTGTCCTGCCTGGCCAGGCCGATGAGCCGCGAGGCGTCGGGGTAACGGCCTTCATCCTGACGCTGTGCGGCAATTTCCAGCGCGCCGGTAATACTGCCCAGCAAGTTGTTGAAATCATGGGAAATACCCCCGGTCAACTGGCCGACTGCCTCAAGCTTCTGTGAATGGCGCAGGGTTTCTTCGACCTGGCGCAGGCGCGCCTGCTCGGCAACGCGCTCGGTGATGTCATAGGCAAACAAAAAACCGCCCTGGATGGCGTTGTCGGCGTCACGCAGCGGGTTGTAGCGCACCTCGTAATAGCGCTGGGCGTCGGGCTGCCCTATGGCGACCGTGTCGACGAACGACTCGCCGGCGAGAATCCTCGGCCACAACAGTTTCAACCGGCTGATGATGTCAGGCTGATGGGCAAGAAAGCGCGGGATATGTTCACCGACCTTGGGCACCACGCCGCGCCAGCGCATGAAGGTCTCCTGCGCCGTGCGGTTGATGGCCAACAGGCGGAAGGTCCGGTCCGCAGCAAACACGTTGGCGACACTATGGTCCACCAGCTCACCCAGCAATTTACTGTTGGCCTGCGCCCTGCCGACTTTCTGTGCCAGCTCCTTGTTAAGCGCCTGTAATTGATCAACCGCCATCTGCTCGCCGGGTGTGCCGGTGAAAATTACCAGCACGCGCTTGCTGCAGGCAGGCTCGAGGCGGTGCACAGACAGGTTGAGCCATCGGTCCGACACGGCAAGCCGCTCCACGAAGCGCACAGACTGGCCGGACCGGGCCACTTCTGCAAAATGGGGTAGCCAACTGTCTACCTCGTCGGGGATGGTTTCGCGGGCGGTCAAACCCAAGTGCTTGGGGTGTTGGGTGTGGCGCACGCACGCTTCATTGGCCAGCACGTGCCGGTAGTCGTAGTACTGGCCGGATTCATCCTCCAGCAGCTCGAGCACACAGAGGCCCTCGTCCATGTTGCCGGCAAGGGCGTCGAAGCTGGCGGCCTTGAGCCTGAGTTGCTCATTTTCGGCCTCCAGTGTCTGCAACCTTGCTTGCAGCTGCTCCATACAGCCCATGGTGTTATCTGCTGGCATGCTAAGTGTCCGGCCGGTTGAGTCAGACAACTATAGCTGGCCGCCACCCCACCATGGGCTGCCTGTATCAAAACGAGGCGATGATACGGCCCAGGGTGGCCATGGCCTGCTCGGCATCGTCACCCCAGGGGCTGCCGTAGTTCAGGCGGATGCAGTTGCCGAAGCGCCGTGTGGGCGAGAATATCGGCCCTGGCGCAATACTGATGCCTTGGGCCAGGGCCATGTGGAACAGCTTCAGTGCGTCTATCTGCTCAGGCAGTTCCAGCCACAGGAAATACCCGCCTGCCGGCTGGCTGACCCGCGTCTGGGCCGGGAAGTAGCGCCCGATGGCTGCCAGCATGCTGGCTTGCTGGCCCTCCAGTGCGTAGCGCAGCTTGCGCAGGTGGCGGTCGTAGCCGCCATGCTGCAGGTAATCGGCAATCGCCGCCTGGGCAGGCATCGAGGCGCACAGCGAGGTCATCAGTTTCAGCCGCTCGATCTTCTGCGCGAAGCGGCCGGCTGCCACCCAGCCGATGCGGTAGCCCGGGGCCAGGCTTTTGGCGAACGACCCGCAGTGCATGACTAGGCCCTGGGTGTCGAAGGCCTTGGCCGGCTTCGGTGCCTGCTGTGCGTAGTAGAGTTCTGCGTAGACATCGTCCTCGATCAGCGGCACCTGGTGGCGGGTAATCAATTCCACCAACGCCTGCTTCTTGGCCTCCGGCATGCTGGCACCCACCGGGTTCTGGAAGGTGGTCATGCACCACACCGCCTTGACCGGGTGTTTTTCCAAGGTCTGGGCCAGGGTCCCGAGGTCCATGCCCTCACGCGGGTGCACCGGGATTTCCACCGCTTTGAGCTTTAGCCGCTCCAGCACCTGCAGGCAGGCGTAGAAGGCGGGGGCTTCGATGGCGACCAGGTCACCCGGCTGGGTGACTGCCTGCAGGCACAAATTCAGGGCTTCCAGGGCGCCGTTGGTGATCAGCAGCTCTTCCATGGGCAGCATCAGGCCGCCGACCATGTAGCGCAGGGCGATCTGCCGGCGCAATTGGGGGTTGCCCGGTGACAGGTCGGTCACCACCATGCGCGGGTCCATGCTGCGGCTGGCGCTGGCCAGTGAGCGTGACAGGCGTTGCAGCGGGAACAGTTCGGGGCTTGGGAACGCCGACCCGAACGGCACGGTGTGCGGGTTCTTGATCGAATCGAGGATCGAGAACACCAGCCCACTGACGTCCACGTCGGTGGACTCGCTGGCCGGTTGCAATGCCTGCGGCTCGCTGAACTGCCGCGGGGCGTGGGCGTTGACGAAGTAACCCGAGCGCGGCCGGGCACGAATCAGCCCGCGGCGCTCCAGCAGGTAATACGCCTGGAACACCGTGGAAGGGCTTACCCCGTGGGTCTGGCTGGCATAGCGTACCGAAGGGACGCGCTGGCCGGGGCCCAACACCCCGGAGCGGATCAGTTCGGCAATGTCGTCGGCGAAGCGTTCGTAACGTTTCATTCTGGCCTTCTGTCGAAGCCTGGCAGGCAAGGTGATATCAGTTTAAGGGATCAACGGTTCATAGGGGCGACGAAGCGGCTGTGGGCCACGCTGTTGATGGCGGGGTCGTCCTGGTCGCTGATTTCGAAGGCCAGCGGCTGCGAGCTGCTGACGGGGCGGTCGGCGAGCATTGCCACCGACACCGGCAGCTCGCTCATGTCCCCCGCAGCGACCGTGAACAGTGTCTTGCCCTGCAGGCTGAAACCATCGGCGTCCAGCAACCGCAAGCGGTAGTGCCCGGTGCGTTCGGTCTTGTTGATGATCTTCAACAGGTAGATGTTCTCGATCTGGCCCAGGGCGTTTTCGCGGAACAGGCCACGGTCCTTGATCACATCCAGCGACACCATCGGCCGCAGATACAAGGCCATCCCCAGCGCACCGAACATGACCAGCAGTGCCAGCGCATAACCGGCCAGGCGTGGGCGCAGCCAATGGGTGGTGCCGCCTTGCAGGCTGTGTTCGGACTTGTAGCCGATCAGCCCGCGCTCATAGCCCATCTTGTCCATGACGCCGTCGCAGGCATCAATGCACGCGGCGCAGCCGATGCAGGCCATTTGCAGGCCGTCACGGATATCGATGCCGGTGGGGCACACCTGCACGCACAGGGTGCAATCGATGCAATCACCCAGGCCCTGGGCGTGGGCGTTGCTGCCTTTCTTGCGCGGGCCACGGCGTTCCCCACGGCGCGGGTCGTAGGCCACCGCCAGCGTGTCCTTGTCGAACATCACGCTCTGGAACCGCGCGTACGGGCACATGTGCAGGCACACCGCCTCGCGCAGCAGGCCGGCATTGATGTAGGTGGCCGCGGTGAAGAACAGCACCCAGAACAGCGCCACGCCGCCCAGTTGCAGGGTCAGCAGCTCTGCCGCCAGTGGGCGTATCGGGGTGAAGTAGCCAACGAACGTCAGGCCGGTGACCAGGCCGATCGCAAGCCACAGGCTGTGTTTGGCCAACCGGCGTACCAGCTTGTTGGCGCTCCACGGCGCTGCAGCCAGTTTGATGCGCTGGTTACGGTCACCCTCGGTGACCTTTTCGCACCACATGAACAGCCAGGTCCACGTGCTTTGCGGGCAACTGTAGCCGCACCACACGCGCCCTGCGTAAACCGTAATGGCAAACAGCCCGAACGCGCAGATGATCAACAACGCGGACAGCAGGATGAAGTCCTGTGGCCAGAACGTGGCACCAAAGATATGGAACTTGCTGTTGCCCAGGTCCCACAGCACAGCCTGGCGCCCGTTCCACTGGAGCCAGGCTGTACCGAAGAACAGCAGAAACAGCGCCCCGGCAAAGCCGATGCGCAGGTTTCGGAAAACCCCGCTGAAGCTGCGGGTATGGATACCGGCCTCAACGGGCCTTGGTTGTACCTTGGCTGGAACTACCGCGATCTCTGCATAAGGGATTCTATCGTTCATGGCTCCGTGCTCATCAGGCCTCGATCAGGCATGAGCACTATGGCGCTGAGGCTGTTATCGGCACAGGCTCAGATTTTTAGATAAAAACCATATCAGATACCCGGCCATGTGCTGCAGGCCTCAGATTATGGAGCCTGGAGCGGTGGTCTTCAGATGCCTGCGGCTATCGACCGCACCTGCAACGGTGAGGGCGTCGGCCTCCGCCTCGGTGATCGGCACCCGGTGATCGGCCAGCGCCGCAACGGACATGCGCAGGCGCTCGTCGGTGATGATTTCAATGTCAGGGCCTTGGGCCTCCAGCCGCACGCCGTCCGAGACGAGCAGGCAGCGCTAGGTTTCGGGGTTGGTTTCGACAGGCATGGGATGTCCTCCTTGGTAGGTGATCGGTGGACCACCGGCACCGGCGGGTTACTGCATCCACCCGCCGGCCGGCACTTTGTGCCCCGCTTCACGGTCCACACTGCACTGGCTGGCTCGCGCAGAGGCGGCCGCCGTTCAACAACACACTATCAGTGAGGGAACACGCGACGTGGAGATTATCTGGCAGGCAATCATGATCGAATTTGCCGATGTCACTGACGCGCGTGAGGTGACACGCATTTTGGTGCGCCTGTTGATGGCCGCGCTGTTGGGCGCCGTGCTGGGGTTCGAGCGTGAGCACAGGGGCAAGTCGGCGGGGGTGCGTACGCACATGCTGGTTTCTCTGGGCGCTGCGTTGTTCGTCCTGGCACCGAGCATGGCGGGCGCTGACGAGCAGGCCATGAGCCGGGTCATCCAGGGGATAGTCGCGGGCATTGGTTTTCTGGGCGCGGGTACAATCCTGAAGGGCAACGGCCGTGACACCAGCCACGTCAAGGGCCTGACCACGGCTGCGGGGCTGTGGATGACAGCGGCCATTGGCACGGCTGCCGGTATGGGGCGGGAGGCCACAGCGCTGATCAGCACGGTGCTGGCATTACTGGTACTGGGGTCGATGCCGGTGCTGGTAGAAAAAGCCGAGGGGCAGGATGAGGAGAAACGCGAGGAGGAGGAGGGCAGGAAGCACTGAGGGGAGCCGAAGCTCCCCTCAAAGCGTTGTTGCCTGCTCTTTGTTTCTTATTATTGGGACCGGCCTGTTGTTGTTTTTGTCAGCCTGCCCTGGTGGAGCGGGTGGCCCCCACCCGGGGCCAAGAGCAAACGTATTTTTTTGAGCGCTGACCTGCTTTCATCACTGCTGATACGAACCTGGCTGCGGCTACCTGAAGGTAGTTTTATTGTTCTGTGCCAAGCCGCGGGGCGTGCCCCGAAAAGCCTATCGACTCCAAAAAGATCTGCTTGCTACGCCTCTGCCGTGTTGTTCTTGTTATGTCAGAGCCGTTACCTGTTGTTCTTATTGATCGCTGCTTTGTTGTTCTTGTTGTACGAAAGATATAGCAGGGTGCGTGCCAACTTTTAAAAAGCCTTATAAATCAGTTATTTGAAAAATTTAGGTCTGCTCTGGCAGCACTAAATGCTGTCCAGATGTTTCCCTGATACCCGCTTTTTCACGTCACCTGCACAGGCCGGTAACACTCGACGCACACCTGCGTGACACCTTGATGAATCACTGCGCACGGCGGGCGCGTGCCACCCGCGAGCCATTATGCCGGCCAAGGATGCCACTGATGCGCTCACCCGCTGCAACCAGGCGGCCCAGATCGATGCCGGTGTCGATACCCAAACCCTGCAGCAGGTAGACCACATCTTCTGTGGCCACATTGCCGGTCGCGCCCTTGGCATAGGGGCAGCCACCCAAGCCCGCTACCGAGCTGTCGAATACGCTGATACCTTCCAGCAGGCTGGCATAGACATTGGCCAGGGCCTGGCCATAGGTGTCGTGGAAATGCCCGGCCAGCTGCTCGCGGGGCACTTGCGCCGACACCACCTCGAACAATCGCCGGGTATCGCCTGCTGTACCAGTGCCAATGGTGTCGCCCAGCGAAACCTCGTAACAGCCCATGTCGTACAACGCCTTGGCGACGGGGGCTACCTGCTCGGCCAGGACCGTCCCTTGATAGGGGCAGCCAAGCACGCATGAAACATAACCACGGACCCTGATGCCCTGGGCCCGGGCAGCCTCCATGATCGGCTCGAAGCGTTTCAGGCTGTCACTGATGGAGCAGTTGATGTTGCGCTGCGAAAATGCTTCGGAGGCGGCAGCGAACACCGCCACCTCCCTGACACCCGCAGCAACCGCATCTTCGAACCCGCGCAGGTTAGGTGCCAGGGCCGCATAGGTGACACCCGCGCGTTGGCCGATGGCGGCAAACACCTCGGCCGAGCCTGCCATCTGGGGTACCCATTTTGGCGACACGAAGCTGCCCACTTCGATGTAGCTCAGGCCCGCAGCGGTGAGGTCGTCCACCAGCCTGACCTTGTCTGCAACGCTAATGGGCTGCGCTTCGTTCTGCAGCCCGTCACGGGGGCCTACTTCAACCAGTCGGGCATATTGGGGCAATGGCATGTCGGGGTTCCTGTGGGTCAATGGCGGGCGTTATTCTCGAGCGTGGTGGCCAGCGCTTGCTCGCAGCGCTCCTGGGCGGTGTCCAGCTCAAGCTGCATTTGATGGATATCGAGCATCTGCTGCTCCAGCTGCGCGCGGCGTTCGGCGATTTTGGCCAGCATGCTGGTGAGCTGCTTGAGGTTGCCGCCCGACGGGTCGTACAGCTCGATCAGTTCACGGCACTCGGCGAGGGAAAACCCGATGCGCTTGCCGCGCAGGATGAGCTTGAGGCTGACCTTGTCACGTGCCGAATAGATGCGTTCAAGGCCCCGTCGCTCGGGGCGCAGCAGGCCCTGTTCCTCATAAAAGCGGATGGCGCGGGTGGTGATATCCAGCTCGCGGGACAGGTCGGAGATGCTGTAGGTCTGGGTACTCATGCGGTGACTCTGGATAGGGTACGGGGTAATCCTGAAGGCAGGTTGACGTTTACGTCAAGTGCAAGCGAAGGGTCTGTGGTTGGCAGGGTTGAGATAGCCGCGGTTTTGTTCGAACTGCGTGAGGCCTGTATCCTCTGCGCTTTTGCCAAAGGGGGCTAGGCTGGCTTGAGGCCCCGCGCAGGAGGCGACTACATGAAACCTGGAACCCCGTTGATCGGCACGCTGTGCCTGCTCCTGGCGTCTGCACCAACGTGCGCCGATCAGGTGCTGCCTGCACCACCGGAACTCAGCTCCGGCTACCGCGGCGGCCTGCAACCGGTCACCGCGAGCAAGCACATGGCGGCGGCTGCCAACCCGCTTGCCAGTGAGGCAGGGCGGGCGATACTGCGTGCAGGTGGCAGCGCCATCGATGCTGCAATTGCCATGCAAATGGTGCTGACCCTGGTCGAGCCTCAATCCAGTGGCATTGGCGGTGGCGCGTTCATCCTGTACTGGGATGGCCAACAGGTGCAGGCATTCGACGGGCGCGAAACAGCGCCGGCAGCGGTGAGCGAGACGCTGTTCCTCGGCCCTGATGGCACGCCCATGCCGTTCCGCGAGGCGCAGATCGGTGGCCGTGCTGTCGGCGTGCCGGGTGTGCTGCGGGCCTTGGAACTGGCCCATGCCCAGCATGGCAAGCTGCCTTGGCGCGCGCTGTTCGCGCCAGCGATTACCTTGGCCCGCGACGGTTTCCCGGTATCTGAACGGCTGCACACGCTGTTGGCCGGCGACCCCTATGTTGCCCGCTCACCGGCCATGGCCCGCTACTTTCTCGATGAGCATGGGCGGCCGCTGGCGGTCGGGACCCTGCTGCGCAACCCTGAGCTGGCGCACACCCTGGAGCAGATCGCCGAGCAAGGGGCCGGGGCGTTCTACCAGGGCGACATTGCCCAAGCCATCGTCACAACCGTGCAGGCCCACACCAATGCGGGCTACCTGACACTGCAGGACCTGCAGCACTACCAGGCCAAGCAGCGCGAGCCGGTGTGTGGCCCCTACAAGGCGTGGCGCATCTGCGGCATGCCGCCGCCGTCTTCAGGTGGGGTAGCGGTGCTGCAGACCTTGGGCATCCTCGACGCACTGCAAACAACATCGTCAGCCAATGACCTGGCCCGCCTGCCACCGCAGCCTGTGCCGTCCGCTGCCCGGTTGGAGGCAACGCCCCGCGCGGTGCACCTGATCGCCGAAGCTGAGCGCCTGGCCTATGCCGACCGCGCGCAATACCTAGCCGATAGCGATTACGTTCCGGTACCGGTGAAGGCCATGACCGACCCTGCCTACCTGAGCCGCCGTGCGGCGCTGGTGGGGGAGTACAGCATGAAGCGGGCCCGCCCGGGGCAGCCTCAGGGCGCCAGCCTGGCACTGGCGCCTGACCGTTCACCGCTGCGCATCTCCACCTCACACGTCAGCGCTGTCGATGACCGTGGTCAGGCCCTGGCCATGACGACGTCGGTTGAGGCGGCGTTCGGTTCACACCTGATGGTCAAAGGGTTCTTGCTGAACAATCACCTTACCGACTTTTCATTCATCGCCCAGGAGCAGGGCAGGCCAGTGGCCAACCGTGTGCAACCCGGCAAGCGGCCATTGTCAGCCATGGCGCCGACACTGGTGTTCGCGCGCGGCAGCGGCGAATGGGTGGCAAGCCTTGGCTCACCGGGCGGTTCGCAGATCATCGGCTACGTGAGCAAGGCCCTGATCGGCCTGCTGGACTGGAAGCTGAACCCGCAACAGGCTGCCGGCCTGCCCAACTTCGGCAGCCGTAATGCGGGCACTGAAGTGGAGGCCGGCCTTACTAGCCCGGCGCTGATACGGCAACTGGCGGCCTGGGGGCACGACGTGACGCCCATGGCGATGACCAGCGGGTTGCAGATCATCCAGCGCAGCGCAGCAGGCTGGGTGGGCGGTGCGGACCCGCGACGCGAGGGGGTTGCGGTCGGTGACTGAGTGCTTTGCAGGCTTTGGGCGAGCGTGCTAGAACGCAGCCTCTGCATTTGGGAAATGAATGTCACCATGACCGCCGGCGCCAAATCGAATACAGCCTTGTTCGACCTCGACCTGCTGCGGGCCATCGTGGTGGTGGCCGACTGCGGCAGTTTCACCACGGCGGCCACACGGCTGCACTCCACCCAGTCGACCATCAGCCAGAAGGTGCGGCGCCTGGAGGATATGGTCGGGCACCGCTTGCTGGTGCGTGGCAACCGCGACGTGCTGCCCACTGACGCCGGGCAGACGCTGCTGGGCTATGCCCGGCACATGTTGGCCTTGAATGACCAAATGCTCGAGGCCCTGGCCGGCGCCATGGTGGGCACCACGGTGCGCTTGGGCGTGCCCGAGGACTTTGTCGGCGGGCGCACCACCAACGCCCTGTCGGCCTTCAGCCGCCAGCACCCGCAAGTGAAGCTGGAGGTGACCAGCGGCTTGTGCCGCGACCTGAGCCAGGCCTACGACAACGGCGAGCTGGACCTGATGCTGCTCAAGCAGCGGCGGGGCACCCGTGAAGGCATCGCCTCCTGGCCAGAACGCCTGCAATGGATAGACAGCGCACGGCAACCTGCTTTCGAGCTGGACCCGGTGCCACTGGTGACGTTCCCGCCACGCGGGCTGTACCGCGAGGACATGATCAATGCCATCGAGAGCACTGGCAGGCGCTGGCGCATCAGCTTCACCAGCTCGAGCCTCAGTGGTATCCAGGCAGCGGTGGCCGATGGCATGGGCATCAGCCTGCTGCCACCCCGGGCGGCCACGGCTGACCACCAGATTCTCGGCGCCGGGCAAGGGCTGCCAGCGATAGACAGCTATGAAATCGTCATCGTCCACCGGTCGGCAGCGGACGCCATGGTCAAGGCATTGGCCGGTGTGCTGCAGCAGTTGCTGGCAGGCGGCAGCCTCTAACAAGTGTTTCAGGCTGTGGCAGGATGGAATGACTGGCATGGGGCGTAGTCCCATGCTTTACGTGGGTACGACGCCCGCCCTTTTCAGCCAAGGAGAACCCCTATGAAAGCAGCTGTATTCGCCGCATTGCTGGCCACCACCGGCCTTGCCCAGGCCGCGCAGACGGTGGAGCTGAAGCTCGCAGGCCCCGACGGCCCAGGCAAGTCGATCGGCACCATCAGCATCGAGCAGAACAAGTATGGCACCTTGCTCACGCCTGATCTGACGGACCTGCCGCCTGGCGTGCACGGTTTCCACCTGCATCAAAATGCATCCTGCGCGCCGTCTGAAGACGCCGGCAAGGCCGTACCGGCGGGGGCTGCCGGTGGGCACTGGGACCCAGACAAAACCAACGCACACAAAGGCCCGTACGATGACAGCGGCCACCGCGGTGACTTGCCTGCCCTCTATGTAGGTGCAGATGGCAAGGCAACCTACCCGGTACTGGCGCCGCGCCTGAAGGCTGAGGACTTCAAAGGCCATGCCCTGATGGTGCATGCCGGCGGTGACAACCACAGCGACCACCCTGAGAAGCTGGGTGGCGGTGGTGCGCGGATGGCGTGCGGGGTCGTTCAGTAACCCCGCCGCAAACGGGCGCTTCTCGCGCAGTCGGGGCCGGCAAGCGGCCCCGATGCATCAGCGCTTGGGGTTCAGCGTCAGGTGTACGTGGCGGTTCACGTCCTTGTACAGCAGGTAGCTGAAGTTACCTGGGCCACCGGCATAGCAGGCTTGCGGGCAGAAGGCGCGCAGCCACATGAAGTCGCCAGCTTCCACCTCGACCCAGTCCTGGTTCAGGCGGTAAACCGCCTTGCCCTCCAGCACGTACAGGCCATGTTCCATCACATGGGTTTCGGCGAACGGGATCACGCCGCCTGGCTGGAAGGTAACGATGTTCACGTGCATGTCATGGCGCATGTCGGCCATGTCCACAAAGCGCGTGGTAATCCAGCGGCCTTCGGTGCCGGGCATTTCGATGACGGTGGCGTTGTCGCGGTGGGTCACGAACGATTCAGGCACGTCGAGGCCTTCCACCTTCTGGTAGTGCTTGCGCAGCCAGTGGAATGTGACGTTGGCCTTGCTGTTGTTGCGCAGGCTCCATTCAGCACCCGGGGCCAGGAATGCATACCCGCCCGGCACCAGGGTGTGGTGCTTGCCTTCCACGGTGATATCCAGTTCACCTTCGACGATGAACACCACCGCTTCTGCGTTGGGGTCCAGTTCAGGCCGCTCGCTGCCGCCTTCCGGTGCGACTTCGACGATGTACTGAGAGAAGGTTTCGGCAAAACCGGTCAAAGGCCTGGCGATGACCCACATGCGCATCTTGTTCCAAAAGGGCAGGTGGCTGGTGACGATGTCACGCATCACGCCTTTGGGAATCACAGCATAGGCTTCGGTGAACATGGCACGGTCAGTCAGCAGCTCGGTTTGAGCCGGGTGCCCACCGTGGGGGGCGAAGTAGGTGTGTTTCGACATGGATGATCTCGACTTGTTGTTCTATCCCCATGCCGTGAACCGCACCGGCCGGTGCGGCGCAGGGGACGTGGCGACAGAATAGGGGCGAGCCGTGCGCATCCACAAATTAAATGTTGGAATACCCGGTATTTGCTGGCTGAATACTGACGTGCTGCCCCACGTGCTGGCCGGGCAGCCTGTCACCGTTGCCAAACAGCTTGTTGCGCAACGTACCGTCGGCATATTGCAGCGGGTAGCGGCCGCGCCGCTGCAACTCCGGCACCAGCAGTTCCACAACGTGGGTCAGGTCGTCCGGCTGTACGGCATAGGTCAGGTTGAAACCATCGATACCGGTCTGGTCCATCCAGTGCTCCAGCTGGTCAGCCACCTCTGCCGGCGTGCCGAGCAGTACCGGGCCGCGCCCACCCAGGCCAATGAACCGTGCCGCTTCGGCAACCGTCCAGCGCCGCTCTGGGTCGGCCGCGGTGAAGGCCGCCAGCGCCGCGCGGCCGGCGTCGTTTTCCACGTATTCGATGGGCGCGTCAGGGTCCAGGCCTGCGAAATCGATGCCCGTCCACCCGGACAGCAGCGCCAATGCAGCATCCAGGTCCACGTACCGGCGGTACTCATCGAAGCGGGCCTGGGCCTCGTCATGGGTAGGCGCAACGATCAGCAGCGCCTGGGCGTAGATCAGCACCTGATCACGGCCACGACCCACCGCCGCAGCGGCCTGGCGCACGCCGTCGGCGTAGCGGCGCAGCACCGTCGGCGTCGGCCCGCTAATGAACACGCATTCGGCATGCCGCGCCGCAAATTGCTGACCGCGTGCCGACGCACCGGCCTGGAACAGAACCGGTGTACGTTGTGGCGACGGCTGGCACAGGTGCATGCCCGGCACCTGGAAGTGCTCCCCAGCATGTTCAATGGGGTGCACGCGCGAGGGGTCGGTGTAACGGCCGCTTGCACGGTCCAGTACCACGGCATCATCCTCCCAGCTTTTTTCCCAAAGCTTGTACAGCACCTCAAGGTACTCTTCAGCCAGGTCATAGCGTTCATCGTGCCCCAATTGCCTGGGCAGCCCCAGGTTGCGGGCGGCGCTGTCCAGGTAGCCGGTCACGATGTTCCACCCCACGCGCCCATTGCTCAGGTGATCGAGCGTGGACATGCGCCGTGCGAACGGGTAGGGGTGTTCATAAGTGAGGGAAAAGGTCACGCCAAAGCCCAGGTGCTCGGTAACGCCTGCCATGGCAGGCACCAGCAGTAACGGGTCATTCACCGGCACTTGCACGCCACCGCGCAACGCCGCATCCGCGCTGCCTTGGTAGACATCGTAGATACCCAGCACGTCGGCGATGAACAGCGCATCGAACAAGCCCTTTTCCAGCAGCCGGGCCAGGTCGGTCCAGTAGCCCAGTTGGTTGAAAGCCACGCTGGTATTGCGTGGGTGGCGCCACAGGCCGGGGGATTGATGGCTGGCGGCATTCATGCTGAACGCATTGAAGCGGATAGGGCGGGGCATGGCAGGCAGGCTCCGGTTCAAGGCAGTACGGAAGTGGGATAAACCGCATCGGCCACCCGCAACTTGCGCGGAATCAGGCCAAGCCCCTGGAAGGTGTCCGCCAGCTTCTGCTGTTCGCCAACGATCTGTGGCGTGATGGGCACGGCATTGTAGTTGCGCCTTTCGCTGGCCACCTCCAGCACGCTGGCGCTGATACCCAGCTGTGGCGCCAGCAAGGCCGCGACGTCGGCCGGCTTGGTATTGGCCCACTGGCTGACCTTGGCCAGCTCGGCGAAGAACGTTTTGAGCAAGGCGCGGTTCTGGTCGGCAAATGGGGTAGTGGAGAGGTAGAAGGTGCGGTTGTTGGACAGGCCGGTGCCATCACGCAGGTTTTTCAGGCCGGGCTGCCTTTCGGCGGCAGCCAGGAACGGGTCCCACAGTGTCGCCGCCTGTACGCTACCTGATTGCAGCGCCGCCACAGCATCGGCGGCGTTGTTGACATAGGCGGGTGTGATGTCTTGGTAGCTCAGGCCGGCCTGCTGCAAGGCCACAGCCAGCAGGTATTGGGCGTTCCAGCCGCGGCCGGTGGCAACGCGCTTGCCCTTGAGGTCCTGCACGGCGGTCAGCTGGTCCTGTTCGCGCACCACCAGGCCGATGCCACGTGGGTAAGGCTGCTCGGCAGCCAGGTAGACCACCGGCTTGCCGGCAGCCTGGGCGAAGACCGAGGGGGCATCCGCTGCATGGCCGAGGTCGATGGCGCCTGTGCTAAGGGCTTCGAGCAACTGCGGCCCGGCAGCGAACTCATGCCAGCTCACTGTCACGCCTCGGGGTGCCAGGGCTTTTTCCAGTGCGCCACTGCCTTTGAGGATGTTGATGCTGTTGAACTTCTGATAACCGATACGCAGGGTTTTGGCCTCATCGGCCACGGCTGACGAGGTAGGGAGCAGTGCGCCGGCAAGGCCTGCCAGCAGACCGCCCACCAATAGGCGGCGCAGGGGTGAAAAAACGCGATTGGGCATGTCAGGTCTCCTGTTGCGAGGTGTATTGAATGCCGTCAAACCTAAGCAGCCAACCACAAACTTTCAATTTATATATTTCTAATGGCTATATCATTTTGTTATTTATATATCCTTTTGTTTTTTAATGATCGTCCTGCGCTCGACATTTTTTTCACATCTGGTTGGTAGGATCTCGCGCAGAATAATGGAGCCCCTGTATGCCGCTGACTCTGCGCAAGCGCAGCACCCGCCTGGCTTTTGCCGCCACCTCTGGCCTGGTGATCGCCACCCTCGGCTTTTTTGCCTGGCAAAGTTTCTACCCCGTACAAGCCGCATCTGGCTGGGATGTAGACGTGCTGCACACGGATGTCGCCAAGGCGGCATCGCTGTTGCCGCAGGCCGACGGCAGCCTGCTGGTCAGCCGTGAACTGGATGACGGCCGCGGCAGCATCCTGCGGATCACCGCCGACGGCGAGCGCAAAGTGCTCATCGATCAATTGTCCAAACCGGACGGCATGGTCGCCGCAAGAGGTGGCTGGGTGTTCAGCCAGGAAGGGGGGCTTGCGCCGGTCAGCCTGGCCCGTAACGGCCAGGTAACGCCGTTGTTCGACGGCATCGCCGTACAGGGCCTGTGGAATGAGGGTGACCACCTGTACGCTGTTGAAGACCGCAAGGGCGATGGCCGCCTGATGCGCTATGACTGGCGTAACGGGCACGTCGATGTGCTGCGCTCGGGTTTGACCGAAGCCGAAGGCCTTACCCGGTGCGACGGTCGCCTGTTGTACACCCAAAAGGCCGATGGCCGGGTGAGGGCATTGTCCAAGGACGGCAAAGACCCGGTCGTGGTCGAGGGCCTTAGCAACCCCACCTTCCTGTACTGCGACCAGCGGGGCCTGTGGATCAGCGAAGACAACACCCATCGGGCCCGGCTGCTGCGCATCCGCCCCAATGGCACGCAGCAGACCGTGCTGTCGTTCCTCAAGGCGCCGCAGTCGATCGTGGCCGACGGCAAAGGGGGTTACCTGCTCGCCGAAGGTGGGCGCAACCGCGTACTGCATTTGGCACCGCCCGCCGAGCCCACCCAGGCCGCCAACCAGTGATGGCAGGCGGCAGCCCAGCGACTAACGCCACGCTTCCCTGCACCGCCCGGCTCACGGATAATCCGCGCACATTCCAATAAAGAGCCTGTGAGTGGTATGAGTGATTCCATAGTCAGCCCCGGCACGCACGAACAAGAGCGGGGGCGCCGCACGCGCAAGAACAACCCCGAAAAAACCCGTGAGGACATCCTGCAGGCCGCCATCATCGAGTTTGTCCAGCAGGGCCTGGCTGGGGCACGGGTGGATGCCATTGCCGAACGCACCGCAACCTCCAAGCGCATGATCTACTACTACTTCGGCAGCAAGGAGCAGCTGTATTGCGAGTGCCTGGTCAAGCTGTATGGCGACATTCGCAAGACCGAGCAAAGCCTGGACCTGGAATCGTTGCCGGCCGAGCAGGCCATCCGCCGGCTGGTGGAGTTCACCTTCGATCACCATGACCGCAATGTCGACTTCGTGCGGATCATCTGCACCGAAAACATCCATTACGGTGAATACGTCAAGCAGTCACCAGTCATTCGCGAAATGAGTAGCCTGGTGCTGCAGGCGCTGGGCAACACCTTGCAGCGGGGCGTGCAGGAAGGCGTGTTCCGCGCAGGCATTCAGGTGATCGACCTGCACATGCTGATGAGCGCGTTCTGCTTCTACCGGGTGTCCAACCGGCATACCTTCGGTGAGATCTTCCAGATCGACTTGCTGGACGACGACATCAAGCAGCGCCACAAGGCGATGATCTGCGACGCAGTGCTGGGGTACATCCGCGCCTGAGCCGGCCCACCTGTGCAATGGGGGGCTCAGTCCCCCAGCCGCTGTTCACGTGAAGGCGGGTAGCCAAAATACGCTGCGTAGCATTTGCTGAAGTGGGACACCGACACAAAGCCACAGGCCACGGCCACCTCCATCACCGAGAGGTCGGAATACTGCAGCAGCCGGCGGCTCTTGGTGATGCGCAGCTCCATGTAGTACCGACGGGGTGACGTCCCCAGCTGCGCCTGGAACAGCCGGTCGATCTGCCGCCGCGAGCGGCCGCTGTAGGCCGCCAGCTGGTCGAGGCTGAGGGTTTCCTCCAGGTTGTTTTCCATCAGCTCGACAATGGTGCGCAGGTGCAGGCTCATCGATTTTTTCGCGCCTGGGCCAACCTGCCTGTAGCGGGCGCCCGAGAACGACAGAATCTCCTCTACACCCTCGGCGAGGCCGTCACCGTACAGCCTGCGCACCAGGCCCAACATCAGTTCCATGGCCCCATTGGGGCTGGCGGCGCTGAGGCGGTCGCGGTCGAGCGTGAAGCTGGCCGGGGTGATGCGCGTCTGCGGGCTGCGTTCCGACAGGCTGGCGCGTTGTTCGGGGTGGATACTGCAACCATAATCGTCCAGCACCCCGGCGCGGCCGAGAAACCAGGCGCCGTTCCACAGGCCGCCAAGGGCCATGCCCTGGCTGGCGCAGTCGTCCAGCAGGCGGTCCAGCTCCGGGTATTTCAGGGGTGTGCGCAGGCCGCCGCAGATCACCAGCAGGTCCAGGTGTTTGAGTGCCTGGGGCGACAGTTCGGTGGCCACCAGTTCCAGCCCCAGGTCACTGAGTACCCGGTCACCGTCGAGGGACAGCGGGGTGAACTGGAAGCTGTCAGCGCGCAGCAGGTTGGCCGTGACCAGCACGTCCATGGCCACGGTGAAGCTGGCCATGGAGAAGTGTTCGAGCAGGACGAAATCAACCCGATAGGGTGTCAGCGCGTTGGCGCTGGCAGACTTCAGCCTCAGCATGTTGCTGGTACTGGTCTTCTTGCTGAACTGACGTGCTGTGGCCACTCTGGACTCCGCTTGCTGGCTGGCCCGCTGAGTGTGGCCGGTGCCCCGGCGAAAGACAATCGCCTGGGTGGGCGTGTCTATGTGCAGGTCGCGTACAGGCACGCTGTCTGGCGGCACGCATTGTGGTTATGCTGGCGTCCCCGCCACTGAGGACGCCCTCATGAAATACGCCGTTGCCCTTCTGTTTTGTCTGTTACCGCTGTGGGCGCAGGCTGCCGAGCCGGGCAGCAAGCTGGCCCCCTGGACCTTGCTGGACCAATACGACCGCCCGTACACCCTGGATGCAGACACCCGCATTCTGCTGGTGGCGCGTGACATGGACGGCGCCAAGCTGGTCAAGGCCGCCATGGCCGAACTGCCCAAAGGGTATCTGGAGGCCCGGCACGCAGTCTTCGTGGCTGATATCCAGCGCATGCCAGCCCTGATCAGCAAGCTGTTCGCCGTCCCCGCAATGCGCGATTACACTTACCGTGTACTGCTTGATCGAGAGGGGCAGGTAGCCAGCCGATACCAGGGTGAGGCAGGGCAGGTGCAGTGGTTGCAACTGGACCGCGGCACATGGGTCAGCCAACGCAGCTTCGCCGACGCGCAGGCACTGCGCTCGGCACTTGAGCAGGCCCAGGCCACACAATGAACGGAACCCTGAGCCCTCGGCGTGCACCAATACAGTAAGTGCCATTGGGAGGATGCTCATGGAAATCGGAACAATGTGGTTCTTCGTCGCAATCTTCGTGGTTCTGCTGGAGACGTGGGCCATCTGGCACATCATCGGCAGCGACCGACGCGCAGAGCGCAAGATGCTCTGGGTGATCGTTGTAGTCTGGTTGCCTGTGCTGGGCCTTCTGGCCTGGGCGGTACGCGGGCCACGCGCCGTCAAAGGGCGCTCAGTGCTGGAAGAGAAGTAGGCAGCATCTAGTAGCGCGCCCCTGTTTAAACACTGAACGCTGTGATTGCAGCCCGTGCCAAGGCAAAGTGCCCTGGCACGGGCGCTTTCGTTTGGGCACGATCACGCTTGACCTTAAGCACGCTTGAGGTCTGATACTCCCGGCTCACATCAAACGACCGAGGGCGCACCGTGACTGACCCAGCTACCGTTGTTCTGAGCAATCCGCAAGGCCTCTACGACCCCACTGGCAATGGCTACTCCCATGTTGCGCAAGTGCCTGCGGGCAGCCGCTTGCTGTTCATTGCAGGCCAAGGGGGCGAAAGCGCCGAGGGGGTATTGTCAGCCAATTTCCAGGACCAAGCGCGGCAGGCGCTGGCCAACCTGGAGCTGGCACTCGCATCCGGTGGCGCCAGCCTGGGGCACGTGTGCAAGCTGACCCTGCTGATCGTCGACCACTGCCAGGAGCGCCTGGCCGAGTGGGTGGCAGAAGCGGACCGGGCGTGGGGTACGGCCATGAAGCCAACCTGCACGTTGATCCCCGTGCCGCGGCTTGCCCTGGATGGCATGCTGATTGAGATCGATGCAGTGGCGGTAGCGCCAGCCTCCTCCCAAGGTAGGTAGCGGCACCGTCATACTCTGCGGTATACCCCTCTGCAGAAGCCAGCTGCCGCTGGCATGACCGCAAACCGTTCTCAGAGGTGGCCACACCATGGGTTCAGGCACTACCACGCGCCCGGGCGACCAGATCGTAGCCTGGCTCGGGCCAGCACTGTTCAGCCTGGTGGCATTTGCCGCCAATTCCGTGCTTTGCCGCCTCGCGTTGAAGGGCGGGGCAGCCGACCCCGTGAGCTTCACCGTCATCCGCCTGGTCGGCGGTGCCCTGTTTCTGTTGCTGCTAACCCGCCTGCGCAAGCCCGCCTCGAGCCTGGGTGGCAGCTGGCGTGGGGCGCTGGCGCTGTTCCTATACGCCTTTCTGTTCTCTGCTGCCTATGTGCAGCTCAGTGCCGGCGCTGGCGCGCTGCTGCTGTTTGGCGCCGTGCAAATCACCATGTTCGGCTTTGCCTGGTACAGGGGTGAGCGGATAACGCTGCGGGTGCTGACCGGTATGGCATTGGCATTCGCGGGGCTGCTCGTGTTGTTGTTGCCTGGTGCGGCGGCGCCGGGGTTGTCCAGTGCCTTGTTGATGGCGCTTGCAGGGGTGGCCTGGGGCATCTACACCTTGCTGGGCAAAGGCTCACCACGGCCATTGGCTGACACCGCAGGCAACTTCGTGCGCAGCTTGGCATGCCTGGTGCTGCTGGCCCCGATGCTGTGGATGGGCAGTGGCCTGCAATTGTCGCTTTCGGGTTTTGGCTACGGGCTCGCTTCTGGCGCCATTGCGTCAGGGGCGGGCTACGCGGTGTGGTACAGCGTGGTACGCCGGATCAGTGCGCAGCAGGCCGCCACCCTGCAACTCAGCGTGCCGGTTATCGCGGCCTTGGGCGGGGTATTGGTGGTCGGCGAGCCGTTGTCCCTGCGCTTGGCGCTGGCTTGCGCGGTCGTGCTCGGCGGCATCGCCCTGGCCCTGAGCCCGCGCCGCTAGAAGAAACTGCGCTGCGCCTTGAGCGTGACCACGCTTTCGCAGTAGGTATTGATGCCGGCATAGGCATCACAACCGCCGCCGTTGAGGTTGGAATTGCTGTAGATCAGGTTGAGGTCGATCCCGAGCCAGGGGCGGGAGAGCTCCAGGGACCAGTCAGAAAACGCGCTGACCTGGCTGCCGTCACCAATGGTGAAGGGTGTTCCCAACTGATGGTGGGCCAGCTTAACGGTCAAGTCGGCGTTCAGCAGGGGGATCTGGCCGAAATCAGCGAACAGGGTGCCGGTACGGTTGCTGGGGTTGTCGCGCAGCGCACCGCCAAAACGGCTTCCCAGAACTGAAATACCGCCATACAAGGCGTGGCTGTCGGCGCCCGCGATATTGGGTTGGCTGTAATGGATAAGGCCTACTTCGTAGCCCAAGGTGCTGTCGAAGTGGTGTTTGTAGCCGATGTAGCTGTCCAGGCGCAGGGTGGAGCCGGGCGCTACGCCCATGCTGGGTGCGTACTGGCCCAGGTACCAGCCATTGGCATGGCTGAGGTCCAGCCCGCCATGAAAGGCGCCGGTGGCGCTGGGTGAGATCAGCCCTTGGGCCATGCTGCGCGAGGGGGTGGTACCGAGCGTGAAGTTGAAGTCGCCCAGTTCACGTTTCATCTGCTGCGCCATTAGCGCCGGGCTGAACAGCAATGCAGCGCCTAGCAACAGAAGGGGCCTGGTCATGGTCTTCGTCCTGGGAGGCTTGCGTTTGAGCGGCCAAGGATACCTGCACGGGGCGTGCATGAAAACCGTTCTGAACCGATGCTGCTGCGCAGCCCTTGCAGGCTGCGCAGCCGCGGATCAGGCGACTTTGACGATCCAGCCTGCTGGGGCTTCCACGTCACCGCTCTGGATGCCGGTCAGCTCGTTGTAGAGCTTCTGGGTAACCGGGCCGACCTTCTCCAGGTCGTGGAACACATGCAGCTTGCCGTTGTACTCGATGCCGCCGATGGGCGTGATCACCGCAGCGGTACCGCAGGCGCCGGCTTCGACGAAACGGTCCAGGTTGCTGATCTCCACATCGCCTTCGACCACCGTCAGGCCCAGGCGCGATTGCGCCAGCTCCATCAGCGACAGGCGGGTAATGCCCGGCAGTACCGAGGCAGACTTCGGGGTGACGAATTCGTTGTTGCCCGTAATGCCGAAGAAGTTAGCAGAGCCCACTTCCTCGATTTTGCTGTGGGTCAGCGGGTCGAGGTAGATGGCATCGGCGAAGTTTGCCTTTTTGGCTTCAGCGCCAGGTTGCAGGCTGGCCGCGTAGTTGCCGCCGACCTTGGCTGCGCCTGTGCCTTGGGGGGCCGCGCGGTCGAAGCTGGAAATCTGGAAGTTGTGCGGCTTCATGCCACCTTTGAAGTACGAGCCCACCGGGATGGCGAACACCGAGAAGATGAATTCCGGTGCAGTGCGCACACCAATGTTGTCACCGGTGCCAATCACGAACGGGCGCAGGTAAAGCGCACCTTTGCCATGGGGCGGCACGAACTTTTCATTGGCCTTGACCACCTGCTTGCAGGCCTCGATGAACACCTCGGTGGGAACATGGGGCATCAGCAGGCGCGCACAGCTGCGCTGCATGCGGGCGGCATTCTGGTCCGGGCGGAACAGGTTGATGGAACCGTCCTTGCAGCGGTAGGCCTTGAGGCCTTCGAAGCACTGCTGGCCGTAGTGCAGGGCGGTGGAGCCTTCACTGATGTGCAGCACGTTGTCGTCGGTCAGGGTGCCTTTGTCCCACTCGCCATTGCGCCAGACAGACAGGTAGCGTTTGTCGGTCTTGATGTAGTCGAAGCCGAGCTTGTCCCAGTTAATGCTTTCGTTGCTCATGACACCCTCGTTGTCTTGCTAGTGCCCGATCGCTCGGGCTGCTGTTATATGCGCACCTCGCCACCATAATACATCCGCAGCGGATCGGGAACGGCCAGTCGGAAAATGCCGCGTTGTCGGCTGCCTCTACAGTTTCAGGTACTCATCCAGGGCCAGTTGCTCAAGCAAGATGGCGTCGTGCGAAGCGATGATCAGGGCCCCGCGATATTGCCCGAGCATCGCCTGCACGGCCTCGAGCGAGGGCAGGTCCAGGTGGTTGCCGGGCTCGTCCAGCAACAACAGGTCCAAGGGCTGCTGGCGATAAAGGATCGCCGCCAGTGCGGCCTTCATGCGTTCACCTCCGCTGAGCAGGCTGCTGGGCAGGCCCACGCGGGTGGCGTCCAGGCCCAGTTGCGCCAGCCGGCTGCGCAGCTCGCCCTGGTCGAGTGCCGGGTTGGCCCGTTGCAGGTGTAGCAGCACGCTGTCGGTGCCGTTCAGCAGGGTGCAATGCTGGTCGAGCAGGGCGGCTTCGCCACTGAGCACCAGGCTGCCACCTGGTGAGGGCAGTTGCCCGTGGATCATGCGCAGCAGTGTGGACTTGCCGCTGCCGTTGGCCCCCACCAGGCCCAACCGCTGGCCAACCTGCATGCGCATTGTGACGGGCTGCTGGGTACCGTGGGGCAAGCGCAGGTCTTGCAGGGCCAGCACCTGCCGGCCGGCATGGCGCTGCGGGGTAGGGGCGTGTACGTGGATAGTGCTGCACTGTTCGGTATCACCCGCTGCTGTGCGGATTTCAGCCTGCATCGCCTGCTCGGCACTCAGGTGCTGGCGGCGCTGTTTGCCAAGCGTGGCCTGGCCCACCTGCTGGCGGCGGTCGACAATGATCTTGGCCTGGTTGGCAACCTTGGCGGTGCGCCCCGCCCGGGCCTGGGCCTTCTCAAGGTTTTCGCGCTGCTGCTGGCGGTCACGGGCCTGGCGAAGTTGTTGCCGTTTAAGGTGCGCCAGGTGCTGCTCGGCGTGGGTTGCCTCGGCACTTTTCTGCGCCAGGTAGTGGTTGTAATCCCCGCCGTACGCCCGCAGGCCCAGGCTGGACAGCTCAAGGATACGCGCCATGTGCCCCAGCAGTGTGCGGTCGTGGCTGATGACCAGCATGCCGCGGTCCCAGGCCTTGATCATGCCCAGCAGCTCGGCGCGCGCAGGGCCGTCGAGGTGGTTGCTGGGCTCGTCGAGTATCAGGTAGTCCGCGTCACTCAGCCAGGCCCCGATCAGCGCCACGCGCATGGCCTGGCCACCACTCAGGCAGCGCGCAGGCGTGCGCCAGTCGAGCTGGCCCAGGCCATGGCGTTGCAGCAGTGCCTGCAACTGCTCGCGGATGCCCCAGCGCTCGCCCACGGTGTCGAAGTCTGCGGCATCTACGCTGCCTTGTTCGATGCGTTGAAGGGCTGCGATCACCGGGCCCACCTGGGCCAGGTCGGCAACAGTGGCACTGTGCTCGATTACCTGCTGGCCCAGCAGATGCACGTGGCCCTGGCGCTGGCAGGTACCGCTGCTGGGCGCGCGCTGGCCGGCCATTACCTGGGCAAGCAGGCTCTTGCCCACGCCATTGCGTCCGACCAGGCCGGTGCGGCTGCGGTCGAAAGTGGCGTTGAGGTTGTGGAACAACAGCCTGCCATCGGGCAAGGCCAGGGTGACGCTGTCGAGCGTCAGGATAGATGGGTCGGTCATGAGCAACTCCACGAATGCCGCGACATCTCCGGAGTGAACCGGAGGCTGAAGGCTGGCCGTCGGACAGACGGCGGCATCAATGGCGCATTGGACGAACACCTCGTGGCAGGGGAGAGACCACCCTAGCGGAGAATCGGCAGAGGGTAAAGTGCATCGACTCGCCAGCAACGGCCGGCAGTGGTTGACCACCTGCCAGCCACTGCGTAGCCTTGCCGGTTCGAGGTTCTTCGGCCAGACCGAAGCTAAGACGGGAACGCGGTTCAAGCCGCGGCTGCCCCCGCAACTGTAAGCACCTTACGGATCGACACAGCCACTGCGCCACTGCGCGGGAAGGCGTCATCCCCCCAGCCTGTTCCCATTGCAGAGCGCTGGAACGGTGCAAGCCAGGAGACCTGCCTCGACACGTTTTCGACTTTAAACCGGGCGGGGTGATCCGGTGGCGAACACGCCCGGCCAGCATGGCCGCGGGCTGTCGTCCTGCATGCCCGCGCCACTCTGCCAAGGGCAACGCGACATGAAAACACTGGCCAAGCTACCTGTCACCATCGTCACCGGCTTCCTCGGCTCGGGCAAGACCACGTTGCTGCGGCACATGCTCGACAACGCCCAGGGCCGCCGCATTGCGGTTATCGTCAATGAGTTCGGCGAGCTGGGCATCGACGGCGACATTCTCAAGCAGTGCAGCATCGGTTGCACCGAAGAAGAGGCCACCGGCCGGGTTTATGAACTGGCCAACGGTTGCCTGTGCTGTACCGTTCAGGAAGAGTTCTTCCCGGTGATGCGCGAACTGGTGGCGCGGCGCGGCGACCTGGACCACATCCTGATCGAAACCAGCGGCCTGGCCTTGCCCAAACCGTTGGTCCAGGCCTTCCAGTGGCCAGAAATCCGCAATGCCTGCACCGTCGATGCGGTCATTACCGTGGTCGACAGCCCGGCAGTGGCTGCCGGCACCTTCGCCGCCTACCCGGAGCAGGTCGACGCCCAGCGCAAGCTCGACCCTAACCTGGACCACGAATCGCCACTGCACGAGCTGTTCGCCGACCAGTTGGCCAGTGCCGACCTGGTGGTTCTGAACAAGGCCGACCTGATCGATGCCGAGGGCCTGGCCAAGGTCCGCGCCGAAGTCGCCGAAGAGCTGCCAGCGGCAGTGAAGGTCGTCGAGGCCAATAGCGGCAAGCTGCCGCTGGAGGTACTGCTAGGCATGGGCGCGGAGTCCGAAGTGCACATCGACGGCCGCCGCACGCACCATGACAGCCACCACGACGGCGATGACCATGACGACCATGACCACGATGCCTTCGACTCCATTTCCATCGACTTGCCCGAAGCCGATGAAGCCTTGCTGCTGGGGGCCCTGACCCAACTGGTGGTGGAGTTCGGCATCCTGCGTGTCAAAGGCTTCGCCGCCGTACCCGGCAAGCCGATGCGCCTGCTGGTGCAAGGGGTGGGTACCCGTTTCGACAAGCACTTCGACCGTGCGTGGCGCGCTGATGAGCCGCGGGTGACGCGCATGGTGCTGATTGGCCAGGAACTGGATGCAGCCCAGCTGGAAGCCCGCCTGCGCCAGGCCCTGGGCGCCTGACCCATGCACTTGCTGCGGACCCAGCCCGGCGGCTTCGTGCCGGACGACAGCATTGCCGACCTTGGCCAGACACCTGCCGAGCTGGTAATTCTCTGCAGCGGCGATTCGCACCTGGCGTTGCTCGCCGACAGTGCCGAGCAACTGCCTGACGATTTCCCCACGCTGCGCCTGGCCAACCCCATGCAGGTGCAGAACCATGCGTCGGTTGACCTGTATGTCGACCAGGTGCTGCAGCACGCCAAGGTGATCCTGGTGTCGCTGCACGGCGGTGTCGGCTACTGGCGTTATGGTGTGGAGCAACTGGTTGGCCTGGCCGCCCGCGGCGTGCAGTTGATCCTGGTACCCGGCGACGATCGCCCCGACCCCGAGCTGACCGGCCTTGGCACGGTGCAGGGCGAGCAGGCCGAGCGCCTCTGGCACTACCTGCGCCAGGGCGGCAAGGCCAATGCCCTCAACCTGTTCCACTGCCTGGCCAGCCAATGGCTGGGCCGCGAGTATGCCTGGGATGAGCCACAGCCCCTGGCACGCACCACGGTGTATCACCCGGCCAAGGGCAGCGCCGCGCTGGAGGACTGGTACCCGCACTGGCACCCTGAGCACCCGGTCGCGCCGGTGCTGTTCTACCGCTCTCACTTGCAGGCGGCGAATACCGCGTTCATTGACGTGTTCTGTCAACGCCTGCAAGCCGCCGGCCTTAACCCGCTACCCATCGCCGTTGCCAGCCTGAAAGAGCCCGCCTGCCTCGAGCAGGTGGAGGCATGGCTGGATGAAGTGGGCGCTGAGGTGGTGCTCAATACCACCGGGTTTGCGTTGTCCAGCCCGGAGCGGCCAAACCTTCGGCCACTGCGGCGCGACGTACCGGTGCTGCAGGCGATTTGCGCGCAGGATAACCAGCCAGGCTGGGAAGCGAGCGAACAGGGGTTGGGCGCACGCGACCTGGCCATGCATATTGCCTTGCCTGAACTGGACGGGCGCATCATTACCCGCCCGGTCAGCTTCAAGGACATGGCCTGGCACAGCGAGCGCAGCCAGTCTGATGTGGTGTGCTACCGCGCCCACCCTGAGCGCATGGACTTTGTCGCCGAACTGGCCAGGCGCTGGGTGGCGCTGGCGCGCTTGCCCAACGGCCAGAAGCGTGTGGCGCTGATACTGGCCAACTACCCGACCCGCGATGGCCGCATCGGCAACGGCGTAGGCCTGGACACGCCCGCTGCCGCGCTCACTATCCTCCAGGCGCTGCGCGCCGAGGGGTACCCCCTGGCGGATCTGCCCGGCAGCGGCACGCAACTCATTCATGCGCTGCTCGGCGGCGTCACCAACGACCTGGACCAGCTCGACATGCGGCCCTGCGCGCAGAGCCTCGGCATGGCCGACTACCTGGCCGCGTTCGAGCGCCTGCCCGAGGCTAACCGGCAGGCTGTGCTGGAGCGTTGGGGCCCACCCGAGCAGGACCCGAGGTACCGCAGCGGCCGGTTGATGGTGGCCGGGCTGCGCTTTGGCCTGACCTTCGTCGGCATCCAGCCGGCGCGGGGCTACCAGGTGGACCCCAGTGCGGTGTACCACGACCCAGACCTGGTGCCCCCTCATGGTTACCTGGCTTTCTACTTCTGGCTGCGTCACGTCTACGCCGCTGATGCGGTGATCCACGTTGGCAAGCACGGCAACCTCGAGTGGTTGCCTGGCAAAGGGGTCGGGCTGTCGGCAACCTGTTGGCCAGATGCCTTGCTCGGCCCGCTGCCGAATGTCTACCCGTTCATTGTCAATGACCCGGGTGAGGGCGCCCAGGCCAAGCGCCGCACCCACGCGGTGATCATCGACCACCTGATGCCGCCGCTGACCCGGGCCGAAACCTACGGCCCGCTGCGCCACCTGGAACAACTGGCGGACGAGTTCTACGAAGCGCAGTTGCTGGACCCTCGCCGGGCGCGGGAGCTTCAGCGCGACATCCTCGAACTGGTCAAGGCCAACCACATCGACCGGGAACTGCAACTGGAGGGGCAACTGGACGATGCGACCGTGTGGTTGCCGCGTCTGGACACCTACCTGTGTGACCTCAAGGAGTCGCAGATCCGCGACGGCCTGCATGTCTTCGGCCAATCGCCTCAGGGCCGACTGCGCCTGGACACACTGCTGGCGCTGCTGCGGGTGGAGCGCGCAGATGGCCGGGGTGGCAACGCCAGCCTGTTACGGGCCCTGGCCAAGGTGCTGGTCCCGGGGTTCGACCCGCTCGACTGCGACTTGGGTGAGCCCTGGCAGGGCGCGCGCCCAGCCCAGTTGCAGGGCATTTGCGAGGCGCCGTGGCGCACCTGCGGCGACACCCGCGAGCGCCTGGAATTACTGGCGTTGCAGATGATCGAGCAAGCGCTGGAAGGCGTAGTCCCCTACCCGGATGGGGACCTGTGGCAGCCCGTGCATGAGGTGATCCAGGCCCTGCGCGAATCAGTCGCGCCGTGCCTGGACGCCTGTGGCGCAGCAGAAGTGCATGGCCTGCTGGCGGCACTGGCCGGCCGCTTCGTGCCGGCCGGGCCCAGTGGCGCGCCCAGCCGTGGCAGGCTCGACGTGCTACCAACGGGCCGTAACTTCTATACCGTGGACGTACGCAACCTGCCCACCACGACGGCTTGGCGCCTGGGCTTCGCGTCCGCCAACCTGATCCTTGAGCGGCACCTGCAGGAGCATGGCGACCACCTGCGCCAGTTGGGCCTGTCGGTGTGGGGCACGGCGACCATGCGCACAGGCGGTGACGACATCGCCCAGGCCATGGCACTGATGGGCGTGCGGCCCGTGTGGGCCACGGGCAGTCAGCGCGTGGACGATTTTGAAATCCTGCCCCTGAGCCTGCTGGACAGGCCGCGGGTTGACGTCACCCTGCGCGTGTCAGGGTTTTTCCGCGATGCGTTTGGCAACCTTATCCGCCTGTTCGACGCCGCAGTGCAGGCGGTGGCCGGGCTGGACGAACCCGACGACCTCAACCCGCTGGCAGCCCGCGTGCGCAGCGAACGGGCAACCCTGCAGGCGCAGGGCGTGGGCGCCGAGCAGGCGGCCCGCCAGGCGGGCTGGCGTATATTCGGGGCCAAGCCCGGTGCCTACGGCGCCGGGGTGCAGAACGCCATTGACGGGCAGCTGTGGCACACCCGCGAAGACCTGGCCGAGGTGTACCTGAACCACGGCGGGTATGCCTATGGCGCCAGCGACGAAGGCACGCCAGCCCGGGCGCAGTTTGCCCAACGGCTGGCACGTGTGCAGGCGGTGTTGCAGAACCAGGACAACCACGAGCACGACTTGCTCGATTCCAACGATTACTACCAGTTCCAGGGTGGCATGCTGGCAGCCTCCGAAACCCTGGTTGGGGCGCCGGTGGCCAGCTACCACGGTGACCACAGCCAGGTGGACCGGCCGCGTATTCGCACGCTCAAGGAAGAACTCAACCGGGTCATCCGCGCGCGCGCGTTGAACCCGAAGTGGATCGACGGCGTAAAGCGCCACGGCTACAAGGGCGCGTTCGAAATGGCAGCTACCGTGGACAACCTGTTCGCGTTCGACGCCACCACGCACCTGATCGACGACCATCATTATCAATCGCTGGCTGACGCCTACGTGCTGGACCCGGCAACCCGCGATTTCATGCGCGAGCACAACCCCGAAGCCCTGCGCGACCTCACCGAACGTTTGCTCGAGGCCCAGCAGCGTGGGCTGTGGCAGGCGCCGGGCGATTACCGCGAGGCTTTGGAAGAACAACTGCTCGATGGCGAGGAACAGGCTTGAAATGAGTGACCCCGTGCAATTTCCCCTGGCGGCCGTGGTGGGGGCCGACGACCTGAAGCTGGCCCTGTGCCTGACCGCCATCGACCCGAAGATCGGCGGCGTACTGATCGAAGGCCCGCGTGGCATGGCCAAGAGCACCCTGGCCCGTGGCCTGGCCGACCTGCTCGGTGAAGGGCCATTCGTGACGTTGCCGTTGGGTGCCAGTGAAGAGCGCCTGGTTGGCACGCTGGACCTCGATGCGGCACTGGGGCAGGGCAAGGCGCAGTTCTCGCCGGGCGTGCTGGCACAGGCCGACGGCGGCGTGCTGTACGTGGATGAAGTGAACCTGCTGCCCGACACCCTGGTGGACCTGCTGCTCGATGTGGCTGCCAGTGGCACCAACCGGGTCGAACGGGACGGTATCTCTCACCGCCACAGTGCCCGTTTCGTGTTGATCGGCACCATGAACCCGGAAGAAGGCGAGCTGCGGCCGCAGTTGCTCGACCGCTTTGGCCTGAACGTGGCCCTTGAAGGGTTGCCGGAGCCCCAGGCACGCCAGCAGATCATCCGCCGGCGCCTGGCATTCGACAGTGATCCGCAGGCTTTTTGCAGCCACTGGGCGCAGGCTCAGACGCAGTTGCGCGAGCGCTGCCAGGCGGCGCGACAGGCCCTGGCTGCTATCCCGCTTGACGACCACGCCCTGGCGCTGATTACCGAGCGCTGCTATGCCGCCGGGGTCGACGGCTTGCGTGCCGACCTGGTGTGGCTGCGGGCTGCCCGAGCGCACAGTGCCTGGCGGGGTGGCCAGGCCATAGAGCAGGTGGACATCGAGGCGGTCGCGGAATTTGCCTTGCGCCATCGCCGCCGCCACGCCCCCCAGGCCACCCCCCCCGCAGCGCCGGCGCCAGCGCAGCCTGAGGTGCCAGGCGCCAGCCAGCCTGGGGAAAAGGGCGGCCACGGGGATTGGGGCGCCTTGCCGCCCCAGCCTGTGGCGGCTGGGCCAAGGCGCGAGGTGCCGAACTGGGCAAAAAAGCCCTGAGCATCCGTCAATCACCTGCCCGGGTGGCGGATGCCGGCGCTGGTAAAGGGCAGCAGGCTGGCGCCAGCCGCGGCCGCGCCGTTGAGCGGGCCAGCGGCCGCGTTGCCTGGGTGCCGACGTTGCTCAAAGGCCGCCCGCGCAAACGTCAGGATGTGTGCTGGCAGGTACATCGGGGCAAGCCGGCTCAGCTGTGGCTGGTGATTGTGGACGCCTCTGCCTCAACCCGCCGAAACCAAGCACTGAGCCAGGCGAAAGGGGTACTGGCAACGCTTTTCGACCAGGCCTACCGCCAGCGTGCACGCCTTGCGCTGCTGACTGCCAGCGGCCACGCACCTCAGTGGCAACGTCACGGGCTGAAGGCCTCAGCAGCATTGCAACCCTGGCTACAGGCGCTGGGAGCTGGTGGCGGCACACCGTTACTACCCGCGCTGGAGCAGGCCAGACGATGGCTGATCGCCCGGCGGAAGGCCCACCCCAGCGAACAGGTGCGCTGCCTGGTGTTCACCGACGGGCGCCTGCAGCAGTGGCAAGCCGTGCAGCCGTTGCCCTGCAGCACCGTGTTGGTGGATATGGAAATAACAGCCGTACGGTTGGGGCGCGCGCAGCAATTGGCCTTGCAGTTGAATGCCGAGTATCAGCATATACAGGCCATGAACGTCATTAAGTAAGTGCGAGGGTGCGGCATCAAGTCGCAATAAGAAACGTGCAACTTTCAGAGGGGCAAGTGCGTGGTGGGTCCACGCACCTGTTCAGGCGGCCGGTATTACCGAGGCATTGACCACGGTTGCAGGCGATAGCCTTTTTCGCTGAGTTCGGCGCGCACTTCCTCGATCAGGCTGGCCCACTGGGCTTTATCGGAATAGGTGCGCGAGGATACTTGCTTGCTGCCGATACGGGCATTGGTGCGGTCAACCACGGCCAGGCTGAGTTCGCCTGTACCATTGGGGGCATCCCAGGCCACGCACTGGAAGGGTTCGAAGGCGTGGTCGGCAATCAGCAGTGCTTCGTTGACACGGAGCGGGGCATTCATGAGTCGGTCTCTCTGTGGTCGCAAACATCCAGGTGAAGTCCGCGTTGCTTCCAGGTCGCCTCAAGGATCGCGATATGCAGCGCGGGGTTATCAGTACTGATGCTCTGGTCGTGGGTTCAAGTCACACGTTTACAATAAAAAAGTTCACAGGCGTTTAATCAATCGATCACCTGCGCCCATGGGAGGGCGCTTTGAACAGAAAATTCCCGCCGTGCGATATAAAAAGCGCGGCCAGTAGACGGACGGTCATGGAAACCGTCAATTGAGTTGCTAGTGTTAATCGGGCGCCACAACTTGCTGTTTTATCTCAAAAAACCAAAACCTGGCGCCAAGGATCGGTCATGCAGCAACCCACCGCGCAACGCCGCTTGCTCATCGTCGACCCTTGCGAGGCATGCCATCAGCTGCTGCCCGGGCTGCGCGAAGCGGGTTGGGACGTCGACAGCTGTGTACTCGCCCAAGCCCAGGATCATCCGTGCGATGTGGGCTTGCTGCGCCTGGAGGCCTCGCACCTCAAGCAGCCAGATGCCGTAAAGGACATGATAAAGCGCAGCAATACCGAATGGATTGCGGTGCTGAGTGCCGAGCAACTGCGCATGCCGGCGTTCGGGGATTTTGTCTGCGAATGGTTTTTCGACTTCCACACCTTGCCCTTTGACGTCTCGCGGGTGCAGGTCATGCTGGGGCGGGCATTCGGCATGGCGCGGTTGCGCGGCAAGGGCGCCAACAAGGTTGACGACCCCAACGACGAACTCCTGGGGGAGAGCCGGCCCATCCGCGAGCTGCGCAAACTGCTGGGCAAGCTGGCACCCACCGAATCCCCCGTGCTGATCCGCGGCGAAAGCGGCACGGGTAAGGAACTGGTGGCGCGTACACTGCACCGTCAGTCGCAACGCAGCGAACAACCGTTCATTGCCATCAATTGCGGCGCTATCCCCGAGCACCTGATCCAGTCCGAGCTGTTTGGCCACGAGAAGGGCGCGTTCACCGGCGCCCACCAGCGCAAGGCGGGGCGTATCGAGGCGGCCAACGGTGGCACGCTGTTTCTGGACGAGATCGGCGACCTGCCGCTGGAGCTTCAGGCCAACCTGCTGCGTTTTTTGCAGGAAAAACACATCGAACGCGTCGGCGGCAGCCAACCGATCCCAGTGGATGTGCGGGTGCTGGCGGCCACCCACGTGGACCTGGAAAAGGCCATTGAGCTGGGTCGCTTTCGTGAAGACCTGTACTACCGGCTGAACGTGCTGCAGGTGATCACGGCGCCCCTGCGTGACCGGCATGGCGACCTGCCAATGCTGGCCAACCACTTTGCCCATTTCTACAGCCTGGAAACCGGCCGCCGGCCACGCTCGTTCAGCGAACACGCACTGGCTGCCATGGGGCAGCATGACTGGCCAGGCAACGTGCGTGAACTCGCCAACCGGGTGCGTCGCGGCCTGGTGTTGGCTGAAGGCCGGCAGATAGAAGCACAGGACCTGGGGTTGCAGGCCCAGGGGCAGCAGCAACCGCTGGGCACGCTGGAGGAATACAAGCACAGGGCCGAGCGGCAGGCCCTGTGCGATGTGCTCGACCGCCACAGTGACAACCTGAGCGTGGCGGCGAAGGTACTGGGTGTTTCACGGCCTACCTTTTACCGCCTGTTGCACAAGCACCAGATACGCTGAGTGCCGCCTGGGCCCTTAGTGGGGGGCGCGCACGATGGTTTTGAGCAGGTCCTCAGGGCTGATGTGCCCGACCACTTGCGACACGGCGCTGCCAGGGGTTGGCAGGTCGATGATGTGGTTTTTCATCTTGCCGATGACATGCATCTCGCAGGGTTTGCAGTCGAACTTGAGCGTCAGTACTTCGTCGCCCTGAATCAGTTGCATGGGCGCCACCTTGGTGCGCACACCGGTGACACCCTTGGCCTGCTTGGGGCACAGGTTGAACGAGAAGCGCAGGCAGTGCTTGGTGATCATCACCGGTACCTCGCCGTGCTCCTCGTGGGCCTCGTACGCGGCATCGATCAGTTGCACGCCGTGACGGTGATAGAAGTCCCGGGCCTTCTGGTTGTACACGTTGGCCAGGAACGACAGGTGCGACTCGGGGTAGACCGGTGGCGGCGTGGTCTCGGGCTTGCGGTAGCCATGGGGGTGAGCCTGGATGCGCAGCGTGGTCAATGCCTCGATGGCCTCGCGGCGCAGCGCCTTGAGCTGCGAATTGGGGATGAAGTACGCCTGCGGGGCGTCCAGCTCGATGCTGTCGGCGTGGTACAGGGTGGTCCCCAACTGACCCAGCAGATCGTGCAACTGATCCAGTGCCTGCTGGGGCTTGTTGGCCGGGCCGAACGGGCCATCCAGCGTCACGTACGCACTGACGCCTTCTTCGCTGGTCACCACCAGCGTCAGGCACTGTTCGCGCAACACCGCCTGCCAGCGCACGCCAATGCGGCGTTCGGCAGAGGTGCGCTGCAGGGCCTGCTGCCAGTTGTGGTCCAGGTTGCGCGACAGCGGGTGATTAGGCCTGAGCTTGTGCAGGCCTTCGGGCATCTCGTTGGGTTCAACACGGTAACGGTAGCGGGTATGGCCGTCTTCCTCGAACTGGCCACGGGGCTCGGCGATATTGGCCCGGAACCCGACCACCTCGCGCTTGACCAGCACATTCAGGCCGTCGCCATTGGTCAGCGGTACGTCGGTAACCACCTGCAGGTCGCGCTTGCCGACCTTTTCCACCACGCCAACTGGCAGGCCGGTGAAGGTGGGCGAATCGAAGGCACCGATATCGACCTTGCGGTCGGTGACGAAGTAGTCGGTGCTGCCGCGGTGGAAGGTCTTGTCCGGGTCAGGGATGAAGAAGTGCTCGGTGCGGCCGCTGGAGGCGCGGGCCAGGCCTGGGCGATCTTCCAGAATGGCGTCGAGTTCCTTGCGGTAGTGGGCGGTGATGTTCTTCACATAGCCCATGTCCTTGTAGCGGCCTTCGATCTTGAACGAGCGCACGCCCGCATCCACCAGGTCGCGCAGGTTGGCGGTCTGGTTATTGTCCTTCATCGACAACAGGTGCTTCTCGAAGGCTACTACCCGGCCCTGATCATCCTTGAGCGTGTAGGGCAGGCGGCAGGCCTGGGAGCAGTCGCCACGGTTGGCACTGCGACCGGTCTGGGCATGGGAAATATTGCACTGGCCAGAGAACGCCACACACAGGGCGCCGTGGATGAAGAACTCGATGGCGGCATCGGTCTCGGCGGCGATGGCGCGGATTTGCTGCAGGTTCAGCTCGCGGGCCAGCACCAGTTGCGAGAAGCCGGCCTGGTCGAGGAAGCGCGCGCGCTCCAGGGTGCGGATGTCGGTCTGTGTGCTGGCGTGCAGCTCGATCGGTGGGATGTCCAGCTCCATCACCCCCAGGTCCTGCACGATCAGGGCGTCGACGCCGGCGTCGTACAGCTGGTGGATCAGCGCACGTGCAGGTTCCAGTTCGTTGTCGTGAAGGATGGTGTTGATGGTGGTGAACACGCGTGCGTGATAACGGTGCGCGAACTCGACCAGTTGGGCGATATCGGCGACCTCGTTACAGGCATTGTGGCGTGCGCCGAAGCTTGGGCCGCCGATATAGATGGCATCCGCGCCATGCAGGATCGCTTCACGGGCAATGGCCACGTCGCGGGCAGGGCTGAGCAGTTCCAGGTGATTCTTGGGAAGGGACATGTCGTTATGGTTTCGGGCTGTCACGGTTAGGCGCGCATTGTAGCGGCGAAACCGCCGGGCGGCACCCTTGGCCTGCCCGGAGGTGCATTGGCCGTGCGCAGGTCAGCGCTTGGCGGCCATTGCCGTCACTTCCACCCGCATGCCGTCGAAGGCCAGGGCGGCAACGCCCACGGCGGCGCGCACAGGCCAGGGTTTGCTGAAGAAACGCTGGTACACCTCGTTGAAGGCGGCGCGGTCGGCCATGTCGGTCAGGTAGATGGTCAGGTGCAGCACGCGGTCCATGCCGCTGCCGGCGTTCTCCAGTGCCACTTTCAGGGCCTGCAGCGTGCATTCGCTTTGCTCGACGATGCTGCCCAGTGCCAGGCTGCCGTCCGGGTGGGTAGGGATTTGGGTGGTCACCAGCACGCCGTTGTACTCGGCTACGTCGGACGAGATGGCGTCTGCATCCGGGTCCGGGGTGTAGGTGATATCTGCGTTTGCCATGGTCAGGTTTGCCTTGCGACGGTGGAAAACAGCAAGCGTACGCCACCCGGCCGTTCGGGTCGAGGTGGCCCCCGTGTTTGAATTACGGGGCGTTCACCGGCAGAATCGCGCCCCACTGCAAAGGGGTTGACCGTGAACGAACACACATTGTCCATGCGCCTGGAACGGGTTGCCGCCTACGTGCCACAAGGCGCGCGCCTGGCCGACATCGGGTCGGACCACGGCTACCTGCCCGTGGCGCTGATGCGCCGCGGGCTCATCGCCTGTGCGGTGGCCGGTGAAGTCGCGCCCACGCCGTATGCGTCTGCCCAGCGTAATGTGCGCAAGCACGGCTTGCAGGCGCACATCGCCGTGCGGCTGGCCGACGGCCTGGCAGCCATCGAAGCGGATGACAGGGTGTCGGTGATCAGCCTGTGCGGCATGGGCGGTGAGACCATGTGCGAGATTCTGCAGGCCGGTAAGGCGCGGCTTGCGGGTGTGACACGCCTGGTGCTGCAGCCCAACGGTGCAGAGCCTGAACTGCGCCAGTGGCTGATGGGCAATGGTTACCGCATCGTGGCCGAAGAGGTGCTGCGCGAGAACCGCTTTGATTACGAAATCATCGTCGCCGAGCCGGGTGCGGCAACTTACAGCCCTGAACAGCTGTATTTCGGCCCGCTGCTGATGCAGGAGAAGGGCCCGGCATTTCGGGTGAAATGGCAGCGCATGCTGAAACAGAAACAGCAGACCTTGGCTAATTTCCAGCGGGCCCGTGACACTGTGCCTTTGGCCAAGGTCGAAGCGTTCAACCAGCAGGCCACCTGGATCACTCAGGTGCTGGCCTGAATCCCCCCTTCTGAGGAGCGCCCCCATGGACATGCTGCAGGCCATGCGTACCTTCACCCGGGTGGTGGAGTGCGGCAGTTTCGCGGCGGCGGCCACCGCGCTGGACATCTCCGCTGCCCAGGTTTCGCGGATCGTCGCCGAGCTTGAGAACCAGTTGCAGACACGGCTGTTGCACCGGACCACCCGGCGCTTGCGCATGAGTGAGGCAGGTGAGCGGTTTCTGGAGCGCGCCCGGCAGATCCTACAACTGACCGAGGAAGCCATGGGCGAAGCGCGCGGGGCGCACCTGATGCCCCGCGGGCGTTTGCGCCTGCATTGCCCCCATGGGCTGGGCTTGCTGCTGATGCCCCTGGTGGCCGGCTACAACGCGCTGTGCCCGGAGGTGGTGGTTGAACTGACCTTGTCCCAGCGCAACCCGGACCCGCTCGCCGAAGGCCACGACGTGGTCATCACCGTGGACCAGGCCTTGCCCGACTCGCAGTTGATCGCCGTACCGCTGGGCACCATCTTCAGCATCGCCTGCGCGGCGCCGGGTTACCTGCAGGCCCACGGCGTGCCTAACCGGCCTGAGGACCTGCATGGGCATCGCTGCCTGCGCATGGCGTACCCGTTGTACGAAGGCGACTGGGTGTTTACCCAAGGCGAGGAGCAGTGCGTCATCGCCCCGCAAGACAGCTTCCAGACGAACGTCGCGGACGCCATGCTGGTCGCTGCCGAGCTAGGCATGGGTATTGGCCTGCTGCCGTTCTACACCGCCAGCCAGGCCATCGAGCAGGGGCGCCTGCGCCGGGTACTGGCGCCCTACAGGTTGCGCGAAAATGCGTTGTACGCCATCTACCCATCGCGCCATTACCTGGATGCCAAGGTACGCACCTGGATCGATTACCTGAAAGAGCAACTGCCCGCGTTGTTCGAGGGGCACGCCCGCGTAGTAGACGATGCAAGGTACTGGCAATAACCTGGCGGCAAGCGCGCTTCAGAGGGGGTAATGCTTCAATTCCCGCGCAATCAGCATGCGCTGAATCTCGCTTGACCCTTCATAAATTTGCGTAATGCGCGCATCGCGGTAATGGCGCTCCACCGGGTAATCCTCAAGGTACCCATAGCCACCGTGCACCTGGATAGCCTTCGAACACACCCGCTCGGCCATTTCCGAGGCGAACAGCTTGGCCTGCGAGGCTTCCGACAAGCAGGGCTTGCCTGCGCTGCGCAGGCGGGCGGCATGCAGGATGAGCAAGCGGGCGGCGTTGATCTGCACCTGCATGTCGGCCAGCAGGTTGGCAATGCTCTGGTGTTCGTTGATCGGCTTGCCAAACTGCACGCGCTCACGGGCGTAGGCCAGGGCCGCCTCGAACGCCGCGCGAGCGATACCCAGTGCCTGGGCGGCGATGCCGATGCGCCCGCCCTCCAGGTTTGACAACGCGATCGCCAACCCCTTGCCTCGCTCGCCCAACAGGTTGGCTGCAGGAATGCGGCATTGTTCGAAGGTGACCGCGCAGGTATCGGACGCACGGATGCCCATCTTGTGCTCACTGCGGTCTACCTTGAACCCTGGGTTGTCCGTTGGTACCAGAAATGCCGACAGGCCCTTCTTGCCAAGCTCCGGGTCAGTGACCGCGAACACGATGGCCAGGCCCGCGCGCCGCGCATTGCTGACAAACTGCTTGGCACCGTTGATCACCCACTGGCCGTCTACCAGCTCTGCCCGGGTGCGCAGGTTATGCGCTTCAGACCCAGCCTGTGGTTCGGTCAGGCAGAAGCAGCCGATGACTTCGCCACTGGCCAGGCGCGGCAACCAGTGCTGTTGCTGCTCATCGGTGCCGTAGGCCAGCAGCGGCCCGCAACCCACCGAGTTGTGGATGCTCATCATCGCGCCCGTGGCGCCGCACCCTGCGGATATTTCCTCCACCGCCAGCGCGTAGGCCACGTAATCGGTGTAACTGCCGCCAAAGGTTTCAGGTACCACCATGCCCAACAGGCCCAGCTCACCCATGTTGCGCACCACACCGTCATCGATCCAGCCGGCCTTTTCCCACGCCTGGGCATGGGGGGCGAGCTCGCCCCGGGCGAAATCCCGGGCCATGTCGCGGATCATGACTTGTTCTTCGCTCAGTTCCACATCTTGCATGTGCGTGCTCCCAGGCTCACAGGCCTTCGAAGAATTGGTCGACACGCTGGCGCTGCAGCTCCTGCAGGGTCGGCGGGTTCCAGCGGGGCTGCTTGTCCTTGTCGATGATCAGGGCGCGGACCCCTTCGATGATGTCGCCATGCTGGAACCACTGGCGGTCCAGGTGCAGTTCCATGGCGAAGCAGTCTTCCAGCGAGCAGTGGCGGGCCCGGCGCAGCATCTCCAGGGTTACCGCCATGGCCAGTGGGGAGCGGCTATCCAGCACATCCGCCGTGGCCAGCGCCCACGCATGGCTGTCGCCGATGCTGACCGTGCGCAGCTGCTCGACGATGGCCTGCAGGTCCGGCAGGGCAAAGAAGTGGTCGATCACTGGCCGCAGCTGCGCCAAGGGCGCACCGTCCACTGCCTGAGTGCCAAGGCTCGCCAGCAGGCTCTGCAGGTCTTTGAGCGGGTGGTCGCCAAAGCGCAGCGTGTCCAGACCTTGTTGCAGTGCGGTGAGCGCGTCGCTGTGGACGTACCAGTTTGCCAGGCCGCAATAGAGGGCGTCTGCGGCCTGGATCTGGTTGCCGCTTACGCCCAGGTACGTGCCCAGTTCGCCAGGGAGGCGCGAAAGGAAGTAGCTGCCGCCCACATCGGGGAAGTAGCCAATACCCACTTCCGGCATACCCAGGCGGCTACGCTCCGTGACCACACGCAGGTCGCAGCCTTGGGCCAGGCCCATACCACCGCCCAAGGTGAAACCGTCCATCAAGACCAGGGTCGGTTTGCGGTAACGGTGGATGACCAGGTCCAACGCATACTCTTCGACGAAAAACGCTTCGTGCAGGGTGTCACCTGCCTTGAAGCTGTCGTACAGCGAACGGATGTCCCCGCCCGCACAAAACCCTTTAGGGCCCTCGCCATTGAGCACCACCGCGACCACTTCGGGGTCGTCTGCCCACAGGTCCAGTTGCCGGCGCAGGCTGCGCACCATGTCCAGGGTCAGGGCGTTGAGGCCAGAGGGGCGGTTCAGTGTGAGATGGCCGACCCGGTTGCGTACTTCGGCCAGCACAGGCTCGGAAGCCGAAGCGTGAGTGTCTGGAAGCATTGCGTTCTCCCTGCTTTGTTATTGATTTCCATGTGAAAACTGGAGTTCGCTGGAGGATCACAGAATCCTGTCATGCGAATTTGCCCTGCACAATCGACAATTGTGCAGGGCCAACGTGCATTTTTGCGGCTCGCCTGGCAGTTCTGCCAGTAGCCCGGTCGTGACGACTCGGGCAAACATCATCGCACCGGGGTTTCTATCCCAACTTCATACGGGGGCCTGATGCGATGCGCAAAAATCCACTACTTGCCAAGACACTGTTCGGCATGAGCCTTACAGCGCTGGTCTCTGCCACGGGGGCTTCGGCCGCACCACAGGCCGGGGCCCAAGCCGCAGACACAGGGGCGCCGGTGACGCCCCTGACCGGCTTCCTGAACCAGCGTGGGCGTGAGTCAGTCGATCAACTCAGGACGTGGTACGACGCGGTTGCCGATGACTGTGGTGGGCCCAGCAAGCCTGCCTACCTGTGCAGCGGCATCCATGTGCGGACCACGACCACCAGTACTCAGTTTTTGCCGTGGGAACCCACCCGGAGCCAGTTGACGAAGGGCAGCGTGGCGTTCTCTTGGCTACGCCAGGACAACAACTTCGGCAAACCCTTTGGCAACCATAACGGCCTGATCCTGCCGCCCGTGCAGGCTGTGCCGCCCGGCAAGAACAACAAGCTGGAGGTGCTGTGCAGCTTCCCGATCAACGCCAACACTAACCAGCGCCCCAGCTTGCACGGGTGCGGCCCTATTACCGGTTACGAAACCACCACGGCCAGCTGCCAGACCCTGGGCGTGTCGACGGCACAGCAATGGCTTGAACGTTACCCCAACGCCGGTAACTACCGAGTGTGCGGGTGGGACATGCGCGAGCCTTCGCAGCCACCCGCCAAGGCTTTCCAAACTGCCATACAAGCACGCGCCGGGCTGGCGGATGCGTTGTGGCATGTCAACAACGAGGTCTTGCTCCCTGTATGGAGCGCAGGCAGTGGGGGTGAGCTTCCGATACAGGCGTTCTTTTTTGTCAGCGGCGAATCCCAGGCACTGGTCAAGGCGCAGTTCGACCAGATCCGTTACTACCAGGCGTACCAGCAGTTGGTACCGGTCGTCAGCCTGGCGTTCCCCTCGGCCAAGGGTGGCGTGATGACCTTCGGCTATGACGCTGATGGGCAGGCGGTCGGGCGCCCAACGCCGCTTCCCGACATTGATTTCGAGCACCTTGCCGTAGGTGATGTCGCCAAGGTCACGGTAGACGAGGTGGTATTCGATATGGGCCCTCGCAGGCAGGGCGTCAGTGATGCGGCCCATGACAGCGGCGGCCTGATTGCGGGTAAACACCTGCAGGCGGACGGCACCATCACCTTTTCGTTGCCCGGGGCGGGCCGTCGCCTGGTCAGTTTCTCCTGGGGCAGCAACAGCTATACGGGGTTGGGCCTGAGCATCTCAGGCGAGCAGATTGAGCTTTCAGAGGATGACGCGGGCCCCATGCGTTACGGTCGGCAGGAGCTGATCATTGAAGGCCCAGAGGTGTTCACGCTGACTGTGGACTCTACAGAGGACGATTCGCTGCTGGTGCTGGACAACCTGAAAGTCGAGAAACTGCCGGATCACCCGCTGGCCCCATCCGCCTGATGACGGTTTGCCATTTATCGCGCACACTGCATGAAAAATTCCCAAGCCCGTTCCCCGCCGCTCGGCGGGGCACAGCCGGAGTAGCACATGGCGCGACAATCCATAACAAACGCCCAAGACGCACTTCACGAAACCCGCCAGGCCCGTTTGAAACTGGCCAGCGAAGGCGAGCTGCCGCTGGGCATGCTGCGCGAAGAGATCGACGCCTCGTGGCGTCGAAGCCTTGGCCATGGGCTCAGTTGCCTGCAAGGCGAGCAGGTGGGCCTGGGCCTGCAGCAGGGGCAGGACCTGCGCGCGTTGCTCGAACGCAACCGCCTGCTGCTGGACGCAGTTACCCCTGAACTGGACTACCTGGTTGCCCGCCAGGGCAAAGGTGGCATCGTCATCCTCGGCGATGCCCAGGCCAACGTGCTGGCCATCGAAGGGCAGACCCATGTGCTGAGCCGTGAAGGCCTGCGCGACCTGCACCCGGGCAGTTGCTGGAGCGAGTCCTTGCGCGGTACCAATGCCATTGGTACTGCCGTGGTGGAGGGCCGCCCGACGCTGATCAACTGCGGCGAACACTACCTGGACCGCCTCAGCCCTTTCTCCTGCACCTCTGTGCCCCTGCGTGACCCCGGTGGCGAGGTGATCGGTGTGCTGGACATCACCCGTGAAGGGGTCATGGCGCAACCGCAGGACAACCTGACCGCACTGATGCTGGCTGCTGGCACCATCGAGAGCCGGCTGTTCGGCCTGTGTCACCCGGGCCATCTGGTACTTGGGTTTCACGCCCGTGCGCAGTACCTCAACAGCGCCTGGCATGGCTTGCTGGCGCTGAACCTGGAGGGCGAGGTGGTCGGGGTAAACGACAACGCCTGCCAGTTGATGCGCATGTCGCGCCAGGAAGTGATCGGCAGGCGCACCAGCGACCTGCTGGGGGAGCGCTCCCCAGCCTTTATTGCACGCCTGTGGCAAGGCGGCGTGAGCAGTGTGCAAACGGCCAAAGGCGAGTTTTTCGTGCGTGCCCTGCAACTGCCCCGTCATGGGCGGGTAACGGGTCACTCGCTGCCAGGCAAACCGGCCCAGCCCACCCAGGCCCCCGGGCTTGAGGCCTTGGCCGGCGCTGATTCGCGCCTGGCCCGCAACCTGCGCATGGCCCGGCAAGGCCTCGGCAATGGCTTACCGGTGCTGCTGCTGGGTGAGACTGGCACCGGCAAGGAGGTCGCCGCACGCGCCCTGCATCACGCCAGTTCACGTGCCGACAAGGCATTCGTGGCAGTCAACTGCGCGGCCATCCCTGAAGGGCTGATCGAGTCGGAACTGTTCGGCTACCGCGAGGGGGCCTTCACCGGCTCGCGGCGCGGCGGCATGGTCGGGCGGCTGATGCAGGCGCATGGGGGTACTTTGTTTCTGGACGAGATCGGCGACATGCCCCTGGCCTTGCAGGCCCGCCTGTTGCGGGTGCTGCAAGAGCGGCGGGTGGCACCGCTGGGTGCCGGTGACGAGCAGGACATCGACGTTGCGTTGATCTGCGCGACCCACCGCGATCTCAAGCGCCTGGTCCACGACCAGCGCTTTCGCGAAGACCTGTACTACCGGGTCAATGGCGTGTCGCTGCGCCTGCCGGCCCTGCGCGAACGCGAAGACCTTACCGCGATCATCCAGCAGGTGCTGGACAAGTGCGAGGCTGCGGCCGTCACCCTCGACCCCGCGCTCGACGCAGTGCTGCATGGCTACGACTGGCCGGGCAACATTCGCCAGCTGGAGATGGTGTTGCGCACGGCGCTGGCCATGCGCGAACCGGGTGAACAGGTGTTGACCCTCGACCACCTGACCGATTGCCTGCTGGAAGAACTGGCCAGTGCCAACCCGCCGTCAGGCAGCCTGAAAGATAACGAACTGGAGCTGATTCGCAGCGCACTGGCCCGCCACCAGGGCAACGTTTCGGCCGCTGCCGAGGCACTGGGCATCAGCCGGGCGACCTTGTACCGCAAGCTCAAAGCCCTGCGTTGCTGAGCCGTGGGCAACCTGTTCGCAAGGCTGGTGGAGTCCAGCGACCCCGTACTGATGCGCCAGGCCCTGGCTTGGTTGTACAGCTTCGTGCGGCCACATGGCCGCGCCATCGGCGTGCTGCTGGGCCTCTCGCTGAGCGCCTCGCTGCTGGCCCTGATGCAACCCTGGCTGGTCAAGACGCTGATCGACGAGGGCCTGCTGGCGCGGGATTACCCGACGCTTTGGCACATTGCCGCCATCATGATCATCACGGGCCTGTTGGGTACGGTGCTGGCCGGGGTCAACCGCTACCTGCACACGCGGTTGTCCGGGCGCATCCTGTTCGCGCTGCGTGACGACCTTTACCGCCATTTGCAGCAGTTGTCGCCCACCTTCTACGGGCGCCGGCGCATGGGCGATATCCTGTCGCGCCTGGATGGCGATGTGGCGGAGATCCAGCGTTTTGCCGTGGACTCGTTGTTCTCGGCGCTGTCGGCTGTGATCGGCCTGGTAGGTGCGGTGGCCCTGATGCTGATGCTGTCATGGCAGCTGTCACTGCTGCTGGCCCTGCTGGTGCCGATAGAAGTGCTGTGGCTGCGGTGGATGCGGCGCAAGGTTGAGCGTGAAGTACGCAACCTGCGTGAACGCTCTGCCGATGTGTCATCGTTCCTGGTCGAAACCCTGCCGGCGATGAAGTTCATCCAGGCGGCCGGCCAGCAAAGCCGTGAGGCCGGGCGGCTCGACCAGTTGGGCAAAGGGTACATGAGCCAGCTGCTGAAGGTGCAGGTCACCGAATTCTTCACCCAGGCGATCCCCGGCACGCTGACGTCATGGTGCCGCGCCTGCGCGTTTCTGGTGGGGGGCTGGTGGGTGATTCAGGGCACGTGGCAGCTGGGTGCGCTGATCGCCTTTTCCACCTACATGGGTATGGCGGTGGGCCCCGTGCAGAGCCTGCTGGGGTTGTACGTGGCGGTGCAGCGCATGGCTGTGAGCCTGGGCCGGGTGATGGAGCTGAAGCAGGAGGCTGTGGCTGTGCTTCCTGCGCGCCACCCCCGGCCCATGCCTGATGGCCCTGGCGAGCTGCGGCTTGAGGGTGTGAGCTTTGCCCACCAAGGGCGTCACGGCGCCGTGCTGGACGGTGCGCACGTGTGCATACCGGCCGGTATGAAAGTGGCCATCAGTGGCCCATCGGGGGTGGGCAAATCGACCCTGATCGACCTGCTGCAGCGTTTCTACGACCCGGACGCGGGCCGTATTCTGCTGGATGGCGCGGACCTGCGCGATCTGGACCTTGCTGCCCTGCGCAGGCGGGTGGCCGTGGTCAGCCAGGACATCGTGCTGTTTCGCGGAACCCTGGCACAGAACCTGGCCTATGGCGTGCCTGAGGCGTCCCGCGCCGAACTGGAGCGGGTGGTACACCTGGCACGCCTGGGTAGCCTGGTTGACAGCCTGCCGCAGGGCCTGGACAGCCTGCTGGGCGAGCGTGGCCAGCAGTTGTCTGGCGGCCAGAAGCAGCGCATTGCCATCGCCCGCGCAGTGTTGCAGGCGCCCGCTATTCTGGTGCTGGACGAGGCCACCTCGGCGGTGGACGAAGCCACCGAGCGCGAAGTGATCACCGCGATCGACCAGCTGTTTGCGGGCCGCACGCGCATTTTGATCAGCCATCGGGCATCGACATTGGCCGATGCCGACCTGCACGTGCAGTTGCGTGATGGCCAATTGGAGGTTCTTTTGCAGGAGGCAGCAAAGCATGACAACTGAGGTACGTATGGGTGTGATCGACAGCGGCTGCTCGCCCGCTCAGGCACAGGGCCTGCTGGCCACACGCCGTTTCTGGCTGGAGCGGGCCGACTTGCGTGACGCTGAAATGGCCGTTGACCAACTGGGGCACGGCACGGCTGTGCTCGCGGCCGTACAGCGCGAGGCCCCGGGGGTGTCGCTGCTGATGGCCCAGGTGTTCGACACCCAGCCCAGCACCAGTGCCCTGCAAGTGGCAGCTGCCTTGCTGTGGCTGGTAGAGCAGGGCGCAACGGTGATCAACCTGAGCCTTGGCCTGCAACAGGACCGGCCCGTGCTGCGCGAAGCCTGCGCCGAGGCCCAGGCGGCAGGCGTGTTGTTGTGTGCATCGAGCCCCGCCCGCGGGGCGCCGGTTTACCCGGCCAGTTACCCCGGGGTGATCCGCGTGACCGGGGATGCCCGCTGCGCCCCTGGCCAGTGGTCATGGTTGGGTAGCCGTCAGGCGGATTTTGGCGGCCATGTGGGCAGTGGTGCTGCCGCAGGTGCCAGCTTGGGTTGCGCTGCGTTGAGCGGCAGGGTTGCGGCGCTGCTGCGTGATGAGCCTGGCATGCACCCTCAGCAGGTGCGGGACTGGTTGCGCAGCCAGGCGGCCTTCAAGGGGCCGGAGCGGCGAGGCGCCAGGCATGCATGAGCCCCGCATCCTCGTGCTGGGTGCAGGCCCTGCGGGGGCTGCCACCGCCATTGGCCTTGGTCGCCTGGGCTACCCGGTAACGGTCGTGTCTGAGTGGCGCCGTTTCTCGGCAGTGGAGGGTGTGTCGCAGCGGGTGCTGGAAGGTTTGCGCCATGCAGGTTTGGGCGGTGCGTTGAGCCAGGCTGCCACGCCGGCTACCCGACAGGTGCACTGGAACGGCCAGCACTTGCAGATGAACCAGGAGTACCTGCTGGACCGGCAACGTTTTGACCATGCCCTGCGCGATGACCTTCTGCAGGCCGGCATCAGGGTTATCGAAGGCCGGGCGCGGCAGATCGAGCACGACGTCAGCTACCAGGTTCACCTGGATGACCGCCGGGTGCTGGAGGCCGATTTCCTGGTAGAAGCCCGTGGCCGACAAGCCCCCCTGGCGGCGGACCGCCTGCGTGGCCCTGAAACGGTCAGCCTGCTGGCGAGCTGGCAGGGTGCCCCTGGCGAGCCTGCTTCGGCGATAGAAAGCCTGGACGGCGGCTGGGCATGGATGGCGCGGCTGGCGGATGGGCGCAGTTACTGGCAGGTCACCCAGGACGCCGAAAACCTGCCAGCCAAGGTAGCCTTGGCCGGCTACTGCGCGGAGTTGCGTGAGCGCAGCGCGCTGGCGGCGGAGCTGTTTGGTACCCAGGCATCGCTGGCGGCGCCCGTCCATGCTCGCAGCAGCACGCCTATACTGGCAGGTGATTGCGTAGGCAGGGACTGGATCCGGGTGGGTGATGCCGCAATGGCCGTGGACCCGCTGTCTGGCAATGGGATCTTCCAATCCCTGTCTTCGGCACTGCAGGCGCCGATGGTGATCAACACCCTCCTGCGCAGGCCAGGGCGGGCAGGGCTGGCCTGCCAGTTTCACCAACAGCGTGTGGCACAGTTGTTCATGCGTTTCGCGCGTACCGGCCGTGACTTCTACGCGCAGGAACAGGGCCGCAGCGGGCAGCCATTCTGGGGCCGGCGCCAGGGCTGGCCCGACACCCAGCCACTGCACCTGGCAGCGGACGACCAGGCGGTGCAGGTGGTGCGCCGGCCAGTACTGTGTGACGGGCTGGTGGAGGAGGCGGAGGTGGTGGTAACAGCGGACCAACCGCTGGGTATCTGGCACCTGCAGGGGGTGCCCTTGGCCCCGATCGTGCGGGCGGTGCAGGCGGGCGAAGGGCTGGATGCCGTTCTGGCGGGGCTTGCACACCACCAGCGGCTGCAGGTGATGCGATGGCTGCGCGAACAGCGCATCGCCTGAGCTGCCTGGGCCCGTTTTGCCGAGCCCAGACTCCCCCGGCTCGGCTTAGAAGAAGGTTCCGACGATCAACTGCAGATAGGTTTCGGTATCCCGCCCGCCCAATTGCGTGCCGCCGTTGGCGGCGCTCCGCTCGGGTTTGTAGAAGCCTACCACCGGGCTGATGAGCAGATGGTCGTTGACCATCCATTCTGCGTACAGGTCCAGTTCACGCCCGCCCAGGTTGCCCCGGGCGGTATCGAGCGTATCAAAGTCGAAGTACAGCGCCCCCACGGTCAGGTTGTCACGCGGCTTGCCTTTGACCGCTACATGATGCACCTGGCTGTTCTTGTTGAACGGCCCTGCATAGTTGGCTGCTACCTCACCCTGGAACCAAGTGCCGTAGCCCCGGCTCAGACCGTAGAACAACGGGTCGAAGCCTTCGGAGAACCGGCTGTAGCGGTAGGTGGCCGTGGGTGACCAGGGCAAGGCAGTAAACGTCCAGTTGCCCTCCAGGTACCACGCATTCTCGTGCCCGCCGGTCTGGTCCTGCGTGACGTACTCGGCGGCGACCTCAAGGCCTTCAACGCCCAGGCTACCTCGCCCGCGCAGGCTTACGGTATCCATGCCATCGCGGTGTTGCAGGCCCATCAGTTGTGCGTATCGGTCGTCCACATCCAGGCCGCGGATCCAGCTGAGGCCCACGGTACCGGTGTCAGCGACATGCTCCAGGTTGGCCACTGCCAGCGCGGTGTCTGCCTGGTAATGGTTATCGGACTTGAGCCACATCAGGTCGCCACGCCAGCCTTGCTTCCCACCCAGGCGCAACACGGCTGTGCGGTCGAAGGCTTTGCGTGCTGCCAGGTAGTAGGCGCCGCCACGGTTGAAGTTTGCGCCCAGGTCCGCTTTGCCCAGGTTCACCGGGTCGCCTTGAATCAGGAAACCGTCGCCCAGCGTCACCACCTGCCGCCCGCCGGAGAGGTCGATGCCATCCTCGCCCAGGGCGGGGAACAGGTTCCCCGACCGCCAGCCCAGGTTCATGTCCTCGATGGCGGTGCGGCGTTCGTCGCCCAGGGTCAGCCCGGCGGCATCGCCATCGCCCCAGGTTGCGGAACTGACCAGGCTGAGCGCGCCGTAGAGGGTGCCGCTTGCGGCCAAGGCCTGGGTGCCGCTGAGGCCGTACTTCGCATAACCTTCCTGCCACGTACTGCTGCCAGCTTGGCGGGTGCCGGCCTGGTTGAAGCTTTCGTCGCTGTGGAAGGCGCCGAACAGTGCCTCAAGGTTGGCGTTCACCGTGGTGCCGTTCTGGTTATACAGCTCATAGGCGTGGGTGAGAGGGGCAGTGAACAGCAGGGCCAATGTGCAGGCGAGTTTGTGCGTCATGGTGTACTCCATGGTCATTGTTGTTTTGAGAAATGCTGCAGCGGCCCTGCCGCGATGGGGCAGGGCCAGAGGGTGAAACGCTCAGAGCTTGATCAGTACTGACTTGAGCTCTGTGTAGTGGTCAATGGCGGCCGCGCCCATTTCACGGCCCACCCCCGACATCTTGTAGCCCCCGAACGGCAATGCCGGGTCCAGGGCGCTGTGGCAGTTGACCCACACCGAGCCCGACTTGATACGCGGGATCATGCGGTGTACCGCAGCCAGGTCGTTGGACCAGATGCTAGCGCCCAGACCGTACGGGTTGTCGTTGGCCATGGCGATTACTTCATCAACGTTGTCGAAGGGCATCGCCACCAGCACCGGGCCGAATATTTCTTCCTGCACCAGGCGATGGCGCTGGTCCACATCGACGATGACGGTGGGCTTGACGAAGTACCCTGGGCCGAAGCTTTCCCCCCCACAAGCAATGGTTGCCCCGAGTTCGCGGCCCAGTTCGATGTAGCCGGTGACGCGGTCCTGCTGTTTGGCGGAAATCAGCGGGCCCATTTGCACCGCTGGGTCCAGGCCGCTGCCAAGTTTCATGCCGTTGGCAATGCTGGCGATATCACCCACCACATTGTCGAAATGCTTGCGGTGGACGTACAGGCGTGAGCCGGCGCAGCATACTTGGCCCTGGTTGAAGAAGATGGCGCTGGCGGCCCCGGCTGCGGCCTCCTGCAGGTTGGCATCGGGCATGACGATGGTAGGTGATTTACCGCCCAGTTCGAGGGTGACCCGGGTCATGTTGTCCATGGCCGCCTTGCCGATCAACTTGCCCACCTCGGTGGAACCGGTGAACGTCAGTTTGTCGACGCCGGGGTGTCGGCTGAGGGCGCCGCCGGCATTCAGGCCGGTGCCGGTGACCACGTTGAACACGCCTGGCGGGTAGCCGGCTTCGTCCACCAGCTCTGCCAGCTTGAGCACGCTCAGCGGTGTTTCGTCCGCCGGTTTGAGCACTACCGTGCAGCCGGTGGCCAATGCAGGGCCGAGCTTCCAGCACGCCAGCAGCAATGGGAAGTTCCAGGCAACGATGGCGCCGACCACGCCCACCGCCTCCCGACGCACGAACCCATGAAACTGGTCGTTTGGCATCAGCGGCAGGGATGCATCCACGGTGCTGCCTTCGATCTTGGTCGCCCAGCCGGCCATATAACGCAGAAAATCGATGGCCAGTTGCACGTCCATCACCTGTGCCACCGCAGCGCTCTTGCCGTTGTTCAGGCACTCCAGCTCTGCCAGCAGGCGGGCGTCACGCTCCATCAGGTCGGCCAGGCGCCACAGCAGGTTCTGGCGTTCGCGCGGGCGCAGGCGGCTCCAGGGCGAATCATCGAACGCCTGGCGTGCAGCACGTACTGCCCGGTCTATGTCCTCGGCATCCGCGGCGGGCACTTCGCCCAGTACTTCGCCGGTGGCCGGGTTGCGAAAAGACAGGGTGCGGCCACTGGCGGCGTCCTGCCATTCGGCACCGATGCGCATCTTCAGTTTGCGTTCGATGAAGGCCTGGGTGGCAGGCAGGATAGTGTGTTCGCTGGGCATGGGGCTTAGCCTCTTGTCATTGGATGTGACAGGCTTTGGGCAATGGCCGTGCCAAGGTTGCACCGGGGCTGTAGGGCCTTGAATCGTAGGGCCTGGCGCAGTGGTATAGCCCTGAACGGCGGTGCTGCGCTGTAGCACAATGAGACAGTGTGAGACGAAGATGCAACAAGGGTCAGCTGACCGCTGCATCCAACGGCAGGCAGTGTCTCAGCTTGAAACACCCTGTCGCGAAATGGCACGCCGCTCGCGCTGGCACACACTGGGAAGGCACACCCAAAAACCTGTCAAGTCACTGAAAAGTAAAGAAGTTGGCGGAGCTGGCACGGTTTCTGTATCTGAGCCAATCATTGCACCTGTGCTTCACCTGAGCGTGCGACACCATAAGAACAACAACCGTGGAGGTCTGACCTTGAAGACGACTCGACTCCGGCGACATGCGGGCAAGCTGGCGTTACTTGCCGCCGCGCTGCTGGGCACCCAGGCCATGGCGGCCGAACAGGGCGCGAACCTGTTGCAGAACAAGTGCATGGGGTGCCATATCCCCGAAGGTACCGACAGTTACAGCCGCATCAGCCACCAGCGTAAAACCCCCGAGGGCTGGTTGATGAGCATCGCCCGCATGCAGGTGATGCACGGCTTGCAAATCAGCGACGATGACCGCCGTACCTTGGTCAAGTACCTGGCCGACAAACAAGGCCTGGCCCCCAGTGAAACAGACGGCGTGCGTTACGCGATGGAACGCCGCCTCAACACGGTGGAGCATTTCGATACCCAACTGGCCGAAACCTGCGGCCGTTGCCACTCCGGCGCGCGGGTGGCGCTGCAACGGCGCCCGGCGAAGGAATGGGAATACCTGGTCAACTTCCACCTCGGCCAATGGCCGTCCCTTGAGTATCAGGCCCAGGCGCGTGACCGGGACTGGTTGCCGATCGCCCTGCAGCAAGTGGTGCCTGAACTTGCCAAGCGCTACCCGCTGGAGAGCTCGGCCTGGGCCGACTGGCAGAAGGCCAAGCCTGATGCCAGCACACTGGCGGGGCAGTGGGCCTTCAGCGGCCACATGCTGGCCAAAGGCGATGTGCGTGGCGTGATGAGTATCGCGGCCGAGCCAGGCGACACCTTCAAGGTCGAGGTCAAGGGCGCTTACGCCGACGGTACTCCATTCAACGGCAACGGCACGGCGATTCTGTACAACGGCTATGAGTGGCGCGCCAATGTGAAAGTGGGCGATACCCAGCTGCGCCAGGTGTTCGCAGCGCTGGATGGCGAAATGAAAGGCCGCATGTTCGAAGCCGAACACGATGAGCGTGGCCTGGATTTCACTGCTGTGAAGGACGGCAAGGCCCGCCTGCTGGCGGTACAGCCAGGCTTCATCAAGGCCGGTGAAGAGGCCGAGATCAGCGTGGTGGGCAGTGGCCTGGACGGCAAGCCCGACCTGGGCGCCGGCGTCGAGGTGACCCAAGTGCTGGAGCAGACCCCAACCTTGCTGCGCGTCAAAGCGCGCGCGGCTCGCGACGCCCAGCCCGGCCAGCGTGAAGTTGCCGTGGGCGCGCTGAAGGGGGCCACCCTGGCCGTTTACGACAAGGTCGAGGAGGTGAAGGTGGTCCCGGCGTTCTCCATCGCCCGCATTGGTGAAAACGGTGCATCGGTGCCCAAGGTACAGGGGCGCTTCGAGGCGGAAGCCTGGGGCAAGGACGCCAGCGGCCAGCCGCTGCGCATTGGTTACCTCCCGGCCACGTGGAAGGTCGAACCGTTCAACGAGCGTGCCGTTGAGGACGAAGACGTGAAATTTGCCGGGCAGATGCAGCCCGACGGCGTGTTCGTGCCCGGCGGCGCAGGCCCCAACCCTGAGCGCAAGATGATGACCAACAACGCCGGCAACCTGAAGGTCATCGCCACACTGGCCGACGGCGGCCAGACCGGGGAGGGCCACATGATCGTGACCGTACAGCGCTGGAACAACCCGCCATTGCCGTAACGGCGGGGTGCAACGGTTTTCCAACGGATCGATTATCGGGAGGTCGCCATGGGCGCACTACTGAACCTGGTCGAGCGTAACCTGCATGAAGTGCAGGTAGATGCCGACCGCATGCTGTTCCACATACCCAGCAGCTCGCTGTTTGCCACCGACGCCGTGACCGGCGGGATCATCGACAGCCTGCGCCAGCAGGGTTGTTCGGCCGAAGAGTTGATACAACGGCTTGGCCAGCAATTTGCCGGGCAGGACATCCAGGACACCCTGCGCGAGCTGATGGCCCTGGAACTGGTCAGCGACGGCTCGCCGCTGACCCCGGAGATCGCCCTCAGGCAGGTCGAACGCACCGCCCTGAACACCGTGGTGCTCAACGTCAACACCGGCTGCAACCTCAGTTGTACCTACTGCTACAAGGAAGACCTGGACAAGCCGTCTGCCGGCAAGAAAATGAACACGGCCACCGCCGAAGCCTCGGTGGAGATGCTGCTCAAGGAGTCCCCCGACGAGCAGCGTTACAGCGTGGTGTTCTTTGGCGGCGAGCCGCTTTCCAACCGGCCGCTGATCGAGCACATGGTGGGCTATTGCGAACGCCGCTTCGCCGAGGCCGGCAAGCAGGTGGAATTCATCATGACCACCAACGCCACCTTGCTGACCGAGGAGGTAGTCGACTGGCTTGATGCCCACCACTTCGGGCTGTCGATCAGCATCGACGGCCCCAAGACCGTGCATGACCGCAACCGCATCACCGTGGGCGGCCAGGGCACCTATGATGTGGTGCGACGCAAGGCAGACATGCTGCTGTCGCGTTACCGCAGCCGGCCCGTGGGTGCGCGCGTGACCCTCACCCGTGGCATCACCGACGTCGAGACCATCTGGAACCACCTGTTCAATGAGTTGGGTTTCGCCGAAGTAGGCTTTGCTCCTGTCACCTCCGGTGACCTGGCCGCCTTCAACCTCACCGGCGAAGAGCTGGTGCAGGTGTTCGCCAACATGAAGGCCCTGGGGCAGCGCTACCTGGACGCGGCGCTGGAGCACCGCAACATCGGCTTCTCCAACCTGCACCAGCTGATTACCGACATCCACGAAGGCCACAAGAAAGCACTGCCGTGTGGCGCAGGGCTGAAGATGCTGGCAGTGGACCATGAGGGCGAACTCAACCTGTGCCACCGCTTCACAGGCTCCAGCCTGCCGACATTCGGTAACGTACACCAGGGCGTCAAGCAGGCGCAGCTGAATGACTTTCTGTCACAACGCCTTGACCGCAGCAACACTGGCTGCGAGAGCTGCCGCATCCGCAACCTGTGTTCGGGCGGGTGCTACCACGAAAGCTACGCACGTTACGGCGACCCGCAACACCCGACCTACCACTATTGCGAGCTGATGCGCGACTGGGTGGACTTCGGGATCGAGGTCTACAGCCGCATCATGGCCACCAACCCGGCCTTCATCGACCGCTACATCACCCCGCGGAAGGCGCACTGACATGAAGCATTTGAAACCGCTCAACAACAAGGCACGCATCCTGGAGCAGGCCGCCGCGGAGGACCGCGTCGAGGAAGTCATGGCCATGAGCGCGGTGGCCGGGTGCACCGCCACCACCGACCCTGGCTGGGAAGTTGACGCCTTTGGCGGTGTGAGCTCGCTGTGCCAGCCCATGGAGGCTGACCTGTACGGCTGCTCCGACCCCTGCTGGTGGCCGGCTCAGGTGCCGGACATGATGAGTACCTACCAGGACTGGAACGCTCAGGCGACCAACTCCGCTGAAGACTGGCGCAACCTGGGCACCGTGTTCCCTAAAGACAAGTGACCGGCCCAACAAGAACGACAAGGGGAAACCGCATGAATGCTGGACGCTGCGCACGCGTTGCGCTCACCATCGCCGCCATGGCCTGTACTGGCCTGGCGCAGGCAGACGACACCGGGCCGGCCCTGAAGGCCGGGCACGAATACATGATCGTCACCAACTACCCAAACAACCTGCACGTGGTGGATGTGGCCACCGATACTGTGTTCAAAAGCTGCGTCATGCCCGACAAGTTTGGCCCCGGCACCGCCATGATGGCGCCGGACAAACGCACCGCCTACGTCTTGAACAATCACTTTGGCGACATCTACGGGTTTGACCTGGACACCTGCAAGAACACCTTCCACGCCAACCTGTCCAGTGTGGCCGGCGAGGTGGGACGCTCGATGTATTCGTTCGCGATCAGCCCGAATGGCGAGGAAGTCTACGCAACGGTCAACCCCACCCAGCGCCTGAACGATCACTACGTGGTCAAGCCGCCCAGGCTGGAGGTGTTCCGTACCCGTGATGGCCTGCAGGCCAAGCCGGTACGCACCTTCCCGATGCCGCGGCAGGTGTACCTGATGCGTACTGCCGATGATGGCAGCCTGTACGTGGCCGGGCCGGACCTGTACAAGATGGATGTGCAGACCGGCAAATACACGGTGGCCCTGCCGCTGCGCAACTGGAACCGCAAAGGCTACAGCGCCCCGGACGTGCTGTATTTCTGGCCGCACCAGAGCCCGCGTCACGAATTCTCCATGCTGTACACCATTGCCAAGTTCAAGGGCGGCAAGCAGGACCCAGCCACCGACGAGTACTTGTATGGCTACCTGAGCGTCGACCTCAAGACCGGCAAGACCCACACCCAGGAGTTCGCCGACCTGACGGAGCTGTACTTCACCGGCCTGCGCTCACCCAAGAACCCCAACCAGATGTATGGCGTGCTCAACCGCCTGGCCAAGTACGACATCAAGCAGCGCAAGCTGATCAAGGCTGCGAACCTGGAGCACACCTACTATTGCGTCACCTTCGACAGCAAGGGCGACAAGCTGTACCTGGGTGGCACGTTCAATGACCTGGCGGTATTCAACCCGGACACGCTGGAAAAGGTCGGCAACATCAAGTTGCCGGGTGGGGACATGTCCACTTCGACGCCGCAGGTGTTTGTTCGGTAGAAGCAACGGCCTTGCACTACCCTCAAGGCTGGCGGACCACTTGGGCTACCCAACCAAAGGGTGTGTAATTCTATGTGAGCCACTCCGGGCTGTTGAAGTTGCTCAGCCTGGGGTCATCATCTCCGCATTCCAGCGCCTCAACCCGCGCGCGCAACAGCGCCTTTTGCAAGCTGCGCTCGCCCTCGGCCCAGGCATGTTCCAGCGCCGGCAATAGCCGGCGTGGGAGCACGCTGAACATGGGCTGCCAGTAACCACCCTGGCGCACCATGGCCGCGGCATCACGGGCATGCGCCAACCTGCGCAGGTCGTGGATCAAGGCCGGGTCTACCAGGGGCGCGTCGCAGGCCAGTACCACCACCCACCCATGCCTGGCCACTTTCAACCCGGCAATGACCCCGGCCAACGGCCCCGGGAAATCCGCTTCGGCATCGCTCGCCAACTGGTCCGCGTAAGCCCGGTAGCGCTGCTGATTGCGGTTGCACGAGATCACCAGGTCATCGCTGAGCGGGCGCACGGTGCGGTACAGGTGTTCCACCAGCGGTTCGCCGCGCCATTCCAGCAGCCCTTTGTCCCGCCCACCCATGCGCTGGCCGCGGCCGCCGGCAAGGATCAGGACGGAACAGGGGGGTAGGGTATCAGGCATGAAAAAGGGCTCCTGGCAATCGATGCCAGGAACCCTCCCATTTAAGGCCGTTGTTGTCCAGTCAGCTGTCGTGGGCAACCTCGTTGGCGGGTTGCTTGCCGCGCCCGGCCAGGCGCATCACCACCACGAAGAATACCGGTACGAACACCACGGCAAGGGTGGCACTGAGCATGCCACCGATCACACCGGTGCCGATCGCCTGCTGGCTGGCCGAGCTGGCGCCGCTGGCGATGGCCAGCGGGACCACACCGAGGATGAACGCCAGCGAGGTCATGACGATGGGGCGCAACCGCAAGCGCGCGGCCTGTATCGCCGCCTCGGTGGCATCCAGGCCCTGGTCGATCAGGCTCTTGGCGAACTCGATGATCAGGATGGCGTTTTTCGCCGACAGGCCGATCAGGGTAATCAGGCCCACCTTGAAGAACACGTCGTTGGGCATGCCACGCAGGGACACGGCCAGCACTGCGCCCAGTATGCCCAGCGGTACTACCAGCAACACCGCAGTGGGGATCGACCAGCTTTCATACAATGCCGCCAGGCACAGGAACACCACCAGCAGCGACAGCGCCATCAATACCGGGGCCTGGCTGCCCGACAGGCGCTCCTGCAGTGACAGGCCGGTCCATTCCAGGCCCACCCCGGTGGGCAGTTGCGCCACCAGCCGCTCCACTTCGGCCATGGCCTCACCCGAGCTGTAGCCGGCGGCCGGTTCGCCCGAAATCGACACCGCCGGGTAGCCGTTGTAACGGGTGAGCTGTACGGGGCCGCTGACCCACTTGGCTTGCACGAATGCCGCCAGCGGTACCATCTTGCCGCTGCTGTTGCGCACATGGATCTTCAGCAGGTCCTCGACCTGGCTGCGCTGGTCGCCCTCAGCCTGGACCACCACACGCTGCATGCGGCCCTGGTTGGGGAAATCGTTGACGTAGCTGGAGCCCACCGCCACATCCAGCACCGAGCCGATGTCAGCGAACGATACGCCAAGCGCGTTGGCCTGCCGGCGGTCGATCTCAAGCTGCACCTGCGGGCTTTCGGCCAGGGAGGCCTCGCGCACGTTGGTCAGCACCCTGCTCTTGCCGGCGTTGGCCAGCAGCTCGTCACGGGCCGCCATCAGTTCTGCATGGCCCATGCCGCCACGGTCCTGTAGGCGGAACTGGAAACCGGTGGACTCGCCAAGGCCATCGATCGGCGGCGGCAGCACGGCAAACGCCACGGCATCCTTGAGCTGAGAGAGGGCCATGTTGGCGCGGTCGGCAATCGACTGGGCGCTGTCATCCGCGCCGCGCTCCGACCAGTCCTTGAGCGTGGTGAACGCCAAGGCCGCGTTCTGCCCGCTGCCCGAGAAGCTGAAGCCAAGAATGACCGTGGTATTGCCCACGCCCGGCTCCGAGCCGTTGTGCGCCTCTATCTGTGCAGCTACCTGCTCGGTACGCATGCGCGTGGCCCCGGGTGGCAGCTGGATGTCTGTGATGGTGTAGCCCTGGTCTTCGGTTGGCAGAAACGCCGTGGGCAGTTGGCTGAACCCGTAGCCCAGCACGCCCAGCAGCAAGGCGTACACCAACAAATACCGGCCACTGCGGCGCAAAGCGCTGGAAACCCAGCCCTGATAGCCGTTGCTCATGCCTTCGAAGCGGCGGTTGAACCAGCCAAAGAAGCCCTTGCGCTGGTGATGCTCGCCCTTGGCAACGGGTTTGAGCAGTGTCGCGCACAGCGCTGGGGTGAGGCTCAGGGCCAGGAAGGCCGAGAACAGGATCGACACCGCCATTGATACCGAGAACTGCTGGTAGATGACCCCGACCGAGCCTTGCATGAACGCCATGGGCAGGAACACCGCCACCAGTACCAGCGTGATCCCGATAATGGCACCGCTGATCTGCCCCATGGCCTTGCGGGTGGCCTCCTTGGGCGGCAGGCCTTCCTCGGCCATGATGCGCTCGACGTTTTCCACCACTACGATGGCGTCGTCCACCAGGATGCCGATGGCCAGGACCATGCCGAACAACGTCAGAACGTTGACCGAAAAGCCCAGGGCCAACATCACCGCGAACGTGCCCATCAACGCCACCGGCACCACCAGCGTAGGGATCAGCGTGTAACGCAGGTTCTGCAAGAACAGGAACATCACTGCGAACACCAACAGCATGGCTTCGAACAGGGTAGTGATCACCTGCTGGATGGACACCTTGACGAACGGCGAGGTGTCGTACGGGATGTCGTATTTGACGCCCTCCGGGAAGTAGCGCGCCAGGTCCTGCATCTTCGCCCGCACCAGCGTGGCGGTTTCCATGGCGTTGGCGCCAGGCGACAGCTGCACACTGAAGGCGGTGGCTGGCTTGCCATTGAGGCGGGTGCCGAACTGGTATTCCTGGGCACCCACTTCGACCCGTGCCACATCGCCAATGGTCACGGTGGAGCCGTCTGGGTTGGCGCGCAGAACGATGGCGGCGAACTCCTCGGGGGAGGACAACTGGCCCTTCACCACGACGTTGGCGGTGATCTCCTGCGTGTCGCGGCCAGGCAGGTCACCGATGCTGCCAGGCGCCACCTGGGCGTTCTGCCCGGCAATCGCGTTGGCCACATCGTTGGGGGTGAGGTTCAGGCCGACCAGTTTCGCAGGGTCGATCCAGATGCGCATGGCCCGCTCCGAACCATACAGCTGTGCCTTGCCCACCCCTTTGATGCGGCGGATTTCGTTCATCACGTTGCGAGCGAGGATGTCCGACAGGGCGGTTTCGTCAAGCTTGCCATCCTCGGAGGTAAGGGTACCCAGCAGCAGAAAACCCGTGGACAGCTTCTGCACTTGCAAACCCTGCTGGGTGACCGGCCGTGGCAGGCGCGATTCGACCACTTTCAACCGGTTCTGCACGTCAACCTGAGCCAGGTCCGGGTGGGTGCCGGGCTGGAAGGTCGCGGTGATGGTCGCGCTGCCCAGGCTGCTCTGGGATTCGAAATACAGCAGGTTGTCGGCGCCGTTGAGCTCCTGCTCGATCAGGCTGACCACGCTTTCGTCCATGGTCGCCGCTGAAGCGCCCGGGTAAACGGCATAGATTTCGATCTGCGGCGGCGCCACGTTGGGGTATTGCGCCACTGGCAGCTGCGGAATGGCGAGGGCGCCTGCCAGCAGGATGAACAGTGCGACCACCCAGGCGAAAATCGGGCGGTCAATGAAGAATTGCGGCATGGGTCAGGCCCTCACTGGCCGGGGTGCTGTGCGACGGGCTTGGCCTGGGTGGCAGTATCAACCTGCACCTGGTCCCCGGCTTTGATGTGCTGCAGGCCCTCAACCACTACCTGCTCACCGGCAGCCAGGCCCTCGGTGACCACCCAACGGTCGCCCTGGGCGCTGCCCAGCACTACCTGACGGTCGCTGACGCGAGACTGCGGGTCCACCACCATGACCTTCGGTACGCCGGCGCTGTCGCGTTGGATGGCGCGTTGGGGCACGCTGATGCCCTGGGGTTGCACCGCCTGCGCCAGGCGCACGCGCACATAGCTGCCAGGCAACAGGTCCAGGTTGGGGTTGGGGAATTCGCTGCGCAGGGTGATCTGGTTGGTACTAGGATCAACGCTGATGTCGGAGAACAGCAGCTTGCCGGGTAGTGGATAGGCACTGCCATCGTCCTGGATCAGGGTAACGCTGGCCTGGCCATCGCCGACCTGCTGCACCTGGCCGGCGCGCAGGGCCTTGCGCAGCGCGCTGATTTCGCGGGTCGACTGGGTAACATCGGCGTGGATGGGGTCCAGTTGCTGAATGGTCGCCAGCGGCGTGGCTTCGTTCTGCCCAACCAGCGCGCCTTCGGTTACCTGAGCCCGGCCAATACGGCCGGCGATCGGCGCCGTGACCGTGGCGTAGCCGAGGTTCAGGCGGGCGCGTTGCAGGGCGGCCTTGGCCTCGGCCACCGCGCCGTCGGCTTGCAGGAAGCTGGCTTTGGCATTGTCGTATTCCTGGCGGCTGACCGCCTTGTCGCTGACCAGTTCGCGGTAGCGCTGCTCCTGCAGACGGGCTTGGTACAACGTGGCCTCGGCCTTGGCCAGGGCCGCCTTGGCGCTGTCGAAGTCTGCCTTGAACGGGGCCGGATCGATCAGAAACAGCACATCCCCCTGTTTGACGTCGCTGCCTTCACGGTACACGCGCTTGAGCACCACGCCAGCCACCCGGGCGCGAACCTCCGCTGTGCGCGGTGCCAGGATGCGGCCGCTGAGCTCAGTGGTGACGGCCAGTGGCTGCAGTTGCAGGGTTTCTACCCGCACCTGGGGGGCAGGGGGCTGTTGGTCCTGGTTGTCACCTTCGCTACAGCCGCTCAGGCCAAGGCCCAGTAACGCCAGAAGCGCCAGGCGACGCAGGCAGGGGGATGATGTGTTGGGCATACGGGTCTTCCGCTGATGATCCACACTATGCTACGGCAGTCACTCAGCGAATTGCTGTGAACAGCTGTAGGGCAGGTGTGAAAAAGTGTGAAGAATGATCCTGTAGGCGGGGTGGGTTCTATATTCTGCATAGGCTTTTGCCGGTTTGGTCGCGGGTAGACGCCGCCCCACAGTCACCCACTGCCTGCGGTCTCTGTGGGAGCGGGTTCACCCGCGAAGAGGCCGGCACAGTTCCACTCCAACCCAGAACCCAAGCGCCTATGCCGAATATTTTCCTGGTCGAAGACGACAGTGCCCTGTCCGAGCTGATCGCCAGCTACCTGCAACGCAATGAATTCCAGGTACAGGTGATTGCCCGCGGCGACCATGTGCTCGACGAGTACCGTCGGCACAAACCTGACCTGGTCATCCTCGACCTGATGCTGCCGGGTATCGACGGGCTGCAGGTGTGCCGCCTGTTGCGTCAGCAGTCCCGTAACCTGCCGATTCTGATGCTCACCGCCCGTGACGACAGCCATGACCAGGTGCTGGGGTTGGAGATGGGCGCCGACGACTATGTGAACAAACCGTGCGAGCCGCGTGTGCTGCTGGCGCGCGTGCGCACCCTGCTGCGCCGCAGCAGCATCAACGAACCCCGCCTGGACCAGGACCTGATCGTTATCGGCGGCCTGTGCATCGACCTGGCCGAGCGTACGGTGACGTGGCGCGGTGAGGCGGTGGAGCTGTCCAGCGGGGAATTCAACCTGCTGGTGGTACTGGCGCGCAACGCCGGTGTTGTGCTGAACCGCGACCGCATTCTGCAGCAGTTGCGTGGCATCGAGTTCAACGGCACCGACCGCTCGGTCGACGTGGCCATCTCCAAGTTGCGGCGCAAGTTCGATGATAATGCCGGGGAAGCCCGCAAGATCAAGACCGTGTGGGGCAAAGGCTACCTGTTCAGCCGTGTCGAGTGGGAGTGCTGACCGCCCATGCTGAAAATTCTGGTGCGCCTGTACCTCGTCATCATCGTGGCGTATGCCGGCGCCTTGCTGTTCATACCCGACACCATCGTCGGGCTGTTCCAGGATCGCTTCATGGCCTACAACCTGGGGCAGACCAAAGGCGTGCAGTCGCTGATCGTGCGCCAGTTCCACCAGGTGCCCAAGGCGCAGTGGCCGGCGGTGGAGCAGGCACTGGCCGAGGATTTCGCGCCGTTGCAGGTGCAACTGCTGCGCATGAGCGATGCCGGGTTGCGGCCGGCAGAGCGTTCGCGCCTGGAGCAGGGGCTGTACGCCGTGCGGTTGGCAGACTGGGGTTATTACCAAACGGTACTGGCGCCTCTGGACAAGGACTGGCTGGTGCGTTTGCATTCGCCGCCAGACCCCCTGGACATCAACGTGCTGTCGTGGGGTGTCACGGTACTGATCGGCGCTGCCATGCTGGGTTGCCTCCTGCTGTGGGTGTGGCCGCACTGGCGCGACCTTGAACGCCTCAAGGAAACCGCCCGGCGCCTGGGGCAGGGCAAGATGTCGGAGCGCACGCATATTTCTGCACATTCCAACATCGGTGAGTTGGCCGGGGTGTTCGACACCATGGCCGGCGACCTGGAACGCCACGTGAATCAGCAACGTGAACTGCTCAACGCCGTTTCACACGAACTGCGAACGCCTTTGACGCGCCTGGACTTCGGCCTTGTGCTGTTGTTCGATGAAGTGCCGGCGGCCAGCCGCAAGCGCCTGCTCGAACTGGTGGGCCATGTGCGGGAACTGGACGAACTGGTGCTGGAGCTGCTGTCCTACAGCCGTTTGTACAATACCGACCAGGCGCGCGAGCGGGTGGAGGTGTCGCTGCTGGAACTGCTGGACAGCGTGCTTGGCAGTTTTGCCGAAGAGCTCGATGGCCGGGGCATCCAGTGGGAAGTACGCGCTGGCAATGACATGCCGCGTTTTGTGCTCGACCCGCGGCTTACTGCGCGTGCGGTGCAAAACCTGGTGCGCAATGCCATGCGCTACTGCGACAAGCGCCTGCTGCTGCGTTTGAGCCTGGAAGAGGGGGCGTGCCTGTTGACCGTGGAGGACGACGGCATCGGGATTCCGGTGGAGGAGCGCGAGCGGATCTTCCAGCCGTTCTACCGCCTGGACCGCAGCCGTGACCGCAGCACTGGCGGGTTTGGCCTGGGGTTGGCGATCAGCCGCCGGGCCATCGAGGGGCAGGGGGGAACGCTGACGGTTGCGCAATCTGCCCTGGGTGGGGCCCGGTTTACCATACGGCTGCCCGCCAGTTGAAAACCTTGCTCCGGCGCTTCTTATCACCGTGCACTTCTTGTAGCGTTACAGGCTGTCCATCCGGGAGCTGAACATGCAAGGCAAGGCACGCAAGATCGTCCAGGTCGTGCTCTACGAGGCCATCGCCGTGGTGTGTGTAGCGCCCGCGCTGGAACTGGCGTTCGGTGCAGGCATGGCACAATCGGCCGTGCTGTCGGTGTTGATGTCTGGCATCGCCATGAGCTGGAACATGGCCTACAACTGGGCATTCGAACGTTGGGAAGCGCGTCAGCCAGCGCGCGAGCGCACCTTGCTGCGTCGTCTGTTGCATGCATTAGGCTTCGAAGGTGGGCTGGTCGTCCTTCTGCTGCCGGTGGTGGCTTACTGGCTGCAGGTAAGCCTCTGGGCAGCGCTGCTGACCAACCTGGCCCTGTTCGTGTTCTTCTTTGTGTACGCGTTCGTCTTCCAGTGGGGGTTCGACAAGGTATTCGACGTGCCGCTGTCGGCCCAGCAGGTCAAGTGTTGACGTGCGACCGTGGCGCGGGATAACGTCCTGCCCATGCACACCCTCTCGCACGCCTTCGCCAGCATTATTACCGCCATTATCAGCTTGGCGGGCTAGCGCGAACGTGCACGAAACCCGCCCTGGAGGCGGGTTCTTTCCATCTGACTCCTGGGCACCCTGAACAACCGCCAAGGAGTTACCGATGACCAGCCTCTGCGTCAGCCCTCGTCTCACCCTCACACCCCAGCAATTGCTGTCGGAGCAGGTCAGGCGCATTCTCGCCGCGCCGGTGTATGACCTGGCCATCGAGACACCGTTGCAGGCTGCGCCGGCCTTGTCTGCCAGGCTTGGTAACCGGGTGCTGCTCAAGCGCGAGGACCTGCAACCGACCTTCTCATTCAAGATCCGCGGCGCCTACACGCGCCTGGCGCGGCTAAGTGCAGCCCAGCGAGCGCGCGGTGTGATCACGGCCTCGGCCGGCAACCACGCCCAAGGTGTGGCACTGGCCGCCTCACACCTTGGCATGACGGCGACCATCGTCATGCCGACCACCACGCCGTCGCTCAAGGTGGAGGGGGTACGCTCACGGGGTGGGCACGTGGTGTTGCACGGTGAGAGTTTTCCCCACGCATTGGCCCATGCATTGACCCTGGCGGACCGCGGAGGCGCCACCTTCGTGCCGCCGTTCGACGACCCCGATGTGATCGCAGGGCAGGGCACCGTGGGCATGGAGATACTGCGCCAGTGCCAAGGCCCGTTGCACGCCATCTTCGTGCCGGTGGGCGGCGGTGGCCTTATCGCTGGCATCGCAGCCTATGTGAAATACCTGCGGCCGGATGTGAAGGTGATTGGTGTAGAACCGCAGGACTCGAACTGCCTGCAGGCGGCGCTGCAGGCCGGGGAGCGGGTGGTGCTGCCACAGGTGGGGGCGTTTGCCGATGGCGTGGCCGTTGCCCAGGTCGGCGCCCACTGCTTCGAGCTGTGCCGGCATTTTGTCGATGAAGTACTGACGGTCGGCAACGATGCGCTGTGTGCTGCCATCAAGGATATCTACGACGATACCCGCTCCATCACAGAACCTTCCGGCGCACTGGCCGTGGCAGGTATCAAGCAGTATGTGGCCCGTGAAGGTACCCAGGGCCAGACGTTGGTGGCCATTGACTCCGGGGCCAACGTCAATTTCGACCGCTTGCGCCACGTGGCCGAGCGGGCCGAACTGGGCGAGCAGCGTGAAGCGATCATTGCCGTCACCATACCGGAGCAACCTGGCAGTTTCCGTAGCTTCTGCCAGGCACTGGCCAAGCGCCAGATCACCGAGTTCAACTACCGCTGCAACCCGGGCAAGCCGGCGCGGTTGTTCGTGGGGGTGCAGACCCACCCGCAGCACGACCCCCGGCAGCACCTGCTGGGCAGCCTGCGCGGGCAGGGTTATGACGTGCTGGACCTGACTGACAACGAACTGGCCAAGCTGCATGTTCGCCACACCGTGGGCGGCCATGCCGCGCCAGGCGCCCAGGAGTGTGTGCTGCGCTTCGAGTTCCCGGAGCGCCCCGGGGCGCTGCTGGCGTTTCTGGAGCGGTTGGGCAAGCGTTGGAACATTAGCCTGTTCCATTACCGTAACCACGGTGCCGCCCACGCTCGTGTGTTTGCGGCACTTGAAATCCCGGAAGAGGAGCGCGGTGACTGGCGTTCGGCGCTGGCGGAAATGGGCTACCAGTACTGGGACGAAACCGACAACCCGGCCTACAGGCTGTTTCTAGGCTGATGTAAGGGACAAGCCAGCGCCGGGGTAGCGGCCTCAGCGCTCGCGCATGAAAAAACCGGCGACAAACTTGCGGAAGGTTTCGGGGCTCTTGAAGTCGGCATAGCGCTTGAAGTTGTCGGCGTCCGGCTCGGGGCCCATGGGCTTTTCCAGCAATGAAACCGAGAGCACACGGTCCTGGTCCGAGGTCATCACCAGTTCATCCATGACCTGGCCGCCGATAACCGGCCGGCGCATCTGCACCTTCACGCCCTTGCCGGCCATCCAGTCCACCAATGCCACCAGGGCCTTGAGCGGTTCACGCTCCTCGTCGCGGTATATGGGGAACAGATGCCTGCGCGACAGCACAGGCACGCTTGCCACGTGGATCAGCTCGTAGAACTGGCTGCCGGGCGTGGCTGGCGAATACAGCACCAGGGCCAACAGTGGGCCACTGGCGCGTTGCCCGCCCCAGTACAGGTGATGACCTTGGAAATCGACGCCTTCGACGCTGCGGTTGCTGAACAGCTTGCGGCCCTTGATTTGATCGATGCAGTCGAGCAGCAGGCCGTGCCGCCGATGGTTGCCAAACACCGTGGCCTCTCGCAGCCGCGCCTTGAGCATCATCATGTGCTTCATGTCCAGGCGGGTTTCCAGGTAGTTGCTGGCCGGTACCCGCTCAAGCAAGGGATAGCGGCTTGCCACATTGCGCAACTGGGCGAATTGCCCTGTGAGGTCCTGCTTGAGGTGGGTGGCATACAGGTTCAGGCCGCTGGTTTCGATCCAGGTCAGCAGCAGGGACAGCAGCCGCTGTTGCTCGCGGCGGTCCGCGCTCTCGCTGCCGCTGCCTGCAGACGCTGGGCGAAAGTCGCCGATCAGGCGCAGTGGGGTATCCGGTGCCAGCCAGGCTGCCGGCTGCACAGGGGCGCTGTCGCGCTCGGCCGCCTCTTGTTCGTCCTTGGTGAACGGGCACCCCGGGGCGTGCTCGGCAGTGCCGGGGTTGTTCTTGAGAAACAGCGTGCCGGTGTGGCCATTGAGTGTGACGTTGAGCACCGGCAGCGCATCGCTGCGGCAGTCGCAGGCCAGCCAGTGGTTGGCGTTACGCACATGCATCAACAACTGGTTGGCTTGCAGCAGCCGAGGCCCGGTAAGGCTGCCGCTGGCAAACCCCTCCAGCAGCGCTTCTTCAGCAGGCGTCAGGCTACGCACCTGGGTGGCGGTCTTATCGATGATGCGCATGCAGCAGCTCCTTGCTCAGAACCTCAAGCTTCAAGCAAAGCGCTGCTGCTTTCAACCGTCAGAAGATGTAATCGGTGGTCAGGAAGCTGGACTGCCGGTTGCGGATGATTTCGCTGATCAGCGCCTTGTTCGCGTCCTGGAAACGGGTGGCGACCAGGGTTCGAATCGAGAACACACGCAGTGCGTCGTGTACCGAAAGCGTACCTTCGGCGCTGTTCTTGCGCCCGTTGAAAGGGTAGGTATCCGGGCCGCGCTGGCACTGTGCATTGATATTGATACGCCCCACCTGGTTGGCGAATGTATCGACCAGGCTGCCGATGGTGGCCGGGTCATTGCCAAACAGGCTCAGTTGCTGGCCGTAGTCGGAGTCCAGTACATAGTCGATGACGGTCTGCAGGTCCCGGTAGGGCACCACCGGCACCACAGGGCCGAACTGCTCCTCGTGGTACACCCGCATGCCCGCGCTCACCGGGTAGAGCAGCGCCGGGTAGAAGAACGACCCACGGCTGCGCCCGCCGTGCTCGTTCAGCACCTGGGCGCCGTGCGCGGTTGCATCGGCTACCAGTTCGTTGAGATACGCCACCTTGCCCGGCTCAGGCAACGGCGTCAGCGCCACGCCCGGTTCCCACGGCATGCCGGCCTTGAGGTCGGCCAGCTTGCGCTTGAATTTATCCAGAAACGCCTCGGCCACGTCCTCATGGACGAACAGGATTTTCAGCGCGGTGCAGCGCTGGCCATTGAATGACAGGGCACCGGTAACGGCTTCTTCCACCGCATTGTCGAGGTCGACCTGAGGCAGCACGATGCCGGGGTTCTTGGCGTCCAGCCCCAATGCCGCGCGCAGGCGATGGGGCCGTGGGTGCAGCTTCTTCAGGTCGCTGGCCGCCTTGTGGGTGCCGATGAACGCGAACACGTCGATCTTGCCGCTGGCCATCAGCGCACTCACCGTTTCCCGGCCACGGCCGTAGATCACGTTGATCACCCCTGGCGGGAAGCTGTCGCGGAACGCCTCCAGGAGCGGGCGGATCAGCAGCACACCAAACTTGGCTGGCTTGAACACTACCGTGTTGCCCATGATCAGCGCCGGGATGAGCGTGGTGAAAGTTTCGTTCAAGGGGTAGTTGTAAGGCCCCATGCACAACGCTACGCCCAGCGGTGCCCGGCGAATCTGGCCCAGCGTGCCCTGTTCCAGTTCGAAGCGGCTGGAGCGGCGGTCGAGGTCCTTCAGAGCATTTATGGTGTCGACGATGTAGTCGCAGGTGCGGTCGAACTCCTTCTCGGAGTCCTTGAGGTTCTTGCCGATTTCCCACATCAGCAACTTGACCACGGCCTGGCGCTGTTCGCGCATGCGCGCAAGGAACGCTTCGACATGCTGGATACGCTCGGCCACGCGCATGTTCGGCCATTTGCCGCGACCCTTGTCGTAGGCGTCAACGGCGGCGTCCAGGGCGGTAAGCGCGGTATCGGCATCCAGCAGCGGGGCGCTGCCCAGCACCACCTGGCGCTCTTGGCTGCCTTCCTTGAGCCACACCGGGCTGTAGACGGTGTTCAAGGGCCCGTCCCAGCGCCTCAGCTCACCGCCGACCAGGTAGTCCCGTTGTTCCAGTGGGGCATCCAGCCGCCAAGCGTCTGGTATGGCCTCCAGGCGGGGGAAGAGTGAATCGAGCAGACGTTCCATGGTTGCTGCACCTCATGTTCGTGACGGCGTTGCACACGCCAGGTGAAACGATTCAGTTCGAGCATGCGCTGGCTGGCGAAAAAAAACCAGTGTGGCCCAACTTGGAGCATTGTGCCTGCGGGGCGAGCGCCCCGCAGTGCCGGCGTGTTACAGCGGCAGGTTGAACAGATCGATTGCGGGGCGGCCCAGCCACTGCTCGCGCAGCGCAGGGTGGGTGTCGATCAGGGTAAGTCTGCGCCAGAATTCGGCGTGCGATTGCTGCGGGTGTGAAAGAAACGGCTCGGTGTCGAGCAATGCCCGCAGGTCGCGGCGGTATTGCAGCGGCAGACGTTGCCACACCGCCGACTCGGCGGGGCCGGTGCCGTCGAAGAAGTCCAGATAATCGCTTTCGCAGACCATCAGGTCGACATGGTGAGACGCATTGTAAGCCTCGATCTGCGCCACCACGGGGGCGCTCAACCACTCGCTTTCCAGGCGCAGGGTATCGGCAATATGAGTCGGCAGTTCGAAACCTTCAGGTAATTGCGCCAACTGGTTGTCCGACAGGTCCAGCACGAAGGGTTCGATCATCTGTTCCAGGCCGCGAGGCAGGTCAGTCAGCGCACACCCTGAAAGGAACAGTGTCTTGAGCTCCGGGTGCAGGCGCAGATCGGGTGCGCGCAGCAGTGGGTTGTCGGTGAGGTCGAGCACGGTCAAGCCGGTGTAGCGCTGGAAGGTCTGCTGGCATAAGTCGTCCCAGGTTACCCGATTGCTGTCCAGGTCCAGCCAGCGCAACGCTTCGGGGTGCGTTACCAGGGGGAGATGGTCGAACCGGCAGTCTGTGAGCAGCAGCCGCGTGAGGTTGGGGAAGTGCTGGCAGAACACAGTGGGCAGGTGCTTGAGGGAGCGGTTGCCGCTTAACGACAGGTGCTCGATATGCGCGAAGCCTTCGCCCAGCGGCATGCTTGCCAGGTCATCGTGCTGGAGGTCCAGCTTTGATAGGTCGAGGCTCAATAGCCGGCCCCCGCCCTCGAGCGGCAGGCGTGTCATGCGTCGCCAGGCGTTGATGAGCGGCTGGATCGCCAGGTGCCGTTGATGGGGGCGAAGGGGGTTGGGGCGTGCCCATTCGGCCAGCTCGGTACGCAGGGCCACCAGCTGCTCCTGCAGCGCACGCAAGCGCTCGCTGGTAGAGCGTATATCGTCGAGGTCGTCTTCTTCCTGGTCTTCGCTCAACCAATCGGCGATCTCGGCATCGGTGGCCTCGGGGTAGATTCGCCGGAAGGCCGCCGCCAGTGAGTGGGTTTGGCGGGGGGCCGGCGGCAGCGGGTCGAGGGGGCGCCCACCGCGCAACCACCCCTGAGGCACGGCGGGTTGCCGGGGCACCCCGCCCAGCCGTCGCAGCAGGTCTGCGCGGTGCTCGCGGGCCCAGGCCAGTACCGTCTGGCGCAATGCATGGGGGTTGCCTTGCTTGATGCCCAAGCGGGCGTGCAGCGAGCGCGGCAGGGCCTGTTCGATCGCCCGGCAGAGGTCAAGGCCCTGCGGCATGGGGGCCGGGCGCTCGCCCAGGTAGGCCTCATAGCCTTCGGTGGATTTGATTACCCGAGCCAGGGTGGTGGCGTGGCCGCTGCCGACGGCGTCCAGCACAGGGCCCTGCGGCCCCCCGGCGCGCAGCTCCAGGCGCAGGTCAGCCGGCCACGCGGGCAGGGCATCCAGTGCGCTGAACAACAGCCGTTCGCTGTCCGCGCTGGCACGCGCGGGCAGCAGCACGCCCTCCAGGCCACGCACCAGCGGTAGCTCACTGTGCACGTCTGCTACCTGCTGCCGGATCGCCGCCGGGAGCGTCTGAGCCTGCTCCCAGGCCGCCCACTCAGCCGGCTCCAAGGGTTTCAGCAGACGCCTGGCCAAGGCCGGAGAAAGCCTGGGGTAAGCTGCCAGCAACGCTTCGCAGGCTAGGTCATTTGCCGACAAGCTGTTGTAGCGTTGGTCAAACAGCCCAGGTTGGGCATCGGCGCCCAAGGCCTGTACGTCATCTTCGATCTGCATACGCTCCAGCACATCCATCAGCAGCGCGGGCGCCGGCTGGCCCAGAAGGTGTACCCGGCGCAGGTGCTCGGCATCGACACCGCACAAGTTGCAGGCTTGCTCAACCTGTTCGGCAGTCAACCCTGTGAGCGGCTCACCGAGCCTGTGCACCAGCGTGGTCAAGGACCAGTCGCCGGGTTGTTCGTGCTGACCCCGCCAGGCGCCTTGACGATTGTGTTCAAGCGGGGGCTGCCAGGCCTCAGGCGTTTCGGGGTGGATGATGCGCCATTGCTGGGTCTGCGGGTCCAGCTGATGTTCGTAGAGGTGCCCGTCCATACGGAAGAAGTAGCGCCCCTCATGCAGGTACTGGCCCTGAGGGTTGGCCTGCAAGCCAGCGGGCAGCTTGACGGGGCTGCGATAGGGTGCCAGGTCCTGGTTCCACAGTTTGTAAGTGCCGTCGGCAGTGCGTATTTCCTGGAGGTTAGCCATCAGTGGCCCGTTGAACAGCTTTGGCAAGGCGTGACCTGCCGCCCCCAACCCACCCAGCAATGCCAGGTTCACGCCGAGGTTTTCCAGGTGCTGGAGCGCCTGGTGACGGTCGCCAGCTTCCCAGGCTTCATATCCCTCGAACGCCTCGCCCAGCAGTTGGCAAGCCGTTACAGCCATCATGGCGGTGCCCACCACCGGTATGAAAAAGCCAGCAACGTTGAGCAGGTCCAGGCCAATGGCTTCCCACTCCTGAAAGCGCCGCGCCCGAGCGCTGGCATCGGCATCTGCAGTGGGCACGGCCAGCAGCCTGGCTTCATGCTTCATACGCGCCAGCTGTTGGTCATAGCCGAAGCCGAATGGCTCGGTTTGGATGCGCTGGCGAGTCGGCCGCAGGTCGGCATCGGCAGCACGCTGCCACGTCGCGTTCTGGGTGCTTACGCCAGTGGCGTCGAGGTTCTGTTGTAGCACATCAAGAAAATGCCCGCGGGCATCGCGCACCACATAGGCGGTGAAAGCGCTGCGCGCATCAGGCTCCAGCAGCAGCGCTGCCAGTGCTTCGTGCACGGCCTGCAGGTCATTGCACTGGCGTAGGGCAGGGGTGTGGTTGGGCAGGAACAGGCCCAACCCGTCGCGCCCCAAGTCGATCAACATCACCTCGTGCAGCGTGACCCCGAACAGCGCCAGCTGCCAGCATTGTACCGGCCCACCCGCCAGCAGCCGGGTCACGGTATCGACGCTGTCGCCGGTCAGCAGATGTCGCATATGGGCCACGCCGGCCGCCAGGCGCAGGCGTGCTCTGAACACCTCCGCCATCAATACCCTGATCTGGGGTTGGCCGAAGGAGTGCTGCAGGTGCGCCTGATAGGCACCGCCCAGGTCCTGTTCACGGCAATGGGCGGCGAAGGTTTCCGGGGCAAGGGGCAGGGGCTGTACCTGGTAGCGCTCGGAGTCCAGCATGAAGTGGGCGGCAGGCGTCTGCATGCCGATGATCGCCGACCCCCGCACGCGAATGGGTGTGACCTGGATGTCGGCGCTCAGGGCCAGGGCGCTTGGCGGTGTGAAGGTTTCGTCATCGGCAAAGTTCTGCAGTGCTGCCTGCAGCAGGCTGTCGCGCCGGTGGCTGAACAGGTAACGCAGGCCCACCCAGTGCCAGCGGCGTTCCACCCGTAGCAGCTCACAGTGCTCGAGCGGTGCTTGTAGCCCTTGGCGGGCAAGGTAGGTCTGCAGGGCAGGCTGTGCGAATTCCACCACCTGCTTGACGCCCCGAAGTGACCGGGCCAATGCTGCCTGGGCCATCAGCAACCGCCGATGGCTGGCGTTCACCACCTCCCGCAGGTCCGGGCTGGCATTGTTGAACCAATCGCTGTGTTGCCAGGGGGCCAGTTGGCTTTTTTGCAAGGCAGCCCACTGCTCGGGATTAGTGTGCTGGGCCCAGGCCGGTAACTGCCGTTCGCCTTGCATGTGAAATAAAGACATGGGTTAGCTCCTTCATGAGAAGGAGGCATCAAACGGTATTTATCGGCCACCAAGTGGTAATCGGGTATTGCCGGGCCTATAGCAAATAGCCAATACAACCCGGTCGTTGGGCAGGAAATTTGGCGCCATTAAACTTCTTGGGCTGCGGCAGCAACTTTGCTTGCCAAAGTGTTTATCCGCATCTTAAATTGTTTCTACAGGTGATGATAAATAGCCATTACCGCTTTATTAATCAATGGTTTAGATGCTTAAAGCGGATTGTTCTCTTTTTCCGATAGGCCGCAGGGCACCCCACAGGACCTCGAAGAAGAAATGAAAAAGACGTTGACGGCTGTAGCGCGTCGCCATTTATCACCCTCCCTGCGCTACGACTTGCGGCTGTGGGCCAGTAAAGCTGGCGAGCTAGTGGCGCGCGCCTGTTTCTGGCGCTGGGAGATGAGCCGGTTCCGCCTGCAGCCTGCCAGCCCGTACGAAATTCTCTACATTGGGCGCAAGCAGCAACGTGAGATGGCCAAACTGTTGATAGGCGGCAAAGGTCACGTGGCGCAAACCGTGGATGGCACCCCCCAGCGCGATGCCGGGCAGGTGGTGGTGGTTAGCGAAATGCCGACAGCGGGTGCCTTGTCAGTGCCGCATTACCTCAGCGCAGTGGTGCCACTCGGGCGGGCGTTGGAAGATATTACCGCGCGCTACGACAGTGAGTTGCGGCGCAGCATTCGCAAACATCGCCCGCTGTATGCAATGCGCCAGGCTACAACGGATGAGGAAATCGCCATGGCGGACCGCGAGCTGTTGCGGCCGTACGCCACGGCGCGGCAGGGTATTCATGCGGCGCAGTTTCCCACCGAAGAGGTGTTTCGGATCGCCAAGACGGTCGGCAGGCTCGACCTGATCACCTTGGGTGACGAGGTCATTGGCTGCCACCTGGGGTGCGAAGTGGTGCGCGACGGCAAACGGTACTGGAGTACGCTGCGGTTCGGCTATTGCGAAGCGGTTTTCTCCGACGCCAAGCGGTTGCGCGAAGTGAACTCGATCACCACCTTCATGGCCCTTGAATGGGCGTTGGCCCAGGGCTTCGATTATTACGACATCGGCCTTTGCCTGGCGCGACCAGACGATGGGTTGTTGAAGTGGAAGCGCCGTCGTGGCGGTGATATCGATTCGCTGGGCAACCACGCCTACCTGTTTGTACGCCTGCCCAAAAAGGGTACCGCAGACTTCCTGTGGGAAACGCCCCTGTTCGCGGTGGAGGGGAACAAGTTGACCCTGCACCTGGGCCTGCCCACGGGCGCCAGCGCCGAGCAGGTTGCCAGCCGCTACCACGAGATGGTGTTCGGCGGCCTGCACAAGATTTACCTGTATGGCCGCGAAGAAGCGGTACAGGGCCTGGAGCAGGCCCTGCAGAACCGTTATGCCAATCTGCAAAGCAGCCCTGTGATGCAAAGGGTGCTGTGTAATTGAACTCACGCCATTAGGCAGCCCAATGAATCTGGGTGCTGCGGCGGTTCCTGAACTGTTCCGCTTCGGAGATGCTTCATGGCAGGCGACCTCTCGCAGCACGATGCAGTGCCGGTAACCCGGCATGCCGGTTGGACTCTGGCTGCCTACCGGTACATGGCGCGCAAGCGGTTGAGCCAAGCGCAGCCCCTGGATATCAAGGCGGTTGCCGCGAAACGCTGGGACATCGCACCGGCTGAAACAACCGTGTCGCCACCGGCGCTGTTTTTGCCCGGCCAGCTTGAACGGGTGACCGGCTGGGAAGGCAAGCGTTTCTACCCCTATGTGCACCCGGCCAAGACCATGCAGGGCGGCATTGAAACAGAGCAGGGGCCAACCCGTGGCTATTTGTTGAAAGATGTCTGGCTGGTGGACGGGGCGTTATACAAGGGCCGGGCCAGCCACTGGCTGTCACTCAAGCCCTCGACGTTTCCCACTATCAGGGTAGAGCATGAACTGGACCGGGCAGCCATCTACTGCACGCAAAATGGCAACACCTGGTTCGGCACCTGGTTGATGGAGGATTGCCCCACCTATGCCCTGGCCTGCGATGAAGGCGTACCGGTGACCACCGCGCCGTCCACCCGCTACCCCCTGTTCACCCAGACGTTGGCGTACGAACACTGGCTGGGCATGCAGCCTGCCCGCTTGCGCAGCGCGTTTTTCCGCGAACTGGTGCTGTTCGACGACCAGAGCAACAACCGCAACCGCCACGCCCGTTACCGCGCCATGGGCGACAAATTGCTCGCCCACGTGCCGCACACGCCACACCCTGGGGTTTTTCTGCTCAGGGGTGGTGATGGCGAACGGCGGATGTTGCGCAACGAACTGGAAATCGCCGAGCACCTGCGCGCCACTCGCGGTTTCCGTATCGTCAACCCGCTGCAATGGGACGTGCCGAGTATCGTCGCCGCGTGCGCAGGTGCGCAAGTGGTCATCGGCGTGGAAGGCAGCCAGTTGGTTCACGGCGTGAATGTATTGCAGGCCGGCGGTTGCGTGCTGGCCTTGCAGCCGCCGAACCGTTTTGTCAGCTACTACAAGTACCTGACCGACCGTGATCATCAGTATTTCAGTTTTGTAGTGGGTACACCTGATGGAGACGGGTTCACCATTGACATCGATGAAGTCGAGCGCACGCTCGACCTGTATCAGGCGCGCAGGGTGTAGTATCGCGGCAGCGTTTGGCACTGGGCGGGGCAGAGATGATCGAGGTATCGAGGTTCTGGCGAGATTCACGATTGCCGTTCGTGGAAGCTCGTGTGGTCGGTGACGGGCGTCAGATCTGCCATGCAGCCCATTCCCACGAGAGTTTTTCGCTCGGCGTGATCACTGGAGGTCGCAGTACTTATGTGAGCGGTGATGATCGTTGGGATGTTCAGGCGGGCACTACCGTCTTGATAAACCCCGGCGTGGTGCATACCTGCAACCCTGTCGCCGGGCAGGGTTGGTCCTACCTGATGATGTACCTCGACATGTCCTGGCTTGAGCGCTGCGGGTTCCATTTGCCGGCCCAGGCTTTGAGCTATTCGCCTGCCCTGTACCAAAGGTTGATGGAAGTCTTTGCAGAGCTGTTCGACCCAATGATCACTGACCGTGAGCGTCGCCTCGCTATGTTCTTTGCAGCATTACCCGGCTTTCTCGGCGCAGCCGCTCCCCAAGCCAGCAAGGCGCACCCCCGTTTGGAACTGGCAGCGGCATTCATCCGGGCGCACCGTGGAGATCTTCTAAGCCTTGCCGACATTGGCGCAGCTTGCGGCTTGTCGCGGGCGCACCTGATCCGCGCGTTCCGCCAGCGCTTTGGTCTGACGCCGCATGGCTACCTGCTTGACCAGCGCGTGCAACTGGCGCGGTCGTACCTGCGCGAGGGTTGGGCAATCGCCGAGGCGGCCCACGCGGCTGGCTTTGCCGACCAGGCGCACCTGCAGCGGGCCTTCAAACAGCACTTGGCTGCCACACCGGGGCACTATCAAAAGGGCGCTGCCTCTACCTGAGCAGGTAGAGCGCACTGACCACCAGCAATGCCGCCAAGGTGCGGTTGAGCACGCGCAGATGGGCTGGCGTTTCAAGCCGCTTGCGAATCAGGCTGCCAGCCCAGGCCCACGCGGCCACTGAAACGAAACAGATAGGCCCGTAAATCCAGGTGAAGAGCCACAGCAGTTGTTGTTCGCCGCCAGTGTAGGCGCCTACGCCAGCGACCGCCGCCAGCCAGGCCTTGGGGTTGAGCCACTGCATCGCCGCCCCGTGCCAAGCTGAAGGTGGCCGGCCGATGTGGGCATCCCCCAGTTTTCCATCGTCCATGGCCAGTTTCCACGCCAGGTACAGCAGAAACACCACACCGCCTGCATGGAGCAAACCGGCTACCGCCGGCAAACGGGTCAGTAGCTGGTGGACCCCGCAGCCTACCAATACCAGCAATAGGCAAAACCCAAGGGTGGCGCCGGCGACATGCCCGAGGCTGGCTCGGAGCCCATGGCGGGCGCCGCTGCCCAGGGCCACGACATTGACGGGGCCGGGTGAAATAGAAGCGGCCAGCGCAAAGGCGGCCATCGAAACTGCAACGCTCATGAATGCTATCCCTGTGGTTGAATGCTGGGTGAATGTTCAGGGATAGGGCGTTGCCAGTATTGAATGGAAGTGCTCTTCGCTCGTAGAGCGGGATGGAGCCTGCCTTGGCATCAGTTGCTAAAGGTTTGTAATAGTTTTGCGCTAACTGAAAAACCTGCTGTGCTTGTAGGATTATTTTCCCTAATTGTTATCCAGGTCATCAATGAGCACCTTCGTGGCGCCCCACCGTCTCCGGCCTTCCTGGCCCTGCTTTACCTCTCCTGTTGCCCTTTCCCACGTGAGTATCCGCTAATGGAATGGCTTGCCGATCCCACGGCCTGGCTAGGCCTGCTGACGCTTATCGTGCTTGAACTGGTACTGGGTATCGATAACCTGGTGTTCATTGCCATCCTGGCAGACAAGCTGCCCCCTCATCAGCGCGATCGCGCGCGGGTCATTGGCCTGAGCCTGGCCCTGATCATGCGCCTGGGCCTGCTGGCCAGTATTTCCTGGATGGTCACCCTGACGGCGCCGCTGTTCGAAGTGTTCGACAAGAGCTTCTCGGGCCGTGACCTGATCATGCTGTTCGGTGGTGTGTTCCTGTTGTTCAAGGCCACCATGGAACTGCACGAGCGGCTGGAGGGCCATGTGACCCAGGCCAGCGGCGCAGCCCGGCATGCGGCTTTCTGGCCGATCGTCGCGCAGATCGTGGTGCTCGATGCGGTGTTCTCGCTCGATGCTGTGATCACGGCGGTGGGCATGGTGGAACACCTGTCGGTGATGATGATCGCGGTGATCTTCTCGATCGGCATCATGATCGTCGCCAGCAAGCCGCTGACACGCTTCGTCAACGCGCACCCCACAGTGATCATGCTGTGCCTGGGCTTCCTGATGATGATCGGTTTCAGCCTGACCGCCGAGGGCCTGGGGTTCCACATTCCCAAAGGCTACCTGTACGCGGCCATTGGCTTCTCGATCCTGATCGAACTGTTCAACCAGTTGGCCCGGGCCCGCCGCAAACGCAGCCTGCAACAGCACCGGCCGCTGCGTGAGCGTACCGCGCACGCCGTGCTGCGCCTGTTGGGCGGGCGCCGCGTGGAAGCGGACGAAGTGGGTGAGGAAATCGCCGACCTGGTCGAGGGCGGCGAGGAGCAGGTGCTGTTCGACCGCCGCGAGCGGGTGATGATCAGCGGGGTACTGAACCTGGCCGAACGCCCTATTCGCACGGTGATGACGGCACGTGCCGAAGTCGACCTGCTCGACCTTGCCCAGCCGGCTGACGCCATTGCCCGCGCGTTGGTCCATTCGCCTTACTCGCGCTTGCCGTTGATCCGCGATGGCCGCGTGGACGAACCGCTGGGCTTTGTGCACAAGAAGGAGCTGCTCAAAGAGTTGCTGTCTGGTAGCCAGCCGGACCTGGAAGGGCTGGTGCGGGCGCCGTTGAACCTGCTGGAGAGCTTCAGCATCCTCAACGCGCTGGAGCAGATGCGTGGCAAGTCCACTCACATCGCGTTCGTGGTCAACGAGTTCGGTGACTTCACCGGCCTGCTGACCATGACCGATATCCTCGAATCCATCGCCGGCGAGTTGCCGGACGCCAGCGAGGTCGAAGGCCCGAGCTTTGTCCAGGACGGGCAGGGGTTTGTGATCAGCGGGGCAATGAACCTCAGCCAGGTCCACGCCCGCACCGGCTTCAGCGCCCGGGCCACCGAGGACTACCAGACCTTGGCGGGGCTGGTCATGAGCTTGCTGGACCGCCTGCCCATGGTCGGCGACCGCCTGGCATGGAACGGCTGGACGCTGGTGGTCGAAGCCGTGGAAGAACGGCGGGTACGTCAGGTACGGCTCATACCGAGCGACGACGCTGACGCATCAGGTGCTTGAAGCCTTCAAGCACCAGCACCAGCACCGCCGCCCAGATGGGCAGGTAGGTGAGCCACTGGTCCGGGCCGATGGTTTCACCCAGCAGCAAGGCTACGCCCACCAGCAACACGGGCTCGACGTAGCTGAGCAGGCCGAACAGGCTGAAGGGCAGTAGCCGGCTGGCCAGTACGTAGGCGATCAGGGCCGAGGCGCTGATCGCCCCAAGTACCGGAATGAGCAGGTACAGGCCGGGGTGAGCCTGCATGTCGGCACTGGACAGCGGCCCCTGGGCAACGAAGTACAGCGCCCAGGGCAGCAGCAGGCACATGTCGCACCACAGCCCACCCAGGTGGTCTGTACGGCAGCGGCGGCGCAGCACGAAGTAGATGGGGTAGCCGATGACTACAACCAGGGTTTCCCAGGCAAAACTGCCGTGCTGGTAGAACTCGTGTACCACGCCGAGCGCGGCGCAGCCCACCGCTATTTTTTGCAGCCGCGACAGTTGTTCGCCGTACACCATGCGCCCCGTCAGCACCATGGCCAGCGGCAGCATGAAGTAACCCATCGACACCTCCAGGCTGCGCCCGTGCAGCGGCGCCCAGAGAAACAACCATAGCTGCACGCCCATCAGCCAGGACGTGCCCAACATGCCCAGCAACAACACAGGTGTGCGCCGCACGCGGCCGAGCAACTCGCCCACCCTGGCCCAGTCGCGGGAAATCAGCATGAACAGGGTAAGGCATGGCAGCGTCAACAGGGTGCGCCAGCCGAAGATCTCTTCGCCATCCAACGGCTTGAGCAGGGACGTATAGAAGTACATCACGGCAAACAAGCAGGAGGCCATGACCGATGAAACAATTCCTTTTGACACGAGTGCCTCGAATACAGGATAGGAGCGGTGGAATCAGCCGCGCATGATCTCAGGGGCCGCGCCTTGCGGCAACTGGGAGGGGCCAGGTTGTGCGGCCAGGGCTTCCAGAAACTGGTCGGCGGGCATGGGCCTGGCGAACAGGTAGCCTTGCTGAAAATGCGCGCCATGGCGCGCCAGATAGTCCCGCTGCGCGGGGGTTTCCACCCCTTCGGCCACGATACCCAGCCCCAGCTTGGCCGAGAGCTCGATGATGCTGTCAAGAATGTGAACCGACAGTGCGTCAGCGCCGATCAACGCCACGAAGCTGCGGTCGATCTTCAGGTAGTCGACCTTGAATTGGCGCAGGTAGTTGAGGCTGGACTGGCCGGTGCCGAAGTCATCCAGGGCAATCATCACGCCCATGTCGTGCAGCTTCACGAACAGCTCCAGGGTGGCGGGGGTAGGCTCGATCAGCTTGCGCTCGGTCAGCTCCAGGGTCAGGGTCACTCGACCAGGCGGAAAATGTTGCAGGAATGCGCGGCAGTCCTCCACCAGGCCTAGGTCGCGGCAGTGATCGGCGGTGATGTTCACACCGATATGGAAGCCGTCTTCCATGAGCCCGGCATAAGGTGCCAGGCCTTGCGCCGTGTGCATCATCAGCGCCCGGGTCATGGCCACGATCTGGCCACTGTGTTCGGCATAGGGAATGAACAGGTCAGGGCTTACCAGCCCCTCCTGCGGGTGGTTCCAGCGCATGAGCACTTCAACACCGGCCCATCGGTAGTCCCCTTGGCGTACCACTGGCTGGAAGTAGGGCACGAACTCATCGGCCTGCAGCGCCCTGCGCAGTTCGGCCCGTGGTGAGTTGGCCCTGCGGATCTGCCAGTGGCAGGCAAGGCCGGCGCCTACTCCAAACACCAACAGCAGCCCGAGCAAGGCCAGGTAGTGGCTGCGCAACAGCCGGCCCTGTTGATCGGCGGGGTAACCCCCTGCCACGCTGAACGGGTAGCGAGCCGAGTCCTGCACCACGTAGGCCTTGGCCGCAGGTGCAGGGGCGCCCCGGTGGACTGCGCCGTCCTGGCCCATCCACGCATCGCCCACGCGCAGGATCAGGGCCTGGTCCGGGCCAATCAGGCGCAATACCGTCAGCAGGTGCTCACCATCGACGGTGCTGATGACGCCTCGGTCACCCTCGCTTGCGCGGTATAGCAGCAACGGATGGTCGGGCGTTACCGAATTGCCGGTCATCAGCCACAATTGGCCGTCGGCGTAATCGTCAGGGTTGACGCGTTCGTCGTAGTCCCCGAGCAATGACGTGCAATACAGCCGGTTGTAGTGGAACAGGTTGGTGGAGCGCACGTAAGCGTTGCGGGTCACTTCGGCGCGCAAGCGCAACTGCGCTTTGGAACACGGGGTGCTGGCCAGGGGGAGAAGGGTATGGGCAGCGCTCGACAGGCTGTCGAGGATACGCTCGATGTGCACCATGGCCTCGCGAGTGGTGGCTTGGCTGCTGGCCTGCATCTCGCGCTCGACCTGCCAGCTCATCACCGCGAACCCGCACAAGGCCGGCAACGCACCTACGAACCAAGGTAACAATGAACGCCAGCCGAAGCCTGGCCGGGTTTTTCGGGTGAGGGGCATGCTCTGGCCTATCCGCGCGGCAGTCTCAGGAGCATAGCCTTGGTATGCCAGGCTGAGGAACCAGATGGCGACAAAAGATTTTACGCTGTGTAGAATCGATTTACGAAAAGAACAATAAGTCCTTCCATTCGGGAAGGATCAAGCCCCCCGGAATGCGTCGCTATGTCAGACCATGGGTTCAGATTGATCATCGGTGATTTCCTCGCCCGCAGCGTACGGGGCATCCCGTGCTCGCCGCCGTTTTCCCTCCAAATCACTGGAAATTCATAATTTTCGCTGCAGATGAGGACACGAACATGGCTGATATTTTCGACAACCCGATGGGCCTGATGGGCTTTGAGTTCATCGAACTGGCATCCCCGACCCCCGGCCTGCTAGAGCCGGTTTTCCAGATGCTGGGCTTTACCAAGGTCGCGACCCACCGCTCCAAGGATGTGCACCTGTACCGCCAGGGCGACATCAATCTCATTTTGAATAATGAGCCCAAGAGTGTTGCATCGTATTTTGCCGCTGAGCATGGCCCTTCGGTGTGTGGCATGGCGTTTCGAGTTCGCAATGCTCACCAGGCCTATGCCCGCGCGCTGGAACTGGGTGCGCAACCGGTCGAAATCGAAACCGGCCCCATGGAGCTGCGCCTGCCTGCCATCAAAGGCATTGGCGGGGCGCCGTTGTACCTGATCGACCGTTTCGAAGAGGGCAGCTCGATCTATGACATCGATTTCAACTTCATCGAAGGTGTAGACCGCCACCCTGCGGGGGCGGGCCTGAAGATCATCGACCACCTGACCCACAACGTTTACCGTGGTCGCATGGCCTATTGGGCAGGCTTCTACGAGAAGCTGTTCAACTTCCGCGAAATTCGCTACTTCGACATCAAGGGCGAATACACCGGCCTGACATCCCGCGCGATGACAGCGCCGGATGGCATGATCCGCATTCCGCTCAACGAGGAATCATCCAAGGGCGCCGGGCAGATTGAAGAGTTCCTGATGCAATTCAACGGTGAAGGCATCCAGCATGTCGCGTTCCTCACCGACGACCTGCTCAAGACATGGGATGCCTTGAAAGGCTTCGGCATGCGCTTCATGACAGCCCCTCCGCAGACTTACTACGAAATGCTGCAAGAGCGCCTGCCTGGGCATGGTGAACCGGTGGATCAGTTGCAGGCGCGCGGTATTCTGCTCGATGGGGCCGCACAGTCCGGCGACAAGCGCCTGCTGCTGCAGATTTTCTCCGAAACGCTGCTGGGCCCGGTGTTTTTCGAGTTTATCCAGCGCAAGGGTGACGACGGCTTCGGTGAGGGCAATTTCAAGGCACTGTTCGAGTCCATCGAGCGTGATCAAGTGCGCCGGGGTGTATTGAGCACTGATTGACCAGGGCCGGGTCTGGGCGCTCAGTGGTGGCCCTCCGGGGCTTCCAGCGTTCTGTTCCGAACCCGGCCAAGCGCGAAGTAAATCACGGCGCCGGTCATGAGCCCAACCAGCATCAGCGAGGGCAGAATGTTGAGCATCGATTCGCGGATCTCGCGCGCGGTGTAGCCCGCTGCGTAGCCCCCGACAACCCGATACTCGTATTGGGCTGAATCAGCCTGACGGTTGAACTCGCTCAGCGATGGGCGCATGCCGCTCAGGCTGTCGCCATTGCTCCACAGGTAATGCTCATTGAAATCCAGCATCAGCGTCAGGCCGTCCTGAAACGCGCTCAATTCAGTTCGCAGTTGTGTGGTATAGACAGTGGCGACCACGCCATGGCGACCCTGCGGCAGGTACAGGTTCACCAAAAGGTGATCGTTGCGATCCTGCAACGTGCTGGAAAGCGTCACCAGCCGCCCAGGTGAGGCGAGGGTAGACAGCACACTGAGTGGATCGGACGTGGTACTGCAGTAGGCCTGACCATCACTGACCAGTGTCAGTGACCTCAGCATGGACCGGCTAGCGACTTGGTCCAGCAACGCCTCTTTGGCCTGCTCGCAGGTTTGCCCAGCCAGTGGCAGGGCCCTTGCCGCGACCTCATGCACGCGGTCCAGTGCCTGGTCAACGCTGAAAACCGCCTCTTGCACGGAGATGGCGGCATTCTCCGCGAGTTTTACCTCTACTTGGTAGATCATTACCAACAGGCCCGAAAAGACAGGCACCAGGCCTACGGCCATCAACAGCACGAGTTCCAGCATGCTGCGCCCGGCGTTCATGATTCTGTGCATGGTGAGGTGGGCCCCTGGCTTGTTGCTGATCGACATGAGCAGCCAAACGTCGAGCCTAAGTGTTCATGGGCGTACAGGCTGTAGGGCAGCCGCCTACAGCTCAGGGGAAAGTGGTGAGTGTTCGGTTGTGATCTATCCCCGGTACGTGCGTCAATTCTCGCTGGCGATGTGCGCTGGCCGGTGGCCGGGGGCCGGGTCACAGCCTTTGAAGGAGGGTGGGGCCACGCTGTGCTAACGTCAGTACTGCAGGCAAACGAGCCCTTGCGCGCACTTGGCGTCGTGGACGCCTTCGGCCCACCCAGTGGAGTGATGACAGTGGTTGCAAAAGACAAGCCGCGGGCGGCTGCGGCGCACCCGGTACAGCAGGCTCAGCGCGCTGCCCTGGCCGCTCTGGCACAGGTGTCGATTACTCAGTTCGATTGGTCGCGCACTTCTCTGGGGCCACTCCCACGCTGGTCGGCGTCGCTGCGCATTGCCGTGGACATGGCGCATTTGTCCCCGTTTCCCTGTGCAGTGGTGTGGGGGCCAGACATGACGGTTGTCCCCAACGATGGCTACCGCGCCCTGAGGCCAACCGTTGACGCCCAGGGCAAGGCGTTCGACGCAGTGTGGGCTGATGTGTGGGACGCCGTAGGCCCTTGGGTATTCGACGTACTAAACGGGCGCAGCAGCTTTGTCGAAGACCCGCCCGTGCGCATCAACTGTGGGGAATGTGCCGAACAAACCTGGTGCGCGTTCGGGTACACACCCTTGCATGATGAGCGCGGGGAGATTGCTGGCTTTTTGCATACGGTGGTCGAAACCACGGCCAGCATCGAAGCGCGCGATCACTGGCGCAGGCTTGCAGAGGGTTTTGAGCGCGACGTTCAGCGCCACGCGGCCGAGCGCGAACAGATATGGCAACTTTCGCACGATGCCATGATGACCCTGACCCCTGATCTCAAATTGCATGGCGCCAACCCGACCTGGTTCCGGATCCTTGGCTGGGCCCAGGAACACGTCCAAGGCATGCCGATCCTGGAGCTGGTTCACCCAGCCGACCGCGCCGAGGTGCAGCTGGCAGTAGACGGCCTGCTTCAGCACAGGCATGCGGACCAGGTGGAGACCCGCTTGCGTCACTGCGATGGCCACTATCACTGGTTTACCTGGCGCGCGCGTTTCGAGGCAGGCTTGATGACCGTGGTGGGGCAGGACGTTACCGAGCACCACGAACTCGCGATGCGCCAGTCCGAGGCATTGTTACGTAATAACGAACGCATGGAGGTGGTCGGCCAGTTGGCGGGTGGCATGGGTAATGAAATGAACAACCTGCTGGCAGGTATCGGCGGCAGCCTCGAACTGTTGCAGAGCCGGCTGGACGAGAGACGCCTTGAGCGGGTCGACGACTACGTCAGGGTGGCGCGTGATTCGGTGCAGCGAGCAATGGAGTTGACCCACCGCCTGCTGGCCTTCTCCCGCGAGCGGCCGCTGGCCCCCAAACCCATTTATTTCAACCGTCAATTGCGCCAGAGTGAACCGCTGCTGGCGAGCACCCTGGGCGCGGAGATAGGCCTGAAATGGCAGTTGGATGTCGCACCGTGGGCGGTGAATGTTGACGTTCCCCAATTCGAAAACGCCTTGATCAACCTCTGTGCCAATGCCCGTGAAGCCTGCCTCGGCCGTGGCAGCGTTACGGTGCGTACCGTCAATGAGCGGCTGACGGCGTGGTTCCCCGACGAAACCGGGGTGCCACCCGGTGATTACGTGGCGTTGCACATCGAGGACACCGGGCACGGCATGCCGGCGCGAGATGTGGCCAGGGCTTTCGAGCCGTTTTTCACCACCAAGCCCATGGGACGTGGGTCTGGGCTCGGTTTGTCCATGGTGTACGGTTTTGTCCGCCAATCCGGAGGGTATGCCTGGATCGAGTCATCGGTGAACGAGGGCACCAAGGTTTGCATGCTGTTCCCGCGGAGTCTGCATGCCATTGCTCAGGAGCAACCGCATCTGGGTCGGTCGGTGAGCAGAGCCCGCGGCGAGCGGGTACTGCTTGTCGATGACGAACTAAACCTGCGTGCAGTGATGCGCGAGTACCTGATCGATCGTGGTTTCGACGTCACGGACGTGCCCGACGCCAATACGGCACTGGAACGGTTTCATCAGGGCGACGTGTTTGACCTGATAATCACCGATATCGGTTTGCCTGGCGGCTTCAGTGGCAGGCAGGTGGCCAAGGCGATACGGATGGAGCTGCCACAGCAGAAAATCCTGTTTATCACCGGCTACGCCCAACAGCAGGTCGAGCCGGAGTTTCTCGAGCAGCCAGGCACGGCACTGATGAACAAACCGTTCATGCTGGCTGAGCTCGCCGATAAGGCCCTTGGCATGCTTGATACCTGAGAGCGCTCAGGGCCTTCCGAGAATCTGTATCACGTAGGCTTGCAGCTGTTGCAACTCGAAGGGCTTGCCAATCAGGTGCATGCCTGGGCCCAGAAACCCTTCACGAGCCATTGCCGTTTCTGCATAGCCTGTGATGAACAGCACGGGCAGTTGCGGGTCCGTACTACGCGCGATCTCCGCCAACTGCCGGCCGTTCATGCCGGGTAAACCTACATCGGTGATCAACAGGTCCACGGGTTCCCCCGAGCGCAAGCGGCTCAGCCCTTCAGCGGCGTTGCCTGCGGTGCAGCAAGAGAACCCTTCGTCCTCGAGCGCCTGGCATAACAGCTGGCGAACATCAGGGTCATCTTCGACCACCAGTACATGGTGACCGCCGCTGGGTTGCAGAGCCTGCGCCGATTCTGCATGGCCAGGATCACGCTCCAGATAGCGGGGCAGGTAGAGGCCTACCTCGGTACCGTGCCCAACCCGGCTGCGCAGCGTTGCGTGGCCATGGGACTGCTTGCTGAAGCCGTACACCATTGACAGACCCAGCCCTATGCCCTGGCCGATGGCCTTGGTACTGAAAAACGGCTCGAAGGCATGTTCCAACGTGCTTTGGGCCATCCCCTGGCCATCGTCGATGATGCGAATGTGAACATAGTCGCCCGCGCTGAGGGTGCCGGCAGCAAACTGACCTGCCTGGACATGCTGGTTGCTCGCCTCGATGCGCAGCCGGCCCCCACTGGGCATGGCCTCACAGGCGTTGAGCAGCAGATTGTCGAGGGCTTCCTGCAACTGCTGGCCATCCACTTCGACCGGCCAGAGGTCGGACGGTACATCAGTCAGCAACGTGACGGCCGGCGGTATGCTCACCTGCTTGGGCGGGTGGTGGAGCATGGCTTGCAAGTCGACACGTTGAGTGTGCAGGGACTGCCGCGAAGAAAATGCCAGCAGGCGGTGGGTAAGGCGGGCCGCGCGTGTTACCGCGTCGCGGCCCATCTGCAGAACACTGCCAAGGCCTTCACGGCGATCTTGCTTCAAACGGCGGTCAATCAGCTCGAAACTGCCGCCTATGCTGGTGAGCAGGTTGTTGAAATCATGGGCGACGCCGCCTGCCAGTTGGCCGATGGCTTCCATCTTGCGCGCTTGATGGCGCGCGAAGTCGCTGCCAGATGTGCCCTCGGGTGCAAGTGCATCCTGGGTGTCGAGCCGCAGCTGCAAGGCGCGTAATTGGTCCCGCGCGCTGTACTGCTTTTTGCGGTGACGCAACGCAGACTGCGTGACGTGCAGCAGTTGGGCTTCTGCGAAGGGCGTAATCAGAGGGATCAGGTTGCCAGTGGGGTGGTTGGGTTGCCCGCCCAACGACGCCTGGTTCTCTAGCACCAGGACGATTGGCAGGTCTGACCAGCACGGTTGTTCATCAATGAATGCTTGCAGCGGCAGGCAGGGCCCCTGCACAAACGCCTGCTCGGCAATGATTGCCAAGCCAGCCCCTTCAGCCAGGCAGGCGTGCAGGTTCGCCAGGTCCATTGCGCACAGGCTGTCGATGCCGGCCGAGGCGAGCAAGCGTGAAGTTTCCGCAGCCACAGGCTGGGGTGCCAGTATCAAGGCACGATGGTCTAGCGCCGGTGTACTGGCCAAGATGGCTCTCCTGAAATGGTAGCCCGATATGCTCTCGACCTTGTGCCAGAAGGAGGGTTCAACAAAACAGTCGGATTGCTATAGCCCCTGTTGCAAGAACGGGTCGTCAGGGTTCTGCCGCTCCAGCTCGGCCAGTAACACCTGCACATTTTGCAATTGCCCTGACTCTTTCCAGTACTTGATCAGCAGCACGCGGGCGCGGCGGTTGGCCGGCTCACGGGTGAGTACGGCCTCCAGTTGCTTTTGAGCCGCATCATGTTGCTCCAGGTCGTGCAAGGTCACGGCGAGTGTGTAGCGGTAGTCGGCATCGTCCGCATCCAGCTCCACGGCGCGGGACAGGGCCAGCAGGGCGTATTCGCGTTGGTCGTGACGGATCAGCCAGAGGCCAAGCTCGTGCTGCAGGAAGGCTGAGTCAGGCCTCAGGGCCAATGCCTTACCCAGCACCTGGCGTGAGGCGTCGTGCTGCCCTTGGCGCTCCAGCAGGCGGACCTGGGTAGCCAGGGCGTCGAGGTCATTGGGGGCGGCGGCCAGCGCGCGGTCGATGGCTTTGCCCGCCTGGGCGTAGTCGGCCTCGTGCAGGTAAAGCCGTGCGAGGTGTACCTGGGCATCGACATCTTCCGGTTGTTGCTCCAGTACCTGCTGGTATTCCGCCACGGCCTTTTGCAACGGGCCGAAATACAGGCCGATGGCATCAGGATCGAGGCCTACCAACGCATCCACTGCAGCGAAGCGGACGCTTTGATCGGCGTCCTCCAGCAGCGGCCCAAGCACCAGGCTACGCTGGGCGGCGGGCAACAGCCGGCGGATACCCGCGATGGCTGCCCGCCGTACCATCGGCTCTTCATGCTCCAGGTCTGTGCGAGCGAGTTTCAGCGCCTGCGGCGACGGATAATTGGGCAGCTCGGTATAGAGTGCGGCACGGCGGATGGGCTGCAGGTCATCCCGTTGCAGTTGCTGATACAGCACACGTGCCGCCCCCGGTTGCCCGTCATGAGCCTGGCGCAGGGCTTTCACATAGCTGTGAGCCGGCAGCGAGGGTTGCGCAGGCTTCACGTCGCGCCACAGGTAGCCAAACGAAGCCGCCACCACGATCAGCAGCAGCAGGGCGATCAGGTAGCGGTTGCGTCTGGGCATCGGACGGTCCGTAGCGGCGGAAGGGCAGAGCTTGGGCCAGCAGATTGGGAAATGCAACCGCGTCCCGAGAACAGGAGCCATTCGGCGTTGGGTGCGCACGCAACACTGTAGGAGCGAGCGCAGCTCGCGATGCGCCGCGCGAGCGGCGCTCAATCAAATCGCCGCAGACCCCGTTGCAACGAACACTCACGGCACACCCAGCAAAAAAAGCCCCGCAGGCACGAGCCGGCGGGGCAAACGCTGGCTGGACGAGCCAACCAAAGGAGCCTGGAACAGGGACCTCAGTGTGTGCTGGCGAGTGTTTCAGGTTGCCAGCCACCACCCAGGGCCTTGTAGATGGCGACAATGCCGCGGTACAGGTCCACTTCACCCAGCGCCTGGGCATCTTCGGCGCTCAGCCGTTCGCGCTCGGCATCGAGCAAGACCAGGTAGTCCACCGTGCCTTCGCGGTAACGGATAGAGGCCAGTTCCGCAGCCTTGCGGCTGGCGTCGCTCTGACGCATCAGCGACAGCAGCCGCTGCTGGGTCTTGTCGTAATCGCTGAAGGCATTGGCCGACTCTTCAAGGGCCAGCAACACCTGTTGCTCATAGTTGGCCAAGGCACCCTCGGCGTCGGCCTTGGCACCCCGCAGCCGCGCACGCACGCTGCCCAGGTCGAACGCGGCCCAGGTGATGCTGGGCCCAAGCGCCCAGGCGTTGGCCGCCGACGAGCCGATCTGCGAGCCCCGGGCCGCAGTGAACCCCAGGAACCCGCTGAGGCTGACCCGCGGGAACAGGTCGGCGGTGGCAACGCCCACGTTGGCCGTGGCAGCGGCCAACTGGCGCTCGGCACTGCGGACATCCGGGCGCCGGCGCAGCAACTCGCCGGGGTCGCCCACCGGCAGGGCCTTGGCGATGGCAGGCAGCGCCTTGGGCGCCAAATCAACGCTGAGCGCCTCGGGGCGCTGGCCGAGCAGCGTGGCAATACGGTGCCGTGCCCGGTCCTGTTGCGCCTGCAGTTGCGGTACGCTGGCTTCCACACCGGCCAGGCGGGCATCGGCACGCACCACATCCAGCTCGTTGCCCACCCCCGCATCGCGCAGGGTTTCGGTGATGGTGCGTGATTGCTGCTGCGTCTTGAGGTTGGCCAAGGCGATCTTTTCGCGCAGTTGTGCCCCGCGCAACTGGCCGTAGGCATCCACCAGCTCGGCAATCAGGCTGACCTGCAACTGTTGCAGGTCTGCGGCTGCCGCCGCCTCCTGCGCCTGGCTGGCTTCTATCTGACGCTGGATGCGGCCGAACAGGTCAAGTTCCCACGCCATGTCCAGGCCCAGGTCATAGCGCTCGGTGTTGACCCGGCGCTCCGTCTGGCCTGGCACCTGGCCTTTGCCAATCTCACTGCTGGCGCGGCTGGTGACCACGGGGAAGGGGTCGTTCTCGGCGTCCTCACGGATCGAACGCGCAGCCTTCAGCCGAGCAAAGGCTACCCGCAAGTCACGGTTGCCCTGCAACGAAGCCTGAACCAGCTGGTTCAGCACCGGGTCGTCGAACTGCTTCCACCACAGGGTTTCGAAGCGGCTGCGGTCATAGCCCTGGGCCTGGCTGCCCCCCGCCAATTGCGCAGGGGCTGTGGCCGGGGCGTTGTAGTCCGGCCCCACGGCGCAGGCTGCCAGGGCCAATGCCAGCAGGCTTGGGGTCAAGGGTTTGAGCAGGTTCATGCGTGGCTCTCCAGCGAAGGCGCGTGCTGGGCCTTGCGGGCCTGGCGACGTTCGACGAAACGGCGGATCAGGAAGAAGAACACCGGGGTAAGGAACAGGCCGAACACCGTCACGCCGATCATCCCCGAGAACACTGCCACACCCATGGCATGGCGCATTTCCGAGCCGGCCCCGGAGCTGAACACCAGCGGCACCACACCCATGATGAAGGCGATCGATGTCATCAGGATCGGGCGCAGACGCAGGCGGCATGCTTCGAGCACGGCTGCCAGCGGGTCGAGGCCCTTGGCCTGTTCGTCCTTGGCGAACTCAACGATCAGGATGGCGTTCTTGCAGGCAAGGCCCACCAGTACGATCAGGCCGATCTGGGTGAAGATGTTGTTGTCACCGCCCGACACGATCACCCCGGTGATGGCCGACAGCAGCGTCATGGGCACGATCAGGATCACCGCCAATGGCAGGCTCCAGCTCTCGTACTGGGCGGCAAGCACCAGGAAGGCCAGCAGTACGCACAGCGGGAACACAAACAACGCCGTATTGCCCGACAGGATTTGTTGGTAGGTAAGGTCGGTCCATTCGTAGGTCATGCCGTTGGGCAGTTCCTGCTTGAGCAGTTTTTCGATGGCCGCCTCGGCTTGGCCAGAGCTGTAGCCGGGGGCTGCGGCGCCATTGATCTCGGCGGTGATGAAACCGTTGTAATGCATTACCCGGTCAGGCCCGGATGTGTCGCTGACCTTGAGGAACGTGGCCAGCGGGATCATTTCGCCCAGGTTGTTGCGTACCTTCAGCTGGCCGATCTGCTCGGCATCCAGGCGGAACTGCTGTTCAGCCTGGACGTTCACCTGGTACGTGCGCCCGAAGCGGTTGAAGTCGTTGGTGTACAGCGAGCCCAGGTACACCTGCAGGGTGTCGAAGATATCGGTGATCGCCACGCCATGGGTCTTGGCCTTTTCCCGGTCGATGGCCGCGTCCACCTGGGGTACGTTCACCTGGTAGCTGGTGAACAAGCCCGCCAGCTCTGGCACGTCGTGGCTCTTGGCGATGATGTTCTGGGTTTCTTTATACAGTGCTTCATAACCCAGGTTGCCGCGGTCTTCGATCTGCAGGCGGAAACCGCCGATGGTGCCCAGGCCTTGTACCGGTGGTGGCGGGAAGATGGCAATGTAGGCGTCCTGGATGTCGGCGAACTGGGCGTTAAGCGCGGCAGCAATGGCTGCAGCCGACTGGCTCGGGTCCTTGCGCTGGTCAAACGGCTTGAGCGGCGTGAACACGATGCCGCTGTTCGGGCTGTTGGTGAAACCGTTGATCGACAGGCCAGGGAAGGCCACCGAGTCGGCCACGCCGGGTTGCTTGAGGGCGATTTCGCTCATGCGCTTGATGACCGCTTCAGTGCGGTCCAAGCTGGCGGCGTCTGGCAGTTGGGCGAAGGCCACCAGGTATTGCTTGTCCTGGGCGGGCACGAAACCCGTCGGGGTCGACGAGAAGCCCAGGTAGGTCAGGCCCATCAGCCCTGCATACACGAACAGTGCAATGCCACTGGAGCGGATGACCCGGCGCACGCCGCCCACATAGCGGTGGCTGGCACGGTCGAAGAAGCGGTTGAACGGCGCGAACAGCCAGCTACCCAGCAACCTGTCGAGCAGGCGCGAGAAGCGGTCCCTGGGTGCATGATGTTCATTGAGCAGCACCGCAGCCAGGGCCGGAGACAGGGTCAGGGAGTTGAACGCCGAGATCACGGTGGAAATGGCGATGGTCAGCGCGAACTGTTTGTAGAACTGGCCGGTGAGGCCGGAAATGAACGCGGCAGGCACGAACACTGCGCACAGCACCAGCGCGGTGGCGATGATCGGGCCGGTGACCTCGCTCATGGCTTTCTGGGTGGCCTCCAGCGGTTTCAGACCCAGGCCGATGTTGCGCTCGACGTTCTCCACCACGACGATGGCGTCGTCCACCACGATACCGATCGCCAGTACCAGGCCGAACAGGGACAACGCGTTGAGCGAAAACCCGAACAGGTGCATGACGGCAAACGTACCAATCAGCGAAACCGGTACTGCCAGCAGCGGGATGATCGACGCGCGCCAGGTCTGCAGGAACAGGATCACCACCAGTACCACCAGCACCAGCGCTTCGAACAGGGTGTGCACCACCGCCTCGATGGAGCCGCGGACGAAGACGGTTGGGTCGTAGACGATGCTGTAGTCCATGCCCTCGGGGAAGTCTTTTTTCAGTTCGGCCATCTTTGCCCGCACCTCGTCCGAGATGTCGATGGCGTTGGAGCCTGGGCGCTGGAAGATCGGGATGGCGACCGCCGGCTGGTTGTTCAGCAGCGAGCGAAGGGCGTACTGGCTGGAACCGAGCTCCACCCGGGCGATGTCCTTCAGGCGCGTGATCTCACCGTCCGCGCCAGCGCGGATGATGATGTTCTCGAACTCTTCTTCGTTGACCAGCCGGCCCTGGGTATTGATCGACAGCTGGAAGCTGGTGGAGCCCGGTGCGGGCGGTGCGCCCAGCTGGCCTGCCGCCACCTGACGGTTCTGCTCACGGATCGCGGCCACCACGTCGCTGGCGGTCAGGTTGCGCGAGGCGGTCTTGTTCGGGTCCAGCCAGACGCGCAGCGAGTAGTCACCCATGCCGAACAGCTGCACGTCGCCCACACCGCCCAGGCGCGCCAGTTCGTCCTTGATGTTGAGGATGGCATAGTTGGACAGGTACAGCATGTCGTAGCGGTTGTCCGGTGAGGTCAGGTGCACCACCATCGTCAGGTCCGGGGACGCCTTGTCGACGGTAATACCGATGCGGGTCACTTCTTCTGGCAGCTTGGGCTGGGTGCGGGTCACGCGGTTCTGCACCTGCACCTGAGCGTTGTCCAGGTCGGTGCCCAGGGCGAAGGTGATGGTCAGCGTCAGCTTGCCATCGGCGGTGGACTGGGAAGACATGTAGAGCATGTTCTCCACCCCGGTGATGGCCTGCTCCAGCGGCGCCGCGACGGTTTCGCCGATGACCTTGGGGTTGGCGCCGGGGAAGTTGGCGCGCACCACCACCGTAGGCGGCACCACTTCGGGGTACTCGCTGATCGGCAGCTGGAACAGTGAAATCGAGCCGGCAATCAGCAGTACCAGCGACAGCACCGCGGCGAAGATAGGCCGGGTGATGAAGAATTTTGAGAAGTTCATCGGTGTGTTCCCTTAACCGCGCGGCGCTTGGGCACTGGCAGCTTTAGCGTTATTGCCTGCCACCTTGGGCGTGGGGTTGCTGGCTTCCAGGGCCTGGCGCTGCTGGGCGAGTGCAGCCAGCGTCTGCTCGCTGGCCATCGGCGCCTCCTCTGGCGTTACCTGGGAGCCCGGGCGTACGCGTTGCAGGCCCTTGACCACGATGCGGTCGTCCTTGCCCAGGCCACTGCGCACGATGCGCAGGCCTTCGAGCTTGGGCCCCAGTTCGACGGCGCGGTACGCTGCCTTGTTGTCCTTGTCCATGACCAGCACGAACTTCTTGCCAAGGTCGGTACCCACGGCTTCATCGTTGATCAGCACAGCATCGTACTGGGCACTGCCCACCAGCTTGAGCCGGGCGTACAGCCCCGGGGTGAAGCCGCCGGCCTTGTTGTCGAACACCGCGCGGCCACGAATGGTGCCGGTGCGCGGGTTGACCTGGTTGTCGACGAAGTTCATCTGGCCCAGGTGTGGGTTGCCGTTTTCGTTGGTCAGCCCCAGGTACACCGGCGTGGTCTGGCCGCGCTGGCCGTCGCGGGCCAGCTGGGTGTATTTGAGGTAGACGCGCTCGTCGGCATCAAAGTAGGCGTACACCTTGTCGGTCGAAACCACACTGGTGAGCGGTGTGACATCGGCGGTAACGATGTTGCCGGCGGTGAATTCAGCGCGGCTGACCCGGCCACTGATGGGCGCGGTCACGCGGGTGAAGCTGAGGTTGAGGCGGGCCAGGTCAAGCTGCGCCTGGATGGCGTCGACCCCGGCGCGTGCCTCGGCGGCCGCGCTGCTGCGCGACTCAGCCAATTCTGCAGAGATGGCATTGCTGTCACGCAGCCGTTCGCCGCGGCGGGCTTCGTTGGCACTGCGAATGGCAGTGGCCTTGGCCTGTTGAACCTGGGCCTCCAGGCGCCGTACTTCGGCCTGGAACGGCCGCGGGTCGATCTGGAACAGCAGGTCGCCCTTGCGTACCTGGGCGCCTTCGGTGAACGCCACCTGGTCGATCTGCCCCGAAACCCGTGGGCGAATTTCGACGGTTTCCGGCGCTTCCAGGCGCCCGGTGAACTCATCCCACTCGTTGATCGGCTGTTCGATCACCTTGGCGACGGTGACCTTCGGCGCAACCGGAGCCTGCGCGGTGTCGGGGGTACGGCCGCATGCGCTGACCACCACGACTGCCAGGGCAGTGAGGGGCAAGCGCAGGGATTTGAGTGATGGTTCCATGGAGAACTCCGCCAACCTATTAGTAATGGGCGGAGTGTGAGTGTGTTACGCGTAGGGCACGAATCGAACGGGCTGAACTTTATTATCACGGCGAATGATAAGTCCGGCTCATTCACCGTGATGCAACCCGTTGTCAGGGTTTCGCAGCACCCTGGCCACTCTTACCAGCACCTTCAGAACCGGTGGCGTCCATGCCCGGCAAGTCGCGGTTGTCGTTCTGTATGGCAGGCGGGCTGTCCGGGTCATGCCCTTGCAGGCGAGGGTCGGTGTCGGTAGGCACGGGCTTTTCAATCGGGTTCAAGGTGCTGTCCACACCGGGTTTGGGCGCTTGGCTGTGCGGGTCGTCCGGGTACGTGGGGCCGGTGCCAGCGGCGAACGTCAACGGCGAGGCCAGCAATGCGACCAGCAGGAAGCTCGAACGGGTCATGGCAGTCTCCTTGGCTTAGGGCAGGGCGGTTACGCAAGCTTTGGCCCTGCCCACGGCGTCAAGGTGCCATTACCCCGATCAACGGTCACACCACCAGCGACAGCAGCATGATGAAGATGATGCCGACGACCGAAAGAATGGTCTCCATCATGCTCCAAGTCTTGAAGGTCTCTGCGACGGTCATGTTGAAGTACTGCTTCACCAGCCAGAAGCCGGCATCGTTCACATGTGACAGGATCAGCGAGCCCGCGCCCGTGGCCAACACCAGCAGCTCACGGTTCACCCCGGGTACCAGGTCGATCACCGGCGCGACGATGCCGGCCCCGGTGATGGTTGCCACCGTGGCGGAGCCGGTGGCGATACGGATCACCGCCGCTACCAGCCAGGCCAGTAGAATCGGGGAAATCTCGGCCTGCACAGCCATCTGCCCTATCACGTTGCCCACGCCGGTATCCACCAGCATCTGCTTGAAGCCCCCCCCGGCACCCACGATCAGCACAATGGCTGCGGTGGGCGCCAGGCTGTGGTCGAGCATCTTCATGATCTGCTGGCGGTTGAAACCGCGGGCCGAGCCGAAGGTGTAGAAAGCCAGCAGCAGTGCGGCCAGCAGCGCGGTGATGGGGTGGCCGATCAGGTCCATCCACTGGCGCACGATATGCTCGGCGGGCAGTACCACGTCGGCGAAGGTCTTGAGCAGCATCAGTACCACCGGCAGCAACACGGTGATCAGGGTCACGCTGAAGCTGGGCAGGTTGCCTTGGTCGGATTCCTTGGCAATCTGGTCCATCAGCTCCTGGGATGGCTGGCCCGGGATGTAGCGGGAGATGAAGTTGCCGAACAGCGGCCCGGCGATGATGGCGGTCGGCAGCGCTACGATCAGGCCGTAGAAGATGGTCTTGCCGATGTCCGCATGGAAGATGCCGATGGCCAGCAGCGGGCCCGGGTGCGGCGGGACCAGGCCGTGCACCACGGACAGGCCGGCCAGCAACGGGATGCCGATCTTGATCAGCGAGACCCCGGAGCGACGTGCCACGATGAAAACCAGCGGTATCAGCAGCACGAAGCCGATTTCGAAAAACAGCGGGATGCCCACCAGGAAGGCGGCGAACATCATGGCCCAGTGCACGTTCTTCTTGCCGAAGGCGCGGATGAGGGTCTGGGCGATCTGGTCAGCCCCCCCGGAGTCGGCCATCAGCTTGCCGAGCATGGTGCCCAGCGCCAGCACGATGCCGACGAAACCCAATACGCCGCCAAAGCCGTCCTGGAACGACTTCATGACCTTCGCCACCGGCATGCCGGAGGTCAGGCCCAGAAAGCCTGCGGCCAAGGTAAGGGCAACGAAGGGGTGAACCTTGAAGTGGGTGATGAGCAGGATCAGCCCGACGATGGTGACCAGCGCGTCGAGCAGCAGGAAGGTATCAGTAGCCAGTCCGAACATGATGTGAAGGCCTCGGTCTTATCGTTGTTTTGGCAATGCTGTTGTTGAATCGACCCTTCGGCGAGGGCGGGGTAGCGCTGTCTCTGGTGATCAGGCAAACGCCGCGTCAGGCGCTTTGCGCCAGTACCTGATCACCGCAGCGCTTTAGCCAGGAGTCTACGGCTTCGGCCAGGGCGGCGATGGGTTGGGTGGCTTCCAGTGCCAGCGTGCGTGGCTCACCGTGGGGCGGCTCAAGCGCCGCGAACTGGCTGTCGATCAGGCTGGCGGGCATGAAGTGCCCGGGGCGCGCCAGTACCCGTTGTTCCGCTTGGGCGGGGGACAGCTCCAGAAACACGAACACCAGGCCCGGCATGGCTGCGCGCAAGGTGTCGCGGTAGCGCTGTTTGAGCGCAGAGCAGGTCAGGATAGGCCGCTCGCCTGCCTGGGCGCTGGCTTGCAGTTCCTGGCCCAGGCGCACCAGCCAGCCGGCGCGGTCGTCGTCATCCAGCGCAATGCCGGCGCTCATCTTGCGAATATTGTCGGCGGGGTGGAAGGCGTCGCCCTCGATCAGGCGGCCGCCGCTTCTGGCAGCAATAGCAGCGCCGATGCTGCTTTTGCCGCAGCCGGCCACTCCCATTACCACAATGGCGGGCAGGGAAGAGTTCATCAGTACCTCCTGCGGGGTGAGATAGCGCTGTCTCGTCGAGGACGAAACGCAACCTCCCCGGTGTTATTGGTCTTGTGCAAACGCAGTATGGACGCCCATCTGCAAGCGCGTGCGGCGCGATGGCCAAAGACACGTTGCCTGCTTCTTGGGACAGCGCTACCTTAGAGGCCGTTCCCACTCCTTGCAAGTAGTAAAATTACAACATCATGTCCCGCATTGGCTCCCGCACTACCGGCCGTCCCACCCTGGCAGAAGTGGCCAGGCTCTCCGGGGTTTCCCCGATTACCGCATCTCGTGCCCTGCGTGGGGTCAGCACCGTGGCACCAGAGCTGGCGGCCAAGGTCGCCGCCGCCGCTGCCAGCCTGGGTTATGTGGCAAACCCGGCTGCCCGTGCTTTGGCGTCGGCACGCAGCCAGTCGGTGGTGGTGCTGATCCCGTCGCTGTCCAACCAACTGTTCATCGACACTTTGGAGGCCATCCACGAGGTCATGCGCCCGCGTGGCCTCGAGGTGCTGATCGGCAATTACCACTACGACCTGGCCGAAGAAGAAAACCTGATCCGCAACTACCTGGCCTACCAGCCGTGCGGCATGTTGCTTACAGGCTTCGAGCGCAGCGAGGCTGCCCGCCAGATGCTGGCGGCCAGTGGGGTACCTTGCGTGCACATGATGGAGCTCGACGGAACCTCAGAGGCATTCTCCGTCGGTTTCTCGCAGCAACAGGCTGGCCGGGCGGCAGCGCGCCACCTCATTGAGCGTGGCCGCACCCGGCTTGGCTTCATAGCAGCGCAGTTGGACCCAAGGGTGATGCAGCGCGCCGAGGGCTTTCGCCAGGCCCTGGCTGAAGCCGGCCTTCACGTAGCCGAACGGGAGGTGCTGACGCCTGAGCCGTCCTCCATCGCGCTGGGCGGCGAGCTGTTCAGCCAGTTGCTGGAGCAGGCGCCGGATGTCGACGGTATCTTCTTCTGCAACGACGACCTGGCGCAGGGCGCGGTGCTGCAGGCGCTGCGCCAGGGCGTGCAGGTGCCCCAGCGGGTGGCCATGGTCGGCTTCAATGACCTGCCGGCGTCGGCGCACATGGTGCCCAGGCTCACGTCCATCCGTACCCCTAGAGCTGCCGTTGGTCGGAGCGCTGCCCAGGTATTGCTGGCGCTGCTTGATGGCAAAGCGGTAGCGCCGGGCCAGCAGGACCTGGGGTTCGAGCTGATGGTGCGCGAGAGCACCTGACGCCCATGGCGGCGCATGGGCCTCACGCGGTGCAAACGGCGATCTATGCTCTGAACACCGAGCGGAAAGGAGGCCGGGGTATGTTCGATTTCCATCGCAAGTCCGACCTGGAAGAAATACAGCGCAGCCACCAGGCACTGGCCGATGCCAAGGCCAAACTCGCCGCTATCAGCCAGTGCATGGCAATGATCGAATTTACCCCTGACGGCATCATCATCGATGCCAACCCGCGCTTTTGCCACGCCATGGGCTATGACGCCGAGGAGCTGCGCGGTCGCCACCACCGGTTGTTCTGCGCGCCCGATTACGCCGACAGCGCGCAGTACCGGCAGTTGTGGCATGACCTGGGGCAGGGCACGCCTGTCAGCGGCACCTTCGAGCGTATCGACAAGCAGGGCCGTGAAGTGTGGCTTGAGGCCAGCTACATGCCCGTGCTCGATGCGCAGCAACAGGTCGTGAGCGTGATCAAGGTGGCCGCAGACATCAGCCAGCGCGCAGCACTGGAACATGAGCGCGAACGTTGGCTGAACGCCATAGGCCGGTCGATGGCCGTGATCGAGTTCACCCCGGCAGGCCGGGTGATGCAGGCCAACCAGAATTTTCTCGACACCATGGGTTACGCGCTGGACGAGGTGGTGGGCAGGCATCACGGTCTGTTCTGCCTGCCGGCTGAACGCGAATCCCCTGCTTACCGTGAGTTCTGGGCATCGTTGAACCGTGGCGAGTACCATTCCCACCGCTTCGAGCGGGTCAGCAAGTCGGGCCAGACGGTGTTCCTGGAGGCGTCCTACAACCCGATCTTCGACAGCAAGGGCCGCTTGTACAAGGTGGTGAAGTTTGCCAGCGACATCACCCACCAGGTCAGCACGCAGCAGCGGGCTGCCGATGCCGCTCATGCCAGTTCCGTACAGGCCGACGCCTGCGCGCGCAAAGGCACCGAGGTGGTACAGCAAGCGGTGCAGGTCATCGAGCACATCTCTCAGGAGCTGAACCAGGCGGCGCGCAGCCTGGATGCCGTGAGCAAGCAGTCGGATGAAATCGCCCAGATCGTGCTGACCATTCGTGGCATTGCCGACCAGACCAACCTGCTGGCCTTGAACGCCGCCATTGAAGCGGCGCGCGCTGGTGAGCATGGGCGCGGCTTCGCCGTGGTGGCCGACGAGGTACGTAACCTGGCGGCCAGGACCAGCCAGGCAACCCTGGAAATCGTCGAGGTGGTGCGGCAGAACCGTGAACTGTCAGGTATCGCGGTCTCCAGCATGCAGTCGAGCCTTGAACGCACCGGCCATGGTGTTGCCTTGGCCAACGAGGCGGGCACGGTGATCATGGAGATTCAGCAAGGCTCACGCCACGTGGTCGATGCCATCGACGAGATCACCTCGACATTGCAGTTGCACTGAGCGCGCTGCCCAGTTCGTCCAGCAGGGTTTGCAGGCTGGCTTGCAGCAGTTGTTGCTGCTCGCAGGTGGGCCGCCCGTTGGCCACAGCCTGTTCCACCGCTTCGCAGCGAGCGACCACGGTACGCACGCGGATCATCTTGGCGCCACCTTTTATCCGGTGAACCAGGGCCCGCACCGAATCGTCGTCAGCGTCGGGCGCCAGGTCGCGCAACGAGGCCAGGTCCTCGGCTACGCTCTGGGACAGTTGCTCGAGCAGATGGCGGGTCAGCTGGGCGTCATTGCGGGTCAGGTGGTGCAGTTCTGCGAGGTTGAAACTGTTGCCAGAGGTGGTCGCAGGGGGGGGCGTGACAACGGCGTCGGCCTGGGGGAGGTGGGCTTTCAAGGTACGCAGCCCGATGGGTTTGAACAGGCAGTCATCCATACCGCTGGCCAGGCAGCGCGCCCGTTCCTCGGCCTGTGCGTTGGCGGTCACGCCCACGATACGGCAGGGTGGCAGGCCGCGCTCATGCTCCATGGCGCGGATGCGCCGGGTGAGTTCATGGCCATCCATCACCGGCATGCTGCAATCGGTGATCACCAGGTCGAAGTGTGCTGCCTGCCAGCGCTCCAGCGCCGCTTCACCGTTTTGCGCCAGGGAGACGCGGTGGCCCAGCGTGCGCAGTTGCCTTTCGAGCAACAGCAGGTTGGCGGGGTAGTCGTCGGCTACCAGTATGTCCAGGGGAGCGCCGCTGCTTTCGAGCGCCGAGTGCGTCGGCTCAGATGCTGTCGGCGCAGCGCACGCGGGCAAGGCCAGGCTGACTTGCACCTTGGTACCAACGCCCTCGACGCTGTGCAGGGCCAGCGTGCCACCCATCAGTTCTGCCAGTGCCCGGCTGATCACCAGCCCCAGGCCTGCACCCTGCCGGGCACGCGGCCCGTCGGCCTGGACGAAAGCGTTGAACAGGCGGGCCTGGTCGGCAGGGCTGATGCCGATCCCTGAATCGCGTACGCACAATTCGACCTGCACCTGGCCTTCTGGGGCTGAGCCCGCCAGCACCAGGCTGGCCTGAACCTCGCCGCGCTCGGTGAACTTGATGGCATTGCTGAGCAGGTTCGACAGCACCTGCTTGAGGCGCAGCGGGTCTGCCGAGACCCACACCGGCAGGGCCGGCAGGGCGCCGTGCAAGTGCAGCCCCTCGGCCCTGGCGTTGCCTTCGAACACCCTCAGCGTGGCCTGTACCAGCTCGACCAGGTCGGTCGGCACCGGCTGCAGGCTGATATGCCCCGACTCGATGCGCGAGATGTCCAGAATATCGCCGATCAGCGCCAGCAGGCCCAGGGCCGAGTCGTGGGCAGTTTGCAGGGTCTGGGTATCGCAACGCCCGTCTCGGCTGTCTTCCAAGGCCAGCTCCAGCAAGCCGATGACAGCATTCATTGGCGTGCGGATTTCGTGGCTCATGGTCGCCAGGAACGTGCTTTTGGTCTGGCTGGCCTGTTCGGCTTCTTCCTTGGCGTGCCGCAGCTGCTCCAGTAGCCCGCGGCTCAGGGCCAACTGGGCCTGCAAGGCGTGCTGTGCCTCGGTGCGCTGGTTGATCAGCTTGCGCAGGTAGCTGTTCCAGAACACCACCCCGGCCAGCAGCAGGGCGGCCAGTACCAGCACTTGAAGCGCCAGGTCCCGGTAGTTGCGCCATGGGCTGTCACTGACCAGCGTGCTGGTACGCCAACGGTTGATCAGCCGCTCAAGTTCCTCGGGCGGGATACTCAGCAATGCCTTGTCGAGAATGGCCTGCAACCGCGGCTGATCCGGCGCGACCGCGAACGCGGCAATGGCCGGGTCTTCGTCCAGGACGCTGGCAATCTTCAGGCGGTTCTTGAACACGTGGCTGATGTAGTAGGCCGCATTGATGTGGCTACTGAGTGCCACGTCCGCAGCACCTTTGATCAGTGCTTCCATGAGGTCGAGCGGGCTGTCCAGCTCGATCAGCGTGGCGTGGGGGTAGCGGCGTTGCAGCATGTCCCGCTGGGGTGAGCCCCGCACCAGGGCGATGCGCTGTTGGCCAAGGTCCTTGACCCGCGACAAGGAGGCGTCATCAGCGCGGGTGATCAACACCCGCGGGCTGACCAGGTAGGGCCGGGTGTAACGCAATTGCCGGGATCGCTGCGCGCCATAGCCCAAGGCCCCGATCATCTGCGCCTCACCGCGTGCCAGCCGTTCGACCATATCCTGCGCCGATGCGCCCTCGACGGGGTTGAACTGCAAGCCGGTGCGCAGGCCGATCTGCTTGAGCAGCTCCAGGGTGATGCCGGTGGGGCGTTGTTCGGCGTCGTTGAACGTGAGGGGGGCCAGCGCCGGGTTGATCAACACATCCACAACGGGGTGGGCGATGATCCAGGCTTCCTCTTCGGCAGACAGGGCGCTGAGGTGGCGCTGCAGTAGCAGGCTGGTGTTACCGCTGCTCCAGCGCCGCAGGATGTTCAGGCGCTCGCTCTCGCCAATGCGCGCCAGGGCTCTGTCTACCAACTGCCGCAGGTGGGGTGTGTCGCGGGCGATGGCAAAGGAAAACGCCTCGGGAATCACCTGGGAAAAGTGGTCAATTTTCAAAGTGCCTTGAAAGGTCTTGCCGATGAGAAAGTCAGTGCTGATGGCGTCGCCCAGGTAAGCATCCGCATCACCGAGCTCCACGGCAGCCAGCCCGGCCTGGGTAGAGCGATACAGGCTCAGTTGGGCAGTGGGGTACAGTGCTCGCACGCGGTTGGCGGGCAGGTAATGGTCCACCATGGCCAAGCGCAGGCCAGCCAGGTCGGGCGTCTCCTTGAGGTTGCGGCCTTCGCGGGTGACCACCACGGGCAAGTCGTCGGCGTAAGGTGCGCTCAGGCTGAGCTGCGCATCGGCGGCCTCAAAGCCGTTCGAGCTGCCCAGCAGGTCGATTCGCCCGTCGTGCAGCGCAGCGATGGCTTCGTGGCGGCTGTCGAAGCGCAGCACCTCGATAGGCGTCCCCAACTGCTCGGCGATGATGCCGGCGTAGTCTGCGCTGATGCCCTCATAGTCGTGGGGGCTGACGTTGATCTCGAACGGCGGGTAGTCGGGCCTTGAGCTACCCAGCACGATACGCTGGCGCTGCTGCAGCCACTGGCGTTCTTCGTGGGTAAGCGTCATGGGTGGCGTGACGCTCACCGAGCGGGCCAGCAGCTGGCGGGTTTCGCTGGCGGCCAGCAGCCAGCCGGGGCCGGCCAGGGCGAGCAGCAGCAGAGCGCCAGCCAGCAGTCGTTTCATGGCCGCCCGCCGCTCAGTAGACGCTGTTGCGTTTGGCCAAGTCGACCATTTCAACCAGCGACTCGGTCTTGAGTTTTTCCATGATGCGGCCCCGGTAGGTGCTGATGGTTTTGGCGCTGAGGTTCATGCAACTGCCGATGTTCTTGTTGCTCTCGCCACGGGCCAGGCGCCGCAGCACTTCCATTTCGCGGTTCGACAGGCTGGCCAGGCGTACCGGCTCGCTTTCCAGCGAGTTGCTGTTGACCGACATCTGCGGGAATGTTGAATAGCCCTTCACCAGCGCCTTGAGGGCGAACAGCAGGGCGTCGTGGTCTTCTTCCTTAGTCACGAAGGCACCAATGCCAGCATCCAGGCAGCGCCGTACATACAGATCGGTGGCCTGGCCTGTCAGGACCATGATCTTGGGCACCGGCTCGATGGCCTGCAGGCGCTTGATCACCTCCATGCCATCCAGGCCGGGCAGGCCGATGTCGAGGATGACCACGTCAGGCTTCAGTTCACGGGCTACCTGCGCCACTTCGCTGCCATTACCGACTTCGCCGATGACGTGGAAGCGTTCACGCTCAAGGAGCATGCGCAGGGATAGCCTGACGATGGGGTGATCGTCGACGATCAGCACGGTAGTCATTAGGAAAACTCCTGTGAGGGTGTGGTGCATTTCCTGGAGCACCCAGGAATACTTCTGCAAGTGAGTCAATCAGAAGCGCAGCAAGATACGACCATTACGGAAGTTTGGTAATGCCGAGTATAGAAGTGTTGATAAACCTTGGCCGTGCTGTCGAAAAATCCTACAAAACTAGGCGGCGGCGCGCGCCCAGGCAGGCGCTGGCGCCTACCTGCCGGTCTCAGGCGCAGGTCGCATGATGTTTATTGACGCGCAGGGTGGAGGCCGGGTTGTTTGCCAATGCCTGGCCTACCCTTGCAGGGCGGCTGAGCAATTGCCCGCCGCAGTTGGGGCAGCGGTGTTGCAGGCGGCCTTCGGCGCAGCCGCGGCAGAACGTGCACTCGAACGAGCAGATAAACGCGTCAGTGCTGTCACCGGGCAGGTCGACGTCGCAGCATTCACAGTTGGGGCGCAAGTCCAGCATGGGGGAGGGTCCGGTAACAGTAAGGGGTTGGTCAGTCTGCTACCGGATTGCAGTGCCTTGCAACACTCAACCCGCTGGGCGATACAGGTGTGCGTGCCCGGCGCGATACAGGGCGGATTCAGCGAACGGCGTTTCTCCCAGCACGTGGCCCACCAGAATCAGCGCAGTACGGCGGAAGCCCTTGGCCGACACACCTGCGACGATGTCCGCCAGCGTGCCACGTACCCAGTCCTGGTCGGGCCAGGTGGCACGGTGCACAACCGCGACGGGGCACTCTGGCCCATAGTGCGGCACCAGCAGCTCGACGATACGCGCCAGGTGCTTGACCCCAAGGTGAATGGCCAGCGTGGTGCCGTGGCGTGCCAGGTCTTCCAACCGTTCCCCGGCCGGCATCGGGGAGTTTTCGCCAAAGCGGGTCAGGATGACGCTCTGGGCGACCTCTGGCAGGGTCAGTTCACACCCCAGCAGCGCGGCGCTGGCCGCGGTGGCGGTTACGCCGGGGATGATCTGATAGTCGATGCCCAGCGCCTGCAGATGACGGATCTGCTCGCCGATGGCGCCATACAGGCTTGGATCACCGCTGTGCACCCGGGCCACGTCCTGGCCCAGGGCATGGGCTGCCTGCATGGCCCCGATGATCTGCTCCAGGTTCAGCGCAGCGCTGTTGATCACGGTTTCGGCCTGGTGGCCTTCCAGCACGGCGGCAGGCACCAGGGAACCGGCGTAGATGATCACGGGGCATTGGCGGATCAGCCGCTGGCCCTTGACTGTGATCAGTTCCGGGTCGCCGGGGCCGGCGCCGATGAAGTAAACCGTCATGAAAGTCCTTGGATGTAAAGAGATGAACAGACTAGCCTGCGATGGCCAGTGTTGCCGGGCCCATGACCCGGCGCGGCAGCAGTAGCTCGGCGTGCCCTGCCGCCTGGCAGGCCAGCGCCAAGGCCGTGCTTTCCGCGACGCCCCAGCAACCGCTGTGGGTATACGCAGCGGCAGAGCGATGGCTGAGCAGCGGCTCGTAGGCCTGCAGCTGCACCGCAGGGTACAGCGCCAGTGGCAGGCCGAGGCGCTCGGCTAGCTGAAGCAGGCCGGGTTCGCCAGCCTTGAGTGCGATGCTGGCGATGCCGCGCAGGTCACTCAAGGCGAGGCCCCGTTCGGCCAGGCCGGCGAGCAGAAGCGCCTGCAAAACGCCCACCGGGCACCCCCGCCGGCAGCCAAGCCCCGCGTACACTGCCGGCATCAGGCCTGGCTGTGGCGGCGGTACAGCCACGCGGTGAGCAGGCCCAACGCCAGCCAGAACGCAGCGTTGGTCAGCCACGAGGCCAGTTTGAACTGAGCTTCCAGCGCCTCGGGCGCCAGGCTCTCGTGCACTTCGGGTTGCGGTGCGCCAATCAGGTGGGGCACTGCCAGTAGCACCACACCAAGCACCTTCAGCAGCCAGTGGTGGGCGAACACTACCAATGCCAGGCCCAGGGCTGTTGCGCTGGCGGCGCCAACCCACCAGGCTTGGCGCTGGCCCAGGTCCGCTGCAGCGGTGCCCGGCAGTTCTGGCGGCAGGCCTAGCGTGGGTGCCAGGCAAAACACCGCGAAGCCGGCCAGGCCCCAAAGCGCACCGGTGCCAACACGCTTGGGCTCCCGCAGGCTGTAGAGGGCAGCGAGGATAAGGGCGAAGCCCACTGCGACCACCAGGTTGCCACCGGTGGTGGACAATACTCGCTGCCAGCCATCTTCCGGCGACCAGGCCTCAGCACTGTGTTCGTGCGCCGCTGCGCCCTCGCCATGGGCGTGCTGTTCGGCGGGGGCGGCGGTTTCGTAGGTTTCGGCCTGCAAGATGAGGGGGCTGACCCAGAAGCTTTGCAGCAGGGTGAGCAACAGGGCCGCAAGCAACCCGCTGAAACCCGCGGTACGGGCGATACGCGTGATCATTGGCGGTTACTCAGTGGCAGGGGAAGGCGGCGCTGTGGCGCGTGTCGTGGGCAGCGTTGTGTACGGCTTCGATATGCGAAAAGCCGGCAAAGTAGACCAGGCACAGCCCCAGCAGGCTGGCGCCTACCGCAACAGCAATGCGCTGGCTGAGTGTGACGGGGGTGGTGATACTTGGGGTGTTGGCGCTGGTGACGGGCATGACGCGTTCCTCTGCTTTTTGTGGGCAACGGGCAAGCGCGGCAGCCCCGGGCGGCGCCCAGGGGGATGCGACAGCGCCCGCCCACCGCGGGGTGTTCATAGGCGCAAGGCCGGTCTCCGGGCTGGCGAGGAGGAGGTTGGCTCCTTGAAAACGTCACCTTCCCATGCCAAGGGTGATGGCACAGTGGTACAGACGCTTCGCTCGCTTACCGTTGCGGGGGCAGCACCGGCTTGGTCAAGGCCCTGTTGCAGGCCTGTGACGCACCGGTTTCCCGTTTCACCCCCATAGGGGCACCTTGACGCAGGGCACTAGAAAAGCACGAGGTGGGCCAGCCGTCAATTGCCTGTCAAACCGGCAAGCCGTCACGGGCAAACGCTTGCAGTTGCTCCCCCTCCAGGCGGTAGCGCACCCACTCATCCTGCGGCTGCGCGCCCAGCGACTCATAAAACTTGATGGCTGGCTCGTTCCAGTCCAGCACGCTCCATTCCAGGCGGCCCCAGCCATGGGCCACGGCCTCCCGGGCGATGTACCTGAGCATCTGCTTGCCGGCACCGTCCCCGCGCTGATCCGGGGTGATGTAAAGGTCTTCGAGGTAAATGCCGCTGCGCCCCAGCCAGGTGGAATAGCTTTGGAAATACACGGCAAAGCCAATGGCCCGGCCGTCACGTTCGCCGATCAGGCACTGCACGGTGCTGTGCTCATCGAACAGGCTGCGTTCAATGTCCTGCAGGGTGGCCAGCACTTCGTGCCGGGCACGCTCGTACGCCGCCAGTTCAGTGATGAAGGTCAAAATCTGCTGCGCATCGGTGCGCACCGCCGGGCGAATAACCACGCTCATGGTGAATACCCCTGTTTCGAGATTGGCAATACAGTGAGGTGTATCTCATTAATTAAAGGTAACTGTACCGGTCGCTCGGGTGGCGGACTCCGGTAGTGTGACGGCATACCGCACCTACTGGAATGCCTGGCCATGTTTGCCTCTGTCGACCTGCTCGCTGCTTTTATCCTGTTCGCCTTCGTTTCGTCCATCACCCCGGGGCCCAACAACACCATGTTGCTGGCCTCCGGGGTGAACTTCGGCGTGCGCCGCACGATCCCGCATGCCATGGGCGTAAGCATCGGTTTCATGGCGATGGTGCTGGCGGTGGGGCTTGGCCTGGGCGAAGTGTTCAAGGCGTGGCCGTCCCTGTATACCGTGCTGCGCTACGCGGGGGCGGCCTACCTGCTTTACCTGGCCTGGAAGATTGCCAACGCCGGGCCTGTGGGCGCAGCGGCCAACAATGGGAGGAAGCCAATAGGCTTCTGGCCGGCGGCTGCTTTCCAGTGGGTCAACCCCAAAGCCTGGGTGATGGCGGTGGGGGCGATCACCACGTACACACCCGCTCAAGGCTACGTCACCAACGTGGTAGTGATCGCGGCGCTGTTTGCGTTGGTGAACTTGCCCAGCGTCGGCATCTGGGTGATGTTTGGCAGCGCGTTGCGCAGCGTGTTGCAGAACCCGCGCTGGCTGATGCTGTTCAATGTCCTGATGGCCCTGCTGCTGGTGATTTCGCTGTACCCGCTGCTGTTTGTAGAATCGGCGTTTCACTAGCACTACAGGTAGCGCGCCGCGATGCAGCTGATTCCATGGTCCCATCAATGCGACGAGGGCTTCACCCTGCGTGGCTGGCGCACAGAAGCCAGTGGGCGACCGCTGTTGCATTTTTTGCACGGCAATGGCTTTTGCAGCCTGGCTTATCAACCCATGCTGGCGCGCCTGGCCGGCCATTTCGATTTGTGGCTCAGTGACGCGCAAGGGCACGGCGACAGCGACCACGGTGGCGTGTTTCGCGGTTGGAACCGCACCGCTGCGCTGGCCGTCGAGGCCTTCGAAGGCGGGCGGAGCGAGTATGGCGAGGTACCCCGCGTGGCCCTCGGGCACAGTTTTGGCGGCGTGCTCACTAGCCTGATGCTGGCGGCTGAACCCCAGCTGTTCCAACGCGCTGTATTACTGGACCCAGTACTGTTCAACAAGCGCATGTTGGCTGTGCTGGGTGCAGCAAGGGTGGTCGGCCTGCACCGTCACCACCCGATGGCACGCCAGGCTGCGCGGCGGCGCAGCTTCTGGCCTGACCGGCCTTCGGCGCATGCTTCGCTGCAGGGCCGGGGTATTTTCAAGGGTTGGCACGATGCAGCGCTGCAAGCCTACATCGACCATGCCTTGGGCGAATGCGAGAAGGGCGTGGTGCTCAAGTGCAGGCCCAGCCGCGAGGTGGAGATCTTCAGCTCATTTCCTCGGCGCTTGTGGCCAACCTTGTTACGCATCGCCGTCCCCACGCGCATTCTGTACGGGGAACATACCTACCCCTTCGTGCCGGTCTCGGCAAACCGGCTGGCGAGCCTCAACAGCCACGTGAGTGCCCGGCAAGTGGCGGGCGGGCATTGCTTCATGCAGGAAAACCCAGGCAATGCTGCCGATCTGGCAACTGGTTTTTTGCTCGGCACTGTCCCATAGGTGGGACGATGCATGCCATTGCGGCAGGCTACTCAGCTATAGGCACCATTGCTAAGGTGTTCTCAGCCAATGAGGACCTCCCCATGAAAACGATTCTCGGTATCCACCGCAGCCCCCAACCCCACTGGGTGGGTGACGGTTTCCCGGTGCGCAGCCTGTTCACCTACGACAACCTGGCCAGCCGTATAAGCCCGTTTTTGCTACTGGACTATGCCGGCCCTCACACCTTCTCACCCACCCAGGCCCGGCGCGGGGTGGGTGAGCACCCCCATCGTGGCTTCGAGACGGTGACCATCGTGTACCAGGGCGAGCTTGAGCACCGAGACTCGACAGGGGCTGGCGGCTTCATCGGCCCCGGTGATGTGCAGTGGATGACGGCCGCCGACGGCATCATCCATGAAGAGTTTCATTCGCCGCGGTTTGCGCAAACGGGTGGAACGCTGGAGATGGTGCAGCTGTGGGTAAACCTGCCGGCCCGTGACAAGCGCGCCGCAGCGGGCTACCAGACGCTGCTGGCGAAGGATATCCCGGTGGTGCCGCTGGGCGGCGAATCCGGGAGCCTGCGCGTGATCGCAGGCAGCTACCAGGGCGCTTTGGGCCCTGCACGCACGTTCACGCCGATGGATGTATGGGACATGCGCCTACAGGCAGGGGCGAGCTTCACGCTACCCGTCGCCGCTGGCCGCAATGCAGCGCTGGTGGTACTGCAGGGCACGGTCACCATCAACGGGGCGCAACAGGCGGGGCCTTCGAGCCTGGTGCTGTTTGACCCGGCAGGGCAGGACCTGCAGCTTGAAGCAGCGGAAGCTGCCAGCGTTCTGCTGCTCAGTGGCGAGCCGATCGACGAGCCGATTGTGGGTTACGGCCCGTTCGTGATGAATAGCCAGGCCGAGATCATTGAGTCCTTCGAGGCCTTCCAGGCTGGCAAATTCGGGCAGATGCAGGGCGATCGCGGGGGTGCCTCGCATTGATGCACCGCTCGTCGCAGGGTGGTGATTCTGCCCGAACCTAACCTCACCCCAGGGGTTCTTCAGCTAAGGTGCTAGATGAACCCCTGCATGCTCATCACTGCAGCGCATCGACGTATGGCCAAAGATGCTCATTATCAATTGGCGCTCAGCCTGCTACAGGCGTAACTACATTAAACAGGCCATCGCCAGAGAGGGTCGTACCATGTCGTTGATAGGCGTTTCGATGCTGGAAATGCGGCAGATGATCGAGCATGCCTGCCTGCCTGATCGTTGTGAAATCAGCTGCGCTGACGGTAACAACCTAACCATACGGCTTGCGCAAGGCCAGAACTTCGAGCGCGGTGTGAGCCTGAGCGGTGTACCGCTGCACAGCCTCAACAGCTGCCGCGACCTGGTGAACCTGGTTGGGCAGCTGCATGCGCTGCGCGGCAAAAGCCCTGCGCGGGCGAAGGCGATTGCCTGATCACTCCCATGTCATGTAATGCGCTTTAGCCGCTAGCGCAGCTCCAGCAGCAGGTTCAGGCCGCCGTCTCCGCATTTGCCTTTGTCGCGCACTACGCCGTGGTAGCTGCGCCCGTCCAGCATAAATGCAACGCTGTGCGCCCTGTCGACCTTGTCTGGCAGCGGCGGGCAAATATGCATGCGCAACGCAGGTCGCCCTTGGAGGCTCAGCGGTGCCAGCTGGCACTGGCACTCCACACTCAGCGCCACGGGGCCGAACAGCGTGTCACGCACGTAATCCAGTTGCACCGATGCATTGGGGGCGCGGCCTGGCATCTTCATGGTCGGGTGCCTCTGGTGGAAAGTGGCGGGACGGCGTGATGCTGGGTCATGACAGCCTCCTGTGAGCTGACGGTGGTGCGTGGTGACACACGCTTCGGCTAATGCACTATCCACGACCCGCCTTGCGGAAGGTCAGGTTGATCCGGCGCTCGCCCATGCGCGGGTGAACCCCGGGCTTGATCGGCAGCACACCGTGAAAGCGTAGACGGTCTTCGCCGCCCCAAACCAGTACATCACCATGGCTGAGCGGGATGCGCTGGGTCTTGTCAGCCCGTTGTTGCCCCCCGAATAGAAACACGGCCGGAAGCCCCAGGGAAACCGACACGATAGGCTGATCGAAATCGCGCTCGTCGCGGTCCTGATGCAGGGTGAGGCGGGTGCCTGGTTGGTAATGATTGACCAGGCATGCGTCTGGAACGAACCCGTCGAAGCCGGCGACAGCCGCGCTGCGCGAGGCAAGCGCAGTGAGCACATCGGGCAACGCCGGCCATGGCTGGCCACTGACGGGGTCGGTGGGGCTGTAGCGGTAGCCGTTGGCATCACTGACCCAGCCCAGCTCACCACAGTTGGTCAGCGCCACCGCCATGTGCAGGCCGCCGGGGGTGCGCATGTGCCGGAACGGCGCAGCCCGCAGCACCGGGCGCAGGGCGTCCAACATCGCCTCCAGGTCGGGGAGGGCGAAGCCTGGCAACAGCACTGTATGGCTGGCCAGGCGATGCGGCTGTGGGCCGAACAGGTCAAGGTCGGACTGAATCATCAGGGGTCAAATCTCTCCGCCGAGTCAATATCGCGGGTTCATGCAAACCTATTGGCGTCAATGCGACATTAAACTCAAAATGTTTCTGAACGCCGTTCGTCAGTGAGCGGTCTTGATCATTGGCCCCGGCCGAGGCCGCTTACCGATGATGAGGATTAGAAATGTCTGAGCACGTACCGGACAACCCCCGCAGGGACTTCCTGCGCAAGACCTTGACCCTGATACCTGTGGTAACGGTCGCCAGTACCGGCCTGGGCCTGGGCGCCAGCGCGGTGATAGCCGAGCCAGCACGCAGCCCCAACGTGCCAGAAAAAACCGACGCCGCCCAGTACCAGCCGGCATTTTTCACCGTGGACGAATACGCTTTCCTCCAAGCCGCGGTGAGCCGCCTTATCCCGGCTGACGAGTTGGGCGCCGGCGCCCTGGAGGCCGGTGCCGCCGAGTATATCGACCGACAGATGGGCACTCCCTATGCCAGCGGGGCCTTGTGGTACATGCAAGGCCCCTTCGATGCAGACGCCGCACCCGAGCTGGGTTACCAGTTGCAGCTCAACCCGCAGCAGATCTACAGGCTAGGCATCGCCGGTGTGCTGGGCTGGTGCAGGGCCCAGGGCAACAAGCCGTTCCATGAACAAAGCGCCGCCCAGCAGGACCGTGTGCTCGCCGCACTGGAGGCGGGCGACCTGGTGTTGCAGGACGTACCTGCCAAGGCCTTCTTCAGCCTGCTGTTGCAAAACACCCGTGAGGGCTTTTTCTGCGACCCCGTGCATGGCGGTAACAAAGGCATGGTCGGCTGGAAGCAGATCGGCTTCCCCGGTGCCCGCGCCGATTTCATGGATTGGGCCGAGCGCAACGAGCGCTACCCGTTCCCACCGGTGTCCATTCGTGGGGAGAGGGCCTGAACCATGGCTAATACCTTGAAAAAAGTCGATGCGGTGATCGTCGGGTTTGGCTGGACCGGCGCCATCATGGCCAAGGAACTGACCGAGGCAGGGCTGCAGGTGGTTGCCCTGGAGCGCGGCCCCATGCAGGACACCTACCCAGACGGCAGTTACCCCCAGGTGATCGATGAGCTCACCTACAGCGTGCGCAAGAAACTGTTCCTGGACCTGTCCAAGGAGACGGTCACCATACGCCACACGGTCAACGACGTGGCCTTGCCGTACCGGCAACTGGGCGCTTTCCTGCCGGGTAAAGGTGTAGGCGGTGCCGGGCTGCATTGGTCCGGTGTGCACTTTCGTGTAGACCCGATCGAGTTGCGCATGCGCAGCCATTACGAAGAGCGCTATGGCAAGTCGTTCATCCCCCAGGACATGACTATCCAGGACTTCGGCGTTACCTATGAAGAACTGGAGCCGTATTTTGATTTTGCCGAGAAGGTCTTCGGCACCTCCGGCCAAGCCTGGACCGTGAAGGGCGAAGTGGTAGGGCGGGGCAAGGGGGGCAACCCATACGCCCCAGACCGCTCCAACCCCTTCCCGCTGGTGTCACAGAAGAACGTGGTATCCGCCCAGCTGTTCCAGCAGGCCACCTCGGCCCTGGGCTATCACCCCTACAACCTGCCGTCGGCCAATACCTCGGGCCCTTACACCAACCCCTATGGGGCGCAGATGGGACCGTGCAACTTCTGCGGTTTCTGCAGCGGTTACGTGTGCTACATGTATTCCAAGGCCTCACCCAACGTGAACATTCTGCCGGCATTGCGCCAGGTGCCTAACTTCGAGCTGCGGGCCAATGCCCACGTGCTGCGGGTGAACCTTGACGACAGCAAGCAACGTGCAACCGGCGTGACCTACATCGACGCCCAGGGCCGCGAACTGGAGCAGCCGGCCGAGCTGGTGATCCTGGCCGCGTTCCAGTTCAACAACGTGCGCCTGATGCTGCTGTCCGGGATCGGCAAGCCTTACGACCCTGTGAAGAACGAAGGTGTGGTCGGGCGCAACTTTGCTTACCAGAACATGGGCACGGTGAAAGCCTTTTTCGACAAGGACGTGCACACCAACAACTTCATCGGTGCAGGTGGCAACGGCGTTGCTATCGACGACTTCAATGCCGACAACTTCGACCATGGCCCCCATGGCTTTGTCGGCGGCTCACCCATGTGGGTGAACCAGGCAGGCTCGCGGCCGATTGCCGGTGTCGCCAACCCCCCGGGTACACCTGCCTGGGGCAGTGCCTGGAAGAAGGCCACCGCCGACTACTACACCCATCAACTGTCGATGGACGCCCATGGCGCACATCAGTCCTACCGGGGTAATTACCTGGACCTGGACCCGACCTACCGCGATGCCTACGGCTTGCCGCTGTTGCGCATGACCTTCGACTGGCAGGACAACGACATTCGCATGAACCAGTTCATGGTCGACAAGCTGAGCAAGATCGCCCAAGCGATGAACCCTAAATCCATCGCCGTGCTGGGCAAGCAGGTGAAAGAACATTTCAACACCGCCAGCTACCAGACCACCCACCTGAACGGTGGTGCGATCATGGGGACCGACCCTGCCACCAGTGCACTGAACCGCTACCTGCAATGCTGGGATGTACACAACGTATTCGTGCCGGGCGCCTCTGCGTTCCCTCAAGGCCTTGGCTACAACCCGACCGGGTTGGTGGCCGCGCTGACGTACTGGTCTGCCCGGGCCATTCGGGAGCAGTACCTGAAGAACCCCGGCCCGCTGGTGGCGGCTTAAGGAGCGATGAACATGAACAGAATGTTGATCGCGACTTTGCTGATGGGCACCGGGCTCTGCGCGCAAGCGGCGCAGCCCGACCCGAAACAGGTGCAGCAAGGTGAATACCTGGCCCGCGCGGGCGACTGCGTTGCCTGCCATACTGCCAAGGGCGGCAAGCCATTTGCGGGCGGGCTGCCTATGGAAACCCCCATCGGCACAATCTACTCCACCAATATCACGCCGTCGCCCGAAGGCATCGGCAGCTACAGCTTCGAGGACTTCGACCAGGCGTTGCGCCGCGGCATCGCCAAGGACGGCAGCACGCTTTACCCGGCCATGCCGTACCCGTCCTACGCGCGCCTGACCGAAGCCGACATGCAGGCGCTGTATGCCTATTTCCAGCACGGCGTGCAGCCGGTGGCCGAGCCCAACAGGGACAGCGACATCCCCTGGCCGCTGAGCATGCGCTGGCCGCTGGCGATCTGGCGTGGCCTGTTCGCACCAGATGCCAAGCCCTGGCAGGCGGCCCAGGCCAGTGACCCGGTCATCGACCGCGGGGCGTATCTGGTCGAAGGCCTGGGCCACTGCGGCGCGTGCCACACCCCACGGGCACTGACCATGCAGGAAAAAGCCCTGAACCCACAGGAAGGTGAGGCGTTTCTGGCCGGCAGCGCGCCGCTGGAGGGCTGGATTGCCAAGAACCTGCGCGGTGATCACAAGGATGGCCTGGGCAGCTGGAGCGAGGCCCAGTTGGTGCAGTTTCTCAAGACCGGCCGCAGTGACAACAGCGCGGTATTCGGTGGCATGAGTGACGTGGTGGAGCACAGCATGCAGTACATGACCGATGCCGACCTGACCGCCATTGCCCGTTACCTGAAAACCTTGCCGCCAAGCAACCCGAACGACAAACCGCATCAATACGACCGCAAGGTGGCCGATGCCTTGTGGCACGGCGATGACAGCAAGGCAGGTGCTGCGGTGTACATCGACAACTGCGCGGCTTGCCACCGCACCGACGGCAAGGGCTACACCCGCGTGTTCCCGGCACTGGCCGGCAACCCTGTGGTGCAAACCGCCGATGCCACCTCGCTGATTCACCTGGTGCTCAAGGGTGGCACGCTGCCGGCAACCCATACGGCACCCTCCAGTTTCACCATGCCAGCCTACGCCTGGCGGCTGAATGACCAGCAGGTGGCAGCCGTGGTCAACTTCATCCGCACCAGTTGGGGCAACCAGGCAGGTACCGTCAAGCCCGGCGATGTAGCTGACCTGCGCACCAGCGACATGCGCCAGACATCAGGCGATGACCTGGGGCAGGTGACGGACCACTAGGCCCGGGCCAGGCGTGACCCGACAGATGGCAGATTGACGAACGAGCCGGTTTTTGGTGTATTGAAACCGGTTTCATCGCCCTAACAATAATGATCAGGAACTGCCATGACCGACGCGCCTGCCCATGCCCGCGAACGGGTCACCATCAGCGAAGTCGCCCGTGTTGCCGGGGTATCCAAGGCAACCGTGTCGCGTTATATCGGCGGCGACCGGCAGTTGCTGGCCGACGCCACCGCCGCGCGGCTGGCCCAGGTCATCGAACAGCTGGGCTACCGGCCCAACCAGATGGCCCGTGGCCTGAAGCGGGGCCAGACGCGGTTGATCGGCATGCTGGTTGCCGACATCCTCAACCCGTATTCAGTGGCGGTGATGCATGGCGTTGAAACCGCCTGCCGCCAGCACGGCTACAGCCTGGTGGTGTGCAACACCAACCGTGACGACGAACAGGAGCGCCATCATCTGCGGGCGTTGCAGTCGTACAACGTCGAGGGGGTGATCGTGAACACCCTCGGCCATCAGCCTGGCGAGTTGCTCAACCTCATGCGGGACATGCCCATGGTGCTGGTGGACCGACAACTGCCCGAGCTGAAGGTCGACCTGGTTGGCCTGGACAACCTCGACGCCGTGGAGCAGGCCATCGCGCACCTGCATGCCCGCGGCTACCGGGACATCCTGGCTGTCACCGAGCCGCTGGACGGCACCAGTTCGCGGGCGGAGCGGGTTCAAGCCGTCGGCACCTGTGTCGGTCAACGCCCCGGCATGCGCCAGCAGGTCCTGCACACAGGCCCTGGCCTCGATGCGGGCCTCGCAGCATTCCTTGCGCAGAGCGGCCATGGCCCGCAGGCCATCTTCACCTGCAACGGCGTCGCCACCCTGGAGGTTACTCGCAGCCTGCGTGCTGCAGGCCGTGATCTGTTTGCAGACGTCGGCCTTATCGCCCTGGACGACCTGGACTGGTACCCGTTGGTCGGCAGCGGCATCACGGCCTTGGCCCAGCCCACCGAACGCATCGGCATGGCGGCGTTCGACAGCCTGCTGGGCCGGCTGCAGGGCGACAGCGGCATCGCCACGCGCATCGACTTCAAAGCCTCCTTGCTGATACGAGGCTCGACTTCCCCACGCTAACTACCGGCAGCCTCCGCTTCGGCGAATACTGCTGGCGAAAAATGAAACCGGTTTCACAAGGACAATAACAATGCACCCGATCCCCGTTTCAATCAGCCTCTCCAGCTACGGCGCGGACTATGTTCGCCAGCGTGGCCAGGAGCAATTCATCGATCTGCTGGCACGGGCCGGCGCCAGGCGGGTGGAGTTGCGCGAGGAGCTGTTCTCCTGCCTGCCAGACCCACTTGCCCTGGGCGCAGTCATCGCTGGGGCCGGCCTGGACTGCGTGTATTCCACGCCGCTGGAGCTGTGGGCGCCAGACGGCCTGCCCGATACACGGGTGACCCAGAAGCTGCACATTGCGCACGAACTGGGTGCAGCAGCGGTCAAGGTCTCCCTGGGGCACTACCACACGCGCTGCGACCTGGCGGCCTTGCGTGAGCTGGTGCCAGCGCAGGGGCCAAGGTTGTTGGTAGAAAACGACCAGACACCCCAGGGTGGCCGCATCGCAGCGTTGCGGGCGTTCTTCATGCGGGCAGATGAAGCGGGGCTCGGGGTGGGCATGACCTTCGACATCGGTAACTGGCAGTGGCAGGGCGAAGCCGTGGAACAGGCTGCCAGCCAGCTGGGCCGCTGGGTGCAGTACGTGCACTGCAAAGCTGTTCGGCAGCTTGCCGACGGCCGTTTGGCAGCGGCGCCACCGCAAGTGGCCGACCTGCAGGCCTGGGACCGGCTGCTGGCGCAGTTCAGCCCCGGTGTGGTGCGTGCCGTGGAATACCCCCTGGTGGGCGATGACCTGCTGCAGGTGACCCGCGACCAGGTGCGCCACCTGGCCGTACTGGGGCTGGGCGCACGGGCCGAGGAGGTGAGCCATGCTTAAACACGATGTGCTGTGCTTTGGTGAAACCATGGCCATGTTCGTAGCCGAGCAACTGGGCGAACTCGCCAGTGTCAGCCTGTTCAACAAGCGTATTGCCGGGGCCGACAGCAACGTGGCCATTGGCCTGGCACGCCTGGGCTTCAGCGTACGATGGGTGAGCCGGGTAGGGGACGACTCGTTGGGCCGTTTTGTGCTGGACAACCTGCGCGGCGAAGGCCTGGACTGCTCGGACGTACAGATAGACCCGGCTCACCCCACCGGCTTTCAGCTCAAGGGCCGCTGCGACGATGGCAGTGACCCCGCGGTGGAGTACTTCCGCCGGGCCTCGGCGGCCAGTCACATGACCCCGGCCCTGCTGCAGCCCGGCTGGCTGCAGGCCCGGCATCTGCACGCTACCGGTATTCCGCTGGCCCTGTCCGAAGGCTGCCGCAGCCTGTCGCACACCTTGGTGGATGCCATGCGCAGTGCCGGGCGCAGCGTCTCCTTCGACCCTAACCTGCGCCCTTCGCTGTGGCCGGACCTGCGCACCATGGTGCAGCAGACCAATGCACTGGCAGAAAAGGCCGACTGGGTGCTGCCGGGCCTTGAGGAGGGCCGCTTGCTCACCGGCCAGCAGACCCCGGCCGACATCGCCGGCTTCTACCTGGACCTTGGCGTCGAGCTGGTGGTGATCAAGCTGGGGGACGCGGGCGCCTATTTCCGCAGTGCCAACAGCGAAGGCCAGGTCGCCGCCGTGCGCGCCCCCCAGGTTGTGGACACCGTGGGTGCGGGTGACGCATTTGCCGTTGGCGTGCTCAGCGCGCTGCTCGAAGGGCGTGACATCGGCCAGGCGGTTGCCCGTGGCAACTGGTGCGGCAGCCGCGCCGTGCAGTCGCGGGGCGATATGGAGGGCCTGCCCCGACGCCACGAACTGGAGGCCTACGAACGCCTGCCATAGCCCTGAAGTTGCTCCAACCAATCACCTGTCGCGACAAAAACAACAAGCTCAGGAGAACCACCCCATGAACAGCAAAAGCCTGGCCCCACGCCGTTGGTGGTACATCATCCCCATCGTGTTCTTCACCTATAGCCTTGCCTATCTGGACCGCGCCAACTACGGCTTCGCAGCGGCCTCCGGTATGGCCGAAGACCTGCGCATCACCCCCGTGCTGTCGTCGCTGCTGGGGGCACTGTTCTTCCTCGGATACTTCTTTTTCCAGGTGCCTGGGGCCATCTACGCCGAGAAGCGTAGCGTCAAGAAGCTGATCTTTGTCTGCCTGATCCTCTGGGGCGGGCTCGCCACGCTCACGGGCATGGTCAGCAACGTCTACATGCTGATCGGCATCCGTTTTCTGCTGGGCGTGGTCGAGGCGGCCGTGATGCCGGCGATGCTGGTGTACCTGTGCCACTGGTTCACCCGTGCCGAACGCTCACGGGCCAACACGTTCCTGATGCTGGGCAACCCGGTGACCATCTTGTGGATGTCGGTGGTTTCGGGGTACCTCATCAAGCATTTCGACTGGCGCTGGATGTTCATCATCGAAGGCCTGCCGGCGGTGATCTGGGCGTTCTGCTGGTGGCACCTGGTGGACGATCGCCCGGCCCAGGTCACCTGGCTGAGCGACACGGAGAAGCGCGACCTGCAGCACGCACTGGCTGCCGAGCAGCAGGGCATACCGCCGGTGAAGAACAACCGTGAGGCGTTCCGGTCGCGGCAAGTGATCATCCTGTCGCTGCAGTACTTCTGCTGGAGCATTGGCGTATACGGCTTCGTGCTGTGGCTGCCCTCCATCCTCAAGCAGGCTGCCAACGTGGATATCGTCGAAGCCGGCTGGCTGGCCTCGGTGCCTTACCTGGCAGCAGTAGTGGCCATGGTGGGTGTGTCGTGGGCATCGGACCGCCTGCAGAAACGCAAGTGCTTCGTGTGGCCACCGCTGCTGATCGCCGCCATTGCCTTCTATGGCTCGTATGCACTGGGCAGCGAGCACTTCTGGTTGTCGTATGGGTTGCTGGTGGTGGCGGGTGCCTGCATGTACGCACCCTACGGCCCGTTCTTCGCCATTGTGCCGGAAATCCTGCCGGCCAACGTGGCCGGCGGCGCCATGGCCCTGGTCAACAGCATGGGTGCGCTGGGGTCGTTCGGCGGCTCCTGGCTGGTGGGTTACCTGAACGGCGCCACAGGCAGCCCGGGCGCTTCGTACCTGTTCATGTGCGGTGCACTGCTGTGCGCCGTGGCACTCACCGCGGCCCTCAACAATTCAACCACCTCCGGCCGGGCCAAGCGTCAGCGTCCGCGGCTGGCGATGAACCACTAGGAAGCGATCATGAACAAGCGCATCGTGCTGTACAAACGCCTTTCACCAGACTTGCTCGCGCGCCTTGAGCAGCACGTGGAGGTGACCTTCGTAGACTTGGCCCAGCCCGATGGGCTAGCCAGGCTGCGCGAGGCATTACCGGGCGCACAAGGGCTGCTGGGCGCAAGCCTGCGCCTGGATGCCAGCCTGCTGGACCTCGCGCCCGACCTTGAGGTGATTGCCAGCGTGTCGGTAGGGGTGGACAACTACGATATCGCTGACCTCGACCGGCGCGGGGTAATGCTCACCAACACCCCGGACGTACTCACCGAAACCACCGCAGACACGGGGTTTGCGCTGATCTTGGCGACAGCCAGGCGCGTGGTGGAGCTGGCCAACTGGGTGCGCGAGGGCCACTGGCAGGCCAGCCTGGGGCCCGCGCATTTCGGCTGCGACGTGCACGGCAAGACGCTGGGGATCGTGGGCATGGGGCGTATTGGCGAGGCCCTGGCCCGGCGCGCAGCGGCGGGTTTCGGTATGCGCGTGGTGTATCACAGCCAGCGGCCCAAGCCTGAGGTGCAGGCGCGATACAACGCCCACCGGCGCGACCTGGACACGCTGCTGGCCGAGGCCGACTTTGTGTGCCTCACCGTGCCGCTGAGTGCCAGTACCGAAGGGCTGATCGGCGCGCGGGAGCTGGCCCTGATGAAGCCTGAGGCCATTCTGGTGAACATCTCCCGGGGGCGCGTGGTGGACGAAGCAGCATTGGCCGAGGCGTTGCAGGCCGGGCGTTTGCGCGGCGCCGGCCTGGATGTGTTCGTGCACGAGCCATTGGCGGCCGACTCGCCGTTGCTGAAACTGGACAAGGTCGTGGCCACACCGCATATCGGTTCGGCCACCGAGGAAACCCGCCAGGCCATGGCCCGCTGCGCGGTAGACAACCTGCTCAGCGCGCTGCGGGGCGAACGGCCAGCCAACCTGGTGAATGGCTAAGCCCCGGGCCCTGGCTGTGACGGGCTTGGCGGGTCAGCGGCAGTTGCCGGCCTTGCGATAACCGGCGGCCTGCGCCTCGCCTTCGCTGGCGAAGTTCACCTGGTTCTTCGACGCGACCTGGTGATAGCCCGGGCAGCCAGAGGCCAGGTGATACACATGGCTGTTGCGGTTGCCGAGCACCGCGCCGACTGCGACGGCACGGGCCTGGCCTGCTGGCTGGCGCGCTGCTGGCACAGCCTGTACCACGCCATCGCCCACGGGCTGGTAATTGGCGGTCCACTGGCGTTCGCCGGTCACGAACGGGTTCGCGTGCCCCATGATTGCGGCAATGCGCCGGTCACGCTCCTTTTCCCAGGCCGAAACCGGGTGTTGCTTGTCCCAGGCCATCAGCAGCTGCTGTTGCTGGCGCGACATGTTCAGCTGGTAGCGGTCGAACATGTAGAACGTGGTGCGTGCTACCAGGCCTTTCACTTCATCACGGGGCTCGGCGGCGCGCTGCACGAAGTCGACCTTGGTGGTGCACCGCCCGTACTCGCCAGCATTACCGGCGACCATGCCATAGTTGAAATTGCTGCGGTCGCCGTTTACTTCACCCACGGCCGGGTACAGGTTGAACAGGTCCGCTTCCATGGCGCGGAATACCGGGTCGGTGTCTACGCAATGCTCACGGCCGCCGTTTCTCCAGCACTGGCGCTGGTTGCCGAACGTATGGGCAGGCACGATGTGCTCCCACTCCGTACGCTCGGCGCGGTTCTGCTGCTTGCGCGTCTGGTAGCCGCAGGAGGCTGCGTCGATGCGCCCGCCAGACTTGCCCACCCAGGTCCACTGGCAGCCACAGTACAACTCGCCCATGGGGCTGCTGGCCTGGTCCATATAGACCCGCTGCTTGGCTACAACCTTGGCTTCGGTGAAGGTGGAGGGCGGGTTTGCCCAAGCTGCGAAGCTTAGAAGCAGCAGGAGGTTCAGGGCGTAACGCAATGATTTCATAGCTAAACAACACGCGGTTTTAACAGGGTCGCGCATTGTAATGCTTTATGTCTGGCTGAACAGCCCGCTGGCCGCGAGGCGCCAGCGGGCCCTGTGCACCAGGCTTATTTGAACCCTGTTACCCCGTGGGGCACGTAAGGGGCCTGCAGGCGCGCGATTTCATCCTCGTCAAGGTGCAGCGCCAGCGCGGCCAGGGCGTCATCCAGGTGTGCGGGCTTGGAAGCACCGACGATCGGCGCCGACACACCGGCCTTGCCGAGCACCCACGCCAACGCCACCTGTGCCATGGGTACCCCGCGTTCCCCGGCTATCTGCTCGACCACGTCGATGACCCGGCCGTCCTCCAGCTCGGTTTTTTCATAGAACGACTGGCCGGAAATATCAGTGCGCGTGCGTTCGGTCTGCTGGCCGTTGGGCCGGGTCAGGCGGCCGCGCGCCATGGGGCTCCAGGGCATCAGGCCAACACCTTGGTCGAGGCACAGGGGGATCATCTCGCGCTCTTCTTCGCGGTACAGCAGGTTGAGGTAGTTCTGCATCGACACGAACCGGCTCCAGCCGTGGCTGGCCGCCACCTGTTGCGCCTTGGCGAACTGCCAGGCATACATCGATGAGGCGCCGATGTAGCGGGCCTTGCCGGCCTTCACCACATCATGCAGGGCTTCCATGGTTTCCTCGATGGGCGTGTGGTAGTCCCAGCGGTGGATCTGGTAAAGGTCGACGTAATCGGTGCCAAGGCGCGTCAGGCTGGCGTCGATGCTGGTCATGATGGCCTTGCGCGACAGCCCTTGCTCGTTGGGCCGGCTGGCGCCTTGCCACATGTTGGCGGGGTAGAACACCTTGGTGGCGATGACGGTTTCGTCGCGGCGGGTGAATTCCTTCAGCAGCTTGCCCACGATCACTTCCGAGGTGCCGGCCGAGTAGCTGTTGGCGGTGTCGAAGAAGTTGATGCCTTGTTCCACCGCGTGGCGGATGATCGGCCGGCTGGCCTCTTCACCCAACGTCCAGGGGTGGGTGCCGGCATCCGGTTCACCGAAGGTCATGCAGCCCAGGCACAGCCTGGAGATGTCCAGCCCGGTGCTACCCAGCTTCACGTATTGCATCGTTGTCTCCTTCAGGGGCGCTAATGAGGGTTCAGCGTACCGACATCGGGCTTGTAGGCAAATTCCCCGAAGGTGGCGAACAAGGGTGTTACGCCGTCGGCACGCGCACGCCAGTCTTGACGTTGCTCATGGACACCAGCGTATTGAAGCGCTTGACGTTGTTGTTCTCGAAAAACAGCTCACGGGTGAGCTGGGTGTACTGCTCCATGTTGCGCACCAGCAGGATCAGCACGAAGTCATAGGCACCCGTGACGTAGTAGCACTGCTGCACCTGAGGGCAGGCCAGGAAGGTGCGCTTCATGGCATCGAGCAGGTCCAGGCGCTCGTTCTCCACCTCAACCTCGGTGATCACGGTCAGTACGTAGCCCAGCTGCACGGGGTCCACCTGGGCCACCGTTGCTGTGATCACGCCATCGGTGGTCATTTTTTTCAGGCGGCGGTTGACCGCGGCCGAGGACAGGTTGACTTGGGTGCCCAGCTGCATTTGCGAGGTGGTAGCGTCTTGCTGTACCGCATCGAGCAAGGTGAGGTCGAAGTGATCGAGGGGCATGACGCGCGTCCGGGGCAAAGTGAAGGTAATGCGTAATGAAAGTGCGTCAAGCACTCGATAATCAAGCTTTTATTGCACTGGCAGTGAATAGAATCTCCCCATTCGGATAAATAATCCTCATGGGCGGAGAACGGTATGGACACGGAACCTGCACTGCGCCTGGATGGCGCACTGCTGTTGCGGCAGCTTCACGCGCTTGGCCAGGTGGGCGCGGACCCTTACCAAGGCGGCCGCACGCGCATCGCGCTGACTGATGCAGACAAGGCCGGGCGGGACATGCTGGTGGGCTGGATGAAGGCCCTTGACCTGCACGTGCAGGTGGACCGCATTGGCAACATCTTCGCCACCTTGCCTGGGCGCGGCAAAGGCGCCGGGCAAGCGCCGTTGATGATGGGCTCGCACATCGACACGGTCACCAATGCCGGCGCCCTGGACGGTTGCTACGGCGTGCTGGCGGGCCTTGCGGTACTGCGCGCCTACCGGGTGGCTGGGCGGCTGCCCGAGCGCCCGCTCACCGTCGCGGCGTTCACCAACGAGGAGGGCGTGCGCTACCAGCCCGACATGATGGGCTCGCTGGTGCATGCTGGGGGGCTGGCGCTGCAGCAAGCGCTGGACACCGTAGGCAGTGACGGAACCCGCCTTGGCGACGAACTGGCACGCATTGGCTACGCCGGCCCGCTTGTGCCAGGGGCGATTGCTGCCCATGAATATGTCGAGCTGCACATCGAGCAAGGCCCCATTCTGGAGGCAGAAGGCGTTGAGATTGGCGTGGTGGAGCGCCTGCAGGGTATTTCGTGGCAGCAGGTGCAGGTCAAGGGCCACGCCAACCACGCCGGTACCACCCCCACCGCATTGCGGCACGATGCCGGGTTCGTCGCCTGTGCGGTGGTGGCAGCGCTGCGTGACCTGGCAACGGACTGCCCAACCACGCTGGCAACGGTCGGCTGCATGCAGTTCGAACCCAACGTCATCAATGTCATCCCGCGCAAGGCAACGTTCACGGTCGACCTGCGTGATCCTGACGAAGGCCGCCTGGCGGCTGCCGAAGCGCGTCTTCAACAGCTACTGGCCGACCTGGCGGAACGCGAGCAGGTCAGCATCAGCAGCGAGCGCCTGGCACGGTTTGCGCCAGTGGTGTTCGACGCAGGCCTGGCGGATGCCATCGAACAATCAGCGGCCCGCCTGGGCTTGAGCTATCGACGCATGGTGTCAGGTGCAGGCCATGACGCGCAGATGATCGCCCGTACGGCACCGGCAGCGATGATCTTCGTGCCCAGCCAGGGCGGTATCAGCCATAACCCGCGTGAGCACACCGATGACGCGCTGTTGATCCAGGGCGCCAACGTGCTGCTGGACGTGGTGGTCCAGCGCCTGAGCAGCGCATGAGCCACGCCTGTGTGGGCATTTCACTGACTGTTGCCATCGCTGGCTTGCCAGCAGGAGCCGTACTGCATGTTCGTTCGTAACCCCAACGCTTGCCGCCAGCCTTACCCACGTGCCCTTCAAGCGGTGATGAGCATCGCCATCGCCCAACAGAGCCGCCACTGGATGGGCGGGTGGGCTCGCCTGAACCAGAAGCCCACCCCGCTGTACAGCTTGCCCGGCCTTGCCGCTGAACTGGGTGTTGCGCAGGTAGCGGTCAAGGATGAATCTGTGCGCTCGGAACTGGGCAGCTTCAAGGCACTGGGTGCGCCTATCGCGCTGCTGCGCCTGGTACTGGGAAGCTTCCCCCTGCAACGCATGCACCCGTACGGCGTGCTTGCGGGGCACCACGCTCAGCTGCTCAGCGCGTTCACCGTTGTCAGTGCAACCGATGGCAACCACGGGCGGGCCCTGGCGGCGGCGGCGCAGAGCATAGGTTGCCGCTGTGTGATCGTGCTGCATGCGCACGTGAGCATCGAGCGTGAGCGCGCCATTGCCGCGTACGGTGCCCTGATCGTGCGTATTGCCGGCAATTATGACGCGTCGGTGGCACACGCCGCGGCGCTAGCCGCCAGCAACGGCTGGCACGTGGTGTCCGACACGTCCTATGAAGGTTACGAGGTGATCCCGCGGGACGTGATGCAGGGTTACGCCACCATTGCTGCAGAAGTCGTCGAAGCCAACGCCGGGCAGCCACCGTTCACCCATGTCTTTCTGCAAGGTGGGGTGGGCGGCCTGGCGGCAGGTGTTGTCAGCTACCTGTGGGAACTCTACGCGGAGCACCGTCCGGTGTTCGTGGTGGTTGAGCCCGAACAGGCCGACTGCCTGTACCAGAGCGCGTTGCGCGGTGAACCGGCCAAGGCTACCGGGTCGGTGGACTCGGTGATGGCGGGGCTGGCCTGCGGCGAAACATCACCGCTGGCGTGGCGCTTCTTGCAAACCAGCGTCGATGCCTTCATGACCATCAGTGATGCCGAAGCGATAGCTGCCATGCGCCGCCTGGCAGCCGGCAGTGAAGGTGACATACCGGTGTTGGCGGGTGAGTCGGCCGTGGCCGGGCTGGCAGGCGCCATGCAGTTGCTTGAACAAGCACCCGACGTTGCAGGGGGCCTGGCCCTTGGCCCTGAAGCACGCCTGCTTGTGATCAGTACCGAGGGCGCCACAGCCCCGGGTGTGTATGCCGAACTGGTGGGGGAGCGGGCCGAGTCGGTACTGGCGCGTCAGGCTGCGTGGACGGCTGCCTGACGCTGGTAAGGTTCAGTGGCCGCCCTTCATCCGCCGGGCGATGAAGTACAGCCCAAGGCCGGCCAGGGCGGTAGCCGCGCCGATGAAACCGGTGCTGGTCCAGCCCATGCCCGCCGTGATGGCCATACCGCCCAGCCAGGGGCCCAGGGCGTTGGCCAGGTTGAAGGCCGCGTGGTTCGAGGCAGCGGCAAGGCTTGGCGCCTCGTGGGCGATGTCCATCAGGCGGATCTGTAACGGGGCTGCCAGGGCGATCATGGTGCCCACCAGGCCAACGCCGAGCAGCAGGCTCCACAGGGCGTGGGCAGCGAAGGTGAAAAACAGCAGCACCGCGATGGACCATGCCAGCACCAACCCCACCGCCCGGAACTGCAGCCGGTCAAACAGCTTGCCGCCGGCAATGTTGCCGATGATACCGCCCAGGCCGAACGCGGCCAGGCCAAAAGGGATCCACTGCGGGGCTACCCGGGTGACTTCCAGCATGGTGGGTGCGAGGTAGCTGAACACGCAGAACATGCCGGCGAAGCCAATGGAGGCGATGGCCAGCGCCATCCACACCTGGGGCAGGGTGAAGGCCTTGAGTTCCTTGCGCGGGTCGCTGCGCACTTCATCGTGCCGCTGGGGGACGAAGCGCCAGACCATGGCGATGGTGCACAGGGCAATTACGCCCACCAGCACGAACGCAGAACGCCAGCCAAAGTATTGGCCCAGGAAGGTGGCGACCGGGTTGCCCAGCAGCATGGCCAGGGTCAGGCCCATCATGACCCGTGCTACAGCCCCCGCCCGCTGGTTGCTGACCACCATGCTCGAAGCGACCACGGCGGCTATGCCGAAATAGGCGCCGTGGGGCAGGCCGCTGACGAAACGGAAGGCCACCAGGCCACCAAAGGAGGGCGCGAAGGCAGTGGCCAGGTTGCCCAGTGCATACAGCGCCATCAAGAGCAGCAGCATGTGCTTGCGCAGCAACTTGGCCCCCAGTATCGCCAGGGTCGGGGCGCCCACCATCACTCCCAATGCGTAGGCACTGATGGCGTGGCCAACCTGGGGCTCGCTCAACTGCAGGTTGCTGGCGATATCAGGCATCAGGCCCATGATCGCGAATTCGCCGGTCCCGATGGCAAAGCTGCCCAGGGCCATGGCGGCTTCCATCCTGGCGACGGTGCCTTTAGTGGGCAACGGGGGTAATTGCTGAACTGACATCGTGGTCCTTAATGCAACAAGCTGAAACGATAAAGTTGAATCTTAGAGAATCATGGGCCTTGACGTCGAGCGTGTCTAACGGCGAGGCCTAGGGTCTGACCGTGCAAAAGGAGGGAAGTGCAGGCAGGAGTACAAATGTGCTCTTGCCGTTCAACGTTCCAGGTATTGGCTTTGCTCGGCAAAGTCGATGAACCGTTTACTGGCCAGCGATAGGTACTCCCCGGCCCGCCAGCACAGGCGAAAGCTCATCTGCTGCGCGGGTTTGAACGGTACCCCGACGATGCCGGGAGTGCGCAGTTGCACCGAGCGCAGCAACGTCGCGACGCCAAGGTTGTCCAGTGCCGCCTGCACCACCAGCGACACAAAGTTGCTTTGCAGGGCCACCTGGTAGGTGATGCCGTGTTCTGCAAAAAACGCATCCAACAGTTGGCGCTGCACGAATGTGCGGTCGAACACCACCATGTCGGTGTTGCGCAGGTCCTCGGCCGTCAGGCTGTCCTTGCGGGCATAAGGGTGGTCCGGGTGCATGCAGGCCAGCATCTCGTCGCTGCCCAGCAGGATCGACTGTTTGTCAGGGGGTACTCGCCTGGATTCGAGTAAGGCCAGGTCGATGTCACGTTGCTCCAGGCGCTGGCCGATGTCCTCGGCGCTGCCCTCGAACACGGTCATGGCAATGCCAGGGTAGAGGCGGCGGAAGGCGTTCATCAGGCCGGGCACATAGTGCAGGCCGAACATCGGCGGGATGCCCAGGCGCACTTCACCGCGCTTGAGGTCGGCCATATCACGCAGTTCCTGGCGGGCCACGTCCATCTCCCGCAGGGCCGATGCAATGCGCGGCAGAAACTGCTCGCCTTCGGCCGTGAGCACCACTTTGCGGGTGGTGCGGTTGAACAGGCTGACGCCCAGTTCCTCTTCCAGGCGCGTCACCGCCATGCTCAATGCTGGCTGGGCGATGTGCAGGTGCTGGGCCGCTTTGGTGAAGCTGCCCTGACGTACGATTTCGACGCAGCAGCGCAGTGCTTTGAGGTTCATCGGCGCGGTTCACCATTCATAACGTTTTGTGATGCTGAGCATCATAACAATATATTTAATATTATTAACGCGAAGGCCTACGATGCGCGGCACTGAGACATCCTGCAACATCTCAGTCACGCCGCTTTAACAAGCCGCAATTCCTCCAAGATTTCGAGGTAGTACCCTAAATGGCCAAGGCCGCCGATGTCGTTGTGCAATGTCTGGAAAACGAAGGTGTCGAGTATGTATTCGGCATCCCTGGTGAGGAAAACCTCGACCTGCTCGAATCCCTGCGCAAGTCGAAGATCAAGCTGGTACTGACCCGCCACGAGCAGTCCGCAGGCTTCATGGCGGCCACCTATGGCCGCCTGACCGGCAAGACCGGCGTCAGCCTGTCTACCCTCGGCCCCGGTGCTACCAACCTGGTCACTGCCAGTGCCTACGCTTACCTGGGCGGCATGCCGATGATGATGATCACCGGCCAGAAGCCGATCAAGAAGTCCAAGCAGGGCCGTTTCCAGATCATCGACGTGTGCGGCATGATGGACCCCATCACCAAGTACACCCACCAGTTCGCCTCGGCTGACAACATCCCGGCGCGCATGCGTGAAGCCTTCCGCCTGGCAGAAGAAGAAAAGCCCGGTGCCGTGCACCTGGAGCTGCCGGAAGACATCGCCGCCGAGCAGACCGACAGCCTGCCGATTCCCCCCAGCCTGCACCGTCGCCCGCTGGCTGAGCACAAGGCCATCGAGGCAGCCGTGCAGAAGCTGCAAAACGCCCGCAACCCGATCCTGGTGATCGGCGCCGGCGCCAACCGCAAGATGACCGCCAAGGTCTTGAAGCAGTTGATCGACAAGACCGGTATCCCGTTCATCACTACGCAGATGGGCAAAGGGGTGGTGGACGAGCGTCACCCACGCTTCTTGGGCAACGCCGCGTTGTCTTCGGGTGATTTCGTGCACCGCGCCGTCGAAGCAGCCGACCTGATCGTCAACATCGGCCACGACGTAATCGAGAAGCCGCCGTTCTTCATGGTGCGCGGCGGCACCGAGGTTATTCACATCAACTTCCGTTCGGCTGAAGTGGATGCGGTGTACTTCCCGCAGGTGGAAGTGATCGGCGATATCGCCAACGCCGTGTGGCAGATTGGCGAGGCCCTGACTGACACCAGCCACTGGGACTTCACGCGCCTGATGGCCATTCGCGAGGCCAACGAAGCGCAGACTGCCGAAGGCGCCGACGACGACCGCTTCCCGGTCTACCCGCAGCGCCTGGTGGCCGACATCCGTCGCGTGCTGCCGTCCGAAGGCATCGTGGCCTTGGACAACGGCATCTACAAGATCTGGTTCGCCCGCAACTACAAGGCCCATAAGCCTAACACCGTGCTGCTGGACAACGCCCTGGCGACCATGGGCGCCGGCCTGCCTTCGGCCATGGCGGCGCACCTGGTGTACCCGGACCGCCCGGTGATTTCGGTGTGTGGCGACGGTGGTTTCATGATGAACAGCCAGGAGCTGGAAACTGCCGTACGCCTGGGCATGCACGTGACCGTGGTGATTCTGCGCGATGACGGCTACGGCATGATCCGCTGGAAGCAGGCGAACATGGGCTTCACCGATTTCGGCCTGGACTACGGCAACCCGGACTTCGTGAAGTATGCCGAGGCCTACGGTGCCAATGGCCACCGTGTGGAAAGCGCTGAAGGTTTGCTGCCGTTGCTGGAGCACTGCATCAAGACCCCAGGCGTGCATGTGATCGACTGCCCGGTCGACTACAGCGAGAACGACCGCATTCTCAACAGCGAACTGCGCGAGCGCGCGTTGGCCATCTGAGATCAAGGTGGCGGGTGTACGCGGCTCGCCGCCTGCCTCTTTCCGGGTGCCCCGCACCCGGATTGCCAGCTAGATCTGATCTGATGAAGCTCACATAAGCTATTGATATTATGGGGTTCTGTGGGAGCGGCTTTAGCCGCGAACACCGGCGAAGCCGGTGCCATATATCGCGCTGCCTTCTTCGCGGGTGAACCCGCTCCCACAGGGTTACTGTGGCTTCAACAAGCTCTGCAGGTTTGCCAGGATGGTGCTGGTGTCGTACGGCTTGCGCGTGACCGGGATGTGCTTCAGATGCGCGGGGATGCTGATGCCGTCGCCGTAACCGGTGGCGAACAGGAAGGGTATCCCACGGCGCGTGAGCTCATCAGCCACGGAAATCGACGTGCTCCGCCCCAGATTCACATCCAGAATGGCTGCATCCGGCTGGCGCACTGTCAGCAACTGCATGGCTTCGTGCTCGGAACTCGCCGTCATCACGCAGTCCACGCCCGCGTCGGTCAAAATCTGCTCCAGGCCCACGGCAATCACCAGCTGATCCTCCAGAATCAGCACGTTCAAACCCGCCCGAGCCGCAAAGCGCTCCCCGGACGATGCCGCCGTCGTGCCGGCTGTCGCCGCAGCCTCCGCCTCGCCAAGCGCCAGGTGTTTATCGGGGATGGTGAAACAACCACGCAGCCCCTCCGGGCAATACTCGACCTGGCTGGTGCCACCCAGGTCGAAGGGGATGCTGCGGCTGATCAGCACCGAGCCAAAACCATTGCGGCTCGGCGCGCGCACAGGCGGGCCGCCGCGTTCCTGCCACTCGATGGTGCAGGCGCCTGCCTCATCCAGTGCCCAGCTGACCGACAGGGTACCGCCCGGGCGCGACAACGCCCCGTACTTGGCCGCGTTGGTGGCAAGTTCATGCAGGACCAACGCCATCACCGAATAGGCCCGTGCATCGAGGATCACGTTCGGCCCCTGCAGCTCGATCACCCCACTGGCGGTGCGGTAGGGCGACAGCTCCGCGTCCAGCAGCATCGCCAGCCGCCCACCGCCGTCACCGCGTACCACTTGGTCGTGCGCCAGTGCCAGTGCCTGGATCCGCCCCTGCAGCGTGGCCACATAACCCTGTAGCGTCTGGCTTTCGGAAGTGGGGTGGGCGACCAGCGCGCCAATCAGCGACAGGATGTTCTTGACCCTGTGGTTCAGCTCTTCGTTGAGAATGCGCTGGCGCACCTCGGCTTTGGACCGCTCGCTGGCCAGCAGCTCGCTGTTGTGCAGCACGACTTCAACGATGGCGGTGCGGATGGCATCGCCGAACTGGCGGTCCTGCTCCGTCCAGGGCAATGACTGCTGGTGGACGGTTTCTTTCCAGATGGCAAAGCTTTTGCGTGGCGTCAGGCGGTCACCCAAGGCGCCGCTGATGTAGGTTTTATTGGGATCGCCCGCCCAGTCGAGGGTTTCCACCACCTCCTTGCGGAAGAAGATGATGTAGTCCCGCGGGCGCTGCGATATAGGCAGTATCAGCACCCCGGACACCTCGGTGAAGTACGCCTGGGCTGCCGGGTGAGCCGCTGCCAGGCGGTGGGATGCCCAGGTTCTGCCTTCGGTGATGCCGTCGGCAAACCGCAGCAATTCTGGCATCGCGGATTTTGGCGGCACCGTGCCGGAGGACGACCAGCGCCCCTGCAGCGACAGGCCAATGCCGTCGCACGGTATCAGCGCCATCAGGCGCGGCAGACGCCCCTGGAAGAAGATGTCCATATCTGCCGCATGGTTGGCATCACGCAGCATCACGTCGAGGGTTTCGTGCACTTGCACGGCGGCTTCCAGCTTTTGCCGGCTGTGCAGGGTCTCGATGTGCAGCGAGAAGAACTCACCGAACATCTCCGCTGCCACGCGCTGCCCCATGTTCAACGTGCGCGGCGAATAGTGATGACAGGCAATGAGCCCCCACAGCTCACCTTTGACGATGACGGAAATCGACATCGAGGCGCCCACGCCCATGTTGTGCAGGTACTCGCAGTGCACGGGGGAGACGCTGCGCAGGTGCGCGTACGAAAGGTCCAGGGGCTCACCTGAAGCGTTGACCACAGGTTCAATGGCGACTGGCTCGAAGCCTACATCCGGGATGACCCTGATCAGGTTGCGCAGGTACAGCGAGCGTGCCTGGGGTGGAATATCGGACGCCGGAAAGTACTGCCCCAGAAAGCTCTCCAGAATGCTGCGCTTGGCTTCGGCGATGACCTTGCCGGCACCGTCACTGTCCAGTTGGTAGATCATCACCCGGTCATAGCCCAGCACCGCCCGCACAAAGCGCGCCGCATCACGGAACAGGCGGTTGGTCTTGTCGATTTCCCGCAGCTCGGCAATCAGGGTGCGGGCCAGCTCGACGGGCTCGGCGCCACTTTGGCCGGCCAGCTCGAACTCCAGCAGCGCATTGCCCTTGTACAGGTGGGCAGTGACATCCACAGCCACCCCGTTGGGCAGCCTCTCTGCGAAGCGAAGCGCAGGGCGGGAGCCTTCGCGCAGGCGTGCCAGGGCATTGCGCAGGGTATGAGCAAGTTCGGCACCGAGGACGGCGTCCAGCTTCTGGCCGTTGATGGCACCCTCTACCCCCAACAGTTGCGGGGCGTTCAGCGAATGACGCAGGAGGGTGGTTGCGGACGCGTCGCAGGTCAGTAGGCAGCCATGGGGCTGGATGCTGCCTGGAATCTGGATGGGCTCGTGGTCGCAGTTGCTCAGGTTTACCAGTGGGTCGGAGGTCATTAGCCAGGCCTGTGAAAAATGTAAAGGCTGCCCGCTGGGCCGCCTTGGTCAGCCTAGCAGGCCGGCTGGCCCGGGCATAGCTGGCGGTTGCAGGGCTAGCGGTTTTTTTGACGGTCAGCTGTTTGAATGGACGGCTGGCTTGTCTGAACACGGGGTTCGGTGGTCTCATGCCGCCCACTGCTCAACGGGTAACCTTGATGAACCGACCGCTTTTCATTGCCATGGACGGGCCCAAAGGCACCGGCAAGACCACATTGCTGGAGGCCGTGACCCAAGCGCTGAGGGCAGGCGGCAGAAAGGTGATCAGGCTCTGTGAGCGCAAGTGCGACCCGGCACGTGGCGACACCATGGCCTTGGTCAATCAGCTTGCCCGGCACCCCGGCGCCGAGCTGGAGCTACGCGTGTGCGAGCGCCTGGCGCACAGCCGGGCCTGGATCACCCGGCACGTCCTGCCCCGGCAACCCCAAGACAGCATCATCCTGATTGACCGCTGGTATCCGTCTGATGCAGCGTTTCGCCGAACCCTGCCGTTCAGCCAGATTTTGCAACTGAACCGGCAATACGATGTACAGGTACCCGACCTGCACATCGCCGTGGTCACGGCCCCGCAGGTTTCCTGGGCCAGGGCTGCCTCACGCACCCGTGGGCTGGGCAGCACTGTGATCCATACCTTGGAGGAGCAGGCCGCGTGCACGGCCGCGTTCACACTCGCCGCTCAAGAGCACGGCTGGCTGCTGTGCCACAACGACGGGCCCATCGATGTGGCTGTGGCGCAAATCGTGGCTGCAGTCGAGCGCGTACATAGCGAGCGCTATTGCATCGAATAAGGGTTAGAACCCCTCAAGCACGATCTTGCCCTTCGCCTTGCCGCTTTCGATCACTGCGTGAGCGCGTTTCAAGTTGGCGGCATTGATCGGGCCAAAATGCTCGCCCAAGGTGGTCTTCAGCACGCCGTCATCGACCAGTTGCGCGACACGGCACAGCAATTGGTGCTGCTTGATCATGTCGTCGGTCTGGTACAGCGAACGGGTGAACATCAGTTCCCAGTGCAGCGACAACGATTTGCGCTTGAGCGGCATCACATCCAGCTGTGCCGGGTCATCGATCAGGGCCAGTTGACCCTGAGGGCGCAACACCTCCACCAACTGCTCTAGATAGGTGTCGGTGTGGGTCAGGCTGATCACGTGGTCGATGGCCTCCAGCCCCAATTCGCGCAACTGCGGCGCCAGCGGCGCGCTGTGGTCGATCACATGGTGTGCGCCAAGGTCCTTGATCCATTGCCGGGTTTGCGGGCGTGAAGCCGTGCCGATTACGGTAAGTTGGGTCAGGCGCCTGGCCAGTTGCACCAGTATCGAACCTACGCCACCGCCGGCGCCAATGACCAGCAGGCGCTGGCCCTGGCCGCCTTGCTCTTCGACACGCAGGCGGTCGAACAGCAGTTCCCAGGCCGTGATGGCGGTCAAGGGCAGGGCGGCGGCCTCCGCAACAGTCAGGCTGTGCGGCTTGGCGCCAACGATGCGCTCGTCGACCAGGTGAAACTCGCTGTAGCAGCCCGCGCGATCAATGGCACCGGCGTAGAACACTTCATCGCCCGGCTTGAACAACGTAACGTCAGCGCCCACCTCGCGCACCACGCCAACGGCGTCCCAGCCCAGCACCTGCGGCGTGTCGCCACCACGGCTGGCCCTGATCTTGGTGTCGACCGGGTTCACCGCAATCGCTTTCACTTCTACCAACAGGTCACGGGCGCTTGGCGTCGGGATGGGCAGGTCTGCGTCATACAGCGATTGCGCGTGCTCGATCGGTAGACCGGGTTGCGAATAAACGACAGATTTCATGAGGCTGGCCTTGAGCAATAGGAAAGAGAGTCAGGGTATTCCTGTCGCTGAAAGAGAAAAATAGCCTTGAAGCATTAAGACTTTGTCTCAGGCAGTGAAAGCCAGTTACGGGCCAGCAGAGGAGGAAGATCGTCTACGGAAGTAAAGGCTGTTCATGGCGGTAACTCATGCTTCGATCGACGAATGATGCCCAGTGATAAGCCACCGTTCATCGATGCGCTCGAAGGTGAACAGAAAGCGCGCCGGTACGGTGCACTGCTCGCCACCGTCCCGGTAGACGAACGTGTAAAGCCCACCCACCACCACGGTGCCCAGCTTGCGACTGACACGTTTCTTGAACACCTGGATGTCGCACACCAGGCCATCGTTGGCCAGGAAGTTCTCGAAGTAATTACGGCGGCTGTCGTCGCAGTCGCGTACCAGATTGGACAGGGTAGGGACCAGGATCGCGTCGGCAGCATACAGCGCCAGCACCTTGTCCACATCACGCGTGGCTACGGTTTCGGCCCACCTGTACAGGGCTGCCTTGGCACCTGCTAGGCAGGCCATCTCCGTGTCAGCATAGGGTGCCTGGGTGGCAGGTGATGGGGGGGTCTGGCTCATGAAGGCTTACCTTTTTATGACTAACGCAAGGGGAGGGGGCTGAAAAGATAACAACATATGTTATGTTATAACACATGCATTTTACTCAGGTCCCAGCCTATGTTCACTACCCTCGAGCACGCACGAGCGGGCGCCCGCTTTCCCCTGGACGATGTCATCGGCCATATCCCCTGGAACGACCAGGGGCTGGTGCCTGCCGTCGCCGTGCAATACGACACCGGCGAGGTACTGATGCTGGCCTGGATGAACCGCGCCGCCCTGCATGAGACCTTGCACACCCGCCGTACCTGCTACTGGTCCCGTTCGCGTCAGGGCCTTTGGCGCAAAGGCCTGACCTCTGGCAGCGTCCAGCACGTGAAAGAGGTGCGCCTGGATTGCGACGGGGACGCCTTGCTGCTGTTGGTCGACCAGGTTGCGGGGGCTTGCCATACCGGTCGACGCAGCTGTTTCTATAACGTCATCGACGGTGATGAGGTGGTGGTGCAGGGCAACCCGGCGGGGTCAGTGCCATGAGCAGCGTTCTTATCCGTAACGCCCGGGCGGTCAACGAAGGGGCTGTGTTCGACGCTGATGTCTTGGTGGCCCATGGCCGAATTGAAAAGATTGCCTCCAGCATCTGCAACGGTTCGGCCGAGGTGGAAATCGACGCCGAAGGGCGCTGGCTCATCCCCGGTATGATCGATGATCAGGTGCACTTTCGTGAGCCGGGTGCCAGCCACAAGGCGACCATCGCCAGCGAATCCCGCGCCGCCGTGGCCGGTGGTATCACCAGCTTCATGGACATGCCCAACACCAACCCGCCTACGCTCACCCTCACCGCACTGGAGGACAAGAAGCGCCGGGCGGCGGCCTCATCAATGGCCAACTACGGCTTCCACTTTGGCGTGAGCAACGACAACCTCGACACCGTGGCTGCGCTGGACCCACGCCAGGTGGCAGGCGTGAAGGTATTCATGGGGGCATCCACGGGCAACATGCTGGTGGATGACCCCAAGGTGCTTGAGCGGCTCTTCGCGCAGGTGCCGACCCTTCTACTGGCGCATTGCGAGCACACGCCCTCGATTCTGGCGAATGAAGCACGCTACCGGGAGCGCTTCGGCGACCATGTGCCACCCGAGATGCATCCGCTGATCCGTGACGCCCAGGCGTGCTGGCGCTCGTCCAGCCTGGCTGTGGAGCTTGCCAACACCCACGGCACACGGCTGCATGTGCTGCACCTGACCACCGCACGGGAGCTGGCGCTGTTCGAGCCTGGCCCGGTGCTGAACAAGCTGATCACCGCCGAGGTCTGTGCGCACCACCTGCTGTTCGATGACAGCGACTACGCCGCCCTGGGCCACCTGATCAAGTGCAACCCGGCCATCAAGGCCCGCGAAGACAGGGATGCCTTGCGCCGGGCATTGCTCGACGACCGCATCGATGTGATAGGTACCGACCACGCACCGCACGCCTGGGCTGAGAAGCAACGCCCCTATGCGTCGGCACCCTCCGGGTTGCCCCTGGTGCAGCACGCTTTGCCGGCCCTGTTCGAGCTGGTGGAGGAAGGCCTGTTACCCCTCACACAGTTGGTGCGCAAGACCAGCCACGCGGTGGCCGACCTGTTCGGCATCCAGCACCGCGGCTACCTGCGCGAAGGCTACTGGGCGGACCTTGCACTGGTCGAACGGCTGGCCGTGCCGCGGCCGGTTCGCCTCGACCCTGTCCTTGCCCACTGTCAATGGACGCCGTTCGAACACCACAGCCTGCGCTACCGGGTTACCACCACCCTGGTGTCCGGCCAACTGGCCTGGCATGAGCAGCGCCTGCACGACAGCTGCCAGGGCCTGCCATTGGCCTTCGCTGCCTCGCGTCGCTGACCTCACCACACCCAGAATCAAGAGATAACACCATGACGGAACAAGAACTGCTGGGCATGCCTGCCGAGGCCTACATGGACGCCGCCCAACTGGCGTTTTTCCGCGACCTGCTGCTCGCCCAGCGTACCGATTTGCAACAGCGCATCGACCACGAGTTCGAACAGATGCGTGACTACGAGCCCAGCAGCGACCCTTCCGACCTGGGCACTGTGGAGGAGCAACGGCAGTGGCAGCTGCGCCTGCTGGAGCGGGAGAAAAAGCTGCTGGACAAGATCGACGAATCGCTTGAGCGCATTGCACGCGGGGAGTACGGCTGGTGCAAGGACACCGGCGAGCCTATCGGGCTGCGCCGCATGCTGTTGAGGCCAACGGCCACCCTCAGCATCGAAGCCAAGGAACGGCAGGAGAGAAAGGAGCGTCACCTGCGTGACGATTGAACGGCCCTGGCGTGCCTGAGGGCAGTGGCCAGGGCAGGAGGCGGTTATTTGCCGGTGAATGCCGCGAAGCGCTTGTTGAAGCCAGCAACGCGGCCTTCGGTCTTGGCCTTGCGTTCCTGACCGGTATAGACGGGGTGGGAGGCACTGGATATGTCGAGTGTGACGTACGGGTAGGTGACGCCGTCGCTGTGGGTATGCGTCTTGTCGGTATCGATGGTGGAACCGACCAGCCAGAACGCATTCGCAGAAACGTCATGGAACAGGACAGGGCGGTAGTTGGGGTGGATGCCAGGCTTCATGAGTAAGGTCCTTGAAATGATATAAAGTAACAATATAGATGATATTCACTCTCATTCCAAGGTCGGCACTCTCAGTTCGCCAGTTTCAACGCAGGGCCGAATGCAGCAGGCCGGGCGTCAGCCTCTTTGATGTACTCCAGCAGCCGTTCGCAAGCCGGACTCAGCCGCTGCTCGCGCCGCTGGATGACTGCATAGCGGGCAAACGGGCGCAACCCCTCTTCCAGTTGATCCAGGGGTTGAACGCCGAGCGCGGCCATTTCCGCTTCAAAGCCGGCCACCTGCATGAGCCCGATCAGATCGCTGCTTGCCACCACCCGCAGCAGCCCGTTGGCAGTATCGCTTTCCAAGGCTACCGCTGGGGGCTGAACCCCCAGTACCCGGGCCATGCGGCCGAGCACCGGGCGTGCACCGGCTGGCAGCGCGACCGGGAAGCTGAACAACCGTGCGGCTGTGAGTCGGCCAGGCTGTTGCAACAATGGGTGGCCCGCCCTGCAAACCAGTGCCATGCGTTGGGGATGCAATGGGGTTACCTCGTACTGCTCATCCAGCGTGAAGGGTTCCGAGGCCGTGATGAGAAAATCCAGCGTGTCACGCTTCAGCCCTCGCACCAATCCCTGCCAGTGCGCCACCTCCAGGCGTACCTGCATGCGCGGGTAGTCGCCCAAGAAACGCGCAATAGCGGGTGGCACAAGCCGTTCGCCGGCCAACGGTGCGCAGCCCACACGTATTTCGGCGGCCTCAAGCCCGGCCCCGGTGTGCAGTTCGCGGGTGAGGCGCGACATGCCCTCCAGCACGCTGCGGGCATGCTGCAGCACACGCTCGCCCTGTACCGTAGGCTGAAAGTTGCGGCCCGATTGACGATCGACCAATTGGCAGCCCAGCGCCTCTTCAAGACCTCGAATACTACGGCTGAAAGCTGGCTGGGTGATGTTGCAGGCTTCGGACGCCCGCACGAAACTGCGGTGTTCGATGAGGGCGACAAAATGGCTGAGCTGTTTGAAGTTCATGGCGCGGTCGACGGTAAGGAGGGCGCCGGCACTAAACACGCCGGCGCTTGGGACGACCAGAATAAGGAAATTATTTATTCCTAAATAGAATCAATATTCATATTCTTATGCGCCTATTTTTACTGCCTGCCACCTGATGGTTTTTGCTCAGAAGTCGACTGACGCGCTCAGGGACAAGGTGCGTGGCGCTCCCAGAACCAGGTAGTTGGAACCCGGGTAGCCACCCGCAGACGCCCAATAGTCACGCCCGGCAACGTTATCCAGGCGTGCACGCAGGGTCACGTCCTTGTCGTCCACCTTGAAGCCGTAACGCGCACCCAGGTCCAGGCGGGTCCAGGACGGGATTTCCAGGCTGTTGGCGTTGTTCACGTACTGGCGGCTGGTATAAACCACCCGGCTGGTCAAGGTCAGCCCATTCACGCCGGGTACGTCCCATTCACCACCCACGTTAGCCTGGGTTCTGGGCACGCCAATGGGTTCGTTGCCATCATTCTGGCCGTTCTGGGTCTTGGTCAGTTCAGCGTCCAGCAGCGTCACCCCACCCAGCAGCCGCACCCCAGGGCTTGGCTCGCCGAACAGCGAAAGTTCGATACCACGGTTGCGCTGTTCGCCACCGTCCTTGAATACCTGGTTCTCGACGATGCCCACCGGCTTGCGGGTCTCGAACACGGCCAGGCTACCGCCCAAACCGCCGCCGTCGTATTTCACGCCAACCTCGGTCTGTTTGGCCACATAAGGTGCCAGGGAGGCGCCAGCGTTGAGGACGGGCGCCTTCGAGCCGTCGGGCAGGGTAGTGGTGGCACCCGCCGTGTCGCCCTTGGTCAGGCCTTCGATGTAGTTGGCGTACACGGAGAACTGCTCATTGAGCTGATACACCACACCGGCTACAGGGGTGGTCTCGTAGCGGTTGTACTGGGACGTTTTGTCACCCGAGTTGTAGTCGTAACCGGTCACGTCCAGGCCCTGGCGGCGTGCGCCGAGGGTAACGAGTAACTGGTCATCGAAAAAGCCGAGTGTGTCGGCGATGGCAAGGCTCTGGGTGTGGGTGCGTGAGGTGATGTGTGGGTCGGACATGGAGCCGCTGAAACTGGTGTTGCCTGGCTTGGCCACGGTGAAGGGGTCGTACAGGTCATTGGCAAACCCGGTAAAGTTGCCAGCCCAGGCATTGCGGTCCTTGGTGTCGTACATCGCGCCGGATACCACCCACTGATGCGACACGGGGCCGGTCTGCAGGCTGTAACGCATGCCCACCTCACCGGTGGTTACGGTTTCTTCCCGGTAATTGTCAAAGCGCGTGGAGCGTGTCACGCCGTTTGCATCGGAAGACGGGTTGGCCAGCACGTTTTTCTCTTCGCCCTTGCGCATGCCCACCGCCGCCCAGGTGGTGAGCGCGTCGGACAGGTCGTACTCGGCGCGGAAGGTCCCGAACGTCTGTTTTTCTTTGGAATAGGTCCAGGGTTGCCCGTAGTTCTTGTCGGCATCCGGTGGGCTGGGCACCCGGCCGGTGGGGGTGACGCTGGGCAGCGGGTTGTCGATGAAGTGGTACTGGTTGCCAAGGTCCGCCGACAGGCGCAAGCGCTCACCCTGGTAATCCAGGCCCAGGGCGAACATGTCCAGCGAGCGGTCCTGGTCCTGCACCGCCGTTTCACCGCCGCGTTTGGCCACGTTCACGCGTACGCCAAAGCGGTCCTCTTCACCGAAGCGCCGGGCCACGTCGGCGGCCACCGTGCCGAACCCGCGGTTTTCCGCGCCCACGGTCAGCCGGGTGAGCGGGGTATTTGGTGCGCGTTTGGGCAGAATATTGATAGCCCCGCCAATGCCCGTGCCGCCCGGGGCTGCGCCGTTGAGGAACGCGCTGGCACCCCGGAACACTTCAACCCGCTCGATGAATTCCGAGGCCACGTATTGCCGAGGCAGCAGCCCGTACAGCCCGTTGTAGGCGATGTCATCGGAGTACAGCGGGAAGCCGCGCATCATGTACAGCTCCTGGAAGTTGCCGAACCCCCTGGCGATGCGCACAGAAGGGTCGTTTTGCAGGATATCCGCGACGCTGTGGGCCTGCTGGTCCTGGATCAGCTGGTTGGTGTAGGAGGTGGAGGTGAACGGCGTCTCCATGTAGTCCTTGTTGCCCAGGATACCCACCCGCCCACCGCGGGCCACCTGGCCACCCTCGTACTCAGGCACAAGGCCGTCCCTGGATGCGTCTGCACTGGCCGATACCGCTGTCTCTTCCAGCTCCAGCACCGCTCCCTGTGCCCCCTTGGCGCTGGCCGGTTGCGGAGTGGGGACGGGGATCTCCAGGCTCTGCTGTGCCAAGGCCATGGGGGATGCAACGCTCGCAACAAGCCCAAGGGGCAGCCAGACAGCGCGCAACGCGCATTTGCGCGGGAAGTTTGGGACGTACATGAGTCGACCTGCTTGAGGAAAAGGGGATGACGGGATCCAGCCTGGCGGCGGAGAACTGCATGATAGCGATTGCGAATCATTACCGCTTAGATTTTATGTAACGGCGGGAGCGCCCGCCTGCAGGGGCGGGCATGTCGTCGGCAGGGATAGGGAGTGGCAGACAGGTCAAATCGCGGGCAAAAGAAAGCCCGCTGCTAGGCGGGCAAGGTCTATCACACGTAGGGATAGCTTCAGGATCGCGCAGAGGGGGTGAAAATTAAGTGAAAGGAACGTCTTGAGTTTGTTTATTTTTGCGGTAGCAGGCAGGCCCTCAGTGCATCCGCCTAGTGCGCATGTACTAGATAGCCCTTTGCCAACCAACGACCGTGCAACGCTTGCAGTTTTTCACTAATGGCAAAGGAATGGCTCATGATGCGCTCTCCAACATGGCGATTGCTGCCGCTAGCACTGCTGTGCAACGCCGTCTCGGCCCAGGCAAGTGATGTGCTGATGGGCGACTACTGGGTGGTTCACTATCAGGGCGGTCTGGGCAAGCAACAGGTGTTCCTCGCCGATGGCGACCCCAAGAATATCTTTGCACGCCCGGGTGGTGCACAGTCGTTGGGGGTGTACCGGCTTTACGAAGAGCCGGGAAAACCCAATTTCACCGCCTATGACGTCGAAATCGACTGCAAGAAGAATCGTGCACGCGTCATGGGCGCGCAGGACTTCAGCAGTGTGTCCAACCAATTTCGCAAGGGCAAGTTCAATGCCCAGTGGCAAACCAAACCTGAGCCTTGGGTGGCGCAAAGCCGCGATTTTGTTTGTAAGCCAGGCGAACGCCCAGCGAAGAAAATGGAGCGCCTGGGTGTGATGTCTGCATCGCAAATGACCAAGGCGGGCCCTCAACTGTTCGAGATCCTCAACCGTGAATCGCTCAAGGTCGAGCTGATCAAGCAGATAGACGAAGCCTTTGCACAGATGCCTGCCAAGTAAGCCGGCTTTCAGGGAGAAATAACCTAATGCACCGATTGTTCATGCTGTGCCTAGGCGCGGCCTTGCTCAGCGGCTGTTCTTCACTGGAGGCCACCAGTGCCTGGAAAGGCCGGCCTGTTGGCGAATTGATCGACCATTTCGGCGCGCCGCGGGTGATCATGATTGCGCCGGACCAGGACCTGGTGGTGCTCAGATACGTGCGAGACACCGACTACATCACCCGCGAGGCGGCAGGCACGTACACCGGGCCAATGAACGGGCAACTGGTACACCAGGAGTACTGGGAAGACGTGCGGCATTCAGGCAGCTGCGAAATCAATGTATTCGTGAACCGGGCGCACATCGTCGAGAAGGTCAGGGCCAATGGCCGGTGCGCGGTTGTGCAGATGGCACCGAATACGTAGCCAGGCATGCTGACACGCCTTTGCCAATTAGCTCGGTCTACTGCCGGGCAATGGCGCCGACGACAAAACCAGCGCCTGCAGCCGCGCTTTGTCTTCCTCCAGCGGTAGCGCGCGTTCAGCGCGCTTGACCAGCAGGGCGGCATGCATGGCGCAGGCCTGCCCAAACTTGTCTGCGTCAATAGCCGCCAAGCTGGCGAGTGCCTTGATAAAGCGGATATCGATTTCAAGCAGGCCCGCTCCGTCGCGCGCGATCAGCGTGAAAAAGTCATCGAACATGTCATCCACACTCAGCGCACGCACGTATACATCCCTGCATGGGTGTTTGGCTTCCTGCTCGGGCGCCTGTTGAGCCCACTGGGTGAAACAGCGTACCCCCCGGCCTATCACGTCTATCACGGTGCCTGAGTCGTTGGTGGCGGGCGACAACGCGCGCGATGCGATCTCTGCCAGCACCGACAGCCCGAAGCGTGGGTCTTGCTCATAAGTGCGGCGCAAGCCGATGGTGAGCGCGGCCAATACCGCAGTTTGTAACTCAGCGCTGACCTGCTGGCTCCCTTTGCCCACGATGTGCGCAACCACGGCACCCAGATGCAGGAAACTGCCTGGCAGCACTTCCAGGTAAATGGCCACACCATGCTGCTTGGCCGCAAGCGCCAGGGCATTCACATCCACGTGTTGGACGTAGCCGGTGCCAGCACTCACGAGGGTGCTGGCATGGGCGGGCAGGGCAAAATCGCGGGGGTAGGCTTCGCCGCCCAGAAACGGCCAGCGCGCCCGGTTTTCCAGCGCCGTGATAGTGGCGACCTCCACACGGTCGATGGTCTCACCGACCCGGCCGAGCTTGGACAGGTGATCGATCCAGCGCAGCAGCGTGTACACGATCAGAATGACCATCACGAGGGTGACCGCAAACAGCACCACCCGGCCCTGCGCGCCATAGGCACCGGTGCTCAAGGCAATGATGCCCACCAGGCTGAACAGGAACGAGCCTATGAATGTGGCCAGTGCGTTCTGGGTGGTGGAGTCTTCCATCACCAGGCTGGTGGCCCGCGGGGTCACGCCGCTGCTGGCGGCGCCATAGGCCGACACCATGGTGCTGAGGGAGAACGTGGTCACGGCCAGCATGCTGGAGGCGATGATGCCGAGGATCTTGTCGACCGAATCCGCACCGACCTTGGCCGGCAGTGAGGGCGGCACGAAGTCGCGGAAGGCGATAGCCAGCAAGGCGGTGAGCACACCGATGAAGGAGAACAGGGTGGCGCGAAACCACAGCCGTTTTGTGGTTTGTGCCAGTGCCCAACGCCAGCGAGCGATCATGCGGGAGCCCTTGTTTCGTGATCAACGATCGAGAGACGACAGAGCTGCCGCCGTATTGGCCGATTGAGTGGGATCAAGGCGCAATAGTTTCATCAGCGTGGGTTGAGAAACGCTTCCAGCATCGGCATCAGCCATTGAGGCCGGCTTTCATGGGGGGAGTGATCGGCAAAGGCGAGGTTGAGCAGCTGCGCCCCAGGCACTTGGTCTGCCAGTTCCAATGCGTTGATACGGGACACCAGCAGATCTTCGTCACCGCGCACCACCAACAAAGGGGCGGTGATGGTACTGACGCTGGCGCCTGGGTACCCCGCCTCGCTGGTGTCGAGCCAAAGTGCTTTGACTGCATCCATCAAATGGGCAAAGTCAGGTTCCGGATTCAATGATTCGTACTGTTCGACGTCTTCTGCAAACAGCCCTCGCCACTTCGCAGCGGTTATGCCTGCATACAACCCACGCGTAGGGTCATCCTGGTTCAACGCCCAGTGGGCACCCAGGGTAACCAGCTTGTCCACTTGAACCTGCTTGGAGGCAGCAAGGCGCAGGCCGACAATGCCGCCATCGCTGTGCCCAATGATGCTGACCGATGTAAGCCCCAGGTGTTCAATAACGCGCTCTACATCCTGCTGCAAGCGCTGGTAGGTGAGGCCGGCAGCGCCCAACGTGGATTTGCCTTGGCCTCGGCTGTCGATACCGATCAAGCGCCAGTGTTCGGCAAGGTATGGGGTGATGGTATTGAAGGTTTCGATGTGGCCGAGGCCGCCGTGCAGCAGAATCAGTGTAGGGGCGTCTTGCGCACCCAGCTGTTCGAAATAGATACGGGCGTCGTCGATATCGAGGTAAGCGCCGTTACGGTGATTGAAGACATTCATGTCAGAACCTTCCCTGTTGCAAAGCGGTGAGCGGATAGAGGGCGGCATTGTATGTTGGATTGCGGTTGGGCCCAATCAAACCGAGCCGGTCAAATCACGCTGCACTCCGTCATGACCGAGCACCAGGTCGTGCGCCCCCATGGCCTGCAGCACCTCGCCAATCAAACCGCTAACCTTCCGCACCACCGGATCCCGCGCGCTGTCCACCCGCCAAGCCAGTTCGACCGAGTACCTGGGCAAGTCGATGGGGCAGGGGCAGCAGACCACCGCACTGGTCTTCGCCAAGGCATGGGCTGCATGGCTTGGAAGCGTGGCAACGCAATGGGTGCCCGCCAGCAGGCTGGGCAGTACGGCGAAGTGGGTGGTGGAGGCCTCGACCGTGCGTGACCTGCCCAGCGCTGCCAGGGCTTCATCGACCACGCCTACGTACCCACCCGACGACACCAGCAGGTGATTGCGCTCGAGAAACCCGTCCAGGGTCAGCTCAACCGGTTGCTGATCGGCTTGCCGGGCGATCAGGCAAGCGTAACCGCCGGTGCCCAGCACCTTGCGGCCCAGCGCCTGCGAACCGAGGGTACCTGCGGTCAAGGCCAGGTCGATATGCCTGCCCATCAAGGCATCGCCTGCCACCATGCTGTGGGTCTGCTTGAAGATGATCCTGAGCCCCGGCGCGCTGCGCTTGGCCAGGTCGACCAGTTGCCTGCCGATGGCCAGTTCGTGGTCATCGGAGAGCCCGAGCGTCAGGGTGCGCCCCGTGAACCCGTCGCCATCGGGGCTGGCGAGCAACAGGCTCTGACGGCACTTTTCCAGGGCGCTGGCGATCACCGGCCGCAGTTCTTCGCTCTTGGCCGTGGGGCGCAGGCCCCGGCCGGTCCGTTCGAACAGGTGGTCTGCGTACACCACACGCAAGCGCGTCAACGCAGCACTGACGGCGGGTTGCGTGATACCCAGGCGGATCGCGGCGCGGCTTGCACCGCCTTCTTCGTACAGGGCTTCGAACACTTTCAGCAAGTTGAGATCCATGCCCAAGATATCAATACTGCTCATATCAGTTAGTCAGCCCTGCGGATTGATTGATAGGTGGCCTGGGCGGACTATACCCATATTCCAGCCCTAACACCCGAGATGACGACTATGGCCACCACTACCGTTGCTGCACTGCAAATTGGCTCCAGGCCTGAAGGCAAAACCAGCACACTCGAGGCCATCCTGGCCTACGAGCCAAAGATCAAACAGGCGGGCGCCAACCTGGTGGTCATGCCAGAGGCCGTGCTTGGCGGTTACCCGAAAGGTGAAACCTTTGGCACCTACCTGGGCTATCGGCTGCCAGAGGGGCGGGAAAGCTTCCAGCGTTATTACGAGAACGCCATCGATGTGCCGGGCGTGGAAACCGACGAGCTGGCCGGGCTTGCCGAACGCACCGGTGCTCACTTGGTTGTGGGTGTGATCGAGCGGGGCGGTAATACCCTGTACTGCACGGCGTTGTTTTTCTCACCGGAACACGGGTTGGTCGCCAAGCACCGCAAACTGATGCCAACCGGAACCGAGCGCCTGATCTGGGGCCAGGGGGATGGCTCGACCTTGCCTGTGCTTGAGGCGCCATTCGGCAAGGTGGGCGCGGCGATCTGTTGGGAGAACCACATGCCGCTGCTGCGCACTGCGATGTACGCCAAGGGCGTGCAGGTCTGGTGCGCCCCTACGGTGGACGAGCGGGATGTATGGCAGGCGTCGATGCGCCACATTGCTCACGAGGGCCGGATGTTCGTGGTCAGTGCCTGCCAGGTGCAGCCTTCGCCGAAGCAACTGGGTGTGCAGGTGCCGCATTGGGACGAGGACCGGCCACTGATCCAGGGCAACAGTGTGATTGTGGGGCCACTGGGCGATGTGCTTGCCGGGCCGTTGCGTGGGGAGGAGGGGTTGTTGACAGCGCAGATTGATATCGAGGAATTGACCCGGGCTCGGTATGACTTCGATGTGGTTGGGCACTATGCGCGGCCAGATGTGTTTTCGCTTTCGGTCGATGAACGCGTGAAAAGTACCGTGGTGTTTAGCCGGTAACTGTACCTCAGCACTGGTGTTCCGGATTGTTTGGTACCGCCACGATCAGTAAGACCAGTGGCGACTTGAGTTAACAATACTCCAGTCGCCGCTGTGCCAGTGTTGCGCTCAACTACTCGCCGACCCGCGCAGCGACCATCTGGTCGTTGAACTGCTTGAAGAACTCGGCATATCCGCCATTCACCTCTGCAAACCGTAACGGTTTCACGCGCTCGACCAGAATCTCCTCCGCATCAGGCGAGTTCTGGAAAATGCCCATGACTTCGTCGATGTAGTCCTTCAGAGGCATGGCATGGGGGTCATTGGCCTGGCGCTCGCCCATCAGCTCGGTCTGTACGTAGGGCGGCACCAACTCGTGAACTTTCACCGCCGTGTCCTTGAGCTGATAGCGCAGCGACTGGCTGTAGGAATGCACTGCTGCCTTTGTCGCGCAGTAGCTGGGCGTGAGTGCCAGTGGCACGAAGGCAAGACCTGAGGAAACCGTTACGATGGCGGCGTGGGGTCGGGTCAAAAAGTGCGGCAACAGCAAGCCATCGAGGCGGATCGGGCCCACCAGGTTGGTGGCGACGGTAGTCTCGAGTTCTGTGGCGCCGTCGCGTAGGGATTCGCCACGCATGATGCCGGCACAATGGATCACTGCGTTGAGTTGCGGGTAATCGATGATCAATTGCCTGGCGACTTTTTGTGTAGATTCTGGGTCGCTGGTGTCCAGTACCACGTAGTGCAGGCCGGGGTTAGCCTCGGCCACTTGCTTGAGAACGGCCTCGCGGCGCCCGGCGATGATGATTTCATTGCCCAGCGCCAGAAAGGCTTCAGCGAGCGCACGGCCGATACCGCTGCCGCCACCGGTGATCAGGATGGTATTGCCTGTGGTTTGCATTGCAGGTCTCCTTGGGAATTCGGACGTTAATGCCCCTTTTATCATTCCACTGCTGTTGTCGGTCATATCACTGCTGCTGGGCGGCCTGACTGTATCGAGTCGATGGGGAGTGCCTCGCTGGCTGGCGGGGCTGGTGCGGGTGCCGCTGGTGATCATCGCTTTACTGCTGTCGCTGATAGCGACGTTGTTTTTTATGGGTGAGCCGCAAGCGGTATTCAGCCATTGGCAAGCGGCAGTTCGAATAATCTGGCGATGAACCCCGGCCCAGTGCCGCGCTATTGATCAGGGTGTAAAGCTGACCAAGTTTTGATGGACGAGTGCGCTGCACCTCTACAACATCCCCTCGCGACTGCGAAGATTGGCTCGAGCCCATTGTTCAGCGCTGGTCATGGGTATTCCATGGACTGCGTTAAAGGTTGCTGCCACGTCCCACGCCACACCTTGGCCGAGTGCGAAAACTGCCCGGTATTTTCGTAAACGGTCGTCTGGTCGTTGCTCAAGTTCCGCCAACACCTGAGGAATACCAAGCTCTCTACGTTGTATTTTCCGTTCGAGGACGCGCTCCACCAAGTTTGCCAGAGCACCATAGGTGAGGGTGTCACCAGCGGTATATACAATCTGGTTAACAAGCCGTGGTGTATGCAGAACAATGGCTGCGGTGAGCGTACCTATGTCTTCAGGGGTTGTGACCGTGACTTGTGTGTCGAAGCTGCCTAGTGCATTCACCTGTCCTGCGGTCAGGTCAACCACCCCGAAAGCAGGGTCGAACAGAAAGCTGGTGAACATACCTGTAGAAATGATGACCCATTCCGTTCGGGCCTGGGCACGTAACAAGTCGCGAACATCCAGTTGCTCGTCGAACAGATCTTGAGGGCTGCCACGCCCAATCAAATCGTAATCAACGCCAAATTGCCATGGAATATAGCGCTTCACCCCAGATGAAAGCGCGGCTTCAGTGAGCTTCAGTTGCGTGCCACGGCCTGCGGCAAACCCCACGCAGCTGATGACTGTGTCAAAACGTCCCAGCACGCCAGCAATCTCCTCGACGGTAGCAGTGGCGATGTCCAGTGTCTCGACGGCAATCCCCAGCCCCCTGATGGTTTGGATATCGTGATGTTTATCAGCTGACGAACACTCCTCGGTGGCCTGGCGCAGCAGCACGGTAATGCCTGACGACTCGGTCAATCTCGCTGCCAACCCTCGTAGGACGGCAAGCCCCAGCTCGCCGGCACCTAATACCAGAATGCCTTGTTTGACGTTTGAAATAGTAGTCATCATGGTTAACCTCTTTTTGACGTACTCCATCCGAAGTCAGGGATCTTGTCATGGGTATCGATGAGCAGAAAGTAGGTACACCGGTGATACCGAGCGGTCTGGATGCTCAGGAAATCGTCCGGCTTTCGCAACAGGCCTGCCGCGCACTTAGGGACGATGAAGATGGCCTCAAGCGAGATATTCTCGGTCATGCCGGTAATCGGTGGTCACTGGGCGTGGTGCACGCGCTGGGTGTAAAAAGCCCCCTGCGCCATGCAGAGTTACGCCGTCAGTTGAACGGCGTGACTCAACGCATGCTCACACATACCCTGCGCCAGCTGGAGCGCGATGGGCTGATATCCCGCCATGACTTCGGGGAGAAGCCGTTGCGTGTTGAATATGCGTTGACCGACCTTGGGATGGGATTGTTGGTCCAGATGATTCCTCTGTGGACATGGGTGCTAGGGCAGTCAGAAAGGTTCACCGATGCGCGAAGACGTTATGACCAGTGCTAGCGCCCTCTCAGACTCTCTCATTCAACTTATGGGCGATGTCATCTGCAGGGGGGGCTAGTCCACGAGGTGGTAGGTTTTTACTCAGCGATCAGTGACTGCAATGAGGAAATGATGGCAGATGCGCCGGAACACGCCCTGTCGTTTCCTGGCAAAGGCAGGGCGTCCGATCAGACCTAGGCTTCCTCGAAACTCATCTCTGGAGGGAGGTGTTTGAAACCGCGAGTCAGCACGGTGAGATAGATCATGCCGAGACAAAGCCAACCTATGCCGAGGTAGATTGCCAAATGATCCAGGCTCGCCATCAGCCAGAGGTTAGACGCGAGCCCTACCACTGGAAACGCCAAGTACATCAGCGCCGCCCTGCCACCGCGCTTTTTCATCGGGAGCCAGTAATGGAAAATCACGGCTAGGTTTACGAGACTGAAGGCGAGGAAGGCGCCGAAGTTGATGAACGAGGTAGACGTCGTCACGTCCATGCGCAGAGCGAGCAGGGCGACTACGCCACACAAAATGATGCTGGGAACAGGTGTGCTGAAACGTTCACTGAGCCTGCCAAAAAACGAGCGCGGAAGCACGCCATCACGGCCCATCGCGTACAGCAATCGGGATGCACTGGCCTGAGCTGAAAGGCCGGAGGTGAACTGCCCTACGATCAGTCCTAGAAGGAAAATGCTAACGAAGACATCGCCTCCGATGTTCTTGGCAATTTCGTAAGCCGCCGCATCTGCGTTGGCGAAGTCGGCCGATGGGTGAGCGAGTTGAACGAAGTAGCTGCAAGCGATGAAGATGCCCCCGCCAATCAACGTGATCAACATGATCGCTGTGGGGATGTTCTTGCGTGGGTCTTTCGTTTCTTCGGTCAGTGTGCTGACGGCATCAAAGCCCAGGAAGGAGTAGCAGGCGATCGCCGCACCACTCATGATGAGTGGAAGTTGAGCGCCTTCTTTGAAGAAGGGCTCAAGTGTCCAAAGAGGCCTGGTCGGGTCACCCCATACGTAGTGCACGGCCAGGACAACGAACGCCACGAGTACCAGTAGCTGAATTAGCATCAGCAAACCATTGACCGTTTTCGCCAAACGCAGGCCAATCACATTGATCGTTGTGGTGATGCCGATGAATGCTAATACCCAGAGAGCCTGGGGGACGTTCGGAAAGGCAGAGTGCAGGTAGGCTGCACCGATTAGCCATATCGCCATGGGAAGGAAGAGGTAATCGAGCAAGACTGCCCAACCTGTGATGAAGCCTAGCTGTGGACTTATAGATTTACGCACGTAGCTGTATGCCGAGCCAGCGACGGGAAATGCACGCGCCATGTTGCCGTAGCTGAACGCGGTGAACAGCATGGCGATGGAAGCGGCAAGGTAGGCCGCGGGGACGATCCCGTCGGTCGTATCAGCCAGAATCCCAAAAGTGCCAAGGACGATGATAGGGGTCATGTAGGCGATGCCGAATAGCACCACCGAGCCCAGCGAAAGTGTCCGCTTGAGTTTGGCCATTACTGCTTGCTCCAGTTTGTGATTGTTATTCAGAGTCGAACGTTGCGCCGTCCGTGGCAGCCATGCTTCTTCAATGGTTTGGATAGCCGAGCACTCAGGCGGGGATGATCAGCTCGCGAAGTCCGGTGTCGTGCTCGACGTGCTTACCGGGCAACTGGATGCGACGTTGCGCGACGTAGGTGTAATGGCGGCGGGACAACTGCAATTCTGACAAGTCCAGGTTGACTGTCATACGGCATTCGCTGCGACCCGCTTCGCACAGCAGTTGGCCGTAGGGGTCGACTGCTGCACTGCCGCCAGCGAATAGCAAGCCGCCGTCGCCTTCTCCGACCCGGTTGACCATAACTGCGAAAGCCTGGTTTTCCATAGCGCGTGCAGTGATCGCGGCTTTGTGGGTCGCCCCATAGGGATCCATATTGCCGTTGGTGACGATGATCAGCTCTGCGCCCAATTGCCCCAGCGCTCGGGCTGTTTCTGGGAACTCGATGTCAAAGCAAATCAGCAAACCGACTCGGACGCCTTTGAACACGGCGGTGGCAAAGCGATCGCCTGGGGTGAATACGCCGCAGTCGGATGACCAAAGGTGAGTCTTCCGGTAGCTCAGCGCCACGCCTTCTGGGGTGATCAATACAGTGGTGTTGTAGAACTTACCGTCGTCTCCCGCTTCCGCCGTGCCTACTACGACACCCACGTTCCTTGCTTTAGCCGCTTGCTGAACTGCGACTAGGCTAGGTCCATCTAAGGGTTCAGCGATGCGTGTTATGTTCTCAGCAGATGGAAACCCCATTAGCTGGGTTTCAGGAAAAACGATAAGGTCGGTATCAGCTCCGCAGCTGTTAATCGCCTCGACTGTGCGCTGTAGGTTGTACGCAGTGTCGCCATCACTGCCCGCCAATTGGATAAGCTCGACCTTCATTTTGATCCTCGACTAGCAGCCTCAATTTCCATGCTCTGGCGGCATGAAGCATTAAAAACAATCCCGGTGCAGGGTCTGTCAGCGTAAGCTAGCCCGGATTATGGGGGGTCATCACTACGCCGGGTATTACGCCCGGGAGGTAACCCCACAGGGGTAGAGCATGAATTTAACACTGCACGAAATTGCCTGGCACCGATCTATGGGCCAAATGATCGAGTCCCTGGACAAGGACAATTTCTGGGCGGCGCTGGCAAGACTGCTTGGCGAGTACGTCGCATGCGATAGCTGGGTTGCGCTGGTGTTTACGGTTGGGCGTCCGGTGGTTTTTGCTGAGTCTCCTACGGAGGATGGAAATCCAGATCCTCTGTTTCAGGACTACCTGAATGGCCTGTATTTGCTGGATCCATTCTACGTAGCCAGCCGTGAATCAGCGGTCAATGGATTGTTCCGGCTATCTGACGTAGCCCCCGAATGTTTTGACCAGACCGACTACTACCAGCGCTATTTCAGACTCAATGTCGTCGCCGACGAGCTTCAGTTCAACGTGCAGTTGGATTCGCAGCGCACGCTCTGCCTTTCCCTCGGGAGCAAGCGCCGATTCACCCTTGAACAGGTGACGTTGCTCGAGTTGTTGCGACCGTGGGTTGCTGCGCTGATGCGCCAGAGGATGACTTTTGAACGGGAGCTGCTTGACGCCGCCACGGAGCCCGCGCCGCATTGGCAGAGCAGGATAGAATCCCGCGTAGGACAGATCAACCCACCCCTGACGGGGCGGGAGCTAGAGGTTGGCCAGCTGGTGCTCAGTGGGTACTCCAGCAAGGAAATTGCCGGCAAGCTTGAGATCTCCGTGGAAACTGTCAAGGTTCATCGCAAGCACATGTACAGCAAGCTCGGTATAAAGTCGCAATCAGAGCTCTTTTCGCTGTTCCTGCAAGCGCAAATGTGAGTGATGGGCCACTCGGTGATAAAGGCAGTGATCTACTAACCCCGGATACCTTTTTAGGCGAGAATGCTCGCTGTACAGCGGTTTCGTGCCGCCGGCGGTTGCGGAAGAAAAACTCAATTCTGTGTCCGGGAATTGTTGACCACTGCATGCGATCACAAGAATCCCTCATGAACGTTCAAATCAATATCCCCGCCGAGTTCGTCCAGTGCCTGGAAGGCCAGCGCGCTCATTTCGAGGCCAACCGCTTCCCCGACCATGCACAGCGCGTGGCCGACCTCAAATCACTGGTGCGCATGGTCGCGGATAACCTTGAGCAACTGGTCGAAGCAGTCAACCGTGACTACGGCTGCCGGTCGCGCTTTGAAACGCTGTTCGCCGAGATCGCCGTGACCCTTGACGGTCTGCGATCGGCGATCAAACAACTGAAGAAGTGGATGAAGCCGCAAAAGCGTCACATCGACCCGCTGCAGTTGCCATTGGCCAAGGCACGCCTCATTCCGCAACCGATCGGTGTGGTCGGTGTAGTGGTGCCGTGGAACTTCCCGATTGCCATGGCCATGCACCCATTGACCTGCATCTTCGCAGCCGGTAATTCGGCCATGGTCAAGATGTCAGAAAACTCAAACCACCTGGCCCAGTTACTGCGCCAGCTGACCCCGCGCTATTTCCCACAGGGCAAGTTGGCGTTTTTCGCGGACGGCGGTGGCCATGGTCCCGCCTTCACTGCGCTGCCGTTCGACCATATCTTCTTCACGGGTTCGTCGGCCACCGGCAGCGCCGTCATGGCCAATGCTGCACGCAACCTCACCCCGGTAACGCTAGAGCTGGGCGGCAAGTCGCCGGCGGTCGTTGCGCCGGACTTCGCCATCGAAACCGCCGCACAGCGTATTCTCTGGGCCAAGATGTTCAACGCCGGGCAGGTGTGCACCAGCGTCGATTATCTATTCGTTCCAGAAGGCCAAGTTCAGGCCTTTATCACCGCGGCCAAGGCTTACATAGCCCGGCATTACCCTGATATCAACCGCGGGGACTACACGGCGATCATCGATCAGCGCGCCTACGACCGCCTGCAGGCCTCGCTAGCCGACGCCCAAAGCAAAGGCGCGCGCATCGTGCCCTTGTTGGAAAACCAGAAGCCGGATGCCACTCGGCGCATCATGGCGCCGCATATCGTGCTCAACCCGAGCGAGGCCATGGACGTGATGCAGCGCGAAATCTTCGGGCCGATACTGCCGATCAAAACCTACAAAACCCGCGAGGAAGTGGTGGCCTACATTAATAGCCATCCACGGCCGCTAGCCTTTTACGCTTATACCCGCGATCGCGATCTGGCCGACTGGTACGTCTACAACACCTTGTCCGGCGGCGTAACGATCAACGACAGCCTGCTGCATGTGGGTGTGCACAGCCTTCCGTTCGGTGGTATTGGGAACAGCGGAATGGGCCATTATCACGGCTACGAAGGCTTCCTGGCGTTCTCCAAACTGCGGCCGGTGCTGTACCAGGGCCCGATACGCGGTATCAACATGTTGTTGCCACCCTATGGAAAATTGGCCGATCGAGTGGTTAACCTGTTGATCGGGATGAAAAGCTAATGAGGATTGTGATGGAGGAGGGCGCTGTCCCAAGCCACACCTCTGACCAGTACCCTGGCACGAGCGGTCTTGAGGGAAGGCCACCGAATGAAGCCATGATCAACCAGCATCCACATCCGGTGACATGCACGTGACGTCTCAAGTGGGCAATAGCAATAGCTCGAGAATTAAAGCAATTATTTCGGATGACCCCATTCGGCGGAGGGTGCTCGAAATAGTGCGGTCCTTGAACTTGCCCGACTGCTGGATAGGCGCAGGTTTCGTCCGGAACGCGATTTTGGATCATCTGCACGGTAGCAGTGCATCTAGGGTCTCAACAGACTATGAACATTGCGAGCTCAGTTAGTGACTTTACCCCTGAGTTCTAGTGTGAAGCTGCCGACCTGGGGTTCGACCAAGGTCACAGTCGACGGTTCATTTCCATAGTGATGCTTCCCAAACTCGATCTATTCAAATCGTAGGCGTATGTGCCCAGAGTGGATTAGGCAGGGTTGAATCTTTGGTCCGGCCAACATATGATGCCGCCCGGCTTGATCGAAGCCTGCTGCCCACAGAGGCAAACCCGAATGGGACGGTCTTCTCCTTGATTTACAGCGTTTGGGATTCCCTGTGCGGATCTCGGCAGTGGGCACCGAATATCCGCGATCAGAGGAGTTACCCCTTGAAACGCATTTTCCTTATCCCCCAAAAAGCCGTCTCCCTCCTGAAACAACGTGCTCGCAATCTTAAGCGAAATCGCCAGATAACCCACCATGAAGCCCTTGAGATCGTGGCCAAAACCGTTGGATTCGACAGTTGGCATCAGGTCGCAGGGGCTGCAGAGAAGTGCAGACCAATTGAGGATGCATTTCGCAGAGGTTTTCTACTCGCCTTTGATAGCTCAGAAGTCCCTGACTTAGAAAACGATGAGTTACCAATCGAGTGGGAGGAGTACGCGTTCGAATTACTCAGAAGCCAGCTTTTCGAGAACTATTGCGCTCAGCTTGACGAAGAAGATCTAGCTCTGCGGCCTATATCGAAGACGCTCGACAGTGATGATCTCAAAGAGTATTTTGAACTGGATTGGGGTCACTTGTATTTTTTCAGGCTGCGCAGCCCTGAAGATGTATCGTCCTCGGTTCAGCTATTGGAGCTTATTGCAGAGCATTCCTTATGGATGCCAAGACTCGTTTTCTTCGAAGGGGAATTGATTGACATGTCTGTTCTGCCAGCTACTGACAAGGACCGCGAATGCTTGGAGAATTCCCATCTGTACTGAATTTTGGGCTGCTCGACAAGCGACTGATCGATTTGTCCATGGTATTCCCCGATAACCCAGACTTCGCCATCACGACTGCTTTTCCAAGATTGGACGATATCGTTCACCGAGAAATTGTGATGAGTAGTCGTGACGCAGTCTTCCTATATGGATCAATTTCGCGTCGTTAGTTAGGCTCAGTACGACATTCAGAACACCATATCGGCCTTTTCAGCGTACCCGAGGCCGGGGCGGAGTGCCTGTCTATAAAGACGGAAACTTTCGAGTATCAGCATTGGATCAGGACAATCTTGAGTTTCACCTATTTGGCGAGCAAAAGATAAACGATATCAAGTTTTCAGATAGAAAACGAATGAAATTCCCCTTAGTCAGGCGCCCGTATTATCCCGTTGCCATACACAAAATGCTAACAAAGATCGCTTTGGCACTTCTGCCTCCACGTGAACATGAGAAATTCCCTCACCTTAAAGCATGGTTGCTACGTCAGGATCATCAACCTCTGGCTAGTAGGGGCCCGCCTGTCATAGAATGGTTAGTCAGTGGCCCCATGCCTCCGGATCGGATCTATTGTGCGATTGCCAGGGCGAGGCCCGCCTTTCAGGAAAAAATGTTCAGATACCAACTCATATTTCAGTTTGGAAATTTTCAGTATCAGATGATCATTCCGCTGCTGGAAGAGAATGGTTGCTCTAAGGGCATTGTGGAACCGCCACTGCTTCTCCCAGACGAATATATTCGTCGCAACGGAATCTCTGATTTTAGACTGCATTCGTTCGACTCCAGCGAAAGGGTAAAAGGCGAAGAGGTAGAGGTTACCATAGGATACGAGTCAGAAGTAACTTATCTGGATGTTAAACAACTGCATTTTGGCGGCAACATCTCCTAAACCTGCTATGCAGATACTTGTAGTGGTCAACTCATTCCGGACACAGTTTTGAGTTTTTCTTCAGCTTTCGCCGGAGCCAGCCCATCGTTGAATTGATGCGGGCGGATCATGCGGTAGCACCACAGTCTCCGGCGGAACTGACGGCTGCCATATTGCGACCCCTGGTCGTAGTGGAACAGTAGCCCTTGAGGTTTGCCACGTTGTTCGTAAGCGAGGTGTTCGAAGTCACTCGCTCAAGTTACTACGCACATCGTCCAAACCGAGCGAGCGGGCTGCTTCGGCATGACTGTAGCCTTGATCGAGCACAAGGCAGGCAGCTTCGAGTTTGAACTCAGGGGTAAAGGTACGACGTTGCTTGGTCATCAGACACCTCTCTGTGGCGAGCATTCTCGCCTAAATAGAATGGGGATCAGGGTCGAGTGTGGTCAACCGGAGGTTGGTGAAGGGCCATGCGCAGAGATAGGATTATGAATGGAACCCAAGCTTTTGAATTTCTGTGAAACGGGGGTTTGTGGGGGTTTGACCGTAGGTATGTGGGATTGGACAGACAACAACGAGAGCGCCCGCATAATACCCAGTTTAACATAATATGGATTATGCGCATCCTTGGATTTTCCTCTGAGGGACACCTAAGGTACATTTCCGTCTCTGGATTACCTCAAATACGTCCTTTCTCGCCACTCAAGCCAAGGATGCCATTTACTCATGGTCCACCACCCATCCGCAGACCAGATCATCGATCTTTACGATCGTCACGCGTCTACCTGGAACACCCTACGTGCCAACCACTTCATCGACCGCAAATGGATTGAACGCTTTGGTTCGTTGCTGCCGTCAGCCGCCAATGTCCTTGATCTGGGCTGTGGCTCTGGCCAACCTGTAGCGCGTTACCTGGTAGAAATCGGCGCATCTGTCGTCGGTGTCGATACCTCTGCGCACATGCTGGCGCTGTGTAGCGCGCAGTTGCCGGCGCAGGAATGGATTCATGCAGACATGCGCACGCTTGCGCTGAACCGCCAGTTCGATGCGATTTTAGCTTGGAATAGCTTTTTCCATCTGACGCCCGATGATCAGCGCCAGATGTTTTCGGTTTTCAGCCGCCATGCAGCGCCGGGTGCGTTGCTCATGTTTACAAGTGGGCCCTCACATGGCGAGGCATTGGGCGTATTTGAAAGCGAAACGCTGTATCACGCGAGCCTGGATCCGCAGGAATATGCCACGTTGCTTAAAAATCACGGGTTCGAGATACGGGAGCATGTCGTCGAAGACGCAGAATGTGGCGGTCATACTGTATGGCTTGCGCGCCGCCTACCCTGATTAATAGGCGATTCGGTAATAACTATGCTAAATATTGATTTAGTTTAGTTATATATTAGGCTGCTGGTGATCTCTCTCACCCTGCCTGGGCGTCCAAGCCGCGCTGCACATACCAAGACAGCGGTAGCGTCAGTAGCAGAGTCGCGGCTAGCGCCATCACCGCCAAAGGGACCGCGGTTAGGTCGCCAAGGCCACCGAACAACACCGGGGCAAGTGCCCCGCCGCCGATGGTGCCGGTATAGAACAGAGAGAAGGCCTGCTCGCGTTTGCCTGCCCCCGCCAGGTCTGGCACCGCACCGTAAAGCACGGACGATGTACCGTTCAGCGCCAGCCCTAGCAGCGGCAGCGTCACCATCAACCCTCCATAGGGCAGGAACACGGCCAGCACGACCAGGCTGGCCGTGGTGAACTCGGTGATCCACACGGTCTTCATCATGCCGATGTGGGCCCCCAGGTAACCGCACAGCAACTTGCCGAAAGCGCCGCCAACGAAAAGCAGGGTCAGTGCCAGGCCGATACCCGCGGTGCCGGCGCCCTTTGCCTTGAGCAGGAATGGCAGGAAGGTCAGGAAACCCATACGTACCGCACTGTCCAGGGTACCCGTGAGAATCAGTGCTCGCAGGCCGCCCACCGAGCCCTGCCCCTGAACAGGCCTGGGCGCCTTTTGCTGCATGGCCAGGGTGGACGCGCGGGATGGCATCAGCCACCACAGCGCCAACGCGGCGGCCAGCCCGAGGAGGCCGATCAGGGACACGCTGGCGCGCCAGGTGATTACCGTCAGCAGTAGCCCCACCAACCCGGGAATCAGGGTCTTGCCGATGTCCCCGGCGAAGTTGTACTGGGACAGCGCCTGCTTGACCCCGCCACCGGCCTCATGGGTGTCGGTGATGAGCGATGATGCCAGCGGGTGCTGGGTACTCGCCCCCAAGCCGCCCAGCAACAGCGCCAGGAGCAGCACCCCTAGCCCCCCGGCCTGCCCCGCCAGCAGGTAGGCCAGCCCGGCCAGGGCAGTACCACCCACCAGCAGGCGCTCGCGCCCCCAACGTTTGGCGCCGCGGCTAGCCAGTAACTGGAAGCCGGCCATCATCCCGGAATAAGCGCCGCGCAGCAGGCCGATCTGGGCGTAGCTCATTGCGAACTGCGATTGCCAGATCGGAAGCAGCACGTAGATCACGTCGGTCAGGCCATCATGCACCGCATGGGCACCGCACCCGGCCAATAGGGAGCGGCGACGCACTGACACATCAGCTGCAGGCAATGCCTTCGGTGAGGCGAAATGTTTTAGCTCATTCATCGTCGAGGCGTACTGCAAAGGTAAAGGGGGGGCCAATTACGTACAGGATCGCATAAAGCATGATAGATGCCGTACAACCTTCCAGAAATAGAGTGACTCCGCGCAAGCTGTCCAAAAAACTTTCATTTTTCTTGTTGATCTACTTTGCCCTGCCCTCGCCTATCATCACGCACAGAGTACCCTTGATCACGGTTGCGCGCAGGCGCTCACCGGGCTGTTTCCAAGCCGGAACCTATTACTCAACGCCGCAGTCTTTTGCCACAGATACCCCAGCGCTGGTCCCCAACCAGCCCCATCCCCGTGGCCCACTCGAGATCACGTCCTTGGAAAACCAAAGGCCCAACACTCCCCATCGTTCGCTTGACTGGTTGAACTTCTTCCTTGCCGATGTGCGCGATGGCCTCGGGCCGTACCTCGCCATCTACCTGCTTGCGGTGCATCAGTGGCAACCGGCAAGCATCGGCCTGGTGATGACCCTGGCCGGTGTCACCGCACTGCTCGCCCAGACGCCCGCTGGCGCATTGATCGACCGCACGCCGGCGAAGCGGGCGGTGGTGGTCATCGCGGCACTACTGGTAACCGGCAGTTGCCTGGTATTGCCGTTTACTTCCTCCTTTACCTGGGTAGCGGTGACACAAACCATCAGTGCCTTGGCGGGCTCGGTGTTTGCGCCTGCGATCGCCGCCATCTCGCTCGGTATCACGGGGCCGAAGGCATTTACCCGGCGCGTCGGTCGTAACGAAACCTACAACCACGCGGGCAATGCATTTTCGGCGCTGTTGGCCGGTGGCCTGGCCTACCTGTATGGCCCTGTGGTGGTGTTCTACCTGATGGGTGTGTTGACCGTTGCCAGCATCTTTGCGGTCAGCCGTGTGCCGGCTGCTGCCATCGATCACCAAGTGGCACGTGGCCTGACACATGCCGATAACGGCCAGGAAAGCCCTGCAGGCTTTGCACTGCTGTTGCACAACCGTACGCTGCTGCTGTTCGCGGTGTGCTGCGCGCTGTTCCACCTGGCCAACGCGGCCATGCTGCCGCTGGTGAGCCAGAAGCTGTCGCAAGTGGACTTGCGCCTGGCTACGCCGCTGACGTCGGCGTGTATCGTTGCCGCACAACTGGTGATGGTGCCGATGGCACTGCTGGTGGGCGCCCGAGCCGAGCAATGGGGGCGCAAGCCGTTTCTGCTGGCGGGTTTTCTGATTTTGCCGTTGCGCGGCGCCCTGTACACGTTCTCCGACAACCCGTTCTGGCTGGTAGGTGTGCAACTGCTGGACGGCATTGGCGCTGGTATTTTCGGTGCGCTGTTCCCCATCATCGTCAAGGACCTCACCGAAGGTACCGGCCGCTTCAATGTCAGCCTTGGCGCGCTGACGGCAGTGTTCGGGCTGGGTGCAGCGCTGAGCCCTGGGCTTGCCGGGCTGGTGGTGCAGTCCTCAGGGTACAATGCCGCGTTCCTGACACTGGCGGGGATCGCTGCAGTCGCGTTCCTGCTGGTACTGCTCGCGCTGCCGGAAACCAGCCCACGCCGCAGCAGTGACACCCCTTCCCCGTCCATGCCCTCACCTGCCGGAAACTGAACCACCCATGCTTGCAAGCGAACATTCAATGATCATCTGGGCGGTGGCCGCTTTGGCCACTGCCGGTGTCATCCTGCGCCCCTTTCGCGTTCCCGAGTATGTCTGGGCGTTGGGTGGCGCGATATTGCTCACCGTATTCGGGCTGATCAGCCCGCGCAGCGCCCTGGCCGCCGTGGCCAAGGGTGGCGATGTGTACCTGTTTCTAATCGGCATGATGGTGCTGGCCGAGCTGGCACGTCAGGAGGGCTTGTTTGACTGGCTGGCCCGCTATGCCGTCGGTCACGCCCGTGGGTCGGGCCAGCGGTTGTTCGACCTGGTGTTCCTGGTGGGTACGGTGGTCACCGTGTTTCTGTCCAATGATGCCACGGCGGTCGTGCTGACCCCGGCAGTGTACGCAGCGTGCAAGGCGGCCAAGGCCGAGCCTCTGCCGTACCTGTTCATCTGCGCCTTCATCGCCAACGCCGCCAGTTTCGTACTGCCCATTTCCAACCCGGCCAACTTGGTGGTGTTCGGCAGCCAGATGCCGCCGCTGCTCGACTGGCTCCGGCAGTTTACCCTACCCTCGCTGGCGGCCATCGTCGTCACCTACCTGGTGCTGCGGGTCACCCAGCGCCGGCAAATCCGACAGCCACTGGCGCTGACGGTAGCCACCCAGCCGCTGTCGGCGGGCGCGCGGTTGTGTGCTGTCGGCATCGTGCTGACTGCCAGCTTGCTGCTGGTGGCTTCAGCCCTGGATCTGCCGCTGGGCCTGCCCACCTTTGGCGCAGGTGTTGCCACCACTGCACTCATCCACTTACGCCAGCGGCGCAGCCCCATGCCTGTACTGCGGCACGTGGCGTGGGGCGTGCTGCCACTGGTGGCCGGCCTGTTCGTGCTGGTAGAAGCTGTCGCGCAAACAGGCGTTATCGAATACCTGGCGCATGCGTTGTTGCACATGGAGCAAGGCTCGCAAGCCAAGGCAAGCTGGGTTGCCGGGGTGGGTGTGGCGCTGGCCAGCAACCTCATGAACAACCTACCGACGGGCCTGATAGCAGGCTCCATGGGCGATATCGTGCAACTGTCCCAGCAGACCACTGCGGCCTTGCTGATCGGTGTGGACCTGGGGCCCAACCTGTCGATCACCGGCTCGCTCGCCACCTTGCTCTGGCTGGTGGCGATTCGTCGGGAGGGTGAGTCGGTGAGCGCCTGGCGCTTCCTGCGTCTGGGTGTGCTGGTGATGCCGCCAGCGCTAGCTGCAGCACTGCTGTGCCTGACCCTCTGAAGCCTCGCGGCAAACGTGGCCTGCCTAAAGGGCGGGCCTAGCCGAGCATTCGCACCGCGCTGACTGCGTCACACGCCTTGTCCAGGTCTTCGCCTGACAGAAACTGGGCGTAGTGGTCCTTGAGTGCCCCTCCCCAGCTGGCGACTTCCTCCAGCACCTGCTCCGCCTCTTCCCGGCCCAATGCGAAGTGCGTGTGGTGGCTCAGCAGGTTCGCCCGGCTTATCTGGCTGCCTTCACGGCCAACAGCCATGGCCAGGGTTTTCGCCGGGCCTTCGTCAAGCATAGGCAGTACGTCATACAGCGGGGACAGGCGCCATTGCCCGCCCAGCCAGATCACCGCATGGTTGCGTGGGTGGTCGTCCGAGTTGCCCACCAGCGCGTTGTAGCACATGCGCTTGAACAGCTCCTGCAAATCGGCGGCTGGCACCCCGCGCCTGCGCATCTCATCGGCCACGCCTGCATAACGCCAGTCCTTGTGGTACGGGCCGTTCCATTCCGAGTCGAGCAAGGTCAGCGCGCTGAGCATGGGGATACGCCTGGCGCCCTGGTCAATGGGCGTACGGTCGAAGCGCTCCACCAGCAGGGTGGAGGGATGCTCGGCGTGCAGTGCAGTGCGGGCGACATGCAGCCCCTTCTGCGCGGCGAATGTCATGCAGGCATGTTCGATAGTGGGCAGGTCGTAGTGATCGAAGCGGTCCCGTGGTTTGGCCAGAATCAGCATGCCTTTATCCTGCAAGGTGCGTTTGGGCCGCGCGCCCCCCAAGGCGGAACGCTGTTGCCGTACGCTCAGCGCCGCGATGGCTTCAGCGTTCAGATGGCCGTCATACACCGCTTCGCACGCAGCGATGAACCGTGCCAGGCCTTTCAGGCCAGGCACAGCCCCATCGCCGATGCCTTCGGCCGGGGTATTGGCGCTGCCGGCCATCAGGTTGCCTACCCGGTCGTTGTTGGGGGACTTGAGCAGAAAATCCAGCGTGCTCAGCTCCTGGCCATACACCCGGTGCAGCAGCCGTTCGCCCCAGCCGTCAGGCATTGCATCATTGATGAAACCAGGTATACCCCGGTTGCGCGTGATGCCGGTGTAGGGCTCCGCCCGCAGCGGGTAGTTGATCGGGTCTGGCACCCAGTGGCCTTGGGCGACGTAATCTGGCGCATAGATGAACTCGCCGGCTTTGCCCTTGAGGGTCAGGCGGCCAAGCGTGACCACGCGCCCGGTGTCCGGGTGCTGCATGTAGATATAGGCGCGCTGCATCAGAAATCCTCCGCCTTGGGCTTGGCCAGGCGTACCCGTCTACTGGCCAGGCTCTGCGCACCTTCGACGCTCTCGGTGAAGCGGGTGACCTGAGAGGCCTGCTCCAGGCCCTCAAGCGATGTGAAGACGACATCGCTGATGCCCAGGCGCCAGAGCACCAGCATGAATGACCGCAGGTCGACCTGTTCGGAACCGCTCTCGATCTTGCGCAGCGTATGCGCCGACACGCCAATCGCCGCTTTGATATCAGCCTGCCGCAGGCCAAGCGCCAGGCGGCGAGCCTTGACCAGCAGCCCGATTTTCCCAAGCGTATCCGCGCAGGCAACCGGAAAGAAATCCAGCATAACTGTCACCTTCGTCGACCTTATGGTGCACAAGGCTAACGCTGGTGCGCTTTAAAGGACAGCAATAAATTAATAAGATTAACCGGTGTTAGCTTTATCCTGAATAAAACCTATGGGTATGAGCTTTAAAAACTATTCAAGGCCTCCAAAACGGCTGTAGAAACTTTCACTCACATCAGGCAACGGCCCGTCTGCCGTTTCCAGTGCAGTGTTCAGCCACTGCTCAGCCTGGGCGAATATCAGACGGTAAAGGTTGCGGCACAGCTGGCGGGCTGCCCTGCCTTCCCAGTCGCCTGGCAGCAGCTCATCCGGCAATTGCGGGTCGCGCAGCAGCAAGCGGCGGTACTCGTGAATCAGCAGCGTGCGCGCCAGGAAGCAGTCCTGGGGATTCAGCTCGGGCTGTTCCTTCAGGCTTTGCCACAACGGCCTGAACAGCTGGATGAACTCACTGTATTGCTGGCCAAGCTCTTCGATACGCCAGCTCTCGCGCACCTGGGCACGCATGGCCTTGGAGGCCAATACTTCCTGGGTGTGGGTTTCGAAGACAATGCTGTCATCCACGGCCTCCAGCTCACGCAACGTGCCCGCAAGGTCAGTACGGTCCGCACGCGGGCACCCGAGCAGGTTCGGCGCCATCAACCCGTAGCCCTGCCACTCAAGCTCCTCCCTGACCGCTTTGCGCTTGGCGGCGTCGAGCTGGGACAGCAACACCAGGGTCCAGGCGCCGTCCCAGGCTGGCTGGCTGGGGCTGTATACCCGTTTGAACGCTTTTTCGAAGCGCCGCCGACCGGTGCCGGTAAGGCTGTAATAGCTACGCCGGCCAACCTTCTCGGCGGTCAGCCAGCCTTCTTTGGTAAGCCGGAAGATGGAGGTGCGGATCAGCCGCTCATTGATCCCGATGGGTTCCAGCAGGTTGATCAGACTGCCCAGCCATACCGTGCCGCCATGGGGCTCGATGGCATCGCCGTACAGCGTGATGATCAACGAGCTGGCGCGGATTGGCGTCTGCTGCTGAAAGCGGGTGACCAGCGTGTTGAGGGGGGCAAGAGTGCTCATGGATGGACTGTGCGCAGATAAAGCCGTGACTATACCTGCGCTGCGGCCTGCGTGGCCATTGCGGGGGCTGGCAAGGCTCATGCCGGCCGCTGGCCTTTGGGGCGCAGCCCATCATCGGCCATGCGTGGGCGTTGTGCCTCAGCCTGGGCCAGCGGCGTGCATTCTACCAACCCCTGCATGCAACGCAGGGTCAATTGCTGGTACTGCGCCGTGCCACGCTGCTTCCAGGCCAGTTCCTCGTCAGTCAGTGCACGCTTGACCTGCGCAGGTGAACCCATCACCAGGCTTTGCGCAGCACCCTGGAAGCCCGCCTTGACGAAAGCAGTGGCCGCCACGATGCAGCGTGGGCCGATACTGGCACCGTCCATCACCACCGCATTCATGCCAATCAGCGCATCCTCGCCGACCCGGCAGCCGTGCAGCACGGCGCCGTGGCCGACGTGGCCGTTGCGTTCGATCACCGTATCGCCGCCCGGGAAACCATGCATCACGCAGGTGTCCTGCAGGTTGGCGCCCTCCTCGAGCACGATACGGCCAAAGTCACCGCGCAGCGAGGCCAGGGGGCCGACATAGCAACCGGCCCCGACTATCACGTCACCGATCAGCACCGCGCTGGGGTGCACATACGCACTGGGGTGGACGACCGGTGTAAGACCGTCAAGCCGATAACAAGGCATTGTAATCTCCCTAAAAAATTCGATACGTGAATAGATCTTGTATCACGTTTTAGAGTGCGTCAACGTCGAGATTTTCAGCGTAACCGCGGAGTTAAGCCCCGAATCAACGCCTTGAAGCCGCATATTTTGTCGATTAATTGAAGCGCACAAAGGATACATAAAAGCAATTTTGAAGTTGATTATAGGTATCGCATGTGACATATACTTGGTCACCGAGGCCGCCACCTGCGTGTGACGCCCCTGCAAACAACTCCAATAAAAGCCGGTGCCTTGACGCGCCGTGCGTGCAGCCCGAGGAACCCGACATGCCGCGATACCTTGACGTGCAGCCACCTGCAAACGGCGTCCAGTTGGTCACCCTGCAACGTCCAGACGCCCTGAACGCGTTGTGCACCGCACTACTGGCGGAACTTGCTGCCACCCTCGAAGCCGCTGCGCAGGATGATCAGGTGGCGGCCGTGGTCATCACAGGGAACCTCAAGGCCTTCGCTGCCGGCGCCGACATCGCGGAAATGGCTGAACGTGACCTGGTGGGCATGCTCAACGACCCCCGCATTGCCCACTGGCGCACCATCGCGGCATTCCCCAAAGCCTTGGTGGCTGCCGTCAACGGCTACGCCCTGGGTGGCGGCTGTGAGCTGGCCATGTGCGCGGACATCATCGTGGCAGGCAGTGATGCCCGCTTCGGCCAACCGGAAATCAACCTGGGGATCATGCCCGGTGCCGGCGGCACCCAACGCCTGTTGCGCGCCGTCGGCAAGCCCCTGGCCATGCAAATGGTGCTCACCGGCGAGCCCATCAGCAGCCAGCATGCCTTGCAAGCCGGGCTTGTCAGTGAGGTCACACAGCCCGAATTCACCGTGGAGCGGGCCCTACACATCGCCCGCACCATTGCCGCAAAGGCGCCCCTGGCCGTGCGCCTGGCCAAGCAGGCCCTTCTGCAGGCCGGCGACACCGACCTGGCCAGCGGCCTGCGCCTGGAACGCCAGGCCTTCACCGTGCTGGCGGGCACCGCCGACCGGGACGAAGGCATCCGCGCCTTCCAGGAAAAACGCCAGCCGCACTTCCAGGGCCGCTGAAACACTACCCGCCACCGACGGAGCGAGTCTGTCATGCCTTTCCAGCACATCGTGTTTGCCATCGAGGACGGCGTAGCCCTTCTCTCCTTCAACCGGCCAGCGCAGCTCAACAGTTTCAACACGGCCATGCACCTGGAAGTGCGCGAAGCGCTCAAACAGGTGCGCCACAGCAGCGAGGCCCGCGTGTTGCTGCTGACTGGCGAAGGCCGCGCGTTCTGCGCGGGCCAGGACCTGTCCGACCGTAACGTGGCACCAGGGGCCGACATGCCTGACCTGGGTGAGTCCATCGACAGGTTCTACAACCCGTTGGTGCGCACCCTGCGCGACCTGCCCATGCCGGTAGTGTGCGCCGTGAACGGTGTCGCCGCAGGGGCCGGGGCCAATATCCCACTGGCGTGCGACCTGGTGCTGGCAGCCCGCTCAGCCAGTTTCATCCAGGCTTTCTGCAAGATCGGCCTGGTGCCAGACTCGGGCGGCACCTGGCTGCTGCCGCGGCTGGTCGGCATGGCACGGGCCAAGGCCCTGGCCATGCTGGGCGAACGCCTTGGCGCAGAGCAGGCCGAGCAGTGGGGCTTGATCCACCGCGTAGTGGACGACGCCGCACTGCGTGACGAAGCGCTGGCCCTCGCCCGCCAGCTCGCCACCCAGCCCACCTATGGTCTGGCCCTGATCAAGCGCGGGCTCAATGCCAGTTTCGACAACGGGTTCGACGACCAGCTGCAGCTGGAGCGTGACCTGCAGCGCCTGGCCGGCCGCAGCGACGACTACCGTGAAGGGGTGAACGCGTTCATGAACAAACGCACCCCCGCGTTCAAGGGGCGCTGACATGAGCGTACTTTCTCGTGAAACCTACGTCGCCGTCATCGGTGCCGGGGCCATGGGCGCCGGCATCGCGCAGGTCGCGGCCCAGGCAGGCCACCCTGTGATGCTTTACGACACCCGCCCCGGCGCCGCAGCCGAGGGGCGGGCCGGTATCGACCGGCAATTGTCACGGCTGGTGGAAAAGGGCAAGTTGCAAGCGGCTGAGCGCGCCGCCATCTGCAACCGGTTGCACCCCGTCGACAGCCTGGAAGCGCTGGCCGATGCCGGCCTGGTGATCGAAGCGATCGTCGAGGACCTGCAGGTCAAGCAGACCTTGTTCCAGCAGCTGGAGTCGGTGTGCCGCAGCGACTGCATTCTCGCCAGCAATACCTCCTCCCTGTCCATTACCCGTCTGGCCTCCGGGCTGCAGCGCCCTGAGCAAGTGGTGGGCATGCACTTCTTCAACCCAGCCCCGCTGATGGCCTTGGTAGAGGTCGTTTCCGGCCTGGCTACCGCCCCGGATGTCGCCGCTGCCGTGCATGCCACGGCTCAAGCCTGGGGCAAACGCCCGGTGCATGCGCGCTCCACGCCGGGCTTCATCGTCAACCGGGTAGCACGGCCTTTTTATGCTGAAAGCCTGCGCCTGCTGCAGGAAGGTGCGGCCGACTGCGCCAGCCTCGATGCGGTGTTGCGCGAGGCCGGCGGCTTTCGCATGGGCGCCTTTGAACTCACCGACCTGATTGGGCATGACGTCAACTACGCCGTGACGTGCTCAGTGTTCGAAGCGTTTTATGGCGACCCTCGCTTTCAGCCATCCTTGGCGCAAAAAGAACTGGTGGATGCGGGCCGCCTGGGGCGCAAGAGTGGGCATGGCTTTTACAGCTACCGCGAACAGGCCGAACGCCCCCAGCCCGCAGAACTGTGTAGCGATGCGCCTGTGGACGCCTGCACCCTGGAAGGCCCGGCGGGCATCCTGCAGCCATTGATTGACCGCTTGCGCGCCGGTGGCGTTGCCGTCAACGGCCGCGCTGGCAGCGGCCTGATCCGGGTGGGCGATGCGAGCCTGGCACTGTCCGACGGGCGCCTGGCCAGCCAGCGCGCTCAAGAGGATGGCCTGCCCAACCTGATCTTGCTCGATCTTGCCTTCGACTATGCCACCGCCACCCGCCTTGCCATCAGCTGGTCGGCCGACACGTCCAACCAGGCGCTGGAGCAGGCCGTGGCATTGCTGCAGCGTGCGGGTTTGCGTGTGACGCCGGTGGCCGACCTGCCTGGGCTGGTGGTGCTGCGCACCGTTGCCATGCTGGCCAATGAAGCGGCCGATGCCGTGTTGCAAGGGGTTGGCACAGCAGCGGACATCGACCTGGCCATGCGCGCAGGCGTCAACTACCCCTGCGGGCCACTGGCATGGGCGTCGGCCATTGGCCTGGCCAACACCTTGCAGGTGCTCGAGAACCTGCAGCATGCCTATGGCGAAACCCGTTACCGGCCCTCGCTGCTGCTGCGCCGTTGTAAGGCCGAGGGAGGGTCTTTGCATGACTGATCACGAACTGGCGCAGGCCTGCGCCCAGGCCATGTACGCCCGCGACCCCGCCAGTCAGGGGCTGGGCATGCGCCTTGAAGCCGTTGCCCCCGGGCGTGTCACCGTCAGCATGGCGGTGCGGGCCGACATGATTCAGGGCCACGGCACCTGCCACGGTGGCTTTCTGTTCGCCCTGGCGGACTCGGCGTTCGCGTTCGCCTGCAACAGCCATGACCAGGCCACCGTGGCCTTGGGCTGCAGCATTGACTACCTGGCACCTGCGCTGCGCGATGACGTGCTCACCGCCAGCGCCGAGGAAGTCAGCCGCAAGGGCCGCACGGGCCTGTACCACGTGCGCATAAGTAACCAGCACGGAGCGCTGGTGGCGATGTTCCATGGCAAATCCTACAAAGTGCGCGGCACCGTGCTGGCGCAGGAGAGCGAAGATGAATGAACACATGCCCGGCGATGCCTTGATCATCGACGCCATCCGCACCCCCATCGGCCGCTACGGCGGGGCCCTGAGCGGGATCAGGGCCGATGACCTTGCCGCCATACCACTCAAGGCCCTGATGCTGCGGCACCCGGGGCTGGACTGGCAGGCCGTCGACGATGTCATCCTTGGCTGCGCCAACCAGGCCGGCGAGGACAACCGCAACGTGGCGCACATGGCCAGCCTGCTGGCTGGCCTGCCGGTCGACGTGCCGGGCACTACGCTGAACCGGCTGTGCGGCTCGGGCCTGGATGCCATTGGCAACGCTGCGCGGGCTTTGCGCTGCGGGGAGGCCGGGCTGATGCTGGCAGGCGGTGTGGAGTCCATGTCGCGAGCGCCCTTCGTGATGGGTAAAGCCGAGCAAGCCTTTGGCCGTACAGCCGAACTGTACGACACCACCATCGGCTGGCGCTTCGTCAACCCGGCGCTCAAGCAGGTATACGGCACCGACTCGATGCCAGAGACCGCCGAGAACGTAGCCGATCAGTACGGCATTTCCCGCGCCGACCAGGATGCCTTCGCCCTGCGCAGCCAGCAAAAAGCCGCCGCCGCCCAGGCCCGCGGGCGCCTGGCACAGGAAATCGTGCCGGTCGAGGTTGCCCGGCGCAAAGGCCCGGCCCTGGTGGTAGAGCATGACGAACACGTGCGTGCCGAAACCACGCTCGAGCAGCTTGCTCGCCTTGGTACGCCGTTTCGCGAAGGCGGCACCGTCACGGCGGGCAATGCCTCGGGGGTCAACGACGGCGCCTGCGCGTTGCTGTTGGCCAGCCCCTCGGCGGCGCGCCGTCATGGGCTGAAGGCCCGTGGCCGCATCGTCGGCATGGCTGTCGCCGGCGTCGAACCCAGGCTGATGGGCATCGGCCCGGTGCCCGCGACCCGCAAGGTGCTCGAACTGACCGGCCTGGCACTGGCAAGCATGGACGTCATCGAGCTCAACGAAGCGTTCGCTGCGCAGGGGCTGGCCGTGCTGCGCGAACTGGGCGTGGCAGACGACGACCCACGGGTCAACCGCAACGGCGGCGCCATTGCCCTCGGGCATCCGTTGGGCATGAGCGGTGCGCGGCTGGTGACCACGGCCCTGCACGAGCTAGAAGAAACCGCCGGGCGCTATGCCCTGTGCACCATGTGCATCGGGGTGGGCCAAGGCATCGCGATGGTCATCGAGCGCCTCTGAGCGCCCTGCGCCATCGCCGTATTACCTAGCGGCGCGCAGCCCTATATGCTGCGTTTATTGCACTCACCGCCCAGTGCCCTGACCGAGGCCACGGCGTACAACAACAATTCGAGTGAAACCATGAACATGTACCATGATGCCGATCGTGCCCTGCTGGACCCGCTGGAAACCGCCAGTGTCGATGCCTTGCGCCAGCACCAGCTGACGCAGTTGCGTTGGAGCCTGAAGCACGCCTACGACAATGTCCCGTTGTACCGTCAGCGCTTTGCCGAATGCGGTGCTCACCCCGATGACCTGCGTTGCCTGGAAGACCTGGCGAAGTTCCCCTTCACCGGCAAAAGCGATCTGCGTGACAACTACCCCTACGGTATGTTCGCCGTGCCCCAGGAAGAGGTGGTGCGCCTGCATGCCTCCAGCGGCACCACCGGCAAGCCTACGGTGGTGGGCTACACCCAGAACGACATCGACACCTGGGCCAACGTGGTGGCCCGCTCCATCCGCGCTGCGGGTGGGCGCAAGGGTGACAAGGTTCACGTGTCCTACGGTTACGGCCTGTTCACCGGCGGGCTCGGCGCTCACTACGGGGCCGAGCGCCTGGGCTGCACGGTGATCCCCATGTCGGGCGGGCAGACCGAGAAGCAGGTGCAGCTGATTCGCGACTTCCAGCCCGACATCATCATGGTCACGCCGTCCTACATGCTCAACCTGGCCGACGAGATCGAGCGCCAGGGCATCGACCCGCACGCCCTGAAGCTGCGCTTGGGCATTTTCGGCGCCGAGCCATGGACCGACGAACTGCGCCGGTCCATTGAACAGCGCCTGGGCATCCAGGCGCTGGACATCTATGGCCTCTCCGAAATCATGGGCCCCGGGGTGGCGATGGAATGCATCGAGACCAAAGATGGCCCGACCATTTGGGAAGACCACTTCTACCCCGAGATCATCGACCCGGTCACCGGTGCAGTGCTGCCTGACGGGCAGTTGGGCGAGCTGGTGTTCACCTCGCTGAGCAAGGAAGCCCTGCCCATGGTGCGCTACCGCACCCGCGACCTCACCCGGCTGCTACCCGGCACTGCCAGGCCGATGCGGCGCATCGGCAAGATCACTGGCCGGAGCGACGACATGCTCATCATCCGTGGGGTGAACGTATTCCCCACGCAGATCGAGGAGCAGGTGCTGAAAATAAAACAGCTTTCAGAGATGTATGAAATACACCTGTATCGCAATGGCAACCTCGACAGCGTCGAGGTGCACGTTGAGCTGCGCGCAGAATGCCAGCACCTCGACGACAGCCAGCGCACGTTGCTCACGGCCGAACTGGCGCGGCAGGTCAAGACCTACATCGGCATCAGCACCCAGGTGCGGTTGCAGCCCTGCGGCACGCTCAAGCGTTCAGAGGGCAAGGCTTGCCACGTTTTTGACAAGCGGCTTGCCAGCTGACTAATCCAGCTGCCTCCGAGCCCCGGCCTGTCCGGGGCTTTTTTTTGCACGTCGTGCCCCCGGTGGGGCGGGCTTGCCCACGAAAAGACCTGAACCGATACAAAAATCTCATTTGATACAGCATAAACTGTTTGACGATGTATTATGTATCGCTTACAAATGACGCATGCCCCAGCAGGAGTCGCCCCCATGTACGCACAGCTAGTGGAAACCGGCGTCAAGCACGTCAAGGCCCTGGAAGAAATGTCCCCCGAAGAGCGGCATTTCCAGGAAAAGATCGACGCTGAAATCAAGATCGAGGCCAAGAACTGGATGCCCGAGGCCTACCGCCAAACGCTCATCCGGCAGATCTCGCAGCACGCCCACTCAGAAATCGTCGGCATGCTCCCCGAAGGCAACTGGGTCACCCGCGCCCCCAGCCTCAAGCGCAAGCTGCAACTGATGGCCAAGATCCAGGATGAAGCCGGCCACGGGCTCTACCTGTACAGCGCCATGGAAACCCTGGGGGCCGACCGCGATGATGAAATCGCCAAGCTCCACAGCGGCAAGGCCAAGTACTCCAGCATCTTCAACTACCCCACCCTCAGCTGGGCCGACATGGGCGCCGTGGGCTGGCTGGTGGACGGCGCTGCCATCGTCAACCAGGTGGTGCTGCAGCGCACCTCCTATGGCCCATACGCCCGGGCCATGGTGCGCATCTGCAAGGAAGAAAGCTTTCACCAGCGCCAGGGCTACGAAATCCTCCTGACCATGATGCGCCAGGGCACCCAGGCCCAACGGGACATGGTGCAGGACGCCATCAACCGCCTGTGGTGGCCGGCCCTGATGATGTTCGGCCCAAGCGACGAGCATTCGCCCAACAGCGCCCAGTCCATGGCCTGGAAAATCAAACGCCAGACCAACGACGAGCTGCGCCAGCGCTTCATCGACCAGACCGTGCCGCAACTCGAACTGCTGGGCTGCACTGCCCCGGACCCGCACCTGAAATGGAACGCCGAGCGCGGCCATTACGACTTTGGCGACATCCAGTGGGACGAATTCTACGAGGTGATCAAGGGCAATGGCCCTTGCAACCAGGAACGTGTAGCCACCCGGCGCCAGGCCATCGAAGGCGGCGCCTGGGTACGCGAGGCCGCGGTGGCCTATGCGCGCAAGCAGCAGAACAAGAACGCCGCCTGAGCGGCGAATGATGCGGAGATTGAAAATGTCTGTCTGGACCCTCTACGAAGTGTTCGTGCGCAGCAAGCACGGCCTGAACCACAAGCATGTGGGCAGCGTGCACGCCGCCGATGCGGCCATGGCCATGGAAAACGCCCGCGAGCTGTACACCCGTCGCAGTGAAGGCGTCAGCCTGTGGGTAGTGCCTTCGGCTTTGATCACTGCCTCTGCGGCGGATGAAAAGGACCCGCTGTTTGCCCCCGCCGATGACAAGGTGTACCGCCATGCCAGCTTCTATGAGCTGCCCGATGAAGTGGGGCACATGTGAGGTCGGCCATGCATACACAACCCCTGATTCCCTACTTGCTGCTGCTGGGCGACAGTGCCCTGGTGCAGGGCCAACGGCTGTGCGAATGGTGCGGGCGGGCACCGGCCATCGAGGAAGAACTCGCGCTGATGAATGTCGGCCTCGACCTGGTGGGCCAGGCCCGCAACTGGCTGGACTACGCCGCCGAGCTGCTGGGCGACGGTCGCGATGCCGATGACCTGGCCATGCGCCGCGACGAGCGCGCATACCGCAACCTGCTGTTGGTCGAGCAGCCCAATGGTGACTTCGCCGTCACCATGACCCGGCAGTTTTTTTACGACGCCTGGCACCATGCCGTGCTGCAGGGCCTGGCGGGTTCCAGCGACGCACGTGTCGCCGGTATCGCGGCGAAGGCACTGAAAGAGGCGACCTACCACCTGCGCCGTTCCAGTGAATGGGTGCAGCGCCTGGGCGGCGGCACCGATGAAAGCCGCCGGCGCATGCTGGCCGCCATCACGCTGCTGTGGCGCTTCACCGTCGAATTGACCGCAGGCAGTGATGACGAAGTGCAGCTTGCCGAAGCGGGCGTGGCCGCAGACCCGGTCGCCGTGGCAAATGCCTGGCGCGAGCAGGTGGCCGCCACCTTCGCCGCCGTGGAGCTGCCCGTGCCCCAGCCTGCCAGCCATTTTTACCTGGATGGGCGCAAAGGCCTGCACACCGAGCACCTGGGCCTGTTGCTGGCCGAGATGCAGTTCCTGCCGAGGGCCTACCCTGATGCAACCTGGTGAGCTGATAGCCGGTGACCGCGGCGCCCGGGCCCTGCGCGAGGGCGACCTGGCCCGTGCCTGGGGGGTACTGGCCCAGGTCATGGACCCGGAGGTACCGGTTGTCAGCGTGGTGGACCTGGGCGTGGTGCGGGATGTGGCCTGGCGTGACGGGCACCTGCACCTGGTCGTGACCCCTACCTACTCCGGCTGCCCGGCCACCGAAGTGATCGAAGGCGATATCCGTCAGGCACTGGAGCAGGCCGGGTTTAGTGCGCCTGCGCTGGAGCGGCGCCTGACCCCGGCCTGGAGCAGCGACTGGATCAGCGAGCTGGGCCGCCAGCGCCTGCACGCCTATGGCATTGCCCCGCCCGAAGGCAGCACCAGCAAGGCCAGTTTGTTGGGCAAGCCGCCCGAGGTGCGCTGCCCGCAATGCGGCAGCGCCCATACCGAGCTGCTCAGCCAGTTCGGTTCCACGGCCTGCAAGGCGCTGTATCGCTGCCGCGCGTGCCTGGAGCCGTTCGACTATTTCAAATGCATTTGAGCCGTGGAGAGCACCATGAGCCAGTTTCACAGCCTGACCGTCAAGCAAGTGCGTAACGAGACCCGCGATGCGGTGTCCATCGTCTTCGACGTGCCCGAGCACCTGCAGGCGCAGTTTCGCTTCACCCAAGGTCAGTACCTGGTCATGCGTACGCAGCTGGATGACCAGGAGGTGCGCCGTTCCTATTCCATCTGCAGCGCTGTGCAGGACGGCGAGTTGCGGGTTGCGGTCAAGCGCGTGCCGGGCGGGCGCTTTTCGGCGTTTGCCAATGAAGTGCTTCAGCCCGGGCAGCAACTGGAGGTGATGCCGCCCGCCGGCAGCTTCTTCGTGTCGCTGGATCCAGCCCGCCACGGGCAGTACCTGGGTGTGGCGGCCGGCAGCGGTATCACGCCGTTGCTGTCCATCATCGCCACCACCCTGGCTACCGAGCCCCACAGCCGCTTTACCTTGCTGTACGGCAACCGCGCCAGCGCCAGTGCACTGTTTCGCGACAAGCTCGAAGACCTGAAAAACCAGTACCTCGACCGCCTCAACCTGATCTTCGTGTTCAGCCGCGAGCAGCAGGACGTGGACCTGTACAACGGCCGGATCGACGCAGACAAGTGCGGCCAGTTGTTTACCCGCTGGCTGGATGTGACGGCCCTGGACGCCGCGTTCATCTGCGGGCCACAGGCCATGACCGAGACGGTGCGGGCCAGCCTGCAGGCCAATGGCATGGCCAAGGATCGCATCCACTTCGAACTGTTCGCCGCTGAAGGCAGCCACGCCCGCCGCGAGGCGCGGGCGGTGGCCCGCCAGGTGGACGCTGCCGTCAGCCATATCACCGTGATCAGCGATGGCCGGGCGCTGGCCTTCGACTTGCCGCGCAACACCCAGAGTGTGCTGGATGCAGGCAATGCCATGGGTGCCGAGCTGCCGTATTCGTGCAAGGCCGGGGTGTGCTCCACCTGCAAGTGCCGCGTGGTCGAGGGCGAGGTGGAGATGGACAGTAACCATGCCCTGGAAGACTACGAAGTGGCGGCCGGGTATGTGCTGTCGTGCCAGACGTACCCGGTAAGCGACAAGGTAGTCCTCGACTTCGACCAGTTTTAAAACTGCGGCGCCTGCTTCGCGGGTAAAACCGCGAAGAGGCCCTGAGCAACACCGCAACACCTGCGTGACCTCAACAAAACAATTACAAAACCAAGAGATCGCTTGCCATGACCCCCGAGCACATAGAGAGCATCACCAACCACCCCGATTTCCAGCACCTGGTGCGGCGTAAGCGCCGCCTCAATGGCAGCCTGACCCTGACCATGCTGGTGATCTACTACGGCTTCGTGCTGCTGGTGGCCTTCTCCCCCAGCACCTTGGGCCAGTCCCTCAGTGGTGGCGTAACCACCGTCGGCATGCTGGTTGGGGTGCTCATGGTGCTGTTGTCCTTCGCCCTTACCGGCATTTATGTGCACCGCGCCAACCATGTGCTCGACCCGCTCAACGACAAGGTCCGCCAGGAGTGCGCACAATGAACTGGACAGCCATTTCGATGTTCATGGTGTTCGTCTGCTTCACCCTGCTGGTGACCCGCTGGGCTGCCCTGCGGACCCGTTCGGCCAGTGACTTCTACACTGCTGGCGGCGGCCTGACCGGCATGCAGAACGGCCTGGCCATCGCCGGCGACATGATCAGCGCGGCCTCGTTCCTGGGCATCTCGGCCATGATGTTCATGAACGGCTACGACGGGCTGCTGTACGCCCTGGGTGTGCTGGCAGGCTGGCCGATCATCCTGTTTCTGATCGCCGAACGGCTGCGCAACCTGGGCAAGTACACCTTTGCCGATGTGGTGAGCTACCGCTTGGCACAAACCCCCGTGCGCCTGACCTCCGCTTTCGGCACCCTGGTGGTGGCGCTGATGTACCTGGTGGCGCAGATGGTGGGGGCCGGCAAGCTGATCGAGTTGCTGTTCGGCATCAGCTACCTGTACGCGGTCATGCTGGTGGGGGTGCTGATGGTCGCCTATGTCACGTTTGGCGGCATGCTGGCCACCACCTGGGTGCAGATCATCAAGGCGGTGATGCTGCTGTCGGGCACCAGCTTCATGGCATTCATGGTGCTCAAACACTTTGGTTTCAGCACCGAGGCCATGTTCGCCAGTGCCGTGGCCGTGCACGCCAAGGGCCAGGCGATCATGGCGCCCGGGGGGTTGCTGTCCAACCCGATCGACGCCATTTCCCTGGGCCTGGGCATGATGTTTGGCACGGCCGGGCTGCCGCACATCCTCATGCGCTTCTTCACCGTCAGCGATGCCAAGGAAGCGCGCAAGAGCGTGTTCTACGCCACCGGCTTCATCGGCTACTTCTACCTGTTGCTGATCGTGATCGGCTTCGGCGCCATCGTCATGGTCGGTACCGAGCCTGCCTACCGTGATGCCGCTGGGGCCATCATCGGCGGCGGCAACATGGTGGCCGTGCACCTGGCCCAGGCTGTAGGCGGCAACCTGTTCCTGGGCTTCATCTCCGCTGTGGCCTTTGCCACCATCCTGGCGGTGGTGGCCGGCCTGGCCTTGTCGGGCGCTTCTGCCGTGTCCCACGACCTGTACGCGTGCGTGGTTCGCCAGGGCAAGGCCACCGAGCAGGAAGAAATGCGCGTGTCGCGCATCGCCACGCTGATGATCGGCCTGCTCGCCGTCATCCTGGGCCTGCTGTTCGAATCGCAGAACATCGCCTTCCTTTCCGGGCTGGTACTGGCCGTGGCCGCCTCGGTCAACTTCCCGGTGCTGCTGCTTTCGATGTTCTGGAAAGGCCTCACCACCCGCGGTGCGGTGTGCGGCAGCATGGCCGGGCTGGTGTCGGCGGTACTGCTGGTGGTGCTGGGCCCTGCGGTGTGGGTGAACGTACTGCACCACGAGCAGCCGTTGTTCCCCTACAGCAACCCGGCGTTGTTCTCCATGAGCCTGGCGTTTCTGGGTGCCTGGGCATTCTCGGTGACTGACACCTCCGAGCGTGCCCGCGAAGAACGCGGCCGCTACCTGGCCCAGTTCATCCGCTCCATGACCGGTATCGGCGCTGCCGGCGCCAGCAAGCATTGACAGCCAAGGCCTATCACCATGTCGGATAAAACAACAACAATGAACCGTACCCCTTTCATGTCAGCAGCGTGCCTGGCCGCCCTCGCCCTGCCCTTGCCCGCCTTTGCCGACTTCATCGGCGACAGCCATGCGCGGCTTGAACTGCGCAATCACTACATCAACCGCGACTTCAGACAGGCCAACGCGCCCCAGGCCAAGGCCGAGGAATGGGCACAGGGTTTCACCGCCCGTGTGGAGTCGGGCTTCACCGAAGGCCCGGTTGGGTTTGGCGTCGATGCCATGGGGCAGCTGGGCCTCAAGCTGGACAGCAGCCGCGATCGGCGTAACACCGGCTTGCTGCCCTTTGGCCCGCGCAGCCATGAACCGGTGGATGACTACAGCGAACTGGGCCTGACCGCAAAGGCCCGGGTGTCGAAAAGCACCCTGCGCCTGGGCACGCTGCAGCCGATATTGCCGGTGGTGGTGTTCAACGACACGCGCCTGCTGGCCTCCACCTTTCAGGGCGGCCTGCTCACCAGCCAGGAGGTGGACGGCCTGACCCTAAACGCAGGCAGGCTGACCAAGGCCAACCTGCGCGATTCTTCAGGCCGCGATGACATCGGCTACGGCGCCGCCAGCAGCGACCACCTTGACCTGGCGGGCGGCAGTTACGCCATCACCCCGCAGACCAGCGTCAGCTACTACTACGCCAAACTGCAGGACATCTACCGCCAGCAGTTCATCGGCCTGGTCGACACCCGCCCCTTGGGCGAAGGGCTGAGCCTGCGCAGCGACCTGCGTTATTTCGACAGCCGCAGCGATGGCGCACAGCGTGCGGGCGACATCGACAACCGCAACTTCAACGCCATGTTCACCCTAGGGGTACGTGCCCACAAGTTCACCGCCACCTGGCAACAGATGTCCGGAAGCAGCGCCTTCCCGTTCGTCAATGGCGGCGACCCGTTCACCGTGAACCTGGTCACCTACAACACCTTCACCCGCGCCGGGCTGGACTCCTGGCAACTGCGCTACGACTACGATTTCGTCGCGCTGGGCATCCCCGGGCTGAGTTTCATGACCCGCTACATCGATGGCCGTGGTGCACACACCGCCACCATCAGCAACGGCCGTGAGCGTGAGCGCGACACGGACCTCACCTATGTGATCCAGAGCGGCCCGTTCAAGGACGTGAGCCTGCGCTGGCGCAACGTCACCTTCCGCTCCGGCAACGGGCTGACCAATGCCGTTGACGAGAACCGCCTGATCATCGGTTACACCCTGGCGCTGTGGTAAGCGCCCCCTCACTTGACTCGCCTGGAGAAACGCATGTCTGCCGCCCCTACCCTGCAAAGCTTCATCGCCGGCCGCTGGCTGGGCCAACACGGTGCCCAGGCCCTGCGCAGCGCCCTTGACGGGCACACACTCGCCTACAGCCATGAGGAACGCCCCGACTTCGCCGAGGCTGTGGACTTCGCCCGCCAACGCGGCCTGCCCAGCCTGATGGGCATGGACTTCCAGCAGCGCGCTGCACGCCTCAAAGCCATCGCACTGTACCTGGCCGAACGCAAGGAACAGCTGTATGCCCTGTCTCACCACAGCGGCGCCACCCGCGCCGACAGCTGGATCGACATAGAAGGCGGCAATGCCACGCTGTTTTCCTATGCCGGTATCGGCAGCCGGGAGTTGCCGTCCGGCAATGTGCTGCACGAGGGCCCGGCCATGGCACTGGGCAAGCTCGGGCATTTCGCCGGCACCCATATCCTGGTGCCGCGTGCGGGTGTGGCGGTGCACATCAACGCCTTCAACTTCCCTATCTGGGGCATGCTGGAAAAGTTCGCGCCCACCTTCCTGGCTGGCATGCCGTGCATCGTCAAGCCGGCCACCTCGACCAGCTACCTGACCGAAGCGGTGGTACGCCTGATGCACGCCTCCGGGCTTCTGCCCGAAGGCAGCCTGCAACTGGTGATCGGCAGCACCGGCGACCTGCTCGATCGCCTGCAAGGGCAGGACGTAGTGACGTTCACCGGCTCCGCAGACACCGCCGCCAAGCTGCGCGTCACCCCTAACCTGATACGCCACTCGGTACCGTTCACCGCCGAGGCCGATTCGCTCAACTGCGCCATTCTTGGGCCCGACGTCAGCCCGGACAGCGAGGCATTCGAGCTGTACATCAAGGAGGTGGTGCGCGAAATGACCACCAAGGCCGGCCAGAAATGCACCGCTATCCGCCGCGCCATCGTGCCGGCCAGGCATATCGACGCCGTTGCCACGCGCCTGCGTGAGCGCCTGGCCAAGGTGGTGGTCGGTGACCCTTCGGTGGAGGGCGTGCGCATGGGCGCCCTGGCGTCCCATGACCAGCAGCGCGATGTGGCCGAACGTGTGCGCAGCCTGTTGCACAGTTGCGATCAACTGTTCGGGGCCAGCGACGGGTTCGCCCCCCGCGGCGAAGGCGTGGCCGAAGGCGCCTTCTTCGCGCCGACCTTGCTCCAGGCCCGCGACCCCCATGCCGAAGGCGGCGCCCACGACATCGAGGCCTTCGGCCCGGTGAGCACGCTGATGGCCTACCACGACCTGGAGGAAGCCCTGGCCCTCGCGGCCCGTGGCAAAGGCAGCCTGGTGGCCACCCTGGTGACCAGCGACCGCGCAGTGGCAGCCAAGGCGGTTCCCGTCGCAGCCGCCTGGCATGGCCGGCTGCTGGTGCTGGACAGCGAAGCGGCCAAGGAATCCACTGGCCACGGCTCGCCACTGCCGCAGCTCAAGCATGGCGGGCCTGGGCGCGCCGGTGGCGGTGAAGAACTGGGCGGCCTGCGCGCGGTCAAGCATTACCTGCAACGCGCCGCCGTACAGGGCTCACCCAGCATGCTCAGCGCAGTCACCGGTGAGTATGTGCGTGGCGGCGAAGTGATCGAAACCGAGGTGCACCCCTTCCGCCGCTACTTCGAACAGCTGCGCATCGGCGAGTCGCTGCTCACCCACCGGCGCACGGTCACCGAAGCCGACCTGGTGAACTTCGGTTGCCTGTCGGGCGATCATTTCTACATGCATTTCGACGAGATTGCCGCCAAGGCCTCGCAGTTTGGCAAGCGCATTGCCCATGGCTACTTCGTGTTGTCGGCCGCCGCCGGGCTGTTCGTCTCGCCCGGCGAAGGGCCCGTGCTGGCCAACTATGGCCTGGACACCCTGCGCTTCATCAACCCGGTAGGCATCGGCGATACCATTCAGGCGCGCCTGACCTGCAAGCGCAAGATCGACCAGGGCAAGGCCAGCCCGCTGGGCCAACCCCAGGGGGTGGTGGCCTGGGATGTGGAGGTGACCAATCAGCTGGGGGAAGTGGTTGCCAGTTATGACATCTTGACACTAGTGCTCAAGCAACCTGTATAAGCGGCAGCAGCCGTCGCGGCCCCGAGCCGTGCGCCGCGACGGCTGCACAAGCGATTAAGCAAGGTGGTGGCCTCTGGCTATTTAGTACATCCGTCCTAATCGCCCCGCCTGACTCGTGGGTTTATAGTCTGGGGATAACACCGCCAAGGAAGCTTCTTCATGACCCCCTTCAAACTGCTCATCAGTGCCGCCATCCTGGTCGGCGTGGCCGGCTGCCAGACCGTCAAGCCTTCTGACGAAACCCTCAAGCAACGTACCGAACTGGTGCTGAACACCAAGGTGTCCCGGATCGCGGACGTGCGCAACGACAGCACCATTACCTATTACACGGCAGCCACTGGCAAAGGACGATTCGAGTGTCAGATCCCGAGCGGCGGCCTGGTGGCGGTGGCGGGGATGGGTATCTACCAACCTTCACCCAGCTGCGTGAAGGAAGGCGAAACCCCGAGGCTGCAGTAGCAGCTGATACAGCGCTGGTTTAACCGACCGGCGCCGCCGAACCTTCGCGCAACGTGCGCAGGGCGGCCCGCAGCTCGGCTGGGCGCACGGGTTTGGACAGTACCGCGATGTCGCGACCCTGCACCACTGCCTGGATTCTGTCCGGGTCATGGCCGGTCATGATCAGCGCTGGTACTGCCCACCCCCGCTGCGCCCGCAACCGTTCAATGCAATCCACACCGGTCGCCTCTTGTCCCAGGTCATAGTCCGCCACGATCACGTCGCAGTCACGGTTGGTGACCTGCGCCGAACTGTGCGCAGCCACCTCGCATCCCCAGCGCTGCAGCAGCCCGGTGGTCGCGCGCAACACGTTGTGGTCATCCTCGATCAGGCACACGCGCAAGCCGCTCAGCATGCCGGGTGCTGCCAGTGTCTGTTCGGTAACGGCCTTTTGGGTTTGCGCAGCCAGGCGCGGCAAGCCTTGCAGGGCCAGTGTGGTGCCATGCCCCAGCCGCGAGCGCAATTGCACGTGCAAACCCATCAACCGGCCCAGCCTGCGCACAATCGACAGGCCCAGCCCCACGCCTTCGATGTCCTTGTCACGCACCTGCCGTACCCGATAGAACTCTTCGAAGACCAGCGCCTGGTGCGCCGGGTCGATCCCCCTGCCCTGGTCGCAGATGACAATGGCCAGCCCGTTACCACAGCGCCTTACGGCAATCAGCAGTGGGCGTTGCGCGGCGTACTTGAAGCTGTTGGACAGCACGTTCTGCACCATGGTGGCCAGCATCCCGCGGTCAGCCCGTGTCCAGTGGGTGCAGGGGCGCAGGCGCATGTCCACGCCGGCCCACCGGGCTGCTTCGGCGTTCTGGCGCAACAGCTCGGCCAGAAATTCGCCCAGCGCAAAGGTTTCGTAGCGAGGCTGCACACGGCCGTTGTCCAGGGTGTACAGGTCGAGAATCGAACGGAACAGCTGCGACACGTTCAACAGCGAGCGGTCGATGCTGTCCACCAAGCTGCGCTCTTCTTCCCCCAGCCGTGCCTCGCGCAGGCACGCCGTGAACAGGCTGATGGAGTGAATCGGCTGGCGCAGGTCATGGCTGGCCTGGGCCAGAAAACGCGATTTTTCGCGGTTGGCCGCCGCCGCCTGCTCCGAGGCCTTGCGGGTGCGTTCCAGCAGCAAGTGGGCGTAGCCGGGTATCACCGTGCTGGTGACCAGCAGCATCAGCACCATGAACGGGTTGGCCTGCCAGTACGGGGTAATCTGGTACACGGCCAGCAGCGCCACCAGCGCAAGGCCGGTAGCAATCGCCAGGTAGCGCGAGCCAAAGCGCATGCCGTTGCCCAGGTTCACCCACACCATCACTGCATACAGCGGCAATGCGGGCTCTCCGCCTACCACAAGGCCAAAGCAGGTGCCGGTGTAGTCATGCACCATGCCCAGCACCCGCCGCCAGGGGTAGTGGCCGGGCCAGCGGGCGATGGCCTGGCGCAAAGCCACCGACACCAACAGAAAAATGAAAATGTAGCAGCTTACGGTGAGATGGACGCCAGGCGTGCTGCCGGGCAGAAACACCAGCAGGCTGACGTACACCAGTGCACAACTGCCCACCACCAGGCGCAGGTTCGCTTGGTCCAGTTCAGTGTTCTTGTCCAGTTCCATGGGCATTGTCCTTTCCGTGCGGCTGAATCAAGCGAGTGCGAGCAGGCCCTTCCTGGAGGGGATGCTAAGTTAACATGGTTGGATCCAACCGCGGCCATAGGGAGTTGCCAAGCGTGAAGTGTCGCATCATTGTGGCGGATGACCATCCGCTGTTCAGGGAAGCCATGGTGCGCACCGTGCAGCGCGTGCTGCCGGGTGCCTGCGTGGAAGAAGCAGGGAGGCTGGACGAGGTGATCGCCCTGGCCGTGGTCGGGGACGTGCCAGATACGCTGATACTGGACCTGCGTTTCCCTGGTTTGACGGATATCGCCAGCCTGGCGCAGCTGCGCCGGCAGTGGCAGCGCACTACGCTGATCATCGTGTCCATGGTGGATGACCCGATGATCATCGAGCAGGTCATGGCCACAGGCGTGGACGGGTTTATTGGCAAGAGCCTGGGCGCTGATGAAATCGGGGCGGCCATCCTGGCCATTCGCCAGGGCGATGTGCTGGTCCGGTACCTGCCTTCAGGGTTGCTGCCCAGCCTCGACGCCGAGCAGGGCGTGGAGCAGCTCACCCAGCGTCAGCAGGAAGTGCTGCAACTCATTGCCCAAGGCAAGACCAACAAGGAAATCGCCAAGGAATTGGACATCTCGCCGTTCACCGTGCGCATCCATGTGTCATCACTGTTGAAAGCGTTGAACGTCAGCTCCCGCACCGCTGCCGCAGTCAAGTACACCGGCAGTTGAACCGTTGGTCCGGCTTGAGCCAACTGACGGGGACCTCTCACACATTAAGCGCTTCTCACACTATGAGAGGTCATCGGTGGCTTGGCCTCTCACTCCTGTGTTGGCCCGCCCATAGGCGGGCCCTTTTACCCGGACGGAGGGCGCAAACATGAGTACCAGGCACTGGATGGGTGGCGGTAACGTGCAGGATGATTGGCCGGAACTCGAACCAGACCGGCGTAACGACCGGGTGGATGACCCTGACACAGACCCTGGCATAGCAGATGACGAGCAAAACCGGCCAGCGGTGCCTGCCAGTGATCCGGAGTCAGGGGCCTGACAGGGCGTTATTAAAGGTGGTTTCAGGCAGTGGTCGCCGGGTCTTCAACTGACTGGTTGGGCTTGCTGCCTGAAATACGCCAGCTCACGTCGGTGACGCCATACCGTTCAGCCATTGGCCGGCTGACCTTGCGGATCTTCTCGCGCCCGAATTTCGGGATGATGCCAATCCCGGCATCACAGCTTGCCCAATGCCACGCCTCTGCATTGTCCATGCGCTCCAGGCGGATGATGAAACTGCGCAGCTCCCCGTGAAGCTTGTAGTCGATGATGTACAGCTGGGGACTAGGCATCGCTCGACCCTCCTCTTTTCCATGGATGACCCAAGGATGGAGTCTTGGGACTGGCCAAAAATTCCATCGGATGTGAAGCCTGGGCTGCACAGCGCCCCCGGCGCGCCAGGATGCCAAAAACTTGCAGGCCAACCATTGGCGTAATATCAGAGCGCTCGCGAATCCCCAGGCGCGGTGCCTATAATGGCCGCCTTCCTGCCCGGCGATGCGTCGATGGGCTGTCTGTCAGGTCTGTACAAGGCACCGCCATGAAGTCGACCGCTAACCAGCCCGCCGCGCCCCACCCGTCGAATCTCAGCCCCAGCCACTTGGACTTCCCCGTGGTCGGCATCGGCGCCTCGGCGGGTGGCATGGAGGCCATCTGCACCCTGTTCCGGCAAATGCCGGCTGACTCCGGCATGGCCTTTGTCATCGTGCTGCACCTGTCGCCCGACCATCAAAGCGTCGCCGACCGCATCATCCAGGAAACCACCAGCATGCCAGTGCGCCAGGTCACCGAGCCGGTGCCTATCGAGCGCAACCACGTCTACGTCATTTCGCCTGCCAATCGGCTGTCGACCAACGACGGTTATCTGCGTGTAGCGCCGGCCAACCGTCGCCGCGGCGATCACGTGGCGATCGACCTGTTTTTCCGTGACCTGGCCGACGTGCACAAGGACCATGCGTTCTGCGTCGTGTTGTCCGGTACCGGCGCGGACGGCGCGGTGGGCCTCTCGCGTATCAAGGAGCAAGGCGGCGTGACCCTGGTGCAGAGCCCGGACGATGCGCAATACGACAGCATGCCCCGGGCCGCCATCGAGACCGGCCTGGTGGATGTGGTGCTGCCGGCTGCGGAACTGGCGCAGAAACTCATGGAGCTGTGGCACAATGCCTGCCAGGTGAAGCTGCCCCGCATTGACGACGACACGCTGCCACCTGCCCTGGGTACTCGGGCAGGCGACCCGCAAGCCTCCGAGCCCCTGCTTGAGGAAATACTGCTGCAACTGCGCAGCGTCACCGGCCACGACTTCCAGCATTACAAACGCGCGACCGTGCTGCGCCGTATCGAACGGCGCCTGCACGTCACCGGTCAGCCCGACCTGGCCGCGTACCTGCATTACCTTGAAGAACACCAGGACGAGTCGGCAGCCCTGCTCGCCGACATGCTGATTGGCGTTACCAATTTCTTCCGCGACCGGGAAGCCTTCGAGGCCCTGGAGCGGCACGTGTTGCCACAGCTGGTCAGCGAACCGGACCCCAGCGAAGGTGCAGGCGAGATTCGCATCTGGTCTGCCGGCTGCTCCACCGGCGAAGAAGCGTACAGCCTTGCAATCCTTGCCTGCGAGCAACTTGCCGTGGAACAGCGCGCCAGCCAGGTGCAGGTGTTCGCCACCGACCTGGACGAACGGGCCATCGTCAATGCCCGCCAGGGGTCGTACCCGGAATCGATCGTGACCGACGTGCCGCCTTCCCGGCTACGCCAGTTCTTCGTCAGGGAAGACCAGCACTACCACGTGCGCAAGGAAATCCGCGAGAAGGTGCTGTTTGCGCGGCACAACCTGCTGTCTGATCCACCGTTCTCGCAGTTGAACCTGATCGTCTGCCGCAACCTGCTCATCTACCTCGACCGGGAGATCCAGAAGGACATCCTGCGGATGTTCCATTTTGCCCTGCGCCCGGGCGGCTTCCTGTTTCTGGGCACATCAGAGTCCGCCGAACTCGCCAGTGAGCTGTTTGCCGTGGTCGACAAACGCAACCGTATTTACCGTGCGCGCGAAGTCAACCATAGCAACCCGCGTTCCGGCCGCCAGTTGACGGGGGCCGACCTGCCCAACCTGCAGGTGCGTATTCCAGGCAAGGCAAAAGCAGCACGCAAGCCTGATTTCGCCGAAGTGCACCATCGGGCGTTGGCGCGATGCACCCCACCCAGCCTCATCATCGACGGCGAAGGCACCATCCTGCACCTGAGTGAAGGGGTTGGCCGCTACATGCAGCTAGGTGGCGGCGAGCTGAGCCGTAACCTGCTCAACCTGGTGTTGCCCAGCTTGCGCCTGGCCCTGCGCAGTTCGTTATTCCAGGCACGCCAGGGTAGCGAAGCCGTCACTTCCCGGCCGGTTGACCTGGGCGAAGGTGAACAGCGCTCCCAGGTGGAAATAACGGTTCAGCCCCACAAGGATGAGTTCAGCACCGGCGAGTACCTGCTGGTGGTGTTCGACGAGCGCGCGCCAGACCTGTCGCTCCCGTTGCCGGGCGCCATCCGCCAAACCGACAGCATGGTGCTGAACAACCTTGAGCGCGAACTGCAGCGCACGCGCCTGCAATTGCAGGAAACCATTGAGCAGTCGGAAGTTTCCAGCGAAGAGTTGACCGCTTCCAACGAAGAGATGCAGGCGATCAACGAGGAGCTGCGCTCGGCCAGCGAAGAGCTGGAAACCAGCAAGGAAGAGCTGCAGTCCATCAACGAGGAGCTGCTGACGGTCAATTACGAGCTGAAGAACAAGGTCGAGGAAACCGACAAGGTCAACGACTACCTCAGCAACCTGATCGCCAGTACCGATATCGCCACGGTGTTTGTCGACCGCAATCTGCACATCCGCTGGTTCACCCCCCGTGCTACCGACCTGTTCAACATGCTGCCGGTGGACACCGGCCGCTCCCTGCTCGACATCACCCACCGGCTGGACTACCCCGCCTTGGGGGATGATGCCCGGGCCGTGGTCAAAGGCGAGCACATCATCGAGCGGGAAATTGGCGGCAAGGACCAGCACTGGTACCTGGCGCGGTTGCTGCCCTACCGCTCCAGCGAAAAGAAGATCGACGGCGCGGTACTCACCTTCATCGACATCAGCAAGAGCCGCGCCGCCGAAGAGCGCGTACGCCTGGGCGAAGAGCGCATGCGGGTGGTGGCCGAAAGCACCCATGAATTTGCCATCATTCTGCTGGATGAACAGGGCCTGATCACCGACTGGAACACCGGTGCCACGCTGATTTTCGGCCACAGCAAGGCCGAGGTGATGGGCCAGCACTACCAGCTCATCTTCACTGAAGAAGACTGCCAGCACGGTGTGCCCGAGCACGAACTGCACGCCGCCCGGGTGAATGGCCGGGGCCAGGACGAGCGTTGGCATGTGCGCAAGGACGGCAGCCGCTTCTTTTCCAGCGGTGAAATCTCACGCCTCAAAGGCAGCTCCCTGCGCGGCTTCGTCAAGATCGCCCGCGACCTCACCGGCCTCAAACGGCTGCATGACGAGCAGAGCAAGCAGTTGGCCGAATCGCAGAGCAACAGCCACCTGAAGGATGAGTTCTTCGCCATCATGTCGCACGAGCTCAAGCACCCGCTCAACCTCATCCAGCTCAACGCCGAGATCCTTCGGCGCTTGCCATCCGTGGTGCACATGGGCGCTGCGAGCAAGGCGGTGGCGACCATTCGTGATGCGGTCACCAGCCAGGCACGCATCATCGATGACCTGCTGGATGTGGCGCGCATTCGCACCGGCAAACTCAAGCTCAAGACCGAGCCCGTGGATGTGTCGGCCATCGTGCAAGGCATCCACGCCGTGGTAGTGAGTGAGCAGCCGGCCTCGGGCGTGCTGCTGGAGCTGCCAGCCGACGGTTTGCCGCTGTATATCGACGGCGACAACACCCGCCTGGAACAGGTGATCTGGAACCTGTTGAACAACGCCATCAAGTTCAGCCCGCCCGGCAGCCCGATCCGCCTGGCGCTGAGCCACGACGAGGCGAAGGTATCGCTGCGCGTCATCGACCAGGGCATCGGCCTCACGCCAGATAGCCTGGAGCACATCTTCGACCTGTTCAGCCAGGCTGCGCCCCAAGGGGGGCACCCGGCCCGCGAGGGCCTGGGCATCGGGCTGTCGCTGGTGCGGCAACTGGTCGAAGCCCACGGCGGCACCGTGCATGCGCAGTCGGCTGGCATCGGCCAGGGGTGCACCTTTACCGTTACCCTGCCCTTGGCGCACGCCGGCCAGGTCACACCGGTGGCACCCAGCGACCCCGACACCGATGGCCGGCTGAGCGGCATCCATGTATTGCTGGTGGACGATTCGCCGGAGGTACTGGATGTGATGCAACAGTTGCTGGAAATGGAATGCGCCCGGGTAAGTGCCTTCAGTGACCCGCAACAGGCCCTGGCGGCCGCGCAAACGGGGCGTTACGACATCATCCTGTCCGATATCGGTATGCCGGTGATGGATGGCCATGCTCTGATTCGGGCACTCCGTGCGCTGGACCATCTGAAGCATGTCCCGGCAATTGCCCTGACGGGCTACGGGGCCAGCGCCGACCAGCACAAGTCTCGGCAATCCGGGTTCGACCGCCACCTGAACAAGCCGGTTGGCTACGACGAATTGGTAGAGGCTATCGAAAACCTGCACGGATCGGTGCCGTACTGACCGTTCGTCGGGATTGACGTGCCCTCAAGACACCAATGTGTGTCTCCTGGTGACTAATTCCTCATAGGAATATGCGTCACCAGGAGCCTGCATGAAATCGACCAAAGCCCGCGCCACCATCATCTGCCGCCATGGCAAGCACGGCCATAAATGGTTGTGGGTGCGCAAGCACAAAGCGCCGTGGACGCTGCCCGGCGGCAAGGTCGAACCCGGTGAGACACCTGCCCAGGCGGCGGAGCGTGAGTTGCTCGAAGAAACTGGCCTGCAGGCCATGAACCTCACGCTGCTGATGCGCCACGAGTCCACCGAACGGATGCATTACGTGTTCGAAGCAGAGTTTGACGACGCCCCAAAGCCTTGCGCCATGCACGAGATCGCTGACTTTCGCTTTGCCCATATCGACCATGTCGCGGCATTGAAAGGCGAAATAAAGGACCTTATACGCTCCTTGCTCGCCTGTGACGCCTCTACCGCTGCTTCTGTCCGTTAGCAGGCTGCCACAACGCGCTCGTCAGGCGTGAACACTCCATTGACACACGCCAGCCTCGATGGGCATCTCGTCTATCCCATGGATCAGACCACTGTCCAACGCTTCCTGCGGACCAAGTATGCGCGGGGCCGCCATTAGGTAACGGGGCACGTCCAGTACTTCACTGCCACCTTGGGTACGTTCCGAGACGATCTCTGCATACAGCCGCAGGTCGTAGTCCAGGCTCATCGCGTATTCGGCCATGCGCGCATGGTCGACGGAGCCGTGCAAGGTCCAGTGAAACGGGTGGAACAGGAACTTGCTGTGGGTACAGGCGGTACGGTGATCACCCGCCAGAAACAGGATATTGCCCATCGACTCCACGGTACCCAGGTTATGGGTATGCACACTGACAGGCAGGCCCCGCAAGTAGTTGTACAGGGTAAACCCGTAGCTGCATTCACCGCCCATGGTCGCGATGTTCAGTTGCAGCACCTCTGCGCCCTGGTTCAGAGCTTTTGTGCAGGTATTGATGAGGTTGCCGCACGTCGACGAGTTGATGGGGCCGGTGAAATGGATGATGTGTCTGGCCATGCCTGTCTCCAGAAGGCTCGTTTGAGTGCGTGGTGCATTGCCTTCTTGCTGAACGGTGGAAGCGCAGTGGCCGGCAAAGTTCAATCCACCCGCCATGCGCCGCTGGGCATCAGTGGCTGAACCACCGGGTAGCTGCATCGGTCGCATGGATGAACGGGGCGACAAGCAGTAAGGAGGGACCGTGAGCGACGTGCGCATTGGCATTTCAGGGTGGCGCTATGGCCCATGGCGCAAGGATTTCTACCCCCAGGGCTTGCGGCAGGACGATGAACTCGCCTTCGCCTCACGGGCGGTGAACACCATCGAGATAAACGGCTCGTTTTACAGCCTGCAAACACCTGAGCGGTATCTTGGCTGGGCCCAGGCCACGCCCGATGATTTCGTGTTTTCAGTCAAGGCGCCGCGCTATATCACCCATGTGCGCCGGTTGAAGGACATCAAGGAGCCGCTGGCCAACTTCTTTGCGTCAGGGCCGCTCATGTTGGGCGACAAGTTAGGCCCGTTCTTGTGGCAGTTCCCGCCCAACATGCAGTTCGATCAAGCCCGCTTCGCCGAGTTCTTCCAACTGTTGCCCCACGACCGGGCCGCGGCCCGGCGTTGTGCCAAAAACTGCAGTGAACGGCTCAAGGGCAACGGCGGTGCTGAGATCACCGGCAATACACCCTTGCGCCACGCGGTTGAGGTGCGCCACGACAGTTTCATGTGCGACGCCTTCGTCGACCTGCTGCGCGCCCACAAGCTTGCCCTGGTGGTGGCCGATAGCGCAGGCAAGTGGCCCTATGCCGAGGACCTTACGGCTGACTTCGTGTACATGCGGTTGCATGGCGATGTGGAGCTGCACAGCAGCGGCTATACGGTTGCCGCCCTGCGCCGCTGGAAGCACCGCATCGAGCGATGGACCAAGGGCGACCAGGCGGACGACGCACGGCTGATCGTACCGGGCCCACCGCCCCGCAAGGCATCGCGTGACGTGTACTGCTACTTCGATAACGATCAAAAGGTCCACGCCCCCTATGACGCACGGCGCCTGCTGGAAAAACTGCACCTGGACCACGACCTGATGACCGAACCCGGTACTGAACCTGAGGTAGAGCTTTGAATTCGACGCTATCTGCGCCCCACCCCGCCGCCGAGAGCCGCACAGCCGTGCATCGGTTGAATGTGCTCACGCTTAACGTGCACAAGGGTTTTACCTTTTTCAACCGGCGTTTCATCCTGCCGGAGCTGCGGGAGGCGGTAAGGGCCACCGGTGCAGACCTTGTTTTTCTCCAGGAGGTGCATGGCAGCCATGCGCAGCACGCGCTGCGCCACCCCGGCTGGCCGGCCTCCCCCCAGTACGAGTTTCTGGCCGACAGCATGTGGCCGCAGTTTGCCTACGGCCGCAATGCCGTGTACCCCCATGGCGATCACGGTAACGCGCTGCTGTCCAAGTTCCCGATCCTGCGCTCGCAGAACCTCGACGTGACCGTGCAAGGCACCGAGGAGCGCGGCCTGCTGCACTGCCAACTGCAGGTGCCCGGGCACGATGAGGTGCATGCCATTTGCGTGCACCTGGGCCTGCGGGAAGCCCACCGGCAGAGCCAGGTGAAACTGCTGCTGGCCTTGCTGGAGCGCTTGCCGGCCAAAGCCCCCGTGATCATCGCCGGCGATTTCAACGACTGGCGGCTGAAGGCTGACGCGGTGCTGTCGCAGTCGCTGGTAGAGGCGTTCGGTGAGCGCTTCGGTGCGCCGGCACGCACCTTTCCCGCGCGCCTGCCGCTGCTGCGGCTGGACCGCATCTACGTGCGCAACGGTATGCCGGCCAAGGCCCAGGTGCTGTCCAATTACCCGTGGTCGCACTTGTCCGACCACGCCCCTCTGGCTGCGGAGATCAGTGTGTGAAAAGACCTTGGGTAGAGGGCAACAGCGTCGAACTGTTGATCAATGGCGAGGCGTACTACCCCCGGGTTTTCGAGGCCATGGCCCAGGCCCGGGAAGAGATCCTGCTGGAAACCTTCATCATCTACGACGACAAGGTGGGCCAGCAGCTGCAACGGGTGCTGGCGGATGCTGCCCGCCGTGGTGTGCGAGTCGAGGTGGTGGCTGACGGTTACGGCACGGCAGATTTGCCGGCCGATTTCATTGCGGCCATGACCGATGCCGGCGTGCGTTTCCACCTCTTCGACCCGCAACCGCGCCTGGCAGGCATGCGGACCAACCTGTTCAGGCGGCTGCACCGCAAGATCGTGGTGATCGATGGCCAGCGCGCCTTCATCGGCGGGATCAACTACAGCGCCGATCACCTCGGTGATTTCGGGCCCATGGCCAAACAGGATTACGCCGTTGAAGTCACAGGGCCTGTGGTCGCACAGGTGCACGCGGTGAGCCGTCGGCTGATGTCCCCGGTGCTGGAACCGCCGAGTGACGTGCGCCCTGTCACCGCCCCCACTGGCGATATCACTGCCGTGCTGGTGGAGCGTGATAACGGGCAACGCAGCACCGCCATAGAAGCGTATTACCTCGAAGCACTGCGCAACGCGCGTTCACGTATCGTGGTGGCCAACGCCTATTTTTTCCCGGGCTACCGGCTGCTGCGTGAACTGCGTAACGCCGCACGGCGGGGTGTAGAGGTCACGCTGATCATGCAGGGCGAGCCGGACATGCGCTGGGTACGTGCACTGTCGCGCTTGCTCTACAACTACCTGCTGCGCGATGGCGTGCGTATACACGAATATTGCCGCCGCCCCCTGCACGGCAAGGTGGCCTTGGTCGATGACCAGTGGGCTACGGTGGGCTCCAGCAACCTCGACCCCCTGAGCCTGTCATTCAACCTGGAAGCCAACCTGTTTATCCGCGACCACGCCTTCAACCAGCAGCTGTACCAGCACTTGCAGTCGCTGGCCAGTGAGCAGTGCAAGCCTGTGACCCTGGAGCGCATGATCCGGGGCTACTGGTGGCGTGCACCGTTGATTTTCTTGTGCTTCCACGCAGTGCGCCACTTCCCGCGCATTGCGGGCTGGTTTCCGGCCCACCGCAAGCGGCTGGAACCGCAGCAACCGGAAGTGGCCACCCAAGGCAACCTGAACGAGGGCAACACCTGATGGAGCGCAAGCGTTGGCAGACCTGGGCCAAGCGCCTGTTTACCGTGTTGTTCCTGATTCTGATCCCGGCACTGCTGTTCACGTTGGCGCGCAACCTGGACTGGAACGAGGTGCGCCAGTCGCTGATGGCCTACAAACCCAGCACCCTGGTGATTGGGCTGGTCATGGCGTTGTGCAGTTTCCTGATCTTCGCCAGCTACGACTTGCTGGCGCGTGCCTACACCGGCCACCGGCTGCCGGCCAGGCAAGTGCTGCCCATCGCGTTCGTGTGTTATGCGTTCAACCTCAACTTCACCACCTGGGTAGGCGGTGTTGCCCTGCGCTACCGCTTGTACGGGCGCCTGGGGCTGGACACCCCCACCATCACTCGCATCCTGACCTTGGGGCTGTTGACCAACTGGATGGGCTACATGTTGATCGCTGGCAGCGTGTTTGCCCTGCGTCTGGTAGAGCTGCCGTCCCACTGGGCAGTGGGCACGACCGGCCTGCAGATGATCGGCTTCCTGTTGCTGGCGGTGTCGTTAGGCTATGTACTGGCGTGCGGATTTGCGACGAAGCGTACCTGGCGCTGGCGCGAGCATGAACTCACCTTGCCCTCACTGCGCCTGGCGGTTTGCCAAGTGGTGCTGGGCGCCAGCAACTGGGCAATGATGGCGCTGCTTATCTTCTGGCTGTTGCCGGACGAGGCCTTCTACCCGTCGATTTTGGGCATTCTGTTGATCAGCTGCGTGGCGGGGGTGGTGGCCCACATCCCTGCCGGGTTGGGTGTGCTGGAAACCGTGTTTCTTGGCCTGCTGCAAGGGCAGATGGCCCAGGGCAGCCTGGTGGCAGCCCTGTTGGCTTACCGCACGCTGTACTACCTCATCCCCCTGGTATTGGCAGTGATCACTTACTTGGTGCTGGAGAAGCGTGCAAGGGCCATGCGTCAGCACGAGAAGCCTGCGCAGACATAAGCCATGGGGCAGATGGGGGGGGGAGTGGCTAGCAGCTAACGACCCCGCTTTGAGCAGCGGGGTCGCGTGGCAGCCTATGCTCAGGGCGAGATGGGGTCGCTGGCGGGGAAGGTTTCATCGAGCGCGTTATCGACGCTGCTCTCTTTCTTCTGGGCTACCTGTCCGCAGGTGCAGCCCGGCATGCGGCATGGGTCGCCACTGCGGTGGCCGGTGGCGCAGGCTTCACAGCAGTAGGCCTTGCCATTCTGCGGCACGGCATTGACCGTGCAGGAACATTCAGTGCAGGCGCATCGTAATTCGCTCATTGTGGGCTCCGGTCATCTTCGTCAACTACATCATCGCTCCATGGCTCGCCGTCCAGCGGCGCGGAGCGGGCCAGTTCAGCTTCATCCAGGCCGATACCACCACCAATTTCGTCGGCATCCACCTCGGTAAGCGCCATATCTGCCGGGCCGCCATGGCCGGGTTCGTGCGGGTCGCGCGCGCCGGTTTCATCCAGCAGCGTGTCAGGGCTCAGGTCATCGTAGGTCACGTTGTCTTCGTGCAGGCTGTCGGTCAGGGCCTCGCCCCCGGTCATGCCGCTTTCGGCCACGCGCTCAGCGGGGAACTCCTGCTCGATGTCACCTGCAGGCCGTTCATCACCCACCCGCCCTCGCCGCTCGTCCAGGCGTTCACTGAAATCCAGTTCGTGCACGCTGCCCATGCGGTCTTCAATGTTGTCGATCTCAGTGGGTGTGTAGGGCTTAGGGTCGTTTGGCTTGGCCATGTGGCGTCTCCTTCAAGTGGCTCACTTGTGGTCGACTCTGCCCGGCGCAGGAAGATTCAGAGTTTTTCCGGGCTATCCGATTTATTGAACTCCCTGTTCCACGGTTGCCTCCCAACACCAAGACACTCATGGTGTGGAGCCAGTGATGGCAAGGTCCCTAGCGGAATATGCACGCAAGCGCGATTTTGATGCCACGCCGGAGCCCAGTGGCCAAGGGGGCAAGCGCAAGCGCGCCCATGCCTTGCAGTTCTGCATCCAGAAACATGATGCCAGCCACCTCCACTACGATTTCCGCCTGGAACTTGAAGGCACGCTGAAGAGCTGGGCCATACCCAAAGGCCCTTCCCTGGACCCGAAAGTACGAAGGCTGGCGGTGCACGTAGAAGATCATCCGCTCGAGTACGCCAGCTTTGAGGGGCATATCCCTGAAGGCCACTACGGTGGCGGTGATGTCATTGTGTGGGACAGAGGCGTATGGGAGCCCGAAGGCAACCCGGCCGAGGCTTATGCCAAAGGCAAGCTGCGCTTCCGCTTGCAGGGCGAAAAGCTTGGCGGCGTGTGGAACCTGTTTCGCACACGGATGGCGGGCAAGAAAGAGCAGTGGATGCTGGTCAAATCCAATGACAGCCAGGCCCGCCCCGAAAGCGAGTACGTCGTGGTGGATGAGCAGCCCGACAGTGTGCTCAGTGACCGGACCTTGATACCGAAAGCCAAAGTGCCCAAAAAACCGAGAGCCAAGGCGGCTGCACGCAAGCCAACGGGCGCCGGGCTGCCGACAGCGCTTGAACCACAACTGGCAACCTTGGTTGAAACGGCGCCCCGTGGTGAATGGCGCTATGAGGTGAAGTTCGACGGCTACCGCATTCTCGCCCGTGTCGATGGGGAGGATATACGCCTGTTTACCCGTAACGGTCATGACTGGACCGCCAAGATGCCAGGCCAGGTCGCGGCGTTGCGTGCACTGGGGTTGGATTCAGCCTGGCTCGACGGCGAGATGGTGGTCAACGATGCCGAGGGAGTGGCCGATTTCCAGGCGCTGCAAAATGCGTTCGACACCGAGCAGGATGATGCCATTGTCTATTACGTCTTTGACCTGCTGTTCCTGGGCGGTGAAGACCTTCGTCCCCTGCCCTTGCAGCAACGTCGTGCAACCCTGCAACAGCTGCTACAACACAGTGCCGATGGGCGGCTGATGTATTCAGCAGATTTCGATCAGCCGGTCGATTCGTTGCTCCAAAGTGCCTGTCGCCTTGGGCTGGAAGGGCTTATCGGCAAACGCGCCGATAGCCCCTACCTGGGTAAGCGCAGCGCTGACTGGGTCAAGCTCAAGTGCGGTCGCCGCCAAGAGTTTGTAGTGGTTGGCTACACCGACCCCAAAGGTAGCCGGAAAGGCTTTGGCGCCTTGCTCCTGGCCCTGCATGACGGTGAAAAGCATCAGCTGCGCTATGCCGGCAAGGTGGGCACCGGGTTCAGCGCAGCAACGCTGGCCAGCCTGCGTGCCCGCCTCGAACCGTTGCAGGTGGCTGAGCCTGCGCTGGCCCACCCACCGACTGGCGCAGAGGCGCGGGGCGTTCACTGGCTGCAGCCAGTGCTGCTGGCAGAGGTCGCCTACGCGCAGATGACCCGTGACGGCATCGTTCGCCATGCGGTGTTCCATGGGCTACGGCACGATAAACCCGCCCGCCACATAGACCTGGAGCAACCCATGGCCGGCAAAAGCACCGCCAGGCGCAAAGCCACTGAGCTACCGGAAGATCTGGGCAAACTGCGCCTGACCCACCCGGACCGGGTGATCGACGCCACTACGGGCGTCACCAAGCGCGAAATTGCCCACTATTACGCTGCTGTCAGTGAGTGGATCATCCCGCAACTCAAGCACCGACCCGTGGCCTTGGTGCGTGCCCCCGATGGGCTTGAGGGTGAGCTGTTCTTTCAGAAGAACGCCGAGCAGTTTCACATCCCTCACCTGCGCAGCTACGACAAGGCCGAAGCAGGCCAGGCTGCCATGGTCATCAATCGGCCAGATTCCCTGTTGGGTGCCGTACAGATGAACATGCTTGAGCTGCACACCTGGAATGCAATCGATAGCAACTTCGACAAGCCGGACCGGTTCGTCCTGGACCTGGACCCTGACCCGGCGCTCCCCTGGAAAGCCATGCTGGAGGCTACCCAGCTGACCTTGACCCTGCTCGATGAACTAGGGCTCACCGTGTTCATCAAGACCAGCGGCGGTAAAGGCATTCATCTGGTGGTGCCGCTGACGCGCCGGGCGGGCTGGGAAGAGGTGAAAGCGTTCAGCCACGCTATCGTGACTTATCTAGCCCAGTTGTTCCCGGACCGACTGACGGCAGTCTCAGGCCCAAAAAACCGGGTGGGCCGCATTTTTATCGACTACCTGCGCAATGGCAAAGGTGCCACAACTGCCTGCGCCTATTCGCTGCGTGCCCGCGAAGGCCTGCCGGTTTCCGTGCCTATCTGGCGGGAAGAGCTGGCCCAGCTCAAGGCCGCCAATCAGTGGACCATCGCCAACCTCGCGCAGCGTCTAGCCGAGGTGGACGACCCCTGGGCAGCGCTGGGCAATACCCGGCAGTCCATTACCGCGCGCATGCGCCGACAATTGGGCCTGGAGCAATGATTGCCCAGTACCAAGCCAAGGAGGGACGCCAATGACCACCGCGCAGGACCTCGACCTGACTCACCTGGACCGCGTGCTGCGCCCCTTCGGCGAGCGCCCGCAACCGCTCAGCCTGGATACGCAATTGCCGCCACTGCTCCAGGCCCTGCAAGCCGATCATCTGGACCAGCTACCATTGCCCGGCCACGGTGACACGTTGCGGCGCTGGCAGACTCTTGCCCGGGTGGCCGGGTGCGATCTGGCCCTGGCGAAGCTTTACGAGGGCCATACCGATGCATTGGCGATCATGGCCGAATGTGGTGCCGCTCATTACGCTGAGAGCGGAATCTGGGGCGTGTGGGCGGCCGAGCCTCCTGACGCTCGAGCCATTATCGTTGCGCGGGATGGCACCCAGGTTCGCCTGGGCGGCCGCAAGGCCTGGTGCTCGGGTGCCCTACAGGTCGACCGGGCGCTGATCACGGCGTGGGACGAAGAAATGCGTCCGCAACTGGTCGCCATCGAGCTGTCACAGCCCGGCCAGGGCTTGAATAGCGAACGCTGGCAGGCGGTCGGCATGGCCACTACCGCCAGCGTTGAAATCAAATTCGACGATACACCGGGCGTGCTGGTCGGCCAGCCCGGCCAATACCTGTCACGGCCTGGCTTCTGGCACGGCGGCGGTGGTATCGCCGCCTGTTGGTATGGCGCCGCCGAGGCGTTGGCTGGCTACCTGCGCGAGCACTGCACCAAGCCGCACCCTGACCCCCACGCCGATGCGCACCTGGGCGCAGTGGATGCTGCGTTGTACGGCGCCAAGGCAGCCCTGCGTGCATGCGCCGCCTGGATCGACCAGCAGCCGCAAGCCGATGCCAGCTTGCAGGTGCGCCGTACCCGCGCGCAGGTCGAACAGGCGGTCGAACAGGTTATCAGCCACGTCGGCCGAGCCCTGGGGGCCACCCCGTTCTGCCGCAGCAGCCACTTCGCCCGGCTCAGCGCGGACCTGCCGGTGTTCATCCGCCAGAGCCACGCAGAGCGCGACCTGGCCGTGCTGGGCCAACAACTCACACAGGTACCCGCTGGAGTATGGCAGTTATGAGCGAAAACCTGATCGAAGAAAGCCCTGGCACGCCGTGGTCTGCCTGGCAGCAATCCGCCCATCTGGCCCGCGCCACGTGGCTGGATGCCCATCAGCTGTGTCCACCTGGGCGGCGCCTGGTGCTGATCGCCCCGCACCCGGACGACGAGATTCTCATGGCCGGCGGCCTGCTGGCCGGGTTCAGGGGGCGAGAGGAGGACCTGGTGCTTGTCTCGGCCACCGATGGCGAAGGCAGCCATCCTGGGTCCAGCCACTGGACCGAGCATCGCTTGCGCCGCCAGCGGCCTCAGGAAAGCCGCCTGGCGCTGCAGCAACTTAACCTGGACCCCGGCCGCCTGGACTGGCGACGGCTCAATCTCAAAGATGGCCAGCTGCCCCGCGAAGAAGCGTTTCTGGTCAGCCACCTCACGCAGCTGCTACGGCCTGACGATTTGCTGATGGCCACCTGGCGGGGCGATGGGCACTGCGATCACGAAGCGGTCGGCCGGGCGGCGGCCCAGGCAGCCCTTGCCCGCAAAGTGCAACTGGCCGAGGTGCCCGTCTGGGCCTGGCATTGGGCCCAGCCCGATGACCCCCGCCTGCCGTGGCCACGGGCCCATCGCTTGCAATTGGATGAAGGCCAGGTGGGGCGCAAGCGCAAGGCAATCGCCGCGCACGCCAGCCAGTTTGAACCGGATGGCTGCAACCCACCGGTGCTGCGCCCAGACTTGCTGGACTGCCTGTTGCAACCCTTCGAACTGGTCTTCCTGTGAATGGAGCTGCCATGAGCATTGACGCCGAGTATTTCGCCGACCTGTATGCCACGAACGAAGACCCCTGGGCTTTTCGAACACGCTGGTACGAGAAGCGCAAGCGGGACCTGCTGATGGCCAGCCTGCCGCGGCAGTGCTACCAGCGCGTCTTCGAGCCGGCGTGCGCCAATGGCGAGCTCAGCGTCATGCTGGCCGAGCGCTGTGGAGCGCTGGTGTGCCAGGACCTCGACCCTACCGCCATCAGGCTCACCCTTGGCCGGCTCGCCGAGGCCCCCCACGTGCACGCAGAGGTGGCGCGTTTGCCAGCGGATTGGCCGGGGGGGCAGTTCGACCTGATCGTACTGAGCGAGGTGGGCTATTACCTGGACCCTGCAGACTGGTTGCAGGTTATCGAGCAGTCGGTCGCCAGCCTTACCTATGACGGCGGGCTGCTGACCTGCCACTGGAAGCACCCCATCGCAGGTTGCCCTCAAGATGGCCGCGAGGTACACCGCATGCTGGAAAAGCACCTTCCCCTCTATCCTCTGTTCTGCCACGAGGAAGCGGATTTCATCATGGCGTACTGGTCCGCCCAGCCAAGCGTGGTCGACCTCGACGAGACCTGCTTATGATCGGCATCGTCATCCCTGCCCACAATGAAGCCCGGCGCCTGGGCCGCTGCCTCAAGGCTGCGCTGCTGGCTGCCCGATATGCCGGGGATGCGGGGCACAGGGTTGAAATCGTTGTGGTGCTTGACCGCTGTACCGACAGCACCGCCGCGGTTGCGCTGCGCCATGGCATCGAAACTGTGGCGATTGAGGCCGGTAACGTGGGCGAAGCCCGGCGTACCGGCGCCGCCTGGATGCTGGACCGTGGCGCCACCTGGTTGGCCTGCACCGATGCCGACAGCCAGGTGCCGTTGCACTGGCTGGTATCGCAGCTGGGATGCGGCACGGAGGTGGTTTGTGGGACGGTGCATGTGCAGCGGTGGGAGCCATGGCAGAAGGCCGCGCTGCGCCGGCTGTATCACAGCCGTTACGACGACAAGGACGGGCACCGCCACATTCATGGTGCCAACCTGGGGGTGAGTGCGCATGCTTACGCACTGGTGGGTGGTTTCAAGGCGCTCGCGGCACATGAGGATGTGCAACTGGTCAGGGGGCTGGAGGCGTTAGGGGTTGCCATCAGCTGGAGCGGGCAGCACAGCGTGGCCACCAGCAGCCGACGCGAGAGCCGCGCCCGAGAAGGGTTTGGCGACTATCTGGCGGGGCTGCAGAAAACCCTCTGACGCTTTCACGACGCTTTGCGCGAACGCTTGGCCGGCTTTTTCTCGGGTGCGGTTTTCTTCTTTGTTGCCGCAGCTGCTTTCCCCCCGAGGCTACGTTTGAGCAGTTCGGTAAGGTCGATGATATCGGCGCTTTTTTCGGTGCCGCCTGCATCGCCCTTCTCGACCGTTTCAATCTTGCCCTTGCTGGCTTTCTCCTCTACCAGCTCCATGATCGTTTCCCTGAACGCATCATGATACTCATCGGGTGTCCAACTACCCGACATTTCCTTGACCAGCCGCTTGGCCATGTCCAGTTCACGCTTGTCTGGCTTCGCTTGCGTAACGGTGGTGTCCAGCTCCAGCGTATCCAGGCCGCGCACTTCTTCAGGCCAGCGCAAGGTAATCATAACCAGGGCGTCCTCCAGCGGCCTGAGCAAGGCCAAATGCTGACGGGTGTGCAACACCACGGTGGCCAGCGCCACCTTGCCGGTGCTTGCCAGTGTTTCGCGCAATAGTGCATACACTTTGCCGCCCCGGCGGTCGGGGCTCAGGTAGTAAGGCGTGTCGAAGTGCTGCAGGGGTATTTCCCCGGCATCAACGAACGAGAAGATATCGATGGTCTGGGTAGCTTCCGGGCGCGCTTTGCAAATTTCGTCTTCGCTGATAACCACATAGCGGCCCTTTTCATACTCCACACCTTTGACGACGTGCTCTTTGTCGATGTCCTTGCCAGTCACCTTGTTGATGCGCTTGTAGCCCACCGGGTCCATGCTGCGCTTGTCGAGCCAGTCGAAATCGACTCGCTCGGTGCTTACCGCCGTGTTCAGCGCGACCGGTATATGCACCAGCCCGAAACTGATTGCGCCTTTCCAGATTGCCCTGGCCATTGAGCATGCCCCCTGAATGATGGACCGATAACTCAAGTGACTGCATTGGCCAGGGAAGGTTTAGCCTGTTCGCCCGGTGGCTCACCGGGGCTGGAAGAGCACCCGCTTGAAGGCCTCGGCGGCCAGGTGCACCTGCACGGCCCAGTCACTCGCTGCCTCACTGCCCGCATCGTCGGAAATATATTTGAGGCAGACAAAGGGAATATTTTCGCTGCGGGCGATTAATGCCAGCACATAGGCTTCCATATCTACCACGTCATAGGGTGCGTCGCCGTGGCTCACTTCGAAGTTGTCACCGGTGCCGCAGGCTTCGAGGGGTAAGCCCGAGATGGCCATGCCATGCTCAAGCACTACTGGGGTATCCGAAAAAGGTGTCTCGTAGCGGGCGAAGCCCAAGGGGGTGACATCCATATCCCGTTGCACGAAGCGGTTGCAGCACACCACTGTGCCTTTGCCATGGCGTTTACTTCCGGCAGATCCCAGGTTGACGATCAGCCGAGGCTTATGGCGGGTGATGGCACGGGTGAGCGTGATAGCCGCATTGACCTTGCCAATGCCGGTAAATACGGTATTGAGATGGCCGAACACTTGGCCGGCTTCGGCTTCAAGCGCGAATACAAACAGGATGTCTTCAGGCGAGACTTGGGGGAACAGCGGGGTCAGCATCATCGGGCGTAGATTCCAGTCGACAGGAACGGGCCCGGCTATTGTCAGTCAACTCAGCGGCATTGCAAGCGGGTCGTAGCCTACCTGTAATGCGCGGTGCCGGGTTACCTCGGCACCGCGTAGCCTCACTTACGAACGGCCGCCTTTTGGCCCGGCTTTACCGCCTTGGTCGCTGGAGGAATGCTGGCCGCCTTTGCGCCCGGCTTCGGATGCTTTTTCACGGTCATTGGCAAAGTTGCCTGGGTTCTTGGTACCGCCCTGGCTGCCTTGTTGATTGCCGCTGCGGCTGTTCTCTTTGTTGGCCATGGTCTGAAACCTCATATGACTTCGGGATGCACGGCAATTGTGCCGTACATGGGTTCAGAGTTCGGCCATCAGCTGTGATTCGCTTTAAACAGCCGCCATCGGACCGGTGGCGTTAAATATGCGGTCGTCGGGTATTTGGCGTGGCGGTCAGTGGGGTGCCGGGGTGTCCAGGCGGGCCTGGCGCCGGCCCAACCATGCCCCGGTCACAGCCCAGCCGGTGGCGATAGCCGCACCGATCAGCATGGCAGCTTGAGGGTGCTCGCCCATTACATCCAGAGCACGTTTGAGCCAGCCGCTTATGGCGTCGCCGCCTCGGTATACCACGGTGTCGATGAAGTTCTTGGCCTTGTACTTGTCTTCGGCTGGTAGCACCGTGAACAGCATCTCCCGCCCAGGGCGCACCAGCGCGTATTCCCCGGCCCGCCGTATAACCATGACCACTACGAATACTGCGAACACGGGGGCCATCGCCAGCCAAATGAAGCCCATAGCCATTACCATGGGCACTGCCACCAGAAGCACGCCCACGCCAAGCCGCCGAGCCAAGCGCCCTGTGAGGAACAGTTGAGTGAGGATCGCCAGTGCTTGCACCAAGCTGTCTATCAGGCCGAATACCTGTGTCTGCCGGGTACTGTCGGTGAAGGTCTGGCTGACGATGCGAGCTTGCTCGAAATATAGGAACGTGCTGACACTGGCGAGCAAAACGACGAACAGGGCAGTGCCCAGCAGGTAAGGTGAACGCAGTACCGCTGTCGCCCCTGCGAAGGGGTTGCCGCCCAGTGGCTGCCGGGACGGCATAGGCGCTCGCTTTGTGATCGGCTGTGCAGCACGCCAGCGCTGCAGAAAACGTGTGGCCTGGATGCTTGCAACTAAAAAGCCTGCCGCCAGCACCAGCAACCCGGCATGACCCAGTGGCGCCACCAGCAATGCGCCTAGTAAGGGCCCAGTGAGCCCACCCAAACTGGCGCCAGCCGCAAGCAGGCCGAACAGGCGCTTGCTTTGCTCAGTGGAAAAGAGGTCTGCCAGCACGCTCCACGCCAGCGAGATACACAGCAGGTTGAACACCGACAGCCAGATGTAGAACGCGCGGGCCGTCCACACCGCATCAGGCGACCGGGCCATGAGCAGGGCGAACAACACCAGGTTGCTGGCGAAAAAACCATAGGTCCACGGCAGGATCAGCCTGCGCGGTACTTTAGAGGCCAGCCAGCCGAACAACGGCAGGCATACCAGTGTGACGATGAAAGTCCCGGTGAACAGCCATTGCAGGTTGTCTACACCACCCGCAATGCCCATGGTTTCACGCACGGGCCTCAGCATGAAGTAGCCGGTGAACAGTAGATAGAACAACAGCAGGCCGGCGAGCACTGCGGGTGCTTCACCGGGCTGGATATCGAGCAGCTGTTGCAGACGGCGCCGCAGGTTCGTCATCGCGTCACGCAAATTGCTGAATCAGCGCCTGTTGCTGCGCCAGGGTCAGCAATGGGCCATGACCCGCTTTCAATTGGTCGAGCTGGCGATCTGGCCGGCCGGTTGCAGGGATTACGGCGGTGACCGCTGGGTGGCTGATCGCAAACTTGAGGAACAGCTGCGCCCAACTGCCAATGCCAGCCTGCTCGGCCCACCCTGGCAGCGGCTGGTCCTTGACCTGGGCGAACAGCCGGCCATCGTCGAAGGCCCGGTTGATCAGCACCGCTACGCCTTTGTCGCGGCACAGTGGCAAGAGGGTCTTCGCTGCCTGAGGGGCATTGACTGCATAGTTGATCTGGATGAAATCCAGTGGCTCGCTGCGGACGATCGCCGCAACCTCCTCATGCCCGCTGTTCAGGTAATGGGTGATGCCCACATAGCGGGTTTTGCCCTGTTGCTTGAGTTCGCGGGCATAGGGCAACTGGGTTTTCCAGTCGCGCAAATTGTGTACCTGCAATAGGTCGACCTTTTCCGTGCGCAGGCTACGCAGGGTTTGTGCCCACTGGGTCTGGGCTGCGGCGAGGCTGTCGGCTGCAATCTTGGTGGCGATGAAGCACTGGCGGTGCCAACCGCCCTCTTCCAGAAGTTGCCCCAGGATAGCGTCGGCGCCGCCGTAGTTCGGCGACGTGTCGATGACCCGGCCGCCGCCTTGGAAGAACGCCGAGAGCACCTGTTCAAGCTGGCGATAGGCCGTAGAACCCGGCTCTACTTCAAAGCTACCAGACGTGCCGGCCCCGATAGCGGGCAGTGCTTCACCGGTGGCGGGTATCTTGCGTGTGAGCAGGCCTTGGGGCGCGGCGGCCAGCCACGGTGCGGCCGCCATAAGGCTAATAGCCGCCCCGGCGCGCAGAACATCGCGGCGTGCGTACATGGTCAGGCCCTCTTGAGGAAGCGGTGTCCCCCACAGGCTAGCCCCTGAAACCGTCGGATGCGCCTAGATGTGTGTCTGAATGTTTGACGTATCAGCCTTGCAACAGCAGGCGCAGGTCCACACCCGCCTCGCCCATGGGTGGGCACCAGTAGTAGCCGCCGGTCAGCGGCCGGGTGAAGCGGTACAGGCCGTCGATAATGCCGTCCTCCAACCCGCTCATGCGCCGCAGTTGCACCTCAAAAGCCGCAAAGGACTTGCCCAGGGCCACGAACGCCAGGCCCGCACCCCGGGTATCGGCCCAAGATATCGAACGGCGCACCATGAACGCCTCGGGTGCAAAGCTTTCCTGTGCCGTGCGTTTCACGTGGGCTGACGCTGGGGCATCATCCAGCTCTTCGTTGTCGCTGAGCCGGCGGCCAATGATGTTGTCCTGCACCTCCTGGGGCAGCGCCTTGAAATACTGCAGGTCGTGCTTCCACAGCTGGAAGGCGGCGAAGCTGGAGCCTTGCAGGCCCGGTACACCCTCGGCAAGAATCGCGGCTTGCACGGCATCGTCATCGCTGGGGTTTTCGGTGCCATCTTCGTACCCTGTCAGGTCACGCCCACCCTGGTGCAGGAAGCCCTCCACATGGTCAACCAGGCTGAACGCCGGGCTCAGCAACTGCTCCAGCGCCTGGGCCCGCAGGTACAGGTCGCCCCGCTCTTCGCCGCGCAGCCACAGCCACAGGGCATGCTGGGTGCTCGGGTTCTCCACGGCAGCGTCCAGCACGGGGAATGGCTCAAGCCCTTCGATGTTGGCGTTCAGCACCTTGGCCAACGGTGCGCCGACCCCCAGCGTCAAACGCAAGCCATCCACTTCGTTGAGTAGTGCATCGAGCGCCGCAGGTATGGCGCCTGGGGAGTTGATCGAAAAGAACAGGTGACGAGCATGCACGGGGACGGGGGTGGCGAGCAGACCTTGCTGGAACGGCATGAAGGGCGAGTCCTGGCTAAAAGCGCGCATGCTACTGCGCACCCTGGGTTACTGCAATGCGCGTTAAGCGCGCGGGTGAAGGCACCGCGGTAACAAATGGTTACCAAAGCTGGCCATATGCAATTAGCTATCAGGTCGGCGCCACCTAAACTGCTCGGCAACCCCGGCCCGAGACTGCGCCATGACCGCCTCCCCTCTGCTGACCACCTTTCTGCCCCTGGCCCTGGGCATCATCATGCTTGGCCTCGGCCTGTCATTGACCTTGGCCGATTTTGCCCGTGTGGTGAAATACCCCAAGCCTGTGCTGATCGGCCTGGCCTGCCAGATCGTGCTGTTGCCAATAGCGTGCTTCCTGATCGCCAACGGCCTGGGCCTGGAGGCCGCCCTGGCGGTCGGTTTGATGCTGCTGGCGGCGTCACCGGGTGGTACCACCGCCAACCTCTTCAGCCACCTGGCGCACGGCGACGTGGCGTTGAACATTACCCTGACAGCGGTCAATTCACTGATCGCTATCCTGACCATGCCACTGCTGGTCAACCTGTCGCTGAGCTGGTTCATGGCCTCTGACCAGGCGATCCCGCTGCAATTTGCCAAGGTGTTGCAGGTGTTTGCGATCGTGTTGCTGCCCGTGGCCTTGGGCATGCTGATCCGCCATGTTGCGCCGGCATTCGCTGCGCGCATGGAAAAACCGATGAAGATCGTGGCGGCGTTGTTCCTGGCGTTCACCATCGTGCTTGCCTTGGCCAAGGACTGGCAGACCGTGGTGGAGTACGCACCCGTGGTGGGCCTGGCGGCGCTGCTGTTCAATGTGCTCAGCCTGGCGGTGGGCTACTGGGTGCCCCGCTGGCTGCATGTTCCCAAGCGCCAGGCTATCGCCATCGGCATGGAAATCGGTATTCACAACGGCACCCTGGCCATTGCCCTGGCCCTTAGCCCTTCGTTGTTGAACAACGCGACAATGGCCGTGCCGGCAGCCTTGTACAGCCTGATCATGTTCTTTACCGCGGCCGCATTCGGCTGGTGGGTGAGCCGTGGGCATGTCAGCCCAGAAGCGGCTGCGGGCACGGGTGAGCGCGTCTAGCGTTCAGTTGCGCGGGCGCCTGTTACGTCGCAGCTGGCGTACCAGCACCTGCAAGGGCGGTGCATAGAAGAACCCGAACGAGACACTGCCCTCGCGCCCCTTTACCGCATGGTGCAGGCGGTGCGCGCGGTGCAGGCGCCTGAGGTAACGGCCCACCGGGCGCAGTTTGCGCGGCCAGTGTCGGTGGAACAGCCCATCGTGGGCGGCAACATAAAGCACCCCATAGGCCGCCACACCGCCGCCCACCCAGTGCAACGGCCAGTACCCGGCCTTGCCGATCGCCACCAGCGCGGCGGCCACCAGCCCCAGGGCCAGCAGGTACAGGTCGTTGGTTTCCAGCATGCCCAGGTGGGGCTCATGGTGGGAGCGGTGCAGCCACCAGCCCCAGCCATGCATGATGTACTTGTGGGCCAGCGTACCGACGCCTTCCATGGCCACCAGGGTGCCGAGCAGGATGGCGATGTTGAGCAACATGAAGCATTCCGCGATGTGTGCAAGAGAGACGGGAAGGTTACCGATTGGTGCGCTGTTTTTCCACGTAGTCGCTGCACGCTGTAGGGGTTTTCTCGATGAAGCCATTGTCATGTTTTTACCCTTGACCTGCCTTGCCCTGCGGCGTAACGTCCCCGCCGCAATTTTGCATCCCTGAACAGGAGTCCTGCATTGGACAGTAGCCCCAGTCGCTTGCGACAGGCCCACGCGGCACGCTAGTCCGGCAGCGCTTTAACTGCCTGGCGGCTTTGCCAACGCGGTGACGGTTTCAACACTCCTCCTCTCCCTTCGTGGTCCTGCGCATTTCTGGTTTTCTTAACCGCGTCGAACGTATCGACGCCAACACGGGCACCTGCCCGTGGATGAGGTTTGCTATGGATTGGAAAGTCTTTCTGCTGCGCGTCAGCATTGCCCTGCTGCTGGGCGCCCTGATCGGGGCCGAGCGGCAACTGCGTCAGCGCCTCACTGGCCTGCGTACCAATGCGCTGGTCAGCACCGGTGCCTGTCTGTTCGTGTTGATGACCCAGGCGGTGCCGGGCATGCAGCCTACCGATGCCTCACGCATCGCTGCCTACGTGGTGTCGGGCATCGGGTTTCTCGGTGGCGGGGTGATCATGCGCGACGGCTTCAACGTGCGTGGGCTGAACACTGCGGCGACCCTATGGTGCACCGCCGCCATAGGCGTGCTGTGCAGCCTCGGCCTTTTGCTGGAAGCTGCCTTGGGCAGCCTGGTGGTGCTGTGCGCCAATATTCTGCTGCGTGACATTGCCCAGCGGTTGGACCGGCAGGAGGTGGTACCTGCCAGTGAGGTGGAGCAACATTTCGAGGTGCGTATCGTCTGCCGGGCCCAGGATGAGATCCAGGTTCGCAGCCTGATGCTGCACAGCCTCAGCGACCCTGGGCTGCGTTTGCAGTCCTTGCACAGCGAAGACCTGGCAGACCCTTCCCGGCTGGAAGTGCGCGCCGAACTGCTGGGTACTTCCGAGGCGCCCTCGCAATTGGAGCGGCTGGTAAGCCGCGTCAGCCTGGAAAAAGGCGTCAGCTCGGTGCGCTGGCAGTTGCAGGCGCAGCAGCATGCGCTGGCAGCAGATTAACCCGCCACCCGCTCCATCACTTCGTAACGGTCGCGGCCCTGGTGCTTGGCCTCGTATAAAGCCAGGTCCGCAGCCCCCAGCAGTTGCTGCGGGGTGAGTGCTTGCTGGGAGAGGTCCGCCACGGCAATACCGGCACTGAATGAAACCCTGCCCAGCGGGCTGCCGGCATGTTCCAACATCTGCCCACGCAATGCTTGCTGCAGCTCACGCACCAGCGCCTGGGCGCCCTGGCTGTCGGTATCGGGCAGCAACAAGGTGAATTCCTCGCCGCCGTAGCGCACAGCCAGGTCGGCCGGGCGGCGCATGGCTTGGCGCAACAGCGCGGCGAACCGCTGCAGGCACGCATCACCTGCCGGGTGCCCGTAGCGGTCGTTGTAGGCCTTGAAGTAGTCCAGGTCGAGCATCACCACCACCAGTGGGTAGCCCTGGCGCCGGGCCCTGCGCAGTTCTGCATCGAACACTGCATCGAGCCGGCGACGGTTGCCCAGGCCCGTGAGGCTGTCGGTCAGTGCCAGCGCCTTCAATGTCTGATGGGCCTGGTGCAAGGCACGCTCCATGACAATGCGCTCACGCAGCTGGCGCAACACTACCCAGCCAAAGACTGCGAAGCCCAGCACCAACAGCAACAGCACAGCCAGCGACTTCAGGGCATCCTGCCGCCAGGGCGCCACGATGGACTCCCGGGACAGCCCTGCCTCCACCACCAGCGGGTAACTGGTCAACGCGCGGTAGGCATACAGGCGCGGCGTGCCATCGACCACCGCCACGGCTTCCACCAGGCCCTGTGGCGTGTACGGCAGGTAGTTGCGGAAAATCTCGCTGTTGGCCAGGCTTCGCCCCACCACCCGCTCGACGAAGGGGCGCCGCACCAGAATGGTACCGTCGCGCTTGGCCAATACCAGGGCGCCACGTTCATCGATCTTGAATTCACCGTAGTAGCGCACGAACCAGTCCACCTTGATGGTGCCCAGCAGCACCCCGGCAAAGCTGCCATCGGCATGCTGCAGGCGCCGGGATATGGGAATAATCAGGTTGCCGGTAGACCGGCTGCGCACCACTGAGCCGATGCGCACCGCCCGGCTCGGGTGGTCGCGGTGGTAGATGAAGTAATCGCGGTCGGCGTTGTTCGCCGCAGCTGGCGTGGCGGTTTTGTCCGTGACGATCCAGCGCCCATCGGGCCCGTACACGAACAGCCCGTGCAACTGCGGGATGATGCTTTTCTGCTGGGCAAGCAGCGCATGCAACCGGGGGCGGTCGATATGATCGAAGCCATCCCCTTCCAGGCGTTCGGCCAGTGCGGCGGTAATCGCATCCACTTGGCGGATGGCGTCTTCGGCGTGCTGTGCGGTGGCCTGTACCAGGTTGGTGACCATATTTTCAGCGTTGATGAAGGCATCGCGATAATCGCGCCAGATGCGCCAGCCTTCGACCGTTGCAAATGTCACCAGCACCAGCAACATGAACGCCAACACCAGGCGAAACACCGACACCCGCCTGCCCTCGCCCGTCAGAGCGAGGGGGCCTTGGTCATCCTGATCCGCGGCTGCACGCATTCGAATCCCTAGGTCGTGGTCCACTGGTCGCACTTGACTATAGCCAGCTAGCCGCGCAGGTGCGTAGCGCAGGGCAAAAAGATTAAACCTTTGCGTCTTGCCGGGCCTCAACAGTACGCGACACTGACGTCGCGCCATCGTTTAAGGAGCGGAACATGAGCAATCTCTTCATCAAGCGCGTCGGCCTGTCCATGGTGCTCGGCATGGCATCGGTCCACGCATTTGCAGCCAGCTCGGACGACTTCGTAGACGCAGCGACCGAAGCCGGCATCGCAGAAATCGTCACCGGCAACCTGGCTCAGGAGAAGACCAAGAGCGCTGACATCAAGACCTACGCTCAGCAAATGGTCAAAGACCACACAGAAGCCAACCAGAAGCTTGCCGCCATTGCCGCCAAGCTGGACATCTCGGTGCCAGATGAGGCTGCACTGACCGACAAGATCAAAAAGGTCATTCTGGAATGGCGTGACGAGTCCTTCGACAAGTCTTACGTCAACAACCAGGTCGATGCCCACGAAAAAACCGTCAACCTGTTCAAGAAAGAGGCTGAGTCTTCCGACAAGCCTGAGCTGAAGGCATTCGCTGCAGAAACACTGCCCAAGCTAGAACAGCACCTGCAGCATGCCAAGGCACTGCAAACCCAACACGGCAAGTGAGGTAACCATGAGCAACGACGCACTCAAATCCGAAGTCCTTACCCGCCTGCACCATGCTCACCCACATGGGCTTGGCAAGGAGTTGCTGGATAACTACCGGGGCGAGAAGGAAGTGGCTGACATGCTCATGTCGCTGCAGCAGGAAGGGCTGATCCACGACGGCAGCGTGCTGAAGGACAGCGATGAAAATGTGAGCCTCAGCTACCCCATCAAACTGTCGGCGGCCGGGGTAGATGCAGCGAAAAAGGCCGAGGCAGCCAAGAAAGCCGAGTCCTGAAGGACGTGCGAGGCCGTTTGGCAGTGTTTTAAAGGGGCGGCCTGATGGCCGCCCTTTTTATTGAGTGTCTTTCTCTACGTCACGCGGCGGTTTGGCGGGGCCCTGAGGGTCCACTTGAGGGTCGTCGACGCTGGGTGAGTCCGGATCAAACCCAAGGTCGTCCGGTTTGTCAGCGTGATCAGTGGAATGAGGCCCCTGCTGGGTGCTCGTTGCTTTGTCGTTACCGGTCATGGTTTTTCTCCAATGGCTGCCCTATTGAAGAAACCACCCGCCCCCGAAAGTTTGATTAATCTTGCACAGCACTGCGCGCAGCCTCGCACCGCGCCAACGCCTCATCCCTACCCTGCAATTGCACACGCAACTGCTCAAGCTGATTGGCCTGCTCGGTACAGATGCCGCGCTTGTCCTCCAGGCTTTGCACCTGTGCGGCAAGCTGACGGCGTAGTTCATCACCGCTGCCCTGTGCCTGGGCCAGCATGGTGCGCAGGCCTTGGATTTGCGCATCGCGCTGCTCCAGTAGTTCTTTCTGCGCGCGGCTTTCGCCCGAGGCCTGGCGGTGCTCGCCCAGCAACCGTTCGTTATCCCGGTGCAGGCGGGTGAGCTCGTCCTGTTTCACCACCATGCCCTGCTGCAACTGGCGCACTTCCACCTGTATCTGCTGCAGCTGCGCCTCATGCCGGCGTTGCTCCTGCTCACGCTGGTCCCGGCTGGCACTGCGGTAATGCTCAAGCGCATCGCGGGCATGGCGGTGTTTGTCTTCCAGCGAGCTGACCTGTGTTTCCTTGTCCGCCAGGCGGACCTGCAACTCGCCCAGCGACTGGCTCAGGCTGGCGTTGCGCAGCTGCTCCGTTTGTAGGGTGCTGTGTGCGGTTCGCAGCTTCTCGGACTCCGCTGCCAATGCAGCGACATCAATCTGATGCTGTTGCTGGGCCTCGGCCAGGGCCTGGCGAACGGTGGCGAGTTCCTTTTCCAAGTGTTCGCGCTGTTCGGTGAACACCCGCTCAGCCTGCTCGATAGAGAGGTCGGCTTCGTCCTGCAGTTGGGTCGCCAGTTGCCCGACCATGCGGCTGAGCACCTCGCTGATCGGTGCGCCGCCTTCCGAGGGCACGGGCTGCTGGCCAGTGAGCTCTTTGAGATAACGGTGGATGGTGGTTTTTGAGCCGGTATTGCCCAGTTCGATACGAATGGCATCGATGCTGGGGTTCTCGCCCCTGGCAATCAGCGCCTGCCGGGCCTGCTGCACCACAACCTTGTTTATGCCACCGCGGGCCATGGGATCTCCTACTATTTTGTACTGTTGTACGTAGCATGTAATTACATACCAATTTTGAGCCAGTGGCGTGCATATTTCAAGCCTAGGATAAGATGGAATAATCACGGCTTATCGAATGTGAGTGCTTTTTTGAGTCCCTATCCTGTCGCTCTGGCAGCGCGCAGTACCTTGAATCGCTCACCCGCAGGCGCCACCATGCACGCAACGCTCAAGGCCTCATCGACATGACCCTGCAGAACTACAAGGCAATCGCCGACAGCATCTCGCTGCTGCTTTATCCCCACGCCGAGGTCATCGTGCATGACCTGGCCAGCCAGACCGTGGTGTACATCGCCAACAACTTCTCCCAACGCCAGTTGGGGGATGACTCCGCCATTGATGACGAGCTGGACGCCCTGCTGGAGGGTGTCAACCTGGGGCCTTACGAGAAGCTCAACTGGAATGGCCAGAAGGTACGCGCCATCAGTACGGTGCTGCGCAACGAGGCGGGCGTTGCCGAACACCTGATGTGCATCAACCTGAATGTGTCGGTACTCGAACAGGCGCACGCGGCGCTGGAAGCGTTCTTCCAGGTAAGCCGCGTTGTGGCCAAACCCGATGCGTTGTTTCGCAATGATTGGCAGGAACGCATCAATACCTTCCTCCATGGATGGCTGCAGGCCAATGGCCTCTCGCTGCAGACATTGAAGATGAAAGACAAGCGCACACTGGTGCAGGCGCTACACGCCGAGGGTGCATTCGAGGGGCGCAGCGGTGCGGACTACGTGGCCAATGTGCTGAGCATGGGGCGGGCGACGGTGTACAAGTACCTGAAAGACCTCAAACGCTGACGAGACATCCCCGCTGTTGATGCGCGCAGACATAAATTCTATTATGGACATATATTCCATTTTAGATTGGGACCTGTCATGCCCCTTACTGCTTCTCTCAAACAGATTGATGGTTCAGTGCTCGATGCACTCTACGAATCAATCACTCAAGCGCACAGCACACTGCGCCCCGCCGTCAGCATTACCCCGCTTGAATACAGCCCTGGCCTGTCCACCATTACGGGCTGCCAGGTGCTGCTCAAGTGCGAGCACTTGCAGCACACTGGTTCATTCAAGTTTCGCGGAGCCAGCAACAAGATCCGCCTGCTGGATGAAGGTGGGCGGCAGAGCGGTGTGATTGCTGCATCTTCTGGCAACCATGGGCAGGCGCTGGCGTTGGCCGGCCAGCGGGCCGGAGTGCCCGTGACCGTTTACACCAGCACGTCTGCCTCCGCCTATAAAGTGCAGGCCATGCGCGCGCTGGGTGCACAGGTCATCAGTTTGCCGACAGACCCGCTCAGCGTTGAACTGGAAGCGGCCAGGCAGGCGCAAGCCCAGGGCAAGGTGTTCGTATCCCCCTACAACGACCTGCAGGTCATCGCCGGCCAAGGCACCATCGGCATCGAGCTGTTCGAACAGGCACCCGACCTGGATGCCGTATTCGTTGCCGTGGGCGGTGGCGGCATGATTGCCGGTATTGCCACTGCCTTACGGTCCCTGAAACCCGGTACGCACATCGTTGGCTGCTGGCCAGAAAACGACCCGGCCCTGCAACGCTCCCTGGAGGCCGGCGAAATCATCGACATCGACGCGCAGCCTACGCTGTCCGACGGCACTGCTGGGGGTGTGGAGCCCGGCAGCATCACCCTACCGCTGTGCCAGGCGCTACTGAGCGATACGGTGCTGGTCAGTGAGGACGAAATAAAAGCTGCCATGCGCGACATTGCCCGCCATGAGCGCTGGATCATCGAAGGCGCTGCGGCGGTCGCTGTGGCCGGCATGCACAAGCTCGCCGCACGCTACCAAGGCAAGCGTGTAGCGGTGGTGCTGTGCGGCCGGAATATCGTGCTGGAGCAGTTCTGCCAAGCCATCAGCTGAACGCTCCCCTATGTGGCCTCATCCCCGCCTGTGCACCTGGGCCGGCGTGCGGCGCATCAGCACCTCCCCATGGCGTATCGACACCAGCGCATGGCCCTGGCTACGGACCATTTCGTAGTCATCCGGCGCCGACAGCAGCAACAGGTTGGCCGGCCTGCCCACTTCGATGCCGTAGCGCTCACCCAGGTTGAGGGTGCGGGCGCTGTTTTCGGTGATCAGGTCCAGGCAACGCTGCAGGTCCTCGTACCCCAGCATGTGGCAGATGTGCAGCCCGGCTTCCAGAATGCGCAGGATGTTGCCGTTGCCCAGCGGGTACCAAGGGTCGACGATCGAATCCTGACCGAAGCACACGTTCATGCCGGCGCGGTCGATTTCCGCGACACGGGTCACGCCCCGCCGCTTGGGGTAGTTGTCGAAGCGGCCTTGCAGGTGGATGCTCTCGGTGGGGCATGAGACGAAGTTGATGCCCGAGCGTTTCAGCAGGCGGAACAGCTTGGAGCAGTAGGCGTTGTCGTACGACCCCATCGCCACGGTATGGCTGGCCGTAACCCGGGGGCCCATCTGCCGTACCCGTGCTTCCTCGGCCAACACCTCGAGAAAGCGCGACTGCGGGTCGTCGGTTTCGTCGCAATGCACATCCACCAGGCAGCCGCTGCGCTCAGCCAGGTCCATCAGGAACTTCAACGAGGCCACGCCTTGCTCGCGGGTGTTCTCGAAATGCGGGATGCCGCCCACCACGTCGGCACCGATGGCAATCGCCTCGGTCATCAGCGCCCGGCCATTGGGGTAGGACTCGATGCCCTCCTGGGGGAAGGCAACGATCTGCAGGTCTACCAGGTGGCGCACGTCCTCGCGGACCTCGACCATGGCCTTGAGTGCGACCAGGCCGGGTTCGGTGACATCCACGTGGGTACGCACGTGCTGGATGCCGTGGTCCACCAGCATGTCGATGGTTTTCTTGGCCCGGGCCTTGATGTCGTCGTGGGTAGTGGTTTCTTTGCGCTGTGCCCAGCGCTCGATCCCCTCGAACAAAGTGCCGCTCATGTTCCACTCCGGCTCCCCCGCCGTCAGCGTCGCGTCCAGGTGGATGTGCGGCTCGACGAAGGGCGGCACTACCAGGTTCTGGGCCGCGTCCAGGTCATCGGCAGCCCCAGGCGCGACAACGTCGGGCTGGGGCACGATGGCGGCGATGGCGGCACCGTTCAATTCGATGCGAAACAGGCCAGGCCTGCCACGCAGGCGGGCGTTGATGACGTTCATGCCGTTGCTCCTCGTTCACTACCTGGGGTTGCGTGCTGGGCAGGTTGCCCCTGGCCTCAGGCTGCGTCCAGCCCCATTTGCCAGAAATCCGCCTCCAGGTTCGACGCCTGGGCGAAAGTGCCCACCAGCTCGGCAAAGCGTTGTTCGGTCATGCTGCGGGTGGCCAGTTCGTCCAGATGCCTACGTGCCGCTGCGGCCACCGCCTGATACGCCGGCCCGGCATATTCGCCGATCCACTCGCGATACGGGTGTTGGCTGAGGTCACCGACCTGCTCGGCCAGCGCCTGGCCGATTTCGGCGTAGCCGATCACGCATGGCGCCAGTGCCACGTGCAGCTCCAGCAGGTCGCCAGCCGCCCCGCAGTCCAGCACGTAGCGGGTGTAAGCGACGGTGGCCGGGTGTTCTGCTGCCGCTTCGATATCGGCCTGGCTCAGGCCCCACCGGGCGCACAAGCGCAGGTGCAGGTCGGTTTCGTCCAGAATCGCCGTCAACCCGGCCTGGGCTGCGCGGATATCCGCCGGGCGCCGGCTCTTGTAGGCGGCCAGCGCCCAGGCCCGGGCGAACTGGATCAGGAACAGGTAGTCCTGAACCAGGTAATGACGAAACGCCGCCTCGCTCAAGGTGCCCTCGCCCATCTGGCGCACGAAGTCGTGGTCCACGTAACGCTGCCACTGTGGTGTGGCGGCCGCTTTCAAGCGCGCGAAGATATCCATGCTCATTGGCCCTCCGGGTAAACGGCGTCGAAGAATGCCAGCTCCAGCGCCACGGTACGCTGGTAGAAGTCCGTGGCCAGGGCAGCTTCGGCAGGGCCAACGCGGTCAAGCTCCGCCTGGAGAAAGGCAACGAAGGCTTGAAAAGCGGGGTTGTCGTGCAACGTGATCCACTCGGCGTGCACAAAGTGCTGCGGCAGCGGCTTCGGTGCCTTCAGCGCCCAATCCAGGTACAGGCCTTCGGCCACGTTGAGCACTGCCAGCGCTGCAGCATACGACCGGGTGGCAGCCGCCTCGCGCATGATCGCCTTGAACCCTGCAGTGGGCGCCGTATCCGCCGGCTCGCTGCGTTGGGCCGGGCTTACAGCCAGTGCGTCGAAGGCCCGCAGGAAGTAGGTGTTCTCATCGCTGGAAATCATGCCGGTGAAACGCCCAAGGCGCAGGCGCGCCTCGAAGGTGTCTGCGGTGGCGATGGCTGCGCCCAGCAGGGTCAGGAAGCTGTCGAGAAAACGGTGGTCCTGTACCAGGTAGTCGACCATCACGCGGTCTGGCAGGGTGCCGTCGCACAGTTGGGTCACGAAACGGTGGCCGGTGGCCGCGCACCAGGTTGGCTCGCATTGGCGACGCAGGGCCTGGTTGAAACGTTCGGTCATGAGAGTGCCTTCGATCAAGGGATGGCAGACCTATACCGCAATGCTTGTGCCCCTGTCACGCCGCGCCGGGCAAAAGAACAAAGGCTAATTGCCACCAGTCACCGTGCTGTCATCTTCCTGTCGTATTGTTGTGGCCTCACCCAGGGTCGGGAACTATCAGAAGTGATTCGTCGTTCGCTTTCTTCCGCCAGCCTGCTACGGCTGCTGATCCTGTTGCTGTGTGCTGCCACGCTGGCGTTCCTCTGGGGGCTGCATGTCTCGCAGAAAGCGTCGGCCGGGCAAGACGCGCTGGCGGCCAAAGCCGCCGAACACCTGAACCTGGCCAGCATCATCGGCCAGAACCTGCGCCAGGCACTCGACCGCGGCCAGGCCGACGACCCTGCATTCAAGCGCCTGGGCCTTTATGACCGGCACGGCCGCCTGCTATCGGCTACCCTGCCCGACGCCCCCGCCCAGCTGCCCAAGCCTTGGCTCGCGCAGTTGGAAAGGCAACTGGCGGTATACGGTGCCAAGCCATTTCTGGCTCAAGTACTGCCTCATGAAGGCGCAGCCCTGAGGGCCCTGGTGCCCCTTGATGGGGGCGACAATGGCAAGGTCCTGCTGCTTCAGTTGCAGCCCCTCTACCTGGCAGAACTGCTGCACCCTGTCGACCTGGGAAGCGGCGGCCGGGTCAGCCTCGTGCAGGATGACGGGTTGGAGCGCCTGCGCATCAATGGCCGCGGTGTGGCGGCTATCGAAAGCCCGCTGCAGCCAGCCTTGAGTGGCCGCGGTGCGGGGGCCGGGTTGCTCACCCAGTACGGCGCGGGCGACGCCTACCAAAGCCTCTATAGGCGGTTACCCGAACGCGGGCTCAGCGTGGTGGTGAGCCAACCCCAGGCGGAAATCGTCACCCCTTCGCAGCTGGCCTACGCCAGGCAGTTCTGGCTGAACCTGGGCATGACCCTGATGATTCTTGCCAGCCTGGCCTGGACCCTACGCCTGCTACGTAAACGCCAGGAAGCGTTCAGCGCGCTGGAGCATGCCCAGCAGGTCAACCAGCAGTTGATCGGCCGCCTGGAGGACGAACACCGGCGTAGCAGCCATGCCGCCGCCACCGACCACCTCAGCGGCCTGCACAACCGCCGCCAGTTCGTCGAAGTGGCCGCGCTGGCCCTGACTCGCCAGCGTGGGCGGCGGCAGTTGATGGCGATCCTGTTCATCGACATGGACCGCTTCAAGTCGATCAACGACTCATTGGGGCACAAGATTGGCGACCTGCTGCTGCAGGCCGTTGCCGGTCGTATTCAGCGCTTGCTGGAGCCCGGGGACGAGGCGTCGCGCTTCGGCGGCGATGAATTTGTGGTGTTGCTGGCCGGCGAGCGCAGCGAAGACCAGATCAACGCCTGGGTCGGTGAGCTGGTGCGCAGGCTCTCGGCCACCTATGCCCTGGACGGCCAGGAGGTCAACACCAGCCCCAGCGTTGGCGTCAGCATCTGCCCGCGCGATGGCCAGGACATCGACAGCCTGATCCGCAGCGCCGACGCCGCCATGTATTCGGCCAAGCAGGCCGGGCGTGCGCAGTACCGGTTCTTCGACCCGTCGCTAAACCTCGCGGATATTCAGGCGTTTACCCTGGAACAGGCGTTCGGCAGCGGGTTGGCGGCGCGCCAGTTCGTGCTGCACTACCAGCCACAGATCCATCTGGATACCCATCAGGTGGTGGGTTACGAAGCGCTGGTACGCTGGGACCACCCCGAATTCGGCCTGCTCTACCCAGACCGGTTCATCGGCCTGGCCGAGCGCAGCGGTTTTATTGTCGAGCTGGGCTGGGAAGTGCTGCGCCTGGCCTGCGAGGCGCTGGCAGGCTGGGCCGCCGAAGGGCGGGAGGCACGCCTGGCGGTGAATGTGTCCGCCCTGCAGTTGCGCCAGGCGGACTTCGCCAGCCGCCTGCTCGATGGGTTGCACAGCCATGGCATTGCACCGGGGCAACTGGAGCTGGAAATCACCGAAACCACCATCCTGGACCCCGAAGGCCCGGGCGTTGAGCACCTGCATCGGCTGCGTCTGGCGGGGCTAGGCATCAGCCTGGACGATTTTGGCCGCGGCTACGCAGGCTTTGCCCACCTGCACTCGCTGCCGTTGAGCAAGTTGAAGATCGATCGGTCGTTGATCGCCTCACTGTCCAACAGCCCTGACGACAGCCCGATCGTCTCGTCCACCATTATTCTGGCCAAGCGGTTGGGCTTGGCAGTGGTGGCCGAGGGGGTCGAAACCCGTGAGCAGGTGGTGTGTTTGAAGCTGGCCGGGTGCGATATCGCCCAGGGCTATCACTTCAGCCGCCCGCTGTCCGATGCGCAGTTACGCGAGTACGCGCCGTTCAAAGAGGTGGAAGAGAAAGTCGCTTACTGATACCGGCAGCTCCAATTACCGCACCCGCGCATTTTGTAGGTATCGTATAGGCCTCGCACACCCCGCTGGCCCCGGACCATGACCGATATAGACCTCTACCTGCGCGCTGCCACCCGTGACAACACCCGGCGCAGCTACCAGGCGGCCATCGACCACTTCGAAACCCACTGGGGCGGCTTCCTGCCGGCCACGGCCGACAGCATTGCCCGCTACCTGGCCGATCACGCCAACCAGCACGCGGTGAGCACGTTGCGCCAGCGCCTGGCAGCGCTTAGCCAGTGGCACATCAGCCAAGGCTTTCCCGACCCCACCAAAGCGCCGCTGGTGCGCCAGGTGCTGCGCGGTATCCGCACCCTCCACCCCGCGCCGCCACGGCAGGCGGCGCCGTTGCTGTTGCAGCACCTGCAAACCGCAGTGGGCTGTTTTGAGCAGGAGGCGCGCCTGGCCCGCGAACAGCACGACTTGCACACATTGCGGCGGGCGAGGCGTGACAGCGCCCTGTTGCTGTTGGGTTTCTGGCGCGGTTTTCGCGGGGATGAACTGGCGCGGCTGCGGGTGGAGCACATTCAGGCCGAACCCGGTGTCGGCATCACCCTGTTTCTGCCACGCAGCAAAGGTGACAGAGAGGCGCTGGGGGTGCAGCACCGCACCCCTGCCCTCAAGGCCCTGTGCCCGGTAACGGCGTACCTGCAATGGCTGGAGGTGGCGGGCATTGCCCACGGCCCGGTGTTCCGCAAGCTTGACCGCTGGGGCAACCTGGGCGATGCCCCGCTCAACAGCAACAGCCTGGTCGGCGTGTTGCGGCGCATGCTGGAGCGCGCCGGGGTGCCGGCGGCGTTGTACACCGGGCACTCCCTGCGCCGCGGTTTCGCCACTTGGGCCACGGCCAACGGCTGGGAGCTCAAGGCGCTGATGAGCTATGTGGGCTGGAAAGATGCCAAGTCTGCGTTGCGCTACATCGACGCCACGCAGCGTTTCGGTGAACTCGCCCTGCTGCCGGCCAGCCCGCTGCCGGCCCTTACGCCCTGACTGACCGCTGGTGAGCACACTGCCACAGGCGGCCGATATCGCAGGCGCGGGCCCGTAACAGCCGGGCCGCATCGGTACAGGCCTGATCCAGGCTGATCGGCCCGTCAGCCAACGCAAACGCAGCGTCCACCCCGTGGGCGTAGAGCTGCTGATAGCCCTCCCCCAACGTACCTGCCAGCACCACTACCGGCACGTCATGGCGCTTGGCGACCCGCGCCACGCCCATGGGCGTTTTGCCGCGCAGGGTCTGGGCGTCGAAACGGCCTTCGCCCGTCACGACCAGGTCCGCGCCCTGAACCAAGGCATCCAGCCCCGTCAGTTCAGCCACCACTTCTACCCCCGGGCGGAATTGCGCGCCCATGAACGCCCTGGCGGCAAAGCCCATGCCGCCTGCAGCGCCACTCCCCGGGAAGTCGCGCACATCCTGGCCCAGCAGGCGCGCACAATGGTCGGCAAAATGGCCGAGCGCCTTGTCCAGCGCCTGCACCTGCTCGGGGCTCGCACCTTTTTGCGGCCCGAAGATCGCCGATGCACCGTGCGCGCCGCACAGTGGGTTGTCGACGTCTGCGGCGACTTCAAACTGCACCTCGGCCAAGCGTGGGTCGAGGTCGCTGGCGTCGACCCTGGCCAGGCCTGCCAAGCCCAAACCACCCTCGACCAGCGGTTGCCCGTGGGCGTCCAGCAAGCGCAGGCCCAGCGCCCGCAACATGCCGCTGCCAGCATCGTTGGTGGCACTGCCTCCAATCGCCAACACCACACGCCTGGCCCCAGCCGCCAGCGCTGCCGCAATCAACTCGCCGGTGCCCCATGTGCTGCTGCGGCAGGCATCCCGCTGACCGGTAGGCACCAACTGCAGGCCGCTGGCCTGGGCCATTTCAATGATTGCGGTGCGGTTCTGCGGCAGCCAGCCCCACCCTGCCTCCACCTTTTGCCCCAATGGCCCACGCACGGTCTGCCGGCGCAACTCTCCGTCGCTTGCCGCCAGGATGGCCTCCATGGTGCCCTCACCGCCGTCGGCCATCGGGCACTCGATCAATTCGGCCTTGGGCAGCGCTTCGTGCAGGCCGTTGGCAATGGCACGGGCTACCCCGGCCGCGTCGAGGCTGTCCTTGAACGAGTCGGGCGCGATGACGATTTTCATGGTGATGCTCCTGTCCTGATAGCGGCATGCTGACACCTGGCAACGCCAGCGGCCTCAGTCAAATGCACAACGCTACGCGGAGGTTGTTTGGGCAACTGCCTGTGCTGGTCAGCCAGCGGGCAGCAACTGCAAACCCAGGTACAGGCTGAGCATGCCCTCCATGCGCAGCGGGTCCACCTCGCCCAGCTCGGCGATGCGCTCCAGGCGATAGCGCAAGCTGTTGCGGTGGATGCCCAGCGCGTCGGCACAGGCCTGGCTCTGCCCGTCATGGGCACACCAGGCACGCAAGGTGGCAAGCAACTGCCCGTTGCCATCCTTGGCGCGGATGCGTTGCAGCGGCTCCAGCAGCTCGTCCAGGGCGTCATCGTTGCGGTGGCGCCACAGCATTGCCGGCAGCCTGTAGCGGTGCAGGCTCAACAACTGTTCCCCGGGCAGCACTTCCCTACCGTAGGCGAGCAGGTCGCGGACCCGGCGATAGCCCCGGCGCAGTTGCTCCAACCCTTGGGCCACGCTGCCAAGCGCCAGGCGCTCGACAACCCAGCCATGGCGTTGCAGGCGTTCGAGCAGGCGTGCTTCATCCAGCGCAGCGCCTGCCGGGCGGCACCACAGCAGCGATTGGCGCGCAGGGCTCACGCACCAGCTGTCGGGGTAGCGGCTTATCAGCCAGGCGGCCAACGCCTCGGCGTCAGGGCCCGAGGCCAGTTCAAACAGGCACGGCACCCGCGGCAGCTGAGGCTTGAGGCCCAGTTGCCGCGCTTCATCGAGTAGCCGTGGCGAATCGCCCGCGCCACCCAGCAGCAACGCCAGCAGGTCATCGCAGCGCTGACGGCGCCATTGCTGATCGGCCTGCAGGTGACGCTGGGCCAGCAGCATCTCGGCAGTCATGCGCACCAGTTCGGCGTAGGTCCGCACCTGTTGCGGGTCTCCGGTAAGGCCCAGTACGCCCATCAGCCGGCCATCGAGCATCAGCGGCAGGTTCACGCCCGGTTGCACGCCCTTCAGGCAGCGTGCAGCATCGGTATCCAGCTCGACGATGCGCCCGTTGGCCAACACCAGTTGCGCGCCCTCGTGGCGGGTATTTACCCGTTCAGGCTCGCCACTGCCCAGAATCAGCCCTTGGCTGTCCATGACATTGACGTTGCACGGCAGAATGGCCATCGCCCGGTCGACAATATCCTGCGCCAGGTCGTGGTCGAGTTCGAACATTCAAGGGTCCTTGCAAGCGAGCGATTGGGCCAGGGCACAGCAGTGGCTGGCCGGTGCTGTGCAAAAGCACAAAGACAGGCATGCCGCCGTCCCCGAGACTCGGTGGGGCGAGCGCCGGCACAGGCGACGCGGCGACAACCATAACAACAGAGAACCCGATCATGGCACACAGCCCCGCCCCTGACCACGGCACGGACACCGAGCGTAACGCACTGTACCGGCGCATTACCCTGCGGTTGATTCCGTTCATTTTCATCTGCTACCTGTTCAACTACCTGGACCGCGTCAACGTCGGCTTTGCCAAGCTGCAGATGCTCGACGCGCTCAACTTCAGCGAAACCATCTACGGCCTCGGCGCCGGCATCTTTTTCATCGGCTACGTGCTGTGCGGCTTGCCCAGCAACCTGGCGCTCAACCGCTTCGGCCCGCGGCGCTGGATTGCCCTGATGATGATCGCCTGGGGCAGCTTGTCCACCTGCCTGCTGTTCGTCACCACCCCCACCGAGTTCTATGCCCTGCGCCTGCTCACTGGCGCTGCCGAAGCGGGCTTCTTCCCCGGTGTAGTGCTGTACCTTTCGCGCTGGTTCCCGGCAGCGCGTCGGGGCCGCATCATGGCCCTGTTCATGTCGGCCATCCCGGTTTCGGGGTTGCTGGGTGGGCCGTTCTCCGGCTGGATCCTCGAGCATTTCGCCGCAGGCCAGCACGGCCTGGCCGGCTGGCAGTGGATGTTCCTGATTCAGGGCCTGCCGACCGTGGCGCTGGGTGCGCTGGCGGTGTTCCTGCTCAGTGACGGCCACCAGAAGGCCCACTGGTTGAGTACCCGCGAACGCCAGCTGATCGCCGCCGACCTGCAGGCCGACGCCGACGCCAAGCCCCGCACCTCTGGCGACACCGTGCGGGCGGTGCTGACCAACCCGCTGATCTGGACATTTGGTTTCGTGTACTTCTGCATCCAGAGTGGCGTTTACGCCATCAACTTCTGGCTGCCGTCGATCATCAAGAACATGGGCTTCGACAACCCGCTGCTGATCGGCTGGCTCAGTGCCATTCCGTACCTGCTGGCCGGTGTGTTCATGATTCTGTGTGGCCGCTCGGCCGACCTGCGCAACGAGCGGCGCTGGCACCTTGTCGTGCCGATGCTGATGGGTGCAGCAGGGCTGCTGATTGCGGTGAACTTCGCTGGCACGCCGACCATCGCCATTCTGGGCCTGTCCATTGCCACCATGGGCGCACTGACCGGCCTGCCGATGTTCTGGCCCATGCCCACTGCCCTCCTGAGCGCAGGCGCCGCCGTCGCAGGCTTGGCCATCATCAACTCGGTGGGCCAGATGGCCGGGTTCCTCAGCCCGTATCTGGTGGGCTTCATCAAGGACCAGACCGGTTCGACCGACGCTGCGCTGTATTCCCTGGCGGCACTGATCGTGCTGGGCAGCCTGGTGGCCCTGCGGGTTACCCGGAGTGGTGTGGTAGGCGGTGTTCACCGGTAGAGTTTCAGCGCCTGGAAGATAGAGCGCCGCGCGTGCGGCGCTCCATCCTACAGACGGAACATCCCTGCCGGTCGTCAGCCCAACGCATCACCCTCCCCCGACCGGCGTCATAACCTCCAGAGCCCTTCCCTGGAGAAACGCCCATGACCCACCACGCCGTAGCCCATCTGAGCGACCTCGATGATCAGCGCCCCCTGCGTGTGCAGGCTGGCAGTGAAGAGCTCATCCTGCTGCGCCAAGGTGACCAGGTACACGCCTTCCAAGGCACCTGCCCCCATGCCGGCGCCCCGCTCGACGAAGGCCGTGTCTGTGACGGCATGCTGATTTGCCCGTGGCACAAGGCCGCGTTTGCCCTTGGCGATGGCGCAGTCTGCGAGCCGCCGGCACTCACGGGCTTGCAACGCTACAAGGCCTGGGTCCAGGACGCGCGGGTATGGGTGGATGATCGCCCGCTACCCAAGCCCCAGCCAGCCCGGCGCAGCGATGCCCGCTGCTTCGTGGTGGTTGGTGCCGGCGCGGCAGGTACTGCGGCGGTCGCCACACTGTTGGATCAAGGCTTCGCCGGCCGCCTGGTGTGGATTGACCAGGAGCGCCACCCCGCCTATGACCGCACGGCGCTCAGCAAATTTGTGCTTGCCGGTAAAATGCCGCCCGACGAGGTACCCGCGTTGCTGGAGCCCGATGACCTGCGCAAGGGGCAGCTGGAACGCAAGCACGCCAAGGTGCGCTCGCTGAATAGCCAGAAACGCCAGCTGCTGCTGGCTGACGGGCAGAGCATCGACTATGACGCCTGCCTGGTGGCGACGGGCGCCAAGCCGAAGCGCGTGGACGTGCCAGGTAGCACGCTTGCCGGCGTGTGTACCTTGCGTACCCGCGATGACGCCGAGCAATTGCTCGACGCAGCCACCCCGGGGGAGCCCGTGGTTATCGTCGGCGATGGCTTCATCGGCCTGGAGGCTGCCTCGGCGCTCTGTGAGTACGGCGCCCAGGTGCATGTGGTAAGCCGCCACGAAGTGCCCCTGGCCAAACAGCTGGGCGAGCGAATTGGTAAAAGCATCCGTGCGCTGCACCAAAGCAAGGGCGTCACCTTTCACGGCCCGGCAGATGTCGTTGCAATTGAAGGCGATGAACAGGCGCAAGCCGTGTTGCTGAGCACAGGTGAACGGTTGGCCACCGCGCTGGTACTGCTGGGTACCGGGGTTGAGCCCGTCACAAGCTTCATCCAGGGCGTGGCGCTGGCGGATGACAAGTCGCTGCAGGCCAACGGTGAAATGCGCGTGGCCGACGGCCTGTGGGCTGCAGGCGATATCGCCACCTTTCCGCTCTCAGGCCACGCGGTACGTATCGAGCACTGGCGCCTGGCCCAGCAGCACGGGGTGATCGCGGCAGCGAACATGCTCGGTGATAGGCGGCACTACGCAGATGTGCCCTACTTCTGGACCTTCCATCATGGCCAGCGCTACGAAAGGCTGGGGCATGCGCAGACGTGGGACCAGATAGAGTACGTGGGGGCACCGGAATCGGGTGACTTCATTGCCCTGCAGTGCACGGCTGGGCAAGTGCAGGCCGTGATCGCCAAGGGTTATGCCGATGCGATGATGGTGCTGTCTCAGCGTATGAGGCGGCCTCTGGACCTGGCCGAAGCCCTTGAGTTGATCGTGGTGCCCGTCAGTTGAAGCCGATGACCGCGGGCGATCCGGCTCCCAAGCCGGCTTGCCAGCGTCGGCTCACCCATCACGGTGAGCCTAACCTCCACCCATCAGCTTGATCAGCACCAGGTGCCCTGGGTAGAACGCATACCCCCACCGCCCCACGGCCGGTATTTCGGCCTTTGTACAGCGCAGTAAGGCAACCCCCAATGGGATGGCAAACAGTGCTGCACTGAGCACCAGCCATGTAAACGGCGCCAGCAAGTGCTCACGCAACCACCCATTGGTCAAGTTCCCCGCCATGGCCAGCAGGCACGGCACTAACCACCCAGCGCCACCGTGCCGACGTGCCAGCAGCCAGCCGGCAGGTAGCAACACCCCCGGCAAGCCATACATCAACCGATCGTTTGCCAGCCAGCCGCTTATCAGTGCTGCAAGACCCAGCAGGCGTGCCAAGCCCTGTTGATAGTGCACACCCCAGGCAACCAGCAGCCCCAACACCAGCGTTGGCATGATGCTGAACGTCAATGACCCACTGTCCAGCCAGCGATACACCGGTTCCGACAGCACGGTAAACACCAGCATCAAACCCAGGTACCGCAGGTTGCTGCGGGTACAGAGCGGCCCCGCCTCATTTCTGGCCACATTTACCGCAATGGCCAGGCAAAACAAAGGAAAGGCCACGCGCCCGACCACGAACAGCCCGTCGGCCTGCGGCCAGACAAAGCGCAGGTGGTCGGCGACCATGGTCAGCATCGCCAGCCATTTCACCAGGTCCAGGCCGGGTGCGCGCATGGGTCAATGCCCGGCTTCAGGAGGCTGCACGCCCAGGTAGCGAGAAGTCCAACTGGCCAGGGGGAGCGGTGGTTGCTGGGCGACTATGCGCCGCCAGATCAGCGCCAGGTCGTGCCCGTTGAACATGGACCCGGGGCCGCGTACCTGGTGCGCGGTAGGCGCCTGGATCACCCACTGCCCTTGGTCGTCCAGCTGGGCGAAGTCGAAGCGGAAACTGTAGTTGCCCGGCGTCCCCATGCGCAGGTCGGTCACCACCAGCGTGCGGCCCACTTGGTCATAGCGCAGCCAGTCGTCAGTGAACCAACGTAACCGTTGGTGCAATGGGTCGTTCGCCAATACCTCGGCCAGCGGCAGATGACGGGTGAGGCGCTGCATTTCTGGCGGGCCGCGGTCGAACAGGCTGCTGACACCTTCGTAGTAGATGCCACCGGGCGCCTTGGCCAGCACGCGCCACACCAGGCTGTTGAAGGCGATCGGGACCGCGCGCACCTCACTGGCCTGTATACCCTGAGCATCCAGTACGGCCTGGAAGCGGTGCTCCGCCACCATGCGGCTGCCAAGGCCAAAGCCCAAGTATGCGGTGCTGAATGCCAGTGCCAGGGCCATCAGGCGCGTGGCTTTCAACGTCACCCCCTTGCTGGCTGCGTACACCACCGCGCCCAGCAGTGGCAGCGTGTAGACCGGGTCGATGATGAACACCGCCGCCCAGCTTTGTGAGGTGAGTTGCAACGGCCAGAACAACTGGGTGCCATACACGGTGAAGGCATCGAGTACAGGGTGGGTTACCAGTACCAGCCAGAACGCCAGGAACAGCCTGGGCAATGTATAGCCCTTGCCAGGCCAGCTTTTGTTGACCAGCCATGCCAACAACAGCGCAAGGCCGGTGAGCACGAACAGGGAGTGGGAAAAGCCACGGTGGTAGGTCATCCGTGACACCGGGTCGGCGTAGCGGATGAGCACGTCCAGGTCGGGCACCGTTGCCAGCGCTGCCCCGTAGAGCAGCGAACGGCGGCCCTGGAGGCGGCCCAGCACGGTACCTTGCAGCGCCGCACCAAGAACGGCTTGGGTGATGGAGTCCAAGGGAAGGCCTTTGTCAGCGGGTATTAGCGCACGCTACCTGCATAGGGGCGCCCAGTGCAATTGCGGGGTCGCCCAGGCACGTGCCGAAACAGCTTGCAAACAAGCGGTGCGGCCGTTCGGTAACTTTTCTCACATTCGGGGCAGTGCATTTGATAAAAAGCCCGCATGCCTACTTTTATGTTTGCCCACCTGCGCCGCCGCTGGTTCAGCTGGCTGTGCGCCGCCCTGTTGCTGCTCGGGCTGCCGGCCGGCTGCTCCGTGTTGCAACACAAGGAACGGGAACTGGTGTTCCGTATCGAGCCGGGCCAGGCCAGTTGGTTCCATGGCCTGCCCAGCGGCATCCAGGAACTGGACCTGCGCCCGCGTACCTTCACCGATAACCAGAGCCTGCACGCCTGGTGGTGGCCCGCACAGCGCGCCAACGCCCCGGCCATCCTGTACCTGCACGGCGTGCGCTGGAACCTCACCGGCCAGCTGTTTCGCATCGAGCAGTTACATGCCATGGGCTATTCGGTGCTCGCCGTGGATTACCGCGGGTTTGGCCGTAGCCGCGGCGACCTGCCCTCGGAGGCCACCGTATACGAGGATGCGCGCATTGCCTGGGAGCGGTTCGCCCAGCTGCAGCCGGACCCTGCCAAGCGGCTGATTTTCGGCCATTCACTGGGCGGCGCGGTGGCGGTGGAACTGGCCAGCGAGCTGGCCCGTGATGCACGCGACAAGGCGGGCGTCGCCCCGGCACGGGGGCTGATTCTGGAGTCCACCTTCACCTCGCTCGGCGATGTGGCCGCCGTGGTGGCCAACACCTCACTGCCTGTGCGCTGGCTGATGTCGCAGAAATTCGACTCGCTGAACAAGATTCACGAAGTAGGGGTGCCGGTGTTGCTGGTGCATGGGCTGGACGACCGTTATGTGCCATCACGCTTCAGCCAGCAACTGTTCGAGGCAGCGCAAGAGCCCAAGACCTTGCTGCTGGTACCCGGCGCCACCCACAACAACAGCATGAGCCTGGCGGGCCAGCGCTATCGCAAGGCCATCCAGTCGTTGCTGTAGTCCCCGGCCACATTTACTGCACCGGCAGGAAGTTCATCAGCAACAAACTCTGCGCATAGTTCAGGCCAATACGGCGGTAGCGCTCATCCAGCAGCTCGGCCAGCAGGTCAAGGCGGGCCACCACCTTGCCAAACTCCACGGCAAAGCTCAGGTTGCTGCCCTCTTCTGACAGTTCGTTGGAGAACAACAGCAGTACGCCATTGGCATCCTGGCGCTGGCTGAGCATCCAGGTGGCCTTCTCGATGTTGCGCGCGGCGTTGTTGACGAACAGCGGGTCGATGGTGTCGGTGATGTAGAACTCGGTGCGCCCACCGTGCGCCGTGATCAGCATGCTGCCAATGGCATAGATGAAGGCGCCCACACGGTCCCCGCGAAATTCGGGGCTCAGGGCGTAGCTCAGGGCCGCCAGGTCGCGGCGGTTACCCAGCTGCGGCAGGGGTTGCCGTTGCTCGATGGCAATGCGGATCTGCCGCTCGGCGGTGGCGGCATCCAGGTAGCCGGACAGCTTCCACTGGCTGGGGTTGCGCAGGTACAGCTTGTTCATCAGCAGGTACAGGCTTTGCAGGTTGTCGCGCATCGCCAAGGTGGCCAGCCGGTCTACGCTGGTCTGGAACAGCTCGCTGGGCTTGCCGTCACTGAACTGGTTGACGATGTCACGCCCTTGCTGATGGCTGCAGGCGCACAGACATGTGAGGGCGCCTGCCAGCAGCAGGCGGAGTAACAGGTGGGGCTTGCACGCAACCATCGGCACCGGGTCGAAATCGGCGGCCACGCGGGGATCGCAGCGGCCTGGGCCTAGGATAGAGCGCCGAAAACGGAAAAAGTGCGGGTGGCTGTGGGGCGCGGCCCTCAAACGCTGGGTGAACAGCCCTGACACCGGGGCTGCTATGCAGACAACTTGCTTCGCAGGCAACCCACACCCATTGTGGGAGCGGTTTTACCCGCGAAGCA
>NZ_BBIU01000008.1 GCF_000730645.1 Pseudomonas parafulva NBRC 16636 = DSM 17004 | reverse complement strand
ACAGGTTTCTGTTGAGTCAAAATGGCGTGACGGGCCGTGACGCGGCCCATCACCCCATACCCTGCAGCACATCCCGCACCCGATCCAGCGCCGGGTCGATGTCCAGCAGGTCAATAGCCCCAAAACCCATCATCAACCCGGCCCTCACCGGCATTTCACTGAAGAACGGTGCCAGCGAGTACAGCCCCACACCCGCAGTGTTCGCCAGCCTGGTCAGCCGCTCCACATCGACCCCAGGGCGCGCCAGTGCGCTTAGGTGCAAACCCGCGTGGGCGGGGATTGCGCTCAACCAAGGCGCAAGGTCACCCTCCAGCCGCGACAGAATGCGCTCACGCCGGGCGCTGTACACCTCATGGCAACGGCGGATGTGCTTGTTCAGGTGCCCTTGCCCCACAAAGCGCGCCAGTGCCCATTGCAACAGGGTAGGGCTGTGCCAGTCGCTCAGCTGCTTGGCCACGCAGGCGGCGTGCAGTACCGCCGCTGGCAGCACGGCGTAACCCAGGCGCAGTTCAGGCAACAAGGTTTTGGAGAACGTGCCAACGTAGGCCACCACCCCGTGCTGGTCCAGGCGCTGCAGCGCATGGGCGGCAGGGCCGTGGTAGCGGAACTCGCAGTCGTAATCGTCTTCGATGATCAGCGCGCCCAGCGTGGCCGCACGTGCCAGCAGCGCATGACGGCGCGCTTCGCTCATCGGTACGCCCAGTGGGAACTGGTGCGAAGGGGTGACGTAGATCAGCTGGGTGCCTTCGGCGATCTGCTCCACGCACAAGCCTTGCTCATCCACCGCCACCGACTGCACCCGTGCGCCCAAGGCCAGAAACAGCTGCCGCGCCGGTGGGTAACCTGGGTCTTCCATGGCCACCTGGCAACCCGGTTCCACCAGCACCCGGGCGATCAGGTCCAGCGCCTGCTGGGCGCCGTTGCACACCAGCACATCGTCGGCCGAGCAGTGCACGCCGCGGGCATAGGCGATGTGGTGGGCGATGACCTCTCGCAGCTCTTGCAGGCCCTGGGCGGGGAACTGCCGCTGTGCATGGCGCTGGCAGCGCCGCGCAGCGTCGTTCAGGCAACTGCGCCACTGGTCGAACGGGAACTGGGCCTTGCTTGAGGCACCGCCGACGAAATCATAGCGCACAGGTTGCTGCGGGCGCTGGCCCAGCACCGTGGCGCGTTGTTGCCAGCGCTGCAGCGAGGCACTGCCGGCCAGGGCGATGGGGCTGGCCTCGGCCGCGCGGTTTGGCTGGCGTGGGGTGATGAAGGTGCCACGGCCCACCACACCGCTGAGCAGGTTGTCGTAGGTGAGGCGTGAGTAGGCTTCGGCCACGGTCTTGCGGGACACGCCCAGCTGGACTGCCAGCAAGCGGCTGGGCGGCAACTGGCTGCCCGCCGCCAAATGGCCACTGTCGATGCTGGCGCGCAGCTGCCGGTAAAGCTGGTCGGCCAGGCCTTTGCGGCCTTCGAGGCGGATGTGCAGTTCCATGGTGCGATCCGGTGCGGAGGGCCGCTCAGGATAGCGGATTTGCCGCCGCTGTTGCGCTGGCCGTTCACAGCCGGGCGGTACTGACCGTGATGTAGTGCTTGTCGGGCAGCAGGATGCGGATCATGGTCTCGTCCGCAGGTGCGTGGCGGTTGCGTTTGATCGACACGCCCTCCAGCGCCACGGCTTTCATGTGCTGGGTGATCGCCCGCCCGCTGGCATCGAAGAATGCCTCGCTGGCGAGCAGTTCGATCCGTTCGATAAGCTGCCGCGTACGTTCGTCGGTGGCACAGAAAAACAGCACCCCGGACAAATGCGGGTCATCCTCCGGGTTGCTGAGGTCGTGGGCCAGCAATTCGCAAAGGCTGCTGCGCAACTGGGCGATGGTCGGTGGGTAGGGGGGCATGGGCGGCTTCCTCGGGTGCTCAATCCAAGCCGATCATGTTTTCTCCAGGGAAGGCTAACAAGTAAGACGTTTCCGATACTGCGCTAGGAAGCTTCCTAATCTGACAGTCGTGAACGCGCCACGGCCTAGGCCAACGGTGCTTCAGTGCCTGTCAGATCAAGTGCCGCCTCGACGATTTCCACCCAATGCCGCACGGGCGTGCGCCGGGCACCGCCCAGGTGCACCTGGCAGCCGATGTTGGCGGTGGCGATCAGCTGCGGGTTGCCGCTTTCCAGGGCATCCAGCTTGTTGTCGCGCAGTTGCAGTGCCAGCGCCGGCTGTGTGAGCGAGTAGGTACCGGCCGAGCCACAGCACAGGTGGCCGTCCGGCACGTTGGTCAGGCTGAAGCCCAGCCGCAGCAACAGGGCTTCCACCGCGCCGCCCAGCTTCAATGCATGCTGCAGGGTGCACGGGCAGTGAAAGGCCAGGCGCTGCCCGGTGTTTACCTGCAGTTGTTCGACCGGTTCGTTGCCCACCACCTCCACCAGGTCGCGGCACAGGCCACTGACCGTGGCCGCTTTATCGGCGTAGGCCGGGTCGCCTGCCAGCAGGTGCCCGTACTCACGGACAAAAGCGCCGCAGCCGCTGGCGGTGATGACGATGGCCTCGGCACCGGCGGCGATTGCCGGCCACCAGGCATCGATGTTGCGCCGTGCACGCTGCAGGCCCCGCTGCTGGGCGTCCAGGTGATAGTCGACCGCGCCGCAGCACCCCGCCTGTGGCGTGGTTGCAACGCTGATACCCAGACGGTCCAGCAGGCGAGCGGCAGCCGCGTTGGTCGCCGGCGACAGGGCGGGTTGCACGCAGCCTTCGGGCAGCAGCACCTGCCGCGTGTGCCGCGCGGTGGGGCGTGGACCAGGCGCCGGCTGGTGCGCCGGCAGCTTGTTCCTCACGGCGAGCGGCAGCAACGGGCGCAACACCTGGCCGCTGCGCAACACTGCCTTGAACAGCGCCGGGCGTGGCAGCACGGCACGCAGACCCTGGCGTAGCAGGCGCTGACCCAGTGGGCGAGGGATCTGCCGCGCGGCGAACCCCCGGCCAATGTCCAGCAGGTCATGGTACTTCACCCCCGATGGGCAGGTGGTTTCACAGCTGCGGCAGGACAGGCAACGGTCCAGGTGCAACTGGGTACTGGCGGTGACCACCTGGCCTTCGAGCATCTGCTTGATCAGGTAGATCCGCCCGCGCGGGCTGTCCAGCTCATCCCCCAGCAACTGGTAGGTCGGGCAGGTGGCGGTGCAGAAGCCGCAGTGCACGCAGGACCGTAGAATGCTGTCGGCTTCGTCGGCGCGGTCCAGGGCACGGGCGTGTTTGCTGAGCGTGGTCTGCATGGTCTGGCCTCACAGGTCCGGGTAGAGACGGCCGGGGTTGAACACCCGCTTGGGGTCCATCTGGTGCTTGAGTGCACGGTGGTAGCGCATCAGCGCTTCTGGCAAAGGCGGGCTGTGGTGCACGCCGGTGCCATGACAAGTCGCATGGCCACCGGCCTGCTCGGCAATGGGGTGGATGCTGTGGGCGTCTGCGGCGCACTTCAGCCAGCGCTGCGCGCCACCCCAGTCGAGCAGCTGCCTGCCGGGCAAGGGCAGATCACCTGTGGCAATCGGCAATGACAGGCGCCAGAGCGGCTCGGCACCTGCGAAAAAGGCCAGGCGCTGCTCGCGCAGCTCGGCCCAGAAACCGCCGTCTACCACTTCGCCGCCCAGGCGCATGCGTGCCGACTGCACCGACCCTTCACCGCCTTCCAGGCGCAACCACAGGGCATCACCGTCATGGCAGGCGGCGCTGATCGGCAACGGCTGCTGGCCCCAGCGCAGCAGTTCGGCCAGGGCCTGTTGGCGGCTCATCGGCAGGCACAGGCTGAGACACTGGCGCGGCCGGGGGAGCACTTTCAGCGACACTTCGGTTAACACGCCCAGGCAGCCGAAACTGCCGGCCAGCAGCCGTGACACATCGTAGCCCGCGACATTCTTCATCACCTCGCCGCCAAAGCGCAGCAACGTGCCGTGGCCGGTGATCACCCGCGTGCCCAGCACATAGTCACGCACCGAACCTGCCCAAGGGCGCCTGGGCCCAGACAGCCCGGCAGCCACCATGCCACCCACGGTGGCCCCAGGGCCCAGATGCGGTGGCTCGCAGGGCAGCATCTGCCCGGCCTGGTGCAACACCGCTTCGATTTCCTGCAGCGGCGTACCGGCGCGGGCGGTGATCACCAGCTCGGTGGGGTCGTAGCTGACGATGCCACGGTGGCAACGGGTATCCAGCACCTGGCCAACCACCGGGTTACCCAGCATCGCCTTGCTGCCGCTGCCTTGAATGGCCAGTGGCGTCTCTGATTCCAATGCCTGGCACACCTGCTCCAGCAGGGCCTCGCTCATGTCCCGGTCAAGGCTCATCAGAACCGCTCCAGTTGCGGAAACGGCAATTGCCCGTGGTGCACGTGCAATGCGCCGAATTCAGCACAACGGTGCAGGGTAGGGATGTTCTTGCCAGGGTTCAGCAGGCCGCGGGGGTCGAAGGCCGCCTTCACTGCATGAAACAGGCGTAGCTCGTCGCTGTTGAATTGCGCGCACATCTGGTTGATCTTTTCCCGGCCGACCCCGTGCTCGCCGGTGATGCTGCCCCCCACCGCCACGCAAAGCTCCAGAATTCTGCCGCCGAGGGTTTCAGCCTGCTCCAGCTCGCCGGGCAGGTTGGCATCGAACAGAATCAGCGGGTGCATGTTGCCGTCCCCGGCATGGAACACATTGGCCACCCGCAACCCGTGCTCGCAGGCCATTTCTTCAATACGCTTGAGCACGTGGGCCAGTTGCCGGCGCGGGATGGTGCCGTCCATGCAGTAGTAGTCTGGCGACAGCCGCCCCACAGCCGGAAACGCATTCTTGCGCCCCGCCCAGAAGCGTACCCGCTCCGCCTCGTCACGGGCCAGGCGCACCTCCCGTGCGCCGGCCTGTGCCAGCACTGCGGCCACCCGCTCGCAGTCGTCCTGCACATCGGCTTCCACGCCATCGAGTTCGCACAGCAGCATGGCTGCTGCAACTACCGGGTAGCCGGCGTGAATGAAGTCCTCCACAGCCCGAATGGCCAGGTTGTCCATCATCTCCAGCCCACCTGGAATGATCCCTGCGGCAATGATGTGCGCCACAGCGCGCCCCGCGTCTTCCACGCACTCGAAGCTGGCCAGCAGCACCCGCGCCACCTGCGGTTTGGGCAGCAGCCTGACGGTGACTTCGGTGACCACCCCCAGCATGCCTTCGGAGCCGGTGAACAGCGCCAGCAAGTCGAAACCTGGGCTGTCCAGGGCTTCGCTGCCCAGGGTCAGGTGTTCGCCCTCGATGGTCAGTATCTCGACCTTGAGCACGTTGTGTACGGTGAGCCCGTATTTGAGGCAATGCACACCCCCGGCGTTCTCCGCAACGTTGCCGCCAATGGAGCAGGCAATTTGCGAGGACGGATCGGGGGCGTAATACAGGCCATGGGGCGCGGCGGCCTGAGAGATGGCCAGGTTGCGGACACCCGGCTGCACCCGGGCAAAGCGGCCCTGCGGGTTAACCTCGAGAATGCGGTTGAGGCGCGCCATCACCAGAAGCACGCCTTTGGCCAAGGGCAGGGCGCCCCCGGACAAGCCCGTCCCGGCACCGCGCGCCACGACCGGCACATTGCGCTGGTGACACAGGCTCAGCACGGTCTGCACCTGATCGGTTCGCTCCGGCAGCACCACCAGCAAAGGCAGCGTGCGGTAGGCCGACAGGCCGTCGCATTCGTAGGGTGTCAGGTCTTCTTCACGGTGCAGCACCTGCAGATCGGGCATCGCTTGGGTGAGGGCCTGGCGCAGGCCTTCCCGGTCTACGGCAGGTAACACGCCGTCGATGCGTTCGTCGTAGAGCATCGTCATGAATGACTCGGTTCTTATTGTTATGGGGGGCAGGAAACGCCCCAAGCATAGCGATGCCGGCCAGACATCACGACCTTGTCACTTGGCCGGCACGCAGGCCCTCATTGCTGGGCGACCAGATCGTCCTGGGACAAAATGGCCTGGGCAAGTTCGTCATCGCTGGCCTGCAGGCCAGGGTGGTCCTTGCGCGCCTGTTGCAGGGCCGCCTCAACATAGGCGCCCCGGATCGCGCCACCGCTGGCAACGAATGCAGACAACTCGTCACGGGCGGGGATGATCCGTTTGTCGTCTTTGAAGGTTGAATACAGCGAGGCCGACACACCGGCCGAGGTGGCGATGTCGCGCCCGTCGACACGGGCCAGGGCCGCACCGGCAGGTACTAGAAGCAGCAGGGCAGGGACGAGCATAAGGTGGCGCATGTCGTGTTCTCCAATAGGGTGACGCCCAGGGAAAATGACCACTCAGAGTTTATGAGGCCAACCCACCAAGGGTAGTTCCATTGCCGCGTCTGGCCACCCGCGGCTGCGGCTTGAGGCGTCAGGCCACGGCTGACGGCGCGCCCCGGCGATACAGCGGCCGTGGCGTGGCGGGTTGCTGGTCACAGTGCTGGTGGCCCGTCAGCGCAAAACCTGCCCGTTCAGCCAGGCGCTGGCTCGCGGCATTGTCAGCGGCGGTGGTGAGCCAGACCGGTGCCGCGACCGCATCCAGCAGGCAAGTGAGTGCCTCACGCATCAGCCCCTGGCCCGCGCAGGCCTGGTTCACCCAATAGCCCACCTCATAGGCGCCGTCGCCAGGGGTCAGGCCAATGCAGCCGATAACCGCGCCACTGTCGGGCGCCAGCACGAAGTAGCGCTTTTCCTTGGTGGGCTCGTGGAATGTTTCGGCGCTGGTCTGCAGGTTGTCGCGCACTTCGTCCAGGGTCCAGTCAGGCTTGGCCCACTCCAGAAACGGCTGATGCAGGGTGTAGCTGTGGAGCAGTGCCTGATGCACCTGTTGAGCGAATGCCGGGGCAGGGCGTACCAACAGGGTACGGGCCGTGCTCAGGGTACGGGGGAGTGGGGGGTAAGGCATGGTGAGCCGTCCTTGCGCAGTGAAGATAGCATCTAAGCACAGCTTCATGACCGTTTGCACCGGGCCATTGACCAGACCGGTTGGCCCATGGTCTGCTCGCCCTTGCCCCAATCACCTCACGCTAGGATCGCGCCCATGGCCGAATACACGCTGCACTGCTTCGCCGAGTCTGGTAATGCCTACAAGGCTGCCCTCATGCTCGAACTCACCGGGCAAGACTGGCAGCCGGTTTTCGTCGATTTCTTCAACGGCCAGACCCGCGAGCAGGTCTGGCGTGATGAAGTGAACGAGCAGGGTGAGGTACCGGTGCTGGAGCATGACGGTAAATCGCTCACCCAGTCGGCGCTGATTCTTGACTACCTCAGCCAGCGCACTGGCCAGTTCGGCCCGAAGGATGATGATGAGAAGCGCGAGATCTGGCGCTGGATGCTGTTCGACAACCACAAGTTCACCAGCTATTACGCAGCGCTGCGCTTTCTGTTCTGCCTGAAGAACACCGGTGAGACGGACGTGACCGGTTTTCTGCGCGAGCGCGCCACCGCCGCCTACCGCATCGTCGACGCGCACCTGGCGAAGACGCCGTTCATGGTCGGCGCTCGGCCGACCATTGCTGACCTGTCACTGGCAGGCTATGTGTTCATGCCCGAAGACACCGGCATCGACCTGGCGGCATTCACCCATATCGAGGCCTGGAAGGCGCGGCTGCAAGCACTGCCGGGCTGGAAGCACCCCTACGACCTGATGCCCCGCGCGGCCGCCTGAAACCAGGCAGCCGCTACCCGTGCGGTGACGCCTTGGTGGCGTTGCCGCTGGCGTACTGCGGCTTGAGGTGCCCCTGGTCATCCAGCAGGTAGGCGTCCATCACTTCCCGCACCACCGGCCCTGCCACGCGGCCGCCTGCTTCGCCGTTTTCGATCATCACCGCCACCACCACGCTGGGGTGCTCGGCGGGCGCAAAGCCGACGAACAGGGCGTTGTCGCGGTGACGCTCAAGGGTCTTGTTGCGGTTATAGCGCTCACCCTGCTTGATGGCGACCACCTGCGCCGTGCCGCTCTTGCCGGCGATGCGATACTGGGCACCTGCCGCCGCCGCCCGGGCAATGCCGCGCGGGTCGTGCATGACCATCTGCATGCCCTGGCTGACCTGGTCCCAGGCGCGCCGGTCGCGCAGCACGATATCGGGCATGGGGTTGGGGTCTACCGGTGTGTCGCCGCCCACCGTCATGGCCAGGTGCGGGCGGTGCCACACCCCCTTGCTGGCCAGCAGGCTGGTGGCCTGCGCCAGTTGCAACGGCGTCACCTGCATGTAGCCCTGGCCAATCCCGAGAATCAGCGTTTCGCCCGGGAACCAGGCCTGGCGCCGGGTGGCCCGCTTCCACTGCGCCGAGGGCATCAGGCCGGACGATTCTTCGAACATGTCCAGCGAGACCTTCTGGCCCAGGCCGAATTCGGCCATGTAGTCGTGCAGGCGGTCGATGCCCAGCTTGTGTGCCAGGTCGTAGAAGTAGGTGTCGTTGGACCGCATGATCGCGGTGTACAGGTCTACCCAACCGTCACCGGTGCGGTTCCAGTTACGGTACTTGTGGTCGTAGTTGGGCAGTTCGTAGTAGCCAGGGTCGAATACCCGGCTACCCGGGGTGATCACGCCACTGTCCAGGCCCGCGATGGCCACCTCGGGTTTGACCGTGGAGCCTGGGGCATACAGCCCGCGCAGTACCCGGTTGAACAGGGGGCGGTCGATGGAATCGCGCAGCTCGGCATACTGCTTGAAGCTGATGCCCTTGACGAACAGGTTGGGGTCAAAGCTGGGGTTGCTGACCATCGCCAGTACATCGCCATTGGCCGGGTCCAGTACCACCACCGAGCCACGGCGATCACCCAGGGCCTTTTCCGCAGCCTGCTGCAAGTGGGCGTCCAGCGTCAGCACAATGTCCTGCCCCGGGGTCGGGTCCTTGTGGTTGAGTACGCGCATCACGCGGCCCTGGGCATTGGTTTCGACCTCTTCGTAGCCCACATGGCCGTGCAGCTGGCTTTCGTAGAAGTGCTCGATACCGGTCTTGCCGATCGACTGGGTGCCGCGGTATTCGGTGCTGTCGAGGGCCTTGGCTTCTTTTTCGTTGATGCGCCCCACATAGCCGACCGAGTGGGCGAAGTGCGCGCCCAGCGGGTATTCGCGGATGAACTGTGGTTCCACGTCCAGGCCCGGCAGGCGGAACTGGTTGACCGCCACCAGGGCAATCTGCTGCTCATCCAGCCCAACCATCAGCGTGACCGGCTCGAACGGCTTGCGACCGCGCCGCAGGTCCTTGTCGAACTGCTTGCGGTCTTCTTCGCCAAGGCCCAGTACCTGCGTCAGGGTATCGAGCACCTGGGCGGTGGCGCCGCCGGTACGTTCACGGGTCATGGTCAGGTCGAAGCTGGGTTTGTTGTCGGCCAGCACCACGCCGTTACGGTCGTAGATAAGCCCCCGCTCGGGGGCGATGGGCAGCACATGCACCCGGTTGTTCTCCGACACCGCGCTCTGCTGGGCATGCTGCAGTACCTGCAGCACGTAGAGGCGCCCCACCAGCACGGCCACCAGGCTGAACACCAGGGCAGCGCAGGCCAACAGCCGACGGTTGACCAGGTTTTTCTCCTTGTCGTGGTCCTTGAGGGGGATCGGTTGCGGCATCGGCTTGGTCTGCTGGGGTACTGGGCGAAGGCGCGTGGCCTACCGGGGCATGGGGGCAGTGATGCTACGCAAGGCAAGGGCCACGCTCAAGGCGCCAGGCCCCGCCGCCCGCCCGGCCTGGCGTGCCACGCCCGCCAGCACAGGGCTGGCTGCAAGATGAAGATTTGTTCATTGGCGCCGGTGGCACCGTTACTGCGCGCACCTGCCATACCCACGCAAGCAGGTATACTCGCCGCCCGTTCTTCTACCCCGGAATATGCCAATGCGTCAGGTTTTACTCGTCGTCGATGTCCAGTCCACGTTCAGCCCGCCGGAATGGCTGGTGGATGGCCTGCGCGTGCTGTCGGCGAACATCCCGACCATTGCCTCGGTGGAGTTGCATGACGAGCAGGTAACGCCCTTCGAACGGCAGCTCGGCTGGCACCCCGCAGCCCAGGACGACAGCCTGATCGAGGCCGACCAGGTGTTCGTCAAGCATGGTTACGGGCAGAGCGCAGAGGCCATTGCCTACATCCGTCAGCTGGGCGTGGAGCGTGTGCTGGTGTGTGGCCTGCAAACCGACACCTGCGTGCTGGCGGCAGGCTTTGCCCTGTTCGACGCAGGGCTGATGCCGACGTTGGTTACCGACATGACGGTGGGCTCTTCCCTGGACCGCAGTGCGAAGATGGGGATCGCCTTGTGGCAACACCACTTTGGCCAGGTCACCACCTCGGCTGAAGTGCTGGCTGACCTTGCGGGTGAACGCCAGGGCTGAGCCAGCCGGCGAGGGTAGGGTGGCCGGGGTCAGGCCACGTCTACCAGCACGATCTCGCTGTCTTCCAGGGCGGTTACCCGCAGCACCGCCTCTTGCTCGATCGCCACACCGTCACGCGCCTTGGCCTGCACACCATTGACTTCGACCCGCCCTTTGGCCGGCACCAGGTAACCGCGGCGGGCCGTGTCGAAATGGTACTCGGCGGTTTCGCCGGCGCGCAGGGTGGCGGCTACCAACCGCGCGTCGGTGCGAATCTGCAAGCTGCCTTCGTCGCCCTCGCGGCCACTGGCCAGGGTGACGAAGCCCTCACCGCGCTCGCCTTTGGGGAATGGCCGGGTGCCCCAGGCCGGGGCATCACCGGTGCGCTCGGGGATGATCCAGATCTGGAAGATGCGCGTGTCCACCGCTTCGCGGTTGTACTCGCTGTGCACGATGCCAGTGCCGGCACTCATCACCTGCACGTCACCCGCTTCGGTTCGGCCCTTGTTGCCCAGGCTGTCCTGATGGCTGATGGCCCCTTCTCGCACATAGGTGATGATTTCCATATCCCGGTGCGGGTGTGGCGGGAAGCCACTGCCTGCCGCGATCAGGTCGTCGTTCCAGACCCGCAGGTTGCCCCAATGCATCCGTGCAGGGTCGTGGTACTCGGCGAACGAGAAGTGGTGATGGGCGTCAAGCCAGCCGTGGTTGGCATGGCCCAGGCTTTCGAAAGGTCGCAGTTGCAGCATGATCGGGTTCCTCGGTGAGGTTGGAATGGCACCATCATGCGTCATTCACGTATCGAAAATAAGTGTAAATATTGGCTTTATACAATCTATTTAGTCGATATTTTTATAGGGAAGGATTTATGCGCTTCATCGCCTAATGCACTGATCCGCAAGCAATTGCTGGTAGTTTTTGCGTGCAGCGGCGAACATTGGCAGCTGTTTTTGCCAGACAACGGAGTGACCGTGGCCAACGAGCAACCCCAGGCCCTCGCCGAACTGATCCCGCCCGCCCAGTTGCCCTGGTTCCGGCGCCTGGTGGCCCGCTTGCTGGGCCGCTGGCTCACCGGCCTGCAGGCGCAACACCGCCATTCTGTGGAGTATGGCCGCGCTGAAGGCTACGAGGCCGGGCGGCAAGTGCTGGTCATCCGTGATTGCCGGTCCGACCTGCCGGCGGTCCCTGGCCAGGACGACAACCTGTTCGACGATTGGCGCCTGCCCGTGACTGCAGCGCTGAAGAAACGCTTCAAGGCCGATGTCGCCCAGCGCATGCCGGCCCACTCACAACCCAGTGCCGCACAGTGGAAGCTGATTTTCAGCGACACGCCATCCACGTGCGTGGTGGCCGGGGCGGGCGCGGGCAAGAGTACCTCCCTGGTGCTGCGCATCCTGTTGCTGCGCCATTACCTGGGTTATGAGCTGGACGCGATGACCGTGGTTACCTTCACCCGCGAGTCCCGCAAAGATTTCATCAAGCGCCTGCTGCAGGTGTTTGCCTTGTGGCAGATCAACCTGCTGCCGGCCCAGGCCCGCGACCTGGTGCGCACCTTCCATTCACGTATCCTGCCGCTGGTGCGCAGCCTGCCGGGCTTTGACAGGCTGCAGGCGTTCGAGACCCTGGGCAACGACCTGCCGGCCGGCCAGGAGGCGGAGGCCGACAGCAACCCGTTCGACCTGCGCCTGAACGATGCCCAGCGCCAGCAGTTAAACCAGTGCTACAGCACGTTGCTGGGCCATAGCCCGCGTTTTGCCGAGCTGGTCGGCCAGTTGCGCAACGAAGCGCTGCAGCTCAAGGCGCTGGACCCCGACAACCCGGATGTGCAAAAGCGTGCCCAGGTCACCCAGTTGGCGGCCCAGCGCGATGAAGAGCTGTGCGATGTGATCGAAGACCTGTGGTTTGCAGCAGGCGCCTGGCCCATCAACGGTATCGAACCGTGCCGGGAGACGGTGTCGATACGCGGCAGCCGCTTTCATGTGCACGGTCGCCTGGGGCAGGGCGGGCCGCTGCTGGTGCTGGGTTTCGACCCGTCCGAGAGCGCGCAATACCAGCGCACGGGTGCCAAGCTGGCGGTGCGCGCCGAATGGGCGGTCAAGCGTACCTTGTTGCAGGCCTTCTGCGACCAACCCCTGATCTGGCTGGACAACTACGCCATGGCCCGGCGCCTGGCCGCCTCGCTGGCCGGTGATGCCGTAGCGGGCCCAGGCTTTGAATACAAGGTGAAGGGCGAGCTGGCCCCGGCGCCACTGCTGGATGCATTCGTGGCGGCGGCCAACTTCATCGAAAACCTCGGCCTGGATGTGCCCACCGCCGTGCGCGCCATGCAATTTGCGTCAGGCGACAGCGATGCATTGTTCTTCGAGGCGCTGGCCCTGTATTGGCGCGCGCTGGAAGGGCATCTGCTGGACCAGTCGCCCCCGGTCATGACCTACAACCACATGTTCGCCCTGTTCGGCGAGAACAACGCGGAAAACCTGCGGTTGCTGCCCGACCCGCTGCTGCGCCCGCTGGCGCACCTGATGATCGACGAATTCCAGGACGTTTCGCCGCAGATCGTCAGCTGGCTGCGTGCGTGCCTTGCCGAGATCCGCCGGCGCGGCTCAGCCATGCACGTAGGCCGGCAAGCTCAACACTCATCGCTGATGTGCGTGGGCGATGACTGGCAGTCGATCTATGGCTGGCGCGGCAGCTCGCCCAAGTACTTCATGGAGTTCACCAAGGCCTTCCCCACGCCCGCCAATACGCGCGTGCTGCTGGTTGACAACTACCGTTGCCAGCAGCAGGTGATCGATGCGGCCGAGCACCTGGTCAAGGGTACCCCGGCCATTACCGGCAAGAAGGCCCGTGCCAGTGGCCCGGCGGCGGCGTTGCCCGGCACCCCGGTCAAGGTGTTCGACCGCGACGAGGCAGCACTGGGCCAGACCCTGATCGAACACTACCAGCGTGGCGAATCGGTGCTGATGCTGTACCGCAAGGGGGCCGATCGCGCCCTGATGAGCGAGCACCTGCACAGCGTGATGCAGGCCGAGTCGGCGCTGCCCCCCGAGCAGCGTCGGTTGCGCCAGCTCACCTACCACAGTGCCAAGGGCCTGCAGGCCGACGCGGTGTTCATGCTGGGTGATTGCCAATACCTCACCCGTTCACCTTACAAGAACCAGGTGTACCGCCTGGCGGGGCTGGGCAAGGCCGGCGATGGCCAGCCGTTCGACACGGCGCAAAAGGACGAGGTGCAGCGCCTGGCCTATGTGGCCGTGACCCGGGCGGTGCAGCACTGCTACTGGCACGTGGAGCCGGCCAATGGGGACGGTGTGGTGGCGGCCCGGGCGTCCAGCCAGGTCGATGCCGGGCAGGTGTTTTTCGAGGACTGCCGCGGGCAGTAGGGTCGGTGACGGTTAAGTCACCGTCGGTGAGGGGCCAGTGGCGGGGCGTTTCTTGGGCCAAGGTTGAGTGTCGGCGCCCAGCGCGGCCCGGCGCAAGGGTTGCCGCTGGCGACAGGAGTCGAATGCCACGGTGGCGTATTCGGCCTGGAGCGGTCGTACCAGGCATCATGTCAGGAAGCGTACCCATGCGATCATCATCCACACCCAAGGATCACCCCCTGGACCTCCACGGCATCGAAATCGCGGTGCGGTGCTGGGGGCCGGAAGACGGCATCCCCGTGCTGGCATTGCACGGCTGGCTCGACAACGCGGCCTCGTTCGAGCGCCTGGCGCCCATGCTTGATGGCTGCTTCGTGGTCGCCCCCGACATGGTCGGGCACGGGCGCTCCGACCACCGTCGACACGACAGCGGCTATTACCTGTGGGAACACGCCGAAGACATGCTGGCCGTGGCTGAAAGCCTGGGCCTGGGGCAGTTTCACGTACTGGCCCATGGCATGGGCACCGGCGTGGCCTCGCTGCTGGCCGCCATGACCAGCGCCATTGTCAGCATGACCTTTCTCGACGGCATGGGCGCACCGTTCACGGTGGCCGAGCATGACCGGGTTCAGCACCTGGCCCGGGCCTACCGCCTCAAGCGCATGGTGCAGCGCAGCCAGCTGCAGGGTTTCAGCGAGCGTGACGTGCAGCGTTTCGACGACCTGGACACCGCCCTGGCCCAGCGCCGCGAGCGCCTGGACACCGGCCTGTCCGAAGCCTCCGCCCGGCTGCTGGCCCTGCGCGACTTGCTGCAACTGAACGAGGGTTACTGCTGGCGGCACGATCCTCGGCTGGTGCTCCCCGAGCCCATGCCGCTGACCGAGCGCGAGGCGTGCGACCTGCTCGCCCAGATCCGCTGCCCGTTGTACCTGTTGTTCGGCCGCCAGGGCGCCTTCAGCGGTGAAGCCTTCGGCCGGCGCGAAGCCGCATTGCCCAGCCAGGCCAAAGTGTCCTGGCACCCGGGCGGGCACCACTTCCACCTGGATGCGCCGGACCGCGCGCTGGTGGACCAGTTGCTGCGCATTCTGGCGCGTCATGAAGGCGGGGTACTGCAGCGCCTGGTCAACGAGTAGGTGGAGTCAGTCGAAGTAGCCCCGCAGGCTGAAGCTGTAGCGGGTGTCCACGGTCGTGGCTTCGCCGCGGCTCCAGCGCCGGGTGAGGACGAACTCGAAGGCCGGCTCGTACAACCCGTCGCGGACCAGTGCCCCGGCCAGTACCTCTACACCGTACCAGCCGTTTGCCACTTCGATCATGGGGCGGCCTGGGGCCTGATAGCGCGCTATCAGGTCGCCGAGTGTCTTGGCGGTGAAGTGCTGCAGGATACGCCAGGTGTACAGCATCAGCGCGCCGTGTTCGACCCGTACCACGTAGCCATCGCGTTGATGCTTCAGGCGGCTGCCCGGCATGCGCAAGGCCGGTGTCTCGCCCTCGAGGGTGAACAGAATGTGGTAGGGCAGGTTTTCTACCCCTGCAACTGGCAACACCACGCCCTCGCGCACCGCCTGGTCGCCGGAGTCGTTGTGGGTGAACGCGTAGGCCAGGTCATCTGGCAGCGCATGGTCCTGCTTGAAGCGCTCAAGCAGCTGGATATCCCCGAGCAGAAAGTAGTCCACCAGGTCGTTGAGCACTTCACTGAATTCGTGGCGCATCTGTTTTCCTTGTAAGTGCGCGGAAACGGCTGAGGCAAATGTAGCACTTCAGATTGCCTTCAGATTCCCCGTCGATACTCCCCCGAACTTGACCTGAAGGGGATCGCCATGACCCAGCCAGATTGCACCCGCCTGCTTGCAGTGGCCCTGGGCAGCCAGCCCGGGCGCCTTGCCCATCTGCACCTGGAGCGCCCGGGCGACAGTGGCCGTGTTGCGCTGGAGCAGTTTATCCACGACCGCTTCGCCTGTGTGCATCAGGCCGATGTCCGCCATTACCTGCCCGAGCTGCTCGGCCTGCACGACAGCCAGGGCCACCTGGTCGCGGCGGCGGGCATGCGCCTGGCTGGCACCGGCAAGACCTTCATCGAAGGCTACCTGCAAGAGCCCCTGGAGGCCGCAGTAGCACGGCTATGCGCTGCGCCAGTGAACCGAGCGCAACTGGTCGAGGTGGGTAACCTGGCCTCGACCAGCGCCGGCAGTGCCCGGGTGATGATTGCCGTGGTGACCTGGCTGCTGGCGACCCGCGGGCTGCAATGGGTGGCCTTCACCGGTGCCGCCACCCTGGTGAACAGCTTTCACCGGCTGGGGCTGATGCCCACCGCGCTGGCCTTGGCTGACCCGGGGTGCCTGGCAGACGAAGCGCGCTACTGGGGCAGCTACTACGCGCACTGCCCGCAGGTGTTCGTTGGCAATATTCAAGCCGGCTACACGGCCTTGGCTGAGGCTGGCGTGTTCGAGCGGCTGCACTTGCCAGTGGGCTTGCAGGAGGCTGGTCATGCCGCGTGAGTGCCAACTGTTCAAGCAGGTGTTGCAGGCCCACGCACGGGATCGGGCCACGCAACCGGCGGTTGTGGGCCTAGGCGGGCGCTTCACCTACGCTGAGCTACTGGCCGCAGTGGAGCAGCGCCAGGCCTGGCTGGCAGCGCAGCCTTCCGGCACTTTGGTGCTTGGCCTGGACAACGGCCCCGAAGCCTTGTTCTGGGACCTGGCCGCGCTGTTCGCGGGGCGCCCTGTGGTGGTGCTGCCCACGTTTTTCAGCAGTGCCCAGCGGCGCCACTGCCTGGCCCAGAGCGGGGCGGTGCTGGCGTTGATTGACGAGGGCTTTGCCGATGACCTGCTTGCCGCCGGCTTCACCGTCGGTGAGCGGTTCTGGCACCGCCTGCCCCCGGCGTGCGCGAGCGTGCCGCCGGGTACCGCCAAGCTGACCTTCACCTCGGGCAGCACCGGCGCGCCCAAGGGCGTATGCCTGGGTGCCCAGGCGTTGCTGCGCGTGGCACGGGAACTTGAAGCTGCCAGCCGCTCTGCGGCACCTGGCATCTACCTGGCCGTGCTGCCCATGGCGGTGCTGTTGGAGAACATCGGCCTGTATGCCGGCCTGCTGGCCGGGGCGCAGCTCATGCTGTACCCCTCGGCGCAACTGGGGTTGCGCGGTGCCAGCCAGGTAGACCTGCGCAGGTTGCTGGGTGCGGTCGCCTTGAGTGGTGCCCACAGCCTGATCCTGGTGCCGCAACTGCTGCTGGGCCTGGTAACCGCTGTCGAGCGTGGGCTGATGCAGGTAGGGCCGTTGCGTTTCGTGGCGGTGGGCGGCGGGCGGGTTGCACCCAGCTTGCTGGCCCGCGCCGAGGCCGTCGGGTTGCCGGTATTCGAGGGCTACGGCTTGTCCGAATGCGCCTCGGTGGTCTGCCTGAACCGCCCCGGCGACCGGCGCCCGGGCAGCGTGGGGCGGCCGTTGCCCCATGTGCAGGTGCGCATCGCTGAAGACGGGGAAGTGATGGTGGCAGGGTCGATGATGCTCGGCTACCTCGGCGAAGCGCCTTTGCGAACACCCTGGTTCGCCACAGGGGACCTGGGCCGGCTCGACAGCGACGGCTTCCTGCACCTGGCCGGGCGCAAGAAGCACCAGTACAGCACTGCCTACGGGCGCAACGTCAACCCCGAATGGGTCGAGGCAGAGCTGACCCAGGGCGGCGTCATTGCCCAGGCCTTCGTCCACGGCGATGGCCTTGCCCGCAACCTGGCATTGCTTTGGCCGCTGGACCCCCTGGCCGACGCTGCCGCCCTCGAGCAAGCGGTACACCAGGCCAACCAGGGCCTGCCTGATTACGCCCAGGTGCACGCCTGGCAGCGCCTGCCCGAGCCGCTGTCCACGGCGCAGCACACCCTTACCGCCAACGGCAGGCCTCGCCGCGAGCAGATCCTGCAGCGCTACCAGGCGCTGTTATCCGATGTTCAATGAGCCACGAGGTTGACCATGCCTTTCTTCGACACCCTGCAACAGCACACAGCAGCCGAGCGCGCGGCATTGTTCAGCGTTCCGGTGATCCGTGACGCACTGGCCGGCACGGCCAGCCTGGAGGCCTATGTGGCCTTCCTTGCCCAGGCCTACCACCATGTCCGGCACACGGTGCCACTGATGATGGCCTGTGGTGCCCGCCTACCGTCCCGACTGGAATGGCTGCGCGGGGCCGTGTGCGAGTACATCGAGGAAGAATACGGCCATGAGCGCTGGATTCTCGACGACATCCGCGCCTGTGGGGGGGACCCGCAGCAGGTGGCGGCCAGCCGCCCTGCGCTGCCCATCGAACTGATGGTGGCGTACCTCTACGACACCATCGCCCGCGGCAACCCGGTCGGGCTGTTCGGCATGGTCAACGTGCTGGAGGGCACCAGCATCGCCCTGGCCACCCAGGCGGCCGGTAGCCTGCAGAGCAGCCTGGGGCTGCCCGATCAGGCGTTCAGCTACCTCAGTTCGCACGGTGCCCTGGACCAGGACCACATGGCCACCTACCGCAGCCTGATGAACCGCCTGGACCAGCCCGACGACCAGCAGGCGGTGATCGACGCCGCCAACGTGGTCTACCGCCTGTACACGGCGATGTTCGAGCAGCTGCCCCGTGCTGCGCAGCCGGAGGCCCGGCATGCATTTGCCTGATTGCGCGGCGGTATTGACCGGCGCCAGCGGTGGTATCGGCCTGGAACTGGCCGACCAGCTGTGCGTTGCCGGGGCCAAGGTACTGGCGGTAAGCCGGCAGCCGGGCAGGCTGGCCGAGCTTCAAGCCCGGTACCCCCAGCAATTGCGCTGGCTGCAGGCTGACCTGCGCAGCGCAGAGGGCCGCGGCCAGGTGCTGGCGGCGGCGCAGGCGATGGGCGCCTGCAACCTGCTGATCAACGCGGCTGGCGTCAACCGTTTTGCGCTGCTAGAGCAGATGGACGAGGCCGACCTGGACGAACTGTTCGACCTCAACATCAAGGCGGCGGTGCAGCTTACCCGGCTGTGCCTGCCCCAGCTGCGGGCGCAGCCCAGCGCGCTGGTGGTCAATGTAGGGTCCATCTATGGCTCGATCGGCTACCCCGGGTACGCCACCTATTGCGCCAGCAAGTTTGCCCTGCGGGGGTTTTCCGAGGCGTTGCGCCGCGAGCTGGCCGATACCACTGTGAAGGTGTTGTATGCTGCGCCACGCACCACCCGCACCGCCATGAACGGTGACGCTGCACAGGCCTTGAACCAGGCGCTGAAGGTGGGCGTGGACGACCCGCAGGATGTGGCCCGGGCGGTGCTGGCGGCGGTGCAGGCCGAGCGCAGCGAGCTGTACCTGGGCTGGCCGGAGCGGCTGTTCGTGCGCCTCAATGGCATGCTGCCGGCGCTGGTTGACCGCGCCTTGCGCAAGCAGTTGCCGTTGATCCGGCGCCACAGTGGCTGGCCGGGCAAGTGAAGCCTTTTTCACCTTGGCGCCAGGCGCGTTGCTGGCTGCTTTACTCAAGGCGATACGGACATTGAAGGTTGAACATGCGCCTGCTGCTGATTGAAGACGATGCCGCCCTGGGGGAGGGTATCTGCGATGGCTTGCGTCGCGAAGGCTACACCCTGGACTGGCTGCAGGATGGGGTCAGCGCGTTGCATGCCCTGTGCCATGAAGAATTCGACCTGGCCATCCTCGACCTGGGGCTGCCGCGGCTGGATGGCATCGAACTGCTGCGGCGCCTGCGGGCGGCGGGGCGCAGCCTCCCGGTGTTGGTGCTGACGGCGCGCGACGCCACCGATGACCGCATCACCGGGCTGGATGCCGGGGCTGACGACTACCTGGTCAAACCGTTCGACCTCAACGAACTCAAAGCCCGCCTGCGCGCCTTGCTGCGCCGCAGCAGCGGCCGCGCGCGGGTGCTCATCGAGCATGCCGGGGTGTGCCTGGACCCGGTCAGCCAGCAGGTACAGTACCAGGGCCAGACGGTGGTACTGACCCCCAAGGAATACCGCCTGCTGCACGAGCTGCTGGCCCAGCCCGGCAAGGTCTTCACCCGTGAGCGCCTGACCCAGCTGCTGTATGGCTGGGACGAAGAGCCCGAGAGCAACACGCTGGAGGTCAACATCTACCAATTGCGCAAGAAGCTGTTCAACGGGTTGATCCGCACGGTGCGCGGCATCGGTTACCTGGTGGAGGGCAAGGCATGAACTCGCTGCGCCAGCGCACGTTGTGGCGGGTGATGCTGTTGCTGGTGATCGGCAGCGGCTTGCTGGGGCTGTACAACTACCATGACAGCCGTCACGAAATCACCGAAGTGTATGACGCCCACCTGGCGCAGAACGCCCGGCTGCTGCAGGGCATCATGAGCCTGCCGGTGCATGACCAGAACCGCGCCGAGCTGTACCGGGCCTTCGACGAGGCCCTTAGCCAGGCAGGCCGGCACCGCGTTGGGCACCCCTACGAGAGCAAGCTGGCCTTTCAGGTATGGGGTGACGACGGTACCGTCCTGGTGCACACCCCCAGCGCGCCGCACCTCAGCCAGCCGCCGCGCACGCCCGGGTTCGCGGATATTGTGGCGGGTGGGGATCGTTGGCGCAGCTTCGTACTGCCGGTGCCGGAAAAGCGCTGGGTGATCTGGGTGGGCGAGCGTAACGACGTGCGCTACGACCTGATCGACCGCATCGTGCGGCACACCCTGATGCCCTTCATCCTCGGCAGCCTGGCCCTGGCATTGCTGGTGTGGGCAGCCATTGGCTGGGGGCTGGAGCCTTTGCAGAACATGGCCACGGTCATCCGGGGGCGGCATGCCGACTCACTGGAGCCGCTGCAACTGGCACCGCTACCCAAAGAGCTGGAACCCATGCAGGCGGCCATCAACCGCTTGCTCGGGCAGATCGACGACCTGTTGCGCCGCGAACACCGCTTTATCGCCGACGCCGCCCACGAAATGCGCACCCCCCTGGCCATCTTGCGCCTGCATGCGCAGAACGCCCTGGACGCCGGCGATGATGCCGAGCGGCGCAAGGCCCTGCATTTTCTGATGGGGGGTGTCGACCGCCTGGCCCGGGTCGTGAACCAACTGCTGACCCTGGCTCGCCTGCAGCCGCGCCCGGGCCAGCGCGACTGGCCGCTGGTGGACCTGGCCGTGGTGGTGGCCGAGGTACTGGCCGAGTTCACGCCCTGGATTCTGCAGCGGGGCCTGGAGCCGGCGCTGGAAATTGCCGAGGGCGACTATCGGCTGCGCACCAATGTAGGCGCCCTGGGCATCGCGCTGCAGAACCTGGTGACCAACGTCGTGGATCATTCCCCGCCTGGCGGCCGCGTGCTGGTGACGCTGCAGCGTGAGGGGCTGGCCTTGCTGGTGAGCGTGGAAGACGAAGGGGCAGGTATTCCGGAAACGGAGCAGAGCCGGGTGTTCGAGCGGTTCTACAGCAAGGGCTCGCCCAACGGGGCGGGCTTGGGCTTGTCGATCGTCAGCACCATCATGACCCGCCTGGGGGGCAGCGTGCAGCTACGCAACCGGGCGCCGCACGGGTTGCGTGCCGCCCTGCGCGTCCCGGCCGGGCAGCATGGCGGCTAATGTTTCTGGGTGATTTGTATCAGGTTGCCGCAGGTGTCATCGAACACCGCCGTGAGGGCGGCGTCGGCTTCTGAAGGTGGTTGGGTAAACTGCACGCCTGCCGCGCACAGCCGGGTGTATTCGGCCTGCAGGTCGCGCACGCCAAACGACGCGGCGGGTATCCCGTCATGCTTCAGCGCCGCTTTGTACACCTTGGCAGCCGGGTGTGCATCGGGTTCGAGCAGCAGCTCAACGCCATTGGGGTCGTTCGGGGAGGTGAGGGTGAGCCAGCGGTGCCTTCCCATCGGGGTATCGTGCTTGGGTTCGAAGCCCAGTACGTAATGGTAGAAGGCCAGGGCTTTGGCCTGGTCGTCGACGAGGATGCTGGTGACCATGATCTTCATAGGCATGCACCTGGGCTGGGGCTGTTACTACCAGTAAAGACGCTCTCGCGGGTTTGACCAGCCTTGGGCGCAGCGGGTGACCATAAAAAACCTGCTCTGGTCATAGCCAAATGCTTGCCAGTACTGCGCCACCCGTGACCCTGCGGGGGGTAAAGTGTGGTCATCATTCCCGAGCGCCCTGACGCGTCAGAGAGGAACCTGTGGCCGCCTACACCTTGCGACAACTCAAGTACTTCGTTACCACCGTTGAGGCCGGGAGCGTGGCCGAGGCCTCACGGCAGCTCTACATCGCACAGCCGTCCATTTCCACGGCGATCAAGGGCCTGGAAGAAAGCTTCGGCGTGCAGTTGTTCATCCGCCATCACGCCCAGGGCGTATCGTTGACCCCTAGCGGCAAGCGCTTCTACGCCAAGGCCAAGTCGCTGCTGCAAATGGCCCATGAGTTCGAGCAGAATGCCCTGGCCGACAATGACACCGTCGCCGGGCAGATCGACATCGGCTGTTTCGAAACGGTCGCGCCCCTGTACCTGCCGCGCCTGATCGCAGGGTTCAGGCAACGCTACCCCGGCGTGGACATCCGCTTGCGCGACGGCGAACAGCAAGATTTGATTCAAGGCCTGACGGCGGGCACCTTCGACCTGGCGTTTCTGTACGACCATGACCTGGATGGCACCATTGAGGCCGAGCCACTGATGCCGCCGCAGAAGCCCTATGTGCTGCTGCCGGAAAACCACCGCTTTGCTGGGCAGGCGCAGGTGTCGCTGCGTGACCTGTGCCCGGAGCCGATGATCCTGCTGGATGTTGCTCCGAGCCGCACCTATTTCGTCAGCCTGTTCAATGAAATGGGCCTTACCCCCAACATCGTCTTCAGCTCACCCTCCATCGAGATGGTGCGCGGCATGGTGGGGCAGGGTTTTGGTTTCTCGCTGCTGGTCACCCGCCCTCATTCGCCCTACACCTACGATGGCCAGCGCCTGGCGATGCTCGACATTACCGAGCCGGTCGCCCTGTCGGGTCTGGCTGCCGCCTGGTTGAAGCGGGTGCACCTGACCAAGCCTGCACAGTTGTTCGTCGAGTTTTGCCGGGAAGAGCTGGCCAAGTTTTAAGGGCGCTACGCTAATGCCTGGCGTCGAACACGTTGTGAAGGTGGCTTCGGTAGGCGTCGAATGCGGCAATGGCGCCGTCGATCGCCTCGGTTTCCTGCAGCTGCGTCAGGCTCAGTTCATCGACGCCGGCAACGAAGGCCTGCCAGTGCAGGGCGCGCCCTTGCGGGTGGGCGGCCAGATGGCGGGCACCGCAAGTGCCGTCCAGGCCCAGGTGCTGGGCCCACTTGAACAGAAAGGCCGCCCCCAGGTTCGAACCCTCGCAGCAGTACAGCCAACCCAGCGCCTGGGCCGGACTTACCCGTACCCGCGTGGGCAGGGGCGGTTGCTGTAGCAGCAGGTCCTGCATGTCCTGCTGCACTGCGGCAAAACGCGATAACCCATGAAGGCCCGGCAGTTGCCGGTTCAGCTGTTCATCCTGATAAAGCCCCACAAGGCTGCCGTGGAACTGGTACTGCACCTGCAAGAAACGGGCATAGCGTTCGCGGCTTTCGAATGGCCGTGCGGCCACCACCAGCTGATCGACGCTGTCGTGCTCCCGGTGAGTGGACGCTTTCAGGCGTTTGCAGCGGCTTGCTTCAGCAGGTGGCAAGGGTACAACGGTCATCGGTAAATCCGCAGCATCAAGTAAGGTGCCCATGATGCTTGCCATTACGGCATCGCGGCAAGCTTGACGGGCGGTTACCATAGACCAGCCCTACGCCTCACCCAAGGATAACCGCCATGCCCACGCTTCAATTCCGCTCCCCGGTCGCAGAGGATGCCTACCGCTGCCATGCCATCGAAACTGGCGCCTACGAAGGGGACGAAGCCGCCACGCTGGAAAAGATTGCCACCCGCATCACCCAATACCCCCAAGGCTTCCTGCTGCTGGAGAGCGATGGCGATATCGTTGGCTTCATCAACAGCGGTTGTGCCCACCAGGTAGTCATGTCGGACGAGGCCTTCAAGGAGCTGGTGGGGCACGACCCGGCCGCACCGAACGTGGTGATCATGTCGGTGGTGGTCGACCCCGCCCAGCAGGGCAAGGGCTACGCCAGGCAGCTGATGCAGGCCTTTGTCGCCCAGATGAAGGCCGCAGGCAAACAGACCATCCACTTGATGTGCAAGGCCCAGCATGTGCCGTTGTACGAGAAGATGGGCTACCGCTATGTGCAGCCGTCACCCTCCGAGCATGGGGGCATGGCCTGGCACGAGATGGTGATGGCGCTGTGAAAACGGCCGGGCCTGCGCACACCCTGCGCGGGCCCGGCTGGGCGGTCAGTCGCCGCTGACCAGCTGGCGCGCCAGCTGGTTGTGGCGCTCCAGTACCCGTGGCAGGTCCACGGTAACCAGGTGCCCGCCCTGCACCATGACGCGGCCATTGATCACGCTGGTGTGCACCTGGGTTGGGGTGCAGAACACCAACGCCGCCAGCGGGTCGTGGTGAGCCCCGGCATAGGCCACGTTCCCAAGGTCGAAAGCGACGAAGTCGGCCACCATGCCAGGGGCCAGTGCGCCGATATCATCACGGTTAAGCACCTTCGCCCCGCCCAGTGTGGCGATCTCCAGCGCCTCGCGCGCGGTCATGGCATCCGGGCCGAATCCTACCCGCTGCAGCAGCAAGGCCTGGCGTACCTCGCCAATCATGCTGGCGCCATCGTTGGACGCCGAGCCGTCCACCCCGAGGCCCACCGGCACCCCGTGATCCCGCATGCGGCGCACCGGGGCAATACCCGAAGCCAGGCGCATGTTCGAGCATGGGCAATGGGCAACACCGGTACCGGTGCGGGCGAACAGTTCGATGCCGTGCTGGTCCAGTTGCACGCAGTGGGCGTGCCAGACATCGTGCCCCACCCAGCCAAGGTCTTCGGCGTATTCGGCAGGGGTCATGCCGAATTTTTCCCGGCTGTAGGCGATGTCGTTGACGTTCTCCGCCAGGTGCGTGTGCATCGACACACCGTAGTGCCGGGCCAGCACGGCCGCTTCGCGCATCAGGTCGCGGCTGACCGAGAACGGCGAGCAGGGCGCTACCACAATGCGGCGCATGGCGCCGTGGCTGGCGTCGTGGTAGTCCTCGATCAGCCGTTGCGACTCCTTGAGGATGTCGGGTTCCTTCTCCACCACCGAGTCTGGTGGCAGGCCGCCCTGGCTGCGGCCCACGCTCATGCTGCCGCGCGCGGCATGGAAGCGCATGCCGATGTCGGCGGCCGCGTGAATGCTGTCGTCGAGCTTGCAGCCGTTGGGGTAGATGTACAGGTGGTCGCTGGAGGTGGTGCAACCGGACAGGATCAGTTCGGCCATGGCGGTCTGGGTCGATACCGCGATCATTTCCGGGGTCAGCCGTGCCCAGATCGGGTACAGCTGGGTGAGCCAGTTGAACAGCTCCCCATCCTGGGCGGCAGGCACTACCCGGGTGAGGCTCTGATACATGTGGTGGTGGGTGTTGACCAGCCCTGGGATAACCACCTTGCCGGCCATGTCCAGCACCACATCCGCGTGTTGGGGCAGGGTGTCGCTGGGGCCGACCTGGGTGATCAGGTTGTCTTCAATGAACAGCCCGCCGCCGCGTATTTCGCGGCGTTGGCCGTCCATGGTCACCAGCAGTTCAGCATTTTTGACCAGCAGTGTTTTTTTGGGTTGTACGAGTGACATGGCTTGAGCCTGTCGCAATACGCGTCAGCGATGACAGACGTCGTAGGCGAGAGGTTATGTAATCAGGAATCTGAAAAGTTGTATACATCAGCGCTTAATTGATGATCTGGATTCAGGCAATTTGTGAAATATGGCCGGCAATAAGAAGCCAGAGAACGAATAGACTGATGCTTTACTGTTGTGAGTACTAACCGATGCCTGTTGCACAACCTGATCTTGCCGTTCCCCCCGGTGATCGAAACGCCGGGATCAGCATCGCCATCCTGGCCTTTTCCGCCTTTCTAATCGTGACTACCGAATTTCTGATCGTCGGCCTGTTGCCCGCGCTCAGTCGCGACCTGGGGGTGTCGATTTCGGTGGCTGGGCAATTGGTCACCCTGTTCGCGTTCACGGTCATGCTGGCGGGGCCCTTGCTGACCGCGCTGTTGGCCCACCTGGACCGCAAGCGGCTGTTTATCGGCATTCTCGTGCTGTTTGCCGCCTCCAATGCGCTGGCCGCCGTCTCGGGCAGCTTTTGGGTGCTGGCCATTGCGCGGGTGATTCCAGCCCTGGCGCTGCCGGTGTTCTGGGGCACTGCCAGCGAGACGGCTGGCCAGTTGGCCGGGCCGGGCAACGCCGGGCGGGCGGTATCGAGGGTATACCTGGGCATTTCGGCAGCCATGCTGCTGGGCATTCCACTTGGCACCCTGGCCGCGCAGGCCATGGGCTGGCGCGGCGCGTTCTGGGTGCTGGCCAGCTTGTCGCTGCTGATGGCCCTGGCCATGTGGGTGTGGATGCCGCAGGTGCCCCGTACGGCGAAGGTGGATTTTGCCCGTCAGGCGCGGATCTTCACCGAGCGCTTCTTCCTCGCCAACGTGCTGCTGTCAGTGGTGGTGTTTACCGCCATGTTCACCGGTTACACCTACCTGGCCGACCTGCTGCAGCGCGTCGCCGGCGTGCCGGCAGCCCACACCGGCTGGTGGCTGATGGGCTTCGGGGCAGTCGGGTTGCTCGGCAACTGGGCCGGTGGCCGGGCGGTGGAGCGTTCGGCGCTTATGGCCACTGCCGGTTTTCTGGCGTTGCTGGGCATGGGCATGGCAGCACTGGTGCCGCTGGCACATATGGGCGTGCTGTTTTGCCTGGCACTGGCGGTGTGGGGCGTGGCCAACACCGCGCTGTACCCCATCAGCCAGGTCCGGGTGATGGCGTCGGTAAACCACGCTCAAGCGCTGGCAGGTACCACCAACGTTTCCGCAGCCAATGCCGGTATCGGCTTGGGGGCCGTGCTGGGTGGCCTGGCCATTCCTGCCCTTGGCATCGAAAACCTGGGCTATGTGGCCGCAGCGGTGGCGTTGTTGGCGCTGTTGCTGGTGCCCTTGGTGCGGGGCCTTGCACCTCAGGCTGACGGCCCTGGCCGTGTGCCGTGTGGCGCCAGCCGCGCCAGCAGGTAGTCAAGCAACGCCCGTACCTTGGGCAGGGCTTCGCGGCTTTTCAGCCATACCAGGTTCATCGGCAGGCCGTCGGTCGCCAGCCCTGGCAGCACTTCCACCAGGTCACCCCGGTCCAGGTGCCGTTGGGTCAGCCAGGTGGGCAACTGACCGATCCCATGGCCGGCCAGCACCGCCGCGACCTCACCCTCGCCATCGCCCACCGCGATACGCGGTTGCAGCGTGCGTTGCTCCATCTCGCCCGGTTGGCGGCCCTTGAACAACCAGGGGCTGACCTGGCCGTCGGTATGCCCATAGCCGACGCAGTGATGGTGTTCCAGGTCCCGCTCATGCTGGGGTACGCCGTGCTCGGCCAGGTAGGCGGGCGCTGCGCAGAACACCAGGCGCTGCGCACCGAAATACTGGTGCCCCAGCGCTGCTGGCCAGGTGTCGGGGCCGCCGATGCGTACCACGATGTCGATGCCTTCGTAGACCGGGTCGACGAAACGGTCCGAGAACGACACATGGGGCTGCAGCAAAGGGTGCAGGCGAATGAAGTCGAGGATCAGCGGCAACACATGCAGGCGCCCGTAGGACGCCGGCAGCTCGATGCGTACCTTGCCGTGGGGCTGGTCGCCTGTTACCAGCAATGCGTGCTCCACCTCTTCGAGGTCGGCCAGTACGCAGGTGCAGGTGCGATAAAACGTCACGCCGGCTTCGCTGAGTGCCAACCGGCGAGTAGTGCGGTTGAACAACCGCGTGCCCAGGCGCGCCTCCAGCCTGGCAATGCTCTTGCTCACCGCAGAGCCGGTAAGGTTCAGCCGCTCGGCGGCTGCCGTGAAGCTGCCGAGGTCGGCCACGGTAACGAACACATCAATGCCTTTCAGGCGTTCTGAGGAATACATGAGCAACCTTGGCTAAACCCGTTCACTGCCCTGGCAGCATACGGGATCCTGTGTGAGACTGCCGATTGGCAGCATGAACACCGTTTGGGCAGCGCTGTGATGGAACACTGAGCGCCCCCTCGTACTCTTAGCTGCACTATCCACCACCGGACGCCCTCGTTGTCCGACATCGCCCGGAGCGCAAGCATGACCGTTACGCTGCTGACCTTCTTCGGCACCCTGGCAACCATGGAAGCCGTTGCCTGGCTGGCGCACAAGTACATCATGCATGGCTTCGGCTGGGGCTGGCACCGCTCGCACCATGAGCCGCGCACTGGCCTGTTCGAAAAGAACGACTTGTATGCGGTGGTGTTTGCCGTGCTGGCCATCATTCTGATCGCCCTGGGCAACGCCGGGTGGTACCCGCTGCAATGGGTAGGCGCGGGCATGACTGCCTACGGCCTGCTGTATTTCGTGGCCCACGATGGCCTGGTGCACCGGCGCTGGCCGTTCAAGGTGGTGCCGCGCCGGGGCTACCTGAAGCGGCTTTACCAGGCCCACCTGTTGCATCACGCGGTACCGGGCAAAGAGGGGTGCGTCTCGTTCGGCTTCCTGTACGCGCCGTCTATCGAGCGGCTGCGTCGGCAACTGCGTGCTCATCATGATGGGCCACTGCGTCGCAAGGGCGCTGCCACAGCTGCGCAGGCCGCCGAGGGTGGCGATGCAGCCGCCGGGTCAGGGCCTGCCACAGGCCACTGAGCAACGCGCCCACCTTTTCCAGCCGTGTGGTGGACAGGCGCCCGTCCCAGGCGTCGGTGCCTGCCCGCATCACCTTGTGGCCAATACGCCGATACACCTGGCCAGCGGTGGCAACGGCCCACGCGCAGCGCAGCGGCAGTGCTGCCAGCCCCGCCTGGGCGCTGGCGTAGTAAGGCTCGGCTTCGGCCACCAGGCGCTGGGCCATGCTCGCCACGGCGCGGCGGTGGCGGGGGTCGGCCAGTGCCTGGGCGGGTACCTGGAACTCTGCCAGCCAGGTGGCTGGCAAGTAGCAGCGGCCCACCCGGGCATCGTCGACGATATCCCGGGCGATATTGGTCAGTTGCATGGCCAGGCCCAGGTCGCAGGCCCGGTCTAGTACCTGTTGTTCATGAACCCCCATCACCCTCGCCATCATCAGGCCGACCACGCCGGCCACGTGGTAGCAGTAGCCCATTACCTCGTCCAGGGTCTGATAGCGGCAGCCCGAGACATCCTGGGCAAAGCCCTCCAGCAAGGCGAATGCCTCGTCCCGGGTGACGCCATGGCGGCGCACCACCTCCTGCAAGGCGGCGAAGGCCGGGTCATGCACCGGCCGGCCGGCGCAGGCGGCGTCGGTCTGCAATTGCAGTGTGGCCAGGCGTTCGCGGGCCTGCTGAGGCGTCAGCACCACCGCATCGTGGCCCGCCTGCTGGCCATCGATCACATCGTCGCAGTGCCGGCACCACGCGTACAGCAGTACAGCACTGCGCCGGGTTTGCGCGTCGAACAGGCGGGAGGCGGCGGCGAAGCTCTTGGAGCCCACCGCGATGCTGTGTTCGGCGTGGGCCAGCAACGCGTCATGGCTGGCCGGGGTCATGGGTGCAGGTCCTCCAGCATCAGGGCGGCGGTGGCCTTGGCCGAAGCGATCACGCCGGGTACCCCGGCACCTGGGTGAGTACCAGCGCCCACCAGGTACAGGTTGCTCACCTGGCTGTCACGGTTATGCGGGCGGAACCAGGCGCTTTGGGTCAGCAACGGCTCCAGCGAGAAGGCCGACCCTACGTGGGCGTTGAGCTCGTGGTGGAAGTCCTGCGGGGTGAAGATGCGGCAGGTGACCAGGTCGTCGCGCAGGCCGGGGATGTAGTGGTGCTCCAGGTACTGCAGGATACGGTCCCGCAAGCGTGGGCCTTCCACTTCCCAGTCGATAGGGGCATTGCCCATGTGCGGCACCGGCGCGAGCACGTAGTGGCTCGAGCAGCCCTCGGGCGCCAGGCTGGGGTCGGTGGCGCAGGGGGTATGCAGGTACAGCGAGAAGTCATCAGGCAGGGTGGAGCCGTTGAAGATATCGTCGATCAACTCACGATAGCGCGGGCCGAAGCACACGGTGTGGTGCTGCAGGTGGGGCTGGGGGCGTTTGAGGCCGAAGTGCACCACGAACAGTGAATTGCTGAAGCGCTTGCCCTTGAGCCGTTTGCCCTCTTGAGCGCCGCGGGGGTGCCCGCCCAACAGGTCGGCATAGGTGTGCACCACGTCGGCATTGGAGGCCACCGCGTCGGCCTCCCAGCGGCGCCCGTCACGGGTGCGCACGCCGGTCAGGCGGCTGCCCTGGGTTTCGAAGGCCTCCACCTGGGCGTTGAGCGCCAGCGTGCCGCCCATGTCGGTGAACAGCTTGGCCATGCCCTGTACCAGGGCGCCGGTGCCACCTTTGGGGAACCACACGCCCCAGGTACGCTCCAGGGCATGGATCAGCGTGTAGATCGATGAAGTGGCGAACGGGTTGCCGCCGACCAGCAAGGCGTGGAACGAGAACGCCTGGCGCAGCTGATCGTTCTTGATGAACTTGGCGACCATGCTGTACACGCTGCGCCACGCTTGCAGCCGCGCCAGTTGCGGGCCAGCGTGGAGCATGTCGCGAAACGACAGGAAGGGCACCGCGCCGAGCTTGATGTAGCCCTCCTGCAGAACGTCCTTGGAGTAGGCCAGAAACTGCCGGTAACCCTCTACATCCGCTGGCTCGAAAGCTTCGATCTGGCGCTCCAGTTCGGCCTGGTCGTTGCCATAGTCAAAGGCGCGGCCATCTTCCCAGCACAGGCGGTAGAACGGCGCCACCGGCAGCAATTGCACGTAGTCCTGCATGGGGCGCCCGGCCAGGGTGAACAGCGCCTCGATGGCGCTCGGGTCGGTGATCACCGTGGGGCCGGCGTCGAAGGTAAAGCCTTGGTCGTGATAGACGTAGGCGCGCCCGCCCGGCTTGTCGCGCCCCTCCAGGAGGGTGGTGCGTACGCCGGCAGCCTGCAGGCGAATGGCCAGAGCGAGGCCGCCCAGGCCTGCGCCGACAACCAAAGCGGATCGTTCGTTGCTCATGAAGGGTCCTTGAAATGGGCTGGAGAATGGCGCAAGGCGGCCTGGATGGCCTCACCGACCGGCACTGGCGGCTTGCCAGACAAAATGCGCAGGCGGTCGCGCCAGGTGTTGTGGCCCGCATAGAACCGGGCAATCAAACCTTCGGGCAGTTGGTAAAAGCGTTGCATCACACGCCAGCGCTGGTCCGGTCGCCCGGCCAGGAACAGCATGCGGTTGAGCAGTCGGTAGAAGCGCTGGTCTCGCCAGCGTTGTTCCAGGTAGCCGCCCAGCGCCTCGGTCAGCGAGGCTGCGCTGTCCAGTGGTTGGGCGGCCAGCCAGTCAGCCAGGCGTACCGCGTCCGGCAACGAGTAGCCGGTGGTGCAGTGGAACAGCCCGGCACGCAGGCCGACCGCAGGCTGGCGGTGCTGCGCCGCCCACCAGGCGGGAAAATCGTCGGCCAGGGTGATGGGCAGTACGCCTTGTTCTTCGCGCAGGCATTCGGCAACGTGCCAGCCGCGCTGTTGCAGGTAGGCGCCGATATGTTCGCGCAACTGCTCGGGGGCCGGTGCCTGGCGGTCTACGTAGTGGGTGTCTTCCACCAGCAGGGTGTCGCTGCTGAACGGCAGCACATAAACAAAGCGATAGCCTTGGCCTTGCGGCACCCGGGCATCCATCAGGATGGGGGCCTGCAAGCCGTGGGGGGCGGTCAGGCGCAGCACCTGGCCGAGAAACGCCTGCTGGCCGAGTACCCGGTGCGGGCTGGGCTGAATGCCACGCCCGTCCAGCACCACGTTGGCGTGCAGGGTTTCGCCACTGGCCAGGGTGACCTGGTCGGGGCGAGCCTCGGTTACGTGGCAGCCCGTGCGCAGTGAGGGGCCCAGGGCAGGGGTGATGACCTGGGCGAAGCGCTCGCTGGTGATGCTGGCGTAGCCACTGGCAAGGCACCGCGAAAAAGCCGGGAAGTGCACGTGGTAGGCCGGCCAGCGCTTGACCACCAGCGGTGCCAGCCAGCGCTGCTGCGGTGGCGTCAGGTCGGCATCATGGAACGACCAGGTGTGGTTGCCACCCAGCTCGGCGGCTTGCTCCAGGCACAGCAGGCGCAGTTCCGGTCGCAGTTGCTGCAGGCGCCAGGCAATCAGGCCATTGGCCAGGCCGCCGCCCAGCAGAATCAGGTCATGGCGCACAGGTTGCCCTCCCTCAGCACAGGTTTGCCGCTGCGTAATGCGGTTTCAAGGATGTCAGCGCCGCGCTGGACGCCGCCGCAGGTGGCGAGTTCGGCCTGCAGCGCGGGGTGTGTGGGGGCTGGCTGGCTGAGCAGCCGCCCCAGTGCATCGGTGATGGGGCCGACCCCGGCATGGCGCGACAGCACCTCACCGAGCCGGTGGTAGCGCACGCGCGCAGCCACGCCAGGCTGATCGAAGGCGATGGGGATGACCAGCAGCGGGGTGCCAGCCGCCACGGTATCGAGCACGGTGTTCAGGCCGCCATGGCTGACCACCACGCTGGCCTGGCGCACGGCCCAGTGTTGGGGGGCGAAATCGGTGACGAGGGTGGCGCCCAGGTGCAGCAGGCTGGCCTGTTGTGCCGGGCTCAACCCGCCGCAGTGGGCAACCAGCAGTTGAGCATCCAGGCGACGGCAGGCTTGGGCGATACGCGCGAACAGCTCGAAGCGGTGACCTTGCAGGGTGCCCAGGCTGGCGAATACCAGTGGTTTGCCGGCGTCGAACGCCCAGTCGGGGGTTGCGGTGGAAGGTGCGCCGCGCAACGGGCCCACCGCATGGAAGTGTGCGGGTAGCCCTTGCCGGTGGAAGTCCAGGCTACAGGGTGTCTGGCTCAACTGGGCCAAGGGCGACAGGCACTGGTGGGCCGCCTGGCGTGCCGGCAGGCCCAGCGCCAGGCACGCTTGCTCCAACGCATGTTGCATGGGCCGCATCAGCCAGTCATGCACGCGCTCACTGCCTTCGTAGATGCGCGGGTCAAGGCCATGGTTGAAGGGCATGACGGGCAGCGGCAGGCCGGGCTCCCGGTTGATCGGCAATGCGCAGGCCACCGAGAAGAACGGCAGCCCACAATGTTCGGCGGCCAGTGCACCTGCGGGCTCCATCTGGTCGCAGATCACCGCATCCACGTGCTGTTCACGCAGCGCCGCAGGCAGCCATTTGCACAGCATGGCGGTGGTCTGTGCCAGGTGCCGTATCAGCTGGCGCAGTTGCAGCGGCCCGGTTGGCCTGGCCACCAGCCCCATGGCGTGGTCCAGGCTACCCGGCGGGCAGTCGGCATGGCCAACCTCGACGTAACCCAGCCGTGTATCGCTGACCCAGCGCTGCGCTTCAGGCTGATGGAAAAAACTCACCCGGTGCCCACGCGCAACCAACTCGGCGCCCAGCGCCTGCATGGCCGCAAAGTGGCTGGGGTAGGGCGGTGCAACGACCGCAAAGTGGCTCATACCAGGTCCAGGCGCGGCGGCACCAGGCGTGCCCGACGCAACTGGGCAAGGTTTTGCGAGCCGGTGCAGAAGCAGGCGATGCGCAGTTGGCGGATGATCACGTCGAAGTGCGTCACCACCGCTTCGGTTGACGCCATGGCCGCTGTGAGCACCCCGGCGGCCTGGCCCACCAGGTCGGCGCCCAGGCGGATGGCCTTGGCCACATCCACCCCGTCGCGCACACCGCCCGAGGCGATCAGGCCAATACCGGGTACGGCGCGGTGCACCGCCAGCAGGCTCTGCGCCGTTGGGATACCCCACCCGCTGAACGCCATCGCCACCGCGTGATCGGCGGCATTCTGCGCGCGTTCGGCTTCCACGGCAGCCCAGCTGGTGCCGCCGGCGCCTGCCACGTCGATCATCGCGACGCCGGCATCGCTCAGCTGGCGTGCCACTGCCGGGGAGATGCCAGCCCCTACCTCCTTGATGACAACGGGCGCGGGTAGATGCCGGCACAAGTGCTCGATGTGCGCCAGTACGCCCTGCCAGTTGCGATCACCCTCGGGCTGCACGGCTTCCTGCAAAGGGTTCAGGTGGATGATCAACGCGTTGGCCTGCAAGCTGTCCACGGCGCGCCGGGCCAGGTCCAGGCCATCGAGCTCACGCAGCTGCGCGGCGCCCAGGTTGGCCAGCAGCGGTGTATCAGGTGCCAGGCGGCGCAATTCACCAGTCAGGCCTTGGTCCTGGCCGGTGCGCAGGCTGACCCGCTGGGAACCCACCCCCATGGCAACGCCGAGTGCCTGGGCCGCTTCGGCCAGGTGATGGTTGATAAAACGGGCCCGTTCCGCCCCTCCGGTCATCGAGCTGATCAGCAAGGGCGCCCGCAGGGGCATGCCGAACAGCTGGGTGCCCAGGTCTACGTCGTCCAGTGCCATTTCAGGCAGGGCGCAGTGCTCGAAACGCAGCGCCGACCACCCGGGGTCGACCCCATGGCTGGCGCTGCTGGTGGCCAGGACGATATCCAAATGATCGTCCTTGCGTTGACTCAACGGGCTTTTGTTCATGCCGGCTCCATTGCCAGGGAATCATCCTGCGGTGCGTGCGGTCTGTGTGCATGAGCCAGACAACTTGTACAACGCGACGCGCTTTGTATAGCTAAGCTGAAAATTGGCACAGCATCAGGCAACGGCGTGCATCAGTCGTTCCTTTTCTACTACGGTCAATGGGCCGCCCACATCGCGAGGCAAGGATGACGACCACAGCCCCCACGCTCAGCGCCGCCGACGCCGGCCACGATCACCAGCTGGCTGCAGCGCATGCCGCCATCGAAGCCCGGCTGGCCGCCTTGTTGCCCCCCGCCGGGCATGAACGGGACCTGGTCGCGGCGGCCATGCGTGACTGCACATTGGCACCGGGCAAACGCTTGCGGCCCATGTTGCTGCTGTTCACGGCCAAGGGCCTGGGGGCTTGCCCGCAGGCAGCGCTTGACCTGGGCTGCGCCGTGGAGATGGTGCACGCGGCCTCCCTGGTGCTGGACGACCTGCCTTGCATGGACAACGCAGCGCTGCGCCGTGGCCGGCCAACGCTGCACCTGGCCTTCGGCGAGGATGTAGCGGTACTGACGGCGATTGCATTGCTGTCGCGCGCCTTTGGCGTGGTCGCCGGGCTGCAGACGGTGGCACCGGAGGTGCGCAGCGACCTGGTGGTAACCCTCACCGCTGCCATTGGCAGCGAGGGTTTGGTCAAAGGGCAGCTACAGGATTTGCGCGATGGCGCGCGCCCGCGCACGGCGGCGGAAATCGCCGAGACCAACCAGCTCAAGACGGGCGCGTTGTTCGCTGCGCTGTTGGGCATGGCAGGCCGGCTGGCCGGTACCGGCACTGCGCAGCTGGCCTGCTTGCACCGCCTGGCCGACGCCCTGGGCCAGGCGTTTCAACTGCACGATGACCTGCACGACCGCGACCCGGCCAGCGGCAAGAGCACAGGCCTGGACCAGGGCAAGTCCACGCTGCTGGCCATGTGCGGTGAGCGTGAGGTGCGCCAACGGCTGGAGGTGCACCTGCAGACCGTAGAGCAGTGCCTGGTGAACCTGGCGCTGGCCGATTCGCCGGTCTGCACGGCCATGCGCAGGGTCTTTACGCGAAGCGCAGGGCAGGCCGGCGGCACCACGGGCGCGTGGTGCCAGAACCGGCTGGACGCCTCAGCGGGTGGCGCCTTCACCCAGCATGTCTGAACCGTTGGCCGCCGCTGGCTGTTCATACGCGGTGGCGCCGGCAATGTGCCGGCCTGCCACGTAGCCGAATGTAAGCGCAGGCCCCAGGTTGATGCCCCCTGAGGGGTACCAACCGCCAAAGATGCTGGCCATGTCCGTGCCCGCCGCGTACAACCCTTCGACCGGTTTCCCGTTGGCGTCCAACACCCTGGCATTGCCATCGGTGCGCAGGCCGGCGAAGGTGCCAAAGCAACCTGGTTTGACCTTCACGGCGTAAAACGGGCCATGTTCTATAGGGGCCACGCAGGGGTTCGCGCCGTTGTGCTGCGGGTCGCCCTGCTTGCGGTTGAACGGTGTCGAGCCGCGGCCGAAGGCCGGGTCCTGGCCATTGCGGGCATGCAGGTTGAAGGCATCCACCGTCGCGCGCAGCCCCGCAGGGTCGATCCCGCATGCCTGCGCCAGCAACTCGAGGGTGGCAGCCCGCTTCAGGTAGCCGCTGCGCACATGTGGGCCCACCGGCAGCGGTGCCGGGCGTGCATGGCCCAAGCCGTAACGGCGAATGAACCGATGGTCGCACAGGAGCCAGGAGCACACCTCCTGGTCCTCCGGTACCGCCGCCACCATCGCAGATACGTAGTCGTAGTAACCGTGCGCTTCGTTGACGAAACGCTTGCCGTTGGCGAGCACGCCGATGATGCCCGGCTTGCCTCGCTCGATGATGTGCGGAAAGTGGCCGATGCTGCCGTCGCTGTGCGGTACCTGGGAGACCGGCGCCCAGGCCACGGGAGACTTCAAGTCGGTGGTAACGATGCCGCCCGCCGACTCACCCAGGCGCAGGCCATCGCCTGAGCAGCCCTTGGGGGGCAGGGCCAGGTTGTCGTGGCCGCTACTGTCGCGGGGGAATAATTGCTGACGGCGCGCGGTGTCGTGGGGGAACCCGCCCGCGGCCAGCACCACGGCGCGGGCGCGGATGCGTTGCTCGCCATTGGGTGTGGTGACCGATGCGCCACAGACCCTGCCTTGCTCGATCAGCAGGTGCCTGGCCGGCGACGACGCCTGCAGGCGCACACCCAGGTCCTGCGCCGACTTGGCCAGGCGTGCAACCAGCGCCACCCCGTTGACCAGGTGCATGGCCCGGCCGTAGCGTGCCAGGTGATAGAGGTGGCGGCCGAAGCGTTTGCACACATGCAGCAGCGCTTTGGGCGAGCGGGTCATGTTGAGGAACGCGGCCAGGTCTGGCCCCGCCATGATGGGCATCCCCATGAACGAGGTTTCGCGCAGCGTCCTGCGCAGGCGCGGCAGCAGCGCGCCGACTTCGCGGGCGTCGTAGGGTGCAGCAATCACCTGGTGCCCCCCTTGTGCCGCGCCTGGGGTATCGCCGTGCATGTCGGGGATGCCATTACCGTCCACGAACTGCAGCGCTGTGTGCTGCTCGAAGAACGCCACCATGTGCGGGCAGGCGTGCAGGAAGGCCTCGACGCGCTCTGCGTCGTAGAACTCGCCCAATTCATGGCGTAGATACGTCAGTGGCTGGGTGAGGTCTTCTTCGATGCCGGCACGCCGCGCCAAGGGGTTGCGCGGTACCCAGGCCCAACCCCCGGACCAGGCGGTGGCCCCGCCGAACACGTCATCCTTTTCCACTAGCACTACCTTTTGCCCGTGCCAGGCAGCCGTAACGGCAGCGGCCAGGCCGGCAGCACCAGAGCCAATGACCAGTACATCGCATTCGGTTTCAACGGGCGCGGCAGACATCGCGAGATTCCTGTATTTTTATTGGAACTTGATTCCATATTCTTATGAGGGCCGGCATTGGCCGCAAGTAGCGAAGCGTCAAAGTCCGCGTTTATTGGGCGATAATCGGTCGAATCGGCCCGTTCAACACTGCACGCGCCTTTATCGACATGGAATCATCTTTCACAATTCGTTCCCTTTTTCAGGACACTCCCTATGGCCGGCAGTCAAATCGAGCGCGCATTCAGCCTTGTCGAAAGCCTTACCGGCGAGCCCCAGGGCTTGGCCCTGCAAACCCTTGCGGATCGCCTGGGTATTCCCAAAAGCGCCACTCACCGCATGCTTGCCGAGCTGGTGCGGCTGGGCTACGTGCGCCAGAACCGTGACACCAGCCGCTACCAGTTGTCGGCCAAGCTGGTGGCGCTGGGCTTCCGGTACCTGTCCAGCAGTGGTGCTGACATCGTCCAGCCAATCCTTGATCGCCTGGCCCAGGACAGTGGTGAACTGGTGCGCCTTGGGGTGATCGACGGTGCCCGCCAAGTGTGGATCGCAAAATCCCAGGGGGCGCGCTCCGGCCTGCGGTACGACCCGGACATGGGCCGTGACGCGCCGCTGTTCTATACCGCCTCCGGGCATGCCTGGCTGGCCAGCCTGGAGGACGAGCAGGCCGTGCAGATGGTGCTGCGCCAGGGCATCGCCGACCCGGAACAGTTTGGGCCGAACGCGCCGCGCTCCATGGACCAGTTGCTCGGCTACCTGCACCAGGCCAGGGAGCGGGGCTACGCCTGGGTGGAGCAGACGTCCGCAGTGGGCATGTCTGCCCTGGCGGCGGTGATTCGACGCCCCAGCGACTTGGGGGTGATCGGCGTGCTGAGCATTGCCGGGCCCAGTGCACGGCTTGCGCCAGGGCGCCTGGCCGAGCTAGCGCCACTGTTGCTGGCGGCGGCGCAGGAGCTGTCGGTGGCAAGCCCGGCCAGCGAGCTGTTTGCCTAAGGCGTTTACTGGTCGATTACCGAACAGTGTCTGATGGCAGGGATGTCGAAAACAGGAACGAAGTTCTACAGTGCTGGTTATTGAATCCGGAATCCTGTTCCAGAAAACCAACAATAATCTGCCGAGGACCTTCCTTTGAGTTCACCTCTACGTATCGCGCTGGTCGGCGCAGGCATCATGGGCCGCCAGCACTACCGGCACCTGCAGCACGTGCCGGGCGCGCAGCTGTGCGCGGTAGCAGACCCAGGCCCACAGGCCGAGGCGTTCGCTGCTGAATGCGCAGTCCCTTGGTTCGCGGACCACCGCGTGATGCTCGACAAGGTGCAGCCGCAGGCCGTGATCGTCGCCAACCCCAACAACCAGCACGTGCTGACGGCCCTGGACTGTGTGCAGGCGGGAGTGCCTGTGCTGGTGGAAAAGCCGGTGGGTGTGCACCTGGATGAAGTGCGCACCCTGGTGGAGGCTTCACGGCGCACGGGTGTGCCCGTGCTTGTCGGGCACCACCGCCGGCACAACCCGCTGATCGCTAAGGCCCATCAGGTCATTGGCGACGGCGCGCTCGGCCGGCTGATCAATGTGACGGCCATGTGGCAACTGCAAAAGCCTGACAGTTACTTCGACACTGCATGGCGACGCGAGCCGGGGGCGGGCTTTCTTCTGACCAATCTCATTCACGACCTCGACCTGCTGCGTTACCTGTGCGGTGAAGTGGTGCAGGTGCAGGCTTTCACCCGCAACGATGTGCGCGGTTTTGCCAATGAAGACAGCGCGGCCGTGCTGCTGCAGTTCGAGAACGGCGCCCTGGGCAGCCTGACCGGTTCAGACGCTGTGGCGGCGCCCTGGAGTTGGGAACTGGACTCGGGCGAAAGCCCGGTTTACCCACGTCAGCCGGATCAGCCCTGCTACCTGCTGGCGGGCACCCGGGGCTCACTGAGCATTCCGCAGCTCAAGCATTGGCATTACGCCCAGGCGGGGGCGGGGTGGCATACGCCATTGCTGCAAAGTCAGGAAAGTATCCCGGTTGGCGAAGCCTTGACCCTTCAGTTGCAGCATTTCGTGCGCGTGGCCCGTGGCGAGCAGGCCCCGTTGACTGATGCGGCCGATGGTGGGCGTACCCTGGCACTGGTCGACGCTATCCGCCGGGCAGCCGCCAGCGGCCGGGCCTGTGCTCCAGAATTGATCGCCTGACGGGCGTGTTCTTTATTGACGGTGAAGCAAAATGACGGATCGAATTTTTTCCCTGGCAGCGCTTACGGTACTGGAGCTGTCGCCGCCGGACATGGTGGAAGCCGCTGCCCGTGCGGGGTATAGCCACGTAGGCCTGCGCCTGGTGCCGGCGACAGAGCAGGAACAGCACTTCCCGCTGGTGGCCGACGCGAGCTTGCGCCGGCAAACCCAGGCGCGGTTGCGCGACACCGGCATCAAAGTGCTGGACCTGGAGATTCTGCGGCTCAAGCCGGATACCTGCGTGGCGGACTTCAAGGCCATTCTCGACGTGGGCGCGGAGCTGGGCGGTACCGAACTGTTGGTGGCAGGCAACGACCCTGACGAGTCGCGGCTAACCGAGCGGTTCGCGCACTTGTGTGACCTGGCCGCAGACTACGGCATTTACCCGCATCTGGAGTTCATGCCTTGGACAGATGTGCGTGACCTGCGCCAGGCCATGCGCGTTGTAGCCAATGCTGATCGCGGCAATGCCTGTGTATTGGTGGATGCCTTCCATTTCAACCGCTCGGCTTCGGCGCTGGCAGACCTGGCCACGCTGGCACCCGAGCGCATGCGCTATGCCCAGTTGTGTGATGTGGCGGGCCCGGTACCGGATGACATGGACGAAATCCTGCGCCAGGCCCGCAACGAACGGCGCTTTCCGGGCGGCGGCGATGCCGACCTCGTAGGGTTGCTGCGTGCTCTGCCAGCGAACGTGCCGCTGAGCCTGGAAATACCGACCCGCCAGTTGCTGGAGCAGGGTATCAGTGGCGAACAACGGGCACGCATGGCCCTGCAACGGGCCAAAGCCGTACTCGCCAAAGCCACCTTCGTTTCGTAGAAGCGAGCGATGCGCCGCAAAGCGGCGCTGCTTGCAGCCATCGCCCTTTCACACCCCCCCACGCCGCACATGCTTGGCCAGCACCTGCTCCAGCATCTCCCACATCAGCGGGTCCAGGCTGAATGCCACGTTGAAGCGCATCCACCCGGTCTGCCCGGCATCGACCATGAACAGCTGGCCAGGCCCGAGCATGATGCCTTTTTCCAGCGCATCGTCCAGCAGCAGCGCGCTGTCGGTAATCGCCGGGTGGCGGGTCCAGATGTACATGCCTTCGTCCGACTCGGTGAACAGCTCGAAGCCCAGCCGGTGCAAGTGCCGGCCGACTTCCTGGTGGGCTTCGGCCAGGCGCTGGCGCAGGCGTTTGAGGTGCTTGCGCCAGCGGCCGTCGATGATCGCGGCATACACCACACGCTCCATCACCTGGGACGTGGTCAGCCCCGAGCGCATCTTCATCTGCAACAGCTGCTGCGCTAGGCCCGGGTTGGCCAGCATGTAGCCCACCCGCACATTGGGTGAGATGCTCTTCGAGTAGCTGCCCACGTACACCACCTGCTGCAGATGGTCGAGGCTGGCCAGGCACGGCTGGGGTTCGGCGATCATGTCGGCGTACAGGTTGTTCTCGACCAACCGGAAGCCATGCTGGCTTGCCAGTTGCAGCAGGCGGTGCAGTTGCGGCAGCGGGGTGCGCGAGCAGGTCGGGCTGTGCAGGTGCGGCTGGGTGAAGAACGCCGTCGGGCGGTGCTGCGTCAGCAGGTGCTCGAGGTGGTTGAGGTCGTAGCCGGTAGGCGTGCGCGGTACGCCCACCAATGTGGCGCCCTGGGTACGCAGGATGCTCATCAGGTTGGGGTAGCCAGGGTCGTCCACCAGCACCACGTCACCCGGCCGAACCAGCGTGCGCACCGCCAGGTCCAGGGCCTGGCTGGCGCCGTGGGTAAGCATCAATTGCGCAGGGTTGGCGACGATCGACAGCTCCTGTTGCAGGTTCTGCGCGGTCAGGGTACGCAGCTCCGGTAACCCCATGGGGTCGCCGTAACCGGACAACTCCAGCGGGCTGCCGGCCACCTGGCGCAAACCCCGGCGCAGGCCGTCCTCGTACATCCAGTCGTTGGGCAACCAGCCGCACCCCGGCTTGAACGGCAGCTGGCGGATCTCGAAGATCTGCTGCAGGTACCATTCGGAGTTGAACGTTGGTCGGCTGGCGTCAGCCTCGGCAGTGTGCTGCTCCAGCAGTTCGCCCGCGGCCCGGTTGACGAAGAACCCCGCATTGCCCCGGCTCACCAGCAGGCCTTGAGCGACCAGGCGGTCGTACGCCTCGACCACGGTGAAGGTGCTCACCGAGTAGGTGGCGGCAAAGGCGCGGATCGACGGCACCTTGGCGCCGGGCTTGAGCGTCTGATTGTCGATAAGGGTGCGAAGCCCGTCGATGATCTGGTTGACCAGCGGCGTCGTGGACTCTGGATGTAGTTGCAGCATGGGGTGCCTTCAGGTGGGTGTAGCCAGGCGCCTTGCCGGTGTACTGGGTCGGCGGCCTATACAGTGCAGTGCGAGTTTCATGCCACTGTGCATGGCTCTCTGCGTCGGACATTTTTACATTAGGTGTCGGATATCGCCACATAAAGCATGTTCAGTTCGCCCCAGGTGTCAGCCCTGGGGCGCGTCAGCAGGCCGCCATGGAAGGCCTGCGTGTGTTTGTCACACCATCCTGCCCGCATTAGCACTGATGTACAGGTGAAGCCGCCAGCCATCGGGGTTTCACGCATTTCCTTGGATAAAAAGAAGCACGGGGTACACAACTGATGGACGCAACATCCACAACAACCACCGCGAAAGGCGGGCACGAGAGCAAGCTCAGTGCCTCGCTCAAGTCGCGCCACCTGACGATGATGTCCATCGCCGGGGTGATCGGCGGCGCCTTGTTCGTCGGCTCCGGCAGCGTGATTCACAGCGCCGGGCCGGCTGCGGTGCTGGCCTACCTGGCAGGCGGCATCCTGGTGGTGCTGATCATGCGCATGCTGGGCGAAATGGCGACCTCGTCGCCCGACACCGGTTCGTTCTCCACCTATGCCGACCGCGCCATCGGCCGCTGGGCCGGGTTCACCATCGGTTGGCTGTACTGGTGGTACTGGGTCATCCTCATGGCCTGGGAGGCCTACGTGGCGGGCAAGATCCTGCATGGGTTCTTCCCGGATGTCAGCGTCAACGTCTTCGTGCTGGCCACCACCCTGGTGCTGATCACGGTCAACTTCTTCAACGTCAAGCACTACGGCGAGTTCGAGTTCTGGTTCGCGTTGATCAAGGTGATCGCGATCGTCTGCTTCCTGATCGTGTGTACCGCCGCAGTGTTGAACATCTGGCAGTTCGGTGAAGTGCGCGGCATCACTCACCTTACCGCCGAAGGCTTCATGCCCAACGGGATCACCACGGTGATCGGGGCCTTGCTGGGCGTGATGTTCGCCTTCCTGGGCGCCGAGATCGTCACCATCGCCGCCTCCGAAGCCAAGGACCCTGCCGCGCAGATCGTCAAGGCCACCAATTCGGTGGTGTGGCGCGTATGCCTGTTCTATGTGGGCTCGATCTTCCTGATCGTCTGCCTGGTGCCGTGGAACGACCCGCACCTGGGCGTCTCCGGTTACGGTGCCTACCGCCGTACCCTGGAGCTGCTGGGCGTGCCTTACGCCGAGCTGCTGATGAACTTCGTGGTCCTGACTTCGGTAAGCAGCTGCCTGATCTCCGGCCATTACACAGCTTCGCGCATGCTGTTCTCCCTGGCCCAGCGCGGCGATGCACCGTCGTTCTTCAAGATCACCCGGGCCGGCACCGGCGTACCGGTGTACGCAATCATGGGCTCGTGCGCCGTGGCCATCGTCTGCGCGCTGATCAACTTCAGCGAGACACTGCGCCCCAAGGACGTGCTGGACACCCTGATGAACACCACCGGCATGATCGCCTTGCTGGTGTACCTGGTGATTGCCTGCTCGCAGCTGCGCATGCGTCGCAAGCTGATTGCCGAGGGCAAGGAAGTGCGCCTGAAGATGTGGCTGTTCCCCTGGCTGACCTACCTGGTGATCGCGTTCATCGTTGCTGCCCTGGTGACCATGGCCTTCATGCCTGACTACCAGATTCTGGTGATCTCCACCGGTATCGCCGCTGCGGTGGTGGTGGCAATGGGCGTGGTGCATCAGCTGCGCAGCAGCCGCCAGCACTAAGCGTCAACGGCGTTACGCTGCGGCCGGCTCCCTTGGGACTCGGCCGTTTTGCATTGTGGGCCTTCCCCAGCCCCAGACACCCGGCAGATGGCATATGCTGCACCCATCGCTCAAGGAGATTGCTCCCATGTCCTGGTCCGCCACCCAGTATTCCCTGTTCGAAGACGAACGCACCCGCGCCGTGCGCGACCTGCTGGCCGCGGTGCCCCCGCGCCCGGTGCGCCACGCCACGGACCTTGGGTGCGGGCCTGGCAACTCGACAGAAGTGCTGCTGCAGCGTTGCCCCGACGCCCAGGTGACGGCGCTGGACAGTGACGCCGACATGATCGACAAGGCCCGTGAGCGCAAGCGCCTGTGCATTCCGCGGGTGCGCATGGTCACTGCCGACATTACCGGCTGGTGCGCGGCCGAACCCCAGGACCTGATCCTGGCCAATGCGTCGCTGCAGTGGGTACCCGACCACGCCAGCCTTTATCCGCACCTGGTCCAGCAGCTCAGCGAGGGCGCCAGCCTGGCCGTGCAGACCCCCGACAACCTGGAGGAACCGGCCCATGCCGCCCTGCGTGAAATCGCCAGCCAGGGCCCATGGGCGGCAACGTTCGCTGATTTCCGATTGCCACCCAGGCACGGCGCCAGCTTCTACTACGATGTGCTCAGCCCGCTGTGCACGCGGGTGGATGTGTGGCGTACCACCTACTATCACCCGCTGGTCGGCGGCGCCCAGGCGGTGGTGGAGTGGTTCAAGGGCTCAGCCCTGCGGCCCTACCTGGCACGCTTGCAGGCCCAGGAGCAGGCGCAGTTCCTGCAGCTGTACCTGCAGGCCATGCAGCACGCCTACCCGGCGGCCAGCGATGGCAAGGTGCTGTTGCCGTTTCCGCGGTTGTTCGTGGTCGCGACCCGTTGAGGCGCGGCCTGATGCCGACATGTGTTGTCGATCACGGGGCAGAGGCGTATAAAATGCACCCACTTTTTGTGCCGGTCGCTTCCTGAACCGGCCGCTGAAACAAGAGAGTCGACATGGGCGCACAGTGGAAAGCCAAACATAAAGAAGCCGCGGCCAACGCCAAAGGCAAGGTCATGGGCAAGCTGTCCAAGGAAATCCAGATTGCCGCCAAGGCTGGCGCCGACCCGGACATGAACCCGCGCCTGCGCCTGGCCATCGACCAGGCCAAGAAAGCGTCGATGACCCGCGAGACCCTGGAACGGGCCATTCGCAAAGGTGCGGGCCTGGACGGTGATGCCGTGCAGTACGCGGCGGTCAGCTACGAAGGCTTCGCGCCGCACCAGGTGCCGTTGATCGTCGAGTGCCTGACCGACAACGTCAACCGCACCGTCGCGCAGATTCGTGTGTTGTTCCGCAAGGGCCAGCTTGGTGCCAGCGGCTCGGTCGCCTGGGACTTCAACCACGTTGGCCTGATCGAAGCCACCCCCACCGGCGACGCCGACCCTGAAATGGCTGCCATCGAAGCCGGTGCCCAGGACTTCGAAGCCGGTGACGAGGAAGGCTCCACGCTGTTCATCACCGACACCACAGACCTGGATGCGGTGCAGAAGGCGTTGCCGGAGCAGGGCTTCACCGTGACCTCTGCCAAGCTGGGTTACACCCCCAAAAACCCGGTGAGTGCGGCCAGCCTGAGTGCCGAAGCCTTGGCCGAGGTCGAAGCATTTCTGGAAGCCATCGACGAAAACGATGACGTACAGAACGTGTACGTGGGCCTGACCGAGTGACCTGCCTGGGCCGCTTTCGCGGCCCGATCGCCGGCAACGCCGGCGGCCACGGCCGCGCGTGACCTCCGCCAGGTTGCGCCTGGTCTGTGGGCTGTCGATACCCCCGAGGGCAGCCTGTATGAACCCTGGTTTCGCCTCCCTCAGCCTGGCGCACCTGCGCACGCTGGAGCATCTGCTGCAACTGAAGAACCTGAGTCACGCTGCCGAGCGGCTGGGCGTCAGCCAGTCGGCCCTGAGTCGGCAACTGGCCCACCTGCGTGAAGCATTCGACGACCCGCTGCTGGTGCGCCAAGGGCGTGGCTATGTGCTCAGCGAGCACGCCGAGGCCCTGGTCGAACCCCTGCGCCAGGTGCTTGAAGAGCTTCACAGCCTGCGCCAGCCCGCCGTCTTTGACCCTGCCCGCTGTGAACGGCGTTTTTGCCTGGCCGCCTCGGATTACGTGGCCGAGCACATGTTGCCGCTGCTGGTGGCAGCGCTGGAGCAGGAGGCGCCTGGGGTGTGTCTGGAGTACCGCACCTGGCAGGCCGGGCAATACGCCTTGCTTGCCAGTGGCGAAATCGACCTGGCCACCACCCTGTTCGACGAGTCGCCGCCCAACCTGCACGGGCGCCTGCTGGGCGAGGACCGGGCCGTGTGCTTGATGCGGCGCAACCACCCGCTGGCCGCCCACCCCGTGCTCGGCCAGAACGATTACCTGGCGCACAAGCACGTGCGTATTTCCGGGGGTGGCGACAAGGACAGCTTCATCGACCGCCATTTGCGGGCGCAGGGCCTGCAGCGTCGGGTAGGCCTGGAGGTGCCGTTCTTCTCCGCTGCGGTGCAGGTGATCGTGGCCAGCCAGGCGGTAGCGACCGTGCCCGAGCATATTGCGCGGCAACTGTGCCGGCTGCATGCGCTGGCCTGGCGGCCACTGGGCTTCGTGGAACACACCCAGCGTTATTGGGTGGTCTGGCATCAGCGCCTGCAGGCCTCGGCTGAGCATCGCTGGTTGCGCAACCGGGTGTTCGAGCTGTGGCGTCAGTCGCAGTTCGGCGTGCAGGGTGGGGTCGCCTGACAGCCACGGGCATCAGGGCGGTTGGCTTCAATAGTACCGTCGCGGGTCCGAATCGATCAGGCTGGCCAACTTGGTCAAGGCAAAGCGCAATTCATCGTGACTGGTTGGCGACATCAGCACCAGCCTCACGCAGCGGTTATCCCCCCCACGCTCGGCCTGGAACTGGGTGCCGCTCAGCACCAGCACGCCGTTGGCGCGGGCGAGCAGGGTGAACTCGTCGGCGCTCCAAGGCTCAGGCAGGGTGAGCCAGAGGTGGTACGAGTAAGGCTGGGTCTTGAACTGGAAGCCTGCAAAGATTTCCCGGGCGATTGCCTGGCGCTCTGCCGCCTGGGTACGCTGGATGCGCACCAGCTTGCTGTCCAGGCCTTCGGTGATGACATTACTGGCCAGTTGGGCCGTGAGCGGGGAGGGCATCCACACACTGCTGCGCACCATGGAGGTCAGGCGCGACAGCAGTTTGGGTGGGCTGTACAGGTACCCCACGCGCAGTGCCGGCATGATCGCCTTCGACAGGCTGGTGAGGTAGACCGACCGGTCTGGTGCATACGCCGAGAGGGGCTTGATAGACGGGTCCGTAGCCAGGAAGCCATAGATATCGTCGTCGAGGATGATGAAGTCGAACTCTTCGGCCAAGGCCGCGATCTGCGCGCGGCGAGCAGCAGACATGATGGCAGCCGTGGGGTTCTGGCAGGTCGCAACGCACACCAGCATGGCCGGCTTTTCACGCAGGCACAGCTCGCGTAACGCATCGGGCAGGATGCCCTCGTCATCCATGGGTATGCCGCGCAGGCGGCGCTCCAGGCTGTGGGCAACCGAAATGATGCCGGGGTAGCACAACGCTTCGCACAGCACCAGGTCGCCGGCATGGGTCAAGGCACTCATTGCCACCATCAGGCCGTGTTGCGCCCCGGCAGTGATCACGACTTGCTGCCACTGGGCATCGGGCAAGGCGTGGCGCAACCACTGCGCACCCGCCTCACGGTGGGCAGGGTGGCCGCCGTCAGGTGCGTAATCGAGGGCGCGGGCGAAATCCGTGCTTTTGGCCATGCCGACCAGGGCGCCGCGCAGCCAGTACTCGAGGGTTTCGCTATAGGGCTTGATGATCGACAGATCAAGCAGCTCCGACTGCCCCAGGTTCAGCGGGGCAGCGCTGTTGCTGGCCGGCAGTTCCAGCTGGCCCTGGCTGAGCACGTAGGTGCCGCGCCCCACTTCCCCCTGTACCAGGCGACGGCGATGGGCCTCGTTGTAGGCTCGGCTGATGGTACCGGGTGTGACGTTCAGGGTAGTCGCCAGCTCGCGCAGCGTCGGCAGCCGATCACCCTGGTTCAAGACGCCACTGTTGATATCCCGTGCCAGCGCATCGGCGATCGACAGGTACATCGGCTGATTGGACTCGTTTAGCTGGGGAACCCACATGAATGACACTGCCCATCGAATAAATGATCAATGTCCGAGGATATCACAGCGGCATTGATCCACCAGTAAAACCCAGCAACAGCGATTCATTGATTCGAATCAATGATCTAAGCCAGTGGCCGCTGGGGGTGGAATAATTTCATCTACGTTTTAACTCCATATAAATCAACGTGCTACATCGTCGTTAGGCTGTTTTCACAGTCTGTATTCATGAAAATTGAGCCAATGATGGCAATCAGGTATTGAATCATTTCAATTTGTTGCAATACACTCATTGTGCATCGAATCAATCGACTCAATCCTGCTAACCAATGCGCAATGCCGCCGCGCCAAGCCGAGGCCTCATGGACACAATCAGAAAGGATCTATCGCTCTCCGCCGTTATCGCAGGCCTCATCGCCGTGATCATTTCTTATGCCGGGCCACTGATCATCGTGTTCCAGGCCGCCAGGCAAGCGCACCTGCCGGATGATGTGGTGTCGTCCTGGATCTGGGCAATTTCCATCGGCAGCGGGGTCACCGGCCTTTTGCTCAGCTGGCGCCTGCGCATCCCAGTCATCACAGCCTGGTCGACGCCAGGGGCGGCCCTGCTGGTGTCGCTACTGCCCACCATCACGCTGCCACAGGCCGTGGGCGCCTACGTGGTGGCGTCGCTGATCATTGCGGCGGTGGGTTTGTCCGGTGCATTCGACAAACTGATGAACCGTTTACCCAAAGCCATCGCTGCGGCGATGCTCGCCGGCATTCTGTTCCGCTTCGGCACCGAGCTATTCACTTCAGTGACGCTACAGCCGGCGCTGGTGTTGTCGATGATCGCGGCTTACCTGATCTTCAGGCGCCTGTCCCCCCGTTACGCAATCCTCTCGGTGCTGGTTGTCGGCTGCGCCGTAGCGGGCTCGCTCGGCACCCTCAACAGCGACTCGATCGTGATCGCGGTGGCCCACCCCGTATTCACCGCACCGCAGTGGAACTGGCACGCCATCATCAACCTGGGCCTGCCGCTGGCGCTGGTGACGCTCACCGGCCAGTACGTACCCGGCATGGCCGTGTTGCGCACCTCGGGCTACACCACCCCGGCGCGCTCGATCATCTCGGTCACTGCGATCGGTTCGGTGCTGATGGCGCCGTTTGCCTCCCATGGCTTGAACCTGGCGGCCATTACGGCAGCGATCTGCACGGGCCGCGAGGCCCACGAGGACCGTGACAAACGGTATGTCGCCGGAATCGCCTGCGGCCTCTTCTACATTCTGATGGGGATTTTCGGTGCGACCCTGGCGTCGGTCTTTTCCGCGCTGCCCAAAGAACTCATCGCATCCCTTGCGGGCCTGGCCTTGTTCGGCGCGATCAGTGCCGGCCTGACCGGCGCCATGGCAGACGACAAACAGCGCGAAGCCGCATTGATCACCTTCCTTGTCACCGCCTCGGGCATGAGCTTCCTGGGCCTGGCGGCTGCGTTCTGGGGGCTGGTGTTCGGCCTGGTCGCCCACTTCGCGCTGACCTGGACCCGGGAAAGCAAAACCGTCGCCATCACCGAGGGCAGCCGACCATGAGCGGGTCTTACGATTTCATTGTGGTGGGTGGCGGCATCGCCGGGGTGTCGGTGGCTTACGAACTGGCCGCTCATGGCAGCGTGTGCCTGCTTGAGCAGGAGCAGCAACTGGCCTATCACACCACGGGCCGCTCGGCTGCGATCTCGATGGAGAGCTATGGCAACCAGCAAATCCGCTCCTTGACCTGTGCCTCGCGGGCCTTCTTCGAAAACCCGCCCGAAGGCCTGGCCGAGCACCCGCTGTGGGCACCCCGGGGTGCGCTGATCGTGGCGCAAGCAAGCCGCGAAGACAAACTCAGGGCACGGTTCAAGGCCGTGTCGGCCCAGGTGCCCAGCGCCTGCTACCTCGATGCCAAGCAGGTGCTGGAGCATGTGCCTTACCTGGCCGAAGGTGCCTGGGCCGCCGGTATCTACGAGCCCAGCGCCTTCGACCTGGATGTGCATGCTATCCACGGTGCCTACCTTGGCGGGCTGCGCAAACGGGGCGGGGTGGTCAAGCGGGCGTGCGAAGTGCTCAGAGGCGAATGGCAGCCCGGCCACTGGACATTGCTTACCCAGGACGGTCAGCGCCTGCAGGCAGCCATCGTCGTGAACGCCGCCGGCGCCTGGGCCGACGAGCTGGCAGAGCGCTGCTCAGTATCCAGGGTTGGCGTGTGGCCGCTGCGCCGTACCGTACTGGCCGTGGACCCGCAGTGCGACGTCCATGGCACGCCGTACCTGGGCACGGTCGACGAAGACATCTTCATCAAACCCGAAGCCGGGCGGCTGATCGTTTCGCCGTGCGATGAAGACCCTTCGCCACCCTGCGATGCGTTGCCGGATGAGCTGGGGCTGGCGATCACCATGGACCGGCTGCAAACCGTAACGCGGCTGCGGCCCCGGGCGATCATCAATAAGTGGGCGCGCCTACGTACGTTTGTTGCCGATCGCTCTCCAGTGCTCGGCCAGGACCCGCAACACGAAAACTTCATCTGGTTGGCCGCACTGGGTGGCTATGGCATTCAGGCCGCCCCCGCCATCGCGCGGCTGTGTGCGCATGCTGCGCTGGGCGTGGCCGTACCGCAGGACCTGGCGGCCCTGCAACTGAACTACCTGCTTTTTTCCCCGGCGCGATGCCGTGATACGGCGTTCGCCAGCCTGGCCGTGAAGAAGGTTGCCGACCTGCACTAACCCTCACACTCAACAAGGACCGTCTCCATGCAAAGCACTGCTCAAATCAATACTGCTGGCACCCCTTTCCTGGCCGAGGAAAACGTGATTTTCACCAACAAGGCCCCGTTGCCGCTGGGCACTTATTCCCAGGGCATCAAGGTGAGCCGCGGGCAGACCATCTACCTGTCGGCACAGACACCGGTTTCGGCGTTGACCAACGAAGTGTTGGCACAGGATTTCGAAGGCCAGTTGCGCCAGACCCTCGACAACCTGGCGCAGATGGCCGAGGCGGCAGGCGGAACACTGGCAAACGTGGTGAAGGTAACCGCGTTCATCACCGACTTGAGTGAGTTCCCCACCCTGAACCGCGTGATGCAAGAGTACTTCACCTCGCCATACCCGGCGCGCACCACCGCAGGGGCCAGCGCCCTGGCGCGCAATACCCTGGTTGCCATCGACGCCATCATGGTGGTCTGAAGCGCCCTTTATCAGCGAGTGCCCGTCGGTTCTGTGCAGCGGACCGACGTCGGCAGGGAAAGCACCCGCACAGCACACTTCCTAAGGATGGCCATGAAGAATTCGTACAAAGCGTATGCATTGCAGTGCCTGGTGTGCGACCGCCAATACCAGCCCCATGAGGTCAGTTACTTTTGCCCACATTGCAAGGGCGAAGGTGCCCTCGATGTGCTTTACGACTACCCCACGCTGAAGCGTGAATGGCCCCGAGCAGCCCTGGCGGACCAGCAGGCCCGTGGCATGTGGCGCTATGACCGGCTGATGCCACTCAGTTCGACCCAGTACGTACCGCCGCTGCTGGTGGGTAATACGCCGCTGTATGCGCCGGCCGATCTGCTTGGCGAAGGCTCGGCGATCAAGGTGTTGATCAAGGACGAATCCAGGCAACCCACGGGGTCGCTGAAGGACCGCGCCAGTGCGCTGGCTGTAGCCCATGCCTTGCAGTCGGGCGCCCGCACCGTGGCCGTGGCCAGCACGGGCAACGCCGCCTCGGCGCTGGCCGGGATGAGTGCCAGCATGGGCCTGCACAATGTGATTTATCTGCCACGCACCGCACCCCGGGAAAAGCGCGCGCAGATGTTGGGCTATGGGGCCGAGATCGTATTGGTGGACGGCCAGTACGATGAGGCATTCGAGCAATGCCTGGCCGGCTGCCAGGCGCACGGCTGGTACAACCGAACCACCGGTATTAACTCGTACATGAGCGAGGGCAAGAAGACCGTTGCCTTCGAGATCTGTGAACAGCTGCACTGGCAGGTGCCCGATCTGATATTCGTGCCGGTCGGTAATGGCTGCATCCTGGGTTCAGTCTACAAGGGCCTGTTCGATTTGCTGCAACTGGGCTGGATCGACCGTATGCCGCGTCTGATCGGTGTGCAGGCCGAACACAGTAACTTCATGTACCGGGCGTGGCGCAGCGACCGCTCCATGGCACGCACCGCACGCATCGCACCTACCAGCCTGGCCAGCAGCATCAACGTGGCATTGCCACGCGATCGCCTCAAGGCCATGCGCGCGGTAACAGCCAGCAACGGCGAATTCATGTGCGTCAGTGACCAGGACATCGTGACAGCGGCGTCCAGGCTTGCCTCGCGCACCGGTGTATTCGCCGAAGCGGGTGCTGCCAGCGCCTTCGCCGGCCTGATCAAGTATGCCCAGGCACATCCCGATACCGCGCAGACCGCTGTGGTGCTGATCACCGGCAGCGGCTTGAAAGACACCTCCATCTTCCTCTCCGGCAGCGCCGGCGGCCCGCCAGGCGCACTGGCGGGTCAGTTGCCGACGCCGTTGAACACAGCGCCATCACAAGGAATCTCCGCATGAGCTTGCAATTTCGCGACCCCGCCATCGCTCGTCTGATTGACCGCGAGCGCAATCGTCAGGAAACCCACCTGGAGCTGATCGCCTCGGAAAACTACGTGAGCGAACAGGTGCTCCAGGCCCAAGGCTCGGTACTCACCAACAAGTATGCCGAAGGCTATCCAGGCCGCCGTTACTACGGTGGCTGCAAGGTCGTCGACGAAATCGAGAACCTTGCCATCGACCGAGCCCGCCAACTGTTCGGCTGCGAATATGTCAACGTTCAGCCGCACTCCGGCTCACAGGCCAACCAGGCAGTTTTCCTTGCGGCGCTTGAGCCGGGCGACAGCATTCTAGGGATGTCACTGGCTCACGGCGGCCATCTGACCCACGGCGCCTCGGTGAATTTTTCGGGCAGGTTCTTCCAGGCCTTTGCCTATGGCCTTGAGCCAGGCATTGAGACCCTCGACTACCAACAGATGGAAGCGCTGGCACGCGAGCATCGGCCGAAAATGATCATCGCAGGTGCATCGGCCTATTCCCGCGTCATTGATTTCTCGCGCTTTCGCAAAGTCTGCGATGAAATCGGCGCCTACCTGATGGTCGACATGGCCCATTACGCTGGGTTGGTAGCGGCAGGCGTGTACCCCTCGCCAGTCGGTATCGCCGACTTCATCACCTCGACCACCCACAAGACCCTGCGCGGCCCGCGCGGCGGCTTGATTTTGGCCAAGGCTGAATACGCGGCCCTGCTCGACAAGACGGTGTTCCCGGTGTACCAGGGCGGGCCGCTGATGCACGTGATTGCCGCCAAGGCGGTGGCGTTCGGCGAAGCCCTGAGCGACGATTTCAAACAGTACCAGCGACGGGTGGTGGACAACGCCCGGACCATGGCTGATGTGCTGACCCGGCGCGGCTTGCGGGTTGTGTCCGGCGGCACCGACAGCCACATGTTCCTGCTTGACCTGCGCGCCATGAACATTACCGGCAAGGATGCGGAAGCCCTGCTGGAAAGCGCCCATATCACCCTGAACAAAAATTCGATTCCAGGCGATCCGCAGAAACCGACGATCACCAGTGGCATCCGTATTGGCACACCCGCACTGACGACGCGTGGGTTTGGCGAGGTTGAATGCGCTGAAGTGGCTGGCCTGATCGCCGACCTGCTGGCGCAGCCCAACGACAGCGCACTGCTGGAAAACACCCGACGCCGTGTGATGCATCTGTGTGAGTGCTTCCCGGTATACCTGCTGGCATGAGGAGCCTTGCGGGTTCGCCATAGCAGCTATGCACGAAGCGGGGTTATTCGCCAGGGGCACTGTGCCTAGACTAGAGCAGTATCTGGCAATCACATTCCTCAGGAGAGCCCCCGTGACCCCCGAACAATTCCGCCAATACGGCCACCAGCTGATCGACCTGATTGCCGACTACCGCCAGACCGTGGGCGAGCGGCCGGTGATGGCCCAGGTTGAGCCCGGCTACCTGAAGGCGGTATTGCCTGACGCCGCTCCGCAACAGGGCGAGGCGTTCGAAGCGATCCTCGCGGATGTCCAGCAGGCGATCATGCCTGGGTTGTCCCATTGGCAGCACCCGGACTTCTATGGCTACTTCCCCTCCAACGGCACCTTGTCGTCGGTATTGGGCGATTTTCTCAGCACCGGCCTGGGCGTGCTGGGCCTGTCCTGGCAGTCCAGCCCGGCCTTGAGCGAGCTGGAAGAAACCACCTTGGGCTGGTTGCGTGAGTTGCTGGGTTTGTCGGCCCAGTGGAGCGGGGTGATCCAGGACACCGCCTCGACCAGCACGCTGGTTGCGCTGATCAGCGCCCGTGAACGCGCCACCGATTACGCCTTGGTGCGTGGCGGCCTGCAGGCCGAAGCCAGGCCGCTGATCGTGTATGTCAGCGCCCACGCCCACAGCTCGGTAGACAAGGCGGCGCTGCTGGCCGGCTTCGGGCGCGCCAACATTCGGCTTATCCCCACCGACGAACGCTACGCCTTGCGCCCCGAGGCACTGCAGGCCGCCATCGAACAGGACCTGGCGGCAGGCAACCAGCCGTGTGCAGTGGTTGCTACCACCGGCACTACCACCACCACGGCCCTCGACCCGCTAAGCGCTATCGGCGCCATCGCCCAGGCGCACAAGCTGTGGCTGCACGTGGATTCCGCCATGGCGGGTTCGGCGATGATCCTGCCCGAGTGCCGGTGGATGTGGGACGGCATCGAGCTGGCGGACTCGGTGGTGGTCAACGCGCACAAGTGGTTGGGGGTGGCGTTCGACTGCTCGATCTACTACGTGCGCGACCCGCAGCACCTGATCCGCGTCATGAGCACCAACCCCAGCTACTTGCAGTCGGCCGTGGATGGCGAGGTGAAGAACCTGCGCGACTGGGGTATCCCGCTGGGGCGCAGGTTCCGGGCCCTGAAGCTGTGGTTCATGTTGCGCAGCGAAGGGGTAGAGGCGTTGCAGGCACGTCTGCGGCGTGACCTGGACAATGCGCAATGGTTGGCCGGGCAGGTAGCGGCTGCCGCCGATTGGGAGTTGCTGGCGCCGGTGCAGTTGCAAACCCTGTGCATTCGGCATCGGCCTGCGGGGCTGGAAGGCGAGGCGCTGGATACCCACACCCGGGGCTGGGCGCAACGGCTGAACGCTTCCGGGGCAGCTTACGTGACACCGGCCACGCTGGATGGCCGCTGGATGGTGCGGGTTTCGATTGGCGCGTTGCCAACCGAACGGGCAGATGTGGAGCGGCTGTGGCGGGGGCTGCAGGGGGTGGTGAACTGATTGTCAGACAGCGCCTTGGGTGGTGGAGCGCAGCTTGCGATCCGCCACCCAAGGCGCTGGGCTCAATGACCCATCACTGGCTCACGGCCTGCAAGCTCCCCTTGCGGCTGGCCTCGTAGGCCTCTTTCTCCATCGGTTTGGCCTGCGGATTACCCAGGTCTTCCATGGCCAGGCGATGGGTTTCCGGCGCGATGTAGGCCGCCAGTGCGCACACGCAAGTGATGAAGAAGGCCAGGCCGCCGACCACCAGCGGAATGTTGTCCGAGCCAGGCGGCGCCACCATGGCAAACAGTGCCGGCAACATGGCGGTGAGCATGGTGCCGAGGTTTTGCGCGATGGCCATGGCCGAAACGCGGTAGCGGGTTTGGAACAGCTCTGGGTAGAAACTTGGGAACACCGCGTTGTAGCCCTGGTAGACCATGCCCCACATGACGATCGACGAAGCGAAGGCCAGCGGCACGTTCTGGATGCTGATCGCGTACAGGTACACGAATGCCAGCAGCCCCGACCCCAGGCACCCGGCAATCATGGTCGGGCGACGGCCAATGCGGTCTGAAAGGTTGCCCACGAACGGGATCACCAGCACTGCCACGATGTTGCCCACCACCGGAATCCACAGGTACACGCTCTTGTCGAACCCGATGCCATAGGCTGGCTGCACCGCGTAGGCCGCGCCGAAGATGGTGGCGACCACTGGGATCACGTTCATCAGTGCCATGAACATCACCAGCACCATGTGCTTCCAGCTGTGGCGGAAGGCCTCGCTGATGGGGGACTTGGCAACCTTGTCCTGCTTTTCTTCCTTCACGAACGCGGGGGTTTCATGCACTTCCTTGCGGATGATGAAGCCTGCAATCAGCACCACTGCGCTCATCAGGAACGGAATGCGCCAGCCCCAGTCATTGAACGCCTCGCTAGGCATGAAGTAAGCCAACGGCAGGAACACGGCGGCAGCCATCACCTGGCCCGCCTGTACCCCTTGCAGGGTAAAGCTGGCGTAGTAACCGCGTCGCCCGAACGGCGCATGCTCCATGATCATCGAGCTGGCGCCGGAGATTTCACCCGCCACGGCAAAGCCCTGAACCAGCCGCAACAGCACCAGCAGGGCGGGTGCCAGCATGCCGATGTCGTGGTAGGTGGGCAGCAGGCCGACGGCCATGGTCGAGATGCCCATCAGGAACATGCACAACAGCAGCACGTTCTTGCGACCGCGCGTGTCGCCCCAGTGGCCGAGCACGAAGGCCCCGACCGGGCGCGCCAGGTAGCCCACACCGTAGGTGGCCAGCGAGGCAATGATGGCCATTTTGGGGTCGGTATTGGGGAAGAATATCTGCGGGAAAATCAGTGCAGCGGCTTGGGCGTAGATGAAGAAGTCGTAGTACTCGAGTGCCGAGCCTATCCATCCACTGGCGGTCGCTTTCTTGGCTTGAGAGCTGGAGTGAGCCATCGTTGTCTCCGTTGTTATTGTTGTAGCGCAGGCTCCGGCTGGAAACGCCAAGGCAGGAGGCGGTGAACATTGGGCCTGCGTCTGTGATGCATGTTGACCACGGGCCAGCGGTCAGGCAATTCGCTAAAACGGGTTTCGTGCGATAATCGAACGCAAAACTAACCATTCCGTACAAAGAGATTGAAGCGCCGACTTTACCTGCGAATAATCCATCGTGCCAGAAACTGTAACGGGGGTTTTGCATCCCCGCTGGCCTGTGATCCCCCTGACAACAAGGAACTCCCGCCATGCAGCGTTCGATCGCCACCGTGTCCTTGAGCGGCACCCTGCCGGAAAAGCTCGAGGCCATCGCCGCCGCCGGCTTCGACGGCGTCGAAATTTTCGAGAACGACCTGCTGTACTACGCCGGCAGCCCGCGCCAGGTACGCCAGATGTGCGCCGACCTGGGGCTTGCCGTGACGCTGTTTCAGCCATTTCGCGATTTCGAAGGCTGCCGCCGCGACCGCCTGCAGAAAAACCTTGACCGAGCCGAGCGCAAGTTCGACCTGATGCAGGAACTGGGCACCGACCTGGTGCTGGTGTGCAGCAACGTTCAGGCCGACGCGCTGGGCGACGAGCAACTGCTGGTCGACGACCTGCGCCTGCTGGCAGAGCACGCTGGCAAGCGCGGCTTGCGCATCGGCTACGAGGCCTTGGCCTGGGGCCGCCATGTGAATACCTACCAGCAGGTATGGAACCTGGTACGCCAGGCGGATCACGCCGCCCTGGGTGTGATCCTGGACAGCTTCCACACCTTGTCGCTCAAGGGTGACCCCGCCGCCATCCGCGACATTCCGGCCGACAAGATCTTCTTCGTGCAAATGGCCGACGCGCCAATCCTGGCCATGGATGTGTTGGAGTGGAGCCGCCATTTCCGCTGTTTCCCGGGGCAGGGTGAGATGGACATGGCCGGGTTCCTGGCGCCGATTCTGGCCACGGGTTACCGCGGGCCGTTGTCCCTGGAAATCTTCAACGACGGTTTCCGCGCTGCGCCGCCGCGGCAGAACGCCGCCGACGGCCTGCGTTCACTGCTGTACCTCGAAGAACAGACGCGCTTGCGCCTGGAGCAGGAAGGCACTGGCATCGAACCGGGCGTGCTGTTCGCGCCGCCTGCTGCCAGCACCTACGACGGCGTTGAGTTTCTGGAGTTTGCCGTGGATGAAGCGGTGGGCGCGCGCCTGAACGGTTGGCTCAAGAAACTGGGCTTTGCCGAAGCGGGCCAGCACCGGAGCAAGGACGTACAACTGCTGCGCCAGGGTGATATCAACATCGTGCTCAATGCTGAGCCTTACTCGTTCGGTCACAACTTCTTTGAAGCCCACGGGCCTTCGTTGTGCGCTACTGCCTTGCGGGTGAAGGACCAGCAGGCGGCCCTCAAGCGCGCCACGGCGTTCCGGGGCCAACCGTTCCGCGGGCTGGTCGGGCCCAACGAGTGCGAGGTGCCGGCCGTGCGCGCCCCGGATGGCAGCCTGCTGTATCTGGTGGAGCAGGGCAGTGCGGGCCAGAGCCTGTATGACACCGACTTCAGCCTGAACCCGAGCGCCGCGCCCACTGGTGGGCTGCAGCGTATCGACCACATGGCGCTGGCACTGCCGGCCGAGTCGCTGGACAGCTGGGTGCTGTTCTACAAGAGCCTGTTCGGCTTTGCCGCTGATGACGAAGTGGTGCTGCCTGACCCTTACGGTCTGGTGAAAAGCCGTGCCCTGCGCAGCCCCTGCGGTACGCTGCGCTTACCGCTGAACATCTCGGAAAACCGCAACACCGCCATTGCCCATGCGCTGTCCAGTTACCGGGGGTCGGGGGTGCACCACATCGCATTCGACTGTGCGGACATCTTCCGCGAAGTGGCCCGGGCCAAGCTGGCGGGGGCGCCGTTGCTGGAAATCCCGCTCAACTACTACGATGACCTGGCTGCGCGCTTTGACTTCGATGACGAGTTTCTTAGCGAGCTGGCTTATTACAACGTGCTCTATGACCGTGATGCGCAGGGGGGAGAGCTGTTCCACGTGTATACCGAGCCGTTCGAGGATCGGTTCTTCTTCGAGATTATCCAGCGCAAAGGGGGGTACGCGGGGTATGGGGCGGCCAACGTGGCGGTGCGGTTGGCGGCGATGGCCAAGGCTCGCAGTGGGGTTGCGCGTAAGCCAGTGTTGTAGGGGGGTAATTGGGTTTGACGTTTTCTACTGGCCGTGCGGTTGCCGCACGCCGCGCGAGCCTCTACGCTTGCCGGCTGGGTCAAATCGAACCTGACAAACCATTGGTACCATCCTCAACACCAACACAAGGAAACCTGGCGAATGGATACGCGTTGCACCTCTCTGGACGAAGTCCGCCAGCGCATCGATGAGATCGACCGGCAGGTCGTGTCGCTGCTGGCCAGCCGCGGCGACCTGGTGGCGCAAGCTGCCGGCTTCAAGAAAACCACCGACGACGTACGTGCCCCGGCGCGCGTCGAGCAGGTCATCGCCAAGGTACGCGCCATGGCGCAAGAAACCGGTGCCTCGCCGGTAGTCGTCGAGCAGGTTTACCGGGCAATGATCTCGGCGTTCATCGCCGAAGAACTGGCCACCCATGCTCAATTGGCTGACCAGGCTTCAGCCACCTGACGAGCGTGACGAGGGAGGTGGTGGCAGTGCTCAAACGCGCCCGTATTACCCTGCTGATGCTTGCAGTGACCTCACTCACTGCCTGCGTCCCCTGGCAGCGCGAGCGTGCTGCGTATGCGGACCTGTGCGAGTCCGAGTTCCAGTTCAAGGTGCCCGGCCCGCAGGGTGAGACCACGGTGTACCTTGAAACCTACCTCTACGACCACGCCGCCCGCTGGCGGGATCAGCCCTACGAACAGGGGTTGCACGTGGAGTACCCTGGCGAGCAGTACAAACAGCCAGAGTTCTACGTGCAGATGATTGCCTACAACCAGGACCGCGCCCGGCCTTCATCAGGCTCGACCCGTGGCGTGCCACCTGTGCCGGTGCTCTACGACAGCCGCCAGGCCTACATCACCTTTGCCGATGGTACACGGCTGAACGCGCGCCCCGAGGTCTACGTTGGCAGCGACGACATTCACGACTTCCCCTCGTTGACCGAGCAGTCCGCCCGGCCTTCGCCCTACGACATCAACAGCGATGAAGTGCACCGGCTGATTCCCAAACTCACCAACAACAAGCGATATGGCTCGGCCTACGTGATCTTCCATACCAACCAGTTCAATGCCGACTCCAGGTGGACCATTCACCTGGGTAGCTTGCAGGTTGGGGGGCAGACGCTGGCCATCCCGCCGCAGAAGCTCTGCTATCACCCGGTCAAGAAATGGATCGGCATAGAGCCCCTCATGCGGCCCTGACAAGTTTTCACGCCAGGTGCGTGTGCGACGGATGGAACGATTCAGCCGCCATTGTCGTCGGTACTTCAGGTCTTTTGAAAGGAGTACCCCATGAAGTACCGTGCACTTGGCAATACCGGGCTGATGGTGTCCGAACTGGTCGTAGGGACCGTCCCATTTGGTGGGCGCGGCGCCTTCGAGAAAACCGGCAGTGTGGATGTGGACCTGGCCAGGCGCATGTTCGACGCGGCCTTTGATGCGGGCGTCAACCTGGTGGACACGGCCGACCTGTATTCCCACGGGCTGGCTGAGGAGATCGTGGGCAAGGCGCTGGGCGAGCGACGTCAGTCGGTCATTCTGGCCAGCAAGGCGCGCAGCCCGATGGGTGACAACCCCAATGACAGCGGCGCATCACGCTATCACCTGATCCGCGCTTGTGAAGCCAGCCTCAAGCGCCTTGGCACTGACCATATCGACCTGTACCAGATCCATAACTGGGACGGCGTTACGCCTGTCGAGGAGACCCTTGCAGCCTTGGACCACCTGGTGCAAAGCGGCAAGATCCGCTACTTCGGCACCTCCAACTACACCGCCTGGCAGATGATGAAGACCCTCGGCAGTGCCCAACTCAATGGTTGGCAACAGCCGGTGTCCCAACAGATCTACTACACCCCTGAGTCGCGCGAGGCCGAGTACGAGCTTTTGCCGATGGCCATCGACCAGGGCTTCGCAACGCTGGTGTGGGGGCCACTGGGGGAGGGCTTGTTGACCGGCAAGGTTCGCCGCGGGCAGCAGACGCCAACGGGCACGCGCCAGGGCAACGATTGGCCGGAACCCTATGTGCACGACCGCGAGCGCGCCTACGACATCATCGAAACGCTGATTTCGGTTGGCGAGCGGCATGGCTGTTCACCCGCGCGGGTATGCCTGGCTTGGCTGAAGGACCGGCCCGGTATCACCAGCGTCATCACCGCCGGGCGCACCCTTGAACAGTTGCAGGACAACCTGCAGGCCGTGGCGCTGAAGCTGACGTGCGAAGACCTGCAACAGATCGAGAATGCTACCCGCTTGGCACCGCAGTACCCTTACTGGCACCGCATTGCGGCCGGCATGGACCGGATCGATCCCGCCGAAGCACCATTCATCGAGGCCTATCGAGAAACCATGAAGCAGTAACCGTTACCTCAACAGGGCGGGTCTGCCCTGATGGATAGGACTGCGAGCACCCCGACATGAATCTTTTCCTGTCCTGTCGGTCAGGTAATAAGACCCCCACTCATGATCGAGGTGCTCATGCAAACGTTCACCGTTCACTACCTGCTCAACGGCAACGCGTCGAGCCATACCTTTGAGCTGAACCAGGCTGAGCTCCCCGCCCACGACGCTGCGCTGCACCTGATCGTGCTGCACTTTGGTGATGGCGAGAACAGCCTGGTGATGCCACCAGCCGATGCCACGCCCGCAGAGGTGCTGGCGCAGGCTGAGGTGTTGGGGCTTACGCAGATCAAGGTTGTCTAGCGCTGTCCGCCAGCGACTTCTCCATGACAACGGTGCGCTCCAGGCCGTGAAGGACTTCGCGGACCTTTCGATACCCCAGCTTGGCGTAGAAGCCTTGCGCCGTAACGGAGGACGGAACCTTCAACAGAGCAAAACCGCGTTTGAGTGCCTCGCATTCCACGCGGTGAACCAGTTGTTCACCGATGCCTGAGCGTTGGTTCGCCGGGTTGACGAACACGCTCCTGAGAACGTCGCTTTCAAGGCTCGCGGTGGCCACGATGCCGTCACTGACGGCGACGAACGTTATCCGCCGTTCGAGCAACTGCGCTACAGCAGCCGGCGTGAACGACATCGCTACCCGGCTCAGCGTTTCCGCGTCGTAGTCGGCCGCATTAGTTACGCGCAGCGTGGCCAGTATCACGCTGCTGATGCCCTGTGCATCGTCTGAGGTGGCTTCACGAATGTGGTAGTCCAAAAAACCCTCCCGATCATTGCTGCGCCATTGGTCGCCCATCAGGCACTCCCGGGTCAGCCAGCGGCTCTGAATTTCAGGTGCTCATTCAAGCGCCTTTATCAGGAGAATGCCAATGTCCATTGATCACAACATCGCTGACACCGGTGAAGGCCATGGCTCCGGCCTGGAGCAGACGCCATCCGAACCTAAGCAGGGTGCTGGGGAAAATGGGGCCCAGCAGCGGCCCGAAGACTGGAACCCACCGCCAGGCAACCCCGGTTCCGATCAGGACAGCCAGGTACCCCGCGACAACGGCACTGCACGTACCCACGAGGATGAGGCCCGTGATGCGGATGTGCTGGAGGAGGACATGAAGGATGTTGAGGCTAACAACTCGGTGTCCACCGAGCATCCTTGAGCCGATTTCCTGAGCCGCATGCTCGGGAGATGTGCCTATAGCACCGCCTGCGGAAACTCCAGCGCCGGCGGTTGTTATCTATCAATATCCTGTCCCTGACTGCTCCCCGCACTGAAGGACTATCGCCCACCCCGGCTCAAGTCGCCCAGCCGGCTTGAGATCGATTGCATGCCTTTGCCTAATTCACGCAGTGCATTGGCATCCCGTGCCCCTTGCTCGCTGGAGGCATGAATACGCACGGCGAGTTCGTTGATTTCGTGGGTGACGTGACTTTGTTGCTGAGCGGCCACCGCAATTTGTTGCGCGCGCTGGACGATGTCGTCGAAGCTTTTCACCGTGGTGCCCAGTGTGGATGCAACACCTGCCGCCTGTTGAACCGATGACCGGGTACGTTCGGCGCCGTTTTGCATGGTTGCAACGGCTGAACTTGAAGCCTGGCGAAGTTGCGAAATCATCTCCTGAATCTCGTTCGCAGAGGTTTGCGTGCGGCCGGCCAACGTACGCACTTCGTCGGCCACTACCGCGAAACCACGCCCCTGCTCGCCGGCGCGCGCAGCCTCGATGGCTGCGTTGAGTGCCAACAGGTTGGTTTGTTGCGAAATGGATTTGATGACCTCCAGCACGCTCCCCACACGTTCGATGTCCGCTCCCAATTGCGTGATAGCGTCGGCAGCCCCGGAGATATCGGTGGCCAGGCCCTCGATGAACTGGCTGTTGCCGTTGACCTGGTTCTGGCTTTGCTGCGCGTCATCCAATGAGCGCCGGGCAGTGTCGGAACAATCAGACGTGTTGTGTGCGACTTCATTGGCACTGGCCGACATTTCGGTGATTGCCGTGGCCAGCAGGGTGTTGTCCTGCCGTTGGGCCTCTGCGCGTTCAGCCAAGCCGTGTGACAATTGCGCCAGCTCGTCAGCCTGACGCTCAAGCGAGACAGATTCCTGGGCGATGCGGTGCAGCATGTCGCGCAACGAGCCCGCGTAATGATTGACCGATTCGCGTAGCGCACCAATTTCATCGGCGCGTACGATTTCCAGCCCAGCCCCGGCCTGGCCGCCTTGGCCCAGGGTATCGATTTGCCGCGTGGTTTCCTCAAGCTGCACCAACAGCCGCTTGCCGGCCAGCCAGGCGAGGCCGAGCAGGATGGCCATCAGGGGTAACAGGAACAAGAGTATCTGCGCGGTCAGATGATTTGCCAGGCCCACAACTCTGGATTCAGGCGTTACCAGGCCAATTCGCCAGCCGGTGCTATCCATGGTTGCCAGCGTCACGTACGCCGGCGTGCCCAGCCTACCATCGTCATCCAGCCTGAAGGTTGAGAGGGCCTGCGACTTGTCGGCCAGGCGATTCGCCACGGGCTTGAGCCAGGGCTGCTCCTGGCCCAGGGTGGCGACGGTCAGCAGTGCCTTGTCGGCTTTGGTATCGGGGAAGAAAAGCACGTTACCCGAGGCATCCACGGCAAACGCATAACCGCCTGTTATATCGCCTTTCTCTTTGAGAAAAGTGGCCAGGCCGTCCAGCTTCAAGTCGATGGTGGCCACACCTGCGAACGCGGCCCCATTGCGATAGGGCACACTGCATGTGGTCATTGCCACACCGCTTACGGCGTCCTGGTAAGCGTCCGACCAGACACAACGACCAGGCGCGGTGGACTTGACACCGGTATACCAGGACTCAGCCTGATAGGGCGGCGTATTTGCATCGTTGTATTCGGCGGAAAAAACCAGCTTGTTGTCGGCGTTACGTGACCAGAAAAAACTACGCCGTTCGGTCCCCGCCGTGAACGCGTTGGGCTCTGGCCAAACGCCGCCGCCTGCGATGGCGGCATTGCCTTGGCTGTCGATAATGCCCGCCAGGTTATCCTGGAAAAGCGCCACATCGTGAGGCAGGGTCTGTGCCAGCAGCGCCATGGCAGAGGCCGTACCCTCGATGCGGTTCAGCGGCAGGGCCAGTTCGTTGGTCAGGGCCTTTGCCGACTGCTCGGCCGCGTCCGTTCCGGCGGCCAGCAGCCGGGGTTTGCCACCCAGGGTAATCACCGCAAATATCGCAGCAGCAGTAAGAACCAGCAAAGCCAGGATGGCTAACGTCATGCGCTGCGAGATACGTGCGGGGATCAGTGACATTGAAAGGCTCCGGAAACGGCAAGTCGTTGACGGTGTATCGGCGGGTCATGGGGGAAATTGAACAGGCCTCGCGTTTTTTAGTGCGCACAACGACGAGCGGGTGCAGGGTCGAGGTAAGGTTCCCTACCACCCAATCCGCTCACCATCCCACCCCCAGAAACTGCCCGTCACCGACGGCCCCAAGCGCCCCACCAGTTCGATGACGCAGCGCGCTGCAAACCCTGTTTCGAACAACTTGCCTTCCGGCACATTCCCTTGGAAGGGCCGGGAAAGCTCTGTGTCGGTGGTACCGGGGTGCAGTGCCAGCACCGTGGCAGCCGGGTTGACCCGCTTCAACTCGATGCTGGCCGTGTGCAGCAGCTGGTTGAGGGCCGCCTTGCTTGATCGGTAGCTGTACCAACCGCCCAACCGGTTGTCGCTTATCGAGCCGACACGGGCAGACAACGCCGCGAACGTGGCAGGCTGCTTACGCAGAAAAGGCAGCACGTGCTTGAGCAGTAGGATTGGCGCAAAGGCGTTAGTGGCGAAGCTTGCTTGCAAGCCCGCCAGGTCAAGCTGTGCCAGGGTTTTTTCCGCCTTGGCGTTTTCCTGGTGCAGGATGCCGAGGGTGCTGACAACGAGGTTCAGGTGCTCACAAACCCTACCCACCTCCGTGGCCAGCAGCGCCAGTGAGCCTTCGTGCCTGGCGTCGCAGTCGACCAGCCTCACACGTTCGCCATACTGCCTGCCCAGTGCCCCCAGCGCTTCGCAGGTGCTGGCCTGGCGCGCCACGGCAACCAGCACACGCACATCGTCGCGGGCCAGCAGCGCTTTGCACAGCGCCAGCCCGATGCCACGGCTGGCGCCGCAAATCAGTACGTTGGCGGGGCCAGGCAAGGCTGGGATCAGGCTCATGGTATTCCCCTCGGGGCGGTGGGCTCGGCTTGAGGGGTAGACCACTTCAGGGCGCCGAAGCTCCATCGGCTGCGGGGAAGGGTAGGGCCAGCGGTTGAAGGGTCCGAGTCAGATGGGGATGTAGTCGTTACGCGCGACGGTCGGTTTGTGTGGCCCCGGCACTAGGTGCAGGTGCAGCCCGCCCACCTGGTCAATAGCCAGGCAGTCGTCCACGTTCAGCAGCGCGTCGGTATGCGGCTTCAACCACCCGGCAGCCATCTGCAGTTTTCCCAGCGCTTTGGCATCGGTCTTGTTGCGGGCACTCACCAGCAGGTACCGGTGCGCTTCGCCGAACACACCCCGCTCGTAGCCACCCAGGTTGATGAAATACAGGCGGTTGGCCCCGCGAGCAGGGGGCTGGGTGTGCCACTCGATGCGCTGGCCGTCCACCCCGTCTACCTCCAGCCAACTGTCCACGTGCAGGCCCTGCAGGCTGCCGAACCAGGCGTCACGTAGCTGCGGGTAGGTTTGCTGAAGGGTTTCGGCCTGGGCGAAGACCACGTCGTGCACTTCGATCTTGGCGCCTGGGTGGCGGCCGCCCAGCATGACGACATACAGCATGAGGCTTCCTTTGACGGGCATCTGACCGCGCTATTGTGCAACATCTGCCCACCGCTTCAAGCACGGCGGCTTGGCGAGCGCGAACAACCCGTCTAGTGTGTGTGAACCTTCACTGCGAGACAGCCGCATGCGCCCCTCATTGTTACTGCTTCTGACCTTAGTGCTCACGCCCCTGGCGCAGGCTGCCGGCAACTGGACGTTGAATGACCAGCACGACAAGGCCTATACCCTTGCTGATGACACGCGGGTGGTGATGGTGGCCCGCAGCATGGCCAGTGCACGGTTGGTCAACAGCGCCGTGGAGCATACGCCTGCAGGCTATCTGGAGGCCCGCGGAGTGGTGTTTGTGGCCGACATCGAGAAAATGCCCAGCATGGTCCAGGCCGTGATGGTGCCAGCCATGCGCTCGGCCAATTACCGCATTCTGCTCGACCGCAGCGGCGAAGTGGCAGCGCAGTATGGGGGCGACCGCGATTCGGTGCAGTGGCTGGAACTGAGCCATGGCAAGGTTACCGCCGAGCACCGCTACAGCGACCTGCCAAGCCTGCGCAAGGCGCTGGCTGGGATGGCAGGGCGCGTCGCAGGTGGTTGACCCCCACAGGTGCTATCTGTGCGGCGTTTGGGGCGACGCCGTAGCCCAATGCTGATGCCCTTGGTGGTGCGCCACCAGAAAGTCGACGAACACCCGCACCCGCGCGGGCATGGACGGCCCGCCCGCGAACACGGCATGGATCGGTTCGCGGTCACCGGGGTTGTAGCCGTCGAGCAGTGATACCAGGCGCCCGCTAGCCAGGTCTTCTGCCACGGTGAACGTACCAATGCGTGCCACGCCCGCGCCCAGCCTGGCCAACTGCGCCAATGCCTCTCCGCTGCTGCATTGGATGTTGCCGTTCACCTTCAGCCTGAACAGTTGACCGTCACGGCTGAACGGCCAGTCGGGTGTCGCCCGGCGGAAGTTGAAACGCAGGCAGTTGTGGTTTTGCAGGTCTTCTGGCACGTGGGGCGTGCCGCAGCGCTGCAGGTAGCCAGGCGAGGCCACGATGGCCTGGCCGGTGTCGCCGATCAGGCGTGCGCTCAAGGAACTGTCGGGGAGCTCACCGAAACGCAGGGCCACGTCGGCCTGGCCGCCCAGGATGTCCGCCAGTTCGTCACTGAGGGTAAGGTCCACCAGCACCTGCGGGTAGCGGGCGCTGAAGGCTGCTACCAGGGGCACCACGGTCATGCGGCCGTGCCCCAGTGCGGCGCTGACCCGCAGGCGGCCACGGGGCACACCCTGGTCGGTGATGGCCTGTTCCACTTCGAGCATGTCGGCAAGTACCCGGTGCGCACCGCGCAAGTAGGCCTCGCCCTCTGGGGTCAAGGTGATCGCCCGGGTTGTGCGCAACATCAGGCGCGTGCCCAGGCGCTGCTCGGTGCGTGCCAGGATGCGGCTGACGGCGGAGGGGGTCAGGCCTAGCGCCCGGGCGGCGGCGGACAAGCTGCCTGCTTGCGCCACACGTGCGAACACCTCCATTTCACCGGAGCGTCCAGCCAGTTCCATTTGTGCCTCTCAAGCAAAGGTGGTTGGTAAAAAAGCGGTCTAGTAGGGCTTCGAAACAGATCGTAGCATTTGCAGCACAGATAAGGAGCCAGCCATGCGTATCAACCCCCCACTTGTTGCACTTGCCATCGGTGCCTTCGGCATCGGCGTCACTGAATTTGCCCCCATGGGCATGCTGCCCAGCATCGCCACCGACCTGGGTGTTTCCATCCCGGCTGCAGGGCTGTTGGTCAGTGCTTACGCCCTGGGCGTGCTGATTGGCGCGCCGTTGATGACCTTGGCCACTGTGCGCATCCCGCGGCGCTATTTGCTGATTGGTCTGATGGCGATTTTCACCCTAGGCAACGTGATGTCGGCCTTGGCCAGCGACTACACCAGCCTCCTGGTGGCGCGGGTGGTCACTTCGATGAACCACGGGGCATTTTTCGGTATCGGCGCCATAGTGGCAGCCAGCGTTGTGCCGCCGGACAAACGCGCCGGGGCGGTGGCCGCCATGTTCATGGGCCTGACGCTGGCCACCATTGGCGGGGTACCGCTGGCGACCTGGTTCGGCGAAATGCTTGGGTGGCGAACCGCGTTCTGGGGGATTGCCGGGCTTGGCCTGGTGGCGATGACTACCCTGTGGTACGCCTTGCCGAATGTGCCCTCGCCCAAAGGTGACGGGGTGCTGGCGGAGATCCGCGTGCTGACCCGTGGCCCGGTGCTGGCAGCGCTGTTGCTGACGGTGGTCGGCTCCAGTGCGATGTTTACGGTATTCACCTACATTGCACCGATTTTGCAGAACGAAGCAGGGGCCTCCACGACCTTCGTCACCGGCATGCTGGTGCTTTTCGGCATTGGCCTGACGCTGGGTAACGTCTGGGGCGGCAAGGCAGCGGACCGTTCGGTTGACCGCACCCTTGTCGTATCGCTGGCCGTGCTGATTGCCGTGCTGCTGGGGTTACCGTGGGTGCTCGCCTGGCCGCTGCCAACGGCCATGGCCATCGTGGTGTGGGGGGCGGCCAGCTTTGCGTTGGTGCCGCCCCTGCAGATGCGCGTGATGGAAGCCACCAGGCAGGCGCCGAACCTGGCCTCGGCGGTAAACATCGGGGCATTCAACCTGGGTAACGCCATCGGCGCTGCCTTGGGCGGTGCAGTGATCAATGCCGGGCTGGGCTACCGGGCAATTGCCATCGCCGGGGCGGCTACCGCTGCGCTGGGCCTGGCCATGGTAGTGCTTTTCGCCTGGCGGGGGCGTGCCAGCGCGGCTCAGGTCGCAGTGTGAGGGCGGCTACCGGCCCGCTGCCACGGGCCGGTGTTTCTCGAACCGCACGTCTCGCGCATCCAGCTGAGCGGTGCACACCCAGCCGGCACGCCGGTACAGCGCATTGGCCCGCATGGCCGGGTCGCCGTCGGTGGTCAGGTGAATGACCGCGTGGTGCTCAAACAGAGCTTGCTCGGCTTGTTGCAACAGCAGCGTACCCAACCCGTTGCCTTCCAGCCCGGGGCGCACAAACAGGGCGAACAGCTCACCTTCCTGCAGGTCGACCATGGCAAAGCCTGCGGGCTGGTCGTGCCATTCGGCCACCCAAGCGCAGGGCGCGCTGTTGATTGCCTCGGTCAGTACCTCTGCGGTGATGCCCAGCGCGTGCATCTGCTGGCGTGATAAATGGTTCTGGGTAACGCTGGTGCGGATGTCGAACAGCACGTCGACATCGCCCGGTGTTGCCAGGCGCAGGGTTGCGCTCATCGGTCTACCTCCACAGCAGTTCAAGGCGTGCCGTTGCGGCCGTGCTCATGGTACGCGGCACGCTCGCTCAGGCGTTCGTAGTAATCACGTACCGCTGGCAGGGCCGGGTGCTCCAGGGGCGTTTCGAACCAGCGGTTTACCGACAGGCCAATCGGGATGTCGGCCAGGGTGAAATGATTGCCTGCCACATAGGCACCGGTGCGGGCCAGTTGCTGGTCGAGGATGCGCATGTGCCGCGACCAGTCTGCGCAACCGGCCGCAAGCGCCTGGGGCTCCTGGTGGACGGGGGAGTGGCGTACCAGTGACATGAAAGCGTAGCTCCAGGACCGGTTCAGGTCAGAAGCCTGCCAGTCGATCCACTGGTCGATCCTGGCCCTTGCCTGCGGGTCCACCGGATACAAGGTGCCATCACCGTAGCGGTTGGCCAGGTAGCGGATGATGCTGTTGGACTCCCACAGCGTGAAGTCACCGTCCTGGATCACGGGCACCATGGCATTCGGGTTGAGTGCAAGAAACTGCGCCGTGTGGGTCGCCTGGAAGCCTGAACCCCAGTCTTCGCGGTCATACGGCAACTGAAGCTCGGCGCACGCCCAGAGCACCTTGCGCACGTTGATCGAAGAGGCCCTGCCCAGAATACGTAGCATGATGACGTCCTTGTTTGGGAAGCGCTGATCGTCCGCGACGTGGGCAAAGTGGTCAAGTGGCACCGTACTTGTAGGCAGTTTCCGAAAATGGCCTTTGGCGCGGTCGGGGCGTTGTGGTGAGGGCGAGTGTGGCCCTAGTCTCGGGAGGCTCGCCAACAGGAGAAAACACCATGGACAGAGAAACGCTCACACCCACCGGCAACCCCAACGTGCTGCACGCCGCGGGCCGCTTCGCCCCTTCCGACAACGAGCTGGTGCACATGAAGGCCAAACTGCCCATGCGCACCGCACTGATGGAGGCGTCAGGCATCATGGGCTGCGTCACCGAGCTTACGCGCAAGGCCATCGACAGGCCCGAAGACCGCAAGGTAATGATGCAGGCTACTTACTACCTGGCCGGCATGGCCAAGGCGCTGATCGATGGCCAGGTGCAGCAACTGCGCCAGGCCCGGGAAGAGCAGGGCGGCACCTAGTCGAGCGACACGCTTGCCTGGGGGCTGCGAAGTTGGCACCCTTGGGCAGCTTGAATCGTCTGTACCTCGACATAAGGAAGTTTTCATTGAGCTGGGACAAGGTGGGGAAACTCCTCGTAGCCGTGCTGATCGGGCTGATGGCCCTGCTGCTCGCCTATAAGGTGCTGGGCGGCAACCCTCGCCTGGAGGCATCCCTTACCTATTCCTACCTGACTTACCCCGGCCAGTTCAGCGAACGCATCAGCCAGGCCAGCGAGCAGCTCAAGTACGAGCAGCTACACGGGCGCATCAACGCCATCGGCCAGGGCGAAATGAGCCACGAACAGGTCGAGCGGCTGGTGGAGATGGCGCAGGCACCTTACGCCCGCCTGTTCGCCAAGCCGTTCGAGGCTGGCCTGGTAGACCATCGCACCGGCCTTCTTATCGAACTGCGCAATGCCGGTGACGCACCGGTCAACCAGGTGAAAGTGCGCCTGCCTGCCAAGGGACTTGTGCAGGTTCGGGATTCGGCCGGCAACGATACCCTGCTGGAAAACGCCACCGCCCAGCTGGAGATACCCGCCATCGAGCCCGGTGGGGAAAGCAAGGTGTGGGTGTACTTCGACGCCGATTACTCGCAGATCCGTCAGGGGGGTGTAGGTATCAGCTATGCCGATGGCGTGGCTGAGGTGCAGGTCTACCAGTCCTTCATCGGCTTCCCGGCCTGGGTCGCCCGCTACAGCACAGAGTTGATGGCACTGCTCGCGGGGCTCGTGTGCGTGGTTCTGGTGCTGGGTTACGCCTGCCTCTCACGCCGCCGCATCGCCTGACCCGGCGTTTCTCAGCCAGCTTCGTGCAGTGCCAGGCTGTGGCGCAACTGGTCCAGCATGGCTACCCGTATTTCCTTTGGGGCTTGAACACGAATCGAGCCCGCCTGAGACAACAGCCACGCCATGAGCGTGGGGCTGTCAGCCACTGTGGTCACCAGGGTGGCGCCGCCGTCTGCCTGGGGTAGCAATAGCATGCCCACGCCCACCGGGCGCTGTTGAAGGTCGCGTGCCAGCGCATCATCGACCCAGGCGTGCAGTTCTATCTGCGCGGGGCCGGCCATGTCTTCAGCCAGCCATTGCTGCGTGTGGCTAGCCTTCAGGCCGGGTTGCCAGTGCCAGCTGTAGGGCAGGCTTCTGCTGTTGCACTGCAGGGGGAAAAGGGCGGCTAACTCCACCAGGTCGCGTTCTACGGTGCGCTTGGTGGTCACATGGCCAACCGTGGCCAGCGCAGCCTGCAATTGGCTGCAGCTAAGGCCGGGCTGGCGGCCAGGCAGCAGTTTGAGAAGTTCCCACTGGCGGGCAATGGTCTGGCGGGTGGGCTGGCTGGGCACGGGGGTCTTCCTTGAAGGGGCAACGAGCCTGGCTGGGTAGTGGCTCATTGATATCAGCCAGCATACCCTGTCGGGCGCTATCCACCAACCGTTCCTTTGCCTAGCGGCCAGCCTCGGTGGTGCATTGCTGCAAGGTCTGAATGAATACCTGTTCTGCTCGGCTGAAGCGCTGGCCCGGGTTCCACAGCAGGTGGATATCGACATCGGCAATACCGTCGAGCGGTGGCAGCTTCCACAGCAAGCCTTGCTGTACATCCGGCGCCACCACGTGTTCGGGCAGGCAGCCGATACCGAAACCGGCAATCACCAGCCGGCGGACTTCTTCAAGGCTGGGCGACGATGCCACGATGCGCCCGGCAAACCCCTGCTGGTCGCGGAAAATGGTCAACGGTGACAGCATGCCGCCAATCTGGTCGCTGGTGAAACTGACGAAGTTCTCCCGCTGCAGGTCGCTTTCGGCCTCGCCGAACAGCCTGTGGTGCCTGCCACAGAAAAAGGCATAGCGCTGGCGCAGAAACAGCCGTTGCTCCAGCCGTGTCTGGGCACGGCGGTTGAGGCTGAGGCCTGCAGTGGCGGTTTTCTCCTGCAGGGCGGCGACAATGTCGGAGCTGCGCATTACCTCGATTTCAAGCTCCACCCGGGGGTGCTGGCGATGAAAAGCGGCGAGCAGGTCGTCGAACGCCTCGTTGACGATGCGGCTGATCATCAGCAGCCGTACCTTGCCCACCAGTTCATCCCCCGGGTGCTCCAGCAAGCCGCCGATCTGCGACATCTGCCCGTAGACCTCGCCGGCCAGCCGGAATACCTGCTCGCCCATGTCGGTCAGCACAAAGCGTGGGCCGCGGCGGGCAATCAGTTGACGGCCCAGTTGCTGTTCCAGCCGTTTGAGCGCCTGGCTCACTGCCGGTTGGGTGAGGTGCAGCCGGGCGGCTGCGCGGCTTATGGACAGCTCCTGGCCGATAACGCGGAAGGTACGCAGCAGGTTCCAGTCCAGTCGATCATTCAGCAGGCGCTCAGACATGGCAGGCTCGATAATAAGCAGGGCTAATAATTGGAATAATAAATAGAAAATTGACTAATCATAGCCCCCAGACGATAAATCCCAGGCACCAGGGCCGCTGCGATTGCCAAGATCCAGCAACCTGCCAAGCGCCAACAGAGCGCAACCGTGACCCCACACTCCTGCCAAAAAAACAAGCAAGGGAGCCTTCCATGCAAGCCACCGCAGCCCCTCAGCCGCGCCGTGCGGCCGCCGCCGCCTTTATCGGCACCATGATCGAGTGGTACGACTTCTACATCTACGCCACCGCCGCCGCGCTGGTGTTCGGGGCGCTGTTCTTCCCCTCCGACGACAGCCTTTTCAGCACCATGGCCGCTTTCGGCACCTTTGCCGTCGGGTTCTTCGCCCGGCCGCTGGGCGGCATCATCTTCGGCCACGTGGGCGACCGCATCGGGCGCAAGAAATCGCTGGTGATCACGCTACTGATGATGGGCATCGTCACCGTGTGCATCGGCCTGTTGCCGACCTACGCGCAGATCGGCGCAACGGCGCCAGTGCTGCTGATACTGCTGCGGATCGTGCAGGGCATTGCCGTTGGCGGCGAGTGGGGCGGGGCGGTGCTGATGGCGGGCGAGCATGCACCCAAGGGCCGGCGCAACTTCTTTGCCTCGTTTGCCCAGCTGGGCAGCCCGGCCGGGCTGATCCTTTCGTTGCTGGCCTTCGGTGCGGTGACTCGCCTGCCTGAAGCAGACCTGATGAGCTGGGGCTGGCGCGTGCCGTTCCTGGCCAGCGCGCTGCTGTTGCTGGTGGGGTTGGCGATTCGCCTGGGGGTCAACGAGTCGCCCGAGTTCCTCGCCAGCCGCCAGCAAGCCGAAACCGCACGGTGCCAGGAACAGGCGCCTGCCCTGGAGGTGCTGCGCACGGCTTGGCGACCTCTGCTGCTGTGCATTGGTGCCAATACCCTTGGCATCGCCGGGGTCTACTTCACCAACACCTTCATGATCAGCTACACCACTCAGCAACTGCACCTGGAGCGCTCGCTGATTCTGCAATGCCTGTTCTTCGTCGCCGTGATTCAGTTCTGCGTGCAGCCGTTGGCTGCCTGGCTCTCGGAAAAAATCGGTGCCACGCGTTTTCTGGCGTGGGTGGCGTTGCTGGCCATGGCCTCACCGTACCCCATGTTCGTGCTGGTGAGTTCCGGGCAGGGGCCGATGATCGTGCTGGGCATTGCCCTGGCTGCAGCCTGCATGGCCTCGTTCTACGCGGTAATCGCCGGGTACGTCAGTGGCATGTTCGAGACCCGCGTGCGCTACACCGCGATCTCCATGGCCTACCAGGTGTGCGGTGCCATTGCCGGCGGGCTCACGCCGCTGATCGGCACCTGGCTGGCCCATACCTTCACCGGCCAATGGTGGCCGATGGCGCTGTTCTACACCTTGATCGCCTGTGTGTCGCTGGTGTGCGTGCTGGCCCTGGCGCGCCAGTACGCCCGTAGCCAGCAGCTGCAGCCGGCCTGATGAACCCCCACTGTTTCTGGAGTACCCGCATGTTGAAAAGCAATGGCGAGCGCCTGTGGGCGAGCCTGATGGCCATGGCCGAGATCGGCGCCACGGCACGGGGCGGCAGCTGCCGCCTGGCCCTGACCGAACAGGACAAGGCCGGGCGTGACCTGTTCAGCCACTGGTGCCGGGAAGCCGGCCTGACGCTGACCGTGGACGCCATCGGCAACCTGTTTGCCCGCCGCGCCGGCATCGATCCCACGGCTGCCCCGGTGATGATGGGGAGCCACCTGGACACTCAGCCTGAGGGTGGGCGCTTCGACGGCGTGTATGGGGTGCTGGCGGGGCTGGAAGTGCTGCGGCGCCTGGATGACCTGGGCATCCGAACCCGCAAGCCGCTGGAGGTTGCGGTGTGGACCAACGAGGAGGGCGCACGCTTCACGCCCGCCATGTTCGGTTCGGCGGTGTTTACTGGCGCGCTGACGCTGCAGGCGGCGTTGGCCATCCGTGATGCCGAGGGCATTACGGTGGCCGAGGCCTTGCGCACCACCGGCTACGCAGGCCAGCGGCCGCTTGGCGGCGAGGTGGATGCGTACTTCGAGGCTCATATCGAGCAAGGTCCGATTCTGGAGGACAATGCCAAGGCCATTGGCGTGGTCAGTGGCGGCCAGGCCATCCGCTGGCTGGATATCACCGTCGAGGGCATGGCTGCCCACGCCGGTACCACGCCCATGGCCTTGCGCAAGGACGCGCTCTACGGCGCCGCCCGCATGATTCAGGCCGTCGAGCAACTGGCGGCCGACTTTGCCCCGCAGGGGCTGACCACCGTAGGCGAACTGGCCATTGCCAAGGCCTCGCGCAATACCATCCCAGGGCAGGTACGGTTCACCGTTGACCTGCGCCACCACCGCGACCAGGCCATCGAAGCGATGGAGCACGAACTGACCCTGAAGCTGCAGGCCATCGCCCGTAACCGTGGCTTGCAGGTGCGTATCGAGCGCCACTGGGTGAGCCCGGCCACACCGTTCGATGCCGCGTGCGTGGCCACCGTGCAACAGGCTGTGGACGGCCTGGGCTATGCCCAGCAAGCCATCGTGAGCGGGGCCGGTCACGACGCCATCCTGTTGGCCCGGCATTGCCCCACGGCAATGGTGTTCATCCCCTGCGTGGGCGGGCTCAGCCATAACGAAGCCGAAGACGTGCTGTTTGATGACGCCCGCCAGGGCGCCGATGTACTGCTTAATGCGGTACTCGCGCGCGCGGGCCGCGTCGATGAAGGAGAAGCCTGATGCGTTGCTACTTCCACCCCGACCAGCTGTTGCATCATCCGCGCAGCTATTATTCCCGCGGCGCCATGCGTACGCCTCAGGAGGTGCCTGAGCGGGCGCTCAACCTGGTGCGGGCCGCCGAGACCCTGGGTTTCGACATTTGTGCACCGGCCGATGCCGGCTTGGCGCCCCTTGCAGCCGTGCATGGCGAGCCCTACCTGGCCTTTCTGCAAAGCGCCCACGCACATTGGAAGGAAGTGCCCGAAGACTGGGGGGACGAGGTGATGTCCAACCTCTTCGTGCGTGAGCCCAATGCCTTGCGCGGTGTGCTTGCCCAGGCGGGTCGCTACCTCGCAGACGGCAGTTGCCCGGTGGGCGAACACACCTGGCGTTCGGCCTACTGGTCGGCGCAAAGCGCAGTGTCTGCGGCCCAGGCCATCCTGGATGGCGAGCCCGCCGCCTACGCTTTGTGTCGCCCGCCGGGGCATCATGCGCGCTTCGATGCGGCAGGGGGCTTCTGCTACCTCAACAACGCAGCTGTCGCCGCCCAGGCCCTGCGTAGCCGTTACCGGCGCGTGGCGATTCTGGATACCGACATGCACCATGGCCAGGGCATTCAGGAAATTTTCTACGGGCGCAATGACGTGCTGTACGTGTCGGTACATGGCGACCCGACCAACTTCTACCCGGGCGTGGCCGGCTTCGATGATGAGCGTGGCGCGGGGGAAGGGCAGGGTTACAACCTGAACCTGCCGCTGGCGCACGGGGCCAGTGAAGCGGACTTCATGGCCAGCCTGGAGGTGGCCTTGGCTGCGGTGCGGGATTTTGGCGCCGAGGTGCTGGTGCTGTCGCTGGGCTTTGACATCTACGAGCTCGACCCGCAGAGCAAGGTAGCGGTCACCACCGCAGGCTTTGCCACATTGGGCGAGCGTGTTCGCGCCCTACGGCTGCCCAGCGTGATCGTGCAGGAGGGGGGCTATCACCTGGCAAGCCTGCAAGCCAACGCCCAGGCGTTCTTCGGCCAGGAGGCCGACTGGGCGTTGTAGCCACTGGCCGCGGCGATCAGGCCTGCTCGATCGCCCGCGGTGCCATGAAGTACATCCAGACCAAGGCCAGGAAGTACATGGCCGGGATCATGGTGAACAGCACGGCATAATTATTGTGGGTGGCGGTTAGCACGCTGCCGACGATCTGGGTCATGAACATGCCGCCGATGGCGGCGCACATGCTGCCAAAGCCGAACACCGTACTGACCAGGTGTTTGGGCGTGTAGTCCATCACCAGGCTCCAGATGTTGGCCGTCCAGGCCTGGTGGGCGCCCACGGCCAGCGAAATGGCCAGCACCGCTACCCACAGGCCGCTGGCATTGGCGGCAAAGGTGACGCTGATCATGGTGCAGGCAAATACCAGCATCGACACCAGCCGCGCGCTGGTGGCGCGCACGCCACGGCCGATCAGCCACGATGACAACACGCCGCCGCCCACACTGCCGAAATCGGCGGTGAGCCAGATGATGATCAGCGGGATGCCCATTTGGGTTACGTCGATGCCCAGGCTGTATTGCTGGTTGAGAAACGGTGGCAGCCAGTACAGGTAGAACCAGAACACTGGCGCGGTGATGGCATACGCCACCGCGAAGGCCCAGGTGCCCCGCAGGCGCAATATGCGGCTGAAGGGCACGCGGGTAGGCTCGGGTTCGGCGTCCTGTTGAATGTACTGCACTTCGCTCTGGCGCACGCTGGGGTGTTGCTCAGGGTCGTGGTACTTGAGCAGCCAGAACACCACCCACACCAGCCCCAGGCAACCCATGGCAATGAACGCGGCCTGCCAGCCCCACACGGCCAGGATCACCGGCAGCAGCGCGGGGGTGACCATGGCACCCACGTTGGTGCCTGCGTTGAACAGACCGGTGGCGATGGCGCGTTCGCCGGCTGGGAACCACAGGCGCACGGTCTTGACGCAGGCTGGGTAGTTGGCGGCTTCGGTGAGGCCCAGGATGAACCGGCATACCATGAAGCCTGCCGCGGAGGTAGCCAGGCCGTGGGCGCCGGTGGCCAGGCTCCACAGCAACACGGCGAAGAAGAACGCGCGCTTGACGCCGACCTTGTCGATCAGCCGGCCTTGCAGCAGAAAGCCGATGGCGTAGCCGACCTGGAACCAGAAGTTGATATTGGCGTAGTCCATGGCCGTCCAGCTCATTTCCTTGGCCAGCACGGGTTGCATGATGCCCAGGGCCGCGCGGTCTATGTAGTTGAGCGTGGTGGCGAAGAACACCAGGGCGAGCATGCCCCAGCGGGTTTTACCGACGGCGAGGGCGCTGCGCAGCTTTGAGGGGGCTGGGTGGGTGTGGGTCATAAAACTGCTCGTTCTTGAAATTGTAGTCAGTAGCGGTGGGCGTGGCCGTTTTTGGGCAGAGGCACGCGAGGCTGGTGCATGGTGGGGAGTGATGTCTGTGGCGTCAATTCTACGTCGGGGTAAGTGTTCGGTAACCGAACGGTAGGGGCTTGATGGGTAGATTCGGTTTGCTTGGCTTATGCGGCTGCTCTGAAGCTTCTTGAAGCTTGAAGCTTGAAGCTTGAAGCTTGAAGCTTTATTGCTTTTTGTGGGTGCTGATAATGGGCATGGTCCATTTGCGATGGAGACGCTTAATCACCTTTTCGCCCTTACGGCGAGTCACTTTTT
>NZ_BBIU01000009.1 GCF_000730645.1 Pseudomonas parafulva NBRC 16636 = DSM 17004 | reverse complement strand
TCCCACAAGGAGCGTGGGTTGCTTGCACAATCAGTTTGAACGCTATCCGTGAGCGAGCCTGATAACGATATGAACACTGCCTACCGCAAAGCCCTGCCAGGTACCGACCTGGAGTATTTCGATGCCCGCGCAGCCGTCGAGGCGATCAAGCCCGGCGCCTACGACAGCCTGCCCTATACCTCCCGCGTCCTGGCCGAAAACCTGGTGCGCCGCTGTGACCCTGCCCACCTGGACGCCTCGCTGGAGCAGCTGATCGAGCGTCAGCGCGACCTGGATTTCCCGTGGTTCCCGGCACGCGTGGTGTGCCACGACATCCTCGGCCAGACGGCGCTGGTCGACCTGGCCGGCCTGCGCGACGCCATTGCCGACAAAGGCGGCGATCCGGCGCAGGTCAACCCGGTGGTGCCGGTGCAACTGATCGTCGACCACTCCCTGGCCGTGGAGTGCGGCGGCTACGACCCCCAGGCCTTCGACAAGAACCGCGCCATCGAGGACCGGCGCAACGAGGACCGCTTCCATTTCATCAACTGGACCAAGAAAGCGTTCAAGAACGTAGACGTCATCCAGCCCGGCAACGGCATCATGCACCAGATCAACCTGGAGAAGATGTCGCCGGTGGTACACAGTGACCACGGCGTCGCCTACCCAGACACCTGCGTCGGTACCGACAGCCACACCCCCCATGTCGACGCCTTGGGTGTGATCGCCATCGGTGTGGGTGGCCTCGAGGCGGAAAACGTGATGCTGGGCCGCGCCTCGTGGATGCGCCTGCCAGAGATCGTGGGTGTGCAGCTCACAGGCAAGCTGGCCTCGGGCATTACCGCCACTGACCTGGTACTGGCCCTGACCGAGTTCCTGCGTAAGCAGAAAGTAGTAGGTGCCTACCTTGAATTTCACGGGGAGGGCGCCAGCGCCCTGACATTGGGCGACCGCGCCACCATCTCCAACATGGCCCCCGAATACGGCGCCACGGCGGCGATGTTTGCCATCGACCAGCAGACCATCGACTACCTGCGCCTGACCGGGCGGGACGACCAGCAGGTTCGCCTGGTGGAAACCTACGCCAAGGTCACCGGCCTATGGGCAGACAGCCTGGCAGGCGCCGAGTATGAGCGTACGTTGAGCTTCGACCTGTCCAGCGTGGAGCGCAACATGGCCGGCCCGTCCAACCCCCATGCCAGGGTCGCTACCCGCGATCTCGCGGCCAAGGGTATCGCGGGCGCGTGGGAGCAGGTGCCGGGGCAGATGCCTGATGGCGCGGTAATTATCGCGGCCATTACCAGCTGCACCAACACCAGCAACCCGCGCAACGTGATCGCTGCCGGCCTGCTGGCGCGCAATGCCAACAGGCTGGGCCTGATTCGCAAGCCGTGGGTCAAGTCCTCGCTTGCACCGGGCTCCAAGGCTGTGCAGTTGTACCTGGAGGAGGCCGGGCTGGAGAAGGAGCTGGAGCAGCTCGGCTTTGGCATCGTGGCGTTTGCCTGCACCACCTGCAACGGCATGTCTGGCGCGCTGGACCCGGTGATCCAGCAAGAGATCATCGACCGCGATCTGTACGCCACTGCCGTGCTGTCGGGTAACCGCAACTTCGACGGGCGCATCCACCCCTATGCCAAACAGGCGTTTCTGGCGTCGCCGCCGCTGGTGGTGGCCTACGCCATTGCCGGCACTATCCGCTTCGACATCGAAAAGGATGTACTGGGCGTGGTTGACGGCCAGGAAATCCGCCTCAAGGACATCTGGCCAAGCGATGAGGAAATCGATGCCGTGGTCCGCGCTGCGGTCAAGCCAGAGCAGTTCCGCAAGGTCTACATCCCGATGTTCGCCATCGAGGAAGATCGCGGGCCGAAGGTGGCGCCGCTGTATGAATGGCGCCCGATGAGCACCTACATCCGCCGCCCGCCCTACTGGGAAGGCGCCCTGGCGGGTGAGCGGACCCTGCGGGGCATGCGCCCGCTGGCTGTGCTGCCGGACAACATCACCACCGATCACCTGTCGCCCTCCAACGCCATCATGCTGGACAGCGCAGCAGGCGAGTACCTGGCCAAAATGGGCCTGCCGGAAGAGGATTTCAACTCCTACGCCACCCACCGTGGTGACCACCTGACAGCCCAGCGTGCCACGTTCGCCAACCCCAAACTGTTCAACGAGATGGTGCGCAACGACGATGGCAGCGTCAGGCAGGGCTCGCTGGCGCGGCTGGAGCCGGAAGGCAAGGTGACCCGCATGTGGGAGGCCATCGAGGCCTATATGCAGCGCAAGCAGCCGCTGATCATCGTCGCCGGTGCCGATTACGGGCAGGGCTCTTCCCGAGACTGGGCCGCCAAGGGCGTGCGCCTGGCCGGCGTCGAGGCGATTGCCGCCGAAGGCTTCGAGCGCATCCACCGCACCAACCTCGTGGGCATGGGGGTACTGCCGCTGGAATTCAAACCAGGCACCGACCGCAACACCCTGGGCCTGGATGGCAGCGAAACCTACGACGTCGTGGGGGCACGTACACCGCGGGCCACGCTGACGCTGGTGATCACCCGCGCCAACGGCGAGCGCCTGGAGGTGCCTGTCACCTGCCGCCTGGACACTGCGGAGGAAGTGTCGATCTACGAGGCAGGCGGGGTGCTTCAGCGTTTTGCCCAGGACTTCCTCGAAGCCACTGCCTGAATGAAACGGGGCCGCCTGGCGGCCCTTGGACCCGAATCACCAGGATGCCTCAGACCATGGCACACGCTCCCCAGATCAAGATCCCGGCTACCTATATGCGTGGCGGCACCAGCAAAGGCGTGTTCTTCCGCCTGCAAGACCTGCCCGAACGGGCGCAGGCCCCGGGCCCCGCCCGTGACGCGTTGCTACTGCGGGTGATCGGCAGCCCAGACCCCTACGCCAAGCAGATCGACGGCATGGGCGGCGCTACGTCTAGCACCAGCAAGGCCGTTATTGTCTCGCCGAGCACCCGGCCCGCGCACGACGTGGACTACCTGTTCGGCCAGGTCAGTATCGATAGACCCTTCGTCGACTGGAGCGGCAACTGCGGCAACCTGTCGGCTGCGGTCGGCTCGTTCGCCATCGCAAGCGGCCTGGTCGACCCGAGCCGTATCCCGCGCAGCGGCGTTGCCACAGTGCGCATCTGGCAGGCCAACATCGGCAAGACCATCATCGCCCACGTACCGATCAGCGAGGGTGAGGTGCAGGAAACCGGCGACTTCGAACTGGACGGGGTCACTTTCCCTGCCGCCGAAGTGCAACTGGAGTTCCTGGACCCGGCGGCCGACGAGGAGGGCGCAGGCGGCGCCATGTTTCCCACCGGTAACCTGGTGGACGACCTCGATGTACCGGGTGTTGGCACGTTCAAGGCTACCTTGATCAACGCGGGCATCCCGACCATTTTCCTCGAGGCTGGCGAAATTGGTTACACCGGCACCGAGTTGCAGGACGCGATCAATGGCGACCCCCACGCCTTGCAACGCTTCGAGACCATCCGTGCCTGGGGCGCCGTGCGCATGGGGCTGATCGAGCACGTTGACCAGGCGGCCGGGCGCCAACACACACCCAAGGTGGCGTTCGTGGCCCCGCCAGCCTCTTACACGGCGTCCAGCGGCAAGGTGCTCGGTGCCGCGGACATCGACGTGCTGGTGCGGGCCTTGTCGATGGGCAAGCTGCACCACGCCATGATGGGCACCGCCGCCGTGGCCATCGGCACGGCGGCGGCCATCCCCGGTACGTTGGTCAACCTGGCTGCAGGCGGCGGGGAGCGCACCGCCGTACGCTTCGGGCACCCCTCAGGTACCCTGCGGGTGGGCGCTGAAGCACGCCAGGTGGATGGGCAGTGGACGGTGACCAAGGCCATCATGAGCCGCAGCGCGCGTATTCTGATGGAGGGCAGTGTGCGGGTGCCGGCAGACAGTTTCTAACTACACAGCCGCTGCCTACCGCACACAAAAAAGCCCCGGCATTTCTGCCGGGGCTTTCTTATACAGCAAGCGGCCTATGGCAGGCCGCTGGCTATTGGCCTTATGCCTGGACCACCGGGATCTTGGCGTTGGCGGCCGCTTCACGGAACTCGGCGATCTGGTCGAAGCTCAGGTAGCGGTAGACGTCGGCAGACATGCTGTCGATGTCCTTCGCGTACTGCATGTATTCTTCGACGGTCGGCAGCTTGCCGATGATCGAAGCCACAGCAGCCAGCTCGGCCGATGCCAGGTACACGTTGGTCGCGTCGCCCAGGCGGTTCGGGAAGTTACGGGTCGAGGTGGACACCACGGTCGAACCGGTCTGCACGCGTGCCTGGTTACCCATGCACAGCGAGCAGCCTGGCATTTCCATGCGCGCGCCAGCCTTGCCGTAGATGCCGTAGTAGCCTTCTTCGGTCAGCTGGTGGGCGTCCATCTTGGTCGGCGGGGCCAGCCACAGACGGGTAGGGATGCCACCCTTGACCTTCTCCAGCAGCTTGCCGGCGGCGCGGAAGTGGCCGATGTTGGTCATGCACGAACCGATGAACACTTCGTCGATCTTCTCGCCCTGAACCTGCGACAGCAGGCGGGCATCGTCCGGGTCGTTTGGCGCGCAGAGCACAGGCTCTTTGACGTCGGCCAGGTCGATTTCGATGATTTCGGCGTATTCGGCATCGGCGTCGGCCGACAGCAGCTCAGGGTTGGCCAGCCACGCTTCCATGGCCTGGGCACGACGCTCCAGGGTACGGGCATCGCCGTAGCCTTCGCCGATCATCCAGCGCAGCAGGGTGATGTTGGACTGCAGGTACTCGGCGATGGCCTTTTCCGGCAGCTTGATGGTGCAGCCCGCAGCGGAGCGCTCGGCCGAGGCGTCGGACAGCTCGAACGCCTGTTCGACGGTCAGTTCGTCCAGGCCTTCGATTTCCAGGATGCGGCCGGAGAAGGCGTTTTTCTTGCCTTTCTTCTCGACGGTCAGCAGGCCCTTCTGGATGGCGTAGTAAGGGATGGCATGCACCAGGTCACGCAGGGTGATGCCCGGTTGCAGTTTACCCTTGAAGCGCACCAGGATCGACTCTGGCATGTCCAGCGGCATCACGCCGGTGGCGGCAGCAAACGCCACCAGGCCAGAACCGGCCGGGAACGAAATGCCGATCGGGAAGCGGGTGTGCGAGTCACCACCGGTGCCGACGGTGTCCGGCATCAGCATACGGTTCAGCCAGCTGTGGATGATGCCGTCACCTGGGCGCAGCGACACGCCGCCACGGGTGCGGATGAAGTCGGGCAGGGTGTGGTGGGTGGTGACGTCGATCGGCTTCGGATACGCCGCGGTATGGCAGAACGACTGCATTACCAGGTCAGCGGAGAAGCCCAGGCACGCCAGGTCTTTCAGCTCGTCGCGGGTCATCGGGCCCGTGGTGTCCTGGGAACCGACGGTGGTCATCTTCGGCTCGCAGTAGGCGCCTGGGCGCACGCCCTGGCCTTCTGGCAGGCCACAGGCACGGCCGACCATTTTCTGCGCCAGGGTGAAGCCTTTGCCGGAGTCGGCAGGCTGCTCAGGCTTCTTGAACAGGTCCGAAGCCCCCAGGCCCAGTTCGGCACGGGCTTTCTCGGTCAGGCCACGGCCGACGATCAGCGGGATACGGCCGCCAGCGCGGACTTCATCCAGCAGCACTTCGGTTTTCAGTGCGAAACTGGTGACCAGTTCGTCGCTGTCGTGGCGGCGCACTTCACCTTTGTACGGGTACACGTCGATGACGTCGCCCATGCCCAGGTTGGTGCAGTCGAACTCGATCGGCAGGGCGCCGGCGTCTTCCATGGTGTTGTAGAAGATCGGGGCGATCTTGGTGCCGAAGCAGAAGCCACCGGCGCGCTTGTTCGGCACGTACGGGATGTCGTCGCCGAAGAACCACAGCACCGAGTTGGTGGCGGATTTACGCGACGAACCGGTACCAACCACGTCACCCACGTAGGCGACCGGGAAGCCTTTGGCGCGTACCGCTTCGATCTGCTTCAGCGGGCCGACCGAACCGGGTTGCTCTGGCTCGATGCCGTCACGGGCCATTTTCAGCATGGCCAGGGCGTGCAGCGGGATGTCAGGGCGCGACCAGGCATCAGGTGCCGGGGACAGGTCGTCGGTGTTGGTTTCGCCAGGCACCTTGAACACGGTCAGGGTGTACTTGTCGGCGATGGCAGGGCGCGAGGTGAACCACTCGCCAGCAGCCCAGGATTCCAGCACGGCCTTGGCGTGAACGTTGCCCGCCTTGGCTTTTTCGGCCACGTCGTGGAAGGCATCGAACATCAGCAGGGTGTGCTTGAGCTTTTCGGCCGCGACGGCGCCCAGTTCGGCGTCATCCAGCAGCGCGACCAGCGTTTCGATGTTGTAGCCGCCCTGCATGGTGCCCAGCAGCTCGGTGGCGAGCTTGCGGTCGATCAGCGGGGACTTGGCTTCGCCCTTGGCCACGGCGGAGAGGAAAGCGGCCTTGACGTAGGCAGCTTCGTCTACCCCTGGCGGTACGCGGTTGGTGATCAGGTCTACGAGGAAGGCTTCTTCGCCGGCCGGCGGGTTTTTCAGCAGCTCGACCAGGCCTGCAGTTTGTTCGGCGTTCAGCGGCTGGGGCACGATACCCAGAGCGGCGCGCTCTTCGATGTGTTTGCGGTAGGCTTCAAGCACAGTTATTTCCCTCATCAGTGGTCCCTAAAGGGGGTCCGGGACGCTCATCCAGCATTCCGTGCACCCGTGCGCAATGACGGCTTCTTGGGCCGCCCAGCCAGGGTCGCAAGGAATCCTTACAGAAGCTGCTTTCAAAGTTTTACGCCTGCAGAACGGGAAACTGATGAGGGCTGGCCAGGGGCTGCTGAGGGTGCAGGGCCCGGGCCAACGCCGTTCTGCCGGATCAACTGTGCTCGTGACGCTTTGAAAACAGCTTCCAACGGACATTGTTGCCTTCGAAAAGGCCGAATGATTCTACGGTAAAAAATGCCCGAAGGTAAGGCGGCGATCATGACTTTAACGGGTGACCCCGGTTAGACAAAGGGCTAACATGGCCCGGTATTCCTTCTTCAAGCCGTTGTTTTTCATGTCCAACAAGTCCATCAAGACCCCTTGCGTCGGCCTGTGTTCCACGGTGTATGGGGACACCGTCTGCCGTGGCTGCAAGCGCTTCCATCACGAGGTCATCAACTGGAATGGTTACGACGACGAGCAAAAGCGCGCCGTGTGGCTGCGGCTGGAGCAACTGCTGGTCCAGGTGATGATGGCCAAACTGGAGGTGTTCGACAAAGCATTGCTGCGCCAGCAACTGGAGCAGCGCGCCATCCGTTTTGTCGAGCAGCAGTCGGAGTACTGCTGGGCTTACCAGCTGATCGCCCGGGGGGCGCGCATGATCCGGGATGTTGAGGCCTACGGCATGGCCCTGCTGCCCGAGTTCAGAGACTGGGAGCTGCCACAGCTGCGTGACGCCATCGACCGTGAGTTCTTCCTGCTGTCCGAAGCGCATTACCAGCGCTACATCGCCCCGGCATTCCTTGCCGACGCCTTGAAGTAGGCTATTTCCACCTGCCGAAATGGCGGGGGGTTCCGGCATCGTCCTGGGCTTCTGAACCTGGGATTAACCGACATGAGCTATTACAAATTTCAGCCCTATCTGTGTTTCAACGCACGCTGCTGGTGGCACACGGCGCAAGTGGGTGAGGCGGCGCAGGTCGATCCTGATACCTCAAAAGCCTTCATTCCAGTCTGGAGCACGGTGGACAGCGGTGACCGCGATGACGGCTGGGTCCGCTGCGGGCGTCTGCCGGCTTACCCCGAGGGTGATGGCGTGCTATGCGAACGTTTCTGGTTCGGGGTGTACCGCATCGGTGAGCAGTATGTCTATGACATTCGGCCGGCCTATTCCGGGAGAACGCTAGACCTGTGGCCACGCCTGGACAGGGTGTTGGACAGCAACGTAGATGGCTACTTGGGCCTGTATGCCGTGCCCCAGGACCCTTACCGGTGGGAGCAGCCCACTGCACCACTGTGGCAGGTTGATGGGTTGGACCCTGAGCGGCTGACGCCTGGCGTACGCCGCTTCAATCTTACGTTGTGCAACCCGTCAGGCAAGAGCGTGAGGCGTACCGAGGATTTCACCCGAGCCTACCTCAACGACTGGAAAGGCGTCAGGGGCCTGGTGACCCTGGAGATAACGGAAGTGCCGGTGCCCCCGCATCCCCGCCCGCAGGCCTGACGTCAGTCGCCGGTATATTCGCAGCCACTGGTGCAGGTTTCGTGAATGCGCACCTTGGACAGCTCCGGGAGCAGGGGCTTGACCTGCTCCCAGATCCACTTGGCGATCACTTCACTGGTAGGGTTTTCCAGGCCAGGGATGTCGTTGAGGTAGTTGTGGTCCAGCCGGTCATAAATCGGCTTGAAGATCGCCTTGACCTCGGCGAAGTCGCGGATCCAGCCGGTGTGCGGGTCGAGCGGGCCGGTCAGGTGCAGCGCAACCTTGAATGAATGCCCGTGCAGGCGGCCGCATTTGTGGCCTTCGGGAACATGGGGCAGGCGGTGAGCCGATTCGAATGTGAACTCTTTGAAAATTTCCACGGGTGGACCTGTAAAGCTGGTGGTGAGGCGTATATTACCCTGTTTTGCAGCGCCAACCTGCCTGATTCTGCGACGGCCGGTAGCACGCGCGTTGCAGTTGGCCTTGTCGACGGGAGATCCGCATGAGCATTGATTGGACCCACTTCACGCCTTGGTCATCGCTGGGCGGGGGCGCGTTGATCGGCCTGGCTGTGGCGGTGTTCATGCTCGGTAACGGCCGTATCGCAGGTATCAGCGGGGTATTGGCCAGCGTCGTGAACCCTCGCAGCGAAGGCTGGAGCGAAAAGGCGCTGTTCCTGTTGGGGCTGCTGGCTGCGCCGCTGCTCTGGGGTGCATTCGCCGTACTGCCAGCAATCGACGTACAGGCCCACTGGCCAGCCCTGGTGACGGCGGGTCTGCTGGTGGGGATCGGGACCCGCTACGGCTCGGGGTGCACCAGCGGCCATGGCGTCTGCGGGGTGTCCCGGCTGTCCCCGCGCTCAATCGTGGCCACGCTGTGTTTCATGGTCGCGGGCATGGCGACGGTGTACCTCATTCGTCATGTGTGGGGCGTGTGAAAATGATCAAGCTAAGCGCATTCGTTGCCGGCCTGGTGTTCGGCCTGGGCCTGCTGCTGGCGGGGATGGCCAACCCCGCCAAGGTACTGGCATTTCTCGATGTGACCGGTGCGTGGGACCCCTCGCTCGCGCTGGTGATGGTGGGTGCCATCGCGGTGGCGGCCGCGCCGCTGAACTGGGCGCGTACACGCCGGCAGTCGCTGCTGGGGGCTGCAGTGCAACTGCCGACCAAGCGGGGGCTGGATACCCGTTTGATCGTGGGCAGCCTGTTGTTCGGCGCCGGTTGGGGTATTGCCGGTATCTGCCCCGGCCCTGCGGTGGCGGTGCTGTTGACGGGGCACTGGCAAATCGTGGTGTTCTTCATCGCCGTGCTGGCGGGGATGTACGCGTTTACCCGTTTGGAGGCCTGGCGCGGGCAGTGAGTGTGTTGCCTGGTTGGCAAGGCTGTTACAGGGCCTGCAGCCGCTCATGCACTCGCCCTGTGGCAACCAGTTCGAGCAGTTCATCGCCCAACCGCTCACTCTCTGCAATGGCCTTGTACCAATAGCGCTTGCGTGAAGGGGCGTCGCCCATGAAGCGCTTGAAGTCGTTGCGGTCAGGCAGCTTCCCGTAGGGCAGGGCTGCCAGGTACTGCGGGGACGGTGTGAGCAGTACCACGTTCTGCAGGCGCGTGGGGTCACCCTTGCGCCAGGGCAAGGCCTTGTCGAACCAGCCGGGGACCACCTTGTCGGTAAAATGCGGGTACAACACCAGGTCGTCACCTTGGTAAGGCAGGTCGAGGTGGTAGTCGAGCAGGCCGCCATCGCGGTAGGTGCCTGCGCCAGCACCGGGGATGTCCTTCACACCTTCCATCACCATGGGGATGGAGCCCGAAGCCAGCAGGGCGTGGCGCAGGTTCGCCAGGTCCAGCGGCAAGTAGCGGGAAGGGAAGTCTGTCAGTTCGTTCAGGGGGGGGAGCGTGCGCCGGTCGTGCAGGATGACGCGTTCGAAGTGGCGCCCCAGCCTGGCGCGGCCCAGCAGGTTGCTGGCGACCACCGAACCCAGGGCGATACCCAGGCGGCCCCGATGGTCGTGGGCGAGCTGGCCATGGCTTTTGACCACCAGAATGTTCAGGCGGTAGTGCGGGTTGGCAAGCACCTCACCGTCGCGGGCTTGTAGCAGGTCGTCGAGCATGTGCTGGCAACTGCGGCTGATGTCGGTGGGGGTTACGCCCTTGGCGAAGTCCTGCTCGGTATACAGCTCGCCCAGGCGGCGCAGGCCGGCGACCGGGTCTTGCAGGCAGGCGCTGGCGAAGCGCCAGGCACCGATCGATGCCCCGATGAGGGCGCGAGGGCGCGGGGCCGCTGGCAGCCACTCGCCGAACAGCGCCAGGTCCAGGCCCTGGATGCCCAGCGGTTTAGGCCCGCCGGCAGCCCCGGGCAATATGCCCACATCCGCCGCCTGCAGCCCGCGTTCACGCACCTGGCCCAGTGCGCGCCGCCCGGCTTTGAAGGTGAGGGCGGGGTATTTGATGTGGATGGCGCTCATGGCTGGGGTCCTGGGCAGAGAGTGTCGCATTATAGGGCGAGGCAGGGGCTGAAGGGGTTGATCGTGAAGCGTGCAGCGCCTGCGCTATCATGTCGCCAGCTTTTTCAGGTTCAATTAAGGACGGCTGGGTAATGTTGATTGCGTAGACAACTTGTACAGCTTCCAGGAGAAACCTACGATGAAAACCTTGACTGCCCTGTTCACCGCCGCCGCCCTTGCCCTGGGTGCCAACGCCGCCTTCGCCAAGGACGTACAGCCCGATGAAGTGGTCAAGCTGGTGAACGCCAAAACCATCAAGTCGCTGGACGAACTCAAGGCCGCCGCCATCGCCAAACACCCGGGTTCCACTGTTACCGACTCGGAGCTTGAGAACGAATACGGCCGCTACATCTACAAGGTGGAGCTGCGCGATGCCCAGAACGTCGAGTGGGACGTGGCCCTCGATGCCAAGACCGGTGAAGTCGTGAAGGACGAGCGGGACAGCTGATGAGTCAGCCACCACGGGCGGTAGGCTACCTGGCCCTGGCGTTACTGGCAGTGTGCTCTTTGGCCGCTGCCCGTGACCTGGACCAGGACGAGGCCCTGGCGTTGCGCCAGAAGGGTGTCATCCTGCCCCTCGAGCACCTGCTGCAGACCGCCCTGGGGCGTCACCCCGGGGCGCGTCTGCTCGAGGCCGAACTCGAAGAAGAACACGACCGCTATGAATACGAAGTCGAGCTGTTGACGGCGGAGGGCGTGGTGCGCGAAATCAAGCTCGACGCCAGTACCGGCGCCCTGCTCAAAGACGAGGAAGATGACTGAATGCGCCTGTTGCTTGTCGAGGACAACGTGCCGCTGGCCGATGAACTGACAGCCACCCTGCAACGCCAGGGCTACGCGGTCGATTGGCTGGCCGATGGCCGCGATGCGGCCTACCAGGGCCAGTGCGAGCCCTACGACCTGATTATCCTCGACCTCGGCCTGCCGGGGCTGCCGGGCCTCGACGTGCTGGCCCAGTGGCGGGCAGCCGGCCTGGCTACGCCTGTGCTCATCCTCACGGCGCGAGGCTCGTGGGCCGAACGGATCGAGGGGTTGAAGGCTGGTGCCGACGACTACCTCAGCAAACCCTTCCACCCCGAAGAACTGCAATTGCGTATCCAGGCGCTGCTGCGCCGCGCCCGTGGCCTGGCCAACCAGCCAACGCTGGAGGCGGCGGGCCTGCACCTCGACGAGCGCCGACAGTGCGTGAGCCGTGAGGGTGTGGACATCCAGTTGACGGCTGCCGAATTCCGCCTGCTGCGCTACTTCATGCTGCACCCGCAGCAGATCCTCTCCAAGACCCACCTGGCCGAGCACCTGTACGACGGTGAAACCGAGCGCGACTCCAACGTCCTGGAAGTGCATGTCAACCACCTGCGCCGCAAGCTGGGGCGCAGCGTGATCGAAACCCGCCGCGGTCAGGGTTACCTTTACGCCGGTAGCGCTGCATGAAGTCGATCCAGGCACGCCTGAGCCTTGGCCTGGTGGCTGTGCTGGTGGTGGTGGGGGTGGTGCTGGCACAGCTTACCCTGTGGTTGTTCGAAGCTGGCCTGCAGCGCTACCTGGAAAACGGCCTGCGCAACGAAAGTGAAACCCTGCTGGTGGCGCTGGTGCGAGGGCCCTCCGGGCTGCAACTGGACGAGCGGCGTATCTCTGCCGCGTACCAACGGCCGTTTTCTGGCCACTATTTTCGCATTGATTTCGACCAGGGTACCTGGCGGTCGCGCTCGTTGTGGGACATGAACATGCCCAAGCCTTCCGCCCCTGGCCTGTCCGACCGGCACGAGCTGGGCCCCGAGGGCCAGGAATTGCTGACCCTGCGCGCCGACTACCGGCGCCTGGGCCAGGATATCTCGATCAGTGTCGCGCAAGATTACTCGCCGGTGCGCGAGGGGTTCCGCCGCCTGCAGCAGATCGGCCTGGGCATGGGGCTGGTGGCGCTGGCCTTGGTGCTGGTGCTGCAGCGCATCACCGTTACCCGGTCGCTGCGGCCGCTGGAGCGTGCCCGGCAGCAGATTGCGCAGTTGCAGCAAGGGCAGCGCTCGCAACTGGACGACGAGGTGCCCAGCGAACTGGCACCGTTGGTGGGGCAGATCAACCACCTGCTCAATCACACCGAAGACAGCCTGCGCCGCTCGCGCAATGCCCTAGGCAACCTGGGCCACGCGTTGAAAACCCCGTTGGCGGTGTTGCTGAGCCTGGCGTCCAGCGACCGGCTGCACGGGGTGCCTGGGTTCAGCGGGCAGATGCGTGAGCAACTGGAGCAGATCCAGCAGCGCCTGGCGCGTGAACTCAACCGTGCGCGCCTGGCCGGCGATGCCTTGCCCGGCGCCCAGTTCGATTGTGACGCCGAGCTGCCGGGGCTGCTTGGCACACTCGGCATGATTCACGGTGAGGGCCTGCGGCTGGAAAGTGACGTGCCCGCCGGGCTGTTGCTGCCCTGGGACCGGGAAGACAGCCTTGAGCTGCTGGGCAACCTGCTGGATAACGCCTGCAAGTGGGCGGACAGTGAAGTGCGCCTGGGGATCGCTTCCACGGCCGTCGGGTACCAACTGTGGGTGGACGACGATGGCCCTGGTATCCCGGAAAGCCGCCGACAGCAGGTGCTTGAGCGCGGTTCGCGGCTGGACGAACAGGTCGACGGCCATGGCCTGGGGTTGGGTATCGTGCGCGACATCTGTGACGCCTGGGGTGGAACCCTGTCGCTCGCGCAGAGCCCCCTGGGTGGCTTGCGAGTCACACTCAATCTGCCCCGCAAGGGGGCTTGAAACGGGGCTGCCATCCTCGATGTCTGGCTTCGTGGTGCAAGAAAATTGCACCTCAAGCGCATTTTTTTGAATTGGTTCGGTGGCGTTGGCCCGTGCAGAATCCCGCCCTTGAGCGAACCCGTTGCTCGATGACAGGGCGCTGTGTGGTTGCCCATTCCCTGCACAAGATAGATCCAATACCTGATGCCCGCCTCACGATCCCCGAATCGCCTGCACCGATGGCTGCCAGCGCCCCTGAATACGCCGCCGAAAGAATGGCTGCGTGCAGGTGTTGGCGCACTCCTGGGTTTATTCCTCGCCGGCTGGGTGACCAGCTTGGTATTCGGCCCTGCCATTGCCTTGCATCTGCTAGGCCCTCTGGCCGCCTCGGCGGTGCTGGTGTTCGCCGTGCATTCCGGCCCATTGGCCCAGCCTTGGCCCGTGGTGGGCAGCTATGCATTGGCTGGCATCATCGGGCTGGCCATGCGGCAATGTTTCGGGCCTGAGCTTTGGGTGGCGGCCAGCGCCCTGGGCGTTTCGGTACTGGTGATGTGCCTGATGCGCTGCCTGCATCCGCCCGGTGGCGGTGTTGCGGTAAGCGTGGTGCTTGCCGACCCAGGGCTCACCGCCATGGGCGAGCACCTGCTGGAGCCGGTGCTGTTGAACGCAGGGGTGCTGGTAGCCGTGGCCATCCTCTACAACCGTTGCACGGGCGCGGCTTACCCAAAGGGCCCGGCCTCGCGCAAGGACCTGCACCACACCCAGGACCCGCCCCCCCGCGAACGGGTGGGCGTACGGGGCGAAGACCTGGACCAGGCCCTGGAGGCCCTCGGTGAGTTCGTCGACGTCAGCCGTGCTGAACTGGAGCAGATCATCCTGGCGACCGAGCAGCAGGCGCTGCGGCGCAGCCTGGGCGGCTTGACCGCAGCCTCGGTAATGTCCCGTGACGTGCAGTTCGCCACCCCTGACATGCCGCTGGCGCAAGCCTGTACGCGCCTGGCCGGCCATCACGTAAAATCGCTGCCGGTGCTGGCCAACGGTGAACTGGTGGGCATCGTCACCGTCAGCGACCTGCTCGGCCCCGCCATGCGACCACAGCGGCAAGGCTGGCGTCGGCTGTTGGGCGGTGAAGTGCTGCGCCTGGAGCAGGTGATGAGCCGTCAGGTGGTGAGTGTCGACAGCACGGCCCCGCTGGATACCCTGCTGCCCTTGCTGTGTGAACGAGGCTTGCATTGCCTGCCGGTACTGGAGGCCGGGCGCCTGGTCGGCGTCATCACCCAGACCGATGTAATCGCGGGCCTGCAGCGCCAGGTGCTCAGCCAGCCAAAGGCGTCAGATAGCCGGGTCCCAACGCTGTGACCAGTCGCTTTGGTCTGCGGCCACCAGGCGCCTCAACGTGGCGCACGCCTGTTGCAGTGCTGCGCTGTCGCGCTCGCGTGAATACACCAGGTAGGTCGGGTAGGTGAACTCGGGTGCTTGCGGCACCCGCTCGAACACGCCACTGTCCAGGTAAGCCTGCACCACCCGCGTGCGGAAATAGCCACTGCCGCCCTGGTCGAGGATGAACTGCAACGCCAGCGGGCCAAGGTTGAAGCTCAGTGCTGCCTGCGCACACTCTGGGAGCGCCGCGTCGTGCTGCCTGCGAAAGGCATCGCCCCAGTCGATGTACACGTAGGGTTCAGGCCGATCCACCCGGCGAATGCGGATGAGCTTTTCTTCCATCAACTGCTCCACCTGCAACCCCGGGCCGTAGCTGGGCTGGTACACCAGGGCGGCATCCAGCAGGCCCATTTCCACCTTGCGCAGCAGCGCGTCGCCGTCGCTGACCTCACTGCGTATGGCGTAGCCGTGCAGCTCGCGGTGCAGGGCACTGACCCAGCCCAGCATCATCGGGTTACCAAGGCTTACTTCCCCACCCACGTGCAGCATCTGCTGGCAGCCGCGGGGCAGCGGCAGCTCGCGGCGCGCGGCCTCCCAGGTCTGCACTAGCTGGTTGGCGTAGCTGACGAACGCCTCGCCATCAGGGGTCAGGCTGGCGCCGCTGCGGCCACGGACGAACAGCTGGCAACCCAGTTGTTGCTCCAGGCGCTGCACCCGCGCAGTGACGGCCGTTTGCGAGACGAACAGGCGTTCGGCTGCGGCCACCAGGCTGCCGCTGCGGACGATTTCCAGAAAGGTACGGGCCTGATCGATGTCCATGGGGCAGCCTCGGCAAGGGAGGGCCCATTCTAGTGGAAAGGCACTGAGCGGGGTAAAGGCAGGCCGTGTTAGGTGCTTGCACCTGATCCCTGCAAATTTGCAGGTCGGTTAGGCCTTTAGCCGCCTGGCGCGCCGGGTCAGCCCGGCCATACTCAGCATTCGCCCTTCAATAACAACAACGATCGGGTTCACTGCACATGAGCTACCAGCAAAGCTACGCACACTCCATCGCCGACCCGGCTGCCTTCTGGGCTGAACAGGCCCGGTCGATCGCCTGGTATCGCGCCCCTGCCATCACCCTGCAGGACAATGCCGACGGCACGCATCGCTGGTTCCCCGATGGCCGTCTGAACAGCTGTTACCTCGCCCTGGACCACCAGATCGAACAGGGCAGGGGGCAACAACTGGCGTTCGTCTACGACTCTCCTGTCACCGGGGCGCAGCAAGCCTATACCTACCTTGAGCTGCGCGATGAGGTAGCCCGCCTGGCTGGGCTGCTGAGCCAGCTGGGGGTGAAGAAGGGTGACGGGGTGATCATCTACATGCCGATGGTGCCGCAGGCCGCTATGGCCATGCTCGCCTGCGCCCGCATTGGCGCGGTGCATTCGGTGGTGTTTGGCGGCTTCGCAGCCAACGAGCTGGCGCTGCGAATCGACGATGCGCGCCCAACCCTGCTGCTCACAGCCTCTTGCGGGCTCGAGTTCGACCGGGTGATCGAATACAAGCCTCTGGTCGACCGCGCGTTGCAACTGGCCCAGCACCAGCCGCGCCATGTGCTGGTGTTGCAGCGGCCACAGGTGCAGGCACCGCTGCAACCAAGGCGAGACCTGGACTGGGCCGGGGCGCTTGTGGGCGCAGTGCCCATCGCCCCGGTGGTGCTCGACGCTGGCGATCCGCTGTACATCATGTATACCTCGGGCACCACCGGCAAACCCAAAGGCATCGTGCGGGAAAACGGCGGCAACGCGGTGGCCCTGCGCTATGCCATGCACACCATCTACGGCATGCAGCCCGGTGATGTGTGGTGGGGCATATCGGACGTCGGCTGGGTGGTAGGCCACTCGCTGATCGTCTACGGGCCGTTGATGTGCGGTTGCACCACGGTGTTTTACGAGGGCAAGCCAATCCGCACCCCGGACGCTGCCGCCTACTGGCGCGTCGTGCAGCAGTACAAGGTCAACGGCCTGTTCTGCGCACCCACCGCCATGCGCGCTATCCGCAAGGAAGACCCGGAGGGCGAGCTGCTTGGCCAGTACGACCTGAGCTCGCTGCGCCAGTTATTCCTGGCCGGGGAAAAGCTCGATTCCAGCACCCACCAATGGCTGGAGCGCGTCACCGGTAAACCGGTGCACGACCACTGGTGGCAAACCGAAACCGGCTGGCCCGTCACCGCGCCGTGCGTAGGCCTTGAAGGCAGTGTGGCCAGGCCGGGCTCCAGCAACCGCGCAGTGCCGGGTTACCACGTGCGCGTACTGGATGACGAGGGCCATCTGCTGGGCACCCACCAGCAGGGCGCCATCGTGATCGCACTGCCCTTGCCCCCAGGGTGCAGCCAGACGCTGTGGAGGGACCACGACCGTTACCTGCAGGCCTACCTGCACACTTACCCTGGTTACTATCACACCGGCGACGGCGGGTTCCTGGACGACGACGGCTTTGTCTACATCATGGGGCGAACGGACGACGTCATCAACGTGTCCGGGCACCGGCTGTCCACCGGGGAAATGGAAGACCTGGTGGCACGCCACGCGGCGGTTGCCGAATGCGCGATGATCGGCGTGCATGACGACATCAAGGGGCAGGTGCCGCTCGCCTTGGTCGTGTTGAAAGATGGTGAGGGCACTACCGAGGCGCAGTTGCTGGCAGACCTGGTGGCCAGGGTGCGTGAAGAAATCGGTGCGCTGGCCTGTTTCAACCGGGTGCGCCTGGTGCGGCGGTTACCCAAGACGCGTTCGGGCAAGATTCTGCGGGCGTTGCTGCGCAAGATCGCCGACGGGCACGCCTACGTACCACCCTCTACCCTGGATGATCCCGCCGTGCTTCAGGAAATCGAAACGGTGCTGGCCGACCTGCCTAAAGCGGTGTGAAAACAGTGCCGGTCAGGTCGGGCCAGGGCCGACCTGATGCAATTGCCCCAACCGGCTTCGGGTACGCATCAGGTCGGCGATGGCCCCGTCCAGGCTGTCTGCCAGCGGGCGTTTGCCAATGACAGTCAGCTGGCGGTCCTGGTCGTACAGGACATCCACTAGATTGACAAAGCGCTGCTGCGCCGCCAGCGAACAGTCCGCCAGGTCGTCCAGCCCGTCGATGACCCACTCACTGAACTGGCGGGCCAGGGCCAGGTAGTCGATCACGGCGGTAGGCTGCTCGCACAGGTCGTCGAATGTGAACATCACCCGTGTGCCATCCACGGCCCTGGCCCGTAGTGAACGGTTGTTGATGTGCAGCACCCCGGGTGCCGCCTCGGGCAGCTTCAGGGCCAGGCGCTGCCCGGCATCGCCTGGCCATACATAGAGGCCGCGGGTGAAACACTGGTGTTCGCGGTTGGCCGGCAGGCTGCGAAAGTCGATAGCACCGCCCACTTCCATGACCTTCATGCGGGTGTTGATCAGGCGGATGACGGGTAGGAAGCGCTCATGGTAGAGCGGGTTGGGCAGCAGCCCCTCCGGCGCATAATTGGAGGTGACCAGCAGGTAGATGCCCCGAGCGAACAAGGCATCGAACAGGCGCGTAAGCAGCATGGCATCACCAATGTCATGCACATGGAACTCGTCGAAGCACAGCGCCTCGCACTTGCCGATCAATTCGTCCAAGGTAGCGGCCATGGCGTTGTCCAAGGCGCGGTGGCGGTGCATGCCCTGGTGCAGTCGGGCGAAAAAGTCATGAAAGTGCAGGCGTAGCTTTGCCTGCACAGGCACAGCCTGGAAGAAGCCGTCCAGCAGCCAGCTTTTACCGCGCCCGACCGCGCCATGCAGGTAAAGGCTAGGTGGCTGCCCCTGCTCTAACTGGCTCAACTGCTGCCCCATGCACGCAATCACTTGGCGCTGACCCTCGCTCAACGCGTAGCCACGGCTCTGGGCTTTTTCCTCGAACCACGTGAGCAGTGCACCACGGTCAGCGCCGGCAGGGCGCAGGCGTTGGCCAAGCTGGCGTAGGGGGGCAGGGATCCACGCAGGCACGAACTGAGCTCCTTGGGCAATAAACGGGCGCCCGGAAGCTTGCCCGAGTGCCGCGGATTTGACCAATAGAGAAAGTGACCGTCAACCATCACTTACCGCGATAGGTCACCACCGGCAACACCCCGATCTCAGGCTTTACGTTCCAGCTGGCGCTCGATCATGTACTTCACCGCAAGCCGGCGTTCCTTGAGGTGACGCAGGTCCTCATCGACGAAGTTGCCGGCCGAAATCGACTCCGCTGCAAGCACCTGGTTATCAATGTCGACGTACTCGTCCAGCAAGCGGTCCAGCGTCTGGTCCTGCAGGCGACGCTGCTGGACGATTTCACGGGGGTAGTGCAGGTCCTGATACAGGTCGTGAGAAACAGGCATAGGGTCCTCCTTGGTCACTGCGTTGGGTTATCTGATTTGAAGGAGCGAATGCGATTGTGTTGAGGTACGGCGGCAGGAAAGCGACGAGCGGTAAATTTTTTTGCTGCTAATAACTAAGCCGCTGTTTTTTTGGCATTTTTTTTTCGATTAGGGGCTTCACAGGCAGCAACATTGTTGTTAAAGTGCCGCGCATTCCAAGACAACAACACGTTGTCACCTTATTGGGATTATCCGGGCAGCGGTTGCTGCATCAGATACAGGGGCGTCGCCAAGCGGTAAGGCAGCAGGTTTTGATCCTGCCATGCGTTGGTTCGAATCCAGCCGCCCCTGCCATTTCCTCAGATCAAAACATCTTTCCAGTGCTTATCACGTAAGCGCTGGTTTCGTCGTTTTTGTCGTTTGGCATTCAGTGTGTGGGCGAGTCGGGGCTGGGTGGCCCCGACTGCACAGGTTTACCCCGGTACGCCCAGCATTTCGTCCAGCGCCCTGGCCAGGTCGTCCGCCTGAACGGGCTTCTGGATCACAACGCTGCCCGGCAGGTCCAGGCCTTGCAACTCTGCGTAGCCTGTTAGAAAGACCACAGGTAGCTGAGGGAAGCGTTCGCGCGCGGCAATGGCAAGCTGCGCACCGTTGAACTCCGGCATGGCGAAGTCGGTGAGCAGCAGGTCGATGTCGTCAGCTAGAAGCGCCAGTGCCTGCTCGCCACTGTGCGCCTGGCGCACCTCATAACCGTACTGGCGCAACACGTCGCCAAGCATGTCGCGCACCAGGTGGTCGTCGTCTACCAACAACACGGTGCGGTTGCTGCCGCTGTCGCTGATGGACTGGCTAACCACCGGGGTGGCAGGCTCGCTGATAATGTGGTCCTTGACTGCCGGCAGATAAACGGCCACCTGAGTGCCGCGCCCCGGGGCGGTTTCGATGCGCACACCGCCGCCAGACTGCTTGGCGAAACCGAACACCTGGGCCAGGCCCAGGCCTGAGCCCTTGCCGATGTCCTTGGTGGTGAAGAATGGCTCGAACACCTTGGCCACCACCTCTTCGCTCATGCCGCAGCCTGTGTCGCGGATGCTCAGCATTACGTACTCACCAGGGTCCGGATCTTCCGGGCGCTGAGGTGGGGTGTCGATGCGCGTGTTGCGGGTCACCAAGGTCAACTGGCCGCCATCGGGCATGGCATCGCGGGCGTTGATGGCCAGGTTGAGGATGATCATCTCGGTCTGGGTGGGGTCGGTCAGGGCCTGCCATAGCGCCCGGTCCAGGTCCAGGCGCACCGAAACGTTGCCCCCCAGCGTGCGACGCAGCAGTTCTTCCAGGCCATCGAGGGTGCGGTTGAGGTTGAGGGGTACTGGCTCCAGGCGCTGACGGCGGGAGAATGCCAGCAACTGCGACGTCAGCTTGGCCCCGCGCTCACCTGCTTCGCGCACGTGGGTCAGGCGGGAGCGGGCCTTGTCGAGGTCACCTTTGTTCAGGTCTCGCTCCAGGAAGCTCGCGCCAGTGAGGATCACCGTGAGCAAATTGTTGAAGTCGTGGGCAACCCCCGCGGTCAACTGGCCAACGGCTTCAAGGCGCTGCATTTGCTGCAGTGCGGCCTCGATTCGTTCGCGTTCGTTGATCTGTTCGCGCAGGCGGGCGTTGGCATCGGCCAGGCCTACTGCAGCTTCACGCTCGCTGGTGATATCCCGCGCCACCACGTACAGCAGGGTATCTTCCGGCACCACCACCCACGACAGCCAGCGTTGTTGCCCGCCGGCATGCAGAATGCGCCCGACGAAACGGGCACTGGTGCGGCCATGGGCGAGGGCAGCCAACTCGGTGAGCAGCAGTTCCTGGTCGGGTTCGGGCAGCAGGTGCAGCAGCGATGACTGGCTCAGGCGTTCGCGAGACAGCCCCAGGCTGGCTTCCCAGGCAGGGTTGAGCGCCACTGGGGTGAGGTCTTTGTTGAGTACGGCCAGCAGGTCCTGGGACAGCTCCCACGCCCGGTCGCGCTCGCGGGTGCGGCGTTCAACCCGTTCGCCAAGCATCTCGTTGAGCTGGCGTAGCGCCTGGGTCGCCACGCGTTGTGCATGGATGTCCTGAAGAACACCGGAAAAGCGCACGCATTTGCCGTCAGCGAACTGGCTCTGGCCGCTGCTGAGCAGCCAGCGTGGCTCCTGGCCGTTCGGCTGAACGATCCTGAATTCCATGCGGTAGTGGCCGCCGCTCTCAGGCTGCATGGCTTGGTCTACGGCATCCTTTACCATCGGCACATCTTCGTGATAGATGCCGGCGTAGAAGACTTCAAGGCTCATCTGCGTGTCGGTGGCCAAACCGAACAGCTTCTTGGCGCGCTCATCCCAGACGAGCAGCCCCTCCTGGGGGCGAAGATCCCATGTGCCCATGCCGGCAGCGTTGATGGCGATGCGGGCCCGCGCTTCAACCTCGGCCAGTGCTTCTTCAGCCCGACGACGGCGCTGACGTTCCTGCACTTCGGTGAGGGCGCGGCGTACTGCCTTGGGCAGCAACGGCAGGTTCTTTTTCAGTACGTAATCGGTAGCACCCAGGCGGATCATCTCCACCGCATGCTCTTCACCGTAGATACCGGACAGGAAAATGAACGGCACGTCCGGCGCCAGGCGCTGGGCGATGGACAGCACGTCGGTGCCGGACGAGCCGGGCAGTACGCAATCGCACAGGATCAGGTCGTAGCGCCCGTCGCGCAGGGCATTTTCGACACCCGTGTGGTCGAACACCAGGTGCGACTGAACGTGCAGCCCGCTGCGCTCCAAGCGCATTAGGGTCAGCTCGGCATCCATCGAGCTGTCTTCGACCATCAGTAGGTTCAGCGGGGTAGACTGCATCGTTGCGTGAGCCTCAGTTGCCGCGGCGGGTCAAGCGCAGGGAGCCAGGTGGCGGCTCGTTCAGCACGGCCCAGAAGACCCCAAGGTCGGAAATGGCGGCGACGAACTCCTTGAATTCGACTGGTTTGACCACGTAGGCGTTCACGCCCAGTTCATAGGCACGCTGCAGGTCAGGCTCTTCACGCGAAGACGTCAGCATCACGGTCGGGATGCTGCGCAGTTCGGGCGTGGCGCGCACTTCCTTGAGCACCTCAAGGCCATCGACTTTCGGCAGTTTCAGGTCCAGCAGCAACACGGCAGGGTTGCCGTCGTCGCGGTCGGCGTAGGCGCCACGGCGCAGCAGGTAATCGAGGGCATCGGCGCCGTCGCGCAACACGATAACTTCGTTGGCCAACTGGCTACGCTCCAGGGCCAGGAGCGTCAGCTCCAGGTCCCGAGGGTTGTCTTCGACCAGCAGGATGGGTTTGAGCATGATGGTAACGGTACCTCAGTGTGTCGCGGGGTGGCGCGGTAGAGTGAAATGGAAGCTGGCGCCTTTGTCGATCTGGCCGTCGGCCCAGACGCGGCCGTCGTGGCGTTCGATGATGCGGCGCACGCTTGCCAGGCCGATCCCTGTGCCTTCGAAGTCTTCCATGCGGTGCAGCCGCTGGAACACCCCGAACAGCTTGTTGGCGTACGCCATGTCGAAGCCTACGCCGTTATCACGGATGCACACCTCGACTTCCTCGGCATGCTGCACGGCAAACACCTCGATGCGAGCAGGTGCGCGCCCACGTGTGTATTTGATGGCATTGGCCAGCAGGTTGTTCAACGCCAGGTTGATGAAGGCGGGGTCTCCATGAACCTTGGGCAAGGGCGCAATGGTCCAGATGATTTCACGCCCCGCGTAATCCGGCGCGAGTTCAGCACGGATGGCATCGATCAAGGCATTGAGGTCTACATCTGACATGCGCAGCGCTGAGCGGCCCATTTGTGAAAAATGTAGCAAATTGTCGACAAGGCTGCCGGCAAAATGAGCGGCTTCGCCGATATGCTGCAAGAAGCGCTTGCCGCGCTCGCTGAAACCGGGGCCTTCGATTTCGCTGAGCAGTTCGGTGTAGCCGGCAATGTGCCGAAGCGGCGCACGCAGGTCATGGGACACGCTGTAGGAGAACGCCTCCAGCTCCTTGTTGGAGCGGCGCAGTTCGCCCGCCAGCTGGGCCATTTCTTCGGCTTTGCGCAGCACGATGCCCATCACCGCCGTACGCAGTTCGCTGACCCCCTCCACAATCAGTGGGTCCCACGGGGCACAATAGCCGCTCAGTTGTTCCTGCCAGCGCTCGAAGCTGTGCCGCGGGTCCAGGTTACCTTGCGGCCCCACCCGCTTGGTCGGCTGCCCCGCCCATTCAACAGTGCGTACCTGCTCGGGCCGGAACCACAGCAGGTAATGGGAATGGATCTGCGAGATGGCCACCGCCAGTATGCCGCCCACATGGTTGCCGAGCTCAGGCAACTCATCCACGTCGCGGCGCGCATTGTCGGTGTGGAAAACAACATTACCCGCACGCCGCGACAACCAATGCACCAGTGCGGTGACCTGTGCCTCGGGCGGTGTCTGACCGTATAGCTCGCAACGGTCAGCAGAAATGACAGCAGCGCCTTGCGCGTTGGCAAACGCCAGTAACACGTCAGGAACGGCATGCAGCCCCTCGCTGACGCTATCGTGGTCTGCCATGGAGGCGATCATGCGCACGATGTGCTGGCGCAGTTCTAGCAGCCGTTGAGTGTCGGCGTGTGACTCGCGGGATTCAATCTGCAGCGACAGCACACTGGCCAGCAGTTCGCAGGCAGTGCGGGTACGCAGGTCGACCGGGCGAGGCTGCGCGTTGTGGCAGGAAATCAACCCCCACAGCTTGCCATCCACCACGATCGACAACGACATGGAGGCGAGTGTGCCCATGTTGCGCATGTATTGCAGGTGTACCGGCGACACGCTGCGCAAGCTGGCAAAGCTCATGTCCAACGGTTTGCCGCTAAGCGGGTTGGTGCCCGGCACCAGCGGTGACGGCTGATAGTTGGCGTCTTCGATGACGCGGATGCGGTTGACCCGGTACAACTCACGGGCCTGGGCAGGAATATCGGATGCCGGGAAGCACAAGCCCATGAAGGTGGGGTAATCGGGGTCGGCGACCTCCGCCAGCACTTGCCCATTGCCTTCGGCGTCGAAGCGATAGGCCTTCACCCGGCCAAAACCGGTGACGCGCTTGAGCTGCAGCACCGTCTGGTGCAGCAGTTCTTCAAGGGTACCAGCCAGATGCACGGTGCTTATGAAGTTGCGCACCAAGGGGTAATAGTCGCCCTGCGAGGCCAAATCTTCCGGCAGACGTGGCGCCTCCAACTCGACGATCAGCGCCTGATCATGGCGGTGGGCCAGCATGTGCAATGCTTGGCGGTATGGAGCGCCTTCGCGAAGTTGCACATCGCCGATATGAAACGGGAAAACCTCATCTTGAGGAAGCCTGCCTAGATGCGCGCGCAAATCGAAGTCGCCAGTGACAACGTCACTGAAGGGCGAACCAACCAGCGATGCAGCGGATATGCCTAACCACTGCTGGGCGTTCTCGCTCGCCTGCAACACCCTCAGGTCATTTTCATCAAGCACAAGCAGAAAACCGTGTGGCTGAATGCTGCCGGGAATCTGGATAGGTTCCTGGGCACAGCGCTCCACCGCCTGGGCCAGCGTTAAGTCTGTCGTCATTGATGAAACGCTCCTGTCGATTAGGTCCATGCATGCCGCATGAGTCTGGGCAGGATGAAGGTGATACACCCTATCAGAATATCGCTCGGGTTGCCGTTGTTTGCCAATTTTGAGCGCGTCTTCAGCAAAGCGTTCGGCTCAGTGCGTTGGGGGTGTATCGCACGCCCTATCGCTTTTTTTGCTAATACCAAAAACGGCCTCTCCGCCCGCTTACCCATGCACCTCACTGCTACGCTCAAGACCAGCATAGATCGACAAGGGCCGAACAGGGAGGTTACGCCATGAGCCGCTCTTCGCTGTTGCTGTTGACCCTAGGGCCGCTGCTGGTCATCAGCGCTGCGTGGCCTGTTCGGGGATGTCGGGCCGGGCCGCCTTAGCAATGGGCGCGAGTTGCTGCCCTACCAACTGGCCGTCGACCCCAGCGGCTACAGCCGCTACGACGTCGGCCAACCCCGTGCGTTCACCATCGGCACCACCCGGCAGGTACCCATCCCCATCTACGGTGTGCTGGTAGCGCAACCCATGCACTGCCGGCCGGGCTGCCTGCCGGTGTCTATACCGATACGGTGGCGGTCGAACTGACGTTCTGAACCATGCGCGCAAGGTTTGTGGGGTGCTTCGCCGGGGTAGGCCTGTTGCTGGCAGCGCCGCTGGACGCAGCCACGGTCAGCACCTTTACCGTGTCGGCTCAGGTCGTACCCGGGTGCCAGGTGGTGGGCGGCACTACCCAGTACGGCACGCTGGATTAAGGCAGCCAGTCAGCGCTGTCCAGCGCCAGGCGTGCCAGCGCCGATGCAGACATCAACCCAGGTGCGGGCACCGGCACCGGCAGCCTGGTGTTCAACTACAACGCCAGGGTGTATACCGACCAGCCCACACCCCCGGCCGCGAGCTATTCCGATAGTGTGGTACTGGACGTTCAGTTCTGAGGCTCAGCGCAAGCGGTCGACCATGTGCGCCAGCGTGTCCAGTACGGCGCTGGCCAGTGCCTTCGACCGTGCGCCCGACCAGCCGGTGACCGCATTGGGTGCGTCGTCATGGTCCTTGAAAGGCATCTCCAAGGTAAGCGACAGGCAGTCGTAGGCCATGCCGACGGCGTTGCAGGCCAGGGTGGTGTTGGCCTGGCCGGGCGCGTCGCGGGTGTAGCCATGCTGCGTCTGGAAGTCAGCCGTCAGGCTGCACAGGGTGCTGCGGAAGTGCTCTTCAAGCTGGGCGAGGCGTGCAGAGTACCCCGGGTTGCCCTCGCAGGCGGCGGTGAACACGTGGGGGATTTCTTCGTCCCCGTGCACGTCGATGAATGCGTCCACGCCGTATTGCTTCATCTGCGCCTGGGCAAAGAACACTTCAGGCGTGAACTCGATGCTGGCGTCCTGCCAGGCGCGGTTGAGGTCCTTGCCCGGGTAGTTGGTGCGCAGGTGCCCGAGGAAGGCGCCGTCCGGGTTCATGTTGGGGATCAGGTACAGGTCAGCCTTGGCCAGCAGCTGCTGAATGGTTTCGTCGTTGGCTTGAAGGCGGTCGATTACGCCTTCCATGAACCACTCTGCCATGTGCTCGCCGGGGTGCTGCTGTGCAATCAGCCACAGCTTGCGCTTGCCCGGTGCGGCATCACCGGCCCGCAGCAGAGGGATATCGCGGCCCTGCACGCTGCGGCCACTGGCCAGCAACTCGACGCCGGGCACTTGGCGGGCACGTTCGATCAACTGGTTGTGGCGGGCGCGTGAGTAGGGCTCGAAATAGGCGAACCACATTTGTGGGTGCTCAGCTGTCACCTCGAACGACAGCGCCGTGCCGTCGAACTGGCTGGGCACCCGGAACCAGGTTTGCTGGTCATGGGAGGCCACGGCGTTGTAACCGTGCCAGGCGTTGCGATAGGAGGAGCCGGAGGCGTTTTCCAGGCTGAAACGGTGGGTTTGGCCAGGGGTAAGGCCGCTTGCCTTGAAGTGGAACCACTGGTAGTGGCCACTGTGGGTGTCCGGGCGTATGGCCAGCCTTACATGGGCGGGGTCATTGGCATCGATCACCTGGATGTTGCCGGAATCGAAGTCGCAGTCGATCTGCAGGGGGGACAGCGTCACGGTCATGTGCCGGGCTCCTGTGCGGGCATTGTTGTGGGCCTACTGTACACAACTTGGCGGCTGAACTGCGTGCAGGCAGGGCACCTTGCGCAGCCAGGTTGAAACAGGTGGCCCGCCAGCGTATCCATGCCCCAGCCGCCAAGGCTGCCCGGCCTGGCTTCAAAGCCCCAGTTCAGAGAGGCCGGGGTGGTCATCGGGGCGGCGCCCCAGCGGCCAGTGGAACTTGCGTTCGGTATCGGCGATCGGGTGCTCGTTGATGCTGGAGTGGCGGTTGTGCATCAGGCCGTCCTCGGCAAACTCCCAGTTTTCGTTGCCGTAGGCACGGAACCACTGGCCGCTGTCATCGCGGTACTCGTAGGCGTAACGCACGGCAATACGGTTGTCGGCGAAGGCCCACAGCTCTTTGATAAGGCGGTAGTCCAGCTCGCGGTTCCACTTGCGGGTAAGGAAGGCTTGTACCTCGGCGCGGCCACGGGGGAACTCGACGCGGTTGCGCCAGACAGTGTCCGGTGTATACGCCAGGGCGACTTTGGCGGCATCGCGGCTGTTCCAGCCGTCTTCGGCCAGGCGAACTTTCTCGATGGCGCTGTCACGGGTGAACGGGGGCAGGGGTGGGCGGGACATCAGGTAACTCCTCGGCGGGTGGCTGTGCAAGAGGAGCGTAGTACGCGGTTGGCGTGAGGAGAATGCTTACCTGCGGGCGTTGATAATTTCGCGTGGTGCAATAGCCAGTTGCGGGCAAGCCCGCCCCGCAACTGGCCGCAAAGCGAATGGTCAGCGACGACGGAACAAGGGCAGTGGCTCGTCGGTGGCGCCTTGGTACGTCACCGAAAAATCCTTGAGGCTTTGCAGGGCTTCTTCCGGGTTCTTGTCGGCGCGGATGGCAAAGGCGTCGAAACCGCAACGGGCCATGAAGAACAGCTGGTCGCGCAGTACGTCGCCGATGGCACGCAGTTCACCCTTGAAGCCAAAGCGGTCACGCAGCAGGCGAGCATTGGAATAACTGCGCCCATCGGTGAATGCCGGGAAGTTCAACGCAATCACCTGGAAGTGCTGCACGTCTTCGCCGATTTCTTCGGCTTCCTCATCGCTGTCCAGCCACACACCCAGGCCACCGTCACGGGCCTTGAGGGCATGGGCGTGGTCGCGCCACATCTGCAGGGGCACGATGTAGTCGTCGCAGTTGGTCAGCTCGTCGAACGAGGTTTCCTTGGGCAGCAGGTGCCAGGTTTCGTCGACGATCTGGTTGTTCTTAATGATTCGCTGCATACACGCGTTCCTTGAAGGGGTCGATGCCGATGCGCTGGTACGTGTCGATGAAACGCTCGTCTTCGGTGCGTTGCTCGACATACACGGCAATCAGCTTCTCGATCACGTCGGCCATGTCATCCTGTGCGAACGATGGGCCAAGGATCTTGCCCAGGCTGGCGCCGCGTGCAGCATTGCCGCCCAGCGAAACCTGGTAGAACTCCTCGCCCTTCTTGTCCACGCCAAGGATGCCGATATGGCCGACGTGGTGGTGGCCGCAGGCGTTCATGCAGCCAGAGATGTTCAGGTCGAGTTCGCCGATGTCGAACAGGTAGTCCAGGTCATCGAAGCGGCGCTGGATGGATTCGGCAATCGGGATCGACTTGGCATTGGCCAGCGAGCAGTAGTCGCCGCCTGGGCAGCAGATGATGTCGGTCAGCAGGCCGATGTTCGGGGTAGCGAAGCCCCCTTCACGCAGCTCCTGCCACAGCGCGTGCAACTGGCGCTGCTCGACGTCGGCGAGGATGATGTTCTGCTCGTGGGACGTGCGCAGGAAGCCAAAGCTGTAGCGCTCGGCCAGGTCGGCCACGGCATCGAGCTGCTTGTCGGTGAGGTCGCCTGGCGCCACGCCGGTAGGCTTGAGCGAGAGCGTCACCGCCACATAACCCGGGCGCTTGTGGGCGCGGGTATTGCGCGCACGCCAGCGGGCGAAGCCAGGGAAATCGGCATCCAGCGCGGCGTAGTCGACGTTTTCCAGCGCCAGGTAATCAGGGTCGACGAAGTGGCGCGACACGCGCTGCACCTCCGCTTCGGTCAGGGTGCTGCTGCCGCCGCGCAGGTGGGCCATTTCGGCCTCGACCTTCTGGGCGAACACTTCCGGGGTAAGTGCCTTGACCAGGATCTTGATCCGCGCCTTGTACTTGTTGTCACGGCGGCCGTAACGGTTGTACACGCGCAGGATCGCGTCCAGGTAGCTGATCAGGTCCTGCCAGGGCAGGAACTCGTTGATGAACGAGCCCACCACCGGGGTACGGCCAAGCCCACCGCCCACCAGTACCCGGAAGCCCAGCTCGCCGGCTTCGTTGCGCACCGGCTCAAGGCCAATGTCATGCACTTCGATGGCGGCGCGGTCTTGTTGCGAGCCATTGATGGCAATTTTGAACTTGCGCGGCAGGAAGGCGAACTCGGGGTGGAAGGTGGTCCACTGACGCACGATTTCGCACCATGGGCGCGGGTCGATGACCTCGTCTGCGGCCACGCCGGCAAACTGGTCGGTGGTGGTGTTGCGCAGGCAGTTGCCGCTGGTCTGGATGGCGTGCATCTGCACGGTGGCCAGCTCGGCGAGGATGTCGGGGATGTCTTCCAGCGCCGGCCAGTTGTACTGCACGTTCTGGCGGGTGGAAATGTGCGCATAGCCCTTGTCGTAGTCGCGGGCGATCTTGGCCAGGGTGCGAACCTGCCGGGCGTTCAGCTGGCCGTACGGCACGGCGACACGCAGCATCGGCGCGAATCGTTGGATGTAGAGGCCGTTCTGCAGGCGCAGAGGGCGGAATTCTTCTTCGCTCAGCTCACCGGCCAGGTAGCGGCGGGTCTGATCACGGAACTGCTTGACGCGGTCCTCGATGATCCGCTGATCGTACTCGTCGTATACGTACATAAAAGTCCTGTCTCAGGCATGCAGCTATTCGCGCGCACGGCCGCGCACTCCGGTACGGAGCCGGGGAACGATAGCAGGTTGCGGTTATGCGCTAAAGTGATGTTTTAGCATATGAAAAGAACCAAATGGACTATGTGAGACTGACTGCCATTTGTGCCGTCGATAGCCTTGGGGCGTTATAATCCGCGGTTTGCTTTGCAGAGATGTCAGCCCATGTTCAAGGCCCTTTGCCAAAGCCTGTGCCTCGCCCTGCCGCTGACGGCGGGGGCGCAAGCGGCTTCGGTGGTTTTCCTCAACCCTGGGTTGTCGAACGAAACCTTCTGGACCAGTTATACCCGCTTCATGCAGGCAGCCGCGGACGAGCTGGGCATGGACCTGCGTGTCGAGTACAGCGAGCGCCGCGCCGATGTGGTGATGAAACAGGCCCGCGCGGCCCTGGCTGGGCCGCAGCGGCCCGACTACCTGGTGCTGGTCAACGAGCAGTACGTCGCCCCGGAAATCATGCGCCTTTCGCAGGGTACCGGGGTCAAGCTGCTGCTGGTCAACAATGGCCTTACGGCTGGCCAGGCGCGCCGGGTAGCTGCCCAACCCGACAAATACGCCATGCCACTGGGTACGCTGACCACCAACGATGAGCAGGCGGGTTTCCAGATGCTCCACGAGATGGTGGCGCAACTGCCCAAGGGTGAAGGCACGTTGGACCTGCTTGCCTTTTCCGGCGTAAAGACCACCCCCGCCTCGCAACGGCGTGAAGACGGCATGCGCCGGGCATTGGCGGATTTTCCGCAGGTGCGCCTGCGCCAGGTGGTGTATGGCGGCTGGAGCCGCGAGCGTGCCTATGAACAGGCGCAGTTGCTGCTGCAGCGTTACCCCGACACCCGCCTGGTGTGGTCGGCAAACGACGAAATGGCTTTTGGGGCCATGCAAGCGTTCGAAGAGGCTGGGCGCAAGCCTGGGCGTGACGTGGTGTTCAGTGCGGTGAACAGTTCGTCCGAGGCCCTGCGTGCGCGTATTGACGGGCGTTTGAGCGTGCTGATGGGTGGGCACTTCACCCTCGGAGGGTGGGCCATGGTGATGCTGCACGATGATGCCAGGGGGTTGGCGTTTGCCCGTGACGGTGGTGGCAATTACAGCTTGCCCGTGCTGCAGAGCATTGACCAGGCGAAGGCCAGGCGTTGGCTCAAGCGCGTGGAGCTTGCCGATTACGGTGTGGATTTCAAGGCCTACAGCGCAGTGGGTCACCCGCCCAGCTATCGCTATCCGTTTCTCACGTCACCGGTCGAGTACTGAAAGCCCCTGCTTGAGGGAAGGGCATTGCTGGTCTTAACTGCTGGTGGTGAAGTGCATTCCCATAACCACTACAAGAGGCGATGCAATGGCCAACTCAACCAAGGCGCGTAAACCCGATAGCAGCGTGGATGCCTGGGCAATCCTCTGCCTGATCCTGCTGGTGGTCGTCACCGCGGTGTACTGGGTCAGCCACCAGTAAGCTAGCGTGCCAGGTGCAGGGCCAACTGCACCAGCCCGATCAAAACCGCCACGAAGGCCAGGGTGAACAGCACACCCAGCACGATGAAGTGGCAGGCCTTGCCGTGGGTGAAATCTCGCGCGCGGTTCTTGCCACTTTGCACGCCGAACGCGGCAGCAAGAATGCTCTGCAACATTTGCCACAGGGTTGGGGGTTTGCCTTGGCGATCATCGTCCATGGTGGCTCCTGGTTGCCTCACCGGGGATACCCGTAGGAGCGGGCATCGCCCGCTGCCACATCAGATATCGTAGCCCAGGTTGGGCGCAAGCCAGCGCTCGCTTACCGCCATGTCCTGGCCTTTGCGGGCGCTGTAGCTTTCAATCTGGTCCTTGTCGACCTTGCCGACCGCGAAGTATTGGGCCTGCGGGTGGGCAAAGTACCAGCCGCTCACGGCGGCGGCCGGGAACATCGCAAAGTGCTCCGTGAGGAACACGCCGCTCGGGCCGGTTTCACCGATGGCGCTGCCATCGAGCAGGCGGAACAGCGTCTGCTTCTCGGTGTGGTCCGGGCAGGCCGGGTAACCTGGCGCCGGGCGAATACCCCGGTACTGCTCCTTGATCAGCGCCTCGTTGTCCAGTTGCTCGTCGCAGGCATAGCCCCAGTACTCTTTGCGTACCTGTTCATGCAACCACTCGGCACAGGCCTCGGCCAGGCGGTCGGCCAGCGCCTTGACCATGATCGAGCTGTAGTCGTCGCCTTTATCCTGGTAGGCCTTGGCCACTTCCTCTGCACCAATGCCCGCCGTGGTGATGAAACCGCCCACATAGTCGGTCACACCGCTTGCCTTGGGCGCCACGAAGTCTGCCAGTGACCAGTTCGGTTTGCCGTCGGGCTTGATGGTTTGCTGGCGCAGGTGGTGCAGGGTGGCCAGAGGCTGGCCATCTTTGCCATACACCTCGATGTCATCGTCGGCCACCTGGTTGGCCGGCCAGAAGCCGAACACGGCCCGGGCGCTGATGAGTTTCTCGTCGATCAGCTTGTCGAGCATCTGCCGGGCATCGTCGTACAGCGCGGTGGCGGCTTCGCCCACCACCTCATCGGTGAGAATGCGCGGGAACTTGCCTGCCAGGTCCCAGGAAATGAAGAACGGCGTCCAGTCGATGTACTCGGCCAGGGTGCGCAGGTCGATGTCCTGCAGCACCTTCACGCCCGTGAACGAAGGCACTGCAGGCTGGTAGCCCGCCCAGTCATACTGAGGCTTGGCGGCAACGGCCCGGGTGTAGCTCAGGCGCTCGGTGCGGGCGCTGCGGTTGGCGGTGCGCTCGCGCACCTCCTGATAGTCCTGGCGGGTGCGTTCCACGAAGCCTGCTTTCAGCTCCTTGGACAACAGTTGGGTCGCCACGCCCACCGCACGCGAGGCATCGGTTACGTAGATGACGGCATCGTTGCTGTATTTGGGCTCGATCTTCACCGCCGTGTGAGCCTTGGACGTCGTCGCGCCGCCGATCATCAGCGGCAACTCGAAGCCCTGACGCTGCATTTCACGGGCCACGTGCACCATCTCGTCCAGCGACGGGGTGATCAGGCCAGACAGGCCGATGATGTCGCACTTCTGCTCCCGCGCGGTCTGCAGAATCTTCTCGGCAGGCACCATCACCCCAAGGTCGACGATGTCATAGCCATTGCAGCCCAGTACCACCCCGACGATGTTCTTGCCGATATCGTGCACGTCACCCTTTACCGTGGCCATCAGGATCTTGCCCTTGGCTTCAGGCTTGTCGCCCTTTTCCGCTTCGATGAAGGGGATCAGGTGCGCCACGGCCTGCTTCATCACCCGGGCCGATTTCACCACCTGTGGCAGGAACATCTTGCCGGCACCGAACAGGTCGCCGACCACGTTCATGCCGTTCATCAGCGGGCCTTCGATCACTTCGATCGGGCGTGCGCATTGCTGGCGGCAGGCTTCGGTGTCTTCGACGATGAACGCAGTGATGCCCTTGACCAGCGCGTGCTCAAGGCGTTTTTCAACCGGCAGCGAGCGCCACTCTTCGTTCTCCACTTCCTTGGTGGCGCCGCCGCCTTTGTAGTCGTCGGCAATCGCCAGCAACGCATCGGTGCCATGGGGCGTACGGTTGAGTACCACGTCCTCGACCTTTTCGCGCAACTGCGGCGGGATCTCGTCGTAGATTTCCAGCTGGCCGGCGTTGACGATACCCATGGTCAGGCCGTTCTGGATCGCGTGGAAGAGGAACACCGAATGGATCGCCTCGCGCACCGGGTTGTTGCCACGGAACGAGAACGATACGTTGGACACACCGCCCGAGCTGAGGGCATGGGGCAGGTGGTCGCGGATGTAGGCACACGCTTCGATAAAGTCGACCGCGTAGTTGTTGTGCTCCTCGATACCCGTGGCCACCGCGAAGATGTTCGGGTCGAAGATGATGTCTTCAGGCGGGAAGCCCACTTCATTTACCAGGATGTCGTAGCTGCGCTTGCAGATTTCCTGCTTGCGCGCAGCGGTATCGGCCTGGCCCACTTCGTCGAAGGCCATCACCACCACCGCTGCGCCGTAGCGCTTGCACAGGCGGGCGTGATGCTTGAACTGCTCCACGCCTTCCTTCATCGAGATGGAGTTGACGATGCCCTTGCCCTGAATGCACTTGAGGCCCGCTTCGATCACCTCCCACTTGGAGGAGTCGATCATGATCGGCACACGGGAAATGTCCGGCTCGCCGGCGATCAGGTTGAGGAAGCGCACCATGGCGGCCTGGGAGTCGAGCATCCCTTCGTCCATGTTGATGTCGATCACCTGGGCGCCGGCTTCCACCTGCTGCAGTGCCACTTCCAGCGCCTCGGTGTAGTTCTCTTCGCGGATCAGCCTGGCGAACTTGGCGGAACCGGTAATGTTGGTGCGTTCACCCACGTTGACGAACAGCGACTGGCGGTCAATGGTGAACGGCTCCAGCCCCGACAGCCTGCAGGCTTTGGGGATGTCCGGGATCACCCGCGGCGGGTACTTGGCTACCGCTTGCGCAATGGCCTGGATATGGCCTGGTGTGGTGCCACAGCAGCCGCCGATGATGTTCAGGAAGCCACTGGCGGCAAACTCCTCGACCACGGCAGCCATCTCGGCCGGGGTTTCATCGTACTCACCGAACGCATTGGGCAGGCCGGCGTTGGGGTGCGCCGAGACATGGGTGTCGGCCTTGCTCGACAGCTCTTCCAGGTAGGGGCGAAGGTCCTTGGCGCCGAGCGCGCAGTTCAGGCCTACCGAAATTGGCTTGGCGTGGCGTACCGAGTTCCAGAACGCCTCGGTGGTCTGCCCGGACAGGGTACGGCCGGAGGCATCGGTGATGGTGCCCGAGATCATGATGGGCAGTTCGACGCCATCGTCTTCGAACACCTGCTGCACGGCGAAAATCGCCGCCTTGGCGTTCAGCGTGTCGAAAATGGTTTCGATCAGCAGCAGGTCGGCGCCGCCCTCGATCAGGCCGCGGGTCGCTTCGACGTAGTTCTCTACCAGCGCGTCAAAAGTGACGTTCCGGTAGCCCGGGTCATTGACGTCGGGGGAAATGGAGCAGGTGCGGCTGGTGGGGCCCAGCACCCCGGCCACGAAGCGCGGCTTGTCGGGGGTTTCCAGGGTTTTGGCGTCGGCCACCTGGCGCGCGATGCGGGCGCCTTCGACGTTCAGTTCGTAGACCAGCGCTTCCATGCCATAATCGGCCTGGGAAATCTGGGTGGCGTTGAAGGTGTTGGTTTCGAGGATGTCCGCGCCGGCATCCAGGTAGGCTTTTTCGATGGCGGCAATCACGTCCGGCCGGCTGAGCAGCAGCAGGTCGTTGTTGCCTTTGACGTCGCTTGGCCAGTCGGCGAAGCGTGTGCCACGATAGTCGTCTTCCTCCAGGCGGTAGCTTTGAATCATAGTGCCCATGCCGCCGTCTAGAATCAGGATGCGCTCTTTAAGTGCTTGGTGGAGTGCTTGGAGACGAGCGCTGCGGTCGGACATATGAACTACCTGGTCGGGCGAATATCAGAAGGTGGCGAATCATAACAAAGCTGCGCGGTTTTTAGGCGTATCGCCCATTTGCATGAAAACTGCTCATGTTGCAGGCCAGCATGCAGCACTGCTTTCCCAGGCAACACTCGTGATGGCTTTCAAGAACCAGGACTCTGCGCACATGCTGCATCGTATTCTTGCCGGTATCTTCGCCCTACTGATCAGCGGCGCGGTGTTCGGGCAAGCGCCCCAATCCAGCCCGGCTATTTCCTACACTCGGGACATCCAGCCGATCTTCACCGAGAAGTGCGTGGCCTGCCATGCCTGCAACGACGCTGCCTGCCAGCTCAAGCTGGAAAGTGCCGAGGGCGCTGTACGTGGCGCCACCAAGGTGCCTGTGTACCAGGGGGAGCGGGCCGAGGCGGTACCGACCACGCGCTTGTTCTACGACGCCCACAGCGAAGCAGAATGGCGCAAGAAAGGTTTCTACTCGGTGCTCGACAACCAGGGCAGCCAGGCCGCGCTGATGGCGCGCATGCTCGAACTCGGCCACAAGACCCCGCTCACCCCCAACGCCAAGGTGCCGGACGAGATCGTACTGGGGCTTAACCGCAACAACATGTGCCCGCTGCCTCAGGAATTCGACGCCTATGCCGGCGCCCACCCCAAGGAAGGCATGCCGCTGGCCGTTACCGGGCTGACCGACAAGGAATACGACACCATGCGCCGCTGGCTGGCCGCCGGTGCGCCGGTGGAGTACCAGGCCATCAAGCCCAGTGCTGCCGAAGCCAGCCAGATTGCGCAATGGGAAGAGCTGCTCAACCGCCCAGGGTCCACTGAGGCGCTGGTGGGGCGCTGGCTGTACGAGCACCTGTTCCTTGCCCATATCTACTTCGTTGGGGGTGAGCAGGGCCACTTCTTCCAGTGGGTACGCTCGCGCACCCCGAGCGGCCAGCCGGTGGACATCATCGCCATCCGCCGCCCCAATGATCCGCCCGGCACCGACTTCTATTACCGCCTGATCCCGGTGCAGGGCGTGATCGTGCACAAGACCCACATCACCTACCCGATGGGGCCGCAGAAGCTCAAGCGGGTGAAGCAGCTCTTCTACGCAGGTGACTGGCACGCCACCGCCTTGCCTGGCTACGGGCCGCGCCACCGCGCCAACCCGTTCGAAACCTTCGAGGCGATCCCGGCGGTGGCGCGCTACCAGTTCATGCTCGATAACGCTGAGTACTTCGTGCGCACGTTCATCCGCGGCCCTGTGTGCCGTGGCCAGATCGCCACCGACGTGATCCGTGACAACTTCTGGGCGCTGTTCCAGGAGCCGGCCTTCGACCGTTACGTTACCGATGCAACCTACCGGGGCGAGGCCACGCCACTGCTGGCCATGCCTGGGCAGAATGACGATGTAGGCAACGTGCTGAGCCTGTGGCGCGCCTACCGTGACAAGCGCAACGATTACGAGAAACTGCGCCGGGAAGCCTACGCGCAGATGCCCGCGCCGGGCTGGGCCACCCTGTGGGCCGGCAACGACAACGCCTTGTTGAGCATTTTCCGTCATTTCGACAGTGCCTCGGTGACCAAAGGCCTGGTGGGCGATGTGCCGCTCACCGTGTGGCTGTTCGATTACCCGTTGCTGGAACGCACGTACTACCAGCTGGCGGTGAACTTCGATGTGTTCGGCAACCTGTCGCACCAGCTGCAGACGCGGCTGTACTTCGACCTGATCCGCAATGGCGCCGAGGTCAACTTCCTGCGCCTGATGCCGGCCAGCCAGCGTCAGGACATCCTCAGCGACTGGTACCAGAACAGCGGCAAGGTGAAGATGTGGCTCGACTATGAAGACATCGACACGGATACCCCGAGCGGTATCGTGCTGGACCCGCGAGACCCCAAGCGTGACTTTGGCCTCAAGCTGCTGCAGCGCACCGGCAGCCTCAACGTGGCACCCGACCCGATCAACCGCTGCCAGGGTGCGTACTGCTCACGGCCGCAGATGACCGAAGAGTTCCGTAATGTGGAGCAGTCCCTCAGCCGCCTTGTCTCCCGGCCAGCGGCAGGGCTGAAGGTGATCAAGCAGTTGCCCGAGGCGACCATGCTGCGCATCGAAGGGCAGAGCGGGCAGCGCCAGGTGTACAGCTTGTTGCGCAACCGCGCGCACACCAACGTCGCCTTCCTGCTGGGTGAGGCTTACCGCTACGAGCCAGGCCTCGATACCCTGACCTTGTACCCCGGGGTGCTCAGCAGCTACCCCAACTTCATCTTCAACATTCCCAGCAGTGATGTAGCGGAATTTGTCGAAGACATGGAAGACGCCAGGGATGACCCGGCCAAGTTCGAGCGCATCGTCATGCGCTGGGGCGTGCGCCGTAGCCACCCGCAGTTCTGGTTCTACTTCCATGACCTGAACAGCTTCATCAAGGAAACCGAACCGGTCGAGGCTGGGGTGCTGGACATGAACCGCTACGAGAACCTCTGATCGGGGCCGCTGACCTTTCTGGCCACCCTGCGGTCCCAAACGGTGGGTGGTATCGGCGCCGCTGCAGCCGATACCTCAATGCACCGGTTATCGCAGGGTACTCCATGCTGTATTCGCTTCAGGCACTTCGGGCATTCGCTGCCTGGGTGGTGGTATGTCACCATTTCATGCAGATCTTCTTCGATTTCAAGGCCAGTGGGCCGGTCGGCCAGTTGCTGGCTGACCGCGGCGCCGTGGGCGTGGACATCTTCTTCGTCATCAGCGGCCTGGTCATCTACCTGTCAACCCGGGATAAAACCGTAGCGCCGCGCGAGTTCCTGCTTAACCGAATACTGCGCATCGTGCCCGCCTACTGGTTCTACACGGCGCTGATGGCCGCACTGCTGCTGGCGTTCAGCCAATGGATGCCGCACCAGGAGTTCAGCTGGCATCACCTGCTGCTGTCGATGCTGTTCATACCGGCAGAGAACCCCGGCGGGTATGGCCTGTACCCCACGCTGAACGTGGGGTGGACGCTGAACTTCGAGATGCTGTTCTACCTGTTGTTCGGCCTGGCCTTTTTCGTGCGCCAGCGGCACCACCTGTTGCTGGTCACTGCGGTACTGCTGCTGGTCAGTGAAGTGCTGGGCCGGATGGGCGTGCTGAGCCGCTTCTACAACAATGACATCATCTATGAGTTCCTGCTGGGCATCGGCCTGGGGGTGATGTACCGCCGGGGGCTGATCCGCCAGGGCCGCTGGCTGCCTCTGGTGCTGTTGACGGCTGCAGTACTCGCCATCTACCACCTGGATGCTTCCCAGCGCCTGTTGCATTGGGGCATACCCAGCGCGCTCATCGTGCTCGCCTTCATCGCGCTGGAGCCGCTGTTTGCGGGCAATCGCGTGCTCAAGGCGCTGGGTGACTGCTCGTATTCCGTGTACCTGATCCATGTGCTGGTGCTGTATGCCGGGTGGTTCGCCAGCCAGCGCCTCCAGCTCAACCCTTACCTGGTATTTGCCCTGTGCGTGCCTTCCATCGCGCTGCTGTCGTGGTTCAGTTACCAATGGCTGGAACGCGGCCTGTACCGGCGCATGCGTGCGTGGTTGGCCGCACCGCAGGAGGCGGGCCAGGCCTACACCCTTTCCCGAGTCAAATACTAGGACTTTGTTAGAGGGCCGGCTTGGCGTACACTTGGCCGCAAGTCTGTGAGGAACCTACATGAGCGCTATAACCATTACCGACGCCGCCCATGACTACCTGGCCGATCTGCTTTCCAAGCAGAATACGCCTGGCATCGGCATCCGCGTTTTCATCACTCAGCCGGGCACCCAGTACGCAGAGACGTGCATTGCCTACTGCAAGCCGGGCGAAGAAAAGCCTGATGACACTGCCGTGGGCCTGAAAAGCTTCACGGCGTACCTGGATGCGGTAAGCGTGCCGTTTCTGGAAGATGCGTTGGTGGACTACGCCACCGACCGCATGGGTGGCCAGCTGACCATCAAGGCGCCTAACGCCAAGGTGCCGATGGTGAACGAAGACAGCCCGATCAACGAGCGCATCAACTATTACCTGCAGACCGAGATCAACCCCGGTCTTGCCAGCCACGGCGGCCAGGTCAGCCTGGTGGATGTGGTGGACGACGGTATCGCCGTACTGCAGTTCGGCGGCGGTTGCCAGGGTTGTGGCCAAGCCGACGTGACCTTGAAGGACGGCATCGAGCGTACGTTGCTGGAGCGCGTACCCGAGCTCAAAGGCGTGCGCGACGTGACCGACCACAGCCAGAAAGAGAACGCCTACTACTGACGTCGTCAGCGCCTCAGGTTGGCCTGACACGTGTGCTTAGCAACAAAGTGTTACGGTTTCAACCCCTGCGACAACAGGCCGCAGCCCGTATTCAAAGGGCTGCGCGCCGTTCCTGCTTGGCCTGGGTAGAACACCCCCAGGTGGCATGCCAGAATGCCCCGGTTTTTGGCTGGCCCGCCCCGAGGGCCGGCACCTTCCCTGTAAAGGATGGTTTCATGACTGATCTTCTGACCCGGCGCGCGGTTGTCGCCGGCATGGGTGTTCTCGGGCTCGGTTTGCTGGCGGGCTGCAGCCCGGCCCGGGGGCTCGATTTCAAGTACGGCAAGAACATGAGCAACGAGATCCTGGGGCGCAAGTTCAGCCTCAAGGACCCTCAAGGCAACGTGCGCACCCTGTCGAGCTTCTATGGCAGCATGCCGATGATCTTCTTCGGCTTCACCCAGTGCCCGGCCATTTGCCCCACCACGCTGGCGCGTGCCGCACAAATTCGCAAGTTGCTGCGGGGGCGTGACCGCGACCTGTTCCAGGTAGTGTTCATTACCCTGGACCCTGAGCGCGACACGCCCGAAGTGCTCGATGCCTACGTCAAGGCATTCGACCCCACTTTCACGGCGCTGACCGGTACGCCTGAAGAGATCGACGCCGTGGCTCGGGAGTTCAAGGTGTTCTATGAGAAAGTCCCGGCCGGCGACACCTATACCATTTCCCATTCGTCCACCAGCTACGTTTACGACACGCGTGGCACCCTGCGCCTGAGCCTGGGCCATTCCCTGAACGCCAAGGAATGTGCCGAGGACCTGGTTACCCTGATGGAGATCTGCTGAATGTCGATGCAACCAGTCAAGCATGGCCTGGCGGCCCTTTTTCTCATGAGCCTGGGCTTGCCGGCACTGGCCCAGACCACCGTGAGCGATGCGTGGGTGCGCGCCAGCGTGCCGCATCAGCAGTCCACCGGTGCGTTCATGACGCTCACGGCCGATGCTGACAGCAAGCTGGTTAGCGTGGCCTCGCCAGTGGCCAAGACCGTGCAGGTTCATGAGATGACCATGAATGGCGACGTCATGGGCATGCGCGAGCTCAATGCGGTCGAGTTGCCTGCTGGCAAAGCCGTGACCCTGGACCCCAATGGGCTTCATGTGATGCTGATGGGCTTGAATGGTCAGGTAAAGGAAGGCGAGAAAGTGCCACTGACCCTCACCGTGGAAAGCGCCAAGGGCGTGACGGAAACCGTAGAGGTACAGGCAGAGGTACGCCCGCTCACCGCCGAGGCCGGCAGTGGGCACGACCACATGCACATGAGCCACTGACCGGTTGAGCCGGGGCCGCGCGGCGGCCCTGTCAGCTCAACTGCGGAACCTGGGCAGAGGCCTGTCCAGGGTCAGCGACGTCAGCGTCTTGCGTACCCGCGCCTCGTCAGCCTCCAGCGCCCTGAGGCTTGCGCGAATCTTCCCAGCCGCAGGCACATCGCCCTGGCGGTCAATCCAGTCAGCAATTTCCTTGAAAGCACTGCTCAGGCAGGCCTGGCGCTGGTTCATCAGTGACAGAAGGGTGGTGATCTCTTTTTCGGACATGGCCGCATCCTCCATTCAGCCACTTGAGTGTAGCAGCGGGTGGTAGAACCGCCTGGGGCGCCTTGACGCAGTTCAGGCGTAGCGACAGGCGCTGCGATAGGCCCCCGGCGTAACCCCGTAGGCCTGCTTGAACTGCCGGTTCAGGTGGCTCTGGTCGGCAAAGCCCAGGGTGAAGGCCACGTCCGATGCGGCCAGGCCGCGCCTGAGCATTTCCCTGGCCCGCGCCAGGCGTCGCTGCTTCAACCATGCGTGGGGCGGCAGGCCTGTGGCCTGGCGGAACACCCGGGCAAAGTGAAAGGGCGACAAATTGACTGCAGCGGCCAGCGCTTCCAGCGAGGGCGGTTCGGCCAGGTGCGTTTCCAGCATTTCCCGCGCACGGGCTACCACCAGCGGCTCCTGGCCAGGGGCGGATGGCTCGGCGCCTTGCCCGTGGCGCTGCACCAGTGCCAGCACCGCCTGGCGCCAGGCCGTCTGCTGCTGCAGCGCGCTGGCACTGCTTTCGGACAACCGGTGCAGTTGGCTGAAGGCCGCTGCCAGGGCCGGGTCGACAATCACGCTGTCCCTGAAGCGCGGCATGCCTTGCCGGCTCAGTTCCAGTTCTTCGAGCACGCCGGTTACGCGTTGGTGTTCCGGGTAAAAGCCGCGGTATTGCCAGCCAGCCTCATGGGCCTTGGCCCCGGTATGCAGCTCGTCAGGGTTGATCAGCACCATGCTGCCCACAGGCGCCAGGTGCTCGCTGCCACGGTGCCAGAAACGTTGCGCGCCGGACTCGATCACCGTGAACACATACCCTTCATGCACATGCGGGGCAAAGCGCTGCTGAACGTAGCGGGCGTGCAGCATCTCTACGTCGCCCAGCGCTGGCGCCTGCCACAGGTGAGTCTGCTCGCGCAGGGGCGTGCTCATGCCAGCCAACTGCGCAGAAGAAAGAAGATCAACATGCTCACCAGCATGCTCAGCAACACGCGGCGGGTCAACAGCACCAGGGCGATGGCCACCAGTGAGCCGAGCAGGTAAGGGTTCAACAGGCTCAGGTCAAGCTGGTGGTCGGGCATGAAGATGATCGGGCCACAGATGGCCGTCAGCATGCCTGGGACGGCAAAGCCCAGAAACTGTCGGGCGTTGGAGCCCAGGCGCAGGGGCAGGCGCGGTTCCAGAAACGCATAACGGTTCAGGAACACCAGGGTGCCCATCCCGGCGATCAGCAGCCAGATCATGAACGGCCCTCTGCCAGCTTCTGGCACACGAAGCCCGCACCCATGCCCAGCAGGCCAGCGGCAACCAGCGCGGTTTCCCAGTGCCAATGGGTAAACAGCACCGAGGTGAACAACGACACCGCCACACACACCAGCGTGGGCAGGTTGCGCACCAGTGGCGTGATCAGGGCGACGAAGGTGGCGACGATGGAAAAGTCCAGGCCCAACTGGTCGAGGTGTGGAATGTTCTGCCCCACGATAATGCCGACCAGGGTGAACAGGTTCCAGGCAACATAGAAGGTCAGCCCAACCCCCAGCGCATACCAGCGGTTGAACTGCTGCTGGTCGTAGCGGCTGGTCAGGGCGAAAAACTCGTCGGTCAGCAGAAAGCCCAGGCCCATGCGCCAGCGCAGTGGCAGTGGCGACAGCACCGGGCGCATCGACAGGCCGTACAGCAGGTGCTGCGAGGTCAGCAGCAAGGTGGTGAGCAGGATAGAGGCCAGGTTGGCGCCGCCTTTGAGCATGCCGATCGCCACCAGTTGCGCGGCGCCGGCGAAGACAATGGCCGACAGCCCTTGGCCTTGCAGCGCGGTGAGGTTGGCTTCGATGGCCATGGAGCCGGCCAGCAGCCCCCAGGGGGCAACTGCCAGGGACAGCGGCACAATGGCGAGGGCGCCGTGCAGGAAGGCGTGGCGGGCGAGCTGGGGCATGATGGCTGGCGCACAGGATGTAAGGCAGGCCAGCATGCCAGACGGGGCAGGGGCTGGCTTGAACGTTCTTGCTGTCCGCCTGCCCTAGGGGCGGCTGGTCAAGTGCTGCTGGGCAGTGACACAGCCGTTGGTATCCACCGCCTTTTGCAGCAGCGTCGCGCGGTGCTGTGGGTCGAGGTCGCTGAGCAGCCGGTACACCTCAGCCTGATAGTCACGCTGGCGGCCCCACAGCATGGACAGCCCCTGGGGCTGGTTGCGGTTACAGGCAAGGCGCGTGGCAGGTTGCGGGTAATAGGCCGCGTACAGGGTGGCCATGCTGGGGATGGCTTCCAGTGCCGCGCGGTAATCGGCACTGGCATTGTAGGGTGGGCACCAGGTGGCAATGGCGGGCGCTGGTGCGGCAAAGCCCTGGCTCAGGCTGGCTTCGAGCAACGGGCAGGCAGCATCGGAAATTTGCGCGGAGGGCAGGTAGGTCATGTAGTACAGCGCCAGGCGGTACTGCGCCACCGGGTGGCCAAGCTCCACCGACTTTTTCAGCAATGCCACAGCGGTGGGCAGGGTGTGGGCCATGGCCTGGCCCTGGCGGCTGAGCTCCGCGTCGTCACCCAGTGCCGTGCGCAAACTCCCCGGGCTGTCCCCCTGGTTGTCCGCCTGTTCAAGCAACGGCAAGGCCTGGCGGTACAGCAGGTCGGCGTGGGGGTCGATGTGCACCTCCAGCGCCTGGGCAAGCACAGGCGCAAGGGCAACCAGCAGCACCGGTAAGCGGTGCAGCGGCCTCATAGGCCTGCCCCGCAGGTTGCCAGGCGGTGATGGACGGCTTCGGTAATCATGGCAGTCAAGCGTGCGCCTCTGGCAAATCGGAACGACTTTGTATTCTAGCCACCGAATGGGGCTTGCCGAAAGGCCAACCGACGATTGTCAGGCAAGCCGTGCCGCCGCTCGTTGTGGCCAGGGCGTTATTGCCTGGACCCTTCCGATGCAGGCGGTCAATGAACAGGGGGGCTCTGGAGGGTGTCCCGGATGCTCCGGCGCTGCCGTCAGGCAGCCAGTTCCCTGACGTTGTACAGCAGGCCACCGATGGCGATCAGCAGCAGCGCCACACCCGAAGCCAGGCTGATGAAGCGGTTGCTGCGCTCAGAGGCAATCTTGCCGATGGCGAAGATGTACAAGCTGAGCACCGCGAAGTCGATGATGACCCACAGCAACGACAGCACCACCATGCTCTTGCCGAACGACTCGGTGATCTGGATGAACTGCGGAAAGAAGGCGATGAAAAAAATGATGTCCTTGGGGTTGGAAATGCCCACCATGAAGCCCTGCCACAGGCCGCCACGGCCAGGTTTCACGGCGTCGTTCGCGGTGTCCGTTGCTGGCGCCTGGAGGGCCTCCTTGAGCGTGCCCACTGCGATGTACCCGATGAACAGGCAGCCCAGCAGGCTCATCGTGCTGAGCCAGGCCTTGTCGATGGCGGCACTGGTGAGGATGATCCAGGCAGCCGCAGCAATCAGCACCAGTGACGCCCAGTTGGTCCCCAGGGCCGTGAAGATGGCCTTGCGCGAGCCGGAGGCGGCGGCAGTGTTGACGATCAATGCCACGACTGGCCCAGGGGTGGCGATCAGCAGCAGCACGGTGAGGGCGTAGGTGGCGGTCAGGGCGGTATTCACGTTCAGTTCTCGGTAAGGATGTCAGGTACTGCATGGGTGGCGGCGTGGGCATGAAAAGGGCAACGTGGCGGGTTCAGTGAGCCCGCTTCCTGCAACTGGTATTGCTTCCATTCGTAGTTGTCGGCATCGCCGAAGAAGCCGAGGGTGTCGGGCATCACGCCGTCGTTGTAGTGGTGCACGCGCTCGCGGATCCGCTCACGGATGCGCTTGCCACTCTCAGTGCCGGCATTGGCGACTTCGTCGAAGTTCTCCCGGGGGTTGATGACCAGGGTGATGTGCGGGCCCAGGTTGCGGCTTTTCATGGCCTGGTGGCCCGGGAAGTTCATGTTGATGAACAGCGGCATGCCGGCGTAGCAGAATGACCAGTTCGTGTCATCGGGGTCGGTCGGTACCCCTTGTGGCCAGGGGTGAGGGTCTCGCGCATGCACGCCACGCAGTACCTTCCAGGCCAGCGCCTGCTGTTGGGCCAGGGTGCTGTCGGTGGCCGTTTCGAGAAACACCACCAGTGGGCTGCCGATGCGCTGCTTGGGTTTGATGGGGCCGACATGGCGCACGTAGTCCGCAAGCCCCTGGGCGACGTCATCAGCCAGTTGCTCGGCGCGGGCGAATAGAACATGGCAGGTTTGGCCGTTGACTGCCTTGCGGCCGAACAGGCAGGGGAAGTCGGGGTTGGCGAGGATGTTGCGAAAGTGCTCCAAGGTTGAGTGAGTCCAGTGTTGCTTGTTGCTTCCATGTTCGGCGGTCAGCTCCAGCGCATCCAGGCGATAGCAGTGTCCATATCCCGTAAACATGATTTCCCCAGATGTAAATTAGATGAACGTTCCACACTTTTGCAGGCAGGATCTTGGTTATATTTATAAATTAACTGCATTTTCCGAAACCCGCTCCGCGTTGTAAAACGCGTGGAACTATGACCTACTATTAGTCTCGCTCATGCTTGGGACCTACACATGTCGGAACGGATTCAGGCCTTGCACGCCCTGCGTGCCTTCGAGGTGGCCTCTCGGTATGGTTCTTTCACCCGCGCCGCGGAAGAGCTGGCCCTGACCCAGGGCGCCGTCAGCCATCACATCAAGACGCTGGAAGCCATGTTCGGCTGCGACCTGTTCGAGCGACGCGGCCCCAAGCTGAGCCTCACCGAGCACGGGCGTCTGCTGGCCCAGGAGCTCAAAGTCGGGTTCAAGATCATCGAGAACGCCTGTGCATTGCTGCGCCAGGACCGCTACGGGCTGCGCCTGAAGGCCCCCTCCACATTGACCGTGCGCTGGCTGCTGCGGGCGCTCGACGGCTTCAAGAAGCACGAAGACACCTGCAGCGTGCAGTTGTCCAGCGTGTGGATGGACATCGACACCGTGGACTTCTACTCCGAGCCTTACGACTGCGCGATCTTGCTGGCCAGCGGCCGTTTCCCGGCCGATATCGAGAGTTTCCGGCTGTTCGATGAATGGCTGATCCCGGTGTGCCACCCCGACTACATGGCGCAGGTGCAGCCCGCACTGGCGGACCTGAACCACTGTGAGTTCCTGCACCCGTCCCCCGACCGCAGGGACTGGCGGCGCTGGCTGGCGCGCATGGATGCGCTGGACATCAGCATCGACCAGGGGCAGGTGTTCGACACGCTGGACCAAGGTATTTCCGCCGCTCAGCAGGGGTTGGGTATCTCGGTGGTCGACTTGGTACTGGCCAGCGCAGACCTCGCCGCAGGTCGCCTGGTGACGCCTTTCAAGCACGCCGTGGCCACCGGTGACGGTTACTACATGACCTGGCTCAAAGCCAGCCCCAAGGCCCGGCAGATGCACAAGCTGCGTGACTTTCTGCTGGGGCAGGTGCCGCCGTTGGCCCTGAAGGACATCAACTACCTGTACGGCTGAACCCGCTTCGGGGTGTGGGCTGTTGGCCGCACGGGTACAATTGGCCTTCGACAAGTGATTCAGAGGGCAATGGGGTGGAGTTGCAGCAGGGGTTCGTGCTGACCCGGCACTGGTACGACACGCCTGAAGGTACCTGCGTGGAGTTCTGGCTGGCCACCGACCACGGGCCACGATTGCTGCGCCTGGCGCCTCAGGTGTCGGTGGCGTTCATCCCCCAGGCGCAACAGGCTCATGCCCAGGTGCTGCTGGCCGGCGAGCCTGGCGTGGAGCTGCGCCCGCTTGGGCTCAAGGCCTTCGACCAGCGCCCGGTGCTGGGGTTGTATTGCCGGCAATATCGGCAGTTGCTGCAGCTTGAGCAGCGCCTGCGCACGGCGGGTATCGACGTGTTCGAGGCCGACATACGGCCACCGGAACGCTACTTGATGGAGCGCTTCATCACCGCCCCTGTGCAGTTCGCAGGCCAGGTCGATGCCCAGGGCGTGGTGTGCGAAGCCCAGCTCAAGCCGGTCGCCGAGTACCGGCCGCCGCTGCGGCTGGTGTCGCTGGATATCGAAACCACCGAGCGCGGCGAGTTGTACAGCATCGCCCTGGAAGGTTGCGGCCAGCGCCAGGTGTACATGCTCGGGCCGGCCAACGGCGATGCGGCGCAGGTAGATTTCGACCTGCACTACTGCACCGACAGGGCCGCCTTGCTGCATTGCCTGAACCAGTGGGTGGCGCGCCACGACCCGGACGCGATCATCGGCTGGAACGTCGTGCAGTTCGACCTGCGCCTGCTGCACGAGCACGCCGGGCGCCTGCAGGTGCCCCTGGCGCTGGGCCGGGGCGGTGCACCCATGACACTGCGCGCCCACGCCAAGGGCGGGCACGTGTTTGCCGAGGTGCCGGGGCGCCTGCTGATCGACGGGATCGAGGCGCTGCGGTCGGCCACCTGGAGCTTCCCGTCGTTCAGCCTGGAGAACGTTGCCCAGACCCTGCTGGGCGATGGCAAGGCGATCAGCACGCCCTACCAGCGCATGGATGAAATCAACCGTATGTTCGCCTTGGACAAGCCGGCCCTGGCGCGCTACAACCTCAAGGACTGCGAACTGGTCACACGCATCTTTGCCCATACCCGATTGCTGGAATTTCTACTGGAGCGCGCCTCGGTGACCGGGCTTGCAGCCGATCGCAGCGGGGGATCGGTGGCCGCGTTCTGTCACTTGTACATGCCCCACATGCACCGCCTTGGGTTTGTCGCGCCCAACCTGGGCAGCCGGCCGGAAGAAGCCAGCCCGGGCGGTTTTGTCATGGATTCGCGGCCAGGGTTGTATCATTCGGTGCTGGTGCTGGACTACAAGAGCCTGTACCCCTCGATCATTCGCACGTTCCTGATCGATCCGGTCGGGCTGGTCGAGGGCCTGGGCCAGCCCGATGACCAGCACGCGGTGGAGGGCTTCAGGGGGGCGCGTTTCTCGCGAACCCGGCATTGCCTGCCGGCCATCGTCGAGCGCGTGTGGCAGGGCAGGGAGCAGGCCAAGCAGGTCGGCAATGCGCCGTTGTCACAAGCCCTGAAAATCATCATGAACGCCTTTTACGGCGTGCTGGGCTCCAGTGGCTGCCGCTTCTTCGACGCGCGGTTGGCATCCTCGATTACCCTGCGTGGCCACCAGATCATGCGACAAACCCGCGCGTTGATCGAAGCGCGAGGGTTCGATGTGATCTACGGCGACACCGACTCCACGTTCGTGTGGCTGAAAACGGCCCACGATGAGGCGGCTGCCGCGCAGATCGGCAAGGCACTGGTGGCCGAGGTCAACCAGTGGTGGCAAGGGCACCTGCAGCAGACACTGGGCATCGAGAGCGCCCTGGAACTGCAGTTTGAAACCCATTACCGGCGTTTTCTGATGCCGACCATCCGTGGCACCGATGAAGGCAGCAAGAAACGCTATGCCGGGCTGGTCCAGCGTGCCGATGGCACCGAAGACATGGTCTACAAAGGGCTCGAGTCGGTGCGCACCGACTGGTCGCCGCTGGCCAGGGCGTTCCAGCAGCAGTTGTATGGCCGCATCTTCCGGGGCGAGCCCTACCGTGATTACGTGCGCGGGTATGTGGCGCGCACCCTCGCCGGCGAGCAGGACGAACTGCTGGTCTACCGCAAGCGCTTGCGTCGGCCGCTGGCGGACTACCAGCGCAACGTGCCGCCCCATGTCCGTGCCGCACGCCTTGCCGATGACTACAATCGCCAGCTTGGCCGTGGCCTCCAGTATCAGCGCGGTGGCTGGATCAGCTATGTGATGACCACGTCCGGGCCCGAGCCGCTGGAAAACCGCAGGGCACCGATCGACTACGAGCATTACCTGACGCGTCAGTTGCAACCGGTCGCTGACGCGATTCTGCCTTTTGTAGGCGACAGCTTCGCGGCGTTGGTTGATCACCAGATGCTGTTGTTCTAGGGCGGCGCTTGACCCGTGCGGGTGGTAGTAGGTCGCCACTTCAATGGGGCGACCTTTGCATACCCTGGCACCCGTATCGACATTGCGGGAGCACCGGATGGACACCACCACTCAACCCAACCTGCTCGAGCAAGCGGGCCAGGACCGGCTTCTCGCCGCGCAACTGCCCACCTGGCTCAAGGCTGTCAGCCATCAGCACATGCCCATCGTGTGCCAGGCGCTGCGCAGCAGCCTGGCCTGCCGGCAGCGGCTCAGTGTGCGCTGGGCGGCTATCGAGGGCATCGATCACTTCGTCACCCCCCTGTTGCAAGCGGCCCTCGCCCAGCGCCATGGGGTGAGTGTGCCAGTGGATCAATTGTGGTTTCGCAATGCCTACCAGGTGCCCTTGCTGACCTACGCCCCGATTCGCGTGCCGCTGACCCAACGGGTGTATTACCAGATCCCGCTGCTGGAAGCTGTGCTGCGCAATTTCACCGCTGACGAAGCCACGCCAGGCATCCTTGCGCCCGGGGCCGGATTGCACGACGGGGCAGGGCAGCGTTTGCGTGAACCTCACGCTGCCCAGTTCGCCCGCCTGGTTCGCGAGCTGGACCTTGGAGCGCGCTATCAGGCGCATCTGCAGGCCCACCTTGCCCCCGCGGCCATGGTTGCGGTGCTGGGGGAACTGACCCGGCACGAGATGCTGATCGACGCATTCAAGGCCCGTGCGCGTGGCGTATTGACCGAGGCGGAACTGGGTTTGCTGATCAACCTTTGGCGTGATGGCCGGTTGGGGCCCCTGCAAGGCGATCGCGTGGTTGCGAAAAACCTCGAAGTGCTGGGCTGCCCGTTGCAGCAGATTGTGGTGTTGGACGTGCGAGACGAGTCGCTGGCACCGTTCTATACGTCCAGCCGGCGTGTACTGGTGTACATCCCTGGCGACCCGCAGGGCGCCTGGAGCGCTGCAGAAAACCTGGCGCGTTTTGCCCGCAAGGTGCTGAACGCCCGTCTGCGTGAAAAGCCCTACCAGCAATTCTTCGCCCGTTTCGTGCGCCGTCGTGACAGCCAGGGGTTTTTCGCCAAGCTCGCCACCCGCTTCTATCACGATATCCCGGCATGGGCCACCGCCGACCTGTACCCCCGCGCCTATCCATTGCCCGGGCCGCTGTTTGAGAGCCTTGCGCTCGCCCGCATCGCGCAGATCCAATCCGATGCAGCCACATTGCTACCGCCCGTCCAGCAACTGGACCGCGACCGCGAGCAGGCTCACGAGCAGCGCCTTGCGGCTGAGGGCTGGACATTGCTGGGGCTTGCCAGCCTGTGGGTGCCGGGCATCGGCGCTGTGCTGTTGGCTGTGACGGTATGGAGCCTGTTGCAAGAGGCCTTCTATGCGCTGGACGCCTGGCATGAGGGTGAGGCCGAGCAGGCTTTGGAGCACCTCGACCACGTGGCCACCGACCTGGCACTGGTGGCGGCTGGCGCTGCCGGCGTGCACGTGGTGCGCCAAGCCTGGAAGCGCTCCGCATGGGTAGACAGCCTGGTCCAGGCCAACGTCCAGGGCGGCGGCGAGCGCTTGTGGGCGGGAGACCTGGCCCCGTTCCACAGCGAACAACCACCTAGGCATGCCGTCACCGATGCCCAAGGCGTCAGCCGCACCGACGCGCATGCCTGGATACGTATGGACGGGCAGGCGTACCGCGTGCAGCAACGCCCCACCGATGGGCAGTGGCAACTGCTGCCCCGTGACGGGTATGGCCCTTTGCTGCAACACAATGGGGCCGGTGCCTGGCGGCTGTGGAGCGAGTCGCCCATGGACTGGCAAGGTACACGCTACCTGTTCCGGCGCCTAGGCGGCCCGATGGCCGAACTGGACGACAGCGCTATCGACCACGTGCTGGCTGTTCACGGCCTGGACGATGCACAGCTGCGAGCATTGCACCTGAGCGCGGATGCCTGTGCCCCCGGTCTGATCGATACAGCGCTACGGGCAGGGCTTGAGCAACGTTTGCGCGGGCTGGTTGCGCAGCTGCGTGCTGGTGGGCCTGCCGACGACCTACAGTGGTTTGACGACGTGATTACGCCCCCATTCGAGCAAGGCCGCACGCATGAGCAGTTGGCCAACTGGATACACGCGCAACGGCGGCCATTGCTGCATCGCCTGTACCAGGCCCTGCCGCAACCGGATGATGAAGGCTGCCGTGCGCTACGACGTGTTTTCCCCCGCTTGTATGGCAGCGCTGCGCAAGGCTTGTTGCGCCGTGCCAGCCAGGCAGACCTGGAGCGGCTGAGGCTGACGGGGCGTGTACCGCTGCAGTTGGCCGAGGCCGCGCGGGTACGCTCGCTGCAGATACGCCTGGACCGGGCACTCGAAGCGCTGTACTTCGATACCCCCCAGAGCCCTGATGTGGCACGGCTGGCGTTCGGTATGTTGCGTCAGCTGGCAGGCGCTTCGGCCGGGATCCGCTGGCGGCTGTTCAGCAGCCAGGCGAGGGGTGCCCTGCTGGCTGACACTCGGTCGGGGCAGCGGGTGCTGGACGTGCTTTACGACGATGGCCTGTTCAGCGTGCTCGACGCACAAGGCCGGGTGCTGGCACCTGCGGGTGAGTTGTTCCAGGTCATGGCCAGCGTGTGCGACCAGGCAGACCTCGCTACCCTGCAGCTTGAAGCCCCTTTCGCCGAGCACTTGCAAGCCCGGGTGCTGCGGCTCACCGAAGCCAACCGCACGACGTTGCCGGGATTGCTGGGCAGCAGCGACCCTGGTGCCTGGCGGATGCCGGTCCGCCTGCCGGATGGCCGGGTTGGCTACCCGTTGAGCGGGCGCAGGAGCCGGCGCCCCAACCCCTATCATCGCAGGCTGCGGTTACTCTACCCAACCTATACCGATGGTCAGCTCGATGCCTGGCTGGCCCAGGCGCAAGAGGCGCCAGGGGGCGTGGAGGCACGCCTGCATCAAGTGGAGCAGGAGTTCGAGCAGATCAATGTTCAGCTGCGCCTGTGGACCAGCCGCGGCGCCACACGTGCAGAACGGCAGCGGCGCCGTGAGCTTCGGCAGGCCTTGCAGAACTGCTGGCAGCACGTGCTTGATCAGGGCACCCATGGCAACGACCTGATCCAGGCATACCGTTGGGACATGATTGGCATTCACACCGAAACCTTCCCGGAGCTGCCTGAACAGGCCAACTTCGACCATGTGTATTCGCTGACCCTGCGTGACGCTCACATCACCCAGCTGCCCGAAAGCTTTCTGCGGGCGTTTTCCAATGTGCGGTCGCTGGAGATGCCCAACAACCGTCTGCCGCGGGTCCCACAGGCATTGCTGCAGATGGAAAACCTCTGGACACTCGACCTTTCCTGCAACCTCATCAGCCTGGACCCGGGCCAGGCGACCATCCTTGCCAGTTGCGCCAACCTGCGCTTTCTCGACCTGTCGCGCAACCCGCTGGGCAGGCCGTTCGCGGTCAATGGCCTGATCCACCTGCACGAGCTGCGGTTGGCCGGTACCCAGCTGCGCAGCCTTCCTTACCTGTTGATGGAAAACACCTCGCTGAGGGTATTGGACCTGCGTGACAACCAGATCACCGAATTGCCCGAAGGCTTCTACGAGTCGCCCTTGTGGGTGCAGGGCGAGGTGCACCTCAGTGGCAACCCCTTGACCGACGCCGAGCGCGAGCGGCTGCAGGAGGCGCTGCAGTCGGCGGCCTCGCTGGACGATGCCCGCGCCTGGGCGTTGGCCCGCTTGCGCTGGATGGACGCCATCGGCATGGACCAGCGCACGGAACTGGGTGCATGTTGGGAGCCGCTGCAGGCTATGCAAGGCGCTGCGCAGTTTTTCAACTTGTTGCAGCGCTTGACGGAAACCGCCGACTTCCAGAACCGCACCGGCGCGCGCTACCTGGCCTGTCGGGTCATGGGCCTATTGCAGGCCATGCGTGATTCAGCGGAGCTGCGAGACGCGATGTTCAGTGACGCCGAGCAGCTTACCTGCCAGGACAGTGTCGCCCTCCGGTTCAGCGACCTGGAACTGCGCCTGTTGGTGTGGCAGGCCGAAGCCAGCGTGCAGGCGGGCGACCAGCAGCAGATGCTGCTGCACCTGGGCAGGCAGCTGTGGCGCATGGATGAAGTGGACCACATCGCGATGGAGGACATGCAGATGCGCCAGCGCTCCGGTGCCGACCCTGATCTGATCGAAGTGGCGCTGGCCTATCGCCTCGCGTTGCGTGACGACCTGGACCTCCCCGTCAACACCCGTGGCATGACGTTTCGCGAAGTGGCCGGTGTTAACGAGCGGCACATCAGCCAGGCCCGCAGTCGGGTGCTGGCGGCCGAAAGCACGGAGCAACTGGCCGCTTCGTTGCTGGGGCGAGAGTTCTGGTGCCGCCACCTGCGCAGTGCCTACCCTGAGCGGTTCGAGGCGTTGAATGCCCCATTTCATGAGCGCCTGGAGGCCATGCAGGAAGCCCCAGGGCTCAGCGAGATGCAGCGCCTGGAGCAAACCGCCACCATCGCTGACCAGCGCCAGGCAGCGGAGCGAACGCTGATGCTGGAGCTGACCCGGCATGCCCTGGATACCGCCGTTGACTGAGGTTGAAGGCGTGTACTGTACCTGTGCAGGCAGGGCAACGATGTAGGTTTGGGCTATGCTCAGGTGCACGCGTTGGGGGCTTTTCCTGGTCTGCATGTGGTGGCTAGAAACGCCAGGTTACTTTTGCGCAGGCCCATTGCCAGCCCAGTTAGTTTAGGCTCCCGCGTCGGATCTTTCTCCAGGATCTGTAGTCTTTGGTTTATCGAGAGAATAAGGAGATGCGCATGCTCGTCCGGTCACTGACCCTCGCCACCCTGCTCGCCGTTGCCAGCCCGTTGTTCGCTGCAGACAGCGATGCACCGCTGGCCAAGGAACTGGGCAAGGCAAGGCCGTTGGTCATCATCGCCCCCAGCAGTGCCGACCCGACCTTGAGGGCGGTCAACAAGGCATTCGAAGACCCAGCGACCCAGGCGGCCTTCAAGGAACGGGGCCTGGTGTTGTTCAGTGTGGCTCAGATGATGGGCAAGCGTGATGACAAGAATCTCGAGCAGCAGACCACCATGGCCCTGATCCGCGAGTTGAAGCTCGGTGCCAGCAAAGGCACCAAGGTGATTCTGGTCGGCAAGGACGGCGAGCGGCACATGCTCAAGGATGATGACACCGGTGACGCGCTGGACCCGCAGGTGATTCTCAAGGCGGTGGACGATCTGCCCGCCACTGAAAAAGCCGTGAAGGCGCCAGAACCGGTAGCGGCGGCGCCGCAAGAGGGGGCCAAGGAAAGCAAGCCTGGCAAGCCAGCCAAACCTGCGAAGCCCGCCGCCCCGCCAAAACCCCTCGACGATTGAACCGCACCCAAGGGCTGGGCGGCAGCCCTTGGTTTCAAGTAAAGCTGGCGAAATGCGCTTGCATGCGCGCGGCGTCAGCTTGCTTTCCGCTGAACAGCTCGAATGCCTTCACCGCTTGGAATACGGCCATGTTGCTGCCATCGAGCGTGCGACAGCCAATGGCCCTCGCGGCGCGCAGCAATTCGGTTTCCAGCGGGAAGTAAATGATTTCTGCTACCCACAGCTCAGGGTGCAACAGCTCCACCGGCAATGGGGTGCCGGGCAGCTTGGCCATGCCGACCGGCGTGGTGTTGACCAAACCGTCTGCGTCTGCCAGGGCAGGGGCCAGGTCAGTACCCAATACCGCGCGCTCGGCGCCGAAATGGGCATTGAGGTTGTCGACCAGGGCCTGAGCCCGCGCAGCGTCCACTTCGAACAGCACCAATTGGCCAACCCCTTCGGCCAGCAGGGCGTGTGCCACCGCCGAGCCCGCGCCGCCAGCCCCCAGCTGCACCACCACCCGCCGTGATACGTCTGGCAGGCCCCGGCGCAGTCCCTCGGCAAAGCCCAGGCAGTCGGTGTTGTGGCCCACGCGTTTGCCATCCTTGAACACAACGGTGTTGACCGCGCCGATGCCCCTGGCTTCCTCGGACAGCTCATCCAGCAGTGGAAGAATCGACTGTTTGAAGGGGTAGGTGATGTTCAAGCCGGTAAAGCCGGTGCGCTGCGCGCCATCGAGCAAGCTGGGCAGGGCGCTGTCATCCAGCTGCAACTGGTCGGCATCAATCAGGCGATACAGGTAACGCAAGGCTTGGGCATCCCCCTCGTGCTCGTGCAGCGCCGGGGTGCGCGACAGTTGGATGCCACGGCCGATGAGGCCGGCAAGGATTGCCTGCTGGCTCATGCCGCACGCTCCTGCAACAGCGCGCCGAAATGACTGATGGCCATGCGGTAGCCATGGCTACCCAGGCCGCAGATAACACCGACGGCGATGGATGAAATGAACGACAGGTGCCTGAAAGGCTCACGCTTGTGCACATTGGACAGGTGCACCTCGATCACCGGCACCTCGCTGGCGACCAAGGCATCGCGGATGGCCACAGAGGTGTGTGTCCAGGCGCCGGGGTTGATGACGATACCGGCGCAGCGGCCACGGGCGGCATGTATCCAGTCGATCAGCTCGCCTTCGTGGTTGGTCTGGCGGAACTCGATGTCCAGGTTCAATGATTGGGCAGTGTCGGCACAGCCCTGCGCCAGGTCGGCCAGTGTCTCGTAGCCGTACTGGGAGGGTTCGCGGGTACCCAGCATGTTCAGGTTGGGGCCGTTGAGCACAAGAATGAGGGGCTTCATGGGGAGTATCGCTTTGTTGTTGTTGAATGCCTCCAGTTTTGTACCAGCCGGTTAATTTAGTCAATTGCACCCAGCGCTGGCCGGGCGAAAGTGTGCGATTAACGAACCGGGCCGCACTGCGGCCCCCTTGCCTCAAACCGCGGGACGCGCGCCGCTGCCTGCCGGGTCGGTCGGCACCTCGTCATGCAGCGAAATGCGCGACGTTTCTGGCAGCGCCAGCCCGCCAATCAAGGCCACCAACGCGATCACCACCAGGTAGAAGGCCGGTGCCAGGCTGCTGCCGGTCTGCCCGATCAGCCACGTCGCCACCAGGGGGGCGGTGCCGCCGAACAGGGTGTAGGCCACATTGTAGGTGATGGCCGACGCGGTATAGCGGGTGCGGGTGGGGAAGCTCTCGGACAGCAGCGCTGCCGTGACCACGCCGCTGCACAGGGCGCCCACCGCCAACAGGATCACCCCCAGCAGTGCCCCGGGCATGGAACCGGAGCTCGCCAGCCAATAGGCCGGGAACACGCAGGCCATCACCCACAGGCAGGTGAAGCCGATGGTCTTGCGCCGCCCCACACGGTCGGAAAATGCCCCTGCCAGCGGGCACCCCACCGCGGCGAAGATCAGCGCCACCGTGGTGACCAGCAGCGACTGGGCGCGGGTCAGGTTGCCCACCAGTTGCAGGTAGGTGGCGAAGTACGTGGTGAACATGTAGAACGACAGCGCGGTCAGCGAGATGAACGCACCCAGGTTGCGGATGGTGCGGCCATGGTGGCGCAAGGTGTCCTTGAGCGGTGAATGCTCGTGGACCTTGCCCTGGGCAAGCGCCTCGCGGAACGCCGGGGTTTCTTCCATGCGCCAGCGCAGGTACAGGCCCACCAGGCCCAACGGGGCGGCGATCAGGAAGGGGACACGCCAGCCCCAGGCGCTCATGGCTTCGGCAGACAGGCTGGCCTCCAGGCCATAGGCGATCACCGCGGCGCAGGCAAAGGCGGAGAAAGTGGACACCGGTACGAAGCTGCCATAGAACGCACGCTTGTCGTCAGGCGCATGCTCCATCAGGTAGGCGCAGGCACCGGCATACTCGCCACCGGCAGAAAACCCCTGCAGGCAGCGCGCCAGCGTAAGCAGCGCCGGCGCCGCCAGGCCGATGCTGGCGTAGGTGGGCAGCAGGCCGATGAGCGTCGTGGAGCCCGCCATCAGCAGGATGGTCAACGACAGAATGCGCTTGCGCCCAAGGCGGTCGCCCAGCGCGCCGAACACGATACCGCCCAGCGGGCGCAGGGCAAAGGCCACCGCAAACACGGCGAACGTCTTGAGCAAGGCCACGCTGGCATCTTCGCTGGCAAAGAACTGGCTGGCGATCAGGGTGGCGAGAAAGCCATACACCGCAAAGTCGAACCATTCGACGAAGTTGCCGATGGCTGAAGCGGCGATGACGCGACGCAGGGTGGCGGGGGATACCTCATGAGTTGCGGACATGCGGGTGCTCTCCGGTTTCCATTGGCAGTCATGAAGAACGTGGGGCGATCGGGCCGCCCCATCATTTTTATGTGTCTGCCAGTAGATCGCCGTTGCCCGCAGGCCGCTTTGTCGAGGGCGACCTTCGGATACCTGATACGACCGCAGGTGCGGCGGCCTGCCAGGAGGTCAGGCGTGAACCACCCGGTTGCGCCCCTGTTGCTTGGCCTGGTACAGCGCACGGTCAGCCGCACCTAGCGCGTCGGCAGGCTCATTGCCACCCTTGGCATCCCAACGCGCTACGCCCAGTGACACCGTCACCGCGCCTACCGGTTCCACGGGAGTATCCTGCACCGTCAGCCTCAGGCGCTCGGCCACATTGGCCGCTACCTCCAGGCCTGCGCCTGGCAACAGCATGAGGAATTCCTCGCCGCCGGTACGGCACAGCAGGTCACCCTCGCGGCAGCAGCCGCGCATCAGCTCTGCCAGGCGCCGCAGCACCTGGTCACCCACCTCATGGCCATGGTTGTCGTTGACCCGTTTGAAGTGGTCGATGTCCAGCACGATGGCCGAGAACGATCGGCCATCGGCCTGCAGCAGTGCCAGGCTGAACTCCAGGCCGCGACGGTTGACAAGGCCTGTGAGCGGGTCGGTCTGGGCGTCGCGGTTGAGCCGGCCAATGCGTTCCTGCAGCAGGTTCAGCCCGAACAGCAGGGCGCGCTTGAGCTCGGCCGCCTCGAAGTACCAGGCAGGCACCCGGCGCAGGCGCTCGGCGGTTTCCGGGCTGTCCATGGTGCGGGCCCCGGCGGCCAGTTGCCACAACGGCTGCGCGATGATCAGGGCCAGCCACCACAGCAGCAGGAAGCCCACCAGGGCCAAAGGCGCCGATGTACCCACCACGTTGAGGATGAGGTCCCCCAGTGGTGTCAGTGTGCGCGTCAGGGGCTGCTGCGCCACCACGCCCCAGCCGGCACTTGGCACGGTGGCGAAACCTGCCAGCATCTCCACCCCCTGGCTGTTGCTCAGTTGGCGGGTGCCGTTGCGCAAGGTGCCCAGCTGGTTGATCAGCGAGTTGCTCTGCACCACTGTGCCAACCCGCTGCGGGTTGGGGTGGTACAGCAGGCGGCGCTGGCTGTCGACCACGTACAGGTAGGAGCCATCCTTGTAAAAGTGCTCGCCCAGCAGGCTGTTGAGGATGTTGCGCTCGTGCAGGTAAAGGCTTCCCGCCACGTAGCCCAGGTAACGCCCATCGGCGTCGAAGATCGGTTGTGACAATGTCACGACCAGGTTGTTGGCTGCCGAGACATAGGGGGTGGAAACCAGCGGGCGGCGTTCGTGCAGGGCTTCTTCTACACCGGGGGACTGCATGCGCCCACCCACCAGGTGCCGCAGGTGTGCAGGCGATACCGACAGCAGTACACCGTTCGCGTCGATCACGAAGGTAGAGTTGAAGGCCATGCTCTGGCCCAGCACCCGGTCGGTTTCGGCCCGTAGCGCAGCGCTGTCGGCCAGTTGCTGGCGCTGCACACCCGCGCTGAATGCCAGTTGCTGCAGGGCGTTGCGGATATAGGTTTCAGTGATGGCAGCCAGCTTTGCCGCATAGACCCGGTTGGCTTCCAAGGCGTGATCGATCAGCAACTGACGCTGCACCCGGTAGCTGGCGAAATAGCTGGCGCACAGCATCACCAGCGCGGTAAGGGCGCAAAGCACCAGAATAAGTGTGCGCAGATCGAGCCGCATTCCTTGCTTGGCGTTTGGCAATCCTGACCTCGAAGGCGAACAGATGCGGCAAAAAGGGCGATAACCCTACAGGTTATCGGTGCTTTGGGGAACTGCTTGACGTCAAGATGGCCATCATCGGGTGAGTTGGGGCGCAAAGCACCCCAATTAGCGCTTCCGGGCCTATCACCCAGCAGGGCTGGCGTTGTCCAGCCTCCGCAGTTCGTCTTCCACCTGCTGCATGCGTTGTTTGGCCAAGGCTTGCACGTTGGGGTCCCCAGCGGTATCGCGCATCAGCGACGTGAGTTTTTCGCTCAGGTGCCGGCCATTCTCCGTGTCCTCGAGAGCCCGTGCCTTGGCCGGGTCCTGCAGCGCTGTGACGATCGTGTCGAACTCTGCATCGCTGAAGTTTTTCTCGCTGTAAAGCCGGAACAGGTCCTGGCGCTGGTCCTCGACCGTGAGGTGTTTGCGCAGCACCTGCTCGATGCTTGCCTGTGTCAACCGAGGGTGGGTGCGAGCGAGCAGGGCAGCCATGCGCTCAATGTTATGGGTATAGGCCTCCTGCAGCGGCAGCCGCGCGAGGATCTGCTCTTCACGGGTGGGTTTCTGATCGCAAGCGGTAACGGCGAGGGCCAGCAGCAGGGGCAACAGCAACTTGTTGAGGCAAGGCATGGCGTGGCCTGGTCGGGCTGTGAGGATGGCGATTATAACGGTGTCTGCGCAACGCCGACGAGCCTTGTCGTTTGCTATGGCCGCGCGGCTGGGGTAGAACCTGGCCTCCATTGCCTGGTGGCTGCCCCATGCCCGACCTGACCCTGCAACCTGTTCCACGCGACGCCATTGATGAAGTGGTGGCGTTCGTCGAAGCGGCCGGCCGCGAATTGTTCCCGATGCTCGCCGGCACGCCCTTGCCCCATGACCTGGCGCACTTCGCCAGCACGTACCTGGACGGCGCTGGCTGTTTTCTGGAGGCGCGGGACGGCGGGCGCCTGGTGGCCGTGATTGGCTACCTGCCCTACGATCACCGCTTTGCCCAGCTCTGCTACCGTGCCCACCAAGTGGTCGAGGTGGTGCGGCTGTTCGTCTTGCCGGCCTACCGCAGGCACGGCCTGGCAGCAGCGCTGTTCGCCAGGTTGCGTCTGCACGCCCAGGCGCAAGGGGTAGACTGCCTGTACCTGCACACCCATCCATTTCTGCCCGGCGCCATCCGCTTCTGGGAGCGCCAGGGTTTCAGCGTGGTGGACGTTGAACAAGACCCGGTGTGGCAGACCACCCACATGCAGCTGCCCCTGCGCTGAACCTACGGAATTGCCCTACACACGCCTGGCGGCAGTGATCCACGCGTTCATTTCCTTGCCTGCCAGGCCGTGCTTACCCTCCCAGGACATGGATTTTTCATCGCTGCAGAGGGAGAAGGACGATGCCACACATGGCCCTGTACAAGCTCAAGTTGCTGGACGAATTCGAAGCACGCCTGGAGGGGTGGACCTCCGATGATTTTGAGAACAGGCTGATGGACCTGTGGCGCGGTGCCACCCGGCAGGATGCCCGGAGCCTGATCAATGCGGCGCACCGTGAAGGGCGCTGGCCCAACACGGTCAGGCAGTACCTGCAGACCCGCGTGAGGGCTGCTGGCCATGTCGATGCGGAGCTCGAAGCCGCGTTCGCCGACCTGGCGTACAGCCAGCCACCCCTGTCATAACCCCCCGGACAACGGCCATTCCACCGCCAGCCGAAGCTGGTCGACATCCAGCTCGGCTTGCGCCTGGTTACCCCGGTGCACGTTGTGCCGGACCGAGAAGGTGAGGCCCTTGGCCCGGCCGCCCTGCACCACATAGCGGGCCTCGAGGTCACGCTCCCAGTGCTTGCCGCCCTTGCCGTAGCCCAGATAGGCATAGCCACCTGCCGGGTCTACCCCGGTGCCGTCGATGCCGAAGCCGCGTACGTACAGCGCCGTCAGCGCCAGGCCGGGGATGCCGTAGGCACCCATGTCCAGGTCGTAGCGCGCCTGCCAGGACTTTTCGTTCGGCCCGTTGAAGTCGGACATCTGTACCGCATTGGCGATGTAGATGGCGCCCCGCGAGACGTAGTCGAACGGTGTGTCTCCATGCACCTGCTGCCAGCCCAGGCTGAAGCCGTGAGGCCCCTGGTTGTAGCGCGAAACCAGGCTCCAGGTGGTGTTGTCGATACGCCCCGACAGTGCCTTGCCGGTGTCGGTGGTGCGGTACAGGTTGAGGTCCAGGCTGACACTGCGCTGCTCGTCCAGGGCATGGCTCAGGGTGCTGCCCAGGTAGTGCTGGTTCCAGGTGTCCTCATACCGCGACGTGTACAGGCTGGCGCTGAAGCCAGGGCTGGCCGTCCAGATGGCGCCGGCCAGGTCGACCTGGTTACCCTGGCGGCCATTGGAGTAATTGACCGCAAAGCCCCGGCCATGGCTGGAGGCGTTGCGGTCGGCGTTTTCGGTGAAATGCCCGGCCACCAGCCTGAGCGCTTCCAGTTCATCACTAGCCAGAAAGAACCCGGTGAAGGTTTCCGGGAGCAAACGGCTGTCGGAGGCACTGAACACCGGCGTTTTCACCCGCTGCTCGCCGTAGGTGAGCACGGTGTTGGCAATGCGCAGTTTCACGGCGGCGCCTGCGCGGCTGTAATCAGACTGCGGGTGCCCGTCGTTGTCCACGGCCAGCAGGCGCGCTTTGCCCGCCCGGCCGCCGCCGCTGTCCAGCTTGACGCCCAGGTAAGCGTGGGCATCCACGCCCACCCCCACCAGCCCCTGGGTGAACCCAGACTGGAAGGTACTCATCAGGCCGTAGCCCCATTCTTCCGCCTTGCCGTTACGCGCGTTGCGCGGCTTGTAGGCATTGCGCGCGGCACCGTTGCGCCCGCCATGCTTGAAGTCGCGCAGGTCGTAGACACTGCGGTTGAGCACGCTCCAGCTGGCGTCCTGGACAAAACCCTGGCTTTGGGATTGGGCATTTTCGGCCTGTGCCCAGGGGGCTATCGCCACCAGTGGCAGCGCCAGTGACAACCTTCTCACTGGCCGGCCGCCAGCTGTTGCAATTGCGCCCCGAAGCGCGCCTTGGCCCTCGCCGGCAGGCTTGCCGGCACCGCGGCCTCGGTAAAGTCACCGACCTGAATGAGCATGACCATGCCCATCGCCAGGTGCGGAATGCATTGCACGCCGTACAAGCCCGGCACAGTAAAGCGCTGCTCGAACACCTGGTTGAGCTTGCTCTTGAAAGCCGTAGAGCCCTCTGGCATCAAACCCGGCACGCTCGCAGCGTTGTGCCCGCTCTGGGTGGGTACGAAACGCACCGTGTCGCCCGGTGCGATGCGCAGGTGATCAGGTTCATAGACCATCGCCCCCGCCTCACCGCGGTTGAGCATTTTTACTTCGTGAACCTCGGCCAGGGCTGTGGGGGCGAGCAGGGCGCTGGCGAGCAGGGCGCTGGCGAGCAGCAAGGCAACAGAGCGCAACGACATGGGCAGAACTTCCTGGTTCAAGGGGCGCGAAAGCGCAGGATGCGCGCGCCGTCGTAGGGGTCGGTGAGGTAGTGGGCATGCACACCGAAGGTGTCGAGCAGGCGCTGGGGCGTGAGCACCTCCAGCGGCTTGCCCAAGGCAACCAGGCGGCCTTTGTCGAGCACCGCCACGCGGTGGCAGGTGAGGGCCTGGTTGAGGTCATGCAGGGCCACCACGGTGGTGACCTGCAAGGCTTGCACCTGGTGCAACAGGCTTAGCTGGTGCTGGATATCCAGGTGGTTGGTGGGCTCGTCCAGCAGCAGCAGGCGCGGCTGTTGGGCCAGGGCGCGGGCGATATGCACGCGCTGGCGTTCACCACCCGATAACGCGCCCCACAGCCGGCCGCGCAGGTGCAGGGCATCCACGTCGGCCAACGCCTGTTCGACGATGGCACGGTCGTTTGCGCAGAACGGTGCAAGCGCCGACAACCATGGCGTGCGGCCCAGGGCAACGGCATCGAACACGCGGATCGCATCGAGCGTATCAGCCTGTTGCTCCACCAATGCCAGGGCCTGGGCGATCTGGCGCCTGGGCACCTGCGCCAACGGTTGGCCCATCAGGTGTACGCTGCCGCGGGTGGGCTTGCGCAGCCCGGCCAGCAACTTGAGCAGCGAGGACTTGCCAGAGCCGTTGGGCCCGACGATAGCCAGGGTCTCGCCGGCGTGCACGGTCAGGTCGAGGGCGTCCAGTACGGTGTTGCCGGCCAGGTCCAGCCCCAGGCCCTGGCAGCTCAGCGGTGCGATGGGCGCAGGGGCCATGGCGGTCACGAGTGCCCCCGTCTTGCGACCAGGATCAACGCAAACACCGGCGCGCCGATCAGCGCAGTCACCACCCCCACGGGGATGACCTGCCCGGCAATCAACGTGCGCGAAAGAATGTCGGCCGCTACCAGGAACAATGCGCCGCCCAGTGCGCTGGCGGGCAACAGGCGCCCGTGACCGGGGCCTAACAGCAAGCGCAGGGCATGGGGAATGACCAGGCCGACGAAACCAATGGCGCCCACGATCGATACCATCACCGCCGTCACCAGTGCCGCGCAGCTGATCAGCAGCAACTGCGTGCGCCGCACCGGGATGCCCAGTGAAGCTGCAGAATCGGCGCCGAAGGTGAATGCATCCAGCGCCCGGCGGTGCCACAGGCATACCAGCAAACCCAGCACTGCGACCGGTACCGCCAGCCACACTGACGGCCATCGCACACCGCTCAGGTTACCCAGCAACCAGAACAGAATGCCCCGCGCCTGCTCGGCGGTGGCCGACTTAGTGATGAGGAAGGCGGTGAGGGCGTTGAACAGCTGCGAGCCGGCAATGCCCGCCAGAATGACCTGGGCGTTGTTGCCGGCCGGGCTGGCGGCCCGGGCCAGTACCAGCACCAGGGCGAATGCCGCCAGAGCGCCTATGAATGCCCCTGCCGACATGTTCAACGCCATGCTGCCCAGGCCCAGCAAGCCGACCAGCACTGCGCCGGTCGAGGCACCTGCCGACAGGCCCAGCAGATAGGGCTCGGCCAGCGGGTTGCGCAGCAGGGCCTGGAGAATCACGCCGCAGGTCGCCAGGCCAGCGCCGCAGGCTGCGGCCACCAGGGTGCGGGTCAGGCGGTAGTTCCAGACGATGCCGGCATCAATCGGGTCCACCGCGTAGCCCGCCTGCCACAGGTGGTTGGCCAGCACCTGGCCAACCAGGCTGGGTGACAGGTTGCTTTCACCAATGGCGGTGCCTGCCAGCAAGGCAGTCAGCAGGGCGGCCACGGCCGCCACGGCGGTGAAGGGCAGGCGGCTGGTCACTGGGCTGCGTGACCGCTGGCGAACGCCGTTGCCAGGGTTTGCAGGCCACGGAACAGGCGGATGCCGGCTTGCATGGCTTCAGCATCCAGCACAATGATGCGCCCGTTTTTCACCGCATCCATGTTGCGGGTGACCGGGTCATTACGCAGGAATTCGAGTTTTTTCTGGTAATCGTCGGCCGGGAAGCGGCGGCGGTCCATGCGTGCGACGATCAACCAGGTCGGGTTGGCCTTGGCCAGGGTTTCCCAGCCTACGGTCGGCCATTCTTCAGTGGATTCGACCACGTTGCGTACCCCCAAGGTGCGCAGCATGAAGTCGGCCACGCCCTGGCGCCCGGCCACGTAGGGGTCGATGTCCAGGTCGGCGCTGGAGAACCAGAACAGCGCCGAGGTCTGCGACAGGTCCTTGCCCGCCAGTTGCCCCAGGGCGCTGTTCAGCCGGCCTTTCAACTCGGCGTTCAGGGCAGTGCCGCGGTCTTGCACATCGAAGATTTCGGCCAGCTGGCTGACGGTTTTGTAGATGCTGTCTACCTGAAAGGCCTGCAGGCGCGTGCCATCGGCCCCCACCAGGTTGTCCTTGCCTTCACAGTCCGACGGCATCACGTAGGTCGGTATGCGCAACTCGTCGAACTGTTCCCGGGTACCCACCACACCCTGGGCGCCGATCATCCACTCGAACTGGGTAGCCACCAGTTGCGGGCGCTTGCCCACCACGGCTTCGAAGCTGGGGTCGTTGTCGGCCAGGCGCGGCACCTTGGCGTTCTGCGCCTGGTACTCAGGCAGCACGTCGTTGAACCACAGCGAGGTGCCCACCAGCTTGTCGCCCAGCCCCAGTGCGTAGAGCATCTCGCTGCCGGCCTGGCCGATGGTCACGGCCCGCTGCGGCGCGTGGTCGAAGGTCTGCGGCTTGCCACAGTTGTCGAGGGTCAGCGGGTAGTGGGTAGCGGCAGCCTGGGCCAGGCCGGCGAAGCCCAGGCCGGCGAGCAGGGTGGCAATACGGGGCAGCATGCGGGGCGATCTCCTATCGGGCAGTTCACGGAAGGAACGTGCGGGCAGGCATCGCCGAGCCCCTGCCGCTAGCAGAAGGCAAAACGCAAAGCCCATCCCGGACACCCCGCCGGTTGGTGATATAGGTGCCGGCAGGTCTCCTGACTGGTGCGTCATGGCCTGGCTCCGACCTTCCCGGGTGTGTGACCCAGTGGCATGCAGGGAGCAGGCTCGGCACTTACAGTTGCGGGGGCAGTTCCGTTTGGCCCTGTGGAACGGGGCCCGGGATTCCCTATTGATTCCGTGATGGAAACCGGCGGCACGCATGGTAGACCATCACGCCGCCGGGTGAAACGCTTTTAGAAATACTTCAGCCAGGCAATGTCCCGCCTGCGCGCCTTCAGGCGGGCGAACCCACGGGTGGGCAGGTACAGCGCCAGGGCCAGCAATGCCGCCCCCACCCAAACGGCGCCAATGCTGTCGAAGCCGAAGTACGCGCCTTGGTTCAGGCCAAACACAGCGACCGCTGCCAGGTACAGCACCTTGAGCACGTACAGGTGCAGCAGGTAGAAGAACATCGGCGCCGCCCCCAGCACGGCCAGCGCAGCGACCCAGCGGGCCTGGCCGGCGCGCTCGAAGCCGCGCAGCAGCAACAGGCCGGTGCCCAGCGTCAAGGCCAGGAACAACAGCGACGGGGGGTATTTGGTGATGTTGAACAGGCTCATGAGGGTTTGCACAACATTCGGGTAGGCCGCCCAGGGCGCTTCGCCATAGCCGTTGAACAGGCGCAGCAACACAAAGCCCAGCAACGTGCCTGCGCCAGCCAGCAGCAGGCGTTGCTGACGCTGCGCAGGTTGGCTGGCGCGGCCAAACCAAGGCCCAAGGCCATAGCCAAGGGCGATCACACCCACCCACGGCAACACCGGGTAGGAGGTGCGCAGGCGCAGGTGCTCCGACACCTCCAGCCAGCCACGGTCATGCAGGATCGCCCAAGGCACATGCAGAGCGGCGCCTGCATCGAAATGCACGCCGTCCAGCAGGTTGTGCCCGGCAATGATGAGCGCGCCCAGCGCCAGCAAAGCGGCCCGTGGCAGCCATACCAGCAGCGACAGGGCGATCATGCTGATGCCTATGGCCCAGATCACCTGCAGGTAGATGACTGTAGGCGGCAGCTGGAATGTCCAGGCGAAGTTGACCAGCGTGAACTCCAGCACCACCAGAAACAGCCCGCGCTTGAACAGAAAGGCCGCGACATCGGCACGGCCTTGGTGCTTCTCGCCGTACAGCCAGGCAGACAGCCCGGTGAGCAGGACGAACACCGGGGCGCACAGGTGGGCGAGGGTGCGGCTGACGAACAGCGCGGGCTCGGTGGTGTCGATGGCCATCGGGTCGCTGACCTGTTTGTGCAGGAAGAACGTTTCGCGCACATGGTCCAGAAGCATGAACAGCATCACCAGCCCGCGCAGGGCATCGATGCTCTGCAGGCGCTGGGTGAGCAGGGTGGGGGTGGCGTTTGCGCTTGTCATGAAATTTCGCTGGCAAGGTGAGTGTCTAATGAAACGTTATCTTATAACTAAAGCCTGCTGTCACGGTAGGCATTTTTGCCGGCCGTGGTATGGGTGGAGTACGCCGCCGCATGGCGACGGCGGCTTTGTCAGAAGCGGTAGTCCATCGTGGCGAACAACGACCGGGGCGTGCCCATCAGCCATTGCTCGCCACTGAATGCCGACACCACGTACTGGCGGTCGAACAGGTTGTTCAACTGCAGCCCCAGCCGCACATCCGGCTGCACCTGCCAGGCAATGTTGGCATCGACCACGGTGTAGCCTGGGGCGCTCTGGGTATTGGCGTTGTTGGCATAGCGTTCATCGACAAAGCGCGCGCCGATGCCGGCCTGTACCTGCTGGCCCAGGCCTTTGCTCAGCCACAGGTTGGCGGTGCGCCTGGGCACGTTGACCGGGCGGTTGCCCGAGCGGTCCAGGTTCACCCCACCGACGTTTTCGTCGAACTGGTCATAGCGCGCCCGCAGCAACGCGGCGTTGGCCGACACCTGCCATTGGTGCGCCAGCGCCAGTTCCAGGGTGGCCTCCAACCCTTCGGAGGTCTGCTGGCCTGCTTGCTGTTGTTCGTGGGTGAGCGGGTCGTCCACCAGCAGCTTTTTCTTGACGATGTGGTAGGCCGCCAACGTCCATTCGCCCTGGCCGTTCCAGAACCGTTGCTTCAACCCCACCTCGGCCTGCCGGGCTTCGGTGAGGTCGTAGTGCATCTGCGAAGGGCGCAGGCTGATCAGGTTGTCGACGCCGTCCTGGCTGGTGGAATACTGGCCATACACCGCTACCTCCTCGCTCAGTGCATACACCAGCCCCGCGCGCCAGTTGCCGCCCTGCAGGCTGCGGTCGCTGCGGCTGCCATCCACCAGGTTGTCCCGGTCGATGTGGTTCTGATCCCGCCTCAGGCCGGTCACCAGTGCCAGCTTGTCGGTCAGTTGCAGGCGGTTCTCGGCAAACAGGGCAAAGGTGTGCGTGGTCGAGAGGGTCTGTGGCCGCAACGGCGATGCACTCTGGAACGGCCCTGGGCGGGGTTGCCACGGGTCGATGTAATCACCGCCGATGTCGTCATAGGGCGCGTTGCTGTCCACATTGAACCGGACCTTGTTGTACTCGGCGCCGATCACCGTCTTGCTCGGCAGGCCGAACAAGGCGTGGTCGAAATCGAAGGTCTGGCGGTCGCCGAACTGTTCCTGGTTGTGACGGATCTGCAAGAAGCTGCCGCGCAGCAGTTGGCCCTGCTCGGGGGCCCAGCGGTAGTCCTCGGCGTTGCGCCACTGGCGACGGCTGTTGATGTAGTACAGCTGGTTGCTGGCGCTGACATGATCGTTCAGCGACCACTCGCTGGTCAGCCGCGTCCATTGGTCCACGTAGTGCTGCTGGTCATTCTGCACGTTGTAGTTCTTGCTGCGCAGGCTGCTGCGGTAGTGGCCGTCGATCAGCGGCGTGCCGTAGTAATTGGCTGGCCTGGCGTCACCGCGGTCGTGGGCGAGGGTGAAGCTGAGGTCCTCGCTGGCGTCGAAGCGCAGCGCCATGCTCAGGGCCTGGCTACGGGAGGGGGTGCGGTCGACCCAACCGTTGCCTGCTTGCTGGTTCAGGTTCAGCCGGTAGCTCAGCCGTTCGCTCAGGCTGCCACCGCTGTCCAGGCCCACTTGCTGGCGATCCCAGGAGCCATAGCCCACCCGCAGGTGGTTGCGCACCTCGCCGGCGAAGGGTTTCTTGGGAATCACGTTGACCACCGCGCCGGTCGCCCCTTCGCCGTGCAGCACGGATGCCGGGCCGCGGATCACCTCGATGCGCTCGACCATCCACGGGTCCACCGGGAAGGTCTGGGTGCCCGCCCCGGTGTACAGGCGTGCGCCGTCGAACAAGGTCATGACCGAGCCGTGGCCGGTGAAACCACGGGCAGACAGCCCTGTGCCGCCATCGCCCGGTGAGCCGATGAAGGTGATGCCGGGCGAGCGCGTGACGCCCTCCTGCACGGTGGCATTGTTGCGCTGCTGGATCTCGGCGGTGCCAAGGGTGCTGGTACTGGCCGGGGTTTCCAGCGGGCTGAGGCCAAGGCGCGACCCTGCCTGGCTGGGCGTTGCCAGGTTGGCGACCGTGCTGTCATAGGCACCTGTGACCGCCGTGGAGGGCAAGGCCAAGGCCGCTGCCGGGAGCGTGTCGGCCTGGGCCGGCACGGCGACGGCCAGGCAGGCCGCCAAGGGGTGTAGCTTGAAGATACGGGACATGTCGTTCCACTGCTGCAGGAAAGAAGGAATCCCGGTGGAATACACGCAAAGGCGCACCTGGCACGCAGGCGCGCACAGGCACTGGCCTGCGCCCGCCCACCGCGGGTTGCCATAGGGAGCTTCAGGCCGGTCTCCGGGCTTGCGAGGGGCATGAACCTTTCACCTTCCCATGCAGGTGCACAGTGGTGTGTCGAAAGGTTCGCTCGCTTACCGTTGCGGGGGCAGCGCCGGACTTGTCGTGGCTACACGACGCACCGGCTTCCCGTTTCACCCTGCGCACGGCGGCGCAGGGCACCTGAAACTGGCGCGCATCTGACCATTGAACAGCGCGGGCGTCAAATGCGCGGGTTGTGGGCCTTCAGAGGGCCTTTGAACGGCGTTCGCGTTTCAGGTGTTTTTATTTCGAACTTTTCTGAACAGGCAGCGCTCGAAGCGCTCGTGCACAACCCGTCAATACGTCATGGAGACTATTCGCATGTCTGCTCGTAACCTGCTGCGCCACACCTGCCTGCTCGCCTTGGTCGCCGCTCCGCTGGCTGCCACCGCAGCGCCAAGCACGGACCCGCTGTTCACCCTGGGCCTGCTGGGCTCCTACGACAAGTTCAAGTTCGAAGGCGGCAGCGAAACGGACAAGGATCACATGGGCCAGGGCGGTGTATTTGCCACCTTCGGCAACAAGATGACTGCCGAATCCGGCTTCATCTACCAGATCGGCGCAGAGGCCAAATACGGCAAGAAGAACGACAACAAGCTCAAGGAAGCCCAGGCTGACCTGGACCTTGGCTGGCGTGCGGCGCTGGACGCGCGCAACTTCGTCGACGTGACCGTCGGCGGCGGCTACAGCTGGTCGCGCTACGAGCCCGAGATCAACGACCTGGACACCAAGCTCACCCTCAAGTCGCCGTTCGCCAAGGCCGCACTGGGCTACAACCACCAGTTCGACGCCTCGACCCTGCGCGTGGAAGTGGGTGCCCGTCACACCCTGGACGGCCGCGCACGGCTGAAAGTGGATGACTTCGGCAGCGACACGGTTGACCTGAAAGACCGCACCAACCCCTATGCTGAAGTCACGATGCTGATGAACCAGCAGGGCGCCATGCCGGTGCAGGCCGGTGTGTACTACACCCGCACCGAGTACAAGCTGGACGATAACTCGCCGGTTGCCGACAACACCAAGCTCAAGCGTGACGAGTTCGGTGTAAAAGTGGGCCTGGCCTTCTAAACCAGGTGCCCGGCCCCGCTGAACGTTGCGGGGCCGGCGCGGCTGGCGGTGCTACCGCCCGCGTCTGCGTGACACCCGCGCCTCGATGTTCTTGCGCCCGATCAGCAGGGGCGGGGTTTCCACCACTGGCTCATCGGCCAGCCACTTGTACATCACCAGGCAGTCCACCAGCCCCAGGTGGGCATGGCGATAAGCCTTGGGCAAGCGGCCTACCGTTTCGAAACCCAGCTTGTGCCACAGGGCAACGGCCACCTCGTTGCTGGCGACCACCGAGTTGAACTGCAGGGCCAGAAAGCCTTCCTGGCGCGCCAGTTTCTGCGAATGCTCGCACATGAGACGCGCCACTCCGCGGCCACGCGCCTGCGGCGTGACCACATAGCCGCAATTGCCCACGTGCGCCCCAGGCCCTGCGGCGTTGGCCTTGAGGTAGTACGAGCCCAGCAGTTCCCCGTTTTCCTCTGCCACCCAGGTATGCAGGGGCAGCTCCAGCCATAAGTGGCGGCCTTGCTCGGGGCTCATCTGCGGGTCAAGCGCGTAGGTTTCCCGGGCCTGCACCGTGGCCTGCAGGGTGGGCCAGAAGCGCTCGAAATCGTCTGCGGTCATCGGGCGGATATGGATCATGCGGTTACTCCAAACGGCCTTCAGATGTAGATGAACACCAGCACCACTGCGGCGACCACAGCCCATTTTTCAAGGTAGTAGCGCGTGCGGTTACGCTTTTTCAGCGCCTTGCCGCGCTCGCGGATCTTGTAGATGCGGGTGAACAGGCGGTTGATGCCACCGGTTTTGTCACCGGCATCGTTCGGCGCGGCGGCCGCTGCCATCACATTGCGGCTGAACCAGCGGTTGAACGCAGTAGCCCAGCGGTACTTGAGGGGGCGCTCGACGTCGCAGAACAGGATGATGCGGTTGTGCTCGGTGGTGTTGGCGGCGTAATGGATATAGGTTTCATCGAAGACCACACCCTGGCCATCGCGCCAGGAGTACTTCTGGCCGTCCACGTCGATGTAGCAGCCGTCATCGTTGGGCGTGTCCAGGCCAAGGTGGTAGCGGTACGAGCCTGCATACGGGTCGCGGTGGCGCACCAGCTTGGCCCCTGGCGGCAGGGTGGCGAACATCGCGGCCTTGACCGTGCCGATGCCTTGCAGCAGTTCAGTGGTGCGCGGGCACAGGGTCATTGCCGACGGGTGGCTCTCGCCGTACCACTTCAGGTAGAAGCGCTTCCAACCGGTTTTGAAGAACGAGTTGAAGCCCACGTCATCGTAGTTGTCGGACTTCTTGATCTCGCCAACCTGCAGCAACTGCTGGGCTTCCTCGCGGATCTCCTGCCAGTGGTCCTGCAGCGGTTGCAGCTCCGGGAAGGCTTCAACGGGCAGGTAGGGCCTGGCCGGGTGCTTGGAGAACAGATACAGGAAGCTGTTGACGGGGGCCAGGAAGCTGGAATGGTCGCCCAGCTGCCGCGTCAGCTTGTGACGAACCCGACCGCGCAGGTGAACGTAGGCGATCGAGAGGGCGAAGATAAGTACGAGTGCAATTTTCATGGACGTTTACTTGTCGAAAAATGGCCATGCGCCATGGCATAAGCCCGCCAGCATAAACAATCGCCAAGGCAGTTTGTACTTATTGTTACGAAACAGCCGGGCGACTTAGGTGTAATGATGGGGGTGTTAACCGCGACCCAAAGATCAAGGAGATCATATGGCTCAGGACACCCGCCTTAGTGGCAGCCCATTCAAGCGGCTCTTTTTTGCAGTGCCGGTGGGGGACGCCCAGCGCCGCGATCTGGCCGCTTGGCGCCGCGGTCTGGCCCTGCGTAACGGCAAGCCGGTGCCGGCTGCCAACTTCCATGTGACGCTGCTGTTTCTGGGCGATGTGGACGCTGCCCTGGTGCCCTCGATCTGTGCGGCGGTGGACCAGCTCGCCCGCCCAGGCAGCGCGCCCAGGCTGCTGCTTGATCGCTTGCAGGTCTGGCAAAAGGCTGGCGCACTGGTGCTGGAAGCACAGAGCACCCCGCCGGCCCTGTTGCACCTGGTGTACGGCTTGCAGCAGGCCCTGTTGCCATTGGGGTTGCAGGTGAGCAGCCGGGATTACCGCCCGCACCTGACGTTGTCCAGGGATTATCGGGGGCAGCCCCCGGAGGCGCCCATCGCCCCGGATTTCTACCTGTTGGCGCGGGAGTTTGTGCTCTACGAGTCGCGAAAGGGGGCCTACACCCCGTTGGCGCGGTGGCCGTTGGCCGGGTGAACCCGGGTGGGTGCTGTGTGTGCAGCAGGTCAGACCGGCAAGCTCTTGTACGGCAGCTCTTCCCCTGGGCTGTGCTCGAACTGGCGCTTGTATTCGCGGCTGAACTGCGACGTGCTCTGGTAGCCCACCCGATGCGCGGTCTGCGCCACCCCCAGCCCTTCGCCAATCAGCATCTGCTGCGCCTTGAGCAGCCGCAGGCGCTTCAGGTACTGCATGGGCGCCATGTCGGTGCAGCGCTTGAAATGCTCGTGGAACGTCGACACGCTCATATTGGCCCGTGCAGCGAGGGTCTCAACGTTCAGAGGCTCGCTGTAATGCTCGCGCAGGTGAGCCAGCGCCGCACCGATGCGGGCGAAGTGCCCTTGCTGCTCCACCAAGGCCCGCAGCACCCCGGCCTGCGGGCCGCGCAGGGCGGTGTACAGCACTTCGCGGACCCGCGCCGGGCCCAGCACCTTGGCGTCCAGCGGGTCCTGCAGGCAATGCAGCAGGCGCTCCACGCTGTCGCGCATGGGCGCGTCCAGCGCCGCTGAGGTCATCGACTGGGGTGTCTGGGCCTGCACCACACCGCCCGCTGGCAAGTCCATGCGCTGCACCAGTTCACTGAGCACCGAGCGGTCGATGTCCACGGCCACGCCCAGCAATGGCGCTTGAGGCGTGGCGAATGTTTCGCACATGAACGGTACCGACAGCGCCTGCACCAGGTAATGGCCGGCGCCATATTCCAGCGTGCGCGGCCCCAGACGGGCCAGCTTGCTGCCCTGGGCCAGGATCATCAGGCTGGGTTCGTAGATTTGCGGGCTGCTGGCGACGTAATGGTCCCAGCTCAGCACCTGCACCTGTGGCAAATGGGTAGGGACGAACCCCGGGCGCGTGGCCAGGCGGCGGATCAGCGAACAGAGCGGCGCATTGGCGTCGACGTGGCGGGTCAGTTGCATGGAGCACCAGGGCAGAGAATCGGACAGTACGATGATCGCAGATTGACAGCCCGGCGCCACATGCAAAACCGGATTCCCGGAGAATCAGGCATGCATGCCGGAGGATCAGCTGTGGGCGAGGGGGCGTCGAGCAAGCAAAATGGCTCGCCTGAATCGTTTCACTTCACTGCGAGGCCCAGTATGTATACAGCCATCGGTTACGCTGCCCAAACCCCGACCAGCCCACTGGCACCCATGACCTTTGAGCGCCGCAGCCCGCGCCCGGATGACGTCGCCATCGAAATCCTCTACTGCGGCGTTTGCCACTCCGACATTCACCAGGCCCGTAACGAGTGGGGGATTGCCGTGTACCCCTTGATGCCTGGCCACGAGATCATCGGCCGTGTCACGGCGGTGGGCGACCAGGTGAGTGGGCACAAGGTGGGTGACCTGGTGGGTGTGGGCTGCATGGTCGATTCCTGCCGCCACTGCGAGGCCTGCGCCAAGGACCTGGAGCAATACTGCCTCGAAGGCCCCACCATGACCTACGCCACCCCGGACCGGATCGACGGCAGCAATACCATGGGCGGCTACTCCAGCAGCATCGTGGTCAGCGAACACTTCGTGGTACGCATCCCCGATGGCATGGACCTGCCCAGCGCAGCGCCCATCTTGTGCGCTGGCATTACCACCTATTCGCCGCTCAAGCACCACGGCGTAGGCCCTGGGCACAAGGTGGGCATCCTTGGGATGGGCGGCCTGGGGCACATGGGCATCAAGCTGGCCAAGGCCTTGGGTGCGGAAGTGACCCTGTTCACCCGCTCGGCGGCCAAGGCAGCCGAGGCTCGCCGCCAGGGCGCTGACCATGTGATCGTGTCGAGCGATGCCGAGCAGATGAGCGCGGCGGCCGGCCGCTTCGACTTCCTGCTCGACACCATCCCGGTGCAGCACGACCTCAACCCCTACCTGGAAACCCTCAAGTTCGATGGCGTGCACATTCTGGTGGGCCTGATCGAGCCCATCGACCCCGCCGTGCATGCAGCCAACCTGGTATTGAAACGCCGGGTGCTGGCCGGCTCGTTGATCGGCGGGATTGCCGAAACCCAGGAGGTGCTGGAGTTCTGCGCCCAGCACGACATCCGTTGCGATATCGAGATGCTGGATATCCGCAATATCAACCAGGCCTACGAACGCATGATCGCTGGCGACGTGAAGTACCGCTTTGTCATCGACATGGCCACTCTGCAGGGCTGACCTGCAAGTTGCCCGTACCCGCGAGGGTGCGGGCAACCTGTGCTACCAGCGCAGCGGTTTGTCCCAGCCTTTCCAGAACAGCCAGCGCTGTGTTTCAGCATGGGGGCCGGTGCCGATCTGCCACTCAGGCCGCCCGGTGTCCAGCGCGATCACCGCAACGAACCCCGCATAGGTCCCGGCTACCAGCGTGCGCCCGTCGCGGCTGATGTCCAGGGCACACAGGGTTGACCCGATGAAGTGCTGCCAGCGCTCACTGCCGTCTTCGGCGAACGCCCGCAGATAGCCATAAGCGTCGCCGACGATGTACTCCCCCTCACGCGCCACCCCGGCATACACCCGTGCGCCTTCCTGGATCACGGGCGTGCGTGGGTCGTCGCTGTAGTAATCGGTATCCAGCCCCGGCAGGTCGGCCACCCGCACTGCCAGCGTGGCACCGCTGTAGAAGTGGCAGGCATTGAGCATCAATTGGTCACCTGCGGCGTTGAACAGCGCAAAGTGCGGGTACTCGCTCACCGGGCCCACCTGCGCCAGCACCTGCAGGTTGTCGTCCAGCACCAAGTGCCGGCTGCATTGGTCACCCACCACGATCAGGCGCCCGTCGGCCGATACCGTGCCATGGGCCATGCTCAGCCCCAGGTTGATATCATCGGGGTCGATACCCTCGGCCAGGTCATCGAGCACCTGCTGCTGTTGCGGGAGCAGGCGTGTTGCGCCGTGGGCAGCCAGCAGGAAAATGCCCTCGTCGCTGACCAGCAGCACCTGCTGGCCATTGGCAAACGGGATCAGCGCGGTTGGGGTAGGTGGCATTTCAAACGGTTCGAACGGGTAGCCCTTGGGCAGCCCTTCAAGGCCGCTGGGCCAGGCCAGGCGCTGCACCAGCGGGCCGCCCCAGCCATCGGTTACGCGTACACCTTCGGCGTTGGCCAGGGCGAAATAGCGGCGCTCAGGGCAACGGCCAAAGTGCTCGACGCCGATCACCGGTGTGACGCTGTTGCCGTCGATCCGTACCACCTGGCCTTTTTCATGGGGCATGCCGATGCGCGCCAGCACGCTGCCGTCGTCCAACAACAGGAGTGTGGCGATCCCCTGGGCGTGCTCATCGAGCAACGGCACCAGGGGCTGGTGGGCCGGTGGCCAGGCCTGGCGGAATGCCTGGTGCGCCTGCTCATCCACGCCTGGCCGATTGGCCGATTGCAGGGCCGCCAGCCAGGCGTCGAGCAAGTGTTCAGTGGCAGGTGGCTGCGGCTCTTCTAGGTGATCCCAGCCCTGTGCCTGCCCTTGGGCAACGTACTGGTTGATGGCCTGAGCATAGGCCGTGACTGCCTGCTGCCACTGCTGCTGGGGATGCTGCTTGTCCATGAGTGGATGGAACTCCTTGTTGCCCACGCGTTTCTGAGAATGCGCGCATGTTACTCCTTCGGCCCTGCGGTTGTGAGGCCCTGGTTTGACGCGTACCATGCCTGCATTCCTTCCAATAACAAAACGTGCGCCCCTCCCGCGACCAGCAGGTGCCAGGCGTGCGTGGTGTTGCCTTGCCTGCGGAGAACCGGTTTTTCATGAACGGACCCACCCCCACCCACCTGCCTCCCACCGAGGGTACGGGCAGCTGGTTGAGCGTCATCGCCCTGGCGCTGGCCGCCTTCATCTTCAATACCACCGAGTTCGTACCGGTGGCGTTGCTGAGTGACATTGGCCGCAGTTTCGACATGAGTACCGCCCAGGTGGGCCTGATGCTGACCATCTATGCCTGGGTGGTGGCGCTGGCTTCATTGCCGATGATGCTGCTGACCCGCAACGTGGAGCGGCGTCGGCTGCTGCTGTTCGTGTTCGTGGTGTTCATCGTCAGCCATCTGCTGTCGTGGTTGTCGCAGAGTTTTGCCATGCTGCTGGTCAGCCGAATCGGCATCGCGCTGGCGCATGCTGTGTTCTGGGCCATTACTGCATCACTGGCGGTGCGCGTGGCGCCGCCTGGCCAGCAGGCCAAGGCGCTGGGCCTGCTGGCCACCGGCACCACCCTGGCCATGGTGCTGGGCATCCCCCTGGGGCGCGTGGTGGGCGAGGCGCTGGGCTGGCGGGTCACCTTCCTGAGCATTGCCGGGGTAGCGCTGGCCACCATGCTGTGCCTGATGAAGTCACTGCCGTTGCTGCCCAGCCAGAATTCTGGCTCGCTGCGCAGCCTGCCCATCCTGTTCAAACGCCCGGCGCTGGTCATCACCTACCTCCTGGTCACGTTGGTGATTACGGCGCAGTTCACCGCCTACAGCTACATCGAACCCTTCGCGTTGCATGTGGCGCAGCTCAGCGGTGAGCGCACCACGCTGCTTCTGCTGCTGTTCGGCGGTGCGGGCGTGGTCGGTTCGTTCCTGTTCAGCCGCTACAGCGACCGTTTCCCTCAAGGTTTTCTGGTGGGCTCGATTGGCCTGCTCGCCGCCTGCCTGTTGTTGCTGCTGCCATTTGCGGGCAACTTCTACGCCTTTGCCGCACTGAGCATGTTCTGGGGGGTGGCCATCCTCAGCTTCAGCCTGGCACTGCAGTCCAAAACCCTGAAGCTGGCTTCGGACGCAACGGACGTGGCGATGGCGTTGTTCTCGGGTATCTACAACATCGGCATCGGCGGCGGTGCCTTGTTAGGCAGTATCGTCAGCAGCCAGATGGGCGTGGCCAACATAGGCCTGGTAGGGGGTGCGGTGGCGCTGGTGGGGCTGGTGCTGGCCTCTTGCAGCAGCAAACGCTTCCGGCAGGCATTGATGCACTGATCAGAGCAACACCGCTGCCCAGGCCGAAACCAGCAATGCCAGGGCCAGAACCTGGTTGAACACGCGCATGCGCCGGGGTGCCAGCCACCTGGCGCTGCCGGCACCCAGCAACGCCCACGCGGCCATGCATGGCAGGGCAATCAGCAAAAACAGCAGGGCCAGTTGCCACACTGCGACCGAGGGTGTGGCAAACACCCCGATCACGGCGACGGCCATCAACCATACCTTGGGGTTGATCACCTGCAGGGCGGCGGCATTCAGCGCATCGAACCCACGCCCTCCAGCGCGTGAGTCAACCCCTGCCGAGCTGCGCAGCAGTTGCCAGGCAAGCCAGGTAAGCCACAGCACACCACCCCACGTCATCAATTGCCGGGCCAATGGATGGCGCAGCAACAGTTCCCCCATGCCGAGGCCAACCACCAGCACGATGGCAGCCGCGGCGGTGCAGGCGGCCATGACGGGCGCCAGGGTCGCCCGCAGGCCCAGGCTGGCGCCCCGTGCAAGGATCAACAGGTTGGTGGGGCCAGGGCTGATACTGGCTACCAGGGCAAAGAGCATGAATGGCAAAAGGGTAGGGGTCATGGAATGGGCTCCTGTCAAAGAAGCACCATGCTCACGGGTTGCTGCGCGTCAGTCTGGAAGGTTTGAGCAAAGCCTGCGGTACTGCGCCGGGGTCAGCTGGTAGGCGCGGCGGAACCAGCGCCCCAGGTGGCTTTGATCGGCAAAGCCCAGGGCAATCGCCACGTCGGCTGGGCGCTGGCCCAGCGCCAGACGGCGGCGGGCATGGGCCAGGCGCAGCTGGATAAGGTAGGCGTGGGGTGCCAGGCCGAACGCTGCCTTGAATGCACGGGTGAGGCGGAAACGGTCGATGCCGCAGGCAAGCGCCAGCTCCTCCAGGCCGATATCCCGCTCCAGGTTGTCATGCAGGTAGTCCCGTGCCCGTTGCGCTGTCAGCGGCAGGCGCGGGTCGGGGTTCTGGCGGCGGCGCCAGTGCAGGTGGCGGGTAAGGCTGGCCAGCAACGCGTCGGTCGCGCTCTGCCGGACGATGCGCAGGTCCTGCTGGTGCACCGCCTGGAAGGCGAGGGCGGTGGCCTGGGCCAGCTGCACGTCGTGGCTGAGGGTATCGGCAAAGCTCGGCAGGCTGTCGCGGGGCACCTGTTCGAACAGTGCACGCAGTTGCTGGTCCAGCCAGGCAGGCTGCAGGTACAGCGTCGAGTAAGTGAACCCATCCTCGGTTGGGGCCAGGCCATCGTGAATGTCACCGGGCTCCAGCAGAAAAACCTGCCCAGGGGTGCTGCGGTGGCGTACCCGGCGGCAATTGAATTGCTGCACCCCCTGCTCGGTAACGCCAACCAGAAAGCTGTCGTGCCAGTGGGGATCATAGGCATGCCCGACAAAGTGCGCGCGCACCGACTCGATGCCGGTATCAGCGTCCGTTTTCAGGTCGATCCAGTTGCCCATGGCCGTCTCCACCCAGGGTAAACAGCTACCTTAGCGCAGCTGCCCGCATCAGTCTGGAAGGTTTGTGCAACTGCCCCGCAGCGCCTCGAACCGTTCACGCAACCACAGGTGCAACTGGCCGACCGCGGGGGTGAGTTGCTTGCGGTGTGGGCATACCAGCGTGACCGGGGTCGGCTCGCCTGCCAGGTCGGGCAGGACGATTTCCAGCTCGCCGCTGGCCAGGTCGTTGCTCACATCCAGCCAGGACTTGTAGACGATACCTTCCCCCAGAATCGCCAGCCGGCGAATCACATCGGCGTCGTCGCTGACCAGCGGCCCGCGCACCTGCACCGTGCGGTTACCCAGCTGCCATTTGTCATACACGCGACCATATTGCATGTACAGCAGGCAGGCGTGTTGCTGCAGGGCATCGGGCGTCTGCGGCCGGCCATGCCTGTTCAGGTAGGCGGGCGAGGCCACCAGTACCCGGCGGTTCCAGTCGGCCAGGGGCAGGGCGATGTAGTTGGCGTCCTGATTGCGCCCATAGCGGATGGCAACGTCCACCGGGTCACGGTTGAGGTCGGCAATCTGGTCAGACAACAGAAAGCGCAGGTGCAAGGCGGGGTGCGCGCGGCGGAACGCGCTGAGCCACGGCAGCAACATGTTGCGGCCCAGGTCCGAGGGCGCCGACACCTGCAGGGTGCCGCGCAGCGTCCCTGGGTTGCCGTGCAGGTCTTCATGGCCCTGGCGCAGGGTCTCCAGCGCGGTCACGGCAGTGGGCAGGTAGCGCTCCCCCTCGGCGGTAAGGCGCAGGCTGCGGGTGGTGCGGGCGAACAGGCGCACATCCAGGTCGCGCTCCAGGCGCTTGATGGCGGCGGCCACCTGGCCTGGCAGCAACCCAGCTTCCAGGGCGGCTGCGGTAAAGCTGCCCAATACGCTGCTGCGCACGAACAGTTCGAGGTCAGCGAGGCGCAGCATTTTCACTCCAGCAAGAAAAGTGTTGCTCGATTGTGCCGGTTTTTCTTCGCTGCATGAAAGATAATATGGCCACCTGTCCCCCTGAAATGCCTGGAGCCACCCCATGGATACCGTTTCACTGGCCAAGCGCCGCTACACCACCAAGGCCTACGACGCATCGCGTCGCATTCCCCAGGCCACCCTTGACGCGCTGCTCGAGCAACTGCGCCACAGCCCGTCCTCGGTCAACTCCCAGCCCTGGCATTTTGTCGTTGTCGGCAGCGATGAGGGCAAGGCCCGCCTGGCCAAGAGTACCGACGCCGACTACGCCTACAACTCGCCGAAGCTGCGGGATGCGTCCCATGTGATCGTCTTCTGCGCCCGTACCACCATGACCGAGGCGCACCTGGATGCTGTGTTGGCCCAGGAGGCCACCGACGGGCGCTTCCGCGACGAGCAGGCACGGGCAGCGCAGAACAACAGCCGGCGCCACTACGTGGACCTGCATCGCCATGACCTCAAGGACATCCAGCACTGGATGGAAAAGCAGACCTACCTGGCCCTGGGTACGGCCCTGCTCGGCGCGGCGGCCTACGGCCTGGATGCGACCCCCATGGAGGGCTTCGACAGCAAACGCCTGGACGCCGAACTGGGGCTGCGTGAGCGCGGTTTGACCAGCGTGGTGATGTTGTGCCTGGGCTATCACGGCGAAGCAGATTTCAACGCCGGCCTGAGCAAGTCCCGCTTGCCTGCCGAACAGGTGTTCACGTTCCTGTAGTGGGGGTGGGGCTCACAAGGCCCCGCAACCTCACCAGAGCGCGGCCGAGGATGCAGTCAGCACCCTGGTGAACACTGCAATTGCGGTTTCTACATCCGCCTCGCGGGTAAACCTGCCCACACTCAGGCGCACGCTGTTGCGTGCCTTGCGCTCATCCAGCCCCAACGCCAGCAGCACATGCGAAGCCGCATTGCTGGCCGAGTTGCACGCCGAAGTGGTCGACAGCGCCAGCTCGGTCGCCAGTGCGGCGCTGTTGAACCCTGTACTGTCGATACACAGGTTGAGGGTGTGCGGCACGCGTTGCCGGGCGCAGCCATTGAGGCTGACGCCGGGCAGTGCCAGCAGCCCATCGCGCAGGCGCCAAGCCAACCGCTCCAGGCGTTGGTATTCGCTGCCCCCCGGCTGCCCTGCGAGGGCGAAGGCGCTGCCCATGCCGGCGATCTGGTGGGTCGCCAGGGTACCGGAGCGCAACCCCTGTTCATGCCCGCCGCCATGGATCTGCGCACGCAAGTGGGGGCGTGCCCGCGGCCCCACGTAGAGCGCGCCAATGCCTTTGGGCCCGTACACCTTGTGCGCCGAGAACGACATCAGGTCTACCGCCTGTGCGGCCAGGTCGATGGGCAATTTACCCACGGCCTGGGCAGCATCCACGTGCAGCAAGGCGCCGTGGGCACGCACCCGCTCGCCGATGGCGGCAAAGTCGGTGACTGTACCCAGTTCGTTGTTCACCGCCATCAGCGACACCAGACGGGTGTCTGCGCGCAGCGCAGCGTGCACGGCAGCGGGTTGAATCAGCCCGGCGGCGTCTGGGGGCAGGCGCGTGACCGACCAGCCCTGGCGTTCTAGCTCTGCCACCGTGTCCAGCACGGCTTTGTGTTCCAGCTGGCTGGTGATCAGGTGTGCAGGTTGCCCCAGGCCCTGGGCGATGCCCTTGAGCGCCAGGTTGTTGGATTCGGTTGCGCCAGACGTCCACACCAACGCATCCGCCGTGGTGCCCACCCGCTCTGCCACCTGCTGGCGCGCCTGGTCGACGGCAGCGCGAGCGGCTTGGCCGTACGCGTGACCACTGGAGGCGGGGTTGCCGAAGTGGGCCTCTCGGCCGAGGCTGGCGAGCATGGTTTCGATCACCCGTTCATCAACGGGCGTAGTGGCGGCGTAGTCGAAATAGAGCGGGGCGTCAGGCATGGGCAATTCCGTGTGTGGCCAGAAAGCTTCAAGTGATTGAGCAAGATTACCCGGCGCCGGAAGATGGTTTTACCTTTAGTTGCCCTGTTTTAAGAATATTTCGCGAAAAAATTCTCCCTGCTGGGAATAAGGAGAATTTTTTTCTAAGGTTAAGCCACCAGGGGGTTCATTACTGACCTGGTAAGCGCGTTCAAGGCTGCATCGTTCTCTCTTCTTGCGCCACCACACGCTCGCACAGCTCGGTGATCTGCTCGCGCATCCAGCGGTTGGCCGGGTCCTGGTCGGTGCTCTCGTGCCAGTACAGGTGGGTTTCCAGTGCGGGTACCTCCACCGGCAGCGGTTTGTAGCAGAGCTGGTGGCGACGGGCGAAGCGCTCGGGCACGGTCATCGCCATGTCCGTCTGTTGCAGCACCTGTGAGGCCATCAGGTAGTGCTGCGAGCGCAGGGCGACCTTGCGCTGAACGCCCATTTTGCCAAGGGCCAGGTCTACGTAACCCAGGCCATTGCGCCGGCTGGAAATATGAATGTGCGTCATGCCCAGGTAGCTTTCCAGGGTGAGCGTGCTGTCTGCCAGCGGGTGGCCCTGGCGCAGCGCGCACACATAGCGGTCCTGCATGAGCTTCACATGCCGTACTTGGGGGTCGGTGTTGAGCGGGGCATCAATGGCGAAATCCAGGCGGCCGGCGGCCAGCTCCTTGGTGGTTTCGCGTCGCTTGCACAAAAAGCTCTCGATCAGCACCGAGGGCGCCAGGCGCCGCAGGCGCTGAAACAGCGGGGGCAATATCACCGCCTCGGTCAGGTCGGTCATGCTGATACGAAACGTCTTGTTGGCCTGCTGCGGGTTGAAGGTGCGGCTTTCCTGCACCGAGGTGCGCAGTAGCGCCAGGGCATTGCGCACCGAGCCGATGATGTTCTGCGCCATGGGGGTGGGCACCATGCCCTGGGCGGTGCGCACGAACAGTGGGTCGTTGAAGGTTTCGCGCAGGCGCGACAGGGCGTTGGACACCGCCGGCTGGGTAATGCCGACGATCTGCCCGGCGCGTGTAAGGTTGGCTTCGGTGTAGATCGCATCGAACACGATGAACAGGTTGAGATCGACCTTGCTGAGGTTCATGGGCGCCGCTCGTTGTTTGAATTATTCGCCGATCATATATCGGTTATGAATGTTAATACACGGCGAAAATAGACTAGGTGGATGGCGCATGGCTGCTCTAGGCTCTGCTCACTTACCCCGACCATGAAGGTAGCCCCGATGGATTTCGCCTATTCGCCCAAGGTGCAGGCACTGCGCGAGCGCGTCAGCGCGTTCATGGACACCCATGTATACCCCGCTGAAGCGGTGTTCGAGCGCCAGGTTGCTGAAGGCGACCGCTGGCAGCCCACGGCAATCATGGAAACCCTCAAGGCCAAAGCCCGCGCAGAAGGCTTGTGGAACCTGTTTCTGCCGGAATCGGAACACGGCGCGGGGCTGACCAACCTTGAGTACGCACCGCTGGCCGAGATCATGGGCCGCTCGCTGCTGGGGCCGGAACCTTTCAACTGTTCAGCGCCTGACACCGGCAACATGGAGGTGCTGGTGCGCTATGGCACCCCGGCGCAGAAGCGCCAGTGGCTGGAGCCGCTGCTGCAGGGCCAGATCCGCTCGGCGTTTGCCATGACCGAGCCGGACGTGGCCTCGTCGGATGCCACCAACATGGCGGCCACCGCGTTGCGCGAGGGTGACGAGTGGGTGATCAACGGCCGCAAGTGGTGGACCTCCGGGGCCTGCGACCCGCGCTGCAAGGTGATGATCTTCATGGGCCTTTCCAACCCACAGGGCCCGCGCCACCAGCAGCATTCGATGGTGCTGGTGCCCATGGATGCGCCGGGCGTGAAGGTGGTACGCCCGTTGCCCGTGTTCGGCTACGACGACGCCCCCCATGGCCATGCCGAAGTGCTGTTCGAAAACGTACGGGTGCCCTACGACCATGTGATCCTCGGCGAAGGCCGTGGTTTCGAAATAGCCCAGGGGCGGCTTGGCCCCGGCCGTATTCACCACTGCATGCGCTCCATCGGCATGGCCGAACGGGCACTGGAACTGATGTGCAAGCGCGCCGTGTCGCGCACGGCATTCGGCAAGCCGCTGGCGCGCCTGGGCGGCAATATGGACAACATCGCCGATTCACGAATGGAAATTGACATGGCGCGGCTGCTCACGCTCAAGGCGGCGTACATGATGGACACCGTGGGCAACAAGATTGCCCGCAGCGAGATTGCCCAAATAAAAGTTGTCGCGCCGAATGTGGCCTTGAAGGTCATTGATCGCGCCATTCAGCTTCACGGGGGCGCGGGTGTAAGTGGGGACTTCCCATTGGCATATATGTACGCCATGCAGCGCACCTTGCGCCTGGCCGATGGGCCGGACGAAGTGCACCGTGCGGCGATTGGCAAGTATGAGGTTGGCAAGTATCTGCCTGTGCAGCTGATGAACTAAACAGCGAGGCAGATGGCGCCCAGTGAGGGAGCAGCGCGTGTATTGAGAGTGGCTGGGCAAAAGGGGGTGGGACAGTCTATAACTGGGAGTACGACAGGCTGAAGGTGCCCGGGCAAGTTCGACAATGTGTTGAACCAATATACTGTTCGGTGCCACTAAGCAGTTGATAACGCGTTATTACCTGGCCGTCTTGAAAAAGGAACCATGCCCATGTCCCGTCTCGCCGAATTCCGCCAGCTTGAACAAAAGCTGGCGTCGCAACTTGCTGAACTGGAAGCCATGAAAGGCAGCCCGGAGCTGCAGAAAGAAATCGAGTTTGAAACCAAACTGCGCAACCTGTTGGCCAAGTATGAGTACAGCCTGCGCGACATCGTCAATTTGCTCGACCCGCAGGCCGGGCAACACAAGGCCGCACCCGCTGTTGGGCAAAAAGCGCCGCGCCGTGCGCGGCAGGTCAAACAGTACAAGAACCCGCACACCGGTGAAGTGATCGAGACCAAAGGCGGCAACCACACCAAGCTCAAGTCGTGGAAAGCCGAATACGGTGCCGACGAAGTGGAAAACTGGCTAGCCCGCTAATGCCTGGCAAGCGCTACCCCACCACCCCGGATGGCCGATACTTCGTGGTCCGGGGGCGGCTGTGGCGCTGCTCCAACCCCTCATTGTCAGACGCGCAGCGCAGCACCTGGGTGCATGCGCTGATGCAGGCACGGCGCGCCGTGAAACATGCCAGGGCGCACAGTGACCCAAGCCTCCTCCAGCAAGCACGCGCCCAGGTGCAGGCGGCCAAGGAGGCCCTGGGCGAGCGCGGGCCGGTATGGTGGTCCGACGGCAGCCCGGACTTCAACCGGCACATGGCAGTCAACACTCCTTATGCCCAGTGGTATCGCGCGCTTGAGCAGCCCCTTGCGCAGGCAACTGCTGCCCCCGCGTCTTGATCAGCGACATCACCACCCCGCCCAGCAGCAAACCGAACGTCACCCCCAGTGACAACAGTGCCGGCACTTTGCCCACCAGGCCGTGATAGAAGATCTTGCAGCCGATGAAAATCAGCACCAGGGCCAGCGCGTATTTGAGGTATACGAAGCGGTGCATCAGCGCCGACAGCGCGAAGTACAGCGAGCGCAGGCCGAGGATGGCAAAGATGTTAGAGGTGTAGACGATGAACGGGTCCTGGGTGATGGCGAAAATCGCTGGCACGCTGTCCACCGCGAATACCAGGTCGGCCAATTCGATCAGTACCAGCGCCAGGAACAGAGGCGTGGCGTGGCGTAGCGGCTTGGTGTGCCCAGGCGGGGTGTGCTGCACGAAAAACCGTGAGCCGTGGATGTCGTCGGTGACGCGCATGTGCCGGCGCACGAACTTCAAGATCGGGTTGTTGGCGAGGTCTGGCTTGTCGTCATCCTTGGCCAAGGCCATTTTTATACCGGTGAACAACAGGAAGGCGCCGAACAGGTACAGCACCCAGGCAAAGTTCTGCACCAGCGCCGCGCCCACGCCAATCATGATCGCCCGCAGGAACACCACCCCCAGGATGCCCCAGAACAGCACCCGGTGCTGGTAGCGGCGGGGCACGGCGAAATAACCGAAGATCATGGCCATGACGAACACGTTGTCCATGGACAGCGATTGCTCGACCAGAAAGCCTGTGTAGAACTCAAGTGCCGACTGGGCACCCAGCTGGAACCACACCCAGGCGCCGAACAGCAGGCCGACACTGAAGTAGCCTGAGTACAGCAACAGGCTTTCGCGCATTTCAATTTCCCGGTCCTGGCGATGCAGCACGCCCAGGTCGAGCACCAGCAGGCCGATGACGATCGCCATGAAAACCAGCCACAACCAGGTGCTGGTACCAAGAAACGGGGTGGTGAGCAATGTGTGCAGAGCTGTCATGAGCCCCTCCTTGATTGTCGATGTTGCAAGGCAACAGTGATCCGACATGGCGGCTTGGCAGCCGTCAGAGGGGCCCGGTATCACATGGGTTTCAGGCTAGACGAGGTTACCGGCGGGGAGGGTGGCCAGCTGTTACATTTCTTTGCCGTCACCTGTCAGTACACCCACACCTCCACTCGACGGTTGCGCAGGCGGCCCTGCTCACGCTCATTGTCGGCTACCGGCAGGTCGTCCCCCAGGCCGATCAGTTCCAGCACCTCGACACCCTCGCGGGCCAGCACGCGCCGCACCGCTTGCGCCCGCAGCCGTGACAGCAGGGCTGCGCGCCCTGGGGTGTCCTTGGGGTCACCGAACCCCACCAGTACCGCCCGGCGCTGCAGCTTGCCGGCCTGGTCGAGGTAGCGGGCGACCCGCTGGATGTCGCGCAGGGCTTTGTTGTCCAGCGCGGCGCTGCCTGGCTGGAAGCGCAAACTCACACTCAACCGCCGCGCCTGCTGCGCCAGGCTGCGATAGCGCGGCGGCATCGTGGGCCGGGTGTTTACCTGTTGCGCTTCGATCTGCTGGGAAACGAAGCCTTGCCGGGCGACGATCGCCTGGCCGGCTGGGCTCTGGGCAAACTCGGCCAAGGCCGTGGCCTGCGGTTTGGGGTGGGCTGGCAGGTACAGGAACAAACGCCTGGAGAGCGGGTAATCCTCACTGGCGACCTGCGCCGACGTGGGTAGCAGGGCGGGGGTATCGCCGTCCGCCACAGGCAACACTTTGGCCCGGTGGACGGCGGCCAGGCTGCTGAAGCCAATCGCCTGCCGGTCGTTGGCCACCGCTGCGGCCAGGGGTTCGCTGGCTTCGAAGCGTTGGGCGTTGTGCGCCAATTGGCAGTGACGGGGTGCCAGCACCATCGCTTTGAAGCTGGCATAGGTGCCCGAGCGGTTGTCCCGCGCATAGAGATGAATGGCGCCACCGGGCACACCCAGCTGCTCCCAGTGATGAACCTGGCCGCAGAACACCTGGGCGAGCTGATCGGTGGTGAGTTGCGCCAGTGGGTTATCTGGGTGGGTGATCACGGCAATGCCATCCAGGGCGATCACCTGCTCGGTGTCGGCCTCGCGCAGGTTGCCCAGCGCGTGCAGCGCGCGCTGTTCGCGCTCGGTGATGGGGCGCGATGCTGCTGCCAGGTCGGCGTCACCGCGGCCCAGGGCGACAAAGCCGGTGCTGCTGCCGTGGGCGGCTATATCGACCCGGATGGGGCTGCCGGAGGCGTCGACGGCAGTGATCACTGTTTCATTGGCGGTTCGGCCTGGCTGGGTGTGCACCGCGGTTGCCTGCTGCGCCTGCAGTTGCCCCACCACCAGTGCAGGCAGCAGGGTCGCACCCATGGTATTGGAGCCGGCCAGGCGCAGGTGCACGGGCTCGGCCAGGGCTGTCAGCGGGAGCAGGTTGAACAGCAGGATGAGCAGGCGAGGCATGCCGGAAGGCCCGTGACACAGAGGTGGCCGGCAGATTACGACAGTTGCGTGATGTTTATATGACTGCGCTGGCGCAGCGGCGCCGCCGTGGCACCGCCGCGTTCAAGGCTTCAATGGGCTCCAGCCGACTTGCTCAGGTCGCTCTCTGCCCATTCGGTGTAGATGCACGCATCGGCCACCGCCCAGCGCACGTGCACCGCATCCCCTGGCTGCATCGGCATGCCGGCAGCCGACAAGGCCTTCACGGTCAGCTCGGTCCCCCCCGCCGTGATCACGTGGCAGGTTTGGCTTTCGCCCAGGAACAACACCTCGCCGACCTTGGCGCTGACTTCGTTCCAGCCCGAAGGCAGGGGCTGTGCCGCGGCCTGTTCGGCGGTCAGGGCCAGGGCTTTTTCAGGCCGCACCATCACCAGCGCATCCTGCTCGGCAACCAGCCCCGGGGTGAGGCGGATGGCCACCGGCTGCCCCTCGAAGCGCCCGGCACCGTTGCCGGTGGCCTTGATGCGCAGGAAGTTGGAGTTGCCCAGGAACGAGGCCACGAACGCATTGGGCGGGTTCTGATACAGGTCGTAGCCGGTGCCCAGGCCGACGATCTTGCCGTGGCTGAAAATGGCAATGCGCTGGGACAGGCGCATGGCTTCTTCCTGGTCATGGGTGACATACACGATGGTGATGCCCAGCCGGCGGTGCAGCTGGCGCAGCTCATCCTGCAGGTCTTCGCGCAGTTTCTTGTCCAGCGCGCCGAGTGGCTCGTCCATCAGCAGGATGCGCGGCTCGTACACCAGCGCCCGGGCAATGGCCACGCGCTGCTGTTGGCCGCCGGACATCTGCGAGGGTTTACGGTGGGCGAACGGTTCCAGTTGCACCAGCTTCAGCATGGCATCCACGCGCTTTTTGGTTTCAGCGGCGGCGAGTTTGCGGATGGCCAGCGGGAAGGCGATGTTGTCGCGCACGTTCAGGTGCGGGAACAGCGAATAGCGCTGGAACACCATGCCGATATCACGCTTGTGCGGTGGCACATTGACCAGCGACTGGCCATCCACCAGGATCTCGCCACTGCTGGGGGTTTCGAAGCCGGCCAGCATCGACAGGGTAGTGGACTTGCCCGAGCCGCTGGAACCCAGGAAGGTCAGGAACTCGCCATCCTGAATGTCCAGGTCGAGGTTGTCCACGGCGGTGAAGTCACCGTAGTGCTTGTTCAAGCCCCGCAGGCTGACCAGGGGCTTGCCTGGCGCGTTGTCTTTGATCACTGCACTCATTGTTGTTTTTCTCCGCGCGCTCAGGCGTTTGTTTCGGTACGCCGGCGCAAGGCGGCGGCAATGAACATCACAAGCAGCGAAAGGCCGATCAGCAGGGTCGAGGCCACCGCAATCACCGGGCTGAGGTCCTGGCGCAAGGTGGTCCACATCTTCACTGGCAGGGTCTGCAACTCAGGGCTTGCCATCATCACGCTCAGCACCACTTCATCCCATGACACCAGGAAGGCAAACAGGCCGCCTGCAATCATGCCCGGGCGGATGGCCGGGAACGTGACCTTGAAGATGGCCTGCAGGCGCGAGGCCCCGCAGATCACCGCAGCGTCCTCGATGGACTGGTCGAACAGCTTCAGCGAGTTGATGATCGAGATGATGGTGAAGGGCAGTGCCACGATCACGTGGCTGACCACGAAGGCGAACAGCGTGCCGGTGTAGCCCAGCTTGAGGAATAGCGCATACACCGCCACGGCAATGATCACCAGCGGCACGATCATCGGCATGGTGAACAGGCCGTAGAGCATTTCTCGCCCGGGGAAGCGGCCGCGCACCAGCGCAAAGGCTGTTGGCAGGCCCAGCAGCACAGCCGCCACCGTGGTCAGCACGGCGACTTTCAGGCTGGCCAGCGCCGCGTCCATCCACTCAGGGTTGGAGAAGAACTGGCCGTACCATTTGAAGGTCCAGCCCGGCGGTGGGAACACCAGCCACTGGGACGAGCCGAACGAGAGCAACACGATGAACACCACTGGCAGCAGCAGAAAGGCCGCAATCACCCCGGTGGTCAGGTACAGGCCCGTCCGCAGCGGGCGGCCCATGGCATTGGGAGACAGGAGCATGGCGGTTTACCTCGCGTTGCCAACCGGGGATTCCGGTTGCAGCTTCAGGTACAGGTAAAAGAGCACCAGTGTGATCAGCACCAGCAAGGCGGCGGCGGCGCTGGCCAGGCCCCAGTTGAGGAACGACTGCACCTGCTGGATGATGAACTCGGGCAGCATCATGTTCTGCGCACCGCCCAGCAGGGCTGGGGTGACGTAGTAACCCAGCGACATCACGAACACCATCAGCGCGCCGGAGAACAGCCCCGAGCGGCACAGCGGCAGGAACACCTTCCAGAAGTTGGTCCAGGGGCTGGCGCCGCAGATCGAGCCCGCCTGCAGCACCATCGGGTCGATGGCATGCATGGTGGCCTGCAGCGGCAGCACGATGAACGGGATCATGATGTAGCTCATGCCGATCACCACACCGGTCAGGTTATGCACCATTTCCAGCGGGGCATCGATGATGCCGATGGCCATCAACGCCTTGTTGATCACCCCCGAACTCTGCAGCAGCACCAGCCAGGAATAGGTGCGCGCCAGCAGGCTGGTCCACATCGACAACAACACGATGTTCAGCAGCCAGCGGCCCCAGCCTTTGGGTACCAGGGTAATCGCCCAGGCCAGGGGGAAGCCCAGCAGCACACTGATCAGGGTCACCAGCCCGGCTACCGAGAAGGTGTTGAACAGCACCCGGGCGTAGGCGGAGTTGGCGAACAACTGCTCATAGTTGCCAAGCCCGGGGGTGGGCTCCAGTACACCACGCAGCAACAGGCCGACCAGCGGGGCGAAGAAGAACAGGCCGAGGAACAGCAGGGCGGGCAGCAGGTTGCGGCTGCCTTTCCAGCGCTGGCCAAGGCTGGCCCGCCGTGGCGCCGCAGCGGTGCCGCCGGTGCCCGAGGGGGCACCTTGGGCATTGTGCAGGGCGTTGATGGCAACCTTCATTTGACCAGCCACTCATTCCAGCGGGCAGCAATGGCCTGGCCGTTTTTTGCCCAGTAGGCGAAGTCCAGGGTGACTTGGTCCTGGGCATAGGCGGTTGGCAGGTTCGGGGCCAGGGCCTTGTCCAGTCTGGCCACGCTGTCGACGTTGACGGGGGCGTAGGCGGTCTTGTTGGCGAACTCGGCCTGGCCTTCGGCGCTGCTGGCGTTGGCCAGGAATTTCATGGCCGCGTCCTTGTTCTTGGCACCTTTGGGGATGACCAGGAAATCGGCCATGACCAGGTTCTGCTTCCAGCTCACACCCACCGGTGCGCCATCTTGCTGCAGGGCGTACACGCGGCCGTTCCAGAACTGGCCGAGGGAGGCTTCACCCGAGGCCAGCAGTTGCTGGGACTGGGCGCCACCGCCCCACCAGACAATGTCCTTCTTGATGGTATCGAGCTTCTTGAAGGCGCGGTCCAGGTCCAGTGGGTACAGCTTGTCGGGGGCGACGCCATCGGCGAGCAGGGCCAGTTCAAGCACGCCCGGGCTTGGCCATTTATACAGGGCACGCTTGCCGGGGTAGGTCTTGGTGTCGAACAGCGCGGTCCAGTCGGTGGGTTTGCTGGCGCCCAGCTTGCCCTCGTTGTAGCCGAGCACGAAGGAGAAGAAGAACGAGCCGACACCATGGTCGGAGACGAACCGGGGGTCGATCCTGTCGCGTTTGATCTGGGTGAAGTCGAGGGGTTCGAGCAGGCCTTCGCTGGCGGCGCGCAGGGCAAAGTCGGCTTCTACGTCGACCACGTCCCACTGCACGTTACCGCTTTCCACCATGGCCTTGAGCTTGCCGTAGTCGGTCGGGCCGTCCTGCACCACCTTGATGTCGGTGGCTTTGGTGAAGGGCACTGCCCATGCTTCCTTCTGGGCGTCCTGGGTAGTGCCGCCCCAGCTGACGAAATTGACGCTTTCGGCGGCCTGGGCAGCCTGGCACGCCAGGGTCAGCAGGCTTGCAGACAGCACTGCGGTTACACGTTTGCTCAACAGCATGGTTACGCCCTCGTTGCTTTTTGTTATTCGAGGCGGGGTGTGGTGCGCCCGCCAACAGTATTCGGGGAGCAGCTACAGCATATTCAAGGTCTACGGGATATCATATTATGGTATTCCAAACTTTTCGCAAGGGGCATGAGGCGACCGGCCATCACTCCGCGCTTTGCCCGGCGCCGCAGGTTCAGCCGAGCATCCCGGGTTCAAAGGGGATGCTTTGCACCACTTCCAGCTCATAGCCGGCAAGGCCTGCGTATTTCAACGGCGGCCCCAGGTGGCGCAGCTTGCCGACGCCCAGGTCCTGAAGAATCTGGGCGCCGGTACCCACCTCCGAGTACACCTTCGACTGGCCCCGCTGGTAGGGCCTCAGCGGTTGCGTAAGGTGCGGCACGCGCTCCAGCAGGGCCTGGGAAGACTCATGGTTGGCCAGGATCACCACCACGCCGGCACCTTCCTGGGCCACTTTCTGCAAGGCGGCCCACAACGTCCAGTTGGCAGGGCCGGCGTATTCGGCGCCCACCAGGTCGCGCAGCGGGTCGATCACATGCACCCGCACCAGGGTCGGTTGTTCGCGGCGAATGTCGCCCATCACCATGGCCATGTGCACACCGCCTTCGATGCCGTCTTCATAGGTGACCAGGCGGAAGGTGCCATGCACGGTTGGCAGTTCACGTTCGCCGATGCGCTTGACGGTCTGTTCGTTGCTGAGGCGGTAGTGGATCAGGTCGGCGATGGTGCCGATCTTGATGCCATGGCGTGCGGCGAATACTTCCAGGTCGGGGCGCCGCGCCATGGTGCCGTCGTCGTTGAGCACTTCCACGATCACCGACGCCGGGCTGAAACCGGCCAGGCGCGCCAGATCGCAGCCCGCTTCGGTATGCCCCGCGCGGTTCAGCACACCGCCTTCACGCGCACGCAAGGGGAAGATATGGCCCGGCTGCACCAGGTCTTCCGGGCGCGCGTCCGCGGCCATCGCGGCGGCCACGGTGCGGGCGCGGTCGGCGGCAGAAATACCGGTGGTTACCCCGGTAGCCGCTTCGATCGACACGGTGAACGCGGTGCTGAAGACGCTGCCATTGGCCGGCACCATCTGCTCCAGGCCCAGGCGCTGGCAGTGCTCGTCGGTCAGGGTCAGGCAGATCAGCCCGCGGGCTTCGCGGGCCATGAAGTTGATTGCCTGGGCATCGCAACGTTCGGCTGCGATCAGCAGGTCGCCTTCGTTTTCCCGGTCTTCATCGTCTACCAACAGCACCATCTTGCCTTGGCGGTAGTCCTCGAGAATCTCATCGACGGTGTTGAAAGCCATGTTGCACACTCGCTGTGGCTGGTTGATTATTATGGTATACCATCATACATAAAATCATTTCGAGAGGAGAGTTACGCATGAAGGCCTACTGGATCGCCCATGTGGACGTCACCGACCCTCAGCAGTACCTGCAATACACCCAGCGTGCCCCGGCGGCGTTCCAGTCGTTCGGCGGGCGGTTTCTGGCGCGCGGTGGGCGCAGCGAGGCGGTGGAAGGGCGTGCCACCCCTCAGCGTAGCGTGGTCATCGAGTTCGACTCCTACGAACAGGCGCTGGCCTGCTACCACTCAGACCAGTACCAGCAAGCCTGTAGTCATCGCCAGGGGGTGGCTCGGGCCGAAGTGATCATCGTCGAGGGGGTCTAGGGCTGAGCCACAAGGCAGGGACCACAGTGCAGGTAAAACTGGCTATGCTTGGCCGATGACCAGCCCTGCACCCCTGCGCCAACCTTGCCCGCCGGGTGCCTGTAACTGCGGCCGTGAACAACTGGCCACTCACGCACAGGCCGCCCAGCGCATTCTTCTGCTGAACCGGCAGGAAGAAAAGCGCCTGCTCGAGCGGCTGGAAAACCTCCAGTCCCTCGAAGACCTGTACCGCTTGCAGCAACGCTTGTACGACAACCTCGGTATCCGGCTGCACATCGCCCCCGGCCACCATGAGGTGCGCACCATGCGCGGCATCGTCATCGAACTGGACGATCAGCCGGGGCTGTGCCGCAAGACTCGCCAGGCCATCCCGGCGGCCATCCGCCGGGGCCTGGAGCGTAACCCACAGGTGGCGTTCCGCCTGCTCGACACCCATGACTTGCTGCGCGATGCCTGATGCAGGGCAGCGTTGCCACGCGGGGCTAATTTTTTTACAACCTGCCACGTCTACTTCAAAGCCCCCTGCGCCCCTGGCGCTGCTGCCCTCATCATTCAAGGAGACAGGCAATGACTTCCGTTTTCGACCGTGACGACATCCAGTTTCAGGTCGTGGTCAACCACGAAGAGCAATACTCGATCTGGCCCGACTACAAAGCTATCCCTGATGGCTGGCGCGCCGTGGGCAAAAGCGGCCTGAAGAAGGAGTGCCTGGCCTACATCGACGAGGTGTGGACCGACATGCGCCCGCTGAGCCTGCGCCAGAAAATGGCGGAAGCTGCTGCGCAGTGACCACGGTCAACCTGCTGTGCCTGCCGTACTCGGGCGCCAGCGCCATGGTGTATAGCCGCTGGCGGCGCAAGCTGCCCGCCTGGTTGCAGGTGCGCCCGGTCGAGCTGCCCGGGCGTGGCGCACGCCTGGGCGAGCCGTTGCACACCGACATGCAGGGCCTGGCCCGGCAACTGGCGGCCGAGCAGCGCCTGGCGGCCAACGCCCCTTACGCCTTGCTTGGCCACAGCCTGGGTGCGCTGCTGGCGTTCGAACTTGCCCATGAATTGCAAGGGTTGGGGTGCACCCCACCCATGGCGCTGTTCGCCTGCGGTACGGCGGCGCCCACCCGCCGTGAAGACTACGATGGCAACAACTGGCGCGAGCCCAAAACCGACCCCGAGTTGCTCGACGAACTGCGCACACTGCAGGGTACGCCGGAAGAAGTGCTGGCCAACCCTGAGCTGATGAGCCTGACGTTGCCCATTCTGCGGGCCGACTTTCTGCTGTGCGGCACCTACGCCTACCGCCAGCGGCCTGCGTTGCAATGCCCGTTGCACGTGCTGGGCGGCGAAAACGACCGCGCCAGTGATGAGCAACTCGACGCCTGGCGGCTGGAGACGCGCGGTGCCTTCTCCAGGCAGATGTTCAGCGGCGGCCATTTCTTCATCCACGAGCATGAAGACCGCGTACTGGCTGCCCTGACCCGCGCACTGGAACCGTTGCGCCAGTCCGCCTGATTGACGTCCCCGGTTGCCTGGGAGAGGCTAGGGCTTTTCCCAGGCAAGGGGCAGGCAATGCTGATTGACCCGAACAAGGCCACGCTGCTGGTCATCGACATCCAGGAAAAACTCATCGGCGCCATGAGCGACCCTGAAGGCACCCAGGCCCGCGCTCGCTGGTTGCTGGCGGTGGCAGCAGAACTGAAATTGCCGACGGTGATTTCGGAGCAATATCCTAAAGGTCTTGGCCCTACACTCGGGCCGTTGCTGGAAGCCGCGCCGGGGGCCAAGGTGGTGGAAAAAAGCCATTTCTCCTGCGTCGCTGCCCAGTGCCTGCCCAGCGAGCTGATGGCGCGTGAGCAGGTCATCGTCTGCGGCATGGAAACCCACGTGTGCGTGTTGCAAACCGTGCTTGGCCTGCTGGCGCTGGGCAAGCAGGTGTTCGTGGTGGAGGACGCCTGTGACAGCCGTACCCAGGCCAACAAGGCCGCCGGGTTGGCGCGTATGCGCGGTGCCGGGGCGCAGGTGGTGACCCGCGAGATGGTGGTGTTCGAGCTGATGGGCAGTGCCAGCCACCCGTCTTTCCGGCATATCAGCAAGACGTTTCTGGTAGGGGAACAGCCCTGAACCGGCGCGCGGTAATGGGCGTGGTGATCGCCCTGGCGCTGCTGCAAGGCTGCGCCGGGCGCCGCGAACCCACCCCCCAGGCCGACCCGGCGCAGGTGCGTGCGCAGCTCATGCGCCTGCTGCCGGCACAGGCACGCGACCGTGCGGGCTGGGCTGACGATATCCAGACCGCGTTTCAGGCCCAGGGCCTTGAGCCCAGCCAGAGCAACCTGTGTGCGGTGCTGGCGGTGACCGAGCAGGAGTCCACCTTCAACGCCGACCCACAGGTACCCAACCTGGGGCGTATCGCCCGAGAGGAAATCGACCGCCGTGCGGCGCGGCTGCATATCCCCAGATTGCTCGTCGACGGTGCATTGAAAACCCCCTCCGGCAACGGTCAGAGCTACCAACAGCGGCTGCTGTCGGTGCGCAGCGAGCGGCAACTCAGCGAACTGTACGATGAGGTGATCGCCCGGGTGCCGTTGGGCAAGACCTTGCTCGGTGGCCTGAACCCGGTGCGCACCGGTGGGCCGATGCAGGTGAGCGTCGCCTTCGCTGAACGGCATGCACAGGGCTACCCCTACAGCCAGGCTGGCAGTATCCGCCAAGAGGTGTTCAGCCGCCGTGGCGGAATGTATTTCGGCATCGCCCACTTGCTGGGTTACCCGGCCAATTACGACCGCCAGCTGTACCGTTTTGCCGACTTCAACGCAGGCTGGTACGCCAGCCGCAATGCTGCGTTCCAGGCGGCGTTGAGCCAGGTGACGGGCGTGCAACTGGCACTGGACGGTGACCTGATAGCCCCTGGTGCGATCATGCCAGGTACCACAGAGCAGGCTGCGCGCAGGCTGGGCGCCAAGCTTGGCTTGCGCAACCCGCAAATCCGCAGCCAGCTGGAGCAGGGCACCCAGCTGGACTTCGAAGACAGCCGTTTGTACGCGGGGGTGTTTGCGTTGGCCGATGCCGCCGCTGGCAACCCACTGCCACGTGCGGTGCTACCCGGCATCGAGCTAAAAAGCCCGAAGATCACGCGCAAACTGACCACGGCTTGGTTTGCCGGGCGGGTGGATGAGCGGTATCAGCGGTGCATGCGGCGTTAGCGACGCGGGTCTCGGTTCCCATAGCCGGCAAGCCGGGTGCCACATGCCCCAGCTGAAGCCGGCAAACCCTGCATCAACTGTCGACCAGCGCCTTGATAACCTGGTCGACACTGGCCTTCAGCCCCCCCAGCGCATCCTCAGGGTCACTCTCCACCACCACCAGTTTGGCCCCGGATGCCCTGATCACCTCAGCCACGGCAGCTTCTGGCTGCCGATGGTCCAGCACCAGGGCCACATCCTGCGCCTTCAGGTTTGCCCCCAGCGCCTCGAGCGCGGCGGTATCCCAATCGTTCGGCAGCGGTTGCTCAACCACATCCAGGTTCAACCCGCTGGCCAGGTAGCTCAGCCGCTCCGACAGGCTCACCACCGTCAGGTTGTCGACCTTGGCCAGGCGTGTCTGGCTGCTGGCGGCCAGCTCCAGCAGTTGGCGCTTGAACCCCGCCAGGTTGCCCTGGATCCTGGCTTTGTCCTGGGGCGAAAGCCGCTCCAGGTCATTGGCCATCACATCCGCCATGCGCCCGAGGTTGGTGGGGTTCAGCCAGGGGTAGGCGGCATGGGCATCGTCACCGCTCACTGCGATGCCCGGCAGTGCACCGTCGACGGGGCGCGCCGCGTCAATTTCCACGATGCGGATATTGCTGCGCCTAGCCACCGGGTAAAGCGGGTCGTCGCGCCATAGGGAGCGCAGCCCGATCACCGCGTCGGCCTGCTGCGCCGCCTTCTGCAAACTGGCGCCGCCGCGCCCGCTGAAGTACGACGGTTGCCGGCTGGCAGGCAGGTTGGCCGGTGCTGCCCGTTTCAGCTCCACCGTGGTGCCGTCCAGCAGGGCGCTCGCCAGGCTATGGGTCACGGGCAGGGCGGTCAGCACTTGGGTGGCGAACGACAGCGACGGCAGGCTGGCCAGGGCCACTGTCAGGGTCAGGCGTTTCAGGTTCATGCCGGGTTTCCTTGCAGGCGTGGGACGAGGGCGCGGGCCAGTGCCGCGAGGGCGAAGCAGATGCCGGCAACCAGGATGATCGCGGCGCCTGAAGGCACCGGCAGGTCGCAGACGATGGGCAGCAAGATACCGAGCAGGGTGCTGAGCGTGGCGATCAGCACCGACAAAAAGAAGAAGCCTTTGAGCGACTGGCTGACCAACCGCGCGGCGGCAGCGGGGATCACCAGCAGGGCACCCACCAGAATCGCCCCGATCACTTTCACCGAGGCCACTGTGACCAGCGTGACCAGCATCACGAACAGGTAATCCAGGGTTTTCACCGCTACGCCGCGCACGGCAGCCAGCTGCGGATTGAAGCTGGCCAGCATGATCCGGTTGTACAACGGCAAGGCCAGGGCCAGCACCAGCGCAGCGACGATGCCCAGTACGACCAGGTCCTGGCCGCTTACGGTCAACACCGACCCAAACAATACGTTTTCCAGGATGTGCACGTTGATCTTGCCGGCCAGCATCAACAGCAGGCTGGCCCCGAGGGCCAGGGACACCGACAGGAACACGCCGATCAGCGTATCCGGCGACAGCCCCGTACGGTTGCGCAGGAAGTTGAGCAGGATGCCGAACAGCAGGCAGTAGCCGAACAGGCTGCCATAGGGGCCGGTGTAGGGCTCGCCCAGCAGGATGCCGATTGCCACGCCGGTGAGCGCCGCATGGCCGACCGCTTCAGAGAAGAACGCAAAGCGCTTGACCACCACCAAGGTGCCGAGCCCACCCAGGACCGGGCCGATCATCAGGCCTGCCAGCAAGGCGTTGACCACAAAACCGTAGGCCAGTGCCTCCGGCAGGTAGCCCAGTGTGGCCCACTGCTGGACCAGTTGACGGAAGGATTCGAAGCTCATCAGGCAAGGCTCTCGCTGCGCGGGTGAACGGAGAACAGGCCGAGCAGGCGCTCGGGCGTGAGGGCCTGGGCGGGCGGTGCGTCAAACAGCACCTTGCGGCTCAGGCCGGTGACCCGGTCTGCCAGGCGCAGCACCGCCTCCAGGTCGTGTTCGATCCACAGCACCGTCGTGCCGGCCTGGCGCCAACCGGCCAGCAACTGCTCGAACACCTGAATGCCTGCCTCGTCCAGCGCCGACATGGGCTCGTCCAGCACCAGTAATTGCGGCTCGGGGATCAGGCCCTGGGCCAGCAGCACCCGTTGGCGCTCACCACCCGACAGCGCGCCCATGCGGCGCTTGCGTTTGTCCAGCATGCCGACCCGCGCCAGCGCGGCGTCGATGGCGGGCTGCACGCGCCGGGACAAGCCCAGGAACGCGGGGCGTTTCTGGCACATGGCGGCCATGAAGTCATCGACGGTCATGGGTAGCCCACGGTCGAATTCCAGCGCCTGTGGCACATAGCCGATAACCTCCCGCTCGCCTGGCCAGCGCAGGGTCAACTGACCCTGGTGCGGCATCTGCCCAAGCAGTGTCTTGATCAACGAACTCTTGCCGCCACCATTGGGGCCGACGATGGCGTGCACAGTGCCGGGCGCGACGCTGAAGGCCACCTGCTCAAGAATGCGCGTGCGCCCCAGGGTGAGGTCGATGCCACCGAACTCGATGGCCGGGCCACAAGCCGGCTGCACGTGGGCGGCGGCGGTCATGCGCGGTTCTCCTGAATGGCCCGCACCACGGTATCGAGGTTGCGCTTCATCTCCACTTCATACTTGTCCTTGGTGTATTCCCCGTAGGAGATGTGGGTCAGTGGGTACAGGCGAACGCCGGCCTCGCGCTGGATGGTTTCCACGTAGGCGGAGGGGAAGTCCATTTCCGAGAAGATCACCCGCACATCCAGCGCCTTCAACTGGTCGATGGTCTTTTTCAACTGGGCGGGGCTGGGTTCGATCCCATGGGCCGGCTCCACCACCGCGGTGACTTCCAGGCCGAAGTCGCGCACCAGGTAGTCGTAGGCGGCATGGATGGTGGCCACGCGGAAGGTGGCGCTGGGCGCCTCGGTCACCTTGGCCAGGGCCTCGGCCCGCAGGGTGCGCAGGCGCTTGCCATAAGCGCGGGCGTTCTGCGTGTAGAACTTGGCGTTCGCCGGGTCCAGCTTGCCAAGCTCGCGGGCGATGTTATTGACCTGCGCAATGGTGGTGCTGATGGACAGGAAGGTATGGGGGTTGACGACCTTGCCCGCACCCCGTGCGGCGATGCCTGTGGCGGCGAGCAAGGGGACGTTCTGGTTGGACTCGATGGTGGCGATGCCGGGCTTTTCGCTGGCGGCGATCATGCGGTCGGCAAAATCGTCATGGCCCACACCGTTGAGCACCACCACGTCCAGCGTGCCTATGCGCTTGATGTCCTCAGCCCGGGGCTCGTAGGCGTGGGGGTTGAAACCCGCGGGAATCAACGGCACCACTTCGGCCTTGTCTGCGACGATATTGCTCACATAGCTGTAATAGGGGTGCAGGGTGATGCCGATGCGCAGTGGCTTGCCACTGTCGGCCAGGGCCATGGCCGGCAGGGCGATGGCCAGAAGCAGGGCGAGGGCGGAGCGAAACATGGGAAGTCCTTTTGGGTTCAGTGGCGGTGTTCGCGGGTGACACCGGCGTCGTAGTGGCTGACCACCTGCCGCCAGCCCGCTGCAATCAAGGCTGCCTGGCCGAGGTCGTCGGGTGGCAGGTGGCTGCTGTCGCGGCGTAGCCAGATATCCGGTTGGCCGTCGTTGCCAGCGGGCAGGATCAGCAGCAGGCTGCCGGCGATGTCCGGGGCCTGGCTGCGGCCGAGGTAGGCGCCGGCCTGCAGCCACGTCCACTGATGGTTGCCGCGGCTCTGGCTGCCGGCGTCATCGACGAAAGGCGGCAGGCCGTCTTCGGCCAGCGCCTGCACACCCGGGGCAGCCTGGCGTTCTTCGCGCAGCATCTGGATTTCGTCGAAGGCCACCCTCAGGTCGGTATACAGCCCCTGTTCGGCAGCCGTCAGGTCGCGACGTGCATCGAGCTGGTGGCGCTCGATGGCCTGCTCGTCTTCACGCTCGCCACGCAGCGCCACCACCCCTGCTGCCAGCAACACGATCAATACGCTGACCAGTAGCACGTACAGGGTTTCGTGCCCGGCACCCGCCGGGCGTATCACCTGGGCGCGGCTCATGGTTGTGGGATGTCGGCGTAGTCGACTTCCACCACATGCCCGGGGCCGGCGTCGAACAGCACATAGAACTCGCCATCAGGGCGCTTGAAGGTCAGGGTCGAGTCTTCCCCCAGCTTGCCGCCGACCAGCACCTGCTCGTCGTAACCAATCACGTCCAGGGTTACGCCAGGGGCGCCGCTGCCATCGGAGAAGCCCCCCGTGCACTTGACCTGCCCGCTGGCAAGTTCCTCGCATTCGCACATGGGGTTGTGGGCCATCGCCGGGGCGGCGGCCAATAGCAGCGTCGGTAGCGCGAAGGTGCGCATCAGGTGTTTCATTTCTTGCCTCCTTGTTTCTTGAGCCACGCCACGGTAGCGGGCGACGCCTGGGCCAATGGGACCGAAGCCTGGTGCATGCTGCCGTCCCAGCCTTCCACGGTGATCCAGATCTGGGCATCGGGGCTGGTGCGTGGGGGAATAGGCAGTGAGGTACTCATGTTGTAGGGCGCACCAAAGAAAATGGTGCCGGCAGCGCGCAGGCTGCGGGGTTTGCCGATACGCAGGTAGGTCGCCTTCACGTCCTGGATGCAGGCCTTGCACAGTGCGGCGTTGAAGACCTTGAAAAACCCGGCCGGGCCGTCGGCCTGGGGTTCCTGGTCGCGCATCTCGGCCAGGTCCAGGCTGTAGGGGCCCACCTGGATGTCGCGCACGATGTTGGCGCCCAGGCCCGCTTCGCCGCGGAACAGCTTGGCATCGGCGAAGTACTTGGGCATGAAGCCCAGTGGGATGAGGATCAGCAGGATGTTGAGGTGAAAACGCCATTTCAGCCAGGCTTGTTTCAACGGGCTGGCGGTGAGGGTCTGGGCCCGGCTCATGAGTGGACCTCCACGGTGGTTTCACGCGGGAGGTTGCGGGGGGCGCGTTCACCGCGCTTGAGCGCGGCAGCAGTGGCTTGGGCGGTACGCTTGGTCCAGATAAGCAGGCCGCTGAACACCATCAGGGTCAGTACCAGCCCGAAGAAGAACCACACCAGCTTGATCGGCAAGCCACCAAAATCGCCCGTGTGCAGCGGGCGCATGGATTCGGTGACGAACTCGAGCGCCGACCTGTCGCTGATCAGAAACTGGCTGTCGATCGTGCGGGTGTAAGGGTTAACCGCCGCACTCTGGTGCATCAATGGGTACCAGCCTGGGCCGCTCAGGTTGATGTGGCTGTAGGCGGTAGACGGCAGCGAAACGAAGCTGACTTCCAGCCCGGGGATGGCCAGGCCTGCCAGGCGCACAGCCTCGTCCAGGTCGATGCGCGGGGCAGGGGAGCCGTCTTGGGTTTGCGGGACCTGCTCCCGTGCGATGACAGGCACGACCTTCTCGCTTGAGAGGGTGATGTGATTGTCAAACAGGATCGCCTGGATCAGGAACCATGTGCCGGTAATGGAAATGACTGCAATGAACCAGATCGACCACACCCCGGCCAGGCGGTGCAGGTCACCCCAGAAAATTCGGGAGCCATGGCCGGTTCGCACCGGTTTGAAGAAGCCCTTCCAGAACTTCTTGTACACCACCAGCCCGGTCACCAGCGAGGCCAGCATGGGCAGGCCCAGTATCGAGACCAGGTACCACCCCCAGCTATAGCCATTGGTGAAGGGCACCAGCCACCAACCGTGCAGCGCGCGGGTGAATGCCTCGAAGTTGAAGTCCGGGGTCTTGCCCTGGATGGCGCCGGTGTAGGGGTTTACATAAAGCGTCGGGCTGGTGCCGTCTGGCAGGGTGACATTGGCCTTGACGGCGAAATGCGAGCCATCTGGCTGGCTGAGGCCACCCACGATCATGTCTGGCTTGGCTTCATGCAGGGCATCCAGTACCTGCTGGAAGGTCATACGCTGCGCGTCGCCATCAGGCTTGTTCGCCCGCACCGCCGGGTCGGCCAGCCAGACGATCTCCTGGCTGACCACGGCGAGCATGCCAGTGAAACAAACGATGAGCACGAAGAACCAGATCGGCAAGGCGAGCCAGCTGTGGACCAGGAACCACAACCTGGACTTGGATTTTTTCGGTGTTTTGGCCATCAGACAGTCTTCTGCAGGGGATAGTCGAGCGTGAGCCCAACCAAAAAGGGCTGTACTGATAAGGACGAATGAGAATCAAAAAACCGTCGTTTTAAATGCAAGCAAATGTTTCAGATGGCCGAAGCCGGCCCGTGGTGAAACCATGGGCCGGCCTGGAAGCGGTGGGTCAGGCGCTGGTCAGCGCTACAGCAGGTTGCGGTTTGCCTTGCAGGTGCGACAGGTCGTGGTAGAGGGCCCGGCCAATTTCTGCTGCACGCGATGGCAGCACAGACAACAGGGTGTCGCTCAGGCCATGGCTGTTCTCACAGAACCCCTGCAGATACACCGCAGCCTGCAGGTCAGGGCTGGCCAGTACCCGGTAATTGCGGTCGACGTTGAAATCGTCCAGGTAGCCTGCCAGCGGCGCCAGCAGCTCGCGGTGCGAGCGGCGTTCGTAGCCGGTCGCCAGGATCACGGCGTCGTAGCGGTGCGTCTGCTGCTGGCCGGTGGCGAGGTCACTGAGTGTCAGCTCCAGCCCGTCGCGGGTGGCCACCACCGCTTCCACCTGGCGCCGGCACAGCACGTTGTGACGGTGCTGGTGGGCGACCTTCTGCCGGTAGAGCACGCCGTAGATGCGCTCGATCAGGTTCAGGTCCACGACGGAGTAGTTGGTGTTGTGGTATTCACCCAGCAACTTGCTGCGTTGTTCGGCCGGCTCGTTGAAGACCAGGTCGGTGTAGTCCGGGGCAAAGATTTCGTTCACGAACGGGCTGTCGTCCGCGGGCTTCAGGGCCGTGGCGCGCAGGATCATGTCCACCTTGACCGACGGGTAGCTGTCATTCAGGTCGATGAATGCCTCTGCGGCGCTCTGGCCGGAGCCGATCACTGCAATGCGCATGGGTTTGCCGTCAGTGCAAGGCAGTTTCTTCAGGCTGCTGAGGTATTGGGAGTGATGGAATACCCGGGGATCATCCTTGAACGCGCCGAATTTCTGCGGAATTTTCGGGGTGCCACCACTGCCCACCACCACCGAACGGGTACGACGGCTGTACTCCCGGCCCTGGGCGTCGCGCGACACCAGCCGCAAATGTTCGACGCGGCCGGCTACAACCTCGGGCTCGATGCGCAGCACTTCTTCGCCATAAACGGCCTGGGTGGCGAAATGCTCCGCTGCCCAGCGCAGGTAATCGTTGTACTCCAGGCGGCACGGGTAAAAGGTGCCCAGGTTGATGAAATCGGCCAGGCGTTGCTTCTGGTGCAGGTAGTTGACGAAGCTGTAGGGGCTGGTGGGGTTGCGCAGCGACACCAGGTCCTTGAGAAACGAGATCTGCAACTCGCTCTGGGTCGCCAGGGTTTCGCCATGCCAGCGGTAGTCCTGCTGTTTGTCGATGAACAGTGCATCCAGTGCATGGCCCTGCACTTCGGCGAGTTCCTCCAAGGCGATGGCCAGGGCGAGGTTCGAGGGGCCAAAGCCCACGCCGATCAGATCTTTGATAGTTTCCTGCTGTGAGGCCTGGGTCATGGCTGCAATTCCCTGAAGGTCGAATGTGAGCGCGCCAGCGCTGATACATGTTTTGGAACGAGCCAGGGGATAGGGAATTTAGCAGCCTAAAGACCCGGCCACGGCGGCCGATAGGCAGAGGTAGGACGAACATAACCTTTGAAGGGAGCCCACATGGCAGGGATAAACGCAGGCAACCTGATGATCAATGGGGTCTCGGCCCAGGCACTGAGTGAGGCCGCCGCTACCGCTCAGGCCGTCACCTCTGGCGGCGCTGTGACCATCCCCAGCGACAGCATGCGGATGTCCAAGGCTAGCCAGACGCAAGACACCGAGGCCAGCGACCTGGGTGAATCGGAAGCGGTGAAGCAGCTGCGGCAATTGATCAAGGACCTGCAAAAGCAGCTGGCCGAGGAGCAGAAGCAGCTGGCAGCTCTAATGGCCAGCAACATGGAAGACACCGCCAAGGCCGCTGCGGTGGCGGCCAAGCAAGCCAGCATCGCCAACCTCAGCGGGCAGATTCTAGCGGCCTCCGGGCAATTGCTGCAGCTATTGAAGGACAGCGGCAGCAGCAGCGCCGGCGCCACGTTCAGCGCCGAGGCCTGACATGCTGTAAGGGCTACTCCGCCGCCACACGGCCCTTGCCGTGTCTATCGGCCTTGTATTGCATGGCCACGGCCGGGGCCGGCTTGGTCGCACCGGTTTCCAGCCATTGGCGCATACGGCTGGCATCGGCGAAGTGGGTGTACTTGCCAAACGCATCGAGAATCACCATCGCCACAGGGCGGTTGTCCATGCGGGTCAACAGCACCAGGCAGTGCCCTGCCTCGTTGGTAAACCCGGTCTTGGTCAGCTTGATGTCCCAGTTGCTCTTGTTGACCAGGTGGTCGGTGTTGCGGAAACCCAGGGTGTAGTTGGGCTTGCGGAAGGCCACCGTTTTTTCACGCGTGGTCGACAGGCTGCTGAGCATGGGGTACTTGCGCGCCGCCATCAGCAGCTTGGTCAGGTCCCGGGCAGTGGAGACGTTCTGGGTGGACAGCCCGGTAGGCTCCACATAGCGTGTGTGGGTCATGCCCAGGCTGCGGGCCTTGGCATTCATTGCCTTGATGAACGCCGGGTAGCCACCGGGGTAGTGGTTGGCCAGGGTGGTGGCCGCACGGTTTTCCGATGACATCAGGGTAATCAGCAGGGTTTCGTGGCGGTTCAGTTCACTGCCCAGCCGCACCCGTGAATAAACGCCTCTCATCTCGGGGTTGTTGGCGATGGTCATGGTCAGCATTTCGTCCATCGGCTGCTTCGCGTCCAGCACCACCATTGCCGTCATCAACTTGGTGACCGAGGCAATGGGCAGCACCCGGTCTGGACGGCTTGAATACAGTTCCTGGTTGGTGTTCAGGTCGATCAGCAACGCGCTGCCCGATGCCAGGTGCAGTTTGGCAGGGTCGCGCTGAAGTTGGGCGTGAGGCTGAGCTGCAGCAGCAATCGACGTGTGGGTTGCGGTACCTGTGAGCAACAGCAGCAGGCTGAGGATGGACAGGGTTGTTTTCACGTTGTGACTCACTAATGGTTGGTATGTCGTTGGCTGTGCGAGGGTTTTTCCCAGAACCGGCGCATTCTGGAGTATGGCTGAACAGCTGTCGAATGCCTTATTCCAAAAGGGCGCAAGGTGAAGAGAATTTAATCCGAGGCGCAAGGCGGCCCCAAGTCATATGAGTACGCACTCGCCCTCGGCCGCCTTGCCCAGGCGTGCGCTGAACGGGGCGCTGATGGTGCAGCGCAACCCTTCAACGTGGTAGGCAAATTCCGCTTTCCCATCGAACGCATTGCGCAAGCTGCCGTGAATCATCAGCGAACCATACCCTTTGCGCTGGGGAGGGCAGACCGGCGGGCCATTGTGTTCCTGCCATGCGAACCTGAATTGGCAGCCTTCTTCGGCATGGTCTTCCAGGTGCCAGCGGATAGTCGCCGCGCCCCCAGGCTGGGAAAATGCCCCGTACTTGGCGGCGTTGGTTGCCAGTTCGTGCAGAACCAACGCCAATGCGGAGGCAGCCTCGGGCGCCAGGATGATGTCAGGGCCCGAGTAGCAGCCTGCCGTCTCTGCCATATACGGGGCCAGGGTTTCAGCCAGCAACTCAGTGAGGCGCGATGATTTGTCGGCCAACGCCAACGCGTGCGCTTTCTGCATCATCAACAGGCGGTTGTCCAGCGTTCTACGAAACTGCGGGAACTCCGGGTAGTGCCTCGCTGTGAGCACCGCGACCGCACCGATGGTGCTGAACAGGTTTCTCATGCGGTGATCGAGTTCCGCGATGAGTATCTGGTTAGCCTCCTGGGTGCGGCTGTAGGCACACAGTTGCGCACACAGCCGTGAAGCGCAGGTGATGGCGTGGCGCTGCTCGGGATTGAGTGGCCTCTGCGGGTCGTAGATGACGGCCAGCGTACCCTGCACATCGCCCTCTTTGCTCAAGGCAGGGAATGAGGCTAGTGCCAGCAAGCGGTGCTGGTGAAACAGGTTTTTCCATTCGGGAGAAAAACGCGCATCGGTGGCGACTTCAGGCACCTCTATGACCTTGCCACTTAAAATCGCCAGGCCGCAGGAGCCGCGCTTGCCGGTAATCGGGTTGCCCACCAATTGTTTGCTGAAGTCGGCCGGCAGGCTTGGGAAGAGCGAGTACCGAAAGGTTTTACCCGGCTTGTCGAGGATGTTGACACCCACATGGCTGCCGGGAATACCCGCAGCCAGGGCAATGACCAAGGCTTCGAGTAGCGGCAGAATCGAACCGCCCCTGGCCATGACATCCACGGCTCTATCACGAAAATCATCGACCAATGCGGTCATATGCAGGAAGCCTCGTCCGGAAAGACCAACGCTGTTCGTCAGCGGGCGGACGAATGCTCAGCATTGGAAGGTTACCGCTTTTTGGTACTGGCCGCAGTAGCGATGATAACGGCGTGCACCGAACCGCAAAAAAAGAGCCCGCACGAAGGCGGGCAACAAGGGAGGGAGCAACGCATCAAATGGGGTGTCATGCCAGCAACATGCCGGGTTGCAACTGTTCGGCCAGCGCTTTGGCCGATGCCAGGCTACGCAACGGGCCACTCACCGTTTCGCCGTTGCGCATCAGGTACCAGCAGGCCAACAGGCCCTGCTCCCGCAGCGAGGTAGGCACTGCGCTGCCGACAACGGACATGATCTGGATAGTGGCCATGGGTGCCTCCTGTGGAACATGGCTCTACCTTAGCCAGCAGCGCGTGGCATGAGAAATCAACGTGCTCAATAGTCGTTATCAGTTCTTTCAACCTTACCAACGGGGTGGGCCGTAATAGACCGGTGGCGGGCCATAGTAGGCGCGGTAGCCCGGCGGCGGTGGCGGGGCGGGCGCGTAGTAAGGCTGGTAGTACACCGGCTGGGGCGGTGGCTGTACGTAAACCGGTGGTGGCGCGTAGTACACGGGCGGGCGTTCGACGTAAACGGTGCGGTCATGGCCGCCGTAGGCCGTTGCGCCGATCACTGCACCGACCACAGCGGCACCCAGCAGGGGCCCGGGCCCGGCCCAACCGCGACCATGGGCAGCAGCGGGCCCGCTGATGGCCAAGGCGCCGACCAGCAGTGCGATTGCGGCAATATTACGGTTCATGGAGCAACCTCATGGAAAACCCCGAGTCGGGGCCTTCTTACTATGACTCGGCCTCCGGTCAGCTGTGTATGGGGGAAGGGTAAAGGTTGTGTAAGGGGCGACAAATGGAGCGCTCTGGTACGCTGCTCAATCGTTTTACTCATGACCGAGGAGCACCCATGTCCACCACCCCCAGCAGGGATACCGTACTGTGCATTTCCCTGGCAGGCCGCCCTGGCACCTTTGGTGTGCGCTTTCATAACCACCTGTATCAACAGCTCGGCCTGGACTTCTACTACAAGGCCATGCGCACCGATGACCTGCCAGCTGCGGTGGCGGGTATCCGCGCACTGGGCATTCGCGGGTGTGGGGTCTCCATGCCCTACAAAGAAGCCTGCATGGCGCTCGTGGATGAGATCGACCCTTCCGCAGCCGCCATCGAGTCGGTCAACACGCTGGTGAATACCGACGGCCACCTGAAGGCCTACAATACCGATTACATGGCCGTGCGCCAGTTGCTAAGCCAGCATCAGGTCGACCCTCGTACCGCGTTTGCGTTGCGCGGCAGCGGCGGCATGGCCAAGGCGGTGGCCAGCGCCCTGCGCGATGCAGGCTTTAGCGAAGGCATCATCGTCGCCCGTAACGAGCAGGCAGGCCGCCAGTTGGCGGATGTTTGCGGCTATCGCTGGCTACCCGAACTGGGCGACCTGTGCCCACCGATGCTGGTGAACGTTACACCGGTGGGCATGGCCGGCGGCCCGGAGGCCCATCAGCTGGCATTCAGCGAAAACGCCATCGCCGCGGCCGAGCGGGTCTTCGATGTGGTCGCCATGCCTGCGCAAACGCCACTCATCAGCCGCGCCCAAGCGTTGGGCAAGCCGGTCATCACCGGCCTGGAGGTGATCGCCTTGCAGGCGCTGGAGCAGTTTGTGCTGTACACCGGTGTAAGGCCCACGCACAGCCAGGTGCAGGCAGCTGTGGCCTACGCCAGGGACGCCTGATGCCCGATCACGATGCCTCAGAACACCTGCTGCCCATCGTCCAGCTGGCGATCGACCAGTGCGCGACCGTGGGCCAGCGATACGTGCTGGGCATTGCTAAGGTCGGAGAAAAACTGCATCGGCATCGACAGGCGTCTGCTCATGTGCCCATCAGGGGCAGTAATCAGGCAGCCGGCGCTATAGGGCAGGGGCGAGTCGGGGTGGGGCATCACACTGGCGGTGATGATGTGCTGGCGGTATTCACAGTGCAGGGATTGCATGGTCAGTACCTCGCTGTGGCAGGTGAAGCCTTCACTCCATATACCACAGCGGGCTGCCTGGGAAATTCGGCCCGACGAGCGAGCCTGGCAGGGCCTCAGCCCTTGAGGTCGGTGGGCTGGATCACTTCAACCCAGTAGCCATCAGGGTCCTTGATGAAGGCCAGGTGGTTCATGCGGCCATCCTGCAGGCGCTTCTGGAACGGTACGCCCAGGGCTTCGAAGCGTGCGCAGGCGACACGGACATCCGGTACCGAGACACAGATATGACCGAAACCACGTGGGTCGGTGTTGCCATCGTGATAGGCAAAGCCGGCATCGCTTTCAGTGCCGTGGTTGTGAGTGAGCTCGAGTACACCCGGGATCGATTTCATCCACTGGTGGCGTGCGTGGTCATCCTCGGGAATGTGCTGTGGATCGACCAGGGCGAGGAAATACAGGCTGAATTCGGCCTCGGGGAAATCGCGCTTGTCCACCAGGCGGAAGCCCAGTACACGGGTGTAGAAGTCCAGCGATTTCTGGATGTCCTTGACCCGCAGCATGGTGTGGTTGAACACGAACTGGGCGGTGGCAGTATCGGGTTGGGCGGTCACGCCCGGCAGGGTTTGCAGATCGTGCAGGCTCATGTGTACTCCTGAGACGGGCCGGGAGTGGTACCCCGGCAAAACGGACAGGCTGCCCATGATACGGCAGTGAATCGATTGCGCAAATAAAACGCCCTGCACAGGGCAGGGCGTTGGAATTAGAGGCCCGCGTGTGCGGGCGCTTGATGGGGTCGCTAATCCTTTAGCTGTGTTGATGATGCCCCCGGCGGTGTGAAAAATGTGTGAAGCAGGTGTTCATGTTTCATCATCATTTGTCAAAACCACCTGCGCATCGCACGCTATGCTCGCGCCTACGAATCCGCGAATCAAACACTCTGGAAGGCACACGTGTGAAAGAAGTCTTGCTCATCGGCATCGGCCCGGGCGACCCCGCCCAGGTCACCTACCAGGCAGTCACCGCCCTGCGCCGCGCCAGCGTGTTCTTCATCATGGACAAGGGCCCTGACAAGCAAGACCTGTTGCATCTGCGCAAACGTATCCTCGAACGCTACCGCCCGGAGGGCGGCTACCGCCTGGTACAAATGCCCGACCCTACACGGGAAGGCAACCCAGCCGACTACGTGGGGGCCGTGCGTGATTGGCACCGCGAGCGCGCCACCGTCTATGCCACGTTGATCGAGCAACACATCGCTGCGGGCGAGTGCGGCGCCTTCCTGTTATGGGGCGAGCCAACCCTGTACGACAGCACGCTGCGTATTTTAACGCGGGTGCGCGAGCAGGGCGTGGAGCTGCGGGTGCACGTCATCCCTGGTATCAGCAGCGTGCAAGTGCTGGCAGCCCGTCATCAGATAACCCTCAACCGCATTGGCGAGCCTCTGCTAATACTGCCCGGGCGGCAATTGGAGGGGGTCGATCGAATTGACAACGTGGTAGTCATGCTCGACGGCCAGTGCGCATTCGCCACCCTGAATGACCCGGCCCTTACGATCTACTGGGGCGCTTACCTGGGCACCGAGGACGAATTGCTGGTCGCCGGCCCTCTGGAGGCCGTCAAAGCGCGCATCCTTGAACTGCGGGCCGGCGCGCGGCTTCGCAAAGGCTGGATCATGGACACGTACCTGTTGCGACGCGAAACAGCGGGCGAAACCTGTTAACCCTCGTCCCCTGCACCTGGGCCCACGATCGCGGCCACCTTGTCCCGGAGCTGATCGATGCTGAACGGCTTGCTGATCCGGTGCATGCCCTCGGGCAGATCGAAGCTGTCGGCATAGCCACTGGCGAACATGATGTTGAGCACCGGGCGCAAGCTCCGCGCACGGGCCGCCAACTCTTCACCCCGAATGTCTGGCAAACCCACATCGGTTATCATCAGGTCCAGGTGCTGGTTAGCGTCCTCGAGTACTCGCAGGGCAGACGTTGCGTCTTCTGCTTCGATGATCTCGTAGCCGAGTTCTTCGAGCACATCGACCATCAGCATGCGTACGATGTCGTCGTCTTCGACTACCAGAAGGGGCATGGTTGGGATCCTGTCATTAATAGTGTCTCTAGTCTGTACGCTGAAAGGCCCCAGAAGTTCCCGAGGATACCTTTCTCATCAATTAGATGGAACGATTGGCGCAGGCATCTTTCAAATACTGGCTAAATGCCCCGCCCTGACCGACCAGGCAGGATTTGCTTCACGCACGCGGTGGCTCACAATAACGAATAATCGGCCATGGCCTACATGGACGTTAATTGCTCGGGCGTTATCACATGATTCAAGCAGCCTCGATGGACCAACGCAGCTTTCGCAGGCTGCTGAGCCGCAATATTGGCCTGCCACTGGGCCTGGGCCTGCTGGGCGCCGTGGCGTTCGTTGCCGTGATCAACTATTTGCTCTCGGCCATGCAGTGGGTGGAGCACACCGACCGGGTGATCAGCGACGCCAACGAGACACTGAAACTGTCCATCGACATGGAAACCGGCATGCGCGGGTTTCTGATCAGTGGTGATGAGCGTTTCCTGGACCCGTACGAAGTGGCCAAGCCGCGTATCTTCAACAGCCTGCAGGGTCTGCGCGGGTTGGTGGAAGACAACCCGCTTCAAGTCGCCCGGATTGATCGGCTGATCGCACTGCAGCGGGCCTGGAACGATTTTGGCGCTGAAATGATCAGCCTGCGGCGCGGCGAGGGTGACTACCGCGATATGATCGGCAAAGGCCGCGGCAAGCGCCTGACCGATGAAATCCGCCGGGAGTTCGAGGACTTGATCGGTGCAGAACAGCAACTGCGCCTGACGCGTAACGAGTCGGTCAGCACCATTACCGTTACCTCCATTGCCGCCTTCATTATCTTGCTTGTCGGGCTCAGCGCGCTGCTCGCCTACCTCGGCCGCCGCGACCTGATTGCGCTGTCCAGCAATTACGACCAGAACCTGCGGGCGCAGCAGCGCGCCGCTGAACGGCTGGAACATCAGGCGTGGCTGCGCAATGGCCAGACGCAACTGGCTCAGCAGGTGCTTGGGCAGCTGACATTGCCCATGCTGGGTGACAACATCCTGCGCTTTTTCGCCTCCTATCTGGGCAGCGTGGTAGGCGCGGTTTATGTGCGCGACGAGCACGGCCACCTGGTGCGGGTAGCCAGCTATGGCCTGGGTGCCGAAGAGCAGGCGCGTGAGCAGCGCCTGGGCGACCATCACGGGTTGCTGGCGCAGGCGGTGCGCGAAGAGCGCATCATCCGCCTGGACGATCTGCCCCAGGATTACTACCGGCTCGCTTCCGGGTTGGGCAGTGGCCTGCCGCGCAGTGGCCTGATCGTGCCTGCGACCGAGGACGGCCTGGTCAACGGGGTCATCGAGCTAGGGTTGTTGCGACCGCTCCAGGACCGTGATGCCGAGATGCTCGAGCGCGTGGCTGGCAACCTGGGCATGTCCATCGAAACCGCCCGCTACCGCCAGCGCCTGCAGGAAGTACTGGCCGAAACCCAACAGCTCAACGAAGAACTGCAAGTGCAGCAGGAAGAGCTGAAAACGGCTAACGAAGAACTCGAAGAACAGTCGCGCGTGCTCAAGGAATCCCAGGCCTACCTGGAAACCCAGCAAGCGGAACTTGAGCAGACCAACGAGCAGTTGTCCGATCGCACCGACGCCCTGGACCTCAAGAACGAGGAACTCAGCCGTGCCCAGGCCGAGTTGCAGGCCCGCGCCGACGAGTTGCAGCGCTCGAGCAAATACAAGTCCGAGTTCCTGGCCAACATGTCCCACGAACTGCGTACCCCGCTCAACAGTTCGCTGATTCTGGCCAAACTGCTGGCAGAGAACGGTGAAGGCAACCTTAGCCAGGAGCAGGTCAAGTTCGCCGAGTCCATCTATTCGGCGGGCAATGACCTGCTCAACCTGATCAACGACATTCTCGACATCGCCAAGGTCGAGGCCGGCAAGCTCGAAGTGCGTCCTGAAACCACCCACGTCGAGCGCCTGGTCGAAGGCCTGCGCGACATGTTCAGGCCGCTGGCCGGTCAGAAAGGCCTGGCCTTCGAGGTCACCGCCGACGCCCAGGTCCCGGCCACCCTGTTCACGGACCGCCAGCGCCTGGAGCAGATCCTGAAGAACCTGCTGTCCAACGCCATCAAGTTCACCGAGCGCGGGCAGGTCAGCCTGAACATCGGCCACGCGCCTGGTACGGGCATCACGTTCACCGTGCGCGATACCGGTATTGGCATCGCCGGCGACCAGCAGCAGGCGATTTTCGGCGCATTCCACCAGGTGGATGGCACCAGCAACCGCCGCTACGGCGGCACGGGCCTCGGGCTGTCGATTTCCCGTGACCTTGCCCGCCTGCTGGGTGGGCAGATTACCGTCGAAAGCACGCCCGGCAAGGGCAGTGTGTTCAGCCTGACGCTGCCGGAGCACCATGATGGCGTTGAGCAGCAGTTCCAGCCCCTGAGCCTGCGCCCGGCAGCAGAGCCAGTACCCCTGGCACCCGTGCCATCCGCCCTCGCGCCCAAGGCGCCGCCGCTGGCCTTCACCGATGACCGCGAGCGTGCGCCGTTCGCAAACCGCTGCATCCTGGTGATCGAAGATGAGCCGAATTTCGCGCGCATCCTATTCGACCTGGCTCATGAACTGGGCTACAGCTGCCTGGTGGCCCATGGCGCCGACGAAGGCTTCGAGCTGGCCGCACGGTTCATCCCCGACGCCATCCTGCTGGACATGCGCCTGCCGGACCACTCTGGGCTCACGGTGCTGCAGCGCCTCAAGGAGCAGGCCAATACCCGGCACATCCCGGTACACATCATTTCGGTGGAGGACCGTGTAGAGGCGGCCATGCACATGGGCGCGGTGGGCTATGCGGTCAAACCCACCAGCCGTGAGGAACTCAAGGAAGTGTTCGCCCGGCTGGAGGCCAAGCTCACCCAGAAACTCAAGCACATCCTGCTGGTGGAAGACGACGACCTGCAGCGCGAGAGCATCGCGCGCCTGATTGGCGACGACGATGTCGAGATCACTGCAGTGGGCATGGCGCAGGAGGCGTTGGCACTGCTGCGCGAGAACATCTACGACTGCATGATCATCGACCTCAAGCTGCCCGACATGTTGGGCAACGAACTGCTCAAGCGCATGACGGCAGAAGACATCCGCTCGTTCCCGCCGGTCATCGTCTACACCGGCCGCAACCTCACCCGCGAGGAAGAGGCCGACCTGCTCAAGTACTCGCGCTCGATCATCATCAAGGGCGCACGCTCGCCGGAGCGTTTGCTCGACGAGGTGACACTGTTCCTGCACAAGGTCGAATCGCAGCTCTCCCATGAGCGCCAGCGCATGCTCAAGACCGCGCGCAGCCGCGACAAGGTGTTCGAAGGCCGCAAGATCCTGCTGGTGGACGACGATGTGCGCAACATCTTCGCCCTGACCAGCGCCCTGGAGCACAAGGGTGCCATCGTCGAGATTGGCCGCAACGGGCGTGAAGCCATCGAGCGCCTGGAGCAGCATGAAGACATCGACCTGGTGCTGATGGATGTGATGATGCCGGAAATGGATGGCTTCGAGGCCACCCGGTTGATCCGCCAGCAACCGCGCTGGCGCAAGCTGCCGATCATCGCCGTGACCGCCAAGGCCATGAAGGATGACCAGCACCGCTGCCTGCAGGCAGGTGCCAACGACTACCTGGCCAAACCCATCGACCTGGACCGCCTGTTCTCGTTGATCCGCGTATGGCTACCGCAACTGGAGCGAATTTGAGTAGCGAACGTAACACCGACATTGAAATCCGTTTGCTGATCGAGGCGATCTACCTCAAGTACAGCTACGATTTTCGCAATTATTCCGGTGCTTCGATCAAGCGCAGGATCCTGCATGCCTTGCGCCAGTTCGACTGCCATACCGTCTCGGCCCTGCAGGAGCGTGTGCTGCACGACCCGAGCATGTTCATGCAGTTGCTGCAGTACCTGACGATCCCGGTCAGCGAGATGTTCCGAGACCCCGGCCACTTCCTGGCCTTGCGCCAGGAGGTGGTGCCGTTGCTGCACACCTGGCCCTCGATCAAGGTGTGGATCGCAGGCTGCAGCACAGGTGAAGAGGTGTATTCAATGGCCATCCTGCTGCGCGAGGAGGGCCTGCTGGAGCGCACCATCATCTATGCCACCGACATCAACCCTCATTCGCTGGAAAAAGCCAAGCAAGGCATCTATTCCATGCAGAGCATGCGTGAATATGCCGAGAACTACCGGCTGGCGGGTGGGCGCCGGGACTTCGCCGAGTACTACACGGCAGCCTACGGCAACGCGATCATGGACAGCACCTTGCGCGAGCAGGTGACCTTTGCCGATCACAGCCTGGCCACCGACAGTGTGTTTTCCGAAACCCAGCTGGTCTCTTGCCGCAATGTGCTGATCTATTTCGACAAGGCATTGCAGGACCGCGCCCTGGGCCTATTTCATGAATCGTTGTGCCACCGCGGCTTTCTGGTGCTGGGCAGCAAGGAGTCGATCGACTTTTCTGCCTACGGCCAGCGCTTCGAGCCCTGGGTTCGGCCCGAGCGGATTTACCGCAAGCTATGAAGGGTATCCGTGCTGTGGTAATTGGCGCCTCGGCAGGCGGCGTGACAGCGCTGTTCAAGGTGCTGGGCGGGCTGCCGGCCGACATGGCAGTGTCGGTCCTGTGCCTGCTGCACTTGCCGCACAACCGCGAAAGCCACCTGGCCGATGTGTTACAACGCCGTCTTGGCCGGCCGGTGTGCGAAGCGCGTGACAAGCAGCCTGTGCAGCCGGGGGCGATCTACGTGGCCGGCCCTGGCTACCACCTGTCGGTAGAGCGTGACCTGACCCTGTCGCTGAGCCAGGAGCCCCCGCGGCATTTTTCCAGGCCTTCCATCGACTACCTTTTCATGTCGGCAGCGGACGCCTATGGCGAAAGCCTGCTGGGTATACTGCTCACCGGTGCCAATGAAGACGGCGCCGAAGGGCTGGCCTACATCAAGAACAGCGGCGGCCGGACCATCGTCCAGGACCCCCGCGACGCACAGGTTGCGCTGATGCCGGAGGCCGCCCTGGCCCTGCACAGGCCTGACCATATTCTTCCTCTGAGCGGCATCGAGCAGTTGCTCGCAACCCTGGAACCCAGCGCATGCTAAGCCACACCATCGCCAAATTGCTGATCGTCGATGATTTGCCGGAGAACCTGCTGGCACTCGACGCCCTGATCCAGGGCGAGGACCGTGAGGTGCACCAGGCACAGTCCGCCGAAGCCGCATTGTCGCTGTTGCTCGAGCACGAGTTCGCCCTGGCGATCCTGGATGTGCAGATGCCCGGCATGAATGGGTTCGAGCTGGCCGAACTGATGCGTGGTACAGAGAAAACCCGCAACATTCCGATCGTGTTCGTGACCGCAGCCGGGCGCGAGATGGACTATGCCTTCAAGGGCTATGAAAGCGGGGCAGTGGATTTTCTCTACAAGCCGCTGGATACCTTCGCGGTGAAGAGCAAGGTCTCGGTGTTCGTCGACCTTTACCGCCAGCGCAAGGTGCTGGACCGGCAGTTGCAGGCGCTGGAGCGCAGCCGTCAGGAGCAGGAACAGCTGCTCGGCCAGTTGCAGGCTGCGCGTGTGGAGCTTGAGCGTGCCGTGCGCATGCGTGACGACTTCATGTCGATCGTGTCCCACGAAGTACGCACCCCGCTCAATGGCCTGATTCTGGAAACTCAACTGCGCAAGCTGCACCTGGCGCGCGGCAACCTCGATGCCTTCAGCCGCGACAAGCTCCAGGCCATGGTCGAGCGCGATGAACGGCAGATCAACAGCCTGATCCGCCTGATTGAAGACATGCTCGACGTTTCGCGCATCCGCACCGGCAAACTGTCCCTGCGCCCGAAGGCATTCGACCTGTGCCAGCTGGTGCGTGGCCTGGCGGAAAACTTCGCTGCCCAGGCCGCTGCGCTGGACACGCGTATCGAGTTGCAGTGCCCAGCGCATATGCACGGTGAGTGGGATGAATTTCGGATTGAACAAGTACTGGCCAACCTGTTGTCCAATGCTTTGCGTTATGGCGAACGCAAACCTGTACAGGTTCGGGTGTTTCAGGAGGACGACATGGCGTGCGTCCAGGTGCAGGACCACGGCATCGGTATTGGTGCCGCCAACCAGCGGCGCATCTTCCAGCAGTTCGAGCGGGTGGCGACGCAGCAGGCCACAGGCGGGCTGGGGTTGGGGTTGTACATTTCCGACCAGATCGTACAGGCCCATGGCGGGCGTATAGTGGTGGAAAGCGAGGAGGGCGAAGGTGCCACCTTCACCCTGCAATTACCGCTCGGTGAGCGAGAACAACAAAACGATCAGGTGCGGGCAACCTCTGCTTGAGCCTGGGGTCTGATGGCCAACTGCAAGAATTTCAAGGTTTCGATATGAGTGAAGATGCGCAAGATGTGGTGCTGGTGGTGGAAGATGAGCCGGCAATCCGCATGATTCTGCGGGACTACCTGGCCGGTGAGGGCTACCACGTGCTGGTGGCGGAAGACGGCGAGCAGGCGTTCGCCATTTTGGCGAGCAAGCCGCACCTCGACTTGATGGTGACCGACTTCCGCTTGCCTGGTGGCATTTCCGGTGTAGACATCGCCGAGCCCGCTGTAAAGTTGCGCCCAGACCTGAAGGTGATCTTCATCAGTGGCTACCCGGCGGAAATCCTTGAGTCTGGCAGCCCTATCGCGCGCAAGGCGCCGATTTTGGCCAAGCCATTCGACCTGAACACATTGCGCGATCAGATCCAGAACCAGCTGTGCTGATGCAGGGCGGGTGTAACGTTGCCAACCGTGGGGCGCCTAAGCCAAGGCCCGCTCCAGCCCGCCCAGCACAATGCGTTCCATGAGGGCCAAGCCCTCGCGCTCGGGCAATGCCTGGAGCATGCCTGGCAACTGATTCAGCAACGTTGCCAGCACCTGCGCGGTGGCCAGCAGCGCCTGCTTGTGCAGCCTGGCCTGCGGTGCAATCAACCGCAACAATTCCGCCTGATAACGTGAGCGCAGCGCCGCCAGCTGCCCCTGCTGTGCCTCGTTCAGGCAGCACAGGTCACGCTCTGCCAGGCGGAACTGCAAGGGCCGCTCGGCATGCAATTGCCAGTGCGCCGCAACCAGGCAGCTCAGCGCCGATGCCCCGCGTGCCATCGCCTGTCGGGTCTGGCCGAGGGTGGCATGCAGCTCTTCGTACAGTTCCTCGATCAGGTCGAACAGCAGGTCCTGCTTGCTGGGGAAGTGGTGGTACAACGAGCCGGCGCTCAGCCCGATGTGGGCGGCCAGTTCGCGCATGCTGACCTGGCCGAAGCCTTTTTCTGCGAACAGCGCCATGGCCCGGTCACGTCGCTCTTCAAAATTGGCACAGCGCAGCGCGGCATCGAGTGGGGGCATGGCGCATCGCCTCAGTAGGTGAAGAAGCCGCGGCCGCTCTTGCGCCCGAGCCAGCCCGCCGCAACCATTTCCCTTAGCAGCGGGGCAGGTCGGTACTTGCTGTCGTTGAAGCCCTCGTGGAAGGCCTCCATGATCGCCAGCAAGGTGTCCAGGCCGATCAGGTCAGCGAGTGCCAACGGGCCGATGGGTTGATTACAGCCCAGGCACATGCCCGTATCGATGTCTTCAGCACTGGCCAGGCCTTCCTGGCGCACGAAGATGGCTTCGTTGATCATCGGTACCAGAATACGGTTGACCACGAAGCCTGGGCGATTACCGGCACTGATCGGGCGCTTGCCGAGCTTTTCGGTCAACAGCAGCGCCTGGGCGTAGGTGCCGTCGCTGGTCTGCAACCCGCGGATGATCTCGACCAGCGCCATCATGGGCACGGGGTTGAAGAAGTGCACCCCGATAAAGCGCTCCGGGTGCTCGATACTGGCGGCCAGCTGCGTCACTGAAAGCGACGAGGTGTTGGTGGCGATCACGCAGTCAGTGGCAACGTTGGCCGCCACTTGCTGGAGGATGCGCTGCTTGAGCTGCAGGTTTTCGGTGGCAGCCTCGATGACCAGCTGCGCAGTGCCAAGCCCGGCATAGTCGGTGGTGGTGCGGATACGGGCGCTGGCGGCGGCTGCCTGCTCGGCGGTCAGCGTGCCTTTGCTCACCTGGCGCTGCATGTTCTTGTTCAAGGTGGCGACACCGCGCTCCAGCGCCGCGTCAGCAACATCCACCAGCACAACCGGGTAACCCGCTATGGCGCAGACCTGGGCGATCCCGTTGCCCATGGTGCCGGCGCCGATCACGGCGATGTGTTCGATGTTCATGGGGCAGCCCTGTTCAGACGCGTTCGAAGACGACGGCAATGCCTTGGCCGCCGCCGATGCACATGGTGGCCAGGGCGTAACGCCCCTGGATGCGTTGCAGTTCGTGGATGGCCTTGGTGGCGATGATTGCCCCGGTCGCGCCCACGGGGTGGCCCAGGGAAATACCCGAGCCATTGGGGTTGACCTTGTCCGGGTCCAGGCCCAGCTCACGGGCTACGGCGCAGGCCTGGGCAGCAAAGGCCTCGTTGGACTCGATCACATCCAGGTCTTGCACTTTGAGCCCCGTGCGCGCCAGCACATTGCGGGTGGCCGGGATCGGCCCCAGCCCCATCAGCGCCGGCTCTACACCCGCGTGGGCATAGCCCACCACACGCGCCAGCGGCATAAGGCCCAGGCGCTTGACCGCATCGCCACTGGCCAGTACCAGGCCGGCAGCGCCATCGTTGATGCCGCTGGCGTTGCCCGCAGTGACCGAACCGTCTGGCTTGAACACGGGTTTCATCCCCGCCAGTTGTTCAGCTGTGACATCCCCGCGTACGTGCTCATCAACGCTGAACTGCACCGTGCCTTTACGCGTTTTCAGCTCCAGCGGCACGATCTGGCCTGCAAAACGGCCCTCGGCGATGGCGCGGGCTGCGCGCTGCTGGCTGACCAGGGCGAGTTCATCTTGCATCTGCCGGGTGATGCCGCACTGGGTGGCGACGTTCTCGGCGGTAATACCCATGTGAAAGTGCTGGAACGGGTCCTGCAGTACCCCGACGGTGTAGTCGATGCCTTTCAGGTCCCCCATGCGCGCGCCCCAACGGGCCTGTGGCAACAGGTAGGGGCCGCGGCTCATGGACTCGGCGCCAGCGGCCACGGCCACCTCGGCATCGCCCAACAGCAGGCACTGGGCTGCCGAAACAATGGCCTGCAGGCCCGAACCACACAGGCGGTTGACGTTGAACGCTGGGGTTTCCTTCGGCAAGCCGGCGTTGATGGCCGCCACCCGCGCCAGGTAGGCATCGCGCGGTTCGGTGGGGATGACCGTACCCATCACCAGATGGCCAATGTGTTCGGCTGCCACACCTGAACGCTCGATGGCGGCCCGGGTAACCGTGCTGGCGAGGTCGGCCAACGGCAAGTCTTTCAGTGCGCCGCCAAAGCCACCGATGGCGGAACGGACGGCACTGACCACGTAGATTTCTTTGCTGCTCATGGGCGCTCCAGAAGCTAAAGCATGGCGGGACCGGCCCAGCCTCTGCGAGAATGGCCGGTGACCCGGGAGTGGGTCCGAGTCTAGGCAAAGGCACCGCTGCAGCCTATGCCGGAACTGTTCAGAACCCTTGGCGTTTTTTGCCACTCAGCATAGACAGCGAACACCACCATGCGCGATAGCGATTCGGTCGCCGTGTACTTCCTCAGCCCCATGCTGCACGCACTGCGCACCGACCCCACCGTGCGTGACTCATACCTGCGGGCGGCGGGCATCGACCCGCACGTGCTGCAGCAGCCGCAGGGGCGTGTGCCGGCCAAGGCAGTTGCCAGGCTGTGGCTGGCCCTGATCCAGCACCTGGACGACGAGTTCTTCTGCCTGGACAGCCATGGCATGCCGTTGGGCAGCTTTGCCCTGATCTGCCGGGGCTTGATCCTGGAGCCCAACCTGGAAAAAGCCCTGCGCCAGTGCCTGGCAGGGTTCGGCCTGTTCCTGCGTGACCTGCGCGGCAGCCTGAGCGTGCGCGGTGGCAGGGCGCTGCTGAGCGTGCAATCGAGCATCCCGGACCCTCTGACCCGTGTTTATGCCGAAGAAACCTACCTAGTACTGATGATTGGCATGCTTTGCTGGCTGGCCGGGCGGCGCATTGCCATTGATCGCACCGAACTGGCCGTCGGGCGCCCGGCTCAGGAGGACGACCTGCTGTTGTGGGGGCCGGACCTGCGGCTGGGCAGCGGGCGCACCGAAGTGGAGTTCGACAGTGGGTACCTGCAGTTGCCCGTGGTGCAGAACGTGGCTGCCCTTAAAACCTTTTTGCGCAGCGCACCTCAGGGCCTGGTGATCCGCTTTCGCAACCATGATGGCCTGGTCGCCAAGGTTTACCGCCATCTGCGTGCCCGGCGCCATGGGCAGTGGCCGACCCTGGCGGTGCTGGCGCAAGAGCAAGGCATCAGCGCCAGCACGTTCCGCCGTCAGTTGGAGCGTGAGGGCCGTTCGTACCAGCAGATCAAGGACGAAGTGCGCCGCGCCAGGGCCTTTGAGCATTTGCGCGAGGGCGTGCTGAGCATCGCCGAGATTGCCGAACAGGCCGGCTTCCAGGAGCCCAGCGCGTTCCACCGCGCTTTCAAGAAGTGGACTGGGCAGAGCCCGGGCAGCTACCGGGCGCTGCTGGCCCAGCACTGAAGCACTGGGTGGGCGGTCAGGCGGGTACCATCGCAAAGCCTACGCCAAACCTGTTCCAGGCATTGATGGTGGCAATGGCCAAGGTCAGGTTGACCACTTCGCCAGGCTCGAAATGGTCGTGCAGGGCTTCGTATTCGGCCTGGGGCGCACCGCGCTCCGGGAGCCGCGTCAGGCTCTCCACCCAGGCCAGGGCGGCCCGCTCACGCGGCGTGAAGTAGGCGGTTTCCTGCCACACGCACAAGGTTTGCAGGCGCGCTTCGGTTTCGCCCGCCTGGCGCGCGTCGTTGGCATGCAGGTTGACGCAGTAGGCGCAGCCATTGATCTGCGAGGCGCGCAGGCGGACCAGTTCCAGCAGGTCGCTTTCCAGGCCACTACTGGCCAGGGCCTGCTCCAGGCCGAGCATGGCTTTACGGGCTTCGGGCGCGTGCCTGGCCCATTCGATTCGGTTGTGCACGGTAGGCCTCCTGAGGCTGTGGAAGGGGCCTACACTAACGCCCCTCTACACGGCCCACGATAGCCAATCCCGACAATAACCCAGAGGCCAATTCACCACCGCTCTGTAGCAAAAAGCCATCCTGTGGGAGCGGGTTTACCCGCGAAGCAAGCACCGCGGTGTGTGGCACCGGCTTTGCCGGTG
>NZ_BBIU01000010.1 GCF_000730645.1 Pseudomonas parafulva NBRC 16636 = DSM 17004 | reverse complement strand
CATTTCGAAAACCCCTATCTGCGTATGCAGGTAGGGGTTTTGTCTTTATGGTTTATTAAATCCTGACGCAAATATGAAACCTGCGTCATCTATGCCTGATGCCTGCCGGGCCGGTGCTACGCTCGCGGAAACTCCGTAAGGGTACTTCACCATGGAAATGAACTGGCACCAGGCCCTGCAACAGAGCCTGACCTGGCTTGCAATTGCCTCGTTTATTACGTTCGCCTGCTTCGCCATCACGGCGGCCCTGGCTGTTCGCTACGCGCGCTGGGGCCAGCAGTTCTGGCAGGTGGCAGGCCCGTATTTCAACCCCAGGCGCAGCTGCAAGCCCCTGCTGGGCTTCGCTGCGCTGCTGATACTGACGCTGTTTTCGGTCCGCCTGGAAGTGCTGTTTTCTTACTGGTACAACGGCTTCTACAGTGCGCTGCAGGGCCTTGACCAAACGGCGTTCTGGTCACTGCTTGGCGTGTTCGCGATACTGGCAACCATCCACGTGCTGCGCTCGTTGGTCGCTTTCTACGTCAGGCAGGCTTTCAGCATCCGGTGGAGGGTTTGGCTTACCGAGCGCCTGACCCGTGACTGGACCCAGGACGACGCCTACTACCGAGGTCGTTTCGTGAGTGAGCCCGTGGACAACCCGGATCAGCGGATCGAACTGGATGCCAGCGTGTTCGTCAGCAGCTCCCTGACGCTGGCCTTAGGGGCTGTGAGCGCTCTGGTTTCACTGGTCGCCTTTACCAGCATCCTCTGGGGGTTATCGGCGCCGCTGACGGTTTCCGGCATCGACATCCCCAGGGCCATGGTGTTTGCAGTGTACGTGTACGTGCTATTGGCCACCTGGGTAGCCTTCCGCTTGGGCAAGCCACTCATCAAGCTCAACTTCCTCAACGAAAAACTCACTGCCAACTTCCGTTACGCCTTGATGCGCATGCGCGAGAACGCCGAGAACATCGCTTTCTACCAAGGTGGCACGCTTGAGCGACACACGCTGCTAGGCCGGTTCGGGGCGTTGATCCTCAATGCCTGGGCGCTTGTTTTCAGAAACCTCAAGTTCAGCGGTTTCAACCTGGGGGTGAGCCAAGTTGCAGTGGTGTTCCCCTTCATTCTCCAGGCTCCCCGGTTTTTCAGTGGTGCGATCAAGCTGGGCGATGTGATGCAGACCTCGCAGGCGTTTGGTCAGGTACAAGATTCGCTGTCGTTCTTCCGTGAGTCCTACGATGCATTTGCCCAGTACCGTGCCACCCTGAATCGTCTGACCGGTTTTTTGAGTGCTAACCAGCAGGCCAGGGCGTTACCCCGCACCGAGGTGAGCGACCAGCCCGATGGGCTGCTTGTTGAGGGCTTGCAGGTCAGGCGCCCGGACGGCGTCCCGCTGATCTCAGACCTCCATCTGGACCTGCGTGCTGGCCATGCACTGTTGATTCAGGGTGCTTCGGGCAGCGGCAAGACCACGCTGCTACGCGCGCTGGCAGGTCTGTGGCCTTACGCTGACGGTGCGGTGCGGCGTCCTTCAGGCCTGCATGCGCTGTTCCTTTCACAGCGCCCATACCTGCCCTTGGGGAATCTGCGCACCATCATCGCTTACCCGGCCACTTACTCGCTCAGTGATGAACAGCGGGTGGCGCAGGTGCTGAGCCAGGTGAGCCTGGGCCACTTGCGCGACCAGCTCGACACTCAATGCGACTGGTCAGGCGTGCTGTCCCTCGGTGAACAGCAGCGTCTTGCCTTCGCACGCGTACTGTTCAATCGCCCTGAGGTGGTGTTTCTCGATGAGTCCACATCGGCAATGGACGAGGGCCTGGAACAGGCCATGTATTCCCTGCTTCGGCAGCAGATACCACATGCCTTGCTTGTCAGTGTGGGGCACCGCACTACACTCGCCGCGCTGCATACTCATCGACTGCGCTTGGATGGCCAGGGTGCCTGGGGCATGGAACCCTTGTGAGCGCTGGTCGCAGCTTTGTAGAAGGTTCCGTTGCGAAGGTGTAAATTTCGTAAATACGATATAAACACAATTGAGAATAAATGTATTTTCCATCCCTGTTGGCCGCTCGAGCAGTGCGGGCCGGTGGGCGAGGGCTCCCGGTGACCCCGAGTGTGCCGTTTCGTCTTTGAACAGCAGGAGATGTACCGATGCAGTGCAGAACTTCACCCAACAGCCTGGCCCTGGTGCTTTTCTCGCTGGTGTCACCGGCCGTGATGGCCACCGCCGCCTCGACGGACGATAGGGGTGAAGGTCTGAATCCCCAAGCTGCCGACAACGCCCTGGTGATTCAGGACACACTGATCACAGCCGAGCGTGAAGCCCGGCAAGCACTGGGCACCTCGATCATCACGGCTGAAGACATCAAGCGCCACCCACCAGCCAATGACTTGTCCGATATCATCCGCCGCGAGCCGGGTGTGAACCTGACCGGTAACAGTGCAAGCGGTGCGAGGGGCAACAACCGGCAGATCGACCTGCGCGGCATGGGCCCTGAAAACACCTTGATTTTGATCGACGGAAAGCCGTCCAACGCCCGCAACGCGGTACGTTATGGCTGGAACGGCGACCGTGACACCCGTGGGGAAACCAACTGGGTGCCGGCCGAGGCAGTCGAGCGCATCGAGATCCTGCGCGGTCCGGCTGCCGCCCGCTACGGCTCGGGCGCCATGGGCGGGGTGGTGAACATCATCACCAAGGGCCCTTCCGATGAACTCAAGGGTGGCGTGAGCCTGTACACCCAATTGCCTGAAGACAGCGCCGAAGGCGCCAGCCGGCGGGCCAACTTCAACCTGAGCGGCGGCCTTACCGAAAACCTTGGCCTGCGGGTTTACGGGGGGTGGGCCAAAACCGATGCCGACGACCTGGACATCAACGACGGCCACGCCACCAGCGCGTTGGTGGCGGGCCGCGAAGGTGTGCGCAACAAGGACATCAATGGCCTGGCGAGCTTGAGGCTTAACGATGAGCATCGTCTCGAAGCCAGTGCGGGCTACAGCCGTCAGGGCAATGTGTTCGCGGGCGATACCATGAACAGCAACGCCGGTGGTGATGTTGATTTTGTTTCCAGCTTGTATGGCCATGAAACCAATGTCATGCAGCGCAGCACTTACGACCTCACGCACCTTGGGGATTTCACCTGGGGCACCAGCAAAACCTCGCTAGGCTACGAGTACGTCCGTAACTGGCGCCTCAACGAAGGCCTGGCAGGCCGCACGGAGGGTGCCCCAAATGGCGAAGGCGCTGCCATGTCGCGGTTGCGCAACACCCGGTTGAGCAGTGAGGTGAACCTGCCGTTTGCACTGGGCAGCACCGAACACGTACTGACCCTGGGTGGCGAGTACCTGTACGAGGCGCTCAACGACCAAGGCTCGTTACGCCCGCAGAGTTCTGACCCTGCCGGCGGTGGAGGTATTGCCGGCTTCGAGCGCAGCAACTCCAAGATGACGGCCCGCAGCCATGCATTTTTCGTCGAAGACAACATCGTGGTTGGCAATACGACCGTCACGCCTGGCCTGCGTTTCGACCACCACGAAACCTTCGGCGACAACTTCAGCCCCAGCCTTAACCTTTCCCACAAGCTCACCGACGCATTGTCGCTCAAGGGGGGCATCGCACGGGCCTACAAAACCCCGAACCTGTACCAGTCGAACCCCAATTACCTGCTGTACAGCCGAGGCAACGGCTGCAGTGTCCTGCAAACCAACCGGGGCGGTTGCTACCTGCAGGGTAACGCGGACCTCAAGCCTGAAATCAGCGTCAACAAGGAGATCGGGCTACAATACGAGCAAGGCAACTGGCGCACCAGTGCCACGTACTTTCGCAATGACTATAAAAACAAGATCATCGGCGATACCGATGTGCTGTATACCCTCGGCACTGGTAGCCGTGTGACCCAGTGGGACAACGCCGGCAAGGCGCGCGTGGAGGGCATCGAGGGCAACTACTTCATCGAATTGACGCCCACCCTGGACTGGAATACCAACCTCACCTGGATGCTGGACAACCATAGCCGTGAAACGGGGGAGCCGCTCTCGGTGATCCCGCGCTTCACCGTCAATACTACCCTGGACTGGCGCGCCACCGAGCAGCTGTCGTTGCAGGTGGCGGGGACTTGGTTCGGCAAGCAGAAGTCGCCGTCCTACAACTACCGCACCCAACAGGACTACGATGCCAGTGCGCAGCAGGATGTAGACGCCTACGGCCTGGTGGATGTCAGTGCAGGCTACGCATTCAATGCCAACTACGATGTGCGGGTTGGAGTGAACAACGTCTTCGACAAGCAGATCCTGCGCGGTGGCAATGCCAGCACCTCAGGTGCCAACACCTACAACCAGCCGGGCAGGGCGCTGTTCATGGCATTGAATATCAACTTCTGACGCACCGGACGCCCCGCTCCTGGGGCGGCTGCCTTTGATGTCCGGGCAGCAGGCGTGCTAAACCGTACGCTTGTTCCCGCGAGACCTCAGCATTGAAAGCCACGCACCTTACCCTCGTTTGCCATGCCTTGACCCAGTCGCAGAAGGCCGGGCGCCTGCCCGCACCTGGCGACCTCCTGGTCCAGTCAGCCTGGCAAGCCTTCGAGACACCGCCAGATACACACGTGATCACAGCTCCCGAGCCGCGTGCGCGCGAAACGGCAAGCAGGTTCGGACACGCACGGGTAGCGCCGTCGTTGGCTGATTGCGACCTCGGTGACTGGCGGGGGATGCCGCTGAAGCAGTTGCAGGCAGAGCAACCGCAGGCGCTTGCTGACTGGCTGCAGGACCCGGCCAGCACGGTGCACGGTGGCGAGTCCTTCGCTGCGCTGTGCCAGCGCGTGGCGGCATGGCTGGTAACCTTCGACAGGCCTGGGGCGTGGTTGGCAGTGACTCACCCATGGGTAATACGCGCTGTGCTGGTGCAGGTGCTGGGCTGCCCACTCAGTGCAGCCCAGCGCATCGACATCCTGCCATTATCGCGCCTGCAGCTCGCCTATACCGGTCAGTGGCGCCTGCGGGTCAGCTGAGCCTCAAAACGCCAGCTTATAGCCGATCAGCAACAGCATCGCAGCCAGGCAGGGGCGCAGCACACGGTCCGAGATCCGCCCGGTGAGATGGCTGCCCAGGTAGATGCCTGGCAACGAACCCAGCAGCAGATAACCCAGCAGCGACCAGTCCATGTTGCCCATGCCGGCATGCCCCAGGCCGGCCACCAGGGTAAGCGGGACGGCGTGGGCGATCTCTGTGCCCACCAGGCGACGTGTGATCAGGAAAGGGTAGAGCAGGAACAGCGCCACCGTGCCCAACGCACCGGCGCCGATGGACGTAAGCGTGACCATCACGCCCAGTACCACGCCCGTGAGGATGGTCAGGGTATTGAGGCTACGGTCGCTCAGGTGATAATGGTCGCCGGCATGGCGGCTGGCAAAGGCCTGCAGGCGGGACTTGAACAGGATCGCCAGCGCGGTGAGGATCAACACCACAGCGAGGCCCTGCTTGATGATGGCGTTCACCGCCGTGGTGTCTGTGTGCAGGGTGCTGAGAAACCACAGGGTCAGCGCTGCGGCCGGTACACTGCCCAGGCTGAGCAGGCCCGTTATCTTCCAGTCGATGTTCTTGTTACGCGCATGTACCCACACGCCGCTGGCCTTGGTAATGGCCGCGTAGAGCAAGTCAGTGCCAACAGCCGTGGCCGGGTTGATGCCGAACCACAACAGGATCGGGGTCATCAGTGAGCCGCCACCTACCCCGGTCATGCCGACGATGAAGCCTACAACCAGCCCTGCAATGGTGAACCCAAAAGAACCTACATCCATACGCTACTCGACTGCCCAGCTTTGCCCGTTATCGGATGCAGCCAGCATATAGATTTTTTTATAGCCAAATAGACTTGTTCGTTATTAGGTTATAACCAAGGGTGGCGCCAGGTTGCGCCACCCCCACTGGGTCAGATCCTGAAGCTGCCCACCAGTTGCTTCAAGCGCCCGGCCTGTTGAGCCAGCTGGTCACAGTGCAGCAGGGTTTCATTAAGGTTCTCCACCCCTTGCTGGTTCAGCGCGTTGATCTGGGTGATGTCCAGGTTCAGGCTTTCGACAACAGCTGTCTGCTCTTCGGTAGCGGTGGCGACCGACTGGTTCATGCCATCAATTTCACCGATCCGCTGGGTGACGCTGGCCAGGCGTTCGCCCGCCTGGTTGGCAACCTGTACCGTCTGCTCGCTGGACACCTGGCTGGTGTTCATCGTGTGCACGGCCTCCCGCGAACCCACCTGCAGGCTGGTGATCATGCGGTGGATTTCTTCTGCCGACTCCTGGGTGCGGTGTGCCAGGTTGCGCACTTCGTCGGCCACCACGGCGAACCCGCGGCCCGCTTCACCCGCACGTGCGGCCTCGATTGCCGCGTTGAGGGCCAGCAGGTTGGTCTGTTGGGAGATGCCCTTGATCACGTCGAGGATCTTGCCGATTTCATCGGTACTGGCGTTGAGCGTCTCGATCTGCGCGCAGGACTCACTGATGCGTTGCGACAAGGCGGTCATGGCGCTGATCGCCTCTTCGACAACCGCCCGGCCACCATGGGCCTGCTCGCTGGCGCCGCTGGCGTGCTGCGACGCATCGGCGGCATTGCGGGCAATTTCCTGGGTCGCAGCCCCCAGCTCGTTGATCGCTGCGGCCACGCTGTTGGTGCGCATGCTCTGCTCTTCAGAACCATTGATGGACGCGTTGGATGCACTGACCACTTTCTCGGACAGGTCGTGAACCAGGCGCGTGGCCGATGATACTTCGCTGATGGACGCATGAATGCGTTCGACGAACCGGTTGAAGGAGGCTGCCACCTCACCGAACTCATCCTGGTTCTGCACAACCAGGCGGCGGGTGAGGTCGCCTTCGCCTTCGGCGATATCGCGCATCGCACGGCCCATGGTCGTCAGCGGCCGCATCAGCACCGGGATCAGCAGGCCGAGCACAGCGGCGATGGCCGCCACGGCGATGAGCATGGCAATGATTGCAGAGGTGCGGAACTGGCTGAGCGCGGCGTAGGCCTTGTCCTTGTCGATCGACAGGCCAATGTACCATTGCGCCGACGGCAGGCCGGCAACCGGAGCAAACGAAATCAGGCGCTCTTGGCCGTTGAGGGTGACATCCTGCATGCCTGCAGCGACCCGCAGGTTGCTGCCGGGGTAAATGTCTTTCAGGTTCTTCATGACCTGGTCTTTATCGGGGCTCACGATCACCTGGCCAGTGCTGTCTGCCAGGAAGGCGTGGCCAATGCCGCCAAAGTCGACCGAGTTGATGATTTCGACCAGGGTATCGAGGCTCACGTCGCCCCCCACCACGCCCATCATCTCGCCATTGGCCTTGCTCTTGACGGGCACGGCGACGGTTACCATCAGGCCGCCTACGGCACCTTGGTAGGGCGCTGTCAGTACAGTCTGCCCTGCGCTGGCAGCCACGCCATACCATGGCCGCTGCCTGGGGTCATAACCTGCGGGCATCTGCGCATCGGGGCGCTGGGTGAAGTTGCCGTTGGCTTGGCCAAAGTAGGTGAAGAGGAAGTTGCGAGTGTACGAGGGCTGCTCGACCAACCCGGCCAGCTCGTTACCGGCGCCCAGCAGGCCAATGTCCTGTGCCAGGTTTTCCAGCACCAGAATGCGCCCGCCCATCCAGTTCTGCACACTGCTGGCCGTCAGCGCCCCCGACTGTTCCACCGAGGCTTCGATGTTCTGGCGGATGGTGTTGCGTTGCAGATAATCGTTGTAGAGGGTGAACAGGGCGAATGCCAGCACCACGACACCGCAGGCGCTGAGCAGGATCTTGTGGCGAAATTTCAGGTTCATGTTTCGAGACCTTGAGCCAATGAGGGGAGGGCGCCGTGCGCTCATGACGCACTGCGGGGCCTGTCGACCGGGGTATCGGCTCACCCGGTAAAAGGTTGATACACCTACGGAAATTTCTTAAGGGCGTTTCGACAAACGGCGTTCAGCAGGCTGCCAGCTGTTCGATCAGCAGCCGCGCAGCTTGTTGCAGCGGCTGCTGCTTGCGCCAGAGGATATGCACCGGTAGCTGCAGGGCGTTGCGTGTGTTGCGAAAGTGCAGCCTCACCAGCCGGCCGCTGGCCAGCAATGGCGCCACCCGGGACAGTGGCAGGTCGCCCCAGCCTAGGCCGGCCTCGACCATCTGCAGGGCAAGGTCAAAGCTGTCGGTGGACCAATGCGCGGCGCCGATCAAGGGGCGCGGGTCGGCCAACGGCAGGTCGCGGCTGCGCACCAGAATCTGCCGTACCCGGGTCAGGTCCTCCAGGTAATGTATGGCGCCGCCGTCCAGGGCAGGGTGAGTGGGGGCCAGGGTCGCTACCAGCGACTCTTCACCTATGAATTGGAAACCACGGTGGCTCTCCACCTGCAAACCGGCGAAGGCCACGCACAGGTCCGCGCGGCCGCTGTCCAGCAATTGCAGCGCTTCTTCCTGAGGGGCGCTGAGCAAGGTGATGTCCAACAGGGGATAGCGTTCACCCAGCCGGGCGATGGCCGCTAGCAGCGGGCCGTGATCGATATCAGGGGCTACCGCCAGCGTGAGGCTGCTTTCCAGCCCTCGCGACAACTCCAGCGCATGCACCTGCAGCAACCCCAACTGCTCGGCTATCAGCCGGGCATGCGGCTCCAGCGCCAAGGCCTGCGCGGTGGGGCGCACTTCCCGTGCGCCCCTTTCGAACAGGCTGTAGCCAAGCTCGGCCTCCAGGTTGCCAATGCCCATGCTCACAGCTGAGGGTACGCGCTTGAGTGTGCGTGCGGCCGCTGAGAACGACCCTTGGTCGAGTACGCTGAGAAACAGCTGAATATTGTCGCTGGAAAAATTCATCGGGCTCTCCTGTCAGCTCATCTGACAGCTGCTGACTTTTACTGTCAAGCAGGGTGAAGCAAACTTTGCGCAATCATGTTGTGAGGTTGGAGGAAAACGCTGTGCAGGGTCTGAAACGCAAGCTGGTGTACGTGACGTTCTACGAGTTGATTGGGTTGTGCATGTCCACGCTCGGGCTCGCTTACCTGTCTGACACCCAGGCGTCTCACACTGGCCCGCTGGCGGTGATGATCACCACCATCGCCATGCTCTGGAACCTGATCTACAACATGGTGTTCGAGTATTGGGAAAGCCGCCAGCGTACCCGTGGGCGCAGCGTGGCAAGGCGCATCGTGCATGCCATCGGCTTCCAGCTGACGCTGGTGGTCTACTTGATACCGCTGATTGCCTGGTGGCTGGGCATGACCCTTGTGGAGGCGCTGCTGGTAGACATGGCGTTCATCATCCTGGTGCCGTGCTACACCTTTGCCTACAACTGGGCATTCGACCGGTTGTTCGGCCTGCCAAAATCAGCCATGGCGCCCGCCTGATCCGGCGCCGCCAACTGCTCAACCCAGTTGGAGCTTGCCTTCAAGCCGGTCGAGGTGCTTGTGCATCAGTGCCAGCGCAGCGGGCGCGTCGCCTTGCTCCACCGCATCGATGATCGCGGCGTGCTCCTGCCATGCACAGTGGTCGCAGCAGGGGGATTCGTAGCGGGCGATGATCAGCGAGGTCATCGGTACCAGCCCGTTGAGAAAGCGCGCCAGCGGGGCATTGGCCGCCACCTGCGCCAGTTTGAGGTGAAACTCGCCGCCCAGCCGGATGGCTGCGCAGCGCTCGCCATTGTCGTGGTGCTGGCGTTCGCGTTCCACCAACTGGCGAAGCTGGCGCACCTGCGCTGGCCGGGCACGTTCAGCCGCCAGGGTAATCAGGGTGGTTTCGGCCAGGCGCCGGGCGCTCAGCACCTGGCGTGCCTGCTCAGGGTCGGGCGCCGCCAGGTGTGCCGTGTGGCTAGGGCGTTGCACCACCACCTGTTGGTCGCACAGGCGCCCAAGTACCCGGCGAATGACCGTACGGCTGACGCCGAAGGCATGGCCCAGTGCCTGTTCGGGTAGCAGGCTGCCAGGCGGCAAGCGCTGTTCGAGGATCGCATCGAACAGCCGCGGGTAGATCTGCTCGGCCGAGAGCCGGGTTTCCCCCGCAGCAAGCAGGGCAGGCAAAGGGTGGGCGCCGTTCATCGTCGCTCTCCTGAGGTCAAGGGGTCGGGTGCTCATCGGGTACATTCAGGGCAATACCCATACGCAGCCCTTCTGCCAGAATGTGCTGTCGCATCTGCGCGCTGGCTTGCGCGCTGCTGCGCTCGCGTATGGCACGCACGACGGCTTCATTTTCTTTCAGCCGCGCTGCCAGATGCTCCGGTGAGTTGCGCAGCATGTCGGCGCTCTGCTTGAGGGCGTTGCCGGTTTGTTGCACCACGCTCTGGAAGATCGGGTTTGTGGTAAGGGCGAACAGCGCTTCGTGGAAAGCGATGTAGGCTTTTACCCCCGCCTCGCTGTCGTGCGCCTCCAGTGCTTCGCGCATGTCCATGAGGGTCAGGCGTAGTTGGCCGATGTCCTGGCTGTTGGCCGATTGCGCCACCAGGCCGACGATGAACGGCTCCAGGGTGTAGCGCAGCTCCAGCACATCGGCAAGGCTCGCCGCCGCGCCGGTGTCCAGCGTACGTTCTTGAACTGCACCCTCACCCTCGAGCACCAGTACGCCTTTGCCTGGCAATGATCTGACCAGGCCCAGGGTTTCCAGAACGGTTACCGCCTCTCTCAGGCTCGGCCGGCTGATGCCCATTTGCTCGGCCAGCTCGCGCTGGCCAGGCAGCATGTCCCCGCTGCGCCATTGGCCTCTGGCCAGGGCCTGGCGCAGTTTTTCAACCACTGAATTGACGACGGTGGATGAGCTGATCAAAGTTCGCTCCTTGGAGGGCCGGCACGGGGGCCGGCCGCACGCTTTCAAAAGTCCTGTTGATGGGTGCCTGGTTGCTTGCGGGGTGTGTGCGCAAAGCCGGGTTTACCGTCGAGCACATTGTTGGCCCGCTCAAGGTCGATGTCCTTTTCCCAGCGTGCAATGGCCACCGTGGCGACGCAGTTGCCAATCAGGTTGGTCAGCGCCCGGCCGATGCCCATGAACCAGTCCACAGCCAGTACCAGCACCAGGCCAACCACGGGTATTGCCGGCACAGCGGTCAAGGTCGCCGCCAGAATCACCAGTGCAGAGCCTGGGATGCCATGAGCGCCTTTGGAAGTCACCAGTGACACCAGCAAAATGGTCAGCAGGTCGGTCATTTCCAGCGGGGTACCCGTCGCATTGGCGATGAATACGATGGCCAGGGTGAGGTAGATGGAGAAACCATCGAGGTTGAACGAGTAGCCGGTAGGAATCACCAGCCCCACCGTGGAACTGCCAATGCCCAGATGCTCCAGCTTGCGCATGATCTGCGGCAGCACGGCGTCGGACGAAGCGGTGCCCAGCACGATGGTGAGCTCTTCACGCAGGTATTTGATCAGGGGCAGCAGCTTGAGACCAGACAAGCGCATCACGGTGCCCAGCACGATCAGCACGAACCCTGCGCAGGTGAGGTAGAACAACGCTACCAGGCCGCCCAGGTGCTGCAGCGATTCAAGGCCGTACTTGCTGGTGGTGAAGGCGATGGCACCGAATACGCCAATGGGCGCCAGGCGCACGATCATGCCCATGATGCGGAAGATCACATGGCTCAGCTCGTTGATCAGCCGCGAGATGCCGGCCGCCGAATCACCCACCAGGTTGAGTGCACTGCCGAACAGTACCGAGAACAGCAGCACTTGCAGGATATTGTTGTCGGCGAAGGCCCCGACCACCGAGTTGGGGATCAGGTCCATGAAGAAGGCGGTGGCACCATGGATGTGCTGGCCGCGCTCCGCCAGGCTGCTGGCGTCGGCGCTGGACAACTGGTCCAGATGAATGTTGGCACCGGTACCGATACCGCTGGTGAAGGCGAACACCAGGCCGATAACCAGGGCCAGTGTGGTCAATACCTCGAAATAGATCACCGATTTCAGGCCGATGCGGCCGACTTTCTTCAGGTCACCTGCGCCGGAGATGCCACTCACTACCACGCAGAAGACGATCAGGCCGATGAGCATCTTGATCAGCTTGATAAAGCCGTCACCCAAGGGTTTGAGTTGCAGGGAAAGGTCGGGGAAGCTGAGTCCGCAGACGACGCCGAGGGCGAGGCCTAACACGACTTGAAGAAAGATCGAACGCGAGCACCATTTGAGCATGGAAGTGATCTCTGATCGGTGTCCCTGCTTCGGTAGCCGCATAGGGCGAAAGAGCGCAGGACTTAATTATTGTGGTCTTACCGGTTTGTTCAGCGCGTGGTCATAAAACCCCGAAATATCCTGCAATGCAAGGGTTTTTGGCCTTACCGGTCTGACCAGTTGTGGTGCACTTCAGTGCCCCGGGCTCTACTACGGTGCGTGCAGTGGTTTTTGCCGAACCGCATGCGGGGGTGACTGCACAGTGCAACGTAGCGGGTTGCAATCTGCTTGCCAGCTCCCCGGCAGCTTGGCTGCTGCTCAAATGCAAGGCAAAAAAAAACGGCACCTGCATGAGGTGCCGTCGTGGGTGGCCAACAGTATCAGCCGTGCAGCTCTTCTGCTGCATACAAGGTGTTTTCCAGCAGGCAGGCCCGGGTCATCGGCCCGACGCCGCCTGGCACCGGGGTGATCCAGCCGGCGCGGGGCAGGGCGGTCTCGTAGACCACATCGCCGACCAGCTTGCCGTCTTCCTGGCGGTTGATGCCCACATCAATCACGATGGCACCTTCCTTGATCCATTCACCCTTGACCAGCCCCGGCTTGCCGGCAGCCACGACCACCAGGTCAGCACGGCCAACGTGGCCAGCCAGGTCCTGGGTGAAGCGGTGGCAGACGGTCACGGTGCAGCCGCCAAGCAACAGCTCCATGGCCATCGGCCGGCCAACGATGTTGGAGGCGCCGACGATCACGGCATTCATGCCGTACAGGTCCTGGCCCGTGCTCTCGAGCAGGGTCATGATGCCCTTGGGTGTGCACGGGCGCAGCAGCGGGATACGCTGGGCCAGGCGACCGATGTTGTAAGGGTGGAAACCGTCCACGTCCTTGTCCGGGCGAATGCGCTCGAGCAGCAGTGAGGCGTCCAGGTGCGCCGGCAGTGGCAACTGCAGCAGAATGCCATCGACGGCTGGGTCATCGTTAAGGCGGTCGATGAGTTCGGTCAGTGCTTGTTGGGTGGTCTGGCTAGGCAGGTCGAACGCCTGGGAGATAAAGCCGACTTCTTCGCAGTCCTTGCGCTTGTGCGAGACATAGACTTGGGAGGCAGGGTCGGTGCCGACCAGGATCACTGCCAGCCCCGGTGTACGCAGGCCCTGCTGGCGCCGCTCCACGACACGTTGAGCGATCTGCTGGCGCAGCTTGGCGGCGATCGCCTTGCCATCGATTAGGTGTGCAGTCATAGACGCGTGATTAACCATCGAGAAGGAAACAATAAAGAGGGCGCATTCTCGCACGACATCGGCCAAGGGCAAAGGCGGGTGGTCGGGCAAATGCCCTAACCCCTTCAATAATTTATATTTTTTTGAAAAAGGTGTTGACGACCTACAGGGTCGCCTATAAGATTCGCCGCACTTGTCGGGCACAGCCTAGCACTGGTTGGCGAAGTCGGGCAGAATGAGCCGTTTGGCAGCAGCCTGCAAAACTTCTCGTTCGGTTAGGCTTCATGCTTAAGCGCCCGTAGCTCAGCTGGATAGAGCATCCGCCTTCTAAGCGGATGGTCGCAGGTTCGAGTCCTGCCGGGTGCGCCACTTAGGCAGCTTTGGCAAGCAAGTAGGCTGTAATGCAATATGGTGGGCGTAGCTCAGTTGGTAGAGCGCTGGATTGTGATTCCAGTTGTCGTGGGTTCGATTCCCATCGTCCACCCCATATTCTTCAAAGGCGCCGCGATAGCATCTGGCGCCTTTGTTTTAAGCGTTACGCGGACGTGGTGAAATTGGTAGACACACTGGATTTAGGTTCCAGCGGCGCAAGCTGTAAGAGTTCGAGTCTCTTCGTCCGCACCATGCTTCTGTAAGGCAGTACCGCAACACCGCAACATGGTGGGCGTAGCTCAGTTGGTAGAGCGCTGGATTGTGATTCCAGTTGTCGTGGGTTCGATTCCCATCGTCCACCCCATCTTTCGAAAGGCGCCTTGGTCATGGACCGGGCGCCTTTTTTGTTGCGCGTCGCGCGCAGCCCATGGCAAGTATTTTCAGGGCATATCACGGCTCGGCCCTTGCAATCCGCTGGTGAGGGCCCAATAAAAGCTGTTAGATTTCAGCCAGTTGAAATCCCGGCCCGTTGAGTCGGCGGAGGAGCAGCCCAATGATTGCAAAAGAAGCCCGTCAGGCCCTTGCGCTGCAGCGCTTTGCCCAGGCCCATCCACAGCTGCTGGAAGAGGTCCGTCAGCTTGATGCGCATGAGCAGGCGCAGCAAATCGAGTGGGCGTTCGAAGATGCCGCTCATGAGCAAGGCCTTCAGCCTTGGGAGTTGGCGCTGCAGTTGATTGCCGAAAGCCCCGAGCAACTGCAGGCGATGCGCCTGGAAACCCATCGGGAGGTGGCAGAGGCGCTGGGCATGGGCTGGGAGGAATACTGCCATTTCAACGAAATCGACCCTGCATAAAGGTAGCGATGTCGTTGAAGGTAGTTGTTGAACAAGATATTTCGGCCGCAGACCGTCATGGGCGTCCTGCGGCCCCTATTGAGACAGGTTCGGCGGCTTGCCGCCTGAGCCTTTAAAGCCAATCGACCGGCGTCGTCCAGGGGGCATCCCGGGTGGGGTGACTTCTGCTGCGTGACTCACTAGAATGCTTGCCCTTGATTCTGGAGTCGGGCAAACGCCGGCTAACGTCTGTGCAACGAGGAATATCCATGCAAGTTTCTGTTGAAAACACTTCCGCTCTCGAGCGCCGCATGACCATCGCCGTTCCGGCCGAGCGCGTCGAGAACGAAGTCAACAAGCGTCTGCAGCAGACTGCCAAGCGCGCCAAGGTTGCCGGTTTCCGTCCAGGCAAGGTGCCGATGAGCGTGATCCGCCAGCGTTTCGAAGCCGATGCCCGTCAAGAGGCGTTCGGTGACCTGGTCCAGGCTTCCTTCTATGAAGCGATCGTCGAGCAGAAGCTGAACCCGGCTGGCGCCCCTGCCGTCGAGCCCAAGTCCTTCGAAAAAGGCAAGGACCTGGAATTTGTCGCTATCTTCGAAGTGTTCCCCGAGTTCACCGTGGCTGGCCTCGAAACCATCAAGGTCGAGCGCCTGAGCGCCGAAGTGGCTGATTCCGACCTGGACAGCATGCTGGAAGTGCTGCGCAAGCAGAACACCCGTTTCGAGGCTGTCGAGCGTGCCGCCCAGAACGACGACCAGGTCAACATCGACTTCGTTGGCAAGGTAGACGGTGAGGCCTTCGCAGGTGGTTCGGCCAAAGGCACCCCGCTGGTTCTGGGTTCGGGCCGCATGATCCCTGGCTTCGAAGAAGGCCTGGTAGGCGCCAAGGCGGGCGAAGAGCGCGTTGTGAACGTGACCTTCCCTGAGGACTATCAGAACCTGGACCTGGCTGGCAAAGCCGCCGAGTTCACCATCACCGTCAACAGCGTTGCGGCACCTGTGCTGCCAGAACTGAACGAAGAGTTCTTCGCCCAGTTCGGCATCAAGGAATCGACCCTGGAAGGCTTCCGCACCGAAGTTCGCAAGAACATGGAGCGTGAACTGCGCCAGGCGATCAAGACCAAGGTCAAGAACCAGGTCATGGACGGTCTGTTGGCCGCCAACCCGATCGAAGTGCCAAAGGCGCTGCTGGAAAACGAAGTCAACCGTCTGCGCGTGCAGGCTGTTCAGCAGTTCGGTGGCAACATCAAGCCTGACCAACTGCCGGCCGAGTTGTTCGACGAGCAGGCCAAGCGCCGCGTCGTGCTGGGCCTGATCGTGGCCGAAGTGGTCAAGCAGAACGAGCTGAAGCCAGACGAAGCCAAGGTTCGCGAGATGATCGAAGAAATGGCCTCGGCGTATCAGGAGCCTGAGCAGGTCATCGCCTGGTACTACAAGAACGACGAGCAGATGAACGAGGTTCGTTCGGTTGTGCTGGAAGAACAAGTTGTAGATACTGTTCTGCAGAAAGCGACTGTGACCGACAAGTCGGTCTCGTACGAAGAAGCCGTTAAACCTGCCGAGGCACCCGCCGAAGCCGAGTAACGGGCCCTTCTCGTAGGAAACCCCCACAAGCCAGCCTTCGCGCTGGCTTGTGCGTATTCAAGCCATGACTATTTGGGAGTGAGCGCAGGACATGTCCCGCAATTCTTTTATTCAGCAGAGCTCTGACATCCAGGCTGCAGGCGGCCTGGTCCCGATGGTTATCGAGCAGTCCGCCCGTGGCGAGCGTGCTTACGACATTTACTCGCGCCTGTTGAAGGAGCGTGTGATTTTCCTGGTTGGCCCGGTAGAAGACTACATGGCGAACCTGGTCGTTGCGCAAATGCTCTTCCTTGAGGCGGAAAACCCGGACAAGGATATCCATCTGTACATCAACTCCCCGGGCGGTTCGGTGACCGCAGGTATGTCGATCTACGACACCATGCAGTTCATCAAGCCGGACGTTTCCACCATCTGCATTGGCCAAGCCTGCAGCATGGGTGCGTTCCTGCTGGCTGCCGGTGCCAAGGGCAAGCGTCACTGCCTGCCTAACTCGCGCGTGATGATTCACCAGCCACTGGGCGGCTTCCAGGGCCAGGCTACCGATATCGAGATCCATGCCCAGGAAATCCTCAATATCAAGGCCCGCCTGAACGAGCTGCTGGCGTACCACACAGGCCAGGACCTGGAAACCATCAAGCGTGACACCGAGCGCGACAACTTCATGAGCGCCTCGCGCGCGGCCGAGTACGGCCTGATCGACTCGGTATACGACAAGCGGCAACTGGCTTCCTGACCCTGGCAGCCAGAGCAGGTGGGCGCACATGGCGCCTGCCTGCGGACTTGAAAAAGCCCGCAATTGCCTTCATCTTGTGTTGCAAGCCTACCGGATTGGATCGATCGAATGACTGACACCCGTAACGGCGAGGACAGCGGCAAATTGCTTTATTGCTCCTTCTGCGGCAAAAGCCAGCACGAAGTACGCAAACTGATTGCCGGGCCCTCGGTATTTATCTGCGACGAGTGCGTCGACCTGTGCAACGACATCATCCGTGAGGAGGTGCAGGAAGCCCAGGCCGAGAGCAGCGCGCACAAATTGCCTTCGCCGAAAGAAATCAGCGGCATCCTGGACCAGTATGTCATTGGTCAGGAGCGCGCAAAAAAGGTGCTTGCCGTAGCGGTGTACAACCACTACAAACGCCTGAATCAGCGTGACAAAAAGGGCGACGAAGTCGAACTGGGCAAGAGCAACATTCTGCTCATCGGGCCTACCGGCTCGGGTAAGACATTGCTTGCAGAAACCCTCGCTCGCCTGTTGAACGTACCGTTCACCATTGCAGACGCCACCACCCTGACCGAAGCTGGTTATGTGGGTGAGGACGTCGAAAACATCATCCAGAAGCTGCTGCAGAAGTGTGACTACGACGTGGAGAAGGCCCAGATGGGCATTGTCTACATCGACGAAATCGACAAGATCTCGCGCAAATCTGATAACCCGTCGATTACCCGTGATGTTTCGGGTGAGGGCGTGCAGCAGGCGCTGCTCAAGCTCATCGAGGGGACCGTTGCCTCGGTACCGCCTCAGGGCGGCCGCAAGCATCCGCAGCAGGAATTTCTGCAGGTTGATACCCGCAATATCCTGTTCATTTGCGGTGGCGCCTTCTCCGGCCTGGAAAAGGTCATACAAAACCGCTCTACCAAGGGTGGTATGGGCTTTGGCGCTGAAGTGCGCAGCAAGGAAGAAGGCAAGAAGGTTGGCGAGTCGCTGCGTGAAGTCGAGCCGGATGATCTGGTCAAGTTTGGCCTGATTCCTGAATTTGTCGGCCGTCTGCCCGTATTGGCGACGCTTGACGAACTGGACGAAGCTGCACTGATCCAGATTCTGACCGAGCCGAAGAACGCCTTGACCAAGCAGTATGCCAAGCTGTTCGAAATGGAAAGCGTCGACCTTGAGTTCCGCTCTGATGCGCTCAAGGCCGTGGCACGCAAGGCCCTTGAGCGCAAAACGGGTGCTCGTGGTCTGCGCTCCATTCTCGAGGGCGTTCTGCTCGACACCATGTACGAGATCCCTTCCTCGAAGGATGTCAGCAAGGTGGTCATTGATGAGAGCGTCATCGAAGGCACTTCGCAGCCGCTGATGATCTACGAAAACAGCGAGCCGCAAGCCAAGGCCGCACCCGACGCCTGATACGGGCATGGTCGGTTGAAGTACCTGCATAAGGGGCCCACGGGCCCCTTTTTGCTTTTCCTGCGCTAGCGCTTGTAATTTCGCAGGCATGCCCCCACATTAGGTCCAAGCATAATTTCCAACGTTTTCCGGCCATAGGGCCGCTGTAGAGGCGAAATCATGAAGACCACCCTCGACTTGCCTCTTTTGCCATTGCGCGATGTCGTTGTTTACCCGCACATGGTCATCCCGCTGTTCGTGGGGCGTGAAAAGTCCATCGAAGCCCTAGAGGCGGCGATGACGGGCGAAAAGCAGATTCTACTGCTGGCCCAGAAAAACCCGGCCGATGACGATCCGGGCGAGGACGCGCTGTACCGCGTCGGCACCGTAGCCACTGTACTTCAACTGCTCAAGCTGCCGGATGGCACCGTCAAGGTGCTGGTCGAGGGTGAGCAGCGCGGTGCGGTCGAGCGTTTCAGCGAAGTCGATGGCCATGTGCGTGCCGAAGTGTCGTTGATCGATGAAACCGACGCTGCGGAGCGTGAGTCGGAAGTGTTCGTGCGCACGCTGCTTTCGCAATTCGAGCAGTACGTGCAGCTGGGCAAGAAAGTCCCCGCCGAAGTCCTGTCATCGCTTAACAGCATCGATGAGCCTGGCCGCCTGGTTGATACCATGGCTGCGCATATGGCGCTGAAAATCGAGCAGAAGCAGGAGATTCTGGAGATTGTCGACCTGTCGGCGCGTGTCGAACACGTACTGGCGCTGCTGGACGCCGAAATCGACCTGCTGCAGGTCGAGAAGCGCATCCGTGGTCGGGTCAAGAAGCAGATGGAGCGCAGCCAGCGCGAGTACTACCTGAATGAGCAGATGAAAGCCATTCAGAAAGAGCTCGGTGATGGCGACGAGGGCCACAACGAGGTCGAAGAGCTTAAAAAGCGCATCGAAGCCGCGGGCCTGCCGAAAGATGCCATGACCAAGGCTCAGGCCGAGCTGAACAAGCTCAAGCAGATGTCACCGATGTCGGCCGAGGCCACGGTGGTGCGCTCGTACCTCGACTGGCTGGTGCAGGTGCCGTGGAAGGCCCAGAGCAAGGTACGCCTGGACTTGAACAAGGCCGAGGAAATCCTCGATGCCGACCACTATGGCCTTGAAGAGGTCAAAGAACGCATTCTTGAGTACCTTGCCGTACAGAAACGCGTCAAGAAAATCCGTGGCCCTGTACTGTGCCTGGTTGGCCCACCCGGCGTCGGCAAGACCTCGCTGGCTGAATCCATCGCTACGGCCACCAACCGCAAGTTCGTGCGCATGGCCCTTGGCGGTGTGCGTGACGAGGCAGAAATCCGCGGTCACCGCCGCACCTACATCGGCTCCATGCCGGGCCGTCTGATCCAGAAGATGACCAAGGTGGGCGTGCGCAACCCGCTGTTCCTGCTCGATGAAATCGACAAGATGGGCAGCGACATGCGTGGCGACCCGGCCTCGGCGCTGCTCGAGGTGCTTGACCCCGAGCAGAACCACAATTTCAACGACCATTACCTGGAGGTCGACTACGACCTTTCGGACGTAATGTTCCTGTGCACCTCCAACTCGATGAACATTCCGCCAGCGTTGCTGGACCGTATGGAGATCATCCGCCTGCCGGGTTACACCGAGGACGAAAAGATCAACATCGCGGTCAAATACCTGGTACCCAAGCAGGTCAAGGCCAACGGGTTGAAGAAGGACGAGCTGGAGGTCGACGTATCGGCGATCCGTGACATCATCCGTTACTACACCCGCGAGGCTGGCGTGCGTGGCCTGGAGCGGCAGATTGCCAAGGTCTGCCGCAAGGTGGTCAAGGAACATGCTGGCCAGAAGCAGGTGAAGGTCAAGGTGGCTGGCGAACAGCTTGAGCACCTGCTGGGTGTACGCAAGTTCCGCTACGGGCTGGCGGAGCAGAAGGACCAGATCGGCCAGGTCACAGGCCTTGCCTGGACGCAGGTTGGCGGTGAACTGCTCACCATCGAAGCCGTGGTCATTCCTGGCAAGGGCCAGTTGATCAAGACCGGTTCGCTGGGTGACGTCATGGTCGAGTCGATCACGGCCGCGCAGACGGTTGTGCGTAGCCGGGCGCGTAGCCTGGGGATCGCTGCTGATTTCCATGAAAAGCATGACGTTCACATCCATATGCCCGAGGGTGCTACACCCAAGGATGGCCCGAGTGCTGGCATTGGCATGTGCACGGCGCTGGTATCGGCACTGACCCAGATACCCGTACGCGCCGACGTCGCCATGACCGGCGAAATTACACTGCGCGGGCAGGTGCTGGCGATCGGCGGCTTGAAGGAAAAACTGCTGGCGGCTCACCGTGGCGGCATCAAGACGGTGATCATCCCGGAGGAGAATGTGCGCGATTTGAAGGAGATTCCTGAAAACATCAAACAGGATCTTCAGATCAAACCGGTCAAATGGATTGACGAAGTCCTGCAAATTGCGCTGCAATACGCCCCGGAGCCCTTGCCAGATGTGGCTTCCGAGATTGTCGCCAAGGACGAAAAGCGCGACAGCGATGCTAAGGAAAGAATCAGCACGCACTAGCAGTTTTAGGCTGGGGGGCTTTCCTTGACAGTATTTTCGGGGCCTTGCTATAAAGCGGCACGCTATTGTCATCAGGCCACCCAGCGTACGTTTCAAACGTTTTTGATTACATACTTAGAAACATACTCATTAGAGAGATAAGGGGACTTAGAGTGAACAAGTCGGAACTGATTGACGCTATCGCCGCATCCGCTGACATCCCGAAAGCTGTTGCTGGTCGCGCCTTGGACGCAGTCATCGAGTCTGTGACCGGTGCCCTGAAAGCAGGCGACGATGTGGTACTGGTGGGCTTCGGTACTTTCACTGTAAAAGACCGCGCTGAGCGCACTGGCCGTAACCCGCAAACCGGCAAGGCGATCAAGATTGCCGCTGCCAAGGTGCCGGGCTTCAAGGCTGGCAAGGGTCTGAAAGACGCCGTTAACTAACAAGTCGTCTCTTTCAGCCGAACCGGGCACTGCCAGGTTCGAGCACGCCGAAGGCGAGGCGCAAACGTTCTCGCCTGACACGTTTGCTAAGAAAAGGCGCATCCTCGGATGCGCCTTTCTTTTATCAGGACTCTACCCACGCTCCGCGGTTGTCGACGCAGTGGTACAGCCGTCTCTGGGGGACGCATGCTGCAAAATATCAGGGACAATTCACAAGGTTGGATTGCCAAGACCATCATCGGCCTCATCGTCGTTCTGATGGCATTGACCGGTTTCGAAGCTATCTTCCAAGCCGCCACCCATAGCCAGGACGCCGCCAAGGTCAACGGCGAAACCATCAGCCAGAACGAACTGAGCCAGGCAGCCGACATGCAGCGCCGCCAGCTGGTGCAACAGCTGGGCAAGGACTTCGACCCTGCGCTGCTGGATGACAAGCTGCTGCGCGAAGAAGCACTCAAGGGCCTGATCGCCCGCAAGCTGCTGCTCGAAGGCGCCAAGGATGCCAAGTTCGCCTTCTCCGATGCTGCCCTCGACCAGGTAATCTTGCAGACGCCGGAATTTCAGGTCGATGGCAAGTTCAGTGCCGACCGCTTCGACCAGGTCATCCGCCAGATGGGCTATGGCCGCATGCAGTTCCGCGACATGCTCGGCGAAGAAATGCTCATCGGGCAACTGCGTACCGGCCTGGCCGGCAGCAGCTTCGTGACCGACCAGCAGGTAGATGCATTCGCCCGCTTGGAAAAGCAGACCCGCGATTTTGCCTCCCTCACCTTCAAGGTCGACCCGGCCTCGGTGAAGGTCAGCGATGAAGAGGTCAAGCAGCACTATGACCAGCACGCCAAGGAATTCATGTCACCCGACCAGGTGGTGATTGATTATGTCGAGCTGAAGAAGTCGGCATTCTTCGACCAGGCCAAGGTTACTGACGAGCAACTCAAGGCGCAGTACGAGAAGGAAATCGCCAACCTTGCCGAACAGCGTCGTGCCGCCCACATTCTGATCGAGGTCAACGACAAGGTCACCGACGCCCAGGCCAAGGCCCGCGCTGAAGAGATCGAGAAGCGCCTGGCCAAAGGTGAGGACTTCGCCGCGCTGGCCAAGGAGTATTCCCAGGACTCAGGCTCGGCCAGCAACGGCGGCGACCTCGGTTTCGCGGGCCCTGGGGTCTACGACCCGGCATTCGAGCAGGCGCTGTACAAGCTGCACGATGGCCAGGTCTCTACTCCGGTGCGTACCGAGTACGGCTACCACCTGATCAAGCTGCTGGGTGTGGAGGCGCCTGAGGTGCCGAGCTTCGCCAGCCTGAAAGACAAGCTGACCCGTGACCTGAAGACGCCAATGGTAGAGCAGCGTTACGTGGATGCCAGCAAGCAGTTGCAGGACGCGGCCTACGAGGCTTCCGACCTTGGGCAACCTGCTCAGGACTTGAACCTTAAGGTACATACCTCCGCGCCGTTCGGTCGTGAAGGCGGCGAGGGCATCACCGCCAACCGTTCCGTGGTGCAGGCTGCATTCTCCGAAGAAGTGCTGGAGGAGGGTGCCAACAGCACCGCCATCGAGCTGGACCCGGAAACCACCGTCGTGCTGCGCGTCAAGGAGCACCGCAAGCCTGAGCAATTGCCGCTGGAGGCAGTCGCCAAGAGTATCCGCGACCACCTGGCCAAGGAGAAGGCAACTGCCGAACTCAAAGCCAAGGCGGACAAGCTGATCGCCGGCCTGCGTGACGGTTCCATCGCTGCTGGCAGCGTGCACGAAGGCCAGGGCTGGAAGGCCTATGAGGCGGTGACCCGTGGCGAGGACGGGATTGACCCGGCTGAACTGCAGGCGCTCTTCCGTCTGGGCAAGCCTCAGGCCAAGGACAAACCAGTCTATGGCAGCGTGGTGCTGCGTGACGGAAGCCTGGTGGTGCTGCAACTCAAGGGGGTGAACGAAGGCACCGCAGCGACTGACGAAGAGAAGCAGCAGATCCGCCGCTACCTTGCCTCCCGCGCCGGCCAGCAGGACTTCGCTGCGTACCGCAAGCAGCTGGAAGCCAACGCCGACATCACCCGCTACTGAGATGATCACCTGGGGCTGCACAGCAGCCCCAGTATTCAATCCCCATCTCCCAGCCTTGCGCTAGCGCTTGGCCCCCTCGTAATTGTCCAGCGTGTCTCGCGCAATCTCCCGCCCCAGCGCAATCAGCTCTGGCGCTTTGTAGAACTCGAAGAACCGACAAACACGTTTGGGCACGTTGATCAGGACGTCTGGCGGATAACCGGCGATCTTGTACTGTGCCAGCGAGGTTTGCATCACCTCGAAGCTCTGGTTGATGAGGTCCAGCAGGGAAGCAGGGCCCACGTTATCGATGATGAACGAACCTGTTGCCGACTTCGGCGCCCCCTCGTGCTCGGGCGCGGCGGTGGGTTGCTGGGCCTGCGGGTTAGCTGCATCGGCCAGCCAGGGGTTTGGCGGCACCAAGCCTTCGGTACCCATGCCCTGAGCGATGCGCACTAGCTGCTCGGCTGGTTTACGGCGGAACGGCAAGTGTGAACCCAATGAATTCAACAGCGCGTCGAAACGCATCTTGAAAGCAGCCGGCCGCTCGATCACCGGCAGTTGGTAGTGCTTCTGGTTGGTGGCATTGAGGTTGACTGCAATAATCAGGTCGCAATGGCTGGATACCACAGGCACGATCGGCAACGGGTTGAGGATGCCCCCATCGACCAGCATGCGGTTGCCCTGCATCACTGGGGTGAACAGGCTGGGGATGGCGGCCGAGGCGCGCATGGCCTGATGCAGGCAACCCTCCTGGAACCAGATTTCCTGCTGGTTGGTGAGGTCTGCGGCGACTGCCGTGTAGGGGATTTGCAACTGCTCGATGTTGATTTCGCCAACGATCTTGCGAATTTGGCCGAATACCTTGTCGCCTCGGATCGCGCCAAGGCGGAAGCTGACATCCACCAGGCGCAGCACATCCAGGTAGTCCAGGCTTTCGATCCAGTGGCGGTACTCGCCCAGCTTGCCTGCAGCATAGATGCCGCCCACCACCGCCCCCATGGAGCAGCCGGCAACACAGGCGATTTCATAGCCGCGGCGTTCGATTTCCTCGATCACGCCGATGTGCGCATACCCCCGGGCGCCGCCCGATCCCAGTACCAGTGCCACGCGTTTGCTCATGTACAGTCCCCAGCCCGTGTAACCATGAGCCTACAATGCACTGAACCCACCCCGGGCTTCAATGCGCATTGTGCGGGGCTACCCGCGTGGTGCAGCAAGCCGGGGCCAGGGGGGCACTTTTCAGATGCCCGAGCGTCCAAACGCCACTGTTTTCTTATCTTCGAGGTCTTAACAATGAAAGCCTGGATCTGCCTTCCCCTGATTGCCCTGGCCCTTGCCGGCTGCGCAGGCAAAACCGCGTACCGCGACAGCTGTGCCACCCAACTGGATACGGCCTGGAAAGAGCTGGACCTGGCCAAGGCTGAAGGCTTCGCAGGCGCAGTGAGTTACTCCAAGGCGCTGTCACTGCTCACCGGTGCCAAGACCCAGCAACAGTTCGAAGGGTATGAGAGCTGCACCCGCAAAGCCGAAAAGGCCCGTTTCTACATTCGTGAGTCGCGTGCCGGTCGCTGACCAAGGAGCGCCACATGTCTGACATGCTCGATCATCTGGTCGCACAGGTAATCACCGTACAGGTACGGCTGTTGGCCTGCCGCGAGCGACTTGCTGCTGACACCGACAGCGAGGCCCTGCACGACCTGCGGACTACTTTGCGCCGCTTGCGTAGCCTGCTGCGGCCGCTGCGTGGGCTGCCCGGTGTCGAGCAGCTCGAAGAGGCTGCAAAGTCGCTGGGCACGCTGACGACACCGCTGCGCGACAATGAGGTGCTGGCTGCAGAGCTGGTGGCGCGAGGGCATGCGCAGCCTGGGCAAAAACGCCTGGAAGGCCGCGCCAGCGGCTATGCCAGCGTCGCCGCCAGCCCGCAGCTGACACGCGTGCTGGCCATTGTCGATGCGTTCCCGTTGTTCCTGCGGGCAGCCGGGCGCGAAGGCCTCACCAGGTCCCTGAGCAAACGCATCGACAAGGGCCTGATCAAGCAGTGGCGAAAACTCGAAGCTGCCCTGAAGGACCCTGCGCACGACCGCCACCGCCTGCGCCTGCTGATCAAGCGCGCACGTTACGGCGATGAGGCGTACCCGCAGCTCAACCACGCCGGCAAGCGCCTGCAGCAGGTGCTCAAGCGCGCACAAGGCGACCTTGGAGACTGGCATGACCGCCTGCAGTGGCTGCTTCAGGTGCGTGAATATCCAGACTTGCTGGTTTGCCAAGGTGAGTGGGAGCAGGAGCTGCATCAGGCTGAACGCAGGTCTGACAAGACGCTGGAGGCCCTGCGCAAGGCGTTGGTGCGTCGCAAGCCTGGACATTGACCGATATGAAGGCTGTGGTGTGAGCAGTTGGTGGCTAGGATGGGCAGACATGTCGATTGCGACCTGCTCAGGAATTGCCCGATGAATTTCACTCAGATGCTCGAGGCCGCCAGGGCCAACCCCGACAAGATCACCGTGCCGGTCAGCTGGGGCCAGGGGCGGGCGGTGTTTGGGGGGCTGATGGCAGCGATGGTGTTCGAGGCCATGCGCCAGCGGGTGGAGGGTGATCGCCCCGTGCGCTCGCTGGCTATCAGCTTTGTTGCGCCGGCGGCGCCCGAGGTACCGCTTCGGCTCGAAATCGAGTTATTGCGCGAGGGGAAGGGGGTCAGCACCTTGTTGGGTCGGGCCGTGCAGGACGGCCAGGTGGTCACCTTGGTCCAGGGTAACTTCGGTGCCTCACGCGCTTCGGTGGTGCAGGTGCCTGCCTTGCCGCCCGAACCCATGAAAGCCCTGGCTGATTCAGCGGAGGAACTGCCCTTCATGCCAGGGATTACACCCGCGTTCATGCGGCACGTGGCATTGCGCTGGGGCGTGGGCGACTTGCCGTTCACAGGCAGCAGCGCACGCAAGATGGGTGGCTGGGTGCGCCTGCGCGACATCGCGGCGCAGCCGCTCAGTGAAGCTCACCTGCTGGCATTGGTGGATGCCTGGCCGCCCAGCCTGCTTCCGTTCTTGAAGCATCCTGCTGCGGGCAGCACGTTGACCTGGACCATTGAGTTCGTCCAGCCGATCGCGCAGGCGTCTGCGACTGACTGGTACCGCTACTGCGTGGAAACCGAACATGCGCGTGACGGTTATGGCCATGCGGCGGCCGCGTTGTGGGCCGCCGATGGGGCTTTACTGGCATTGAGCCGGCAGACTGTCACCGTATTCGCCTGATCTAGCCCGGATGCCGATGGCTGTGTCGCTGCAGGCTTGCGCCTGCAACCAGGGCAATGGCGCCGACGGCAGTTTGCGTCAGGTCGATGCCAAACAGGCCTGACAGCACCAGTAACCCACCCAGTATGCACAAAGGCACGGCAATGAAGTGTGGCGCAGGGTTGCCCGAGTGGCGGTGATTGTGGGCGTGGCGTCGCCATTGCCAAGCGGGCAGGTGGGGCAAGTATTTGTTCATGGGCAGTTCCTCTCGGTCATGCCCAAAGCTTAGTGCGGCCCCATGCAGAGGGCCAATCGAGGCTGGCTATGGCGACTATAGCTTTAGCTGGCCTATGGCCTTGTTCAGCGCACCGGCCAGGGTAGCCAGCTCGGTGCTCGTGTTGGCCGAGCCCACGGTCTGTTGCACCGTCTGCTCGGTGACATCGCGGATACTCACCACGGCGCGGTTCATCTCTTCTGCAACCTGGCTTTGCTGCTCGGCCGCCACGGCAATCTGGGTATTGCTCTCACGCATCTGCGCCACAGCCCCGGTGATTTCCGCCAGTGCGGCCCCGGCTTCCTGAGCCTGCCTGACGCAGTCGTCGGCCTTGTAGGAGCTTTCTTGCATGAAGTCCACAGCGTCGCGGGTGCCTGACTGCAAGGCGGACACCATGGTGGTGATCTCGTCGGTGGAGGTCTGCACGCGCTTTGCCAGGTTGCGCACTTCATCTGCCACCACTGCAAACCCACGGCCCAGGTCACCTGCACGCGCCGCCTCGATGGCGGCATTGAGTGCCAGCAGGTTGGTCTGCTCTGCGATGCTGTGAATCACGCTGACCACGCCATTGATCTTCTGGCTGTCTTCCGCCAGCTGGCGAATCATCTCGGCGGTCTGCTGCACGCCGCTGGACAACCCCGAAATGGACGTCTGGACGCGGCTCACCACTTCCTTGCCACTGCCTGCCAGGGTGTCGGCCGTCTGCGACAGGTCACGGGTGGCCCCTGCGTGCTGGGCGATGTGGTGCACCGTGGCCGACATTTCATTGATGGCCGTGGCCGCCTGGTCAGTCTCACTCTGCTGGCCCAGCATGCCGTGACGCACGTCGCTCATGCTGGCAGCCAGGCGTACGGCGCCGGAGTCCAGTTGCGCTGCCGTGTGGGCGACGGTACTGACCACCCGGTGATAGGTTGTCTGCATGGCGTTGAACGCACCGGCCATCTGGCCAACTTCGTCACCGCAGGCCAGCGGTACCCGGGCGGCCAGGTCGCCGGTCTTTTCCACGTGCAGCATCACATCCTTCAGGGTGTTCAGCTGGCTGAGCAAGAAGCGGATCAGCAACTGCGAGGCACCTAGCATGGCCAGCATCAGGATCAATACGCACACCGCGTAGTTGGTGAACCGCTCCACGAACACCTGACGCAGGCTGGGCGCCTGTGCGATCACGGCGACCTGGCGGTCGCCCAGGCTCAGTACCTGCGCGCCCTCGATGGGGTCCTCACCCAGCAGGTGATCGCCAGGCAGGCTCACCCAGCCTTGAGCGTTACGCAGATCGTCGAGGGGCTCGCCGGCAAAGGTCGGCGTTTGCCCGGTCGACCAGCTGACGATGGCGGCAGCGCGAGGCAGTGCCTGGCCTGCCGGCCAGGCCGCAAGCACTTCAGCCTGCGCCACGGCCTGGCGCTGCGCTGCCTCGGCGCGCGCACGCTGCTCCAGGTGCACGGCATACAGCACCAGCAGTAGGGTCGTGACAAAGGCCACCGCGTTGACGGCCCAGAACTTGTATTTCAGTGAAACATTGCTAAGCCAGGCACCCATGGGTAGGTCTTCTCTGAGTTGAGCGGAAACAACATTGGCAAGGTGCCATCATTGTGCCGCTGGCTGCCATCGACGGTGTTGATATGTATCAAGAAACAACGGGCACTGAAGGCAGGCTGAAGAAGGTGCGTGCAGTGTCCGTGGTGTGCGCAGCGGTTGTCTCGATACGTTCGGAGCGGTGCAGCGCAACCTCCCTCAGCACCTCGCCCAGGTAGGCCGGTTCGTTGCGACCGCTTTTTGGCTTGGGCCGCAGGCTGCGGGGTAACAGGTAGGGCGCATCGGTTTCGAGCATCAGCCGGCCTGCAGGCATATTGCCCACCAGCGCATGCAGGTGAGTGCCGCGCCGTTCGTCGCAAATCCAACCCGTAATGCCTATATGCAGATCCAGGTCCAGGTACGCATACAGCGCCTCACGTTCACCGGTGAAGCAGTGCACCACCGCGCCTACCAGGTGGTCGCGGTACTCCTTGAGAATCGCGACCAGGCGCTCGCTGGCATCGCGTTCGTGCAGAAAAACCGGCATCTGCGTTTCCACCGCCAGCGCCAGTTGCGCATGCAGGGCGGCTTCCTGCTGTGGGCGAGGGGAAAAATCGCGGTTGAAGTCCAGCCCGCATTCACCCACTGCTCGCACCCGAGGTTCTTTAAGCAACTGGCGTAAACGCTGCTCGCTCAAGCTGTCCCAGCCTTGGGCGTCATGGGGGTGTACGCCTGCCGTGGCGAACAGGTGCGCGCCCGTTTCGTCAAGCTGATGGCACAGCTCCAGCGCTTGTTCGCTGACAGGCAGGCTGGTGCCGGTCAGTACCAATTGCGTCACATTCGCCTGCAGGGCGCGTTGGAAAACCTCGGCCTCTCGGCCCTGGAAACTGCTGTTGGTCAGGTTGACGCCGATATCGATCAGTTGCATGGTGCTACCTCGTGCCGCGGGGCGGCCAGCATAGCAAAAGCTTGCGTTTTACTGAAAATCCAAGAACTTCATGTGCTTGTAGAGGTCTTTTGCCGTCAAACCTCATGTGGCGATGGCCTGGTTGACCGGCCCCCACACCCCACGGATACGCTGCCCATGCCGCGATACTGGCTTGTTTTCCTGCTAACGCTCTGCCTGCCCATGGCTGCGCATGCACAGGCGCGGGCGCCAGGCCCGCAGCACATTCCTGCGGCCAAGGCCCGCGACCTGCAGCAGATACGCAGCAGCAAGGTGTTGCGCGTGCTGGTCAACCAGAGCCGCAACAGTTCGGGTGAAGTGAAGGGCGAACCGGTGGGCATCGAATATTACCGGCTACGGGCCCTGGAGCATTTTCTCAACGCGCGTGTCGAGGACGGCCAGCGGTTGCAGCTCAAGCTGATCCCACGGGCCAAGGAGCAGTTACTGGGCGCCCTGGCGCGGGGCGAGGGTGACCTGGCAGCACCGGGCGAACTGTTCGACCCTGGGGTAGTGCGTGGCGTCACGGCCACTGCGCCCATACGCGACCACGTAGCGCTGACGCTGGTCGGGCGCAAGGGTGAGCGCGGCTTCACCCAGGTGGAGCAGTTGTCTGGGCGTACCATCGCCCTGACCAGTGCCAGTGCCGCCGGCCCGCTCATCCAGCAGGTCAACCAGCGGCTGGCCTTGCGCAAGCGCCCGCCCATCAAGGTGGAATGGGTGGATTCAACGCTGGCGGTGGAGGATGTACTGGAAATGGTGCAGGCCGGCATCTATCACCTCACGGTGGTCGAGCAGCCGATTGCCCAGCGTTGGTCCAGGGTGATGCCACGCCTGCGCCTTAACCCGGGTGTACACCTTGGGCCGCCGCAGGCCATGCGCTGGTATGTGGGGCGCGATACGCCCGAGCTGCAGGCCGCGGTCGACCGGTTTCTTCAGGGCTACCGTGCACCGGGCAACCAGGACGCTGCTTTCGAGCGTATCTACCGCCGCCAGTACCGTGTGCATGACCCCCTGGCAAGCAAGGCCCGCCAGCGCCTGGCCTCCGTGCGCTCGGTCTTGCAGAAGCATGGTGATGCGCAGCAGATCGACTGGCTGAACCTGGCGGCGCTGGCGTTCAAGGAGTCGACCCTGAACCCGACGGCGCGCGGCGCGGGTGGGGCGCATGGGTTGATGCAGATCACCCCCTCGGCGGCTCAACGGGTAGGTGTGAGCAATACGTCAACGGTTGATGGCAATGTGCAAGCGAGTGCCCGCTACCTGGCGCTGATCCGCCGCAAGTTCTTCTCCAGCCCGCGCATCAACGAGCGTGAGCGCATGGCCTTCGTTCTGGCGGCCTACAACCTGGGCCCGGAGCGGGTGCAGGCCATGCGCGCCGAAGCCCGCAAACGCGGCCTCAACGGTAACCAGTGGTTTTTCCAGACCGAACGGATTGCCATGGAGCAGGTGGGCATGGGGCCGGTCAACTTCGTCAACAGCGTGAACAAGTACTACGTGGCATTCAACCGCCAGCGTGGGGTGCTCGAGCGCGTGGTGAAGCGCTGAGCGGCCAGGCTGGCGGAGGCTGTAGCCGAGCCGCTTGCAAGTTGTGGCACATCGCTCTAGCATACCGCTTGCGCCGATTTAAACAGCTACTTGCGGGGCGCAAAAACGCCCCAGGGGTGTTTTCAAATACCGCTAAAGCGCTGGTTCGGTGATGCCTCCCACCGCTGCCCAGCGGGATTTGCGAGGCAGAGAAAGCGCCATGAGTTGCCCACGTACCAGTGTCTGTTTAAGCCCTTTGCCTGCCAGCCAGGCGTCCCGTACACCGCGCATCCTGCTCGGTGGTCAGCATCAGCCCACCCTGTTGCGCCATCTCGAAGGCCTGTCTCGCCGCCGAGGCCAGGCCCGCGCCTTTCTGATCCAGTTTGCCGAAACCGGGCAGCACCTTGCCCAGTACGCCAATGATCGCTTTGACCTGGCGGTCATCCAGGCGCCCGCGCCGGAAGACGCTGCCGAAATCATCGGCAACCTGGTGCGCATTGCCCGCCAAGGCCTGATCACAGGCCGCTGAGGAGCGCTCAGTTGAGTACCAACATCATCACTGTTCAGGGCCATGAGGCGCTTAAGAAAGAGCTGGATCATCTCTGGCGGGTCTATCGCCCGGAAATCACCCAGAAAGTGACCTGGGCGGCATCGCTGGGTGATCGCAGCGAAAATGCCGATTACCAGTACAACAAGAAGCTTCTGCGCGAAATCGACCGGCGGGTGCGCTACCTGCGCAAACGCCTGGAGGACGTGAAAGTGGTGAGCTATGCGCCCGAGCAGGAAGGCCGGGTGTTCTTCGGCGCCTGGGTGGAAATCGAGAATGACGACGGCGTATCACTGCGCTTTCGCATCGTCGGTTACGACGAAATCCATGGGCGCAATGATTACATCTCGATCGATTCACCCATGGCGCGTGCCTTGCTGAAAAAACAGCAGGGCGATGAGGTGGTGGTGCACACCCCTACCGGCGAGGCAAGCTGGTACATCAACACCATCAGTTACACCCAGTAGGCGCAAAGCCTTCCTCTGTCGCCTTAGCCATCGCGCAGCACGGCCAGTGGGCTTGCATTCAGCGCCCTACGGGTGCCCAGCACGCCGGCGCCGCCCACCAGCAGTGCGCCAGCCACCGGCATCACTAACAGCCAGGGGTGCGGCCCCCAGGGCAGGTCGAAGGCGTAGCGGTACAGTACCCAGGTGATCAGCTCGCAACCCGCGGCTGCCAACAACCCGCTGACTGCGCCCAGCAGGCCAAACTCGATACGGCGCGCTTTTACCAATAATGGTCGCGCCGCCCCCAGCGCCCGCAGCAGTGCCCCTTGGCGGATACGCTCATCCAGCGTGGCTTGCAGGCCTGCGAACAGCACGGCCAGCCCCGCACCCAGCACAAACAACAGGACGTACTCCACAGCCAGCGTCACCTGCGCGAGGATGCTGCGCAGTTGATCCAGCAGGGCGTCAACCTGCAACAGCGTCACCGCAGGGAATGCACGCGACAGCGCGACGACGTCCAGGTCATGCCCCGCCGCCAGGTAGAAGCTGGTCAGGTAGGTGGTAGGCAGGCCCTGCAAGGTGCCGGGCTGGAAGATCATGTAGAAGTTGGGCTGAAAGCTGTCCCAGTGCACGCTGCGCAAGTTGATCACCCGGGCCTGACGTTGCTGCCCGCCGATATCGAACGCCAGCAGGTCACCCAACTTCAACCCCAGGCTGACAGCGAGTTCCGCCTCTACCGACACGCCGGGCACTTCGTCGCCTGCCGGCAGGCCTTGCCACCAGTGGCCCGCAGTCAGGGCGTTACCCGTGGGCAGGTCCTGAGCCCAGGTCAGGCTCAGGTCACGTTGCACGGCGCGCTCGCCCGCCGAGTCCTTGCTGACGATCTGCTGCACCGGCTCGCCGTTCACTTGCACCAGCCGGCCCGGGGTGACCGGGTATAGCGGGGCTGCGGCTGCATTGATCTGTTTCAGGTGCGCCGCGAAGGGTTCGCGATCGTCTGGCAGAATGTTGAGTGCAAAGTAATTCGGGGCATCCTTGGGCAGTTGCGCCTGCCAGGTGTCCAGCAGTTCTGCGCGCAGCAGGGCGACAAGGCCCATCGCCAGGAGAATCAGGCCAAATGCCAGGGCTTGCCCCGCCGCCGCCATGGGGTGGCGCAGCAGCTGGCCGAGCCCCAGGCGCCAGGCCAGTGGCGCGTTCGCCAGCAAGCGCCTCAGGCTGCGCAGGCTCAGCAACAGCAGGCCGCCGAGTGCCAGCGCTGTCACCAGGCCGCCGGCGAGTAATGCGAAGGTCAGCAGCAGGTCCAGGCTCAGGCGCCACATGATCAGGCCGAGCGCGAGCAGGGCCGCGCCGTACACGAACCAGCTGCCCGGCGGCACGGGCAGCAGGTCGCGGCGCAGCACCCGCAGCGGCGGCACCCGGCCAAGGGCTGCGATGGGCGGGAGGGCAAAACCTGCCAGCGCCACCAATCCGGTGGCGACCCCCGCAAGGGCAGGGGCGGCGTCCCCCGCTGGCACGGTGCTGGGCAGCAGGCCTTGCAGCAGCCGGAACAGGCCCAACTGGGCAAGCCAGCCAAGCCCGGCACCGGCGGCTGCCGCCGCGATGCCCAGCATGGCCAACTGCAGGCTGTAGAGGGTCAGCGCCTGGGGGCGCGAAAGCCCCAGGCAGCGCAGCAGCGCGCTGGCATCGAGCCGCCGGGAGGCATAGCGGCTGGCCGACATGGCGACGGCAACGCCCGCCAGCAGCACCGCCACCAGGCTCGCCATGTTCAGGTAGCGCTCGGCTTTACCCAGCGCGCCGCCAATCTGCTGGTTGCCATCACGGGTATCGCGCAGGCGCTGACTGGCTGCCAGGTGCGGCTCTACAGCCTGGCGATACTGCGCCAGCGCGTCGGTAGTGCCGCTCCACAGTTCGCGATAGGTAACCCGGCTGCCTGGCTGGACCACGCCTGTGGCGGGCAAGTCCGCCAGGTTCATCAGTACCCGCGGCGTTAGGCTATAGAAGTTGTTGGCGCGGTCTGGCTCATACGTCAGCACCCGGCTCAGGCGCAGGGTTTTCATGCCCACGTCGATACTGTCACCTACCTTCAGCCCCAGTGCCGCCAGCAGCCGGGGCTCCACCCACGCCTCGCCGGGGGCGGGGAGGCCGCCGGGGGTTTCTTCGGCATAGGGCTGGGCGGCGCTGCGCAGTTGCCCGCGCAGTGGGTAAGCGTTGTCGGCGGCCTTGACGCTGGACAGCTCGATGCCGCTGTCGCCGCCCACCACGCTGGTGAACTCCACCACTTGAGCGTGGCGCAAACCCTGGGCGGTCCCCGCGGTGATCTGCGGTTCGGCAGCCGGCGCGCTCCCTTGCAGCACCAGGTCGGCCCCCAGGAACTCGCTGGCACGCAATTGCATGGCGCCGTTCAGGCGGGCGCCGAAATAGCCGATGGCAGTGCTTGCCGCCACCGCCACCAGCAACGAGAAGAACAACACGCGCACTTCGCTGGCGCGCAAGTCTCGTAGCAGCTGGCGCGCAGCCAGCCCCAGCAGCCGTGCCAGGGGCATCCGTGTCATCCTGCCTCCAATGGCGCGACCAGGTGGCCGGCATCCAGGCGGATCTGACGGCGGCAGCGGCGCGCCAGGCGTTCGTCATGGGTGACCAGCACCAGGGTGGTGCCCCGTTCCTGGTTCAGTTCGAACAACAGGTCACTGATGCGCTCACCGGTGTGGCTGTCGAGGTTGCCGGTGGGTTCGTCGGCGAACAACACGGCGGGTTGTGCGGCGAATGCGCGTGCGATGGCCACCCGCTGCTGCTCGCCACCGGACAACTGCCTGGGTGTGTGGCTCAACCGCTGGCCCAGGCCAACGCGTTCCAGCAGGGTGCGGGCATGTTCCCTGGCATCGCGGCGGCCATCCAGCTCCAGGGGCAGCATGACATTTTCCAGGGCGTTGAGGCTGTCGAGCAGTTGAAACGACTGGAATACGAAACCCACGTGTTCGGCGCGCACCCTGGCGCGCTGGTCTTCATCCAGCGGCCCGAGGTCGTGGCCTGCCAGCAGCACGCGACCGGCGCTGGGTTGGTCAAGGCCTGCCAGCAGGCCGAGGAGGGTGGATTTGCCGGAGCCGGAGGCGCCGACGATTGCCAGCGAATCGCCGGCGGCAAGATCCAGTGACAACGCGTGCAGAATCACCAGTTCGCCTTCCGCGCTGGGGACCACTTTGCTAAGGTTCTGCGCAACGAGAATGCTGGGGCCCATGGAGAATCCAATGCGAAGAAGGTGGTTGAGTGCCGTGCTGGTCCTGTGTTGCCTGGCCCAGAACGCCACGGCGGGGACACTGCTGATCGTTGGCGATAGTATCAGCGCCGGTTTCGGGCTGGATACCCGCCAGGGTTGGGTCTCCCTGTTGCAGACCCGCCTGCAGCAGGAAGGTTTCGACGACAAGGTGGTCAATGCCTCCATCAGCGGTGACACCAGCGCGGGGGGCCAGGCGCGGCTGCCGGCGCTGCTTGCGGCGCACAAGCCTGGGGTGGTAGTGCTGGAACTGGGGGGCAATGACGGCCTTCGTGGGCAGCCGCCCGGGCAATTGCAACAAAATCTTGCTTCGATGATCGAGCAGTCGCACAAGGCCGGCGCCAAGGTGCTGTTGCTGGGCATGCGACTGCCGCCAAATTATGGCGTGCGTTACACCGAGGCATTTGCACAGGTCTACCAGCAATTGGCAGCGGACAAACACGTCGCGTTGGTGCCGTTCTTCCTCGACGGGGTAGGGGGTGTGCCGGAATTGATGCAGGCCGATGGTATCCACCCTGCGCAAGGTGCTCAGCAACGCCTGCTGGAAAATGCCTGGCCGGCGCTAAAACCGTTGCTATGACGCTTTAAACGGGGCCGGCTTTCGGCTAATGTTGCGCCCCCCGTTTCGAGTGCCCCCGATGCCGCGCCCCGCCTGGTCCCTGTATGCCTATCAACTGATCGAGCCCGACGAGCAGCTTGACCTGTTCGCCTGCCAGGAGGTGCGTGTCCACCTGGTCGCCCGCCAGCTCGAGTTGGGCGTGCCGGTCGACAGGACATTGTGCGGGGGGTTGCTGCCGGCTCACCCTCGCTGGTCCGGGGTGCCGCAGTCGATCTACCGCGATGGCCGCCTGTGTGACCTGTGCCGTGCCATACTCGATGCACAACGGCGTGGCATGCGGCCCATCTGGCCCGAACTGCAGGCCAGTTGAAGCCGGGCCCTTTCATCATCTGCAAAGGCTTGCAACGCGCCAATGCCTCCCGCTGGCCCGGGGGCGGGTGTACAATCGAACCTCTTGACTCACCTTTCGAAGGATTTACCGGATGTTGCCGCGCTTTCCTGCCGTCACCCGTAGCCTGTCCCTGGCCGCCCTGCTGGTAGCGGGCCCCGCCGCCGCGCTGGAGCTGCCGCTGCCACCGCCCGGTGATGACCTGGTCGGTCAGGTGCACGTCATCAAGGCAAAGTATGAGGACACCTTCGCCGACATCGGCACCGCCAACGACCTGGGCTACCTTGAAATGATCGCGGCCAACCCCGGTGTCGATCCCTGGCTGCCTGGCGCCGGTACGGAAATCATCCTGCCCACGCGCTACATCCTGCCGCCGGGCCCGCGTGAAGGCATCGTCATCAACCTGGCGGAGTACCGGTTGTACTACTACCCCAAGGGGCAGAATGTGGTGCACACCTTCCCGCTGGGTATCGGTCGCGAGGGGTGGGGGTCGCCGGTCGCCAACACCAAGATCACTGCCAAAACGCCGAACCCCACCTGGACCCCGCCTGCTTCCATTCGTGCCGAGCATGCTGCGGACGGTGACATCCTGCCGGCCGTCGTCCCTGCAGGGCCCGACAACCCGTTGGGGCCCTTCAAGTTCACGCTGGGTGTGCCTGGCTACCTGATCCACGGCTCCAACAAAAAGTTCGGTATCGGCATGCGCACCAGTCACGGTTGCTTCCGCATGCTCAACAACAATGTGCTGGAGCTCTCGGGTATGGTGCCGGTGGGCACGCCAGTACGCATCATCAACGAGCCCTACAAGTTCGGGGTCAGTCAGGGCAAGGTATACCTGGAGGCCCACACGCCGCTGGATGACCAAGGCAACCCGTCGGTCGTGGACAAGCATACGGCTGTTATCAACGCCCTGCTCAAGCGCGAAGACCTGGCCAACAACGTGCGCATGAACTGGGACATGGTGCGTGACGTGGTGGCTGCCGAGGATGGCATGCCGGTCGAAATTGCCGTGCCGGCCAATGGCCCTGGCGATGCGCCGATGGTATCCACTATTCCGGCTGAGCTGCAGTAGCCTCGCCTACTGTGTGACAGGGCCTGCCATTGCGCAGGCCTTTTTGTATGAGCTCGACCGCTTTATTGCGGGCAATAAAAAAGCCGACCCACAGGTGGATCGGCTCGATAACAATCCGTGAGGATTATTACTTGCGGCTGGCTTTGTCCAGCATACGCAGTGCGCGCTCGTTGGCTTCGTCAGCGGTCTGCTGAGCCTTCTGAGCGGCTGCCAGTGCGTCGTCAGCCTTACGGTAGGCTTCATCGGCACGAGCTTGAGCACGAGCTGCTGCGTCTTCAGTCGCAGTCAGACGAGCTTCGGTTTCTTTGGAGACGCTGCTGCAACCGGTAGCCAGAACTGCGGCCAGAGCCAGAGCAGAGAATTTCAGAACGTTGTTCATCGTGTTCCCCTTCAAGGACTTTCTATTAAATAGCCATCTCTCAGAAAAGAGAAACTGGCCGGCGTACATAGTACCCATTACTTGTAGTAAGTAAACTGACAGAGCGCAAGAACTGCAAAAAAAAACAGCCCGCTGCTGCACGCTAGAAAGAGGCGCAAGGTAGGCGTGAAACAAAAAGGTGCAGTAATCGCAAGCGGTTGTAGTACCTGTACTTTTTTGTGGAACCAATAGTGACTTGCACTGTCATGGGACGTCTCAGTCCTACAACATCCGACAGCAATTGCTTGCAGCCACCCACAGTTGCGACAGCAGAGTTTGCCCTTTCATGGGTGCGCACCTTGAGCAACCCCTAGTAGGGCGCCTACTATCTTATGAGTGCTACAGATCCGAACGAACGCACTGCTGTGCGGATCGGTCGAAAGCCAAGAGGCGGCGTACTGCATAGTGCGCCGGATGAACCACCCGCTGTAAGGCGAAAAGGTCTGCCAGGAAGACCTGCGAGGAGTAGTGATGAGTGAAGCGCTGACCATCCACCATGACCAGGCCGGTCATCAGTTCGAGACCAGTGTGGACGGTCATCGTGCCTACCTGACGTACATGGACCTGGGCAAGCAGACCCTCGACATCTACCGCACCTTTGTGCCCAACGCTCTGCGGGGCCGGGGTATCGCTGCAGCCTTGACCGAGCAGGCCCTGGCGTACGCCGAGCAGATGGGGTACACGGTCATCCCGTCCTGCTCGTATGTAGAGCGGTACATGGAACGCCAGCAGCGTCATTCCAGCAAAGCCTGACATTCATACCGACCTGTCAGGCTGAGCGAGGTGCTGATCAGCCGCGCTTGCGCTGTGGCAGCACATCCTTGAGCTTGGCGCGCATGCTGCGCAGTGTTTTCTCGGTTGCCGACCAGTCGATGCAGGCGTCGGTGACCGACACCCCGTATTGCAACTGGGCCAGATCCTTCGGAATGGACTGGCAGCCCCAGTTCAAATGGCTTTCAACCATCAGCCCGATGATGGACTGGTTGCCCTCGAGAATCTGGTTGGCCACGTTCTCCATCACCAGCGGTTGCAGTGCCGGGTCTTTGTTGGAGTTGGCGTGGCTGCAATCGACCATGATGTTGGGCTTGATCTTGGCCTTAACCAGGTCCTGTTCGCAAAGCGCGACGCTGACCGAGTCATAGTTGGGCTTGCCGTTACCGCCCCGCAGCACCACATGACCGTACGGGTTCCCCTTGGTGGTGACGATGGACACGCCGCCTTCCTGGTTGATGCCAAGAAAGCGGTGAGGCTTGGACACCGATTGCAAGGCATTGATGGCCACGGTAAGGCCGCCATCGGTACCGTTCTTGAAGCCAACGGCCGAGGACAGGCCCGACGCCATTTCACGGTGGGTTTGAGATTCCGTGGTGCGGGCGCCGATGGCGGACCAGCTGATCAGGTCTTGCAGGTACTGCGGCGAAATCGGGTCCAGTGCCTCGGTAGCGGTAGGCAGCCCCATCTCCGCCAGGTCCAGCAGCAGTTTGCGACCAATGTGCAGGCCATCCTGAATCTTGAATGAGTCATCCAGGTAGGGATCGTTGATCAGGCCTTTCCAGCCGACAGTAGTGCGCGGCTTCTCAAAATATACACGCATGACCAGGTACAGCGTGTCGGACACTTCCTCGGCCAGCACCTTGAGGCGCTCGGCGTATTCGTGGGCTGCCTTGATGTCGTGAATGGAGCACGGCCCAACCACAACGAACAGGCGGTGGTCCTTGCCATCCAGAATATTGCGCACGACTTCGCGACCTGCTGTAACGGTCTGCAGGGCCTTGGTGCTGAGGGGGATTTCCTTCTTGAGCTGATCAGGGGTGATCAGCGTGTCGTTGGAGGCAACGTTCAAGTCATCGATCGGTAAATCAGCCATCGTGTTACTCGTCAGGTCACGGGTGCCGGCCGCCAACAGTCCCCGTGCGGCCCAGCAGCAAGAATAATCGCAGCGGGGAGCCGAACCTTAGCGCGTTAGCGTTGGCGCCACAATGGGGATTACCCCACCTGAATGGGTCAATCCGGTGTACAAAGTAGCCTCACATCCACAAGGAGGGCGGCATGCGCACAACCAACCCACGCATCGGCATCATCGGCAGTGGCGCGATTGGCGGCTTTTACGGGCTGATGCTGGCCCGGGCAGGCTTTGATGTGCACTTTCTGCTGCGCAGCGAGTACGAGGCGGTGCGCGAGCGCGGGCTGGCCGTGGAAAGTGCCGTTCACGGTGCCCTGCATCTGAACGCCCAATGCTATGCCTCGGGCACCCAGATGCCGGCGTGCGACTGGTTGCTGATTGGCGCCAAGGCTACCAGCAACCACCAACTGGCGCCGTTGATCGTGCAGGCCGCAGCGCCAGGTGCAAAGGTGGTGCTGCTGCAGAACGGCCTGGGGGTCGAGGAGCAACTGCGCCCGGCATTACGCCCGGACATGCACCTGCTGGGCGGGCTGTGCTTCATCTGCGTGAATCGCCAGGCGCCCGGGGTGATTTGCCATCAGGCACTGGGTACCGTCAACCTCGGCTACCACAGCGGCCCGGCAGCCGACGGCGGGGCGCAGCTGGTCGAGCAGGGCGCGGGTTTGTTCAGGGCTGCAGGCGTGGCCTCGCAGGCCATGCCCGACCTCGCGCAGGCGCGCTGGCAGAAACTGGTGTGGAACGTGCCCTACAACGGGCTTTCCGTGCTGCTGGGTGCCAGTACCGGGCTGTTGATGGCCGACAGTAGCAGCCGTGCGCTGGTGCGGGCGCTGATGGATGAAGTGGTGCAGGGCGCAGCGGCCTGTGGCCATGTGCTGCCTGAGGGCTACGCCCAGCAGTTGTTCGAAGTGACGGAAGGCATGCCAGATTACTGGCCCAGCATGTACCACGATCACGCCCACGGCCGCCCCCTCGAACTGCAGGCCATCTATGCCGAGCCCCTGGCCCGCGCTCAAGCGGCCGGCTGCAGCTTGCCCCGCATACAGATGCTCCACCAGGCGCTGGCCTTCCTGAGTGCCCGCGCCAACCGCTGAGGCCTGGGCAGATGCGGGCGCGCCGGATGGCCAGGCGGGTGTGCGGCGCGCTGCTAAGCTCTAGCTTGCTCTGCCGCCGCGGCAGTCGAGGAGGTCGAATGATCCGATCCATGCTGTATGCCACCGACCTCGGTGTTTATGCGCCTTTCGTGATGCAGCATGCGCTGGCCCTGGCGCGCACCTTTTCGGCGGAGTTGTATGTGATACACGCCGTTGAGCCCATGGGCCAGTTTGCCGAATCCCTGTTGCAGAGCTACCTGGACGAGCAGACTCTCGATCAATTGCACAGTCAGGGCGTAAGCACGGTGATGGCCAACATCGAACAGCGTGTGCTGGAAAACCTGCGTGATGAGCTGGGTGAAGACGCCGACCTTGCCGTGCTCAAGGCGGTACGCGTTCGCCAGGGGGACCCTGCGCAGGTCATCCTCGACCAGGCGCAGCGGCTTAGCGTCGACCTGCTGATATTTGGCAGCCACAGCGCCGGCGCGGGGGTTGACGTGCCCCTGGGCAGAACAGCGGTGAGGCTGTTGCAGCTGTCCCCGGTGCCGGTCTACATGGTGCCGCTGTCGCAGCATCTAGGTCGTAGGAAAGCGTGAAGCTGCGTGTAGGGCGCTTCCCTAGGCATGTAACAAAATAGTTCTAGATTTATTTCAATAACCACTAATATAGTTATATATCGTCGCTGCCCGCTGCCGCTGACTCATCGCTGAACCGAGGGAAACCTATGAAGCTTCAACAACTGCGCTACATCTGGGAAGTGGCGCACCATGACCTCAACGTCTCCGCGACAGCCCAGAGCCTGTACACCTCCCAGCCAGGTATCAGCAAGCAGATCCGCCTGCTCGAAGATGAGCTGGGCGTCGAAGTGTTCGCACGCAGCGGCAAGCACCTTACCCGCGTCACCCCTGCAGGTGAGCGCATCATCAACACCGCCGGGGAGATCCTGCGCAAGGTTGAAAGCATCAAGCAGATTGCCCAGGAATTCTCCAACGAGAAGAAGGGCACGCTGTCTATCGCCACCACCCACACTCAGGCCCGCTATGCGTTGCCGCCGGTAATCAGCAGCTTCATCAAGCAGTACCCTGAAGTTTCGCTGCACATGCACCAGGGCTCGCCGATGCAGATTGCCGAAATGGCGGCTGACGGCACGGTCGATTTTGCCATCGCCACCGAAGCGTTGGAGCTGTTCGGCGACCTGATCATGATGCCGTGCTACAAATGGAACCGCTGTGTAGTGGTGCCTCAGGGCCACCCGTTGGCCAAGCTGCCTAAGCTCACCCTGGAGGCAGTGGCCGAGTACCCGATCGTTACCTACGTGTTCGGGTTCACTGGGCGCTCCAAGCTGGACGAGGCCTTCAACCACCGCGGTCTCACCCCGAAAGTGGTTTTCACCGCGGCGGATGCCGACGTGATCAAGACCTATGTGCGCCTTGGCCTGGGTGTGGGCATCGTCGCCGGCATGGCGGTGGACGCCAAGCTCGACAGTGACCTGGTCGCCCTGGATGCCAGTGAGCTGTTCGAAGCCAGCATCACCAAGATCGGCTTCCGCCGAGGTACGTTCCTGCGCGGCTTCATGTGCGATTTCATCGAGAAATTCGCCCCGCACCTCACCCGTGAAGTGATGGCCAAGGCCATTCAGTGCCACAACAAGCAGGAGCTCGAAGCCCTGTTCGAAGGCGTCGAACTGCCTGTGCACTGAGCTCCATGGGTTGCGGCCAGCTGCCGGCCAGCGTCGTGCAGCTGGCCGTGATGGGTTTCAGGCCTTGGTGATCAGGTTGCCAGCGTGCAGGCCGCATTCCTTCTGGGTGGACTCCTCCCACCACCAGCGCCCTTCGCGCTCATGCTGGTTAGGCAGCACCGGGCGTGTGCAGGGCTCGCAGCCGATGCTGATGAAGCCGCGCTCGTGCAAGCTGTTATAGGGCAGTTCCAGCATGCGAATGTAGCCCCACACTTCCTCGCTGGTCATCTGCGCCAGTGGGTTGAATTTGTACAGGGTGCGTTCCGGGGTCGAAAAGCCGCTGTCGATCTCCAGGGCCGCCACCTGGCTGCGGGTGCCGGGGCTCTGGTCACGGCGCTGGCCAGTGGCCCAGGCGCTGACCGTGGCCAGCTTGCGGCGCAGCGGCTCGATCTTGCGGATGCCGCAGCACTCACCGTGCCCGTCGCGGTAGAAGCTGAACAGCCCCTTGTCTTTGACGAAAGGGTCGAGCGTGTTGCGGTCCGGGCTGAGGATTTCGATCGGCAGGTTGTACTGCTCGCGCACCTGGTCGATGAAACGGTAGGTTTCCGGGTGCAGGCGGCCGGTGTCCAGGCTGAACACCCTGACCTGCTTGTTCAGCTTCCAGGCCATGTCTACCAGCACCACGTCCTCGGCGCCGCTGAACGAAATCCACAGGTCATCACCGAAATGCTCGAAGGCAAGCTTGAGGATGTCCTGCGGGGACTTGTTGGCATAGGCCGCGGCCAGGGCAGCGACGTCGAAGGGTTGGCTCATCAGGCGGTTTCCATCTTGGCTGTGGCGCTGTGCGCTCGTAATGGGGTGATGGTAACAAAAAAATACGGGGCAGACGGCTCTACAGCGCCTGCAAGGCCTGCATCAGCACGCGTACCTTGGCGATCGACTCTTCGTATTCAGCTTGCCATTGCGAATCGGCGACCACGGCACCGCCGCCCCAGCAGTTGACGTGCCCGTCCTTGACCAGCAGGCTGCGGATGGCGATGGAGCTGTCCATTTCGCCGCGCACATCTACATACAGCAAAGACCCGCAGTACAGGGCGCGGCGGGTGGGCTCCAGCTCGTCGATGATCTGCATGGCGCGGATTTTCGGTGCGCCGGTAATGGACCCGCCCGGGAAGCTGTCACCGATCAGGTCCAGTGCATCCCTGCCGTCAGCCAGTGTGCCGATGACGCTGCTGACCAGGTGATGCACGTTCGGGTAGCTTTCCAGGCTGAACAGCTCCGGCACGCTGACCGAGCCGATCTGGCAGGTGCGCCCGAGGTCGTTGCGCAGCAGGTCGACGATCATCAGGTTCTCGGAGCGGTCCTTGGGGCTGTGCAGCAGTTCTTCGGCATTGCGCATGTCTTCTGCCGGGGTGCTGCCGCGTGGCCGGGTGCCCTTGATGGGCCGGGTTTCTACCTGGCCCTGGCTGACCCGGATGAACCGCTCTGGCGAAAAGCTCAGCAGAGCACTGCCGTCGGCCAGTTGATGGTAGCCGGAAAACGGTGTGGGGCAGGCCCGACGGAGTGCCTGGTAGGCGTGCCAAGGGTCGCCCTGGCAAGGTGCGCGAAAGCGTTGGGTGAGGTTGATCTGGTAGCAGTCACCGGCCTGAATGTAGCGCTGCACCTGGTTGAATGCGGCCTGGTACTGTGCCGGCTGCAGGTCGCCGGCCATGGGCGCGAGCAGTTTGAAAGGGCCTGATGCACCAGGCGCTGAGCTGCTGAACAGGCTCACCAGGCGGTCACGCTCGTCAGCAGCCAGGCTTGGGTGAAACACCAACTGGGTGGTGCCCTGCACATGGTCGGTGACCATTGCCCAGGCATACAGCCCCAACTGTGCATCCGGCAGGCCGAGGTCATCCACCGCCTGGCTGGGCAGTTGCTCCAGCCGGCGACCGAAGTCGTAGCTCAGGTAGCCGATCAGGCCGCCGGCGAACGGCAGCTCGCTGCCTGCTGGCAACTGTGCAGTGCCAAGCTGCGCCAGGCTGTCGCGCAAACGGTGCAGAAACGCGCGGCCGTCTTCGCCAGGCCGTGCGTGAAGCTGCTGCACAGGCCAGGCGCTGAGCAGGTCGAACCGGCCACGGTCGGCGGCAGGGCGTGCGCTGTCCAGCAGAATCGCCCCCGGCGCCTGGCGCAGGCGGGCAAAAAAAGTGGCGGGGTCGGGTTGGTAGGGCAGGGGGTAAAGCGTACAGGTCGGCATCAGTGTGGACGGCGATGTAAAAGCGAGGGGGCAATTGTAGACCGCTGCAGGAACTGCGCCTAGCACCGGGCTTTACATTCCCCCGCACCCAATGCCACGTGAAGGAAGGGGCTGCAGGGCAGCCCCACCCGATCAATGGCCGGGCACGTGCCCGAACAGCCCCTGTGCGACCCGGACGCGTTGCTCGGCATCTTCAGTGATACCTTCCTTGGCCAGCGCTTCCAGGTGGGCTTCGATGGCATGGGTACGCTGGGTCAGGCCGCAGTCGTTGGCGATCTGGATGTTCAGCCCCGGGCGGGCGTTCAGTTCCAGAATCAGCGGCCCCTTTTCCTGATCCAGCACCATGTCCACGCCGATGTAGCCCAGCCCGCACAGCTCGTAGCAGCCTGCGGCAAGCTTCATGAAGCCGTCCCAGGTGGGCAGTTGCACGCCATCCACCGAGTTGGTGGTGTCCGGGTGCTTGCTGATGATGTTGTTCAGCCAGGTACCGCGCAGGGTCACGCCGGTGGCCAGGTCTACACCCACGCCGATGGCGCCTTGGTGCAGGTTGGCCTTGCCGCCCGACTGGCGGGTGGGCAGGCGTAACATGGCCATGACCGGGTAGCCCATCAGCACGATGATGCGGATGTCCGGTACACCTTCGTAGCTGATGCTTTTGAAGATCTGGTCGGGCGTGACCCGGTATTCGATCAGTGCCCGGTCACGGTGCCCGCCCAGCGAGTACAGGCCGGTGAGGATGCTGGAAATCTGGTGTTCGATTTCCTCGTGGCTGATGATCTTGCCCGACACTGTGCGGTAGCGGTCCTCGAAGCGGTCGGCGATCACCATGATGCCGTCACCGCCAGCGCCTTGCGCCGGCTTGATAACGAAGTCATTGCGCCCGCCAATGATCTGGTCGAGCTTTTCGATCTCTTTTTCCGTCTCGATCACGCCGTACATTTCCGGCACATGAATGCCGGCAGCCAGTGCACGCTCCTTGGTGATGATCTTGTCGTCGACGATCGGGTACAGGTGGCGCTTGTTGTACTTCAACACGTAGTCCGCGTTGCGCCGGTTGATACCCATGATGCCCCGGGCCTCCAGGGCTTTCCACGTCTTGATCAGGCCAAACATCAGGCGTCAGCCTTCTTCAGGAATGCCTTGAAGCGCACCAGCTCGGTCAGGCGGTACCCGCGGTAGCGGCCCATCGCGAGCATGAAGCCCACCAGAATCAGCAGCACTGCCGGGAAGGTGAAGACGAAGTACACCAGCTCCGGCACCATCATCAGCAGGTGTGCGAGGGATGCCGCGAACAACGTGCCGATGGCCACCTTCATGGCATGGCCGCCCCCGCGTTCCTCCCAGGTGATGGACAGGCGCTCGATGGTCATGGTCAGGATCACCATGGGGAACAGTGCTACCGACAGGCCACGCTCCAGGCCCAGCTTGTGGCTGAACAGGCTGATGGCGGCAATCAGTACCACCACGAAGGTAAGCACCACCGACAACCGCGGCAGCATCTGCAGCTTCAGGTGTTCCAGGTAGGAGCGCAGTGACAGGCCAAGCGCGGTAATCACCGTGAACAGCACGATACCGAAGCCCAGCTGGGTTTCGCGGAAGGCCAGGGCGATCAGCACGGGGGTGAAGGTGCCCAGGGTCTGGATGCCGATCAGGTTGCGCAGGATCAGGATCACCAGCACGCCAATCGGGATCATCACCATGATCATGAAGGTTTGCTGGGTCTGCAGCGGCAAGCCGTACAGCGAGTACTCGAGGAAGTCGGCGTCGGTGTTCTCGTCGGTCAGCTTGGCCAGGCGGATGGCGTTCATCTCGCTGTTGTTCATGCTGAAGGTGACGTTGGCTTTCTTGCCGCCATCGACGGTGATCAGGTTGTCGTCACCGGTCCACCACAGCAGGCGGTCGCTTGGCAGGCCCTGTTCGCCGGTATCAGGGTTGAAGTACAGCCAGTCGTTGCCATTGAAGCTGCGCAGCCACAGCTCAGGGGTTTGCGGGGTGTCTGCCACCAGGCGGATGGTGTGCACTCTTTCCATCGGCACGTGGGCGATGGACAGCAGTAGGTCGATCACCTGGGCCTTTTTCAGGGACGAGGTGTCGCCGGCCAGCAGCAGCTTGACATTGTCGTCGTTGAGGTTGTTGACCCGCTTGATGGTCTCACCGACAAAGGTTTCCACATCGGCCGAATGCTGGCGAATCGGTGCCATCAGCGCTTCTGCGGCGATCTTCTCGGGGCCGTCCACCGCCAGGCTGTCACGGAAGGTCGGGCCCTTGATCTTGGCTTTTTCGGTGCTGTAGCGCTTGGTCAGCACCAGACGGTAGTACAGCGTCTGGTTGCCGCTGGCGCGGCGGGCCGACCAGGTGACCTTGCGGTTACCGTCGGCGCGGTTGACGCTGACCCCATAGTTGTTGGAGATGAAGCTCTCGTTGAGGCTCACGTAGTCGCGGTTCAGTGGCGGTACGAACATCTGCACCTTGACCGGGTCCTTGGTGCTGGCGACGAATTCGATCTTGGCGTCGATGTTCCACAGGTCGTCGGTTTCATCCTCGGTGACCGGGATGCCGAGCACCAGGATCTGATAGGCCGTGACGGCTACGCCCAGAAGCACCAGTACGGTGATCAGGACTTTCAGGTGGAGGGTAAGAGAGCGCATCGGGGTTACTCTGCTTTGGGAGCGTCGGTGGCACAGGCAGGTTTGCCGGCCGCATATTTAAGGCTGGGGTCGACCAGTGCGTCGAAGTGTTTCAGGGCTTCAGAGCCGATCAGCAGCGGGAACTGGAAGGCGCTGCGGTCTGTGAGGTTGACTTCGATGGTGCGCCGGGCCTGGCCCATGCAGATATCGAGTTCTATGACCGGCCGCGCGGTATAGGCCTTGCCGGAGTCAGCGTCGTAGTCGCTGGCACGGCGCTTGATCTTGCTCACCCGCGCCAACGGGCGTTCGATGGGGTGAGAGTGGGCGGCGTCGATGGCCAGGTAGAAGCGCACCCAGCTTTCGCCGTTGCGTTTGAAGCGTTTGATGTCGCGGGCGCTGAGCGAGGCGGTCTTGGCACCGGTGTCGAGCTTGGCCGCCACCTCCAGGTCAAGGTCACCCAGGCGTGCGTACTCATTGAGCCCGTACACGGTCTTGCCCGCCGCCTGGCCAAGGGCCGGCAGCAGGGTGAGGCAAAGCAGTAATAAAGCAGGTGTAAGTCTCATAGTCCTGGCGCGGTATTGTGCAAGTTTCGGGGTAAGGCGACTGGCAACTGCTGCACAAGCTTCCTCGTTGAACTGTCAACACGCGTACGGCGTTGGCAGTCAGGCTATCCATACTCCATCGGAGGCGCGGCATTCTATCACGCCGACGTATTGACGCCAGCGGTGCGCGATCTGACAGCAACAGGGCAGGAGAAGTTCTGGTCAGCATAATTGTCAACAATCCATATTTAGCCTTTGACTGATCATGCCTTTTTAGCTAATTTCAGCGCATGGATTGAATAAGGTGTCGACAATATGCAGGACCTCTCCGCCGTTGGCCCGGCCTTGATGGACGAATCGGAAACCCTGTCCGAGCATGTGTTTCGGCGCATCCAGGCGGCCATCGTCAAAGGTGACATTGCCCCTGGCAGCAAGATTTCCGAGCCTGAGCTGGCCCGCACCTATGGCATCAGCCGTGGGCCCCTGCGCGAGGCCATCCATCGCCTCGAAGGGCAGCGCCTGCTGGTGCGCATACCCCATGTGGGCGCGCGGGTGGTGTCGCTCAACCATGCCGAACTGATCGAGCTGTACGAGATCCGTGAGTCGCTCGAAGGCATGGCGTGCCGGTTGGCAGCAGAGCGCATGAGTGTGGCCGACATCGAAGAACTGCGCCGGGTGCTGGACACCCATGAGCGAGATGCTGCCTTCCAGGCGGGTGTGGGGTATTACCAGCAGGAAGGTGATTACGATTTCCACTACCGGATCATCCAGGGCAGCGGCAACCAGACCTTGGTCAAGATGCTGTGTGGCGAGCTGTACCAGCTGGTGCGCATGTACCGCATCCAGTTCTCCGCAACGCCTAACCGCCCGCGCCAGGCATTTGCCGAGCACCACCGTATTCTCGATGCCATTGCCGAGCGTGATGGCGAGCTGGCCGAACTCCTGATGCGCCGCCACATCGGCGCCTCCAAGCGCAACATCGAGCGCCACTACCTGGACGCCCGCACTGACAGCCCAAGAGGTGAGAAATGACCGTGAAGAGCACACCCGGCCAGCGTTTCCGCGAAGCCGTTGCCGCCGAGCAGCCGCTGCAGGTGGTCGGCACCATAAATGCCAACCATGCACTGCTGGCCAAACGCGCCGGTTTCAAGGCCATCTACCTGTCCGGTGGTGGTGTGGCTGCCGGGTCGCTCGGCCTGCCTGACCTGGGCATCAGCAACCTCGATGACGTGCTCACGGATGTACGCCGCATCACCGACGTGTGCGACCTGCCCTTGCTGGTGGACGTGGACACCGGGTTCGGCGCATCGGCCTTCAATGTGGCCCGCACCGTGCGCTCGATGAGCAAGTTCGGCGCTGCCGCCATTCACATCGAAGACCAGGTTGGTGCCAAGCGCTGCGGGCATCGGCCCAACAAGGAAATCGTCAGCCAGCAGGAAATGGTCGACCGCATCAAGGCGGCCGTCGATGCCCGCACCGATGACAGTTTCGTGATCATGGCGCGCACCGACGCGCTGGCCGTCGAGGGCCTGAACGCCGCGCTGGACCGGGCTGCCGCCTGTGTCGAAGCCGGCGCCGACATGGTGTTCCCCGAGGCCATCACCGAGTTGTCGATGTACCGGACGTTCGCCGACCGGGTAAAGGCGCCGATCCTGGCCAACATCACCGAATTCGGCGCCACGCCGTTGTACACCACCGATGAACTGGGTTCGGTCGGCGTGTCGCTGGTGCTCTACCCGCTGTCGGCATTCCGCGCCATGAACAAGGCGGCTGAAAACGTCTACGCGGCCCTGCGCCGCGACGGCACGCAAAAGAACGTGGTCGACACCATGCAGACCCGCATGGAGCTTTACGATGCCATCGGCTACCACGCGTTCGAACAAAGCCTGGACGCCCTGTTTGCCCAGAAAAAGGCCTGACCCCCCCCGGTCCTTGTAGGAGCGAGCAGCGCTCGCGATAAAGGCTTCCATCAGCCAAACAGCATTCCCATAACAAATTCAAGAAAGGAGAAACACCATGGCCGAAGCAAAAGTACTCAGTGGCGCTGGCCTGCGCGGGCAGGTGGCCGGCCAGACCGCGCTGTCGACCGTGGGCCAAGCCGGTGCCGGGCTGACCTACCGTGGGTACGACGTGCGCGAACTGGCTGCCGGTGCCGAGTTCGAGGAAGTTGCCTACCTGCTGCTGTACGGCGAGCTGCCCAGCCAGGCCGAACTTGCCGACTACAAGCACAAGCTGAAAGGTCTGCGCGAGCTGCCCCAGGCCTTGAAGGAGGTGCTCGAGCGCATCCCGCGTGACACCCACCCCATGGATGTGATGCGTACGGGCTGTTCGATGCTCGGCACGCTGGAGCCCGAGCTCACCTTCGACGCCCAAGTCGAGAAGACCGACCGCTTGCTGGCGCTGTTCCCTGCGGTGATGTGCTACTGGTACCGCTACAGCCACCATGGCGTGCGCATCGACTGCCACAGTGACGAAGACACCCTGGGTGGCCATTTTCTGCACCTGCTGCACGGCAAGAAACCCAGTGCGCTGCATGTGAAGGTGATGAACGTTTCACTCATCCTTTACGCGGAACACGAGTTCAACGCCTCCACCTTCACCGCCCGGGTATGCGCCTCGACGCTGTCCGACCTGTATTCGTGCATCACGGCCGCCATCGGCGCATTGCGCGGCCCGCTGCACGGTGGTGCCAACGAGGCGGCCATGGAGCTCATCGAGCGCTTCCAGAGCCCGCAGGAGGCCACGACCGAGTTGCTGCGCATGCTTGAGCGCAAGGACAAGATCATGGGCTTTGGCCATGCCATCTACAAGGAATCCGACCCGCGCAACGAGGTGATCAAGGGCTGGGCGAAGCAGCTGGCCGATGAAGTGGGGGATACGGTGCTGTACCCGGTTTCCGAGGCCATCGACAAGACCATGTGGGAGCAGAAGCGCCTGTTCCCCAACGCTGACTTTTACCATGCGTCGGCGTACCACTTCATGGGCATCCCGACCAAGCTGTTCACGCCCATCTTCGTCTGCTCACGCCTCACAGGTTGGGCCGCGCATGTATTCGAGCAGCGCGCCAACAACCGCATCATCCGCCCAAGCGCCGAGTACGTGGGCGTGGAGCAGCGGCCATTTGTGGCGATTGAGCAGCGGTGATGGAGCCTGGCCTGTAGAGCCGCACATAACCTGTTGATTCAGCAGGGGCCTGT
>NZ_BBIU01000011.1 GCF_000730645.1 Pseudomonas parafulva NBRC 16636 = DSM 17004 | reverse complement strand
GATAGATGCCAGCGTTAAGAAATTTGGCAGACAGTTAATTCCACAGGATTTTTAATCAACTAATCCGTACTGCGCTACCGCGCGGGCGGTGACTCAATAAGCAAACCATATTCCCTGTGGGAGCGGGTTTACCCGCGAACAAGCCAGCGGTAATCTGTGCGGCTTGCCCACCGATGACTCGCCATGCTTTATCTGATCGCCTACATCAGCAGCGTCGTGCTGATCAACTATGCCTTTTCCAGCGCCCCGAACCTGGACGTCATCTGGTCTGCCTGGGGCGGGCTGGTGTTCATCCTGCGCGACATGGTGCAGACCCGCTTCGGCCATGGTGCGCTACTGGCCATGCTGGCCGCACTGGTACTGTCGTACGCTACGTCCGAGCCGGCCATCGCGCTGGCCAGCGCGACGGCGTTCTTCGTTTCCGAGCTGATCGACTGGCTGGTGTTCAGTGTCACCCGCCGGCCCCTGCGCGATCGCCTGTGGCTGAGCTCGGCGCTGAGCATCCCGGTGGACACGTTCATCTTCTTCGGCATGATCGGGGCGCTCACCCCGGCTGTGGTCGGTACGGCCATGGCATCCAAGTTCGCCGGGGTCACGGCGGTGTGGTTGGCCATGGCATTTCGCGCCCGGCGGGCCGCTGTGGCGGGCTGATGGTGTAGAATATCGGTCCTTTTTCAGCGGGTGGCGCCTGGCATGGCGTGGCCCCGGATGCCTGCGAGGACCTGAAATGACCCGTATCGGAACCCCCTTGTCGCCTACCGCGACCCGTGTACTGCTGTGCGGCTGTGGCGAACTGGGCAAGGAAGTGGTGATCGAGCTTCAGCGCCTGGGCGTGGAAGTGATCGCCGTCGATCGCTACGCCAATGCCCCGGCCATGCAGGTGGCCCACCGCAGCCACGTGGTCAACATGCTCGATGGCGTGGCCCTGCGTGCGGTGATCGAGGCCGAGAAGCCGCACTACATCGTTCCGGAAATCGAGGCCATCGCCACCGCTACCCTGGTCGAGCTGGAAAATGAAGGCTTCAACGTGGTGCCCACCGCCCGTGCCACCCAGCTGACCATGAACCGCGAAGGCATCCGCCGCCTGGCCGCAGAAGACCTGGACCTGCCAACCTCGCCCTACCACTTCGCCGACACCTTCGAAGCCTACGCCGAGGCCGTGGCCGACGTGGGGTACCCCTGCGTGGTCAAGCCGGTGATGAGCTCGTCGGGCAAGGGCCAGAGCCTGCTGCGCAGCGACGCCGACCTGCAGGCTTCATGGGCCTATGCCCAGGAGGGCGGCCGTGCTGGCAAGGGGCGCGTGATCGTGGAAGGCTTCATCGACTTCGACTACGAAATCACCCTGCTGACCGTGCGGCACGTGGGCGGCACTACCTTCCTGGAACCGGTGGGCCATCGCCAGGAGAAGGGCGACTATCAGGAGTCCTGGCAGCCGCAGGCCATGAGCCCCAAGGCACTTGCAGAGTCGCAGCGGGTGGCCAAGGCGGTCACCGATGCCCTGGGCGGGCGCGGCCTGTTTGGCGTGGAGCTGTTCGTGAAAGGCGACCAGGTGTGGTTCAGTGAGGTGTCGCCACGCCCTCACGACACCGGCCTGGTCACGCTGATTTCACAGGACTTGTCGCAGTTCGCCCTGCATGCCCGTGCCATTCTCGGCTTGCCGATCCCGGTGGTGCGCCAGTTCGGGCCGTCTGCCTCGGCGGTGATCCTGCCCGAGGGGCAGTCCCAGCAAACTAGCTTCGCCAACCTGGGCGCCGCACTGAGCGAGCCGGACACCGCGATCCGCTTGTTCGGCAAGCCGGAAATCAACGGTACACGCCGCATGGGCGTATGCCTGGCGCGCGACGAGTCGGTCGAAGCGGCCCGGGCCAAGGCAACCCGCGCCTCCCAGGCAGTCAAGGTCGAGTTCTGAGCAGGTAGCTGCAAGGGGCTTATGCCCCTTGCAGCCCTGCGCTTACAGCTCGCTGTCGCGGGTTTCTTTCAGGCACAGCACGGCGATCAGGCTGATCACTGCTGCGGCCGACACATACCCCCCCACCCAGCTCAAACCGCCCATGCTGACCAGTTTCTGGGCGAAGAACGGTGCTGCCGAGGCGCCGACGATACCGCCCAGGTTGTAGGCTGCCGAAGCACCGGTGTAGCGCACGTGGGTGGGGAACAGTTCCGGCAGCAAAGCCCCCATGGGCGCGAAGGTGACCCCCATCAGGAACAGCTCGATGGCCAGGAACAGCGCCACCCCGGCGGTGGAGCCGGAGGTCAGCAGCGGTTCCATGGCAAAACCGGATGCCACGGCCAGCAAGCCACCGACAATCAGCACCGGCTTGCGCCCGTAGCGGTCGCTGAGCCATGCCGACAGCGGTGTGGCCAGGGCCATGAACACCACGGCGAAGCACAACAGGCCCAGGAAGGTTTCGCGGCTGTAGCCCAGGGTGGTGACGCCGTAGCTCAGCGAGAACACGGTCGAAATGTAGAACAGCGCGTAGCACACCACCATGGCCGCAGCGCCCAGCAAGGTGGGCATCCAGTACTTGGAGAACAGGTCTACCACTGGCATTTTAACCCGCTCATGGCGCGCCACGGCCTTGGCAAACACGGGGCTCTCCTCAAGCTTCAGCCTCACGTACAGCCCCACCAACACCAGCGCGGCGCTGAGCAGGAACGGGATGCGCCAGCCCCATTCGCGGAACTGCTCGTCGCTGAGCACCAGGGCCAGGGTCAGGAACAGGCCATTGGCGGCCAGGAAGCCGATCGATGGCCCCAGCTGCGGGAACATGCCGAACCAGGCGCGTTTGCCCGGCGGCGCGTTTTCCGTGGCCAGCAGCGCGGCACCACCCCATTCCCCACCCAGGCCCAGGCCCTGCCCGAAGCGCAACAGGCAGAGAATGATTGGCGCCCATACGCCGATGCTGTCATAGCCCGGCAAGATGCCGATGGCGGTGGTGGACACACCCATCAGCAGCAGCGAGGCGACCAGGGTCGACTTGCGGCCGATACGGTCGCCAAAGTGGCCGAACAGCGCCGAGCCCAACGGCCGCGCCAGGAAAGCGATACCGAAGGTAAGAAACGCCGCCAGCATCTGCGCCGTGCCGGAGCCGGACGGGAAGAACACTGGGCCGATCACCAGGGCCGCAGCCGTGGCGTAGACGTAAAAATCGTAGAACTCGATGGCGGTGCCGATGAAGCTTGCGGTGGCCACCCGTGCGGGGGAGTTGACCGGCGCACTGGGCGCCTGGGCATAGGTGCTGCTGGTAGTCATGCGTGAGTCCCTGACAGTCTGGCCGGGCGCCATCAGCGTTGCGTGCGCCTGTGTGTTTGGCACGGGCACGGGCGATAAGCGCCGGAGCGTTTTATTGTTGTCTGCGCCAGACTGACGATGGGCCAGGGGGTGGGGCGGGGCGGGCACTGTTCGGGGTGTTGAAGCAGAACCGCTGGGCGTGTCAGTCAGGCGGCTTGGCCGTAAACCACCGGATGCGGATAGCAGGCGGGACGGCGGGGCTGGGTAAGCGTGACCGCAGTATAGCTACCGGGTCACGGTCCATACCAGTACCTTGCTGGCGCAGTTGTCTTCTGTTTCGAGGATTTCCAGGCGGTAGCGGCCGATTTTCAGGCACACCGCGCTGGCCGGTATGCTTTCCAGCGCTTCGGTGACCAGCCCGTTGAGGGTTTTCGGCCCGCCATCGCAGGGCAGGTGCCAACCCAGGGTGCGGTTGATCTCGCGCAGGGAGGCTGCGCCGTCGATCACGCAGGTGCCGTCGGCCTGCTTGTGCACATGGGGGTTGTCCAGACTCTGCTCGTCTTCGAACTCACCGACGATCTCTTCAAGGATGTCTTCCAGGGTGACGATGCCCAGCACCTCGCCGTACTCGTCCACCACCACGCCCAGGCGTCGTTGCTGCTTGTGGAAGTTGAGCAATTGCAGGTTCAGGGGCGTGCTTTCGGGGACGAAGTACGGCTCGTAGCAGGCGTCACGCAGCGCTTGCAGGGTCAGGCTACCGTGGGGCAGCAGGTGGCTGATCAGCTTGGTATTGAGGACCGCCTCGACCTGGTTGATATCGTTGTGATAGACCGGCAGGCGGGTGTGACGGCTGACAATCAGTTGTTCGCTGATACGTTCGATCGGGTCATCGAGGTTGATGCCGTCTACCTCGTTGCGCGGTACCAGGATGTCGTTGACGGTGATCTTGTCCAGCGACTGCATGCCGTCCAGCAGGCCCCGGCGAGGTGCGTCGTGTTCGTCGTCTTCATCGAAGGGGGCCGCTTGCTGCGGGTGCAGCGCCACGGCGGCGGGTTGCAGGCGGAACGGGCGCAGCAACAGCTTTGCGCAGCCATCGAGTAGCCAGGCCAGTGGCTGCAGCACCGCCAGTGGCATCTGCAGCAGGCTGGCACCCAGGCTCACGAACGCCTGCGGGTTGCGGCGGGCAAGCCGGCGCGGCAGGTATTCGGCGAACACCAGCAGGGCAGCGGCGGCAGCCAGGCCTGCCAGCCAGAAGCCATCGTCACCGCCCTCGCGCAGGCCGATCAGGCAGGCGAGGGCGAGCACCAGCAGCTTGCCCAGGCTGGCGCACAACACCAGCGCCGGGCCGGGCAGGGCGGGCTGCCCGTCCCCCTCGGCCTGCTGTGTTGCCGGGTGTGTGCGGGCGGCCTCGACGGCAGTGAACAGGGCGGACCACAGCAGTGCCAGTGCCGAAGTGCCGAGTAGCGGTGCGTACGGCAGGATGTTCATGGGTGGCCGTCAGATGTGCAGGATGAATTCACGGACCAGCTTGCTGCCGAAATAGGCCAGCATCAGCAGGCAGAAACCTGCCAGCGTCCAGCGAATGGCCTTGTGGCCACGCCAGCCCAGGCGGGTTCTGCCCCACAGCAGCACACTGAACACCACCCAGGCCACGCAGGCCAGCAGCGTCTTGTGCACCAGGTGCTGAGCGAACAGGTTGTCCAGGAACAGCCAGCCAGAAATCAGCGACAGCGACAGCAGGCACCAGCCTGCCCAAAGAAAGCCGAACAGCAGGCTTTCCATGGTCTGCAGGGGCGGGAAGTTGCGAATCAGCCCGGACGGGTGCTTGTTTTTCAGCTGACGGTCCTGCACCAGCAGCAGCAGCGACTGGAACACCGCGATGGTGAACAGCCCATACGCCAGGATCGACAGCAGGATGTGCGCAAGAATGCCGGGTTCTTCGTCGATCAGCGGCACCGTGCCGGGTGGCGCGAATTGCGCCAGCAGCGCGGTCACAGCCCCCAGGGGGAACAGCAGCACCAGGAGGTTTTCCACGGGGATGCTGATGCAGGCCAGCAAGGTCAGGGCGATGACCGCTACTGCGATCAGGCTGGCTGCGCTGAAGAAGTCCAGGCTCAGGCCCAGCGGCGTGATCAGCTGGAAGAACAGCGCGCCGCCCTGGGCGAGCACCGCAATTGTGCCCAGCAGGGCAGGCAGGCGTTTGTCGGCCTTGCGGCCCTTGGCCAGGGCCGAGCCCTGGTAGATGGCCGCAACGGTGTACAGCACGGCAGCGATCAGGTTGGGGATGAGGCTGGGAGAGGAGAACATAAGTCCTGGTTGGCGAGCCCTAAAGAGACGGAGTTTGGCATAGCGCGCTGCAAGCTGCACCTTTGAGCTGCAAGCTTTGAGCTACAAGCTGCAAGAAAAAGCAGCCGTCACGCGCGCCGGCTCTTTCTTGTGGCTTGTAGCTTATCGCTTGCGGCTCGCAAGCCAGACGGGCGAGCGGCAAGCTTTGAGCTACAAGCTGCAAGAAAAAGCAGCCCTCACGCGCATCGGCTCTTGCTTGCAGCTTGCAGCTTGCAGCTTGCAGCTTGCAGCTTGTGGCTTGCAGCTTGCAGCTTGTGGCTTGCCGCTCGGAAGCCGAGGTGTGCGGCGGCGCTGCACTTCGCTATAATCGCCGCCTTGCTGCGCCTGGCGGGTCTGTATTTGCTCCCCGGCGCCTGACAAACCTCGGCTTCTACTGGGCCTGAAAGGATCACCATGTTCGAAAACCTGACCGACCGCCTGTCACAGACGCTGCGCCATGTTACCGGCAAGGCCAAGCTGACCGAAGACAACATCAAGGACACGCTGCGCGAAGTGCGCATGGCCCTGCTCGAGGCCGACGTTGCCCTGCCGGTGGTGAAGGATTTCGTCAACAGCGTCAAGGAGCGCGCGGTCGGCACCGAGGTGTCGCGTAGCCTCACCCCGGGCCAGGCCTTCGTCAAGATCGTTCAGGCTGAACTCGAAAGCCTGATGGGCGCGGCCAACGAAGACCTCGCGCTCAATGCGGCCCCGCCCGCCGTGGTGCTCATGGCTGGCCTGCAGGGCGCGGGCAAGACCACCACCGCCGGCAAGCTGGCGCGCTTCCTCAAGGAGCGCAAGAAGAAGAGCGTGATGGTGGTCTCGGCCGACGTTTACCGCCCGGCAGCGATCAAGCAGCTCGAAACCCTGGCCAATGACATCGGGGTTACCTTCTTCCCCTCTGATATCAGCCAGAAGCCGGTGGCCATCGCCGAAGCGGCCATCCGTGAAGCCAAGCTGAAGTTCATCGACGTGGTCATCGTCGATACCGCCGGCCGCCTGCACATCGACGCCGACATGATGGACGAGATCAAGGCCCTGCACGCTGCAGTGAAGCCGATCGAGACCCTGTTCGTGGTCGACGCCATGACCGGCCAGGACGCCGCCAACACCGCCAAGGCCTTCGGCGAAGCACTGCCGCTGACCGGTGTTGTGCTGACCAAGGTGGACGGCGATGCCCGCGGTGGTGCGGCGCTGTCGGTGCGCGCCATCACCGGCAAGCCGATCAAGTTCATCGGTATGGGCGAGAAGAGCGAAGCGCTCGAACCGTTCCACCCAGACCGTGTGGCGTCGCGCATCCTCGGCATGGGCGACGTGCTCAGCCTGATCGAGCAGGCCGAACAGACCATCGACAAGGCCAAGGCCGACAAGCTGGCCAAGAAGCTGAAGAAGGGCAAGGGCTTCGACCTCGAAGACTTCCGCGACCAGCTGCAACAGATGAAGAACATGGGCGGCCTGGGTGGCCTGATGGACAAGCTGCCGAGCATCGGTGGCGTCAACCTGTCGCAGATGGGCGGTGCTCAAGGGGCGGCCGAGAAGCAGTTCAAGCAGATGGAGGCGATCATCAACTCCATGACCCCTGCCGAGCGTCGTGACCCCGACCTGATCAGTGGTTCGCGCAAGCGCCGCATCGCGCTGGGTTCCGGCACCCAGGTGCAAGACATCGGCCGCCTGATCAAGCAGCACAAGCAAATGCAGAAGATGATGAAGAAATTTTCCGCCAAGGGCGGTATGGCCAAGATGATGCGCGGCCTGGGCGGCATGCTGCCAGGCGGCGGCATGCCGAAGCTGTAAACCCTGTTCAGAGCGCCTGCCCCTCATCGGGCAGGCGCCCAGAACCCCCGCCGTGGCGGGGGCAACGGCCGCGCAAGGCGCGGCTTATAACGGCAAATCCGGACGGCGTGGCAAGGCCAGGCCGAAAAAGGCATTTGCAAATGTCCGTGTATTCCCTGAGAATATGCGGCCTTTTGGGCACCCGTGTGCCTATTTGGCATTCAGATTTGCAGTACAAACTGCAGCACCGACTATAGGAACGATGTTCACATGGTAACCATTCGTCTGGCCCGTGGCGGCTCGAAAAAGCGCCCTTTCTACCACCTGACCGTGACCAACTCGCGTAACGCCCGTGACGGCCGTTTCGTTGAGCGCGTTGGCTTCTTCAACCCGATCGCATCGGGCGCCGAAGTCAAGCTGTCGGTCAACCAAGAGCGCGTCACCTACTGGCTGAGCCAGGGCGCACAGCCGTCTGAGCGCGTTGCTCAGCTGCTGAAGGACGCTGCCAAGGCTGCCGCCTGAGCAGTATGAACGCGACGCCAGAAAAGGCTGACGACCTCATCGTCGTTGGCAAGATTTTTTCGGTTCACGGCGTTCGCGGCGAGGTGAAGGTGTACTCCTTTACCGATCCGATTGAAAACCTGTTGGATTATCCCGGCTGGACGCTTCGGCACGAAGGCAAGGTAAAGCAGGTCGAGCTGGTCAGCGGTCGTGGCTCCCAAAAGGGCCTGGTCGTGAAGCTCAAAGGCCTCGATGATCGTGATGAAGCCCGTCTTCTGAGCGGTTACGAAATCTGCATTGCGCGGAGCCTTTTGCCCAACCTGGCTGCCGACGAGTACTACTGGTACCAGTTGGTAGGTCTGAAGGTCATCAACCAGGACGAACAGCTGTTCGGTACGGTCGATCACCTGTTGGAGACCGGTGCGAACGATGTAATGGTGGTCAAACCCTGCGCAGGCAGCCTGGATGATCGCGAGCGTCTGTTGCCCTATACGGCGCAATGCGTGCTCAACGTCGACCTGGAAGCAGGCGTGATGCGGGTTGAATGGGATGCGGACTTCTAGACGATGGGTAACCTTCGCGTAGACGTCATCACGTTGTTCCCCGAGATGTTCTCGGCCATCACGGAGTACGGCATTACCAGCCGCGCGGTGAAACAGGGGTTGCTTCAGGTGACTTGCTGGAACCCGCGGGACTACACCACAGATCGTCACCATACGGTAGATGATCGGCCATTTGGCGGTGGTCCAGGCATGGTGATGAAAATCAAGCCTCTGGAAGATGCACTGGTCAACGCCAGGCAGGCAACCGGAGCAGCGGCGAAGGTGATCTACCTCTCGCCACAAGGCCGCAAGCTGACTCAGCAGGCGGTCAAAGGCCTGGCCGAACAGGAATCGTTGATCCTGATCGCCGGTCGTTATGAAGGCATTGACGAGCGCTTTATCGAGGCTCATGTCGATGAGGAGTGGTCGATTGGCGACTATGTGCTTTCCGGTGGCGAGCTGCCGGCCATGGTACTGATCGATGCGGTTACACGGCTGCTGCCCGGAGCTTTAGGGCATGTGGACTCGGCGGAGGAAGATTCTTTCACCGACGGTCTGCTGGATTGCCCGCACTACACCCGGCCTGAGGTGTATGCGGATCAGCGTGTTCCCGACGTGTTGCTAAGTGGCAACCATGCACACATCCGGCGTTGGAGAATGAAGCAGTCCCTTGGTAGGACCTTCGAACGACGCGCCGATCTTCTGGAAAGTCGCTCACTTTCTGGAGAAGAGAAGAAGCTGCTCGAGGAATACCTCCGCGAGCGGGACGATAGTTAAACGTATCGATGGTGGATCGCGTATCCATCTTAGGAGCACAGCATGACCAACAAGATCATCCAGCAGCTCGAAGCAGAGCAGATGAGCAAGGAAATCCCGACCTTCGCACCAGGCGACACCGTTGTCGTCCAGGTTAAAGTGAAGGAAGGTGAGCGTTCCCGTCTGCAGGCGTTCGAAGGCGTTGTTATCGCCAAGCGCAACCGCGGCCTGAACAGCGCCTTCACCGTGCGCAAGATCTCCAGCGGTGTGGGTGTTGAGCGTACTTTCCAGACCTACAGCCCGCAAATCGACAGCCTGGCCGTGAAACGTCGTGGTGACGTGCGTAAAGCCAAGCTGTACTACCTGCGCGACCTGTCCGGCAAAGCCGCTCGCATCAAGGAAAAACTGTCCTGAGTACAGTTTGCCCGGTGGCAAACGCCGCCTAGCGAGAAAAAAGCAGCCTTCGGGCTGCTTTTTTGCTTTTTGTAATCCTGTTGGCTCCCTGCATCGACGGGTGAAGACAACCCGCCAGCCGCTGTGAAACACTAGCCCCTTCTTTGTAACCCAGCAGCCCCCGAATGCCCGCCCTGGACCACCCCCTGATCGACGCGTTTCTCGATGCCCTGTGGCTGGAAAAAGGCCTCTCTGATAACACCCGGGTTTCCTACCGAAGCGATCTGGCACTGTTCAACGGCTGGCTGCAGGAGCGTGGCATCAGCCTGCCCGACGCTGGGCGCGAACTGATTCTCGACCACCTGGCCTGGCGCCTGGATCAAGGCTACAAGCCGCGCTCCACTGCACGCTTTCTGTCTGGCCTGCGTGGCTTTTACCGGTATTTGCTGCGGGAGAAGCAAGTGGCCGTGGACCCGACGCTGCAGGTGGACATGCCACAGCTGGGCAGGCCGTTGCCCAAGTCTCTGTCCGAGGCAGATGTCGAGGCCCTGCTGCAGGCCCCCGACCTGGGGGAGGCCATCGGCCAGCGCGACCGGGCCATGCTTGAGGTGCTGTATGCCTGTGGCCTGCGTGTGACCGAACTGATCAGCCTGGCCCTGGACCAGATAAACCTCCGCCAGGGTGTGCTGCGGGTGATGGGCAAGGGCAACAAGGAGCGCCTGGTGCCCATGGGTGAGGAGGCGGTGGTGTGGCTTGAGCGCTACCTGCGCGATGGCCGCGGCGAGCTGCTCAATGGCCGGCCCAGCGATGTGCTTTTCCCAAGCCTGCGCGGTGAGCAGATGACTCGCCAGACCTTCTGGCACCGTATCAAGCACCATGCTCGGGTGGCCGGGATCGACAAGCCGCTGTCGCCCCATACCCTGCGCCACGCGTTTGCCACCCACCTGCTCAACCACGGTGCCGACCTGCGTGTGGTACAGATGCTGCTGGGCCACAGCGACCTGTCCACCACCCAGATCTACACCCACGTGGCCAAGGCACGCCTTCAGCAGCTACATGCCCAGCACCACCCCCGTGGATGAATGTTTTTCATGTTCCGCTGGCTGGCACCCTGCAGGGCCCTTAAACAGGGGCGTGATGTGGTAGGCTTGGCCGGTTTGCACCAAGGACCGCACGGTCACCGCGTTTTCCCGCAGGTGACGCCCTCCGGTCCCTGTCCGCCCTCAGGAGTTCCCATGCGCGTGACCCAGTTTTTCGCCGCCGCCGCGATGGCGCTGGCCAGCACCTTCGCCGCTGCTGCGGCCACCGACAGCAATGCCGGTGCCGAGCAGGCTATTCGCAAGTCGTTGCAAAACCTTGAATTGGAAGTGCCTGTAGAAAGCGTTGCCAGCAGCCCGCTCAGTGGCCTGTATGAAGTCAAGCTGCAGGGTGGCCGTGTGCTGTATGCCAGCGCCGATGGCCAGTTCGTGATGCAGGGCTATCTGTTCCAGATCCAGGACGGTAAGCCGGTCAACCTGACCGAGAAAACCGAGCGCATGGGCATTGCCAAGCTCATCAATGGCATCCCGGCCGCCGAGATGGTGGTTTACCCCGCCAAGGGCGAAACCAAATCGCACATCACCGTGTTCACCGACACCACCTGCCCGTACTGCCACAAGCTGCACGCCGAGGTGCCCGAGCTGAACCGCCGCGGCATTGAGGTACGCTATGTGGCGTTCCCGCGTCAGGGGCTGAATTCGCCAGGCGACCAGCAACTGCAGGCCGTGTGGTGTTCCAGTGACCGTCGTGCGGCCATGGACAAGATGGTGGAAGGCAAGGAAATCAAGGCGGCCAAGTGCGCCAACCCGGTCAGCAAGCAGTTCCAGCTGGGCCAGTCGATCGGTGTCAATGGCACGCCAGCCATCGTGCTCGAGAGCGGGCAGGTCATTCCGGGCTACCAGCCGGCACCGCAAGTGGCCAAGCTGGCACTGGCCAAGTAATTCAGTTCAATGCGCCGTCGTCATGGGGTGACGGCATGTTTCACGGTCGGCAAGGGTGTCGACCGTTCTATGGGGAGTTCACAGTGAAACCGGTCAAAGTAGGCATCTGTGGGTTGGGGACCGTCGGTGGCGGAACCTTCAATGTACTTCAGCGCAACGCCGAGGAGATTGCCCGCCGTGCCGGGCGCGGTATTGAAGTGGCACAGATTGCCATGCGCTCGCAGAACCCGAACTGCCAGATTACCGGTACCCCCATTACCGCTGACGTGTTCGAAGTTGCCTGCAACCCGGAGATCGACATTGTCATCGAACTGATCGGCGGCTACACCGTGGCCCGTGACCTGGTGCTCAAGGCCATCGAGAACGGCAAGCACGTGGTCACCGCCAACAAGGCGCTGATTGCTGTACATGGCAACGAAATCTTCGCCAAGGCCCGCGAGAACGGTGTGATCGTGGCCTTCGAGGCTGCCGTGGCGGGTGGCATCCCGGTGATCAAGGCCATCCGCGAAGGCCTGTCGGCCAACCGCATCAACTGGCTGGCCGGTATCATCAACGGCACTGGCAACTTCATCCTCACCGAAATGCGTGAGAAAGGCCGCGCCTTCCCCGACGTGCTGGCCGAAGCCCAGGCCCTGGGTTATGCCGAAGCCGACCCCACTTTCGATGTGGAAGGGATCGACGCCGCGCACAAGCTGACCATCCTGGCGTCCATCGCGTTCGGCATTCCGCTGCAGTTCGACAAGGCCTACACCGAAGGCATCACCCAGTTGACCACTGCCGACGTGAACTATGCCGAAGCCTTGGGCTACCGCATCAAGCACCTGGGCATGGCGCGCCGCACTGCAGAAGGCATCGAGCTGCGCGTGCACCCCACGCTGATCCCGGCCGACCGCCTGATCGCCAACGTCAATGGTGTGATGAACGCCGTGATGGTGAACGGTGATGCTGCCGGGTCCACCCTCTACTACGGCGCCGGCGCCGGCATGGAGCCGACTGCTTCGTCGGTGGTCGGCGACCTGGTGGACGTGGTGCGTGCCATGACGTCCGACCCGGAAAACCGCGTGCCGCACCTGGCCTTCCAGCCAGATTCGCTGTCGGCCCACCCGATCCTGCCGATCGAAGCCTGCAAGAGCGCCTACTACTTGCGTATCCAGGCCAAGGACCACCCGGGCGTACTGGCCCAGGTGGCCAGCATCCTCTCGGAGCGTGGCATCAACATCGAGTCGATCATGCAGAAGGAAGCTGAGGAGCAGGACGGCCTGGTGCCGATGATCCTGCTGACACACGGTGTGGTCGAGCAGCGCATCAACGACGCCATTGTCGCCCTGGAGGCGCTCCAGGACGTCGTCGGTAACGTGGTACGTATCCGCGTCGAGCAGCTCAACTAAGCGGCAAGCCTCAAGCTGCAAGCTGCAAGTAAAAGCAGGGCGGTGTTGAGGCTTCAATAGAGTACATTTGCGGTAAAAGTGAGAAGCAGAGCTAGAGAGCAACGCCGGTCGGCTTGTCTTGTAGCTTGCGGCTCACAGCTTGCCGCTCGTCAGAGTAGATTTGCGGCAACGGTGAGAAGCACAGCGCAAAAGCAACGCCGGTCGGCTTGTTCTTGCAGCTTGCAGCTCACAACTTGCCGCTCAAACCAAAGGTTTGCCCCATGCGCTATATCAGTACCCGTGGCCAGGCACCGGCCCTCAACTTCGAAGACGTGCTGCTCGCAGGCCTCGCCACCGACGGCGGCTTGTACGTGCCAGAGAACCTGCCACGTTTCACCCAGGAAGAAATCGCTTCCTGGGCCGGCCTGCCGTACCACGAACTGGCCTTCCGCGTAATGCGCCCATTCGTCCAGGGCAGCATCGCCGACGCCGACTTCAAGAAAATCCTCGAGGAGACCTACGGTGAGTTCGCTCACGCTGCCGTGGCGCCACTGCGCCAGCTGAACAGCAACGAGTGGGTGCTGGAGTTGTTCCACGGCCCCACCCTGGCGTTCAAGGACTTCGCCCTGCAACTGCTTGGCCGCCTGCTCGATCATGTGCTGGCCAAGCGCAACGAGCGTGTGGTGATCATCGGCGCCACCAGTGGCGATACCGGGTCTGCGGCCATCGAAGGCTGCCGTCGTTGCGACAACGTCGACATCTTCATCCTGCACCCGCACCAGCGTGTGTCCGAAGTGCAACGTCGGCAGATGACCACCATCTTTGGCGAAAACATTCACAACATCGCCATCGAAGGCAACTTCGACGACTGCCAGGAAATGGTCAAGGCAAGCTTCGCCGACCAGTCGTTCCTCAAGGGCACCCGCCTGGTGGCTGTGAACTCGATCAACTGGGCGCGGATCATGGCCCAGATCGTCTACTACTTCCATGCAGCCCTGCAACTTGGCGGCCCGGCGCGTTCGGTCGCGTTCTCTGTGCCCACCGGCAACTTCGGCGACATCTTCGCGGGTTACCTGGCACGCAACATGGGCCTGCCGATCAGCCAACTGGTGGTGGCTACCAACCGCAACGACATCCTGCACCGCTTCATGAGCGGCAACCAGTACGTCAAGGAAACCCTGCACGCCACGCTGTCGCCGTCGATGGACATCATGGTTTCGTCCAACTTCGAGCGCCTGCTGTTCGACCTGCACGGTCGCAACGGGGCAGCGATTGCCGAACTGATGGCCAACTTCAGGCAGGGTGGCGGTTTCAGCGTGGAACAGGACCGCTGGACCGAAGCGCGCAAGCTGTTCGATTCGCTGGCCGTGACCGACGAGCAGACCTGCCAGACCATCGCCGATGTATTCGCCAGCACCGGCGAAGTGCTTGACCCACACACGGCCATTGGTGTGAAAGCGGGCCGCGAGTGCCGTCGCAGCCTGGATACGCCGATGGTGGTGCTGGGCACGGCGCACCCGGTCAAATTCCCCGAGGCTGTCGAGCAGGCCGGCGTCGGCAAGGCGCTGGAGCTGCCGGTGCACCTCAGCGACCTGTTCAGCCGCGAGGAGCGCTGCACGGTACTGGCCAATGACCTGAAGGCTGTCCAGGCCTTCGTCAGCCAGCACGGCAACCGCGGCAAGCCGTTGTAACCCTCGGCGCATCGGGGCTGCCAGTCAGCCCCGAAGCCTCAGGTATTTCCTGGGGTGGTTTCAGACGCGTCCTATTCTGGCGGGCGTTCGTCCAGCCTAGATTAGCCGGTCCTCTCAACAGGAGCGGCTCATGTACCAGCCCCATGTGTTGATTCACCAGGCACGCCCATCGCATCAGATTCTTCTGCACCAGGCGCTCAATGCCCAAGGCATCTTCCAGGTTCGCATCAGCGAGAACACTGCAGAACTTAACGCTTGTCTGTCAGCCGTAAGCTGCCCTGACCTGGTGATTGTCGATCACGCCATGCCCACCCGCACCGGCTTGGCCCTGCTCAAGAAACTGCCGGCTGCCTGCCCGCTGGTGTTTGTGGGCAGCGCTGGGCCAAGACGTCGCGACCTGGCCCAGGAAGCCCGAAGCGCGGGCTTGCGCGTGCTGGCCGAGCTGCCATGGCCGGTATCGACGCGAGCCTTGCAAAACGCGCTGCAAACCCTGCAGCAGCGCCCATGGCGGGGTATCCAAACTGTCACAAACACACCGCATGCTCACTGAAACGGCCACGGCGTGACGAACTTTCCGCTGCGCGCGCTGGTCTGCTTTCAGTACCCCCACCACCCAGCGAGTGTTCCGGATGGAAAGAATCTGCAGACTGCTCAACCAAGCACTGGCCCCTTACCAGGCTCAACTCAGCCTCGCCGATGAACGCGGCAACCGCCAGCTGACTGTTCACGATCACCTGGCCGGCATTACCTTGCAGCGCACGGTCAGCGAGTTCCAGTTGCAGGAACAGCGCCTGCTGGTGGACCTGGTGGATGGCCTGCACCGTGACCTGCAGATCGCCGAAGGGCGTTTGCAGCCCTGTGTGATTGCAGCCCTGCAGCAACGTCAGCAGCCCCAGGGAACCTTCGCCTGAGGTGTTCATCGAATGTTTCAGTGCAGCCAGCCAATGCTTCGCTCCCGTGTTGGCTGATACTGCCCCGTAAAGCCCCAGGGCTTTCGCTTGACCCCGGACGTACCTCCCCCGCGTCCGGGGTTTCTTTTTGCCTGCGGTTTACCGGGCTTCAAGGGGTGGCTGATGCTCAGTGAAGAACTGCCTGCTCTGTTCGAGATAGTCTTCCTGTTCCACAGGCGCCAGCCAGCGAGCGTACGCACGGGGCAGCACCTCGCGGCGCAATGCTGGTAGCAACTGGTCGATACGCGCCACCGCAGCGCGTCCCAACGGGGTATCCGAACAGCCTACATGCAGGAACTGATAGGGGTTCACCCCCTGGATGGGATGGAACTGGTAATCCGCCAGCGACCCACCTTGCTGCTGGATCAGGTAGCGCACTTCAGGCCAGTAACCCAGTACCAGGCGCAACCGCCCCAGGTGTTGCATCTGCAACAGGTTGGCGGTGGCTTCGGTGCCGTAGTGTCGGCTCAGGGCCGCGTCGGGCAACTGGCGTAGCGTGTGGTCGATCAGCGTGCCATAGCTGCGCTCGGCAACCACGCCCAGCTTGAGTGAGGTGCGGCTCATCAGCCCCAGCAGGTCCACGGCATCGCCGTCGAGGTAGGGCGCAATCAGCGGTTGGCTTTCCTTCAGTGACACCAGGCCACTGGTACGCACGCCCAGCATCGGGATGGAAAAATACACGTAACGGGCACGTTCGGCCGTCCACAGCAGCATCGGGTCGCAGGTGAAGGTGGCTGGGTCCTGCAGCATCTGGATGCCACGGGCACGGTTGACCCGCAGCACGTCGTGGTCGTATTCGGGCATGTGTTCGATCAATTGCGGGAGCAATTGGTCGATAACGCCGTGGCCTGTTTCCGGGCCCTCGAATACGGTAAAGGGCGGCATGTCGCGCACCAGCCACAGCAGGCGCTCACGCGCTGCGGCCGGCTGGCAGAGCAGCGTGGGCAGCAAGCCGCACAGCAGGGCGAGCCTGGCCAGGCTACCCCAGCAGCAGGGGCGGGCCAGGATCAGACCGCGCCTGCCTGGCGCAGGCCGGCGATGGCTACCGCGTCGTAGCCCAGCCGGGCAAGCACTGCATCAGTATGTTCACCCAGGGCAGGCCCCACCCATTCGGCAGCGCCTGGGGTGTCCGACAGTTTCGGCACGATGCCCGGCATACGGAACGCCTTGCCGTCGGGCAGTTTGGCCTGCAGAAACATCTCGCGTGCCAGGTATTGCGGGTCGTTGAACATGTCTTCGGCCGAATAGATGCGGCTTGCCGGCACCTGGGCGGCAGTCAGCACCTGCATCAGCGTATCCAGGGGCAAGCCGTTGGCCCACCGGTCGATCACCCCATACAACTCATCGCGGCGCAGGTCGCGGCCATCGTTGGTCGCCAATGCAGGGTCTTCGGCCAAGTCATTGCGGCCAATGGCCTGCATGAAGCGCTTGAAGATCGCATCGCCATTGGCGCCGATCTGCACGTGCTTGCCGTCTGCGCTGGTGTGGATGGAGGAGGGGGTGATGCCCGGCATGATGTTGCCGGTCCGCTCGCGGATAAAACCGAATACGTCGAATTCCGGCACCATGCTTTCCATCATGGCGAAAATGGCTTCGTACAGCGCAACATCCACGACCTGGCCTTCGCCACCATTCACTTCGCGGTGGCGCAGGGCCATGAGCGCGCCGATCACGCCCCACAGTGCCGCGATCGAATCGCCAATCGAAATACCCGTGCGCACCGGCGGGCGGTCGTCGAAGCCAGTGATGTAGCGCAAGCCACCCATGGATTCACCCACCGCGCCAAAGCCGGGCTGGTCCTTCATCGGCCCGGTCTGGCCAAAGCCGGACAGGCGCACCATGACCAGCCGCGGGTTCAGCGCATGCAGCACATCCCAGCCCAGGCCGAGCTTTTCCAGTACGCCCGGGCGGAAGTTCTCGATGAGGATGTCTGCGTCGGCCAGCAGTTGCTTGAGAATATCGATGCCTTGAGGGTGCTTCAGGTTCAGGGTGAGCGACTGCTTGTTGCGTGCCTGCACGAACCACCACAGCGACGTACCCTCATACAGCTTGCGCCACTTGCGCAGCGGGTCACCGCCATCGGGCGATTCCACCTTGATCACTTCGGCGCCGAATTCGGCGCAGATACGCGAGGCGAACGGCCCGGCGATCAGGGTGCCGAGCTCGACCACCTTGAGGCCGGCGAGGGGTTTGCTGGGCGTCGACATGGGGCATCCGTGGCAGCTGAAAACAGCCGTGGTTTTATCACAGCTCCTGAGCGGCAGATACTGCCGCGGCACAACAAGGTGCCGGATCGGTTAGACTGGGCAACTTTTAATTCGAGCAAGAAGCCCTGCGACCATGGCCCAGCCGTCCACCACCTACAAATTCGAACTGAACCTGACCGACCTCGACCGCAACGTCTACGAGAGCGTCAAGCAGACCATTGCACGGCACCCTTCGGAAACCGAAGAGCGCATGGCGGTTCGTTTGTTGGCGTACGCGCTGTGGTACAACGAGAACCTGGCATTCGGCCGTGGCCTCTCGGATGTCGACGAACCGGCGCTGTGGGAAAAAAGCCTGGACGACCGGGTGCTGCACTGGATCGAGGTGGGCCAGCCCGACGCCGAGCGCCTGACCTGGTGCTCGCGCCGTACCGAGCGCACCAGCCTGCTGGCCTACGGCAGCCTGCGCGTGTGGGAAGGCAAGGTGGTGGGCGCGGTCAAGAACCTGAAAAACCTCAGCATCGCCGCAGTGCCCCAGGAAGTGCTGGAAACACTGGCCACCGACATGCCGCGCAGCATCAAATGGGATGTGATGATCAGTGAAGGCACGGTGTTTGTCACCGACGACCGTGGCCAGCACGAAGTGCAGTTGCAGTGGCTGCTCGGGGAGCGTGGCTGAACCACCCCATGCGTATTGAACCTCGCCCGCTGCCGCCCGCCCTGCCTTTTCTCGGTAACCTACCGCCGTTGCTCACCCGCCTGTACGCCGCCCGTGGCGTGCAGAGCGAGGCCGAGCTGGACAAGAGCCTGGCGCGCCTGTTGCCTTATCAGCAGCTCAAAGGCATCGAAGCCGGTGTCGATTTGCTGGTGCACGCCATCGACCAGCGCCAGCGTATTCTCATCGTCGGTGACTTCGATGCCGATGGCGCCACGGCCAGTACCGTCGGCGTGCTGGGCCTGCGTTTGCTGGGGGCCGCCCACGTCGATTACCTGGTGCCCAACCGCTTCGAGTACGGCTACGGGCTGACCCCGGAAATCGTCGAAGTGGCACTGCAACGCCAGCCTGAATTGCTGATCACCGTAGACAACGGCATTTCCAGTGTCGAGGGCGTCGCTGCCGCCAAGGCCGCTGGGCTGAAGGTATTGGTCACTGACCATCATCTGCCCGGTGAGCAGTTGCCAGAAGCCGATGCCATAATCAACCCCAACCAGCCCGGCTGCACGTTCCCCAGCAAGGCGCTGGCCGGTGTGGGGGTGATCTTCTATGTACTCATGGCCCTGCGTGCACGGTTGCGCAGCCTCGGGCGTTACGCAACGCAGCCGCAGCCCAACATCGGTGAACTGCTCGACCTGGTGGCGCTGGGCAGCGTGGCTGATGTGGTACCGCTGGATGCCAACAACCGCATCCTGGTTTACCAGGGCCTCGAGCGTATCCGCGCTGGCCGTGCCCGGCCGGGGTTGAAGGCCATTCTCGAAGTGGCCCGCCGCGACCACCGGCGCATCACCTCCACCGACCTGGGCTTCATCCTCGGCCCACGGCTGAACGCTGCCGGGCGCCTGGATGACATGAGCCTGGGTATCGAATGCCTGCTGTGCGAAGACGCGGCCCTGGCCCAGGACATGGCCCAACAGCTGGACGGCCTGAACCAGGACCGCAAGTCCATCGAACAGGGCATGCAGCGCGAGGCCCTGGCCCAACTGCGGGACCTGCCGGTGGAGTCGATGCCTTACGGGCTGTGCCTGTTCGATGCCGAGTGGCACCAGGGCGTGATCGGCATCCTGGCGTCACGCCTGAAGGAGCGCTACCACCGGCCTACCATCGCCTTCGCCGATGCGGGGGAGGGTGTGCTGAAGGGGTCTGCCCGTTCGGTTCCAGGCTTTCACATCCGCGATGCGCTGGATGCCGTTGCTGCCCGCCATCCGCAGTTGATCAGCAAGTTCGGCGGCCACGCCATGGCGGCTGGGCTGTCTCTGCCGGAGGGGAATTTCCCGGCGTTTGCCGAAGCGTTCGATGAAGAAGTACGGCGCCAGTTGTGTGAAGACGACCTCACCGGCCGTTTGTTGTCCGATGGCAGCCTGGCAGTAGAAGAGTTCCACCTGGACCTGGCCAAGGCCCTGCGCAATGCCGGCCCTTGGGGGCAGCACTTCCCCGAGCCGTTGTTCCATGGGGTGTTCCAGCTGGTGGAGCAGCGCGTGGTGGGTGAGCGCCACTTGAAAGTGGTGCTCAAGAGCGAGTGTGGCACCGTGCGCCTGGACGGCATCGCCTTTGGCATTGACCGTGAGGTCTGGCCCAACCCGACCGTTCGCTGGGTGGAACTGGCCTACAAGCTGGACGTGAACGAGTTTCGTGGCAATGAAAGTGTGCAGTTGATGATCGCCCACATGGAGCCGCGCTGAGGGTTGCTGGAGTTGCCGTGGTTTTTTTGGGGGTGCTCGATCTGGAAAACGACATCCCTCTCGAGCCAGGCACCCATGACCACCCAAATCCCATGGAACCTACCCCCCACCCAATCTGGTCTAGTCTGAACATTGACCGGCATCGGGCCAAGGATCGATCTGCGAGTGCCCGAGCTGGATCACCCTAGGAGTCCTTGGGAGGTGCCCTCATGAGCCTGCTGCTCGAGCCTTACACCCTGCGTCAGTTGACCTTGCCAAACCGCATTGCGGTATCGCCGATGTGCCAGTATTCCTCTGTCGATGGCCTGGCCAACGACTGGCACCTTGTCCACCTGGGCAGCCGTGCCGTGGGCGGGGCGGGGCTGGTGTTCAGCGAAGCCGTGGCGGTCACGGCGGATGGCCGCATTACTGCCGAAGACCTCGGCCTGTGGAACGACGCCCAGATTCCCCCGCTGCAGCGCATCACGCGTTTCATCACCGCCCAGGGCGCCGTGCCGGGTATTCAACTGGCCCATGCCGGGCGCAAGGCCAGCACTCACCGGCCGTGGTTGGGCAAGCACGGCAGCGTCAAACCTGAAGACGGTGGCTGGCAGCCCGTGGGGCCATCCCCTATTGCCTTTGACCCCGAGCATACCGCCCCCCGCGAACTGAGCCGCGATGAAATCCAGGGTGTAGTGGACGCGTTCGTCGCCGCTACCCAGCGTGCCCTGGAAGCGGGTTTCAAGGTCGTTGAGGTTCACGCCGCCCACGGTTACCTGCTGCACCAGTTCTTGTCACCGCTGAGCAACCAGCGCCAGGACGACTACGGCAGCTGTTTCGAAAACCGTATTCGCCTGACCCTGCAGGTAGTAGAGGCGGTGCGCGAGGTGTGGCCTGCGGAGCTGCCGCTGTTCGTAAGGGTGTCGGCCACCGACTGGGTGGAGGATGGCTGGAACCCGGACGAGACGGTCGAGTTGGCCCGCTGCCTGCGCGTGCTGGGCGTGGACCTGATCGACGTGTCGTCTGGCGGTACCTCGAGCCATGCCGAAATCCCGACCGGCCCGGGTTACCAAACCCGCTTTGCCGAGCGCGTGCGCAAGGAATCGGAGATGGCAACCGGCACCGTCGGCATGATTACCGAACCCGCCCAGGCCGAACACATTCTGCGTACGGGCCAGGCCGATATCATCTTCCTCGCCCGTGAACTGCTGCGTGACCCCTACTGGCCACTGCACGCCGATGACGACCTGGGCGGCAACAAGGCCACCTGGCCCGCCCAGTACCAGCGGGCCACCAGCCGTGCGAATCCGATTCATGAGTCGGACTTGCGTGATTGAGGTGCGGGGGCGGCACTGAGCCGCCATGGCGGTCAGGCGCAGGCCGCCCCGCTGAGGATGTCGGTGACCCATTGATTGATGCTCTTCTGTGCCAGTTCGGCCTTGGCAGCCACGCTGGCATGAAGGGCGGGCTCAAGCCGCAGGCTCAGTTTGCCGGAGTAGGTTTTCTGCGGCGCCCGGCCAAGGCGCTCACAGGTTTCCAGATAATCATCTACTGCCTCATGGAAGGCCTGGCGTAGCTCGCTGATGGATTCACCGTGAAAGCCGATCACATCCCGGATACCCGCGACGTGGCCGATCAGCAGTTGGTCTTCATCGCTGTATTCGATGCGTGCGGCGTAGCCGCGATAATTCATCACGTTCATGGCGTTACTCCTGCCTGCTCAAGAAACTGGCGGGCATCCCGTATCTGATAGGTTTTCGCGTGCCTGTCCGGGTGAGGGCGATGAAACGTCGCTACTACACCGTTAAGTTCGAAGCGCACACGCGAGCCACGCCCTTCAATGACTCGCGCACCTGCCGATACCAGCAGGGTTTCAATTCGCGCCCATTCCAGCGCCTTGGGCGTTGGTGTCTTCCACAGGTTTTCAAGCGTGGCTTTCTGTTGATTGTTCATGGTATCAGATTATGATACCAACGAAAGCCGCTCAATGGATCACCTGTAGGAGGTGATCCATCGTTGTTGAAGGATATTTCTGAGCGTGGGGCCACGACACTACGTGGTCCTCAATGAACGAGCCCTCAGTGCTTGATCATCACATGCCGCACGCAGGTGTAATCCTCCAGCCCGTGCATCGACATGTCCTTCCCATACCCTGAATGCTTCTGCCCGCCGTGGGGCATTTCGCTGACCAGCATGAAGTGGGTATTCACCCACGTGCAGCCATATTGCAGCCGCGCCGCCAGGCGGTGGGCGCGGCCGGTGTCGCGGGTCCACACGGATGAGGCAAGCCCGTAGTTGGAGTCGTTGGCCCATGCCAACGCCTGCGCCTCGTCAGTAAAGCGGGTGACCGACACCACTGGGCCAAACACCTCATGGCGCACGATCTCGTCATCCTGCTGGGCATCGGCCAGCACCGTTGGCTCGAAAAAGAAGCCATCCCCGGCAACGACCTTGCCGCCCGTGACCAGGCGAATGTGCGGCTGCGCGATGGCGCGCTGTACCAGGCCTGCCACCTTGTCGCGGTGCTGGGCGCTGATCAGCGGGCCCAGCTCTGTACCCTCCGCGTCCTGCAGACCCTGCTTGAGGCTGGCCACCGCCGCACCCAGGCGTTCGACGAAACGCTCGTAGATACCGTCCTGCACATACAGGCGGCAGGCTGCGGTGCAGTCCTGGCCGGCATTGTAGAAGCCGAACGTGCGGATGCCGTCGATGGCGGCGTCGATGTCGGCATCGTCGAACACCAGCACCGGGGCTTTGCCGCCCAGCTCCATATGGGTGCGTTTTACGCTGTCGGCGGTGGCACCGATGATGTGAGCCCCGGTGGCGATCGAGCCCGTCAGCGAAACCATGCGCACCAGCGGGTGAGTGACCAGCGGATTGCCCACCGTCTGGCCGCGGCCAAACACAATGTTCAGCACCCCCGGTGGCAGCAGCGTCTTGGCCAGCTCACCCAGGCGCAAGGCCGTAAGCGGGGTCAGTTCCGATGGCTTGATCACCACGGTGTTACCCGCAGCGAGTGCGGGGGCGACCTTCCAGGCCAGCATCATCAACGGGTAGTTCCACGGCGCGATCGAGGCCACCACCCCCAGTGGGTCCCGGCGGATCATCGACGTGTGGCCCGGCAAATACTCGCCGGCAGCCAGGCCACCCAGGCAGCGCGCAGCGCCGGCAAAATAGCGGAATACGTCGGCAATCGCGGGGATCTCGTCGTTGCGGGCAGCGCCCAGCGGTTTGCCGCAGTTTTGCGATTCCAGCCCGGCCAACTCGTCACCGTTGGCCTCGATGGTATCTGCCAGTGCCAGCAGGGCCTGCGCGCGGTCCTTGGGGCAGGCCTGCGACCAACTGTCGAAAGCCTGATGCGCAGCACGCACCGCGCTATCCACCTGGGCTTCGCTGGCTTCCTGGATCTGCGCCAGGGCTGTGCCCTTGGCAGGGTCCAGCACGGTACAGGCCGGGCCTTCGCCGGCAACCAGCTGGCCATTGATCAGCATCTGGGTTTGCATGGGGGTTCCTCCAGGTTCATTTGCCGCTGCCCGCTACGGCGTCGCCGCCCCGGGTCAGGTAGTAGGCGCCAAGAATGGGCAGCATGGTCACCAGCATCACCAGCATGGCAACCACGTTGGTCACGGGTACGTCACGTGGGCGGCTGAGCTGGTTCAATAGCCAGATGGGCAGGGTCCGCTCATGGCCCGCGGTGAAGGTAGTCACGATGATTTCGTCGAACGACAGGGCAAAGGCCAGCATGCCGCCTGCCAGCAGCGCGGAGCCCAGGTTGGGCAGGATGATGTAGCGGAACGTCTGCCAACCGTCCGCGCCCAGGTCCATCGAGGCTTCTATCAGGCTTTGCGAGGTGCGCCGCAGGCGCGCGATCACGTTGTTGTAGACGATCACCACGCAGAAGGTGGCGTGGCCGACCACGATGGTGAACACACCCGGTTCGATACCCAGGCTGCGGAACGCCGAAAGCAAGGCGATGCCGGTGATGATGCCGGGCAGGGCGATAGGGAGTATCAGCACCAGCGAAAGGCTTTCCTTGCCTAAAAAGCTGCGCCGGTACAGCGCCGCCGAAGCCAGCGTGCCCAGCACCAGCGCAATCAGCGTGGCCAGGCAGGCCACCTGCAGGGAGAGGCTGATTGCATCCAGCACGTCGGGCCTGGCCAGCGCCACGGTGAACCACTTCAGGGTCAGGCCCCGGGGCGGAAAGCTGAACGCTGCATCTTCGGTATTGAAGGCGTACAGCAGAATGATCAGGATGGGAAAGTGCAGGAACAGTAGCCCGCCCCAAGCGGCCAGGCGCAGGCCCCAGGGCGCCTTGTCAGAGTGCATCGAAGGCCCCCATGCGCTTGACCACAGCGAGGTAGAGGGCGATCAGCACAATGGGCACCAGGGTGAACGCCGCAGCCATGGGCATGTTGCCGATGGCACCCTGCTGGGCATAGACCATGCTGCCGATGAAGTAGCCGGGCGGGCCCACCAGCTGTGGCACGATGAAGTCGCCGAGGGTGAGCGAGAAGGTGAAGATCGAGCCGGCGGCGATGCCGGGTATCGACAGCGGCAGGGTCACCTGCATGAACGTTTGCAGCGGCTTTGCCCCCAGGTCGGCCGAGGCTTGCAGCAGCGACGGCGGCAGGCGCTCCAGCGCAGCCTGGATCGGCAGGATCATGAATGGCAGCCAGATATAGACGAACACCAGAAAACGCCCCAGGTGGGACGTGGACAACGTGCTGCCACCTACCCCCGGAATGCCCAGGATGGCCTGCAGCAGGCCGTCCAGTGCCAACTGCTGGGTGAACCACTGGGCCACACCGCCCTTGGCCAGCAGCAGGGTCCATGCGTAGGTCTTGACGATATAGCTGGCCCACATGGGCATCATCACTGCAATGTAGAAAAACGCCTTGGTCTTGCCGCGGGTGTAGCGGGCCATGTAATAGGCAATGGGGAAGGCCAGCACCGCACTTGCCAGTGATACGGCGACCGCCATGGTCACTGTGCGCACGATGATGTCGAAGTTGGACGGGTTGAACAGCGCTGCGAAATTGGCCAGGGTCAGCGTGGGCGTCACTGCCATGGTGAAGTCATCGAACGTGTAGAAACCTTGCCACAGCAGGTTCAGCAGCGAGCCCAGGTAGATGGCACCGAACCACCCCAGGGGCGTAACCAGCAGCAGCGCCAGGTACAGGTTGGGGCGCTGGTACAGCACGTTGGACAAGGTGCGCAGTGGGGTCATGTCAGTACGCCTCGGTGTCCTGCAGCTGGGTCATGGCCTCTTGCGGCCAGTGCGCTTGCACGCGTTGCCCCGGCTGCCAAGCCTGGGGCATGGCCTGCCAGCTGTCATTGGCCTGGCTGACCGCCAGCAGCTGGCCGCTGTCCAGCTGTACTTCGAAGCGCGTGGCACTGCCCTGGTACTGGATATCGCGCAACAAGCCTTCGACCTGAACATGGCGGCTGTCGGGTCCGGCGGCGCCCAGGCGTATGTGTTCGGGGCGGATGGAGAAGGGCGCAGGGCTGCCGCTGAGGGCTTCGGCCAGCGCGCCACGCACCACGTTGGAGGTGCCGACGAAGGACGCCACGAAGGGGGTGGCCGGGTTCAGGTAGAGGTTGCGCGGCGTGTCCACCTGTTCGATACGGCCACGGTTGAACACCGCCACCCGGTCGGACATCGACAGCGCCTCGGTCTGGTCATGGGTCACGAACACGAAGGTGATGCCCAGTTGTCGTTGCAGGTTCTTCAGCTCCACCTGCATCTGTTCACGCAGCTTGAGGTCCAGCGCCCCCAGCGGCTCATCCAGCAGCAGCACCCGTGGGCGGTTGACCAGCGCCCTGGCCAGCGCCACCCGCTGGCGTTGGCCGCCCGACAGCTGGGCAGGCTTGCGTGCGCCGTAGCCGGCCAGGGCGACCATGGCCAGGGCGTTTTCGGCACGGCTATGGCGCTCGGCCTTGGGCGTGCCCTTTACCTTCAGGCCGTAGGCCACGTTGTCCAGCACGTTCATGTGCGGGAACAGGGCGTAGTCCTGGAAAACCGTATTGACGTCTCGCTGGTACGGCGGAACGCCAGCGGCCTCCAGCCCATGGATACGGATGGAGCCGCTGCTGGGCTGTTCGAAGCCCGCTATCAACCGCAGGCACGTGGTCTTGCCAGAGCCCGAGGGCCCGAGCAGGGAGAAAAATTCCCCTTCGGCGATGTCGATGCTGACCTGGTCGACTGCCTTGACCTCGCCAAAGGTGCGGGAAACCTGAGTGAACTGGACGGCTAGGGGCATGAGTGGGCTCCCGGCATCAATGTTTCCTGCGCTGTCCCCTTCGCGGTTTTACCCGCGAAAAGGCCGGCACAGGCATTCAGAAAACCTCAGCGTCCGCCCATGATCGCGATGTAGTCCTGGGTCCAGCGGCTGTAGGGCACGAACTTGCCGCCCTGTGCCTGTGGGGTTTTCCAGAAGGCAATCTTGTCGAAGTTATCGAAACCATTGGTCTTGCAGCCTTCAGCGCCCAGCAGCTGGCTGCCGGTGCAGGCGGCCGGTACGGCGGGTAAGGAGCCGAACCAGGCGGCCACATCGCCCTGCACCTTGGGTTGCAGTGACCAGTCCATCCACTGGTAGGCGCAGTTGGGGTGCTTGGCTTCGGCGTGCAGCATGGTGGTGTCCGCCCAGCCGGTCGCACCCTCCTTGGGAATCGTCGAGGCGACTGGCTGGTTGTCGGCTTTCAGGCCGTTGACCATGTAGCCCCATGAGCTTGAGGCGACCACGCCTTCGTTCTTCACGTCGCTCATCTGCACCGTGGCGTCATGCCAGTAACGATGCACCAGCGGATGCTGCTGGCGCAGCAGCTCCAGCACCGCCTGGTACTGCGGTTCGGTGAGTTCGTAGGGGTCGGCGATGCCCAGTTCGGGCCTGGCTGATTTCAGGTACAGCGCGGCATCGGCGATGTAGATAGGCCCGTCGTAAGCTTGCACGCGGCCTTTGTTGGGCTTGCCGTCAGGCAGGTCCTGCGGGACGAACACCACCCCCCAGGTAGTGGGCGGCTGGGGGAAAACACGGGTGTCGTAGAGCAGCACGTTGGGGCCCCACTGATAGGGTGTGCCATAGACCTGCTTGTCGACCACGTACCAGCCACCGTTCTGCAAGCGCGGGTCGATGAGCTTCCAGTTGGCAATCAGTGAGGTATTGATCGGCTGCACCCGCTTGCCGGCAATCAGGCGCAGCGAGGCATCACCCGAAGCGGTCACCAGGTCATAACCGCCCTTGGTCATCAGGCTGACCATTTCGTCCGAGGTGGCGGCGGTCTTGACGCTGACCTTGCACCCGGTCTGCTGCTCGAAGCCGGTTACCCAGTCGTAGGCCTTGTCGCTTTCACCGCGCTCGATGTAGCCAGGCCAGGCGACGATGTCCAGGCGCCCTTCGCCCGGGCCCAGCGCCTTGAGCGGTTCGCCGGCCTGCAGGCCGGCGCTGGCGAGCAGGGCTATAGACAAGGCGCCGAGCCATGCGGTCTTGTGCACTGACATGGTATTCCCTCTTGTGGAGTTCTTGTTCGGGAGGTGCTGGCGATATCGAGTCTAGTTGGCTTTTTGCCGGTCAATGCAACATCCGGATGCAAATCCGCTGTGGCGAGTTGTAGGGCAAGTCTTACTCTGGCTGTTCATTTCCTTTATGTGGAGACGCACCGATGAATACTCGGGGCCTGCTGGATCAACTGCTCAAATCGGGTCAGCAACTGCTCGAAAAACAGGCGGGCGGTGGTAAGCCTGGGGCTGGCGCCGGTGGCCTGGGCGGGCTGCTGTCGGGCGCCGGTGGCGGGTTGCTGGGCGGGGGCGCGCTGGGGGTACTGCTGGGCAGCAAGAAGGCCCGCAAGTTCGGTGGCAAGGCCCTGACCTACGGTGGCCTGGCGGCACTCGGAGTGCTGGCGTACAAAGCCTACGGCAACTGGCAGGCCAGCCAGCAGGGTGCTGCGGTGCAGCCGCAGACCGTAGACCGTGTACCACCCGCTGAAGTGGAGCAGCACAGCCAGGCGGTGTTGCGGGCGCTGGTGGCAGCCGCCAAGTCCGACGGCCACGTGGACGACCGGGAGCGGGCGCTGATCGAAGGCGAGTTCACCCGCCTGGACAATGACGGCCAGTTGCAGCAATGGCTGCATGCGGAACTGAACAAGCCGCTGGACCCGGCAGAAGTGGCCAGCGCCGCACAAACGCCGGAAATAGCCGCAGAAATGTACCTGGCCAGCCTGATGATGGTCGACCAGGAGAACTTCATGGAGCGCGCCTACCTTGACGAGCTGGCTCGCCGTCTGGGCCTGCAGCCGGGGCTGCGCGAAGAGCTTGAAAAGCAGGCCCGGCAGGCTGCCGCTCAGGCCTAGGCAACACGGCCGCCTCAGTGAGGTGGCATTTTGCGGCCACTGCCCGCATTTGAGCCGCAAAACTGTAGGGCGCCTGGGCTATACTTCGACGATTTTTCCCGCTCGTAGTGAATTCCTGAGGGCTGAATGTGAAGAACTGGACGTTGCGCCAACGGATCCTGGCAAGCTTTGCCGTGATCATCACCATCATGCTGTTGATGATCGTGGCAGCCTACTCGCGGTTGGTGACCATCGAGACTGCCGAGGAAGCGGTGGGCACCAACAACATTCCAGGCGTCTACTACAGCTCGATGATCCGCAGTGCGTGGGTGGACAGTTATGTCACCAGCCAGCAGCTGGTGGGGCTTTCCGACCGCCGCGAGCTGTCTTCGGCCGACCTCGAGCTGTTCAAAAGCTTTGAAGACCGGCTCAAGCAGCACATGGCCAGCTACCAGAGCACCATCCGTAGCGGTGAGGACCAGGCGCGCTTCGAGGCCTTCGTCCAGCTGGAGCAGACCTACGTCGGTGAAATCGGCCAGGTGCTCGATGCTTACCGCCAGCGCAACTACCCCGAGGCCCAACGCCTGATCACCGACGTCCTGACCCCGACGTGGGTAGAGGGTCGCAAGCACCTGAACGAAGTGATCGAACAGAACCGCTTGTCTGCCGATGCGGCGACACGCGAGATCGTCGGCGCCGTGGCCACCGCCAAAGGTAGCATGCTGGTGTCGCTGTTGATGGCCATTGCGGCCGCCGGCATTTGTGGCTGGCTGCTGCTGCGTGCGATCACCGCCCCCATGAAACAGATCGTCACCGCCCTGGACAAGCTGCGCTCGGGTGACCTGAGCATGCGCCTGAACCTGGCGCGCAAGGACGAATTCGGCGCCATCGAAGGCGGCTTCAACGAGATGGCGGAATCGCTGGCCAACCTTGTCGCCCAGGCTCAGCGCTCTTCGGTGCAGGTCACCACGTCGGTAACCGAAATCGCTGCCACCTCCAAACAGCAGCAGGCCACGGCCACCGAGACGGCCGCCACTACCACCGAGATTGGTGCCACGTCCCGTGAAATTGCCGCCACTTCGCGGGACCTGGTGCGCACCATGACCGAGGTGACCTCCGCCGCCGACCAGGCATCGAGCCTGGCCGGCTCCGGCCAGCAGGGGCTGGCGCGCATGGAAGACACCATGCACCAGGTAATGGGGGCGGCCGACCTGGTCAACGCCAAGCTGGGCATTCTCAACGAGAAGGCCAGCAACATCACGCAGATGGTGGTGACTATCGTCAAGGTGGCCGACCAGACCAACCTGCTGTCGCTCAACGCCGCTATCGAAGCGGAAAAAGCCGGTGAATACGGCCGTGGTTTTGCGGTGGTAGCGACCGAGGTCCGGCGCTTGGCCGACCAGACGGCCGTTGCCACCTATGACATCGAACAGATGGTGCGCGAGATCCAGTCGGCAGTGTCGGCTGGGGTCATGGGCATGGACAAGTTCTCCGAAGAAGTGCGCCGCGGCATGTTCGAAGTGCAGCAGGTAGGTGAGCAGCTCAGCCAGATCATTCACCAGGTGCAGGCCCTGGCACCCCGCGTGCTGATGGTCAACGAGGGCATGCAGGCCCAGGCCACGGGCGCCGAGCAGATCAACCAGGCACTGGCCCAGTTGAGCGATGCCAGCACCCAGACGGTGGAATCGCTGCGCCAGGCCAGCTTTGCCATCGATGAGCTGAGCCAGGTGGCTGCCGGCCTGCGCGGCGGCGTATCGCGCTTCAAAGTCTGACCGCGATGATCGACATGCAACCGCGCGCGGCGCAGGCGGACCACGACAAGGGTACGTTGTATTTGCTGTTTCACATCGATGACCAGCGTTTTGCCCTGAACGTGCATGAAGTGGTCGAGGTACTGCCGCGCCTGCCGCTCAAACCGGTGCTGCACGCGCCAGCCTGGGTCGCCGGCATTCTTGCCCACCGCGGGCGGCTGGTGCCGGTGGTCGACCTGACCGCCCTGTGCATCGGCCGGCCTGCCGTTCAGCGCACCAGCACCCGCCTGGTACTGGTGCACTACCGTGCCGGCCTGCAGCTTGGCCTGGTGCTCGAGCACGCTACCGAAACCTTGCGTTGCCACCCTGGCGAGTTCAAACCCTATGGCGTACACAATGCGCCAGCGCCCTACCTTGGCCCGGTCCGCCAGGATGACCAGGGCATGCTGCAGCGCATCGAGGTCGGTGACCTGCTGCCTGAAACCGTGCACCAGTTGCTGTACGTGGATGAGCCAAGCGGGGCGTCGACATGAACGAGCAACACTTCTTCAACTTCCTGCGCGAACGTATTGGCCTGGACGTGGACTCGGTGGGGGCGCCGATGGTTGAGCGAGCCCTGCGCCAACGGTGCAGTGCACTGCAGGCCAACGGGCTGGATGACTACTGGCTGCGCTTGCAGCAGTCGCACGACGAGCAACAGGCGCTGATCGAAGCGGTGATCGTGCCGGAAACCTGGTTTTTCCGTTATCCGGACTCTTTCACCGCCCTGGCCAGCCTGGCCCATAAACGCCTGGCCGAGCTTGCCGGCGCACGGCCCCTGCGGTTGCTGAGCCTGCCCTGTTCCACGGGTGAAGAACCCTACTCGCTGGCAATGGCGCTGATCGATGCCGGTATGGCGCCGCCGTCATTTTTGATCGACGGCATGGACATCAGCCCTATTTCGGTGGCCAAAGCCAACCAGGCGACCTATGGGCGCAATGCCTTCCGGGGCAACAACCTGGGCTTTCGCGAGCGACACTTCGAAGCCCTTGAGGATGGCCACCGCCTGAACGAGCGCGTACGCCAGCGGGTAAGCCTGCAGGTAGGCAATGTGCTGGACCCCGCGTTGGCCAGCCGCGACGGGCTATACGACTTTGTTTTCTGCCGCAACCTGCTGATCTACTTCGACGTGCCGACCCAGCAGCGGGTATTCGAAACCCTCAAGCGCCTGCTGCACCCCCAGGGCGTGCTGTTCATCGGCCCCGCTGAAGGCAGCCTGCTGGCGCGCATGGGCATGCGCCCCTTGGGCATACCCCAGTCCTTTGCTTACGTGCGCCAGGAAGAAACCCTCCCGGCGCTGCCGTCCATCGCTGATGGAAAAAGCGCGCGGAGCCTTCCCGTGCCCCCTCGCAGCCCCTCGGCGCTGTACATGCCCGGTAAGTCGCCGCCCTCGACGCCCCTGCCTCGCCCGCTGCGTGCAGCCGTCGCTGGCGCGCCAGCACGCTCCCCTCAGGACGAAGCCAGTACAGGTACCGAACGCGAGTTGCTGGCCAATATCGCCCGCTGCGCCAACGCCGGCGACAGCCAGCAGGCCCGCAGCGAATGCCAGCGTTACCTGCGTCAGTTCGCCCCAAGCGCACAGGTGTATTACTGGCTGGGGCTGCTCAGTGACACCGAAGGCGATGCGCCGCAAGCCCTGACGCATTATCGCAAGGCCCTGTACCTGCAACCCCAGCACCCAGAGGCCTTGGTGCATCTGGCCGCGCTGCTGGCCGCCCAGGGTGACCTGGCCGGCGCCAGGCGCCTGCAGGACCGCGCCGTGCGTGCGGGTCGGGAGCCTGGCCAATGAACAACGAGTCCTCGATCAACCTGCTCGCTGAAACCGATGTCACCATTGATGATTGCTGGAACCGCATTGGTGTGCACGGTAACAAGCAGTGCCCGCTGCTGCCGCGGCACATTCACTGCCGCAACTGCGAAGTGCACGCTGCTGCGGCGACACGCTTGCTGGACCGCTACGCACTGCTGCAAGACCGTGAGGCTGCCCAGCCTGCCCCTGCTGAAGGCTGTGCCGGCCGGTCCATGCTGCTGTTTCGCCTGGGCGATGAATGGCTGGCATTGCCAACCGCCTGCCTGGCTGAAGTTGCGCCCCTGCAAGCCATTCACTCGCTGCCCCATCAGCGTTCACGGGTGCTGTTGGGGGTGGCCAACGTGCGTGGTGCCCTGGTGCCCTGCCTCTCGCTGGCCGAGTTGCTGGGGGCATCGGCGGGTGCGGGCGAGCAGCGCGGTAGCCGGGCTACTCCGCGCATGCTGACGCTGGCGGCAGACGGCGGGCCGGTGGTGATGGCCGTCGAAGAGATCGACGGCATTCACCGGCTCGACCCTGGCCTGCTGGGCAGCGCCCAGGACGCCGTGCGCTTCACGGCTGCGGTATTGCAGTGGCGGGGGCGCAGCGTGCGTGTGCTGGACGAACAACAATTACTGTCTGCGGTGCAGCGGAGCCTTTCATGACCCCAGAGCAAATGCGCGATGCATCGTTGCTCGAACTCTTCAGCCTGGAGGCCGATGCCCAGACGCAGGTGCTGAGCGCTGGCCTGATGGCCCTGGAACGCAACCCCACCCAGGCTGACCAGCTCGAAGCTTGCATGCGCGCCGCCCACTCCCTGAAGGGCGCGGCGCGTATCGTCGGGGTGGATGCCGGCGTCAGCGTTGCCCACGTGATGGAGGATTGCCTGGTCGCTGCCCAGGAAGGCCGCTTGCGCCTTACCGCCGAGCATATCGACGCCTTGCTGCAGGGCACTGACCTGCTGATGCGCATCGCCACGCCTGGCGATGCCGGGGCGCAGGGCAGCGTACCGGGCTTCCTGGCGCAGATGGCCGCGTTGCTGGACCCGGGGGCTGCGCTGCCGGTGGCGGCGGTTGCACCGGTTACGCCGCCCCCTGAACCACCGCCTGCGCCACTGGCTGTGGCCATGGAGCCGCCGGTGCCCGAAGTCGCCCCGCGGCGCAAAGCCGGGCGGCGTGAAGGTGAGGGCGCAGAGCGGGTGCTGCGGGTAACCGCCGACCGGCTCAACAGCCTGCTTGATCTGTCCAGCAAGTCGCTGGTGGAAACCCAGCGGCTCAAGCCTTACCTGGCCACCCTGCAACGCCTCAAGCGCCTGCATGGCCAGGGCATGCAGGCCCTCGACGGCCTGCGCCTGCAACTGGAAGCCAGCGGCCTGGGCAGCGAGGTACTCGACGCCCTGGCGCAGACCCAACGCGTGCTGGGCGAAACCCAGCAGACCCTGCGCGAGCAGGCAGCGGACCTGGATGAGTTCGGCTGGCAGGCCAGCCAGCGCGCGCAACTGCTGTACGACAACGCCCTGGCCTGCCGCATGCGCCCATTTGCCGATGTGCTGGCCGGCCAGAGCCGCATGGTCCGCGACCTGGGCCGCTCGCTCGGCAAGCCGGTGCGCCTGGTGGTGGAGGGCGAGAAAACCCAGGTAGACCGTGATGTGCTGGAAAAGCTCGAGGCACCGCTGACCCACTTGCTGCGCAATGCCGTGGACCACGGCATTGAATCGCCCGAACGCCGCCTGCTGCTGGGCAAGCCCGAGGAAGGTTTGATTCGCCTGCGCGCCTCACACCATGCCGGCATGCTCAGCCTGGAACTGCTGGACGACGGTGCCGGCATCGACCTGGACCGCCTGCGCGCCAGTATCGTCGAGCGGGCCTTGTCTCCGGTTGAAACCGTGCTGCGCATGAGCGACGACGAATTGCTCACGTTCCTGTTCCTGCCCGGCTTCAGCCTGCGTGACAAAGTTACGGAGGTGTCTGGCCGTGGGGTCGGGCTGGACGCCGTGCAGCATATGGTCCGTGAGCTGCGTGGCGCCATCGAGCTGACCCAGACTGCGGGGCAGGGCTGTCGTTTCCACCTGCAGGTGCCCCAGACCTTGTCGGTCGTACGCAGCCTGGTGGTAGAGGTAGGCGGCGAAGCGTACGCCTTCCCGCTGGCCCACATCGAACATGCGCTGGAAGTGACCGCCGAGGAGATCGTGCAGATCGAGGGCCGGCAGCATTTCTGGCACGAAGGCCGACACGTTGGCCTGGTCGCGGCCAGCCAATTGCTCAACCGCCCGCCGGCCCAGGCCGACCAGGGCAGCTTGCGCGTGGTGGTGATCCGCGAGCGTGAACAGCTCTACGGGGTGGCGGTGGAGCGCCTGATTGGCGAGCGGGTGCTGGTGGTGATGCCGCTGGACCCGCGCCTGGGCAAGGTGCAGGACATTTCTTCGGGCGCTCTGCTGGACGATGGTTCAGTGGTGCTGATCGTGGACGTCGAAGACTTGTTGCGCTCCGTGGACAAGCTGCTGAGCACCGGCAGCCTCGAACGGGTCGAACGCGGTAGCGGCGGGGCGGCAGGGGTGGCTCGCAAGCGTATTCTGGTGGTGGACGATTCGCTGACCGTGCGCGGGCTGCAGCGCAAGCTGCTGGGCAATCGCGGCTATGATGTCGACGTGGCGGTGGACGGCATGGACGGCTGGAATGCGCTGCGTGGCGACGACTTCGACCTGCTGATCACCGATATCGACATGCCGCGCATGGACGGTATCGAGCTGGTCACCCTGGTGCGGCGTGACCAGCGCCTGCAGTCGTTGCCGGTGATGGTGGTGTCGTACAAGGACCGCGAGGAAGACCGACGGCGTGGTCTGGATGCCGGGGCCGACTACTATTTGGCTAAGGCCAGTTTCCACGACGATGCGTTGCTGGATGCTGTGGTCGAGCTGATTGGAGGTGCTCAGGGATGAAGATCGCCATCGTCAATGACATGCCCCTGGCCGTTGAGGCCTTGCGCCGGGCGATCGCCCTGGAGCCTGCCCACGAAGTGGTCTGGGTGGCCAGCAACGGTGCCGAAGCTGTCCAGCACTGTGCCGAGCGCCTCCCCGACCTGATCTTGATGGACCTGATCATGCCGGTGATGGATGGCGTGGAGGCAACCCGGCGGATCATGGCCGACACCCCCTGTGCCATCGTCATCGTCACGGTCGACCGTAAACAGAATGTGCACCGGGTATTCGAGGCCATGGGCCACGGCGCGCTGGATGTGGTGGACACGCCAGCGCTGGGCGCTGGGGACGCGCGCGAGGCGGCAGCACCGCTGTTGCGCAAGATCCTCAACATCAGTTGGCTGATCGGCCAGCAGCGCCCGCCTGCACCGCGGCACGTAGCCGCACCGCTGCGCGAAGTGTCCCAGCGCCGCGGCCTGGTGGCCATTGGCTCCTCAGCCGGTGGGCCGGCTGCCCTCGAGGTGCTGCTCAAAGGCTTGCCGCCGGCGTTTCCGGCCGCCATCGTGCTGGTTCAGCACGTGGACCAGGTGTTTGCTGCAGGCATGGCCGAATGGCTCAGCAGCGCGGCCGGGCTGCACGTGCGGCTGGCACGCGAAGGCGAGCCACCGCAGCCCGGTGAAGTGCTGTTGGCCGGCACGAACCACCATCTGCGCCTGCTCCAGAACGGCCAACTGGCCTACACTGCCGAGCCGGTGAATGAAATCTATCGCCCTTCCATCGACGTGTTCTTCGAGAGCGTGGCGCGCTACTGGTCTGGGGATGCGGTGGGGGTACTGCTCACAGGTATGGGGCGCGACGGTGCGCAAGGTTTGAAAATGATGCGCCAGCAAGGGTTTCTGACCATCGCCCAGGACCAGGCAAGCAGTGCGGTCTATGGCATGCCCAAGGCTGCTGCGGCAATTGATGCCGCAGTGGAAATCCGCCCGCTCGAACGCATCGCCGGGCGCTTGATGGAAGTTTTCGCAAAATGACGAAGTGTATTGAATCACGCCGCCAGGCCGGCAGTGATCGGGTGAACAGGCATGAATGATTTACCGATCGAAGGTTTCGCGAGCACCGACGAGAATTCGGCGATGGTGCTGTTGGTGGACGATCAGGCAATGATCGGCGAGGCCGTGCGGCGGGGGTTGGCCAACGAGGACAATATCGACTTCCATTTCTGTGCCGACCCGCACCAGGCGGTGTTGCAGGCGATGCGGATCAAGCCCACGGTCATTCTGCAGGACCTGATCATGCCTGGCCTGGACGGGTTGACGCTGGTGCGCGAGTACCGCAGCAACCCGGCCACCCAGGACATTCCGATCATCGTCCTGTCGACCAAGGAAGACCCGTTGGTCAAGAGTGCTGCATTTGCCGCAGGCGCAAACGATTACCTGGTCAAGCTGCCAGACACCATCGAGCTGGTGGCGCGTATTCGCTACCACTCGCGCTCCTACCTCACGCTGCTTCAGCGTGACGAAGCCTACCGTGCCTTGCGTGTCAGCCAGCAGCAGCTGCTGGATTCGAACCTGATGCTGCAGCGGCTGATGAACTCTGACGGTTTGACCGGGCTGTCCAATCGCCGGCACTTCGATGAGTACCTTGAGCTGGAATGGCGCCGGGCCATGCGCGAGCAGCAACAGCTGTCGCTGCTGATGATCGACGTGGACTATTTCAAGGCCTTCAACGACAGCTTCGGCCACCTGGCAGGTGACGAGGCCTTGCGCCGGGTGGCCGAGGCCATTCGCAGTTCGTCGTCGCGCCCCAGCGACCTGCCGGCCCGCTATGGCGGCGAGGAATTTGCGCTGGTGCTGCCCAACACCTCACCGGGCGGTGCAAGGCTGGTTGCCGAGAAGCTGCGCCAGACGGTGCTGGCCCTGGGCATCCCCCACACCGCACCCGAGGCCGGCTCGCACCTGACCGTAAGCGTGGGCCTGGCCACCCAGGTACCGGCAATCGGCAGCCATTGCCGGCAGCTGATATCCGCCGCCGACAAAGGCCTTTACCAGGCCAAGAACGGCGGCCGCAACCAGGTTGGTATCGCCTGAACCCGCGCGCCTGTCCCCCGGTAGGCGCAACCAGACGCGCGATGCGCCGCAACCGCGGCGCGTGGCCCACCACCGCTACCCCGTTACGGCAAACCGCATACTCGGTTATACTCGCAGGCTTTTCACCGAATTCGCACGAGTAGCCCGCCCATGGAAATCCAACCGATCCTGAACACCATCAAGGACCTCACCGAGCGTTCCCAGTCCATTCGGGGGTATCTTTGACTACGATCACAAGCATGACCGCCTGATCGAAGTCAACCGCGAGCTGGAAGACCCCAACGTCTGGAACAAACCCGAGTACGCGCAGGCCCTGGGCCGCGAGCGTGCCATGCTGGCCCAGGTGGTGGAAACCCTGGACAAGATGGCCAACGGGCTGTCCGACTGCAAGGACCTGCTCGACATGGCCGTCGAGGAGGGTGACGAAGGCGCCGTGAGCGATGTCGAGACCGAGCTGCAGGCCCTGGAGGAATCCCTGGCGCAACTTGAGTTCCGTCGCATGTTCAGCGGCGAGATGGACATGAACAACGCCTACCTCGACATCCAGGCCGGTTCTGGCGGTACCGAGGCGCAGGACTGGGCCAACATCCTGCTGCGCATGTACCTGCGCTGGGCCGACAAACGTGGGTTCGACGCTACCATCATCGAGCTGTCCGAAGGTGAAGTGGCGGGCATCAAGGGCGCCACCGTGCATATCAAGGGCGAGTACGCGTTTGGCTGGTTGCGTACCGAAATCGGCGTGCACCGCCTGGTGCGCAAGAGCCCGTTCGACTCCGGCGCCCGTCGCCATACGTCGTTCTCGGCCGTGTTCGTGTCGCCGGAAATCGACGACAAGGTTGAAATCGAAATCAACCCGGCCGACCTGCGTGTCGACACCTATCGCTCGTCCGGCGCCGGCGGGCAGCACGTGAACACCACCGACTCGGCGGTGCGTATTACCCACGTGCCAACCAATACCGTGGTGGCCTGCCAGAACGAACGCTCCCAGCACGCCAACAAGGACACCGCCATGAAAATGCTGCGGGCCAAGTTGTACGAGCTGGAGATGCAGAAGCGCAACGCCGCCTCGCAAGCACTCGAGGACAGCAAGTCGGACATCGGCTGGGGGCACCAGATCCGCTCCTACGTGCTGGACGACTCGCGCATCAAGGACTTGCGCACCGGTGTCGAGCGCAGCGACTGCCAGAAGGTGCTCGATGGCGACCTCGACCAGTACCTCGAAGCCAGCCTCAAGCAGGGGCTGTAAGCCGAACACCACCGCCGCGATACCCGGCCACTGGCCGGGGTCGCGTGCCCTGCCCGACAAGGGCAACGAATACCTGATGGAAAGACTGACGACATGAGCGACCTGAAGACCGAATCGCAAGACCTGCAACAGGAAGAAAACGCCCTGATCGCCCTGCGCAAGGAAAAACTTGCCGCAGAGCGCGCCAAAGGCAATGCCTTCCCCAACGACTTCCGTCGCGACAGCTACTGCAACGACCTGCAGAAGCAGTACGTGGACAAGACCAAGGAAGAGCTGGAAGCAGCCGCGATCCCGGTCAAGGTAGCTGGCCGTATCATGCTCAACCGCGGCTCGTTCATGGTTATCCAGGACATGACCGGCCGTATCCAGGTCTACGTCAACCGCAAGACCCTGCCTGAGGAAACCCTGGCGGCGGTCAAGACCTGGGACCTGGGCGACATCATCAGCGCCGAGGGTACCCTGGCCCGCTCGGGCAAAGGTGACCTGTACGTCGAAATGACCAACGTGCGCCTGCTGACCAAGTCGCTGCGCCCGCTGCCAGACAAGCACCACGGCCTCACCGACACCGAGCAGCGCTACCGCCAGCGCTATGTCGACCTGATGGTCAACGAGGAAACCCGCCACACCTTCCGTGTGCGTTCCCAGGTGATCTCGCACATTCGCAAGTTCCTCATCGAGCGTGACTTCCTCGAGGTGGAAACGCCGATGCTGCAGACCATCCCCGGCGGTGCCGCCGCCAAGCCGTTCGAAACCCATCACAATGCCCTGGACATGGCCATGTTCCTGCGCATCGCGCCGGAGCTGTACCTCAAGCGCCTGGTGGTGGGTGGCTTCGAGAAGGTCTTCGAGATCAACCGCAACTTCCGCAACGAAGGTGTCTCGACCCGGCACAACCCCGAGTTCACCATGCTCGAGTTCTACCAGGCCTATGCCGACTACCGCGACAACATGGACCTCACTGAAGAGCTGTTCCGCGAGCTTGCGCAGCTGGTTCTGGGCAGTACCGATGTGCCGTACGGTGACAAGGTGTTCCACTTCGGTGAGCCGTTCGTTCGCTTGTCGGTGTTCGACTCGATCCTCAAGTACAACCCTGAGCTGACTGCAGCGGACTTGCAGGACGTGGACCGCGCCCGTGACATCGCCAAGAAGGCCGGCGCCAAAGTGCTGGGCCACGAGGGCCTGGGCAAATTGCAGGTCATGATTTTCGAAGAGTTGGTCGAGCACAAGCTGGAGCAGCCGCACTTCATCACCGAATACCCGTTCGAGGTGTCGCCGCTGGCACGCCGTAACGACCAGAACCCCGCCGTTACCGACCGCTTCGAGCTGTTCATTGGTGGCCGCGAGATTGCCAACGCCTACTCCGAGCTGAACGACGCCGAAGACCAGGCCGAGCGCTTCCTGGCCCAGGTGGCGGAAAAGGACGCCGGTGACGACGAAGCCATGCACTACGATGCCGACTTCGTGCGCGCGCTGGAGTACGGCATGCCGCCGACTGCAGGTGAGGGCATCGGTATCGACCGCCTGGTGATGCTGCTGACCAATTCGCCATCGATTCGTGACGTGATCCTGTTCCCGCACATGCGCCCGCAGGGCTGAGTCTGCTGCATACAGGTATGTCATTTGGGGCCGCTTTGCGGCCCCATTTGCGTTCTATGACGAGCCAACGGCATGTTCCCACCGAACATTTGGTATTGTCTGCGACACCCCAGTTCCCGAGGTTATCCCGTGACACCTGCCATGCCTGACCAGGGCGCCGCCGGCATCGCCACCGCCGTCGCCGAGAGCGTGCAATACCAAGGACGCAAAACTGCCCGCCTGGGCAGCGAACAGCGCCGTCAGCGCATCCTCGACGCTGCCATGCGCATCGTGGTGCGCGATGGCGTGCGCGGCGTGCGTCATCGCGCCGTCGCCGCAGAAGCCGGTGTGCCCCTATCGGCCACGACCTACTATTTCAAGGACATCGAAGACCTGCTCGCCGATTCTTTCGCCCAGTATGTCGAGCGCAGCGCCGCCTACATGGCCAAGCTGTGGGCCAACACCGAAGTGGTGCTGCGCCAGTTGCTCGCCCAGGGTGATGGCAGCCCGCAGGCACGCGCGCGGCTGGCCAACGAAGTGGCAGCCATGACCGCTGACTACGTGCAGCGCCAGTTGCTCAACCGGCGTGACTTTCTCATGGCCGAGCAGGGGTTTCGCCAAGAGGCGCTGCTGTGCCCCCGGCTGGCCGCGCTGGTGCGCGCCCACGAGCAGATCCTGCTGCACGGAACGCGGCAACTGCTGCAGGTTGTTGGCTCGCGCCAGCCCGAACAGGATGCGCAGATGTTGACGGCGATTATCGAGCAGATGGAATATCAGGGCCTGCTCAAGGGCGCTGATGCGCAAGCCGATGGGCAGATGCTCGCTATGCTTACCCGATACCTGCAACTGGTGCTGGCATCGGCCTGAGCATGGGTCGTCACTCAAGGAGAACCTGATGAAAGCCTGGCGTGTGGTGCTGTTGACGCTGTCATTCCTGATGCTGGGCGGTTGTCTGGTGACATTCCCACAGCCTTTGCCTGGTAACCAGGCGGCGCCCAAAGGGCTGCTGGGCAAGTGGCACAGCAAGGATGCCTGGGGTGAGCCATTGCAACTGGTGATCAGCCGCAGCGGTGCGGATGCCTACAAGGCGGTGGCCACAGCCAAGGGCAAGGCCCCCGAGGAGTACATCTTTACCGTGTCGCGCCACGGCAACCGCTGGTACCTGTCGGCCCGTGTGCCGCACACGCTGGGCGGCAACTTCGTCATCGGCGGCTTCGATATCGTCGATGGCAAACAATTGGTGGTCTATGACCTGGACCTCCAGCAGGTTCAGCAGGCCGTGGACAGCAAGGAGCTGAGCGGCCACAGCACCGAGGTGCCGCAGGATAATGGCGAGGGTGTGTTGGTCGACAGCCCGCCGGCCCGCGTGTTTGCCTACCTGGAGGACCCCGCCAATTCCGACCTGTTCGTGGAAGCCGCGCGGTTCCAGCGATCCGGCAAGTGACGCGTTGCCCTCTTCGCGGCTAAAGCCTCGCGCATCTGCCAGCAGTGTCACCCCCGGCCCCGCAGAAGGAGTACCCGTTGGACGAATACCAACAAACCATACGTACCCTGTCCGATCGCATCGTCGCGGCACAAACCCCCATCCGGGTGCTGGATGCGGTGAAGTGGGACGACGGCATCCGCCAGGGGTTCTTCGAAGCCAAGGGCAAGGAGCCCCCAGCCGTTGACCGTGCCTACTACCACGCGCGGCCGCTGGGCTTTGACTCTAGCGCGGTCAAGGCAGAGTTCCAGGCCATCGAGCGTGACATCATCCGTCAGCTCGGCCAGTTCAGCCCGGTAGGGCAGATCATGAAGCGCATGTGCCGCGAGTACCGCATGGTGGTGCGAATGCTCGAGGCCCGTGGCACCGAGGACTTCGGGCTGATTTCCCAGGAGTTGTACGGCGCGGCGTCCGACGTGTTCCACGCCGGCGACCCGACCTTGGCCGACCTCGGCCTGATGCTCTCGGATTACCTGAACAACATTGATGGCCGTGGCGACCTCAAGGACGAACCCAAGAACCTGACCGCCAAGGAAGCCGTGGCCATTTTGCAGCGGCGCTTGAACACCGTGTTTGGTGAGGCCGAGAGCACCATCCGGGTATTCGAGTCCGATGGCATCGTCGCCGACGCCGCAGCGGGCGCCGACTATATCAAGGTGCGCGCCGACGCCATGTTCAATGCCCGTGACGTGCGGGCGCTGGAAGTGCATGAGGGGCTGGTGCATGTGGGCACAACGCTCAACGGCCTGAACCAGCCCATCTGTACCTTCCTGGCCAAGGGCCCGCCTTCTTCGACGGTGACCCAGGAGGGCCTGGCCATTTTGATGGAGGTGATCGCCTTCGCATCCTACCCCAGCCGCCTGCGCAAGCTCACCAACCGCACCCGGGCCATCCATATGGTTGAGGAGGGCGCCGACTTCATGCAGGTGTACCGCTTCTTCCATGAGCAGGGCTTCGACATGGCGCAGAGCTACAGCAACGCCAGCCGTGTGTTCCGTGGCTCGGTGCCGGATGGGCTGCCATTCACCAAGGACTTGTCCTACCTCAAGGGCTTCATCATGGTTTACAACTACATTCAGTTGGCCGTGAAGAAGGGCAAGCTGGAACAGATCCCCTTGCTGTTCTGCGGCAAGACTACCCTCGAAGACATGCGCACCTTGCGCCAGCTGGTCGAGGAAGGCCTGGTGGAGCCGCCCAAGTACCTGCCGGAGCAATTCCGCGACCTTAACGCGTTATCGGCCTGGATGTGCTTTTCCAACTTCCTCAACCACCTGAGCCTGGACCGTATTGAAACCGACTACGCCAACATTCTGTAGCGTGCGCCGCCTGCTTGCCGTGGTCATCGCCATGCTGGCCCTGAACGGCTGCAGCAGCCTGCTGTTCTATCCCGAGCGTGGCCAGGCATTCACCCCGGAGCGTGCCAAGCTTGCATACCAGGATGTCACCCTGGTTGCGGCCGACGGTGTGCGGTTGCACGGTTGGTGGCTGCCTGCCAAAGCGGGTGTGCCGGTCAAAGGCACGGTGCTGCACCTGCACGGCAATGGCGGCAACCTGCCCGGGCACCTGGGGGGCAGTTACTGGCTGCCGGAGCAGGGCTACCAGGTGTTGCTGATCGACTACCGCGGCTATGGCTTGTCGGAAGGCAAGCCCCGGTTGCCGGAGGTGTACCAGGACATCGCTGCTGCCATGGCCTGGCTCGACCAGGCGCCGGAGGTCAAGGGCAAGCCGTTGGTGCTGCTCGGCCAAAGCCTTGGCGGCGCCATGGCCATTCACTACCTGGCCGCGCACCCCGAGCAGCGCCAACGCTTCAGTGCACTGGTGTTTGACGGCGTGCCGGCCAGCTACCGCGCGGTGGGCCGTTACGCGTTGAGCACGTCCTGGATGACCTGGCCGCTGCAGGTGCCGTTGTCGTGGCTGGTGCCGGACAGCGACAGCGCAATCAACGCCATCGAGCAGCTGACCAGCCCGCCCAAGCTGTTCTTCCACAGCATCGACGATGACCTGGTGCCGATGGACAACGTGATCCGCCTGTACCAGCACGCGCCGCCACCCCGGGTGTTGCAGCTGACCCGGGGCGGGCACGTGCAAACGTTCGCCGACCCCACCTGGCGCGAAGTGATGCTGCGTTTTCTGGATGACCCCAGCCACTTCAGCAGCCTGAGGCGGCTGGCCGAGCTACCGAATTCCCCTGACGAGAAGGCCCCGCAATGAGTGAAGAACGCAACGCCATACCGCTGATCCTTACTGGTGTTGGCACGATCATCGTGACGGTTGGGGCCTTGTGGTACTACGGTTACCTGCACTTTGCCAAACCGCAGGATGCCTTGTTGCTGCAGGATTTCACCATGCTCAAGACCGTACCCGGCGAAGACTACAAGGTCTCCCTGGAGCCGGCGCTGCAGGTAGCGCAGTGCGTAGATGGCGTGCTGGTGCTGTTCGATACCCAGCAGAAGGGCCTGACGGGCGTACTGGTGGATAACCGCAAACGCGCGGTAAGGTGCATGGGTGAAGAGACGCCTCAGCAGGTGCAATAAGCCTGAATTGAAATTTACCTAGGCTGCGCTGCAGCCATGCGCAGGAAAGCCCGCTCTCACAGGATTGTGTAATCACTGTAGGAGCGGGCTTGCTCGCGAAGAGCCGCAAAGCGGCTCAATGTATTGCAGCCGAACGCGTGTTAACGCATCGACGAGCGCGGTGCTACCGGCTGGTTGTCGTTGGAGATGGTGACTTCCACGCGACGGTTCTGGGCACGGCCGGAGTTGCTGGAGTTATCCGCTACCGGGTACTCCTTGCCATAGCCCTGCGACACGATGCGAGCCGGGTCTACGCCTGCGCGAACCAGTGCCATGCGCACGCTGCCAGCGCGGCGCTCGGACAGCGACTGGTTGTAGTTGGCCGAACCGACGCTGTCGGTGTAGCCCTCTACGATCACCTTGCGCTCAGGGTTTTCCTGAAGGAACTGGGCCAGCTTGGTGATGTTCGGGTAAGCGTTGCTTTTCAGCTCGGCCTTGTTGAAGTCGAACAGCACGTCGCCGAAGGTCACCAGGGTGCCACGGTCGGTTTGCTTGGCGTTCAGGCTCTGCTGCAGCTTGGCGATCTGGGCGTCACGGGCGTCCAGTTTGGCCTGGGCGCGCTGGGCAGCGGCGTTTTTCAGGTCACCTTCTGCGGTGCGCAGGGCGATGGTCTGCTTGGCCACTTCGACGCGCTGGTTGGTCAGGTAGGCCAGCTGGTCGACCTTCTTGTCGTCTTCACGGTCCATGTAGGCCTTGTCGGCCTTGTTCAGCCAGTCCTGGGCATCCTTGGTTTCAAGGGCTGCCACTTTGCTGGCTTGCGGATCGCTCTGCAGCGACGAGAAGTTGGTGCGTGCCGCTTCCAGGTTGGCGTTCGGGTCGTGGGAGCAGGCTGCCAGACCAACGCTGAGGGCCAGAAGAGCGGGAATCATGACGTGTTTGCGCATAGTGTTCATCCTTTGATCGAATACGAAGGCTAGGGTTGGCGGGGCAGGGCTCACTGAGCGCTGCGCAGGCCTTCCTCACGTACGTCCTGAACGCCCTGGCGGGCATCCTGCACGGCCTTCTGGGCCTTGGCCGCCTGGGCCTTGCGTTCGGCGAGGCGAGCGTCCCATTCGGCCTGCTCGGCCAGACGCTTGGCTTCGTCGTACTTCTTGTCATGCATGGCGATTTCGGCCTGCTTGAACTTGTCCTGTGCTGCTTTCATTTCGACAGCAGCGTACTCGGTGCCCCCTGCGCTCACTGCAGCGTTCACGGCGGACTGGGTTACCGCGTACTGCTCGGTCGGCGGGTTGCCTGCACAGCCGGCCAGGACCAGGCTACTGCCCAGGGCCAGCGCGGCCAGCTTGAACCCGCGCACGTGAGAGGATGACGGTTTGAAAGTGCGGGTTTTCATGGTGGTCAGCTCCATTGGATCACTCCTGATAATGACGATGTCCGTAGCAGTCCATCGCTCATCCCCCCCAACCGTTTCCGTACGCTTCAGCTGAATGACGCACAAGTACCGGTGTGCAGGGTTTTAGCGTGATGGCTATTGGCTCCGACTGGAACATTTTTCGAATAGTTCAGAAAAATCTCCCTCGGTTGGCCAACAATTTCTGACTGGTTGGTCAGCGCCCAGACCCGGGCGAGTCCCGCCTAGGCGGGTGCGCTCGCCAATTTCCGGTACAAGGAGCTGCGTCATTGTTCGCCGTCGCCAGGTTTGGCGCGTGCGTGCAGATGATGGCGTGAGAGCGCCAGAAACCTGGGGGTAGGGCCCACATCCTCATAGAGGGGGTCGCCTTCCTCATCGGTGGCGATCACCTGGTGGCCCTGCGCATAAGGAAAGCTGGCTTCCAGTTCCTCAAGGGCCGCAGCCACCAGTTCGCCGAGCAGTTCCTCGGCGGTGCGTTTGGGGTACATGTCGATCAATGCGGCCAGACGCGCTTCGGACTCCAGGTCCAGGTGCAACACATGTTCTGTGCGGCTGAGGGCGCCGGCGGCATTTTGTTCCCAGTGCTGGGCGAGTTCACGTATTTTCATGGTGGCCTCTGGTAACGCCTGTCAAAAGGCATGCAGTGCATGGGAGTGTCGTGGCTTCACTTTAGTTTGCTTTGGCCGAAGGTGGCTTGCCTTTGCGCCCTGGCTGTAGGCACTCTTGATGCAACCACGGCCGTCACCGGCAGTGCGCGAAGCCTTACCAGGGATGCAAGGCGCCTGAGCTGCGCCACAGAGAGGGCCAATGACCGATATCGATGTGCGTTTGCGTGAAGATGTCCATGTGCTGGGCGAGCTGCTGGGTGAGACCATTCGCCAGCAGCATGGCGAAGCGTTTTTGCAGAAGATCGAAGCCATCCGCCACAGTGCCAAGGCCGATCGCCGCAGCGCGGGCGAACAGCTCAGTTCAACCCTCGGCGACCTGGCAGAGGATGACCTGCTGCCGGTTGCCAGGGCCTTCAACCAATTTCTGAACCTGGCCAACATGGCCGAGCAGTACCAATTGATCCGCCGTCGTGATGGCGACCAGCCCGAACCCTTCGAGGCGAGGGTGCTGCCAGAGTTGCTGGCCCGTCTGAAACACGCTGGCCATGGCAACCAGGCCTTGGCCGACGAGGTTGCTGCGCTGGATATCCAGCTGGTGCTGACCGCGCACCCTACCGAGGTGGCGCGCCGCACCCTCATCCAGAAATACGACGCCATTGCCGGGCAACTGGCTGCTCAAGACCATCGTGACCTGACCCCTCAGGAGGCCGAACAGGTGCGTGAACGGCTGCGCCGGCTGATTGCCGAGGCCTGGCACACCGAAGAAATCCGTCGCACACGCCCCACACCGGTCGATGAAGCGAAGTGGGGCTTTGCCGTCATCGAGCATTCGCTCTGGCAGGCAATTCCCAGTCACCTGCGCAAGGTCGACAAGGCCTTGCACGATGCCACTGGCCTGCGCCTGCCGCTCGACGCCGCGCCAATCCGCTTTGCGTCGTGGATGGGCGGTGACCGGGATGGCAACCCCAATGTCACTGCCGCGGTTACCCGCGAAGTGCTGCTGCTGGCCAGGTGGATGGCCGCCGACCTGTTCCTGCGCGACATCGACGCGCTGGCAGCGCAGTTGTCCATGCAGCAGGCCAGCAATGCCTTGCGCGAGCGTGTCGGAGACAGCGCTGAACCTTACCGTGCACTGCTCAAGCAACTGCGCGACCGCCTAAGGGCCACGCGCGCCTGGGCACATGCCGCCCTGACGGGTAGCCAACCGCCCGGCGCCGAGGTGTTGGTTGATAACCGTGACCTCATTGCGCCCTTGCAACTGTGCTACGACTCCCTGAACGAATGCGGCATGGGGGTGATTGCCGATGGCCCGCTGCTGGATTGCCTGCGCCGGGCCGTTACCTTCGGCCTGTTCCTGGTACGCCTGGACGTGCGTCAGGACGCTGCCCGTCACCGCGATGCCTTGAGTGAAATCACTGAGTACCTCGGCCTTGGGCGTTATGCGGACTGGGACGAAGAGCAGCGCATCAGCTTCCTGCAGGATGAACTGAAAAATCGCCGGCCGTTGCTGCCTGGGCATTTCACGCCCGAGGACGACACCGCCGAAGTGCTTGCCACTTGCCGGGAGATCGCGGCCGCGCCAGGCGCTTCGCTGGGGTCTTACGTGATCTCGATGGCTGGCGCAGCCTCTGATGTGCTGGCCGTGCAACTGCTGCTCAAGGAAGCCGGCCTGACCCGCCCGATGCGTGTGGTGCCGCTGTTCGAAACCCTGGCGGACCTGGACAACGCCGGCCCGGTGATGCAGCGCCTGCTGGGGCTGCCCAGTTACCGTGACAGCCTGCACGGCCCCCAGGAAGTGATGATCGGTTATTCCGATTCAGCCAAGGATGCTGGCACCACGGCCGCCGCCTGGGCGCAGTACCGCGCCCAGGAGAGCCTGGTGCGCATCTGCGCCGAGCATGAGGTTGAGCTGCTGCTGTTCCATGGCCGAGGCGGCACGGTAGGGCGCGGTGGTGGCCCTGCACACGCCGCCATCCTGTCGCAGCCGCCTGGCTCGGTCGCCGGCCGGTTCCGTACTACCGAACAAGGGGAGATGATCCGTTTCAAGTTCGGCCTGCCGGGCATCGCCGAGCAGAACCTCAACCTGTACCTGGCCGCGGTGCTGGAGGCGACCCTGCTGCCCCCGCCGCCGCCGCAACCCGCTTGGCGCGAGGTGATGGACCAATTGGCCGCCGACGGCGTCAAGGCCTACCGGCAGGTGGTGCGCGAGACGCCGGACTTCGTCGAGTATTTCCGTCAGTCCACCCCAGAGCAGGAGCTGGGCCGCCTGCCACTGGGCAGCCGCCCGGCCAAACGCCGCGCCGGGGGTATCGAAAGCCTGCGGGCCATTCCGTGGATTTTCGGGTGGACCCAGACCCGCCTGATGCTGCCGGCATGGCTGGGCTGGGAAACCGCTCTGAACAATGCACTGGCCAGTGGGCAAGGGGCGATGCTGGCGCAGATGCGTGAGCAATGGCCGTTTTTCCGCACCCGCATCGACATGCTCGAGATGGTGCTGGCCAAGGCCGATGCGCAGATCGCCGAGGCCTACGACGAACGTCTGGTGCAACCTGAACTGCTTCCTTTAGGTGCACATTTGCGCGACCTATTGTCGCAGTCGTGCCAGGTGGTACTGGCCTTGACCGGGCAGCCGGTGCTACTGGCACACAGCCCGGAAACCCTCGAATTCATCAGCCTGCGCAACACCTACCTGGACCCGCTGCACCGGCTGCAGGCCGAGCTGCTGGCGCGCTCGCGCGCCCGCGAAGCCGCTCTGGACAGCCCGTTGGAGCAGGCCTTGCTGGTGACCGTGGCGGGGATTGCAGCGGGGCTGCGCAACACCGGTTGAGGCTGTAGGGGGAGTGCTCACGCGCACATTGCTGCACCTTGTGCGCGGGTGCTGGCAGCCGGGTTGCGACGGGCGCAACCGCCTGCAGGGTTGGCCTCAAGTGGCGCATTCCTGCAACTTTGGGACGCTTGTCTGGCTGCCGGGCGCTGTGTATCTTGAGCAGCCCTCTGGCCGCTTTATGGCCATACCGATATTTCCGGACTTGGCCCTGGTCGCCGAATCCATTGAATTCCATAAAAAAATTTGAGGAGCACAAGATGCGCGTAATTCTGCTGGGAGCTCCCGGGGCCGGTAAAGGTACTCAGGCAAAGTTCATCACCGAAAAGTTCGGTATTCCGCAGATTTCCACCGGTGACATGCTGCGTGCCGCCGTCAAGGCGGGCACCCCGCTGGGCCTGGAACTGAAAAAAGTCATGGATGCGGGCCAACTGGTGTCCGATGAGCTGATCATCAACCTGGTCAAGGAGCGCATCGCCCAGCCTGACTGCGCCAACGGCTGCCTGTTCGACGGCTTCCCGCGCACCATCCCGCAGGCCGAGGCCATGGTCAAAGCCGGCGTGGCCATCGACGCCGTGGTCGAAATCGCCGTGGATGACGAAGAGATCGTTGGCCGCATGGCTGGCCGCCGTGTGCACCTGGCTTCGGGCCGCACCTATCACATCCAGTACAACCCGCCGAAAGTGGAAGGCAAGGACGATGTGACAGGCGAGGACCTGATCCAGCGCGACGACGACAAGGAAGAGACGGTGCGCCATCGTCTGTCGGTCTACCACAGCCAGACCAAGCCGCTGGTGGAGTTCTACCAGAAGTTGTCCCAGGCAAACGCCGGCAAGCCGAAGTACAGCCACATCGAGGGCGTGGGTTCGGTCGAGGCTATTACTGCCAAGGTGCTGACCGCGCTGAGCTGAGCCGATCAGGTTGGGCGCCCTGTGCGCCCAGCCTCACCATAACGTTCCCCCGCCCGCTGTCGCTGCTTTATACTGCTGCGTTCTCCCAAGCACCTGGAAACCCGTTCGATGACCACCCTGTTGGCCCTGGATACCGCCACCGAAGCCTGTTCCGTTGCGCTGCTGCATGACGGCAAGGTAACCAGCCACTACGAAGTCATCCCCCGCATGCACGCGCAAAAGCTGCTGCCGATGATCAAGCAGCTGCTGGCCGGGTCCGGGGTAGCGCTTGGCGCGCTGGATGCCATCGCCTATGGCCGTGGCCCGGGTGCCTTTACCGGTGTGCGCATTGCCATCGGGGTGGTACAGGGCCTGGCCTTCGCACTCGAGCGGCCGGTGCTGCCGGTGTCCAACCTCGCTGCTCTTGCCCAGGGGGCCCTCCGCGAGCAGGGCGCGCAACAGGTGGCGGCCGCCATCGATGCGCGCATGGATGAAGTGTACTGGGGCTGCTACCAGGCCTGCGCAGGTGAAATGCGCCTGGTGGGCGCCGAAGCGGTGTTGCCGCCCGAGCAGGTGGCATTGCCTGAGGGCAGCACCGGCCAATGGTTCGGCGCCGGGACCGGGTGGGGTTATGCCGACCGGCTGGCTGTGCCCGTGCAGGCCAGCAACGCCACTGCCTTGCCCAGTGCGCAAGATGTGCTGGGCCTGGCCAGCTTCGCCTGGGCACGCGGGGAGGCCATTACAGCTGACCAGGCGCAACCGGTGTACCTGCGCGACAATGTGGCGACGCCCAAGAAGGTCTGATGCTACTCGTCGGTTATTACCGATAGCGCTATAACTCTTTGCTCGAAATGTGGTCAAGTTATCAATCGGGCATTAGTAACAGGTGCCCGATGATGCTAGATTGCCATCACTGGCCCTGAGTGCTCTCCCATGCGTATCGACGGTTTCTCCTCGCAGTCTTACCCAATCAAGCGCCCGCCGCGCAAGGCTGGGGTGCGCGAAGCATCCGTGGATGATGCGGAAGTGGTTGAGGAGCAACTTGCCCAGGAGCCTACCCCCCGCCGTCGTTCTGCATTGCCTGCCCGCCAGCAGGACATGGTGTTCCCCCGCGCCCGTGACAGGCGCACCGCCACGGCGCTGGCCAGCTACCTGAGTACTGCCGGTTTCACCGATTGGGACATGGAAGTGCTGGGGCTGGACCTGTACATTTGACGGATGAATCCGTCGCCATTGCCTTACTACCTGGGTTGCCCGTCGTGGAGCGAAAGCGCCTGGCGTGAGTACCTGTACCCTGCCGATGCGAGCAGCAACGAGATGCTCGGCCTGTACAGCCAGGTATTCAACGCCGTTGAGGGCAACACCACGTTCTACGCCAGGCCTGCGCCCGCGACTGTCGCCCGCTGGGCCCAGGTGATGCCAGAGCATTTCCGTTTCACTGCCAAGTTCCCACGGGATATCAGCCACGAGGGTGACCTGCGTGACCAGCTGGAGCCTGCGTTCGACTTCACCCGCCTGATGGCCCCGCTGGGGCGTCGCGTTGCGCCGTACTGGTTGCAGTTGCAGGCCTCCTTCGGCCCAGCGCGGCTGGCGGAACTGGACCCGTTTCTGCAGCAGATCGGTGTGCCCGTGGCGGTGGAGGTGCGCCACCCCGCGTTTTTCGCAAAAGGCGAGGAAGAACGCGCGCTCAACCGGTTGCTGCATGCCAGCGGCGTGGAACGTATATGCCTGGACCCGCGAGCCTTGTTCAGTTGCACTTCCCGCGACCCTGCGGTGCTGCATGCCCAGGCCAAGAAGCCCAAGGTACCGCCGCGCCCGGCAGCCTTCAGCCAGCATCCCCAGGTGCGCTTCATCGGCCACCCGCAACTGGAGGCCAATGAGCCCTTCCTGACGCCGTGGGTGGAAAAGGTTGGCGCCTGGATCGAAGAAGGGCGCAACCCATACATCTTCCTGCACACCTCGGACAACCGCCTGGCTGCGGCGCTGGCGCAGCGTTTTCATCAACGGCTGATGCAGCGCCTGCCAGGGCTGGCGGCACTGCCGGAATTGCCACGCGCACCTGAGGTCGAACAACTGGGTCTACTCTGACCCGTTTCTGACTGCCGGAGTGTAACCATGGATGTGCAAACCCTGCGAGCCGAAGCCTTCAAAGCCCTGCATGAGCGCGATGGCGCCTTTGTCATGCCCAACCCCTGGGACGCAGGCTCGGCCAGGCTGTTGGCCAGCCTGGGTTTCGAGGCGCTGGCCACCACCAGTGCAGGCCTGGCCTTCAGCCTTGGGCGGCCCGACGCAGAGGGGGCGCTTGGCCTGGATGAGGTGCTGGATAACGCCGGCGAGATCGTTGATGCCACCCCGTTGCCGGTGGCTGCCGACCTGGAGAACGGCTTCGGTGACCTGCCCGAAGCCTGTGCCCTGGCCATCCAGCGTGCCGCCGAGGCCGGCTTGGTGGGGGGGTCCATCGAGGATGCCAGTGGCCAGCAGGCGTCGCCCATCTACGACATGGGGCTGGCGGTCGAGCGGGTGCGCGCCGCTGTTCAGGTGGCTCGCGGATTGCCGTTCCCGTTCACCCTGTGTGCCCGTGCTGAAAACCTGCTGCACGGGCGCCAAGACCTGGATGACACCATCCAGCGGCTGCAAGCCTATGCCGAGGCGGGGGCCGATGTGCTCTATGCCCCGGGCCTGCGTACCGCCGAGGAAGTACGAGCGGTGGTGCAGGCCTTGGCGCCACGGCCTGTCAACGTGCTGATGGGCATGAGCGGCGTGTCGCTGAGCGTCAACCAATTGCAGGACCTGGGGGTACGCCGCATCAGCGTAGGCTCGTCCATGGCCCGGGCGGCCTTCGGGGCCTTGCACCGCGCAGCGATGGAGATTCGTGAGCAGGGCACGTTCGGCTACGGCGAACACGCGTTGCCGTTCGATCAGCTCAACGACCTGTTCCGCCGCTGATGCGCCTGTTGCTAGGGTTGCTGGCCGGTGGGCTATTGCTGGCAGCCCTGGCCTGGCAACTGGGCTGGCGCCTGCCGGCCCAGTGGAACCCTTTGGCACCGCTGGATGTGCGCCAGCCGCCCAATTTGCTGACCGCCTACAAACTGTCGCGCCTGCGCGATGACCCGGTACTGTGCCGCCAGGCGCTGGAAACCAGCCAGTTGCGCTACCGTGCGCAGGCCGACAGCCCCGCGTCGGCCAACTGCCCCTTGCGCAACGTTTGGCGTATCGAGGGTGGGGAAGCACGGCTGAGCAGCAGCTTTCTGGCCACATGCCCTTTGGCAGTGGCTTATGCGCTGTTCGAGCGCCATGGCTTGCAGCCGGTCGCGCAGCGGGTACTGGGCCAACCCGTGGCGCAGGTCGACCATTTGGGCAGTTTTGCCTGCCGCAACGTTTACCACCGCAAGGAAGGCAGGCTGAGCCAGCATGCCACGGCCAACGCCTTCGATATCAGCGGCTTTCGCCTACAGGATGGCCAGCGCATCGTGCTGGCCCGTGACTGGCAGGCGGGCGGGCAGAAGGCAGCGTTCTTGCGCGAGGTGCAACAGGCTGCCTGTGAGCGGTTCAGTACGGTACTGGGCCCGGAGTACAACGCGGCGCACCGTAATCATTTCCATGTAGACATGGGCCGCTGGCAGATCTGCCGCTAGCCTCAGGCGTGGGCGCGAACGTTGTTGAGCACCACAGGGCGCGCCCAGTGGATATCGAACGCCAGGTCGCTCTGCTGAATCGCCAGGGTGGATTCGTCGTAGGGCTCGGGCGCCGGGTCCAGTAGATGCGTTTCTAATTCGGCGATGGGCAGGAACAGCGGGCGTGGTGCAGGCCCCGGGCCGGGCTCGGCAACAGGGTGGCCCTGGCTCATGACCACCGGGCGCAACCAGCTGTTGTCCATGTCCAGCTGGCGCTGCTGCTCGATCAGGTCGATAGCGCTGTAGGGCTCGGGTGCAGGTGGCAACAGCTTGGCTTCCAGTTCGGCCTTGGGCAGGAACAACGGCTCTGGCGGTGCCACTACAGTGTCTAACACCGGGCAGGCGCGCTGGGCATCGATCAGGGCCAGGGCACGGGCACCCCCCACAGGTTCTCCACTGTCCTTGTCGTGCTGTTCCAGCGCCTGGCTGAAGCCATCAACCGGCAGCGCTTGCTGTTCGGCCATGGCCCGGGCAAAGAAATCCTGCCACAGGTGGCTGACGCCCCCGAGTGCCTGGGTGTTGTGCTGACTGTAGTTGCCGACGGGCGACAAATAGGTCAAGCCGATGGGAAGAGTTTCTGACATGGCAGCCGCGCGCGTTGTGCTCTGGCAGAATAGCGGGATATTGCCTGTATCGGCCGTGGTGGCCGGTTCATTAAGGGTAGCGTTGGTTTTTTCAGGTGTGGACGATGCAAGAGCAAGGTGTGGTGATCAGGGTCGAGGCAATGGCTGGCGAGTACGCCGAGCAGGCCCAGGTGTGGGCCGAGCGCCTGGGCCTGCCGCTGCAGCAGGATGAGGCCGAATTTGCGGTGCAAGTCGGGGCCGATGGTTTGCAGATTCAGCAGTTGGGCCCCCAGGCGCCCGGTCCGGTGCGGGTGGACTTCGTCGAGGGCCAGGCCGCGCACCGGCGCCAGTTCGGCGGCGGCAACGGGCAGATGATCGCCAAGGCCGTAGGCATTGCCCAGGGCATACGGCCTCAGGTACTGGATGCCACTGCCGGCCTGGGCAAGGATGCGTTCGTGCTGGCCAGCCTGGGCTGCCGGATGACCCTGATCGAGCGCCAGCCACTGATCGCCGCGTTACTGGAAGATGGCCTGGCGCGGGCGCAGCGGGATGAAGAGGTGGGGCCGATTGTAGCGCGCATGCGCCTGCTGACGGGCAACGCCATCGAGCGCATGCGCGGCTGGGAAGGCGAGCCGCCACAGGTGATCTACCTCGACCCCATGTTCCCGCACCGCGACAAGAGCGCGCTGGTGAAGAAGGAAATGCGCGTGTTCCGCCCATTGGTTGGTGACGACCTGGACGCCCCGGCCCTGCTTGAGGCCGCCTTGGCGCTGGCCAGCCACCGGGTGGTGGTGAAGAGGCCGCGCAAGGCGCCGATTATTGATGGGCCGAATCCAAGCCATAGTCTGGAGGGGAAGTCCAGTCGGTATGACATTTATCCAAAGAAGGCGTTGAAGGCCTAGTCATCACGCAGACGCCTCAGGCGTTCCTGCAAATCTTCCAGCTGCAGGGGCTCCGGTATCAGATCAACATCGGCTTGGGATGATGGAGGCGTTAGAATCATATCCGCAGTTTGGCTAATAGGGCCATCCCAGGCCGGGAGATTGCCGAGCAATTGAACAGACGGTAACCATTACCTAACGCATAACCTATGGCATAGGGTAGCCAGCTCTGCCCGGTGAATCGAGACAACAGGGGATCGTCAGGCTGACAATTGTCATTGCCATAAGCGTTGTAAGTAACAATCGTCTGGCTTTCTGAGGCAGCGTTGACCGTTGAGCCCTGTACGTCGGTAGCCAAGATGAGCGCTTGCGAAGTTGAACTGGTCATTTCGCACAGATTTCGGTGGTTGGCACTTAGCATTGTGTGGTGGAGAGGGCTCGAGTATAAACTCGAGAGCTTATTGCCCTTGTAAAAAAGCCTGATTTTTTGCGACGGTATGGTGACGGTGCTCATATCGTGGCCTAGATATGATATTGACAAGAAACCACCTTGTCGGGTACTGGCAGAAGTGATGAGTAGGCGAACGCCTTAGCGGCCTGACCCGTATCGGGGAGAGGGGCTCTCTACAACGGGTGCGCATAGATGATGGCAACTGCTCTCTTAGGGCTGAAATGCCCGCAAGAACACGCCGACGACCTCGCGCACATGCGCTTCGGCCGCGTCGCTCTGCAGTGGCCCTGCGCACCCTAGCAGCAACCGATAATCTGGTGCCCCCTTGACCAGGCAGAAGAAATGCTCCGCCGCCCGCAGCGGGTTGTCGATGCGCAGCAGCCCGCGCTCATGGGCTCCTCGCAACAGCGCTTCCATCCCGGCCAGCACGCGCTTGGGCCCTGCTTCGTAGAAGTATTGGCCAAAGCTTGGGTCCAGGCTGCCTTGGGCCACAATCAGGCGGCTGAGTTTGACCGCTTCGTCGCTGCTGATCAGCGCCTGGAAGCCGCGGCCGATCGTCAATAGCACATCCTCAACCGACGCGCCCTCGGGGTAATCGAACAACTGGTCGGGCAGCTGTACCTGGCAGGTAGCCATGACGGCGGACGTGAACAAGGTCTGCTTGTCGGTGAAATGGCTATAGACGGTAAGCTTCGAAACGCCTGCTGCCGCAGCCACCGCATCCATGCTGGTGCTGGCGTAACCAAGGCTGAGGAACAGCGCCTTGGCCGCCTCGAGGATCGCCTCGCGCTTGGCCAGGTCCTTGGGGCGACCTGGGCCGGTGGGTGCGTCATTGGACATGGTGGTCTGCATCTGCTGAAAAGTTGCCTATCTTAATACGCCTGAGGGGCCGACAGCCTACACATCCCATTTCTTCATCGCCGTCGCTCACCAACGGCATTGGCTCGCTTTGGAGGTCATTGAGCAAGGCCAAGTGTAGCGTGTGGGTTCCACGAATTGCTCGGACTTGCGTCCAAAAAGACGGTCACGCAATAGCGTGATCTGTTCTGTCAGGTCGACGATGTGAGTCTGATAAGCCTGAAGGGTTTCCTCCTAACGATTGAGGGCCTCAAGCAACAGCTGCTTGAACAAAACAGGAACATCAGGAAGGTCATCGGGCAGAGCAATCATGGCCCGGATTATACCGGGTCATGCCACGTAGCGCGGCGTCAATACCTGATGAGGACGATTACGCCAGAGCTCAAAACCGTCGAGCAACCCGTTGAGTTCCTGGACCGTCAGAATGATCGCCTCGTGGGTGGCATCTGGCGATATTTCGAAGCGGTTGGACGTCAGGCGCTTGAGCTAAATAGAGGATCTTCATGCGGTTGCCCGGATCGTTGAGGCACACGAAAAGCACGGGGTCGAATACCGCCACCTTTTATATCCAGCTCGACCAAAGCGGTGAGGCCACCGATGGATGTTCCGAAGTCGATAGGTTTAGGGGAAGTGCACCCCATGGTCGCCTCTTCGCCGTTGTACGGGATTGCGGCGGTCCTGGATCAGGTTCTCGGGCACCCACATCGCAGTAGGCAAATCGGGCGCGTAGTCTGCTCAACGCTCGGCAGAGTGCAGCAGCTCTCCAATGCGCCGACGTGTAAGCGCACGCACTAGCAGTTATCGGCAGTCAGCGAATGGCTGAGCAATGGCTCGGACCGTCGCTGTTGAAGATAATGGCGGCTGAGCGCGAATCAGCTCTGCGTATGATTGGCCCTCTGAAACCTGCCGATAATCTATGCTATACCTCATGCCGAGGTGACCTCATGATAGTTGGTGAGGGGATTGTGCGAGGGGTTGAAGTTGCTCGTAATCAACGAGTAAAGTTTGTCCGTGCCGAGTAAGTTGAACCGATGTTTTAGCGCTTGACGGTTCGGCGCTTAACGCTTTTCAAGCACATAACCTACGCCTCGAAGCGTGTGTATCAGTTTGGTTTCAAAAGGGTCATCTATCTTCGCTCTCAGTCTTCGAATCGATACTTCTACAACGTTGGTGTCACAGTCAAAATTCATATCCCAGACCTGAGAGATAATCTGCGTGCGGCTGAGCACCACACCGGTGTTGCGCATCAGGTAGTGCAACAATGCGAATTCTTTTGTCGTCAGATCAATTCGCTGGCCATCCCTGAAGGCCCTGTGCCGGCTCTGATCAAGTTCCAAGTCAGCAACGCGAATCGTCTCTACGGATGCGGCGTGATCAGACCTACGCATCAAGGCGCGAACCCGAGCCAGTAGCTCAGGAAACTCAAATGGTTTGATCAGGTAGTCATCTGCACCGTTTTCCAGACCACGGACCTTGTCCGCTAGCCGGCTTCTCGCCGTGAGCATCATGATTCGCGAAGCGCACTGCTTACGTCGCAACAGTTCCAGTACCTGCCACCCATCCATTTCAGGTAGGTTTATGTCGAGGATAATCAACTCGTATTCGTGCTGCTTGGCCAAGAATAATCCATCTGACCCGGTGTGGACGCAATCTACTACGTATCCGCATTCTGTAAGGCCTTGACGCACATACTCCGCAGTTTTCAATTCATCCTCAATTACCAGAATTCGCATGGAATGTTGTCTCGATATCACTGAGCAATTAACCGCGCACGTGTGCCGGCATTATAGAAATGGATGGTAAATCAAAATCACTGTGCGGGGGTTCAAATGACGGATTTGTAATGTCTAGGTAATACAGTTGATAGCCTGGCGGTATATCTTGTCGCGATTCGGGTTTGACAGGCGCGGGCCCTCTCCCCAGTAGGCGATTTGACCTCATGAAGTATCAGGTTATTGTCTTCCTTGTACTGGCTTCGTTTCGCTCCGATGACGGCGAGGTGGCTCACATTAAGGAGACGGGCCACGGGTGTCATCATGAATTTCATCGGCATGTGATGCTTAAAATCGAACGCTTACTTGAAGGTTAGGCAAAAAAAAGGCGCCCAATGGGCGCCAAATATCCACCTTTACCAAAGGAGCACTTAAGCCACTCAAGGTGAATGTGTAATGCTCGCTTTACTAATGGGACCCGACGTCGAAGCACGGTTCCGTTCAGTGAATCACAGAATCGAAAGCGGGTACTCAATAATGATGCGCGTTTCATCCAAGTCCGATTCAAATGCAGTAGCTCGTGTGGTTGCCTGGCGCAACCGGAAGGACAGGTCTTTTGCCGGACCGGTTTGCACAACGTATTTTACTTCGACGTCACGCTCCCAGCGTTTCTGATTGTCGAGCGGGTTGCCGTTATCGTCAGTGCGCATGTAGAACTGGTTAGCGTTCGAGTAATCTGCGCCCGAACCTCTGGCGTAGCGAGTCATGAACGTCAGGCCTGGAATACCGTAGCTGGTAAAGTTCAGGTCATAGCGCAGCATCCAGGAACGCTCTTTCGGCGAGTTGAAGTCGCTGTACTGGATGGAGTTGTCGACGAAGATCGAGTCCGACTGACGCAGGTAGTCGAAGTCGTCGTCTCCGTTGTTGCGCTGGTGCGACAGGGCCAGGGTGTGAGCTCCATAGCGTACGCCAACCTTCGCACTCCAGATATTGTTGTCGAATTCACCCAGCCGTCGCTTACCTTCGTCGACCGCTTTGTAATAGTTGAAGCCACCGATCAGCGCCACGTCATCGCTCAAGGCGTAGGCGAAGTTGGTACCGGTGTAGTACTGGTTCCAGACGTCCTTCAACTGGCTCGCGTATACGCTAACGGTCCAATTATCGTTGACCGTGTAGTCACCACCACCGTAGCCGATCCATGGCGAATTGACCGGGCCGCCGTAAAACGTAACAAAGTTGTCGTTCAGGTTGCTAGAGACTGGTTGGCTCATGGCGTGCAACCGACCACCTTGTAGAGTAAGGCCCTGGATGCTTGTGTTCTCTACCGTCACGCCGCGGAAGCTCTCAGGCAGCAGGCGCGAGTCACCGGATGCAACGACCGGGGTTGATGGGAATACATCACCCACTTTCACGACGGTGTCGAAAAAACGGACTTTGGCTGCGCCACCGATCTTGGTGTATTCGTCGCGAGCTTCGCCCTTGTTGTTAACGGGCAGTACGTCAAATGAGCTACGGCCGCCGTTACGCCCATCACCCGTGTCGAGCTTAAGGCCGATCATGGCAAAGGCATCAACGCCAAAGCCGACAGTACCCTGGGTGAACCCAGAGTTGAATTTGCTGATGATCGCGTGCGCCCAAGCCTCGGAGTAGCCGTTGGTATTGCCCTTGCCACTGTTGTAAGTGGGGGCGGTGCTGTCGCGATTATCACGGTTGAAGTAGACGTTACGGTTCAGCACCGTAAGGCTGCTGCCTTCAATGAAGCCTTCAGGCTTATCTTCAGCGTGTGCCGAAATCGCATAGCTTCCAGACAGCGCAGAAACTGCCGCCACATACAGTGGTACTTTGGTTTTCATCCGATGCTCCTTTGATTCACGGCAGTTTTTATTGTGTGTACCGATGCGGGTGTCGTTAATTGTTCTGACCCGGCGGCGCGCCTAGCGTAGCGCGAGCTCATATTTGCAGGCCGAAGATAACGGGAGGGTGATAGGACAATTACAATTTCGTCATCTACACGTTATGGCTACGCGTCGCCGTACGTATTTACGCTCTCCGTGATTACTAACGTGACTCTGGTGCTGCGCTGGACCTCCCACTATCTAAGGGCGTTCTTTACGAAATTGTAATTTTCCAGCCACCCCACTGATAGCTACCGCTCATTAGAGTGCCATCACCTAATCCAGTGGGGCTTGGCAGCTGTTTCGGCGTTCTCGCCAAGCGTTATCGAAGTTTGTGCACGAGGACCATCAAAGTGCCCCGGTATAACCGCAGTTTCTTATCCAAGACCTCCGTCTCGCCCTGGAAGATTGCTGCACGCTGTGCAGTCATCTCCGGTGTGATGGCACCTGCAGCTTTTGCCCAAAGCATCAGCTTGCCCCAGGCGCTTTCGACGGCCATGGATGCAAACCCTGATCTGGCTGCCGCCAGGCAAGAGATTGGCATCGCTGATGGTGCTCGCAAGCAGGCCGGGCTTATCCCAAACCCCACAATTTCGTACGACATGGAAGACACCCGTCGTAACACCAGCACGACGACCGTTTCGCTCAGTCAGACCCTGGAGCTGGGTGGCAAGCGGGGGGCTCGTGTTGATGTTGCCGCTTACGGACAGACCGCCGCACAGCTGGAGTTGGACCGGCGCGTGAACGGTCTGCGAGCAGACGTTGTGCAGGCCTTTTACGCCGCGTTGCGTGCCCAGACCGGCCTTGATCTGGCCGAGCAGTCTCTGGAGCTGACTGACCGCAGTCTTCGCATTGTCGATAGCCGTGTTCGCGCGGGTAAATCTTCCCCGGTGGAGGCCACTCGCGCCCAGGTGCAACTGGCCGAGGCCAAGCTGCAACTTCGACGCGCCGAAGCGGAGAAAGTAACCGCTTACCAACAGCTCGCACAAATAACGGGCAGCTCAGTCACCGTGTTTGATCGACTCGAATCGCCAACCCTGTCTCCGGGCTTGCCGCCTCGTACTGATGATCTACTGGCAAAGCTCGACCAGACAGCAGAAATGCGCCAGGCCGTGGTGCAGATCGACAAAAGTGATGCCTCGCTCGGTTCAGAGAAAGCTCAGCGTATTCCAAACCTCACTGTCAGCGTGGGTAGCCAATACGACCGCTCTGTACGTGAGCGAGTGAACACCGTGGGCCTATCCATGCCTTTACCGCTATTCGATCGCAACCAAGGCAACATCCTTTCCGCTTCTCGACGTGCTGATCAAGCCCGAGACCAGCGCAACGCTGTGGAGCTGCGCCTGCGCACCGAAACCCAAACCGCGTTGAATCAATGGTCCACCGCCATGCAGGAGGTCGAGTCCTACGACAAGACCATTCTGCCTTCAGCCCAGCAAGCCGTAGAGACCGCAACTCGCGGCTTCGAGATGGGCAAATTCGGCTTCATCGAAGTGCTGGATGCACAGCGCACCTTGATCGTCGCTCGTGGCCAATACCTCGAATCATTGGCAGCGGCGACCAATGCGCGTGCGCAAGTGGAAAGGGTTTATGGCGAAGTCGGCTCGACCGTCGACGTTCGCTGAACGGGCCAATCATTTTTTTCGGCACACCGCCCTGAACAAGCCGGTGCCTACGATCAGCAGGAGTAGCAATGGACAACAAACGCAACATGGCCCTCGCGGTAGCCGCGGTGGTAGCCCTCGGATTTGGCAGCCTTGCCTGGAACAACAGTTCTGAACAGCAGCCTGCCAGTACCGCAGAGCACGGCGCTAATGACGGCCATGGGGAAGAAGGCCACGACGAAGAGGGCGGCGAAGAAGAGGGCAAGCTGACGCTCAGCGCCGAACAAATCAAGGCAGCCGGAGTTACCCTGGAAGCTGCGGCGCCTCGTGACTTGGGTACAGTCGTGAGCTTCCCAGGCGAAATTCGCTTCGACGAAGACCGCACTGCCCATGTCGTTCCTCGCGTACCTGGCGTTGTTGAGACTGTCCAGGCCAATCTGGGCGAGACAGTCAAGAAGGGCCAGGTCCTCGCGGTGATCGCCAGCCAACAGATTTCTGACCTGCGCAGTGAGCAACAGGCTGCACAGCGTCGACTAGAACTGGCACGCGTGACTTTTGATCGTGAGAAACAACTGTGGCAGGACAAGGTCTCCGCAGAGCAAGACTACCTCCAGGCCCGTCAAGCGCTTCAAGAAGCTGAAATCTCCCTGGCCAACGCCAAACAGAAGGTGGGCGCCATCGGCGCTTCGGTCAACTCCGTCGGCGGTAATCGATACGAGCTTCGGGCTCCCTTCGACGCCGTGGTAGTGGAGAAGCACCTGACCGTCGGTGAAGTTGTCAGCGAGGCAACCAACGCCTTCATCCTTTCCGACCTGAACCAAGTCTGGGCCACCTTCGCCGTGCCACCTACGGACTTGGGCAAGGTCATGACAGGTCGTGCGGTCAGAGTCTCTTCGCCTGACATGAACGTCGAGGTCGAAGGAAAGGTGGGGTATGTCGGTAGCCTGCTGGGTGAGCAGAACCGTGCAGCCACCGTCCGCGTCACCTTGACCAACCCCAACGGTGCCTGGCGTCCAGGCCTGTTCGTGAATATCGCGGTCACTTCCCAGACTGATCGAGTGGCCGTAGCCGTTCCGGAAGTTGCGATACAGACTGTTGAAGACAAACCATCGGTATTCGTGCGCACCTCTGAAGGCTTCGACACCCGGCCGGTAATACTGGGCCGCCGCGACAACGGCTACGTGGAAATCACCGACGGTATCAATGCCGGCGCCCAGGTAGCGACCAGTGGCAGCTTCACACTCAAGTCCGAGCTTGGCAAAGCTTCTGCCGAACACGGTCACTGATGCGAACTGACAGGATGATTTCTCATGTTTGAACGTATCATCAGATTCGCCATCGAGCAGCGCATCGTAGTAATGATCGCTGTTCTGATCATGGCGGGTATCGGTATCTACAGCTATCAAAAGCTGCCCATCGATGCGGTACCCGATATCACCAACGTCCAGGTGCAGATCAACACTGCAGCGCCTGGTTATTCGCCCTTGGAAACAGAACAACGGATCACGTTTCCAGTTGAAACGGCCATGGCCGGTCTGCCGGGCCTTCAGCAGACCCGTTCCCTGTCTCGCTCTGGCCTGTCTCAGGTCACCGTAATCTTCAAGGATGGCACTGACATCTTCTTTGCCCGTCAGTTGATCAACGAGCGGCTGCAGGTTGCGAAGGAACAGCTGCCAGAAGGCGTAGAGGCCGTCATGGGGCCGGTATCTACCGGCCTTGGCGAGATCTTCCTATGGACCGTTGAAGCCGAAGATGGCGCGGTCAAAGAGGACGGTACGCCGTACACCCCGACCGACCTGCGGGTGATCCAGGACTGGATCATCAAGCCTCAGCTGCGCAACGTGCCGGGTGTTGCCGAGATCAATACCATCGGCGGCTATGCCAAGCAGTTTCTGGTAGCGCCGGATCCAAAGCGCCTGGCTACCTACAAGCTGACCCTCAATGACCTGGTCGCAGCGTTGGAAAGTAACAACGCCAACGTCGGCGCCGGCTATATCGAGCGTAATGGGGAGCAGTTGCTCATCCGTGCGCCGGGTCAGGTAGGCAACATCGAAGACATCGCCAATATCGTGATCACCAGTGTGGAGGGTGCACCGATTCGCATCAGCAGCGTTGCTGACATCAGCATCGGCAAAGAGCTCCGTACAGGTGCGGCTACTGAGAACGGCCGCGAAGTCGTGCTCGGTACCGTGTTCATGTTGATTGGGGAAAACAGCCGTACGGTGTCTCAAGCTGTCGCCGCCAAACTGTCGGACATCAACCGTACCCTGCCAAAGGGCGTGGTGGCTGTGACCGTTTACGACCGTACCAACCTGGTTGAAAAAGCCATCGCGACGGTGAAGAAGAACTTGGTGGAAGGCGCGATCCTGGTAATCGCCATTCTGTTCCTGTTCCTCGGCAACATCCGTGCGGCACTGATCACCGCGATGGTGATTCCGCTGTCCATGCTGTTCACCTTCACAGGCATGTTCAACAACAAGGTCAGTGCCAACTTAATGAGTTTGGGGGCACTCGACTTCGGCATCATCGTCGACGGTGCTGTGGTTATTGTGGAAAACGCGATCCGTCGACTGGCTCATGCGCAGCATAAGCATGGCCGCATGCTCACCAAAACCGAACGCTTCCACGAAGTCTTCGCGGCGGCGCGAGAAGCCCGGCGGCCGCTGATCTTCGGCCAGCTGATCATCATGGTGGTATACCTGCCGATCTTCGCCCTCACCGGCGTCGAAGGCAAAATGTTCCACCCGATGGCTTTCACCGTTGTGATGGCGCTGCTGGGGGCAATGGTCCTGTCCGTTACCTTTGTTCCTGCAGCTATTGCCATGTTCGTCACTGGCAAGGTGAAGGAAGAGGAAGGCGTGGTCATGCGCACTGCTCGACTGCGCTATGAGCCGGTTCTCCAATGGGTGTTGGGACATCGGAGCATCGCTTTCTCGGCCGCAGTAGCCTTGGTCGTACTCAGCGGTGTGCTGGCAAGTCGTATGGGTAGCGAGTTCATCCCAAGTCTCAGTGAGGGTGACTTTGCGATGCAGGCCATGCGTGTGCCTGGAACGAGCCTCACTCAGTCCGTCGAGATGCAACAGCGTCTGGAGAAAGCGGTGATAGCGCAGGTGCCTGAAGTCGAGCGTATGTTCGCACGCTCGGGTACCGCGGAAATCGCATCTGACCCGATGCCACCGAACGCCTCCGACGCCTACATCATGCTCAAGCCTCAGGATCAGTGGCCTAACCCCAAAAAGCCTCGCGATGAGCTGATTGCTGAGGTGCAGAAGGCTGCAGCCGGTGTTCCAGGAAGCAACTATGAGTTGTCGCAGCCAATCCAACTGCGTTTCAACGAGCTGATTTCGGGCGTGCGTAGTGACGTCGCTGTGAAGGTCTTCGGCGATGACATGGACGTGCTCAACAACACCGCCAACAAGATCGCGGCAGCGCTCAATGCGGTACCGGGCTCCTCAGAAGTGAAAGTTGAACAGACATCCGGCCTGCCGGTGCTGACTATCAACATCGACCGCGAAAAAGCAGCACGCTACGGCCTGAATATCGCGGATGTTCAGAACTCGATCGCTATCGCCGTGGGTGGCCGTCAGGCCGGCACGCTGTATGAGGGCGACCGTCGGTTCGACCTGGTTGTACGCCTACCAGAGACCGTTCGCACCGACGTAGCGGGGATGTCCAGCTTGCTGATCCCGGTACCTGCCAATGCGGCTCAGGGTGCCAATCAGATCGGTTTTATCCCGCTGTCCCAGGTCGCTAACCTGGACCTGCAACTGGGCCCGAACCAAATCAGCCGCGAGAACGGCAAACGTCTGGTAATCGTCAGCGCCAACGTTCGGGGCCGCGACCTGGGGTCCTTCGTTGAGGAAGCGACCGCATCGCTGGACAAAAAGGTGCAAATCCCTGCGGGCTACTGGACGACTTGGGGTGGCCAGTTCGAGCAGCTGCAGTCGGCTGCCAAACGCCTGCAGATCGTTGTTCCAGTCGCCTTGCTGTTGGTCATGACCCTGTTGTTCCTGATGTTCAACAACCTGAAGGACGGCATGCTGGTCTTCACCGGTATTCCATTCGCACTCACCGGTGGTGTTGTGGCGTTGTGGCTGCGGGACATCCCACTGTCGATCTCGGCAGGTGTCGGCTTCATTGCACTGTCCGGCGTTGCGGTACTGAACGGCCTGGTGATGATTGCTTTCATCCGCGGGCTAAGGGAGGAGGGACGTACGCTCAGGCAGGCAGTCGATGAAGGCGCATTGACCCGTCTGCGACCTGTTTTGATGACAGCCTTGGTGGCGTCACTGGGCTTCATCCCGATGGCTTTGGCCACCGGTACCGGTGCAGAAGTTCAGCGGCCATTGGCGACGGTGGTGATCGGCGGGATCCTGTCCTCCACTGCACTGACCTTGCTGGTACTGCCTGCCCTTTATCACTGGGCACACCGCATGGATGAGGACGGCGACGAGGCCGAAGTGGTTAGCTAATAGCCACCGCTAAAGAGAAGTCCACAATACGTATTGTGGGCTTTTTTGTTTAAAGTAAAGTAGATGCACTTACCTTTCAAGATTGTAAGTTTCTCGTCATGCCGGTGATGCCTATGCATTGCTAAGATGACGCCCGAGAAGATCTGAAATTGAGAGGGGTTTATGAAAAAGCTAATGATCGCTGCTGCACTTGTTGTTTTCTCGGTGGCTTCGCAGGCCAACACGTTCTCCGAGAGCCAGCAGCTGCAATACACCAAGGAACACCAGGCCGCAGTGGCCAAGTACGCGGAGAAGAATGGCCAGCCAATGCCAGAGATACAGGATTACAAATATGGCATGAAGATAGACGTTGCTAATTTCGTACGTCAGTCGCAGGACCCGCGTACCTGCCAAGTCTACCCACGGTTGATGACATTCGAGGACTCCCAGGGCACGCTCAGGACTGTTCGTTACTCGATGTATTCACAGTGCATCAATAACAAGTAGTGACCGCAGTGAATAAAATAATTAGAGAATGCGCAAGTGCCAGGCAGTGCCTGGCATTTTTAGGGGTGCTTCTTTCAGAAGCATTGTTCGCTGAAGGTCAGCGAGGTCAAGTACAAACGAGCGTCGAGCAAGGTGCGGAACAACATCGATCAGAACAAGCCTCAGTCAGTTCCAATCGTATCCGGTGGGCCAGATGGCAAAGCATACTAAACGCTGCCCGTGGTTTGTAATCGAGAGCACCACCTTCTCTTCGAAACGGAGGGGGTGCCGACAGTGAGTTACATGACGACAGCGTTGGCCGAGCAGGCCATTGGCGTCTCATGCAGCGGTACAACTGGATAAGGCCGCATGAGCACAACGGCTTCGTACCGCCGGCGGTTGCGGAAGAAAAACTCAATTCTGTGTCCGGGAGTTGTTGACCACTACAGTCAATTTACAGGCACAAAAAAGCCAGGTTTTACCCTGGCTTTTTTGTCGATTGTTTTCGTCATTTGAAGTCCTGTTTAATCGCCAATTAATTATCGGCGTGTTCCTTACCCTCCTTGCTTGCTTTCTTTTGCTCGTGAGCGACGTGTTGTTTGTTCCGATCCGAAGCGTCATCGTTCCATAGGCGAGCTTGCTCAGCTCTGAAGTGCTCGTTGAACTGTTTCGCTCGCTCGAAGCCGCCTTCAGCGTAAGCGGTACCCATGAGACCCAGAAGCAGGCTAACAACAGCGATTGAGTTGACGAATTTCACTGTGAACTCCGGTTCATACTAGGCCTGCCTGATTAGGAGCCTTTGTGGGTTTGTAGTTTAGGAGCGCGAAGCTAACGACAAGGTGAGTCAATAATTACAATTCCGTAATCTTTACGGCAGGCAGAGTGCGTTAAATCGTCAAATCTGGAGGGTCATGTCTATCTCGGCACTGTCGAGGGCGACTAAGAATTTTCTCGTCAATTACAATTTTGATATCTATTGCGATAATTCAGCGCGGCGTTGTTGGCCGCCCTAGAAGATAGCCTTGAATGACATTGAGCCTGGGCAGTTGCCATTGGCGCTATCCGACGATGCACAGAAAAGCTCACCGCCCAGCTTGACGATCTCACCACCCAGACACGGGCAGGTAGCGCGGTGCTGGAAAAATCGAACGAGCTGGTGGAGCAGGTAGAAGCGGTTGGTCGACAGGTCCAAGAAGAGGTGCACAAGGCCGAGATAGCTTGGTCAAATGCAGAAAAGCTAGCCGTTCGGCCTTTAATTGCTGAGCTGACCACAGCAACCATAATGGCAAACGAGCAGAAGATCATAGAGTCGGTGATTGTGCGGTCGCCCATGGACCCGGTGGTCCTCCGGCACTGATGCATAAGGCAAACAAAAAGGCCCGTCGATTGACGGGCCTATTCATGACTGCGCGTTTTAAGCGGCGGCCATTGCCGGCTGCATGAGCTGGCCTGCGGGAAAGTGAAGATGGAACCAGGTGAAGTTTTCTTCGGTCACCTCCACGCTAGCCGAGCCCTGATGCAGGCTCATGATTGACTGCACGATGGCCAAACCCAGACCGGTACCGCCTTCACTCCGGGCTCGGCTTTTGTCGACACGGTAGAACCGCTCAAACAAGTGCGTGTGGTGTTGTTTGGCAATACCACGGCCGGGGTTGCCTACACTCAAGGTCGTACCGCTCGCACAATGTTGCACCTTCACGTAGACCGTGCGGCCGCGAGGGCAGTAGCGGATAGCGTTCGACACAAGGTTCGACACGGCCCGTTGAACCATCAGGCGGTTCCCACGCACCACATCATCACTGCCAAAGATCTGCAACTGGATCTCGCCTTCCTCTGCCGAAATGCTGAAGAGGTCGCACACACGCTGAACCTCGTCGACCAAGGACACGGGTTCAAACTCCACCATGGACGCCGGGTGACTGACCTGGGCCAAGAACAGCATGTCGGAAACCATGCGACTCATGCGGTCCAGCTCTTCTGTGCACGACTCCAAAACCTCACGGTACTCGGAAAGCGATCGTTCTCTTGTCAAGGCAACCTGGGCCTTGCCCATCAGGTTTGAGAGCGGTGCCCGAAGCTCGTGAGCAAGGTCGTCGGAAAACTGCGAGAGCTGCTGAACCCCATCATCCAGGCGAGCCAGCATGATGTTAATGCCGTCGGCGAGCATTTTGAGTTCTGCCGGCATCCCATCAGTTGGGAGACGATGGTCGAGGCTTTCGGTTGAGATTTTCGACGCGATCTTGAGGAACTTGGTCAGTGGCAGCAGGCCTCTGCGCACAGTCCACCAGCCTATGGCCAGGATCAGCGCGAGGATTACGGGAGACATCATCATGGCCCAAGTCAGCAATGCATCGAGCAGCGCCTCACTGGATGACTGGTCCATGGTCATGTAGACGCTGACCTCTGTTCCATCGCCCAAGCGCATGATCCGGGAAGCACTCAGCAGAGGACGGCCCTGCGTATCCCGCCATTCGTGCTCTTTGGGCTGGGCCTCCGGCTGAAACTTGTGTACCTCCAGATTGACCTGTCTCGAGCCAATCGAGAGCAGTGGAGTCTGACTGGGCGAGGTATCGAATATGCTCACATACAGGTTGTTGTGGCCCATGACCAAGTCGACAAGCTGATGCGCATCCGCGTTGACACCGGAGATATCCGTGAGGGTGGACAGGTTGTGAGCCATCCCCGCCATCTTTACTTCAAGATCCGCTCTGGCGTTTCTCTCCAGAGCCTCGCCTACCATCAGATAGCCGAAGGTGGCGAACAGTAGCAGCAACGCTGCACTCATCAACCCAACTTTTAATCCCAGCTTTGCAGCCAGGCTGAATGGCCTCATGCGCGTTCCTCAAAAACGTACCCAACGCCACGGAGCGTGTGAATGAGCTTGGTTTCAAACGGGTCATCGATCTTCGAGCGCAAGCGCCGGATGGCGACGTCGATGACATTGGTGTCGCAATCAAAATTCATGTCCCAGACCAACGAGATGATCTGAGAGCGAGTCAGCGCTTCGCCCGTTCGGCTCATGAGCAGGTGCAGGAGCGTAAACTCCTTGGTGGTCAGATCGATACGGGTGCCACTTCGGAAGACGCGATGGCGGACGGCATCGAGTTCGAGGTCGGCAATTTTCAGCGAGCTTTTCTCGACCAACTCATCCCCACGGCGCTGCAGCGAACGGATACGAGCAAGGAGCTCAGGAAATTCGAATGGCTTCACAAGGTAATCATCCGCGCCACCGTCCAACCCTTTGAGCTTGTCATTGATGCGACCTCGGGCGGTCAGCATGATGATGCGGACCCGGCTGGTTTTTCGGATGGTTTCCAGAAGGTCCCAACCGTCGATACCCGGCAGGTTCACGTCCAGCAGGACCAACGAATAGACATGAGTGTTGAACAAGTGCAGGGCACCCACACCGTTGTGCACGATATCTACGACGTACCCGCTTTCGGATAGGCCCTGCTGAAGATATTCGGCAGTTTTTACTTCGTCTTCCACAACTAGAACGCGCATAACTTATCTCAAGGTGTGAGGAAGGAGATGGCCTAATCCGCCAAGATTATGGTTGCAGGCTGTTCGAAAATTTGGCTGGGGGTATGGCATGGGGTAGTCGCTACCTCTGCCCATACGCCGGGTCACCTGAGGACGCTTGAATTTTAACGCGAAGACGCTGGCCGCGGCGAAATCCTACAAATTTGTAATGTAGCCGCAAGATTTCTGACAGTCATGCAGGCTCCACCTCTGAGCTTCGCGGATTCTGGGCCTGCGACGGTGTATGACAGCTTCGCCTGGCATGTTGAATCAGCCAGGGCAGGCAGTATTTCGGTCGTTAGGTTGTAGAGAAGGGTACCGACTCTGGATCGAGTGTGCCACTCAGGCAGTCCCCATGCATGGCAGAAACGGCTACGCCTTTCTGCGAATGAGTACGCGTGCCGGCTCAGTAGTCTCTCGAATAATTATCTTACCCTCTATTACATGTCCAAATTGTCATTGCGCGATCATCTTGATGTCAGCCTCCTTTGTTAGTTTAAGGCCAGCGGAAGAGGCCTCGCTGCTTTGGAAAGTGTCTCATTTCAAAGCAGCTTGGCAAGAGCGACGGGCAGTTGTTCGCGTCAGTGCATTCACCTGTAAACCCTACGCGCCTGTGGTAGGTGAATTTTAGCGCCTCTCTACGGGCGCTTTTTTATTAAGGGACTTCTTATGAATTCCTGACGTTGAGCGTCTGAAGCTGCGCAGTCGAGTGAATGAGCTTTTCACACGAGGTCGAGATGCACTCGGCAGCCGCAGCATCAAGTCAATGCTGCAAGATGAAGGTGAGAAAATCGGACGATTCTAGGTGCGCAGCCTGATGCGGGGCTGTCGCTGGTCAGCAAGCAGCAGGGTCGCACGCTTACAAGAAAGCGACGGTGGAGCGGCCGGGTATTCATGTGTTGAACCAAGCGTTTGATGTCGACGCGCCAAATCAGGTCTGGTGTGGCGACATCACCTGCATTTGGGCGCAGGGTAAAGGGCACTATCTGGCGGTGTCCTCGATCTTTATGCGCGGCGCGTGATGGGCTGGGCTTTGTCAGAAAGACCGGATGCAGATTTGGTTATCACTGGACGTGGCGTACGAACAACGTGGAAAGCCCCAAGGGGTGCTGTTTCACTCCGATCAGGGATCGCAATAGGGTAGCCGTCAGTTCCGCCAGCGGTTATGGCGCTACCGCATGCGCCAGGACAGGAGTCGCCGAGGCAACTGCTGGGATAATGCGCCGATGGAGCGGGTGTTTCGCAGCTTGAAAACAGAGTGGATACCGGTCACGGGCTACCTGACCGGACAGCACGCTCAGCGAGATATTAGCCTGTACCTGATGGATCATTACAACTGGGTAAGACCCCATCAGTTCAACGATGGGCTGGCTCCGGCCAACGCTGAGGAAAACTCAAAACTGTGTTCGGGATTAGTTGACCACTACAAGAACCAGACACGGCATGGGCCACAGGTGAAAAGCCACGGTTCAAAAACCCTCACTGCCTCTTTCCGGCGTGCACCGGCTGACTTAATATACTCACCAGTACAAATATCCAATACTGCACGCCGCGAAAGGATTCCAGATGCCGCGCCATGCCATGCCCGTTGCCTTGCTGCTGCTTGCCGCGTGCAGCCAGGAACCCGCACCGCCACCCGCAGTACGCCCGGCGCTGGTTACCCAGCCGCAGCCGGCTGAAGCGGCAGCCGACAGTTACCCTGGCGAAGTCAGGGCCCGGCTGGAGCCTGCGCTGGCTTTTCGCATCGGCGGCAAGGTCAACCGCCGGCTGGTGGAGGAGGGGCAGCGGGTCAAGGCCGACCAGCCGCTGGCCGAGCTGGACCCTCAAGACGTGCGCCTGCAACTGGAAGCCAACCGTGCCCAATTAGCCGGGGCCGAAGCCAACCTGGCGCTGGTGCGCACCGAGCGTGACCGTTACCAGAAATTGCTGGAACGGCAGATGATCAGCCATTCCCAATACGACAATGCTGAAAACCTCTACCGCGCCGGCCTTGCCCGCCTCAAGCAGGCCAAGGCCGAGGTGGATGTAGCCGGCAACCAGGCGGACTACGCCGTGCTGCGCGCCCCCCAGGCGGGGGTTGTGGCCAGGCGTCAGGTGGAAGTTGGCCAGGTGGTCGCCGCAGGCCAGACCATCTTCACCCTGGCCGCTGACGGTGAGCGTGAAGTGGCGATTGCCCTGCCTGAACAGCAGTTCGCCCGGCTGAAGGTGGGCCAGCCGGTCAGCGTGGAGCTGTGGTCGAACCCCGGCCAGCGCTTTGCTGGGCGCATCCGGGAGCTGTCGCCTTCGGCCGATGCCCGCTCGCGCACCTTCGCCGCGCGCATCGCGTTCACCTCCGCTGCTGTGCCCGCCGAACTGGGCCAGAGCGCCAGGGTGTTCATCGCCCATCCAGGGCAGGTGCCATTGTCGGTGCCGCTGTCGGCCGTTACCGCAGAAAACGGCCAGGCCTACGTCTGGCGGGTGAACAGCGAAAGCCGGCTGGAGCGCGCCGTGGTGCAGCTGGGGCCCTACGGGTCAGAAAGCGTGCCGGTGCTGGCGGGCCTTGCGGCGGGTGACTGGGTGGTGGCAGCGGGTGGTCATGTACTGCGCGAGGGCCAGCAGGTCCGCCCGGTGGACCGTAATAACCGGGTTGTGAACCTGACGGTCAAGGAGTAAGTCCCGATGGGGTTCAACCTGTCTGCCTGGGCGTTGCGCAACCGCCAGATCGTGCTGTTCCTGATGATTCTACTGGCCGCGATCGGCGCGCTGTCCTACACCAAACTGGGGCAAAGTGAAGATCCGCCCTTTACCTTCAAGGCCATGGTCATCCGTACCCTGTGGCCGGGCGCGACCGCCGAAGAAGTTTCGCGGCAAGTCACCGAGCGCATCGAGAAGAAGTTGATGGAAACCGGCGAGTACGAGCGGATCGTCTCGTTCTCGCGCCCCGGTGAGTCACAGGTCACTTTCATGGCGCGGGACTCACTGCATTCCAAGGACATCCCTGAGTTGTGGTACCAGATCCGCAAGAAGGTCGCGGACATTCGTCACACCCTGCCACCGGAAATCCAGGGGCCGTTTTTCAATGACGAGTTCGGTACCACCTTCGGCAATATCTACGCACTGACCGGTGAAGGGTTCGATTATGCGGTGCTCAAGGACTATGCCGACCGCATCCAGATTCAGCTGCAGCGGGTGAAGGATGTGGGCAAGGTCGAGCTGCTCGGCCTGCAGGACGAAAAGGTCTGGATCGAACTGTCCAACCTCAAGCTGGCCACGTTGGGGATACCCCTGCAGGCCGTGCAACAGGCCCTGCAGGAGCAAAACGCAGTCAGCACCGCAGGCTTCTTCGAAACGCCCAGTGAACGTCTGCAACTACGCGTAAGTGGGCGTTTTGACAGTGTCGAGCAGATCCGTCAGTTTCCCCTGCGCGTGGGTGACCGCACCCTGCGCATTGGCGATGTGGCCGAGGTGCAGCGTGGCTTCAACGACCCCCCCGCGCCGCGTATGCGCTTCATGGGTGAGGATGCCATTGGCCTGGCCGTGTCGATGAAGGACGGCGGCGACATCCTGGTGCTCGGCAAGGCCCTGGAAAGCGAGTTCGAGCGGCTGGCGCGCAGCCTGCCGGCGGGCATGGAGCTGCGCAAGGTTTCCGATCAGCCCGCGGCGGTGAAAGCCGGTGTAGGCGAATTCGTCCAGGTGCTGATCGAAGCATTGGTCATCGTGCTGCTGGTCAGCTTCTTCTCCCTGGGGCTGCGTACCGGGCTGGTGGTGGCCCTGGCCATCCCGCTGGTGCTGGCCATGACGTTCGCTGCCATGTACTACTTCGGCATCGGCCTGCACAAGATATCCCTGGGCGCGCTGGTGCTGGCGTTGGGGCTGCTGGTGGACGATGCGATCATTGCCGTGGAAATGATGGCGATCAAGATGGAGCAGGGCTACGACCGCCTCAAGGCCGCCAGCTATGCCTGGACCAGCACCGCGTTCCCGATGCTCACCGGCACACTGATCACGGCAGCGGGTTTTCTGCCCATTGCGACGGCCGCCTCCAGTACCGGCGAGTACACCCGTTCGATCTTCCAGGTGGTCACCATCGCCCTGCTGGCTTCGTGGGTAGCCGCCGTGGTGTTCGTACCGTATCTGGGGGAGCGCCTGCTGCCGGACCTGGCCAGGCAGCGTGAAGCGCGCCATGGCGAGGATGGTTTTGCGCCCGACCCCTACGCCACACCCTTCTATCGGCGTGTCAGGCGGGTGGTGGAGTGGTGCGTGCGCCGGCGCAAGACAGTGATCCTGCTGACCCTCGCCGCCTTTGCCGGAAGCATCCTGCTGTTCCGTTTCGTGCCGCAGCAGTTCTTCCCCGCATCGGGCCGCCCGGAACTGATGGTCGACCTGAAGCTGGCCGAAGGGGCGTCCCTGGCCAACACCGCCGAGAAGGTGAGGCAGCTCGAAGCGCTGCTGCGCCAGCAGCAGGGCATCGACAATTACGTGGCTTACGTGGGCACCGGCTCGCCGCGCTTCTACCTGCCGCTGGATCAGCAACTGCCGGCGCCGAGCTTTGCCCAGTTCGTGGTGCTGGCCGAATCCATGGAGGCCCGCGAGCGCCTGCGCAACTGGCTGATCGATACCGTGGACCAGCAGTTCCCGGACGTCCGCGCCCGGGTCACGCGCCTGGAAAACGGCCCGCCTGTGGGCTACCCGGTGCAGTTTCGGGTCACCGGCGAGCATATCGAGACCGCACGCGAGCTGGCACGGCAGGTGGCCGAGAAGGTGCGCGAAAACCCCCATGTGGTCAATGTGCACCTTGATTGGGAAGAGCCCAGCAAGGCGGTGTTCCTGGAGATTGACCAGGACCGCGCGCGGGCACTGGGCGTGAGCACTGCTCAGCTGTCGAGCTTCCTGCGAAGCTCGCTGACCGGTACCACGGTCAGCCAGTACCGCGAGGACAACGAACTGATCGAGATTCTGTTGCGCGGCACCGCGCAGGAGCGTGGCGAGCTGGGCAACCTGGCCAGCCTGGCCTTGCCCACTGAAAATGGCCACAGCGTGGCGCTGTCACAGGTGGCGACCCTGGCCTATGGCTTCGAGGAAGGCATCATCTGGCACCGCAACCGCTTGCCGACGGTCACCGTGCGTGCCGATATCTACGACAAGCAGCAACCCGCGACCCTGGTGAAGCAGATCGAGCCGACGTTGCAGGGCATCCGGGCCAGCTTGCCCGAGGGTTACCTGCTGGAGGTGGGCGGCACGGTCGAGGATGCCGAGCGTGGGCAGAAGTCGGTGAACGCGGGTATGCCGTTGTTCGTGGTGGTGGTGCTGAGCCTGTTGATGATCCAGCTGCGCAGTTTCTCGCGCACGGTCATGGTGTTTCTCACTGCGCCGCTTGGGTTGATCGGGGTAACCCTGTTCCTGCTGGTGTTCCGCCAGCCGTTCGGCTTCGTCGCCATGCTCGGCACCATTGCCCTGGCGGGGATGATCATGCGCAATTCGGTGATTCTGGTGGATCAGATAGAGCAGGACATCGCCGCCGGCCTTGGCCGTTGGCAAGCAATCATCGAGGCCACGGTGCGACGCTTCCGCCCCATTGTGCTGACTGCGCTGGCGGCCGTGTTGGCGATGATCCCGTTGTCGCGCAGTGTGTTCTACGGGCCGATGGCGGTGGCGATCATGGGGGGGCTGATCGTGGCTACCGCCTTGACCTTGCTGTTTCTGCCAGCGCTGTATGCGGCCTGGTTCAGGGTCAGGAAAAGCGACTAGGCTACATCGCTGCAGTTCGTGGTGACGAAGCGCTGCGGCGAAGGGGCTGCAAGGCAGCCCCGACACTTCAGAATCACAGTGCGCCAAACACCTTCTTGGCCAGGCTGGTGGCCGCCTGTGCAGGGTTCTGGCGGATGCTCTGCTCTTGTTTGCCGATCATCTCGAACAGGCCGTCCAGTGCCTTTTCCGTCACGTAGCTTTCAATATTGGGGTCGTTTTTTACCAGGCCCAGGCCTTTGGCCTGCGCAGCGAAGGCGTTGTATTGCTGGACCACACCCACTTGGTCGGTGGCTTGCTTGACGATGGGCAGGAACTTGGCACGGATCTGCTCGCGGCTGCTCTTGTTCAGGTACTGGGTGGCAGCGTCTTCACCGCCGCTGAGGATGCCCTTGGCGTCGGTCACGGTCATGTTCTTCACCGCGTTGACCAGAATTGCCTGCGCCTGTGGCACGGCGGCCTCGGCGGCCTTGTTCATGCTGGTTTCCAGGGCCTCGACCTGCTCGCCCTTGCCGAACATCTTCATGGCCTTGGCCGCCTTGCCCAGGTTGCCGGGCAGTTCGATGCGCACATCAGGGTTGTTGTTGAAACCGCCGGGTGCGCTGAGCTGCTTGACGGCCAACTGTGCCCCTTGGGTGAGCGCATCCTTGAGGCCGCCGGTGGCGTCTTTCTGGCTCAGGTCGGACAAAGACAGCGCCAGGGCGCTGGCCGACAGCAGCAGGCCGGCGCACAGGGTGGTTAGACGCAGTGGGGTACGCAACATAGGGGGCTTTCCTTACACAGAGAATGAATGTTCACAGCGCCGAGGTGCTCAAGCCGTCATCGCGGTGCAGTGCCACCTGGCGGATCGAAAGGCGCAGTTCGGCCGACAGCACGCGTTTGGCCACCGCTTCGGCCACGTCGCCCAGCTTGTCGTGATAGCCCAGTTTGCCTTGCCCATCGGCGCGCAGCACGCCTTGGGTGACGAGGGTCTGGATGAAATGGCGGAACAGCGTCTTGTCGAAAAACTCCGGCGCGTTCAGGCCATGCAGAATCGACAGCCGCTGGGCCATCATCACGCACAGGTCTTCCAGGGCTTCGGCGCTCAAACTGTGCTGGCCGCTGTTGAGCAGCAGCGAAGTGGCCATGTAGAAGCGCTGCAGGGTCTGGGTGATGCTGCGCGCCAGCAGGGTCAGCAAGACGAACTGTCGCGAGCTGGGCGACGGGCGTATGTACACGTCATTGTCCTGGCGTAGCAGGCCTTGCTCCACCAGCGCCGCAAGCCACTGGTCAATTGCCTCGTCCAACTGCTCAGGCGACCAGCGCAAGAACAGCTCGGCCTGCAGGTAGGGGTACAGCGCGTGCACATATTGGCCCAGCAGCTCGCGGCTCATCCGTGAGTTGCTGAGGAAGAAGCTTGCCAGCAGGGCCGGCAGGGCAAAAATATGCAGCACATTGTTGCGGTAATACGTCATCAGTACCGCGTTGCCCTCGTCCAGGTAAAGGATGCGGCCCAGTGCGTCCTTCTGCTCGGCCACCAGGTCCATGCCGCGCACGTGTTCGATCAGGGCCTGGCCATCGCCCTCGGGCAGCGTGGTATGGGGCGAGTAGGGCACTTTGCGCAGCAGTGCCAGGTACAGGTCGAGCACGCGAACCAGCGCCCGCTCGTCCAGCGCCAGGCGGCTGGTAGACAGCAGCGCCAGCGCCACCAGGTTGACCGGGTTGATGGCCGCCGCGCCGTTCAGGTGCCTAGCCACGGTTTCGCCCAGGCGGGTGGTGGTTTCGTTGAGCCAGGCCGGGCGGAACTGCGGCGCATGGTCCTGTTCACGCCAGCCGGGCTGCTGCTCATCCAGAAAACCCGCCAGCTTGATAGGTTCGCCGAAGTTGACCGATACCTGGCCGAAGCGCTGACGGAGTGCGCCGAACACCTTGAAGATGTCGAATATCGACTCTTTTTTCTTGCTGGCGCCGCGCAGTTCGCCCAGGTACGTGCGGCCCTCGAGCACGCGTTCATAGCCGATGTACACCGGGACGAACACGATCGGCGTACGGGATGACCGCAAAAAGCTGCGCAAGGTAATGGCCAGCATGCCGGTGCGGGGCTGCAGCATGCGCCCGGTGCGTGAGCGCCCGCCTTCGACGAAGTATTCCACCGGGAAGCCCTTGGTGTAGAGCGTATGCAGGTATTCGTTGAACACGGCGGTGTACAGCGGGTTGCCCTTGAACGTGCGGCGCATGAAGAACGCGCCGCCCCGGCGCAGCAGGTTGCCGACCACGGGCATGTTCAGGTTGATGCCGGCGGCGACGTGGGGCGGCGTCAGGCCGTTGCGGAACAACAGGTACGACAGCAGCAGGTAGTCGATGTGGCTGCGGTGGCAGGGCACGTAGATCACCTCATGACCCGGCGCGATGCCTTGCACCTGCTCGATATGGTTGACCTTGATGCCGTCATAGATCTTGTGCCAGAACCAGCTGAGTACCACCTCAAGGAAGCGTATGGCGGTGTAGGTGTAGTCCGAGGCGATTTCGTTGCCGTAACGCAAGGCCTGGGCTTCTGCCTTGGCTTGCGGGATGTTCTCGCGCTGGGCTTGCTCGGCGATGGCCTGGCGCACCAGGGGCGCATGCACCAGGCCTTTGACCAGGTTGCGCCGGTGCGAGATGTCCGGCCCGATGACGGCAGTGCGCAGGTTGCGAAAATGCACGCGCATCAGGCGCTGGGCCAGGCGTACGGTTCGCTCGTGGCCTTTGTTCTGCTCTACCAGTTCGCGCAGGTGGATGGGGGCGGAAAACTGCACCCGCGTCTTGCGCCCCAGAATCAGCACTGTCAGCAGCCGGCGCAGGCGCCCGGTCACGGCCCAGCTGTCGGCGAACAGCAGCTTCCACGGGCTCGACTCGCTGGCAGGTGTCTGACCCCAGAACACGCTGACGGGAATGATCTGCGCGTCCTCTTCAGGGTGCTGGCTGACTGCCGCGACCAGTCGCTCCAGCGTGGGGGGGGCGCCGCTTTTGTCATGGCGCCCGAGCCAGTCGGGTTCGGGGGTGAGGTAGAAGAACGCGGCGGGTTCATGCAGCCCGCCGACGGCCACCGGCAGTACGGGGCGTGGCAGCCCGGCCTTGGTGCATTCATGGTCCAGCACCACCAGGTCGGTCAATGCCGGAGAGGGCAGGGCATAGAACACCGGGCGGCTGCGGTCGAGCTTGAGGCTCAGGGACGACTGGTTGATGGTTTCGGAGCGCACCCACAGGTACAACAGGCGACGCAGGCCGCCGAAAATCAGGCGGCGCAGGGGGGAACGGGTCATGGGGTGTGTGCCCTGGGTGAAGGGTTCGAGGGGTATTCAGCCATTTAGTCTGCCGTATATGCGCAAGTTCAGCAAAAACCGCCGAACGGCGCCATGGTCATCAAAATTTTTTGTTCTGGGTCATAAAATCGGCCTGCCACTTGCAGGATATTCGCCCAAGCGGCGTCGACCCAGGCATGCGTTCATGGGTCGGCAAGGTGAAGTTCACAATAAAAATCCGGAGTAGTTCAGATGTCGTCTCGTGAGACTGGGAATGTAAAGTGGTTCAACGATGCCAAGGGTTACGGCTTCATTCAGCGCGAGGGGGGCGCGGATGTGTTTGTCCACTATCGGGCGATCCGCGGTGAGGGGCATCGTACCCTGGTCGAAGGGCAACGCGTGGAATACGCCTGCATCGAGGGCCAGAAAGGCTTGCAAGCCGAGGACGTGGTAGGCCTCTGAGCCACGCAATGCAGGGTTTGTGGCGCAAGCGGGCTTGCCGGTGTGACCGGCAGGCCAGGCTTCACGACAGGCGTGGTGCAGTCAGGTACGCCAGGTGATTTCTTCTTCACCGTCGGCACTGATGCGCACCCACCGGTCGGCATCTTCCTCGCCGTCTTCCTCTACCCAGCCGCCCGGTGCGCAGCGCACTTCCACGCCCAGCGCAGCGAAAGCAGCGCGGGCGCAGGCCACATCATCGGCCCACGGCGTCTGGTCGCTTTCCAGGTAAAGGCTGTTCCATTTCCCCACAGCTTTGGGTAACCAGGTGACCGGAATGTTACCGGCCTGGCATTTGAAGGTCTGGCCTTTCTGCTGCCAGTCACTGCAAGGGGCTATTGCCTGGGTCAGCCACTGGGCAAGCTGCTTGTGGTCGACGTCCGCGTCCCTCAGGTAGATCTCGATATCAGGTTGGCGCATGAAGGCTCCGGGTGTGCTCAGTCTTGGCGCACGAAATAGTCGTACCGCATGGACACTGTAACGTCGAATGGCGCGGGGTGCTCGATCACCTGCGCACGTTTGTCGGCACTGGCGCGCCAGCCGTGTGGGGTCATGGCCAACAGGTCGGCGCGGGCCTGGGGGGCAACCAGGCTCAGGCGGAACTCCAGGGTTTCGCTATGGGCATGAGCCATACCAGGGGGGACTAGGCCAAGGTGCTTGTCGTCGGCATAGGGCCGCACTTCATCGTAAAGCGCCTGGCGCAGTTCCATCAGGTGGCCGCTGGTGGGGCCGACACGCATCAGGCCACCACCGGGGCTGAGTACGCGCCTTGCTTCGGCCCAGTCCAGCGGGCTGAACACGCTGGCCACGAACTGGCAGCTTTGGTCTGCCAGCGGCACCCGGGCCATGCTGGCGACCATCCAGGTCACGGCTGGGGCACGCCGGCACGCCCGCTTTACCGCTTCACGGGAGATATCCAGGGCGTAGCCCTGGGCATCCGGCAGCGCCTGGGCAAGCTGGGCTGTGTAGTAGCCCTCGCCACAGCCGATATCCAGCCAGGCGCCGGGTTGCCGCTCGCTGGCCAGCTCCGCCAGGCGTTTGGCGACCGGCGCATAGTGGCCGGCGTCGAGGAAGTTGCGTCGGGCTTCGACCATGGCCTGGTTGTCACCCGGGTCACGGCTGTTCTTGTGCTGCACTGGCAGCAGGTTCAGGTAGCCTTGGCGGGCGCGGTCGAAGCGATGCCCGGCAGGGCATACCACGCCATTGTCCAGCTGGCTGAGCGGCGCCTGGCAGAGTGGGCAGGTGAGCATCAGGCCAGCAACCTTACCAGGGTGTGGTAATAGATCTCGGTCAGCAGGTCGAGGTCGCTGGCCAGGATTCGCTCGTCGACCTGGTGGATGGTCGCGTTGACCGGGCCGAGCTCCACCACCTGGGTGCCCATGGTGGCAATGAAACGGCCATCCGAGGTGCCGCCGCTGGTGGAGGGCACGGTGTCACGGCCGGTGACGCCCTTGATGCTGGCCGCCACGGCGTCGAGCAGCTCGCCTGGCTCAGTGAGGAACGGCAGCCCCGACAGTGCCCACTCCACCGACCAGTCCAACTGGTGCTTGTCGAGAATCGCCGCTACCCGCGCTTGCAGGCCTTCTACCGTGGATTCGGTGGAAAAACGGAAGTTGAACAGGGCGTGGAGTTCGCCCGGCACCACGTTGGTGGCACCAGTGCCGGAATTGAGGTTGGAGATCTGGAAGCTGGTGGGCGGAAAGAAGGCATTGCCCTCGTCCCAGTGCTCGGCGGCCAGCTCCGCCAGTGCCGGTGCGGCCAGGTGAATGGGGTTACGCGCCAGGTGTGGGTAGGCCACATGGCCTTGCTTGCCGCGCACGGTCAGCTTGGCACCGAGCGAGCCGCGCCGGCCGTTTTTCACCACGTCGCCCAGCAGGCGGGTGCTGGACGGCTCGCCGACGATGCACCAGTCCAGGCGCTCGTTGCGCGCCTGCAGGCGCTCGACCACCGCCTTGGTGCCGTGGTGGGCCGGGCCTTCTTCGTCGCTGGTGATCAGGAAGGCCACCTTGCCGCGGTGGTTCGGGTAGTCCTGCACGAAGCGTTCGCTGGCGATCACCATGCAGGCCAGGCTGCCCTTCATGTCGGCAGCACCCCGGCCGCAAAGCATGCCGTCAGCATCGATCAATGCATCGAACGGTTCATGCTGCCATTGCTGCACTGGCCCGGTCGGCACCACGTCGGTATGGCCAGCGAAGCACAGCACCGGGCCTTCCTGGTTGCCGTGGGTGGCCCAGAAATTGTCGACGTCTTCGATGCGCATGGGCTCAAGGTGGAAACCCACGGCGCCCAGGCGGTGCATCATCTGCGCCTGGCAATCGGCGTCAACGGGGGTGACCGAGGGGCGCCGGATCAGGTCGCAGGCCAGTTGAAGGGTAGGCGAGAGGTCGGCGTGGGCCGTCATGGGTAACTCCGGGCAAGGCAAGGCGGGGAAATCTGAGGGCCGTTATCTTATATCAAATGGTGTCAGCCTTCACTGCCCGATCGCCTCGGCCCGTCGTGACGACGAACTGCGGCGACCGGGCTGCAAAACAGCCCCCAATCTCAACCTTGCTGCGCCTGCACGGCCTTCTCCTCCGGCTTGGGCAGCGACGAGAGAAACGCCATCACCAGCGCCGCCAGATACGGCAGCGACTGCACTAACAACATCGCCACCCAGAAGCGCATGTCCGAGCTTGGCAGCCCTTGCACCAGGTAGATGCCCAAGGCTGCGCCCCACAACAGTACCATGATGAACAGCTCCTCCCGTGCCTCGGAAATGGCCACCAGCAACCCATGGCTGTCGGCGTTCTTTGGCGTGCGGAAGAACGGCATGCTGCTGGTGAAGAAGCCATACAGCACGGCCTTGGCGATGGTGTGCGACAGCGCCAGCCCGGCCAGCGCGGCGGCGAAGGCGTCCTTGAGGTCAACCCCGACTGCGCGGCGATACAGGAAGATGATCTTGCCCACCTTGAAGAAGAACAGCGCCAGCGGCGGGATGGCGAAGATCATCAGCGGCGGGTCCACCCGGTGCGGCACGATGATCATGGCCGCCGACCACAGCAGCGCGCCGACGGTGAAGAAGATGTTCATGCCATCGGCGATCCAGGGCAGCCAGCCGGCCAAAAAGTGGTAGCGCTGGCCGCGTGTCAGTTCGCTGCCCTTGCCGCGCAGCAGGGCGCCCGCGTGGTGCTTGATGATCTGGATGGCCCCATAGGCCCAGCGGAACCGCTGCTTCTTGAAGTCGATGAAGGTGTCGGGCATCAGGCCCTTGCCGTAGCTGTTGTGGGCATAGGCTGCCGAAAGGCCTTTTTCGAAGACCCGCAGGCCCAGTTCGGCGTCCTCGCAGATGCACCATTCGGCCCAGCCCAGTTCGTCCAGCACACTGCGCCGGGTCATGGTCATGGTGCCATGCTGGATGATGGCGTCCCGGTCGTTGCGGGTGACCATGCCAATGTGGAAAAAGCCTTTGTACTCGCTGTAGCACAGCTTCTTGAACGCGCTCTCGTGCTGGTCGCGGTAGTCCTGGGGTGATTGCACCACGGCAATCTTCGGGTCGGCGAAGTGCGGCACCATGTGCTTGAGCCAGTTGCGGTCCACGCAGTAGTCCGAGTCGATCACGGCAATCACTTCGGCGTCCTTGGCCGTGTGCGGAATCAGGTAGTTCAGGGCGCCGCCCTTGAAACCGGCAAGCGGTGCCACGTGGAAAAACCTGAAACGTTCGCCGAGCTTTTCACAGTGGGCCTTCAGCGGCTCCCACACAGCCGGGTCCTTGGTGTTGTTGTCGATCACCAGCACTTCGTAGTCGGGGTAGTCCAGTGCGGCAAGGGCATCGAGGGTCTGTTTGACCATCTCTGGCGGTTCGTTGTAACACGGCACATGCACCGAGACCTTGGGCCGGTAGGGGCTGTCGCCCTGCACCGGCAGGAACTCGCGGCGGCGTTTGTGGATCCACACCGCCTCGGCCAATTCGTGGGCTTCGGTAAGCAGCACGATGAATACGCCCAGCGCCCCGAGGGCCAGCAGCACGCCTACCGTCAAACTGAACCAGGTGCTGTATTGCTGGCTGTAGTCGTAGGCAATCCACACCAGCACCGACCCGCACAGGAAGGTGATGAAGGTGAGGAAAGTGCGCCCCCGCTGGCGCAAGGCAGAGCCGTCGATGAACAGCACCATCAAGGCGATCAGTGCCAGCACCACCGAGGCCACCGCCAAGGCGCGCCACTGCGGGATCGCCACCACCGGGCCCTCGAAGTTGAATTTCTGCTGGCGCTCGGCGTTAAACACGCCCCAGTAGGCGCCTACCGACCCCTCGTCACTGGCTTTCCACGGCTGGTCATAGGCCTCGATGACAAAGTAGTTGAAGCCTCGACGGTTGAGGGTGTTGACCAGGGTGCGCAGGTAGATCGCCTGGTCGGCCTGGGTGGCGTCGGCGCCACCGCGCATGCGGCCATTGCTGGGCCAACCGACCTCTGACAGCAGCAGGGGTTTGCGTGGGAACTGGTGCTTGAGCTCACGGGCCCGGTCCAGCACGAATGCCACCGAGTCCTTCATGGGCACGAATTCCCAGTACGGCAGGATGTGCGCGGCAATCAGGTCGACATGCTTGGCCAGCTGCGGGTTCTGCTTCCAGATGTGCCACTGTTCACTGGTGGTCACCGGCACTTTAACGGCAGCGCGCACCCGGTCCAGGTACTTGATCAGGTTTTCCGGGGTGACCTCTTCGCGGAACAACGCCTCGTTGCCGACCACCACACGCACGACGCTGCGCGAGGTATTGGCCAGCTCAATGGCGGTGGCGATTTCCCGCTCGTTGCGCTCCAGGTCAGGGCTGATCCAGATGCCCAAGGTGACCCGCAGGCCAAACTCCTCGGCCAGCTTCGGAATATCGGCCTGGGTGCCTTCCACCGTGTAGATACGAATGCTGTCGGTTAGCTTGCTCAACTGCTCCAGGTCCTGGCGCATCTCGTTGTCGTCGGGGTACTGGCCTTTCTGCGGGCTCTCCCCCAGGCGGAACGGCGAGTAGGAGAAACCGGAGATCTGCTCAGGCCACGCAGGCGCCGAAACAGGGCGGTTGATCAGCGCCCAGAAGCCGGTGAACAACGCGGCGATGGCCAGGACCACAACCAGGTTCAGGCCGAATTTACGTGAAGACATTGTCGTCCATATGTGTCGAGGTGATAGGACATTAAAGCAGGGTTGATAGGATCTTTCCTAACGGTGCAGGCTGAGGGCAGGCTCGCTTATACTGCGCGCCGGTTTTTTGGGGGTTGAGCATGAGTACAGAGGATCCACGCTTCGCCGGTGTCGCCCGGTTGTATGGCGACCAGGGGTTGCAACGCCTGCAGCAGGCCCACGTGGCGGTGGTGGGGGTTGGCGGCGTAGGCTCGTGGGTGGCCGAGGCGCTGGCACGCAGTGGCGTGGGCGAGCTTACCCTGTTCGACCTGGACGATGTCTGCGTCAGCAACACCAACCGCCAGGCCCATGCCCTGGAGGGGCAGGTAGGGCGGGCCAAGGTGGACGTCATGGCCGAGCGCCTGCGCGCGATCAACCCGGCGTGCAAGGTGCATGCGGTGGCCGATTTCGTCACCCGTGACACCATGGTGGAATACATCACCGAGCACCTGGATTGCGTGATCGACTGCATCGACAGCGTGATGGCCAAGGCGGCGCTGATCGCCTGGTGTCGCCGCCGCAAGATCGCCGTGGTCACCACCGGTGGCGCGGGCGGGCAGATCGACCCAACCCAGGTGCAGATGGCCGACCTCAACAAGACCTTCAACGACCCGCTGGCCTCGCGGGTGCGCTCAACCCTGCGCCGCGATTACAACTTCTCGCGCAACGTCAGCCGCAATTACGGTGTGCCTTGTGTGTTTTCCAGCGAGCAGCTGCGTTATCCCAAAGGGGATGGCAGTGTGTGCCTGCAGAAAAGCTTCGTGGGTGAGGGCGTGCGGCTGGACTGCGCCGGTGGCTTTGGTGCGGTGATGATGGTGACAGCCACCTTCGGCATGGTGGCGGCGAGCAAGGCGGTGGAAAAGCTGGTAGCTGGCGCCCGCCGCCCCTCCGAGCGCCCAGCCCCGTAGGTGGCGATCAGCGGCCAGAGGCCAGTTCCGCCATCCGCTGCACCACCGCATGCAGCCCGTTGGTGCGCGAGGGCGACAGCTGGCGCTCCAGCCCCAGCTGGCTGAACCAGTCGCGCAGGTCGAGCGCCGCCAGGTCTGCAACCGCCAGGCCTTGCACCCGCACCAGAACCAGGGCCAGCAGGCCTCGCAACAGGCGGGCATCACTGCTGGCCTTAAACCGCCAACGCCCATCCACCTGCTCTGCCACCAGCCACACCAGGCTTTCGCACCCATGCACCCGGTTGGCTTCGGTCTTGTCGGCGGCTGTCAAAGGCTCCAGCCGGTCGCCCCATTGCATCAGCAAGCGGGCCCGCTGCTCCCAGCCCTTGCCCTGGGCAAACGTATCCAGCGCCTGCTGCGCCTGCTCCGGCAAGCTCATCGAAGCAGCTCCAGTGCCTGATCCAGCGCGCTGAAGAACCGCTGCAGATCGTCACCGTCGTTGTACATCCCCAAGGAAACACGGATGGCACCGTCCAGCCCAAGCCCGTTGAGCAGGGGCATCGCACAGTGGTGGCCGGCCCGTACGGCGATACCCTGCTCGGTCAGCAGGTGGGCGATGTCAGCGTGGTGGACGCCTTCCACCACGAAGCTGGCCAGTGCCGTGTCGGGCGCACCCACCAACCGTATGCCATCGCGCTCGGCCAGGCCGCGCAGCAGATGCTGGTGCAAGGTGGCCTCGTGGGCGCTGATCGCCGAAGCGTCCAGGCTACCCAGGTAGCCGAGGGTTGCACCAAGGCCGATCACCCCGGCGATAGGCGGCGTACCGGCTTCCAGCCCCAGCGGTGCAGGGCGGAAGCTGGCGCTTTGATAGTCGGCCACTTGCACCATTTCACCGCCGAACTGCCAATGCCTCAGCAGGGGTAGCGCTTGGCTGCGCCCGTACAGCACCCCGACGCCATCGGGGCCGTAGAGCTTGTGGCTGGAGAACACGTAGAAGTCGCACCCCAACTGCTGCACATCCCGCTGGCCATGCACCACGCCCTGGGCACCGTCCACCACCGTTATCGCGCCCTGCGCACGGGCATGGGCCAACAGTGCTGACAGCGGCTGCCAGGTGCCCAGCACGTTGGACAACTGGCTGACAGCCAGCACACGGGTGCGCGGGCCGATCAGTTGCAGTGCCTGCTCCAGGTCGATATGACCACTCGCATCCACCGGCAGTACCACCAGGCGCAGGTTGCGGCGTTGGGCCAACTGCTGCCAGGGCAGCAGGTTGGCATGATGTTCAAGGGCACTGATGGCGATTTCTTCGCCCGCCTCAAGGCGATGCGCCAGGCCATATGCCAGCAGGTTGAGCGCTGATGTCGCACCGTGCGTGAACACAATCTGGCTGGCCTGCTCGGCATTGAGCCAGGCCGCCACCTTGTTGCGGCTGGTCTCGAACGCCTGGGTTGCCAAGGCACCGGGCAGGTGCTGGGCCCGGTGCACATTGGCCGCACCGTTGCCGTAATAGTGGGCCAGGGCATCGAGTAGCGCCTGGGGCTTTTGGGCGGTTGCGGCGCTGTCCAGGTAAGTCTGGTGCTGGCGTTGCAGAGCGGCGATGGCGGGGAAATCGGCACGCCAGGGGGAGGGCTGGAGCATGTTCGCGGGGCCTGGAATGAAAATCGGGTCTGGCGCATGTGCACCAGACCCGATCTTAACACTTCAAACCTTGTCAGGTTTTCAGTTGTGCGCGTGCAGCGCCTCGTTCAGCTCGATGGCCGACTTGTGGGTCTTGCATTCCACTGCACCGTTGAGCGAGTTGCGACGGAACAGGAGGTCGGTCTGCCCGGCCAGGTCGCGGGCCTTGACCACTTTGACCAGCTCGTTGTTCTCGTCCAGCAGGTTCACCTTGGTACCTGCGGTGATGTAGAGGCCGGCTTCGACGGTGTTGCGGTCGCCGAGCGGAATGCCGATACCCGCGTTGGCGCCGATCAGGCAGCCTTCGCCTACCTTGATGACGATGTTGCCGCCACCCGACAGCGTGCCCATGGTCGAGCAACCGCCGCCCAGGTCTGAGCCCTTGCCAACGAACACCCCCGCCGAGACGCGGCCTTCGATCATGCCCGGGCCTTCGGTGCCCGCGTTAAAGTTGACGAAACCTTCGTGCATGATGGTGGTGCCTTCACCGATGTAGGCGCCCAGGCGCACTCGGGCGGTGTCGGCGATGCGCACGCCGGCAGGTACCACGTAGTCGGTCATTTTCGGGAACTTGTCTACCGAAAACACTTCCAGCAGCTCACCCTTCAGGCGCGCCTCCAGTTGCAGCTCGGCCAGCTCGGCCAGGTCGACTGCGCCCAGGTTGGTCCAAGCCACGTTCGGCAGCAGTGGGAAGATACCCGCCAGGCTCACGCCGTGGGGTTTGACCAGGCGGTGCGACAGCAGGTGCAGCTTGAGGTATGCCTCAGGCGTGGAGGCCAGGGCGGCGTCTTCGGCCAGCAGCGTGGCGACCAGCGGCTTGTGGCTCTCGGCCAGGCGGGTCAGCAGTGCCGCTTGGGCTGCGTCCACGCCCCGTACGGCTTCGGCCAGTTGTGCGGCCTGGGCATTGCTGAAGGCGATCGCCTGGTTGCCGCCTTCATAGCCCAGTACCGGGGCGATAGCTGCGACCAGTTCAGCGCTCGGGTTGAGCAGGGGTTGTGCGTAGAACACTTCCAGCCAGGCGCCCTGGCGGTTCTGGGAGCCGACACCGAAGGCCAGGCTGAACAGAGTATTGGACATGGAATTACCTCGTGCGAAATAGGGGGTGGTCAGGCCAGGGCCGCTGCGTAAAGGTCGGGCTTGAAGCCCACCAGCGTACGCGCGCCAAGGTCCAGCACCGGGCGTTTGACCATCGACGGCTGGGCCAGCATCAACTCGACGGCCTTGGCCTGGTCGAGGTCTGCCTTGCTGGCGTCATCCAGCTTGCGAAAGGTGGTGCCGGCACGGTTGAGGATGACTTCCCAGCCGTGTTCGCCACACCAGCGGTTCAGGCTGTCACGGTCGATACCTTGGGTCTTGTAGTCATGGAATTCGTAGACGATGCCCTGGTCGTCGAGCCAGGTTCGTGCTTTTTTCATGGTGTCGCAGGCTTTGATGCCGTAAAGAGTGTAAGTCATTGAATTTAAAGGGGGTGGGATTTATCCCCAAAACCTCCCCAATATCTCCCAAAAATTAGTCGCAGGATTATGCGACATCGATCCACTCAGCGCCACGGCTGTCGCGGTATAGGTCGGTCATCTTGGCCGAACGGTGACCCAGCAGTCGCTGTGCGTCTCGACCCTCTTCCTCATGCAGCCGAGCAGCCAATGATCGCTGTTCGTGAAAGGTTGGCGGGCTGGCGCCCATGTCGAGCCCAAGCTTCGCAGCGGCTCTGTCACGCGCCGCCGCGAACTCTTTGCTGATTGTGTCGAGCATGATGGGAGATCCCGCCTTTGCGCGGCTGATTGTCCGGTGGTGGTGCACCAGGTGCTTCGACAGCACTCGATCCCGGCAACGCCGTATCACTTCACCCAGGCTCAGGCTGATGCATTCCAGTGTTACGCTGGTGCTGATCCTTAGCCTGGCCCCCGTCTTCGATTGGACGACCTGCAGGAATCCGTCCACCTCATCCCTGAAAACGAATGAAGCAATGTCCTCACGGCGCTGACCGGTTATAAGAGCGAGTTCCATGGCGCGCTTGAGCCATGGCTGTGCAGCCTCCTCATATATCGCTTTCCACAGCTCTAGCGTTAGGCGCTGGCGCTTGATCTTAACTCGTGCGGCTTTGGTAGCTTCGACTGGGTTGGCTTCGACCCAGCCCCTGGCCATGGCCCCCATGAACAGGTCGCGCAGTAGGGAGCGCATAGCCCTGGCCATCTGGGCTTTACCCTCTTTAACGTAGGTCGATAGGTAATCCGCGATGTCCATGGTCGTCAGCGTGCGGATACCGCGCTCTCCGAATGCTTTCTCGACCCGGTTCAGTCGCATCCGAAGGTTGCGCATGCTCGATTCTGAAAGCTCCCGTTCCTTCAGGTCTGCCAAGTACTCGACGATCCACTCGCTGAGTTTCCGATCAGGCGCGCTCGATTCGGGCGCTAAGCGCGCTGACAAGGTAGGCGGTGCGACCTGCAGGGCCATGTTGGCGGAGACCGCCTCAGCGATCGCTTTTGCCTTGTCGCTGCCCAGGCCAAACATCCGATTGCTCACGGGGTCGCGATACGTATAGTAGGTGACCCCGTTACGCTTGTCGGTCTTTCTGTAGAGGTTGGGCGGTAGGTCCTTTGATCCAGGATTACGCGGCCTGGGCGCCATATCGTGCACTCGCAATTCGATTAACAAGGGAACTGCCCACTGGAACGCGGGGCAGCGGCTCTGGCTCCCGGTAGCAGGCATCGGCCTCAACATAGTAGCTGCGACCGTGCTTTACCGGGGCCGGGGTGATCAGGCCCTCACGGGCCCAACGGCGAAGAGTGTTGCTGCTGGGCGGCGTTCTGAAGTGATCGTGCGCCCATTCGTCGAGGGTGACTTTGCACATGTTGGTCTCCACGCCGCCGGCGGCGGCAGGTTGGTGGTCAGGCTGCTTTCTGTGAGTGCGCAGCGTCACGGCGGCGGCAGATCTGCACCTGCAGCCGATAGGCTCGGAAACGGCGGCCGTAACCTGGTGAAATCTCCGGAGCCAGGTTGGCCAAGTCCTCTTCCAGCATGCCGAAGTAATAGAGGTGCTCCCCGTCACCCACCCATTCAGGCTGGGCAGTTGCCCAGTCGCGGGCTTGCGCGCATGGAAGGCAGGTTTTGAAACTCTCCATCGAACCTTCCCAGCAGCCAGCCACCAGTTGGTATCTTTTCCCAGGCTCGATATGCCCGCGGCATTCGCAGCAGGCGTGGCGCTTCCTGGCCACGGGTTCGGTCGTGGTCTGAAAATCAGACATGGTTGCTCCTCGCCCGCGCATGTCGGCGGGCTTGAGTAGTAGGGGTAAGGGGTCAGGCGTTTGGGTAACCGCTCGAAATGCGGTCAGCGATGGATTCGAGCCTTTCGGCCATGTGCCACATGTCGTCGTTGTCGCGCCGGCTGACAACGAGCGACCTGGCGCAGTTGCGGTGCATGAGGATGCCGGCGGCAAAGCGCAGTAGAGTCGCCTCCAGCTTCCGGCGAAGGTAGCCTTTGCGCGGGATCATAGGAGGTGCGCTCCATTTTCGAGCAGCCCGTCGCGATCTTCGCGAAGCCTGTCCCGCTCCTTGACCAGCCGCTGAATGCCGCGATACAGGTACTGGGCAGTCGTTTCCCTTGGGCGCAGGTCACAGGGCTTGGCGCCTTTCAGCACGGCCTCCAACTCATGCAGGGTGAAGCGCTCGAGCATCTCGCCCGCACCCACTGCATCATCAGTGCGGCCCGGCGGATGAACAGGACATGGCCAGCGCAGCGAACCATCGCCGGAAGGGCAGGTGCACTTCTTCACTTCGATCAGGTCGGTCATGACACCACCTGCTGCGTGTTGCAAAGCACGACTTCTTCATCATCTAGGGCCCGCACAGGACCAAGACTGGCCAGGGCTTTGAGAGAAGCAGCGCGGTTTGCCTCCAGAGCCTGTCGCTCGGCCGCCATCCAAATGGTCAGGCCCGTCCCGCTTCCGCCGGTGCCGCCGTAGCTGGAGACTGATTCGGCTTCCTCCTTGGCCGACTCAAGATAGTCCTGGGTGCGGCAGTGTGGGCACAGGTATGTGCAATCCTCTGGGTCGTAGCCTTCGCCGTCCCCGGCATAGAACAGGTAGCCGCCTGGTCGGCACTCCCAGTCGCCCACCGAATAGCCGCATGCTGCAGCTTCAATGTGTTCAGTCACAGCTCATACCTCTCATCAATCCAGCGCCCAGGCGCCAGAGCGGGTGTAGGTTCGGGTTGGGTTTCGTGCGGGGAGAGCTGGCGCTCGTTGCCGGCCTGCAGCTGGCTGTCGGGGATGCAGCTGATGCCGACCCCATTCAGCAGGTAGCAGGTCACGCCGCGCTGGCTGTCGTGCTGCACGTCGATGACGTTCTCGTGTGGCTTGGGGGCCGCGTTGGCGCCGGTGGCTAGCAGCAGGAGGCAGATGGCAAGACGGGTCATGCACCCACCTTGTGGCGAACCCAAACGCAGATCGGGCCGTCCTCTGTGTCATGGATGGAGAAGATGAACCAGCCATCGCCGGCCGGCTGGCTCGGATTCCAAGTGGTGCAGTCTGCGTTGCCGTCGTGGTACCAGGCTGCTTGCAGGGTCTCAGATGCGTCGTACTCGAAATCTACCTGCTTGATCTCCAGCCCGCGCTCATCGAACCAGGAGTACGGTATTAATTCATCGTCGGAGGAAGGCCAGGCCGGGTCGGTCCAAAAGCCATTTTCATCGCGCACAACCGGTACAGGCTGGATCAGCTTGGTTTCTTCAGGCATGACGATTCCTTTGCCGCCATATCGCGGCAGTGAATAGAGGGGAGAGGGGTTACAGCGGGGTGGGGTTACTGCTTGAGCGCAAGGCCCTTCACGGCTTCGCTGTAGATGAACTTGATCTTGTCCCAGGGGATCACGTGGCGCTGGCCGTACTCACCCTCGCCATCGCAGATCTCGCATCCTTCGGCTGGCTCCTCGAGCTCCGCACACTCGGGGCATTCGCGGGTAACCTCCAGCTTGAACTCACCGAGCAGCATGGCCTTGGCGCCGTTCTCGGCGGTAAGTTGTCGTGGCATGACGCAGTAGCCTTCGGGGATCTGAACAACCGGCGCGCTCGGCTCTGCGCTGGCGGATAGCATTTCATCGATTTGCCAGGTTCCGTATCCCGCTTTCTCCAGGCATGGCTGGCACTCACGCAGCAGCGCATGCGCCTCGGCCAGCTGGGCGCGCAGGGTATTCCCCTCTGCCACAGCCTTATTTGCTCGATCAGCGTTTACGTCCCCGCGCTCGCGCAGCCGCTCAACCTCGGCAGGGTCGGCGTGGGTGAAGAGCGGCCCCAGCTTGGTGATTTCGTCGAGGCAGGCGTTCCAGCCTTTGTCACTCTCAGAAAGGAATGAGGGATCTAGGTGATGCATCTTGCGCTTAGGCAACGCCAACGGCTCGCCCTGCTGCGACTCGGCTGGCGCGGCTGCTGCCATCGGTCCCAGACCAACAATCGGCAGCCCCGTCTCCGCCGCATCCCTCTCTGCCTCTTCTTTGGTCCACCAGAAGGCAGTGCCAACCATCCAGGCTATAGGGTCGGGCTGGTGCACAGCTGCTGCGCGCTTGTTCCACTCTTTCACTGCCTGGTCATGGCCCGGCTGGTCTTCGCATGCGTGCTGCTGAACTCCGACTGGGCCGCGAGCAAGGCAGGCTGAGTGCTCGTCAATTCGGCCCTGGCAGATGACGACTGAGGCATCGCTGTCGAGCTGCTCAACGAAGGCATCTTGCTGACCGCAGTGCGGACACGGGCTCAGTTGAGCGGCCATCTCTGTGTTGCTGGATCGGTTTTCTGTGGGCATGGGATCGTCTGTCCATTCAAGATGGGGTAGCCGTACGGCTACCCCTGTGTTGGAGGGTTACGCGAAGTGCCAGAAGCCGTAGTAGTGGGCGATGGTTGCAAGGATGACGGCAAGGAGGAACCCTGCGCCAAGTGAGCTATTGATTTCCTGCTCGTGGTACTCCTTGCAGCGTTTACAGATTTTGCTAGGCATAGCTATTCCTCTATTGGGTCATGGAATCAGGTAATGACTCACATGCATTGATAGTGGGAAGCGGATGCCCCCTATTCTGGCTGTCTCAGACTGCCGTTCGTCGGGTCTATTTTTTAGGCGGCTATTGATGTGGCAGCGCGCCATGGATCGTTTGCCCGGGCAAGGGCCGCCATAGGCGGCGGGCTGACGCTGTTGCCGCACATGTGCACCTGCTCGGTCTTGGTGAACGGCTTGCCGTCGGCGCCCTTGTCGATGATGTAGCTGGAGGGAAAGCCCTGGGCGCGGTAGAGCTCGTGCGGCTGCAGCATGCGCAGGCAGATGTCGACGATCACGTACGGGGTGCCTTTGAAGTACACGGTGACCAGGCCCAGGCGATCCTTGGTGGTTACTGTAGGTGCCGGTGAGTCGCAGCCGCTGATGTTCTCGGCGCCGTAGTAGCTGATGAGGAAAGCGGCGACGCGCAGGGCGCCCTCTTCATGCTCTGCAGACAGCTTGTACTCGACCAGGGCGTGGTGCTCGGCGCCGGCAGTCATGGTTGGAACTGGCTCATCCACTGCGCGGCCCACGCAATTACGACGCAGCGTGGCCAGGTTGGCCGTCACCATGCGCTGCTGGCTGCCGGTGTTTGTGACCGTGCTCATGGGGTCATCCATGCTGCGGCCTGGCGTCATGTTGAACCCGCCGTTTGCCTGCTCAATAAAGGCCGTCACCAGTGCGCGATGGCTGCGGGTCATCAAGGTACCCATGGGCTGGGCAGCACTTACAGGACGGCCTGCATACACCGGCCCGCCGGCCCCGACCATTATCGGGCTTGCCATCATCAGCTCGCCTCGGTTGGCGGCTGTGACTGTGGGCAGCGGCTCGCTGGGGTCGTTCACTCGGTCGGCGCCCTGATGCGTGGCCGGCAGGATCACCGCGCTCGACAGCGCATGCTTCACGCCGCCTGCCACGACGGTGCCAAGCGGCTGATCCAGACCAGGCACGCGGGGCTGCTGACCGGCGCGCTCGCCATATCCGGTCTGCACCAGGGTAGGGCTGGCCATGGCAAAGGAGCCACCGCGCGGCCATGAGGTCACAGTGCGCAGCGGCTCGTCGGCAGACTGGGCCAGCTCGCCCGACCAGTTAGCGATCGGGACGATGAATGGCTGCGGGTTGTCCAGCACGAACTTCTTCATGCCCTTGGCCACCCGGCGCAGCGTTGCGGCTGCCAGCTCTTTCTTGCGGCCGAAAATGCTCTTGCTCGGCACGCTCCAGTCGATGCAGTCGGCGGCGGTGCGCCACTTCTGCTGCCCCTTGGCGGGGTTCTTGGCATGGGTCGGCTCTGGCCACACGATGGGCTGGCCATCGCAGCGAGCAATCATGAACAGGCGCTCCCTGCTGGTTGGCGCCCCAAAGTCGCAGGCCTTGATGATCCGCCATTCCACCTGGTAGCCCATGCCTTCGAGCAGATGCACGAACCGGCGCCAGGTGATGCCGCGGCGTTTCGGATCGGGTACCAGGAACTGCTGCTGCACTGGCACGCGCTCGCCAGCTGTGGCCACGGTGCCGTCCAGCTTCATCACCCGGCCGGTAGCCTTGTCGCGCTTGGCGATCAGCGGCCCCCACTGCAGGATCTGCTTCACGTTCTCAAGGCTGATCACCCGGGGCTTCTTCTTGCCGCCCCACTTGAGGCCGATCCACGACAGGTTGCGGATCTCGCGCTTGCGCGGCTGTCCGCCGGCGGCCTGGCTGTGGTGTGTGCAGTCGGGGCTCATGTGGAACCAGCCCACGGCCCGGCCCTGGCATTCTTCGTCAGGGTCACCCTCGAACACGTCGGTGGTGAAGTGGCGGGCCGCCGGGTGGTTGGCGGTATGCATGCTGATGGCCGCGGGGCTGTGGTTCTTGGCGACCGTCACTGGTCGGCCCAGACCCATCTCCAGCCCGGTACCGGCGCCGCCGCCCCCGCAGAAAAAGTCAACCACTAACTCGTCATCCTGAGGGAAAAATCCGAGTCTGTACTGAGTTTTGAAATCCAAGGTACTTTTTTTCTGAAATTCAGGCATGGGCGATCCTCGCCGGGGTGGCGTAAATAGTCGAAAAGAATCAAGGTAATTAGCCCGGCATGGAGCCGGAGAGGACTGAAAGATGACACTGAATGCGAAAGTTGAGGCTCTACAGCACTTGGTCGTAGCCCTTCTGGAAGAAGGCAAGAAACGACATGGAACACTCCCAGAGTGGGCGCTTGATCGAGCTGAACGATCGATCATGGGAAGCAGCGGGCCCCAAAGTGCAGAATATAAAGCGGAGGCGGTGAGAGAGCTCGATCAGTTGAGAGCCCTTATACGCTGAAGGTGCACATTGAACGCCTCCTCTCGCCGGGGAGGCGTTATCGTTGAATAGGGGAAGGCGCTGGAGGGCAGCGCCGAGTGATATGCTTCGACGTTTACCAAACAAGGAGAGTGGTAATGGCATGGAAGACAAAGCTGATAGCGTTTAGGCAGAAGTTAACCCGCCGGCAGCGCCTTGTTGTGGGTGGCGCCGCTTTTGTGAGTGCCCAGGTATGGGCTTTCTCATACCCAAGCCAGCCCTGGCTTTACCTTCTGATCCTCGGGGTCATCGTCTTCATCAGTGCCTGGTCGCCTGAGACATACCGTAAGGGCTGAGGCTGGCGGTCTGAGTGGGGTCAGGCCCGGCGAACCTTGAAGCCGAACATGCATTCGATGTCGTGATACTCGCAGCGCTCATAGGCCTTGTACTTGGCCTGCGAGGGCGTGCTGGCGAAAACATCTACTATGGTGCGGTTGGTGATGTCCCACCAGTCCCAGCCAGCGACCAGCACCTGGTAGCGCTTAAGCGGCAGCTTCTCGGCCATCTCGCCGTACTGCATTTCCCAGGTGGGGTGGTAGTTGCGGAGGCGCTTCTTCGGGTCGCTGTCGAGGATGACGCCGATGTAGTGGCCACGGTCGGCCATTATTACGCCTGGCTCGCCGTTGGCTATCACCCGGCGCCCGATCTCAGCCGGCACATCGTAGTGGCGGCGGACGTAGTCGCAGTTGTGGTTGTGGTTGCTCATGTTCCACTCCTCGATCAGGCGGCTTTGCGCGCGCTGAGCACTCGCTGGCGGGCGTCCTCGTACTCGCTGCTGACGATCTCAACCAGTCCGTCGACATCGCCGTCAGCCGCCTTGCTGCCCAGGTTCAGGTACACGGTATCGCCGTAGCTGAAGCACACCCCGCCACTGAGCCAGATGCCGCCGCGCTCGACGCCGATGGCTTCCCACATTTCGTCCCGGTCGATAGCGTCCGGGCAATGTGCCTTCCAAAGTTCTTCCAGGCGCTGGTGCTCGGCCTTCTCGGCTGCACGGACCTCTTTGTCAGTACCCTTGGCGTGCTTGGCCGCCAGGCGCAACGAGCGGTAGCCGTATTCATCAGGGCGGCACCAGTGCACGTCCAGGTCGCGGCTGGCGCTGAGCTTGATGCCTCCCACGTAGTTTCGGGATCCGCTGTACATTGGTGAGGCATCGGCGCCGAATGCTTGGCCAAGCTTCTCGCGCTGGGCGTTCCAGGCCGCTTTCTTCTCGTCCCAGGCGCGCACGGCGGCCAGGACTTTCGGCGATTCGGTCTTGTAGAAGTAGCTCATGGCTTTCTCCATGCATGCGCCGCCCTCCGTGGCCGGATGCGGCAGAAGTGTTGATTTATCGTTTCGGATAGGTCTGCGTCAGTGCGCCATTGACCACATGCCCGCGCCTGAGCACTAGATTGGCCAGTGCCGCACGGTCTTTCTGGCTATGACTGGCTTGACCAAGCAGGCCGAAATAGCTGTTTGCCGTCTCGCGTAGGTTCTCTGCGGGCGCTGCAGCGGTGCCCTTTATGGCCTGGGCGACCGACTTCTTGCGAGTGGTGCGCCTCCAAGGCTTGATCACATGCCCGACGAAGTCCAGGCCGCGATCAATCGGCTGAAGGATGGTCTTCGACGGGTTGAGCCTGACGCCCAGGCTGGGCAGGAAGTCTTCGATCTGCCGAAGCCAATCGTTCAGCTGCTGGGGCGACTCATGCAGTAGCACGAAGTCGTCGACGTATCGGATGTAATGCCTGGCCTTGAGGGTGTGCTTGCAGAACTTGTCCAGGGCGTCGAGGTAGACGTTGGCGAAGAACTGCGACGAGAGGTTGCCGATGGGCAGGCCAAGGTAAGCCGGCTGCGCGGTGAGGCGCTTGTGCTGCGGTACCCGGTTAAACAGGTGCGCCGCGCTCCGCTCGACGTAGCTCTCACGCGGGTCGTGCATGAGCACCTGCAGGGCCAGATTTCTGAACCATGGGTCTTGGATGCGGCTGGCAAGCTGCCTGCCCAGCACGCGCTTATCGATCGACACGAAGAAGTTGGCCAGGTCACACTTGAGGTAGAAGCCAGGCCGTGACCAGTTGTGGGTCTGGCTGCGGATCTTCGCCTCCATGCGTTTACCGGCGTACAGCGTGCCGCGCCCTGGGATACAGGCGCAGCTGTCCGCTATGAAGCTGCGCTCGATAGCGGGGCCGATGCGGTTGTACAAAAGGTGATGCACGATGCGGTCGCGGAAGTCGGCGGCCCAGACCTCGCGGGCCTTTGGCCTGGTGACCACAAAGCAGATTGAGCGGCCAGGTCGGTAGGTTCCGGCCTGGAGCTCGTCGAATAGGTCGAGGAGATTTGCTTCCATGTCCACTTCGAAGCGTCGGGCGCTCGCAGTGTTCCGCTTGTGCCGCCGGCAATCGTAGTAGGCCTGGGCCAATTCCTCGAAGGTAAAGCTCGCAACGGGTGAATCTGCGGACGGGGCGGACGAGACGCTCGTTGTTCTTGTCGTTGTTGTTGAGCCAGCCATCCTCAAAGTCCATGTTGTAGGCGTTGTTGGCGGAGAACTGCGACCTATCGTGCTATCTACGTCGCCAGGACGATTTCTCAGCTTGACGACTGCGCCGGACCTACCAGCCCCGCTGGCGGTATCCGTGGTGCGCATGGCGGTGATCACAGATCAGCGGCACGACCAGATTCAGCGTGCAGGCAGGAGGGCCTTAACCCTCAAGCAACGGACGCGGTTGCGGATTTCTTCCAGGCGTTTGCCTGGCGGCCCACGGAGGCCGTGAGTTTCATGGCCTTGGCATGCTGCCCTTTGCTGATGAGCCCCTTATTGGTGAGGGCGCGCAGCAGGTAGTTCAGCATCCAGACGCTTTCCAGCAGGAGGTTCAGGTGCGGGAGCTTGTCCCGCGCCATGTTGGCGCGGCCTATCAGCACCAGAGCTTGCAGGCATTCGTCCCTGATTTTCGAGCCGACGACCTGCTTGAGGTCACGCGGGATGTTTCGAACCAGGTCGAGCGAAAGGCCGAGTAGTTCCTCGGCCACCTTGTGGATCTCAAGCTCTGTGTGCAGGGCCATCCTGGCCTCCTAAAAGCGAGGGCGCCAGGGCGCCCATGAATGAAGAATTGAATTACGGAATAAATCTGCGGACGGGGCGGACGAGACGCTCGTTGATCTTGCCGTCGTAGTAGAGCCAGCCAACCTCAAAGCCCATGATGTAGGCGAAGTAGGCGGAGAACTGCGAAGACGACCAGTGGTAGGCCTTTTCGAACAGTTCTGGCACGTTGGCCTCGGCCACCTGAAGTTCGCGCCGAGCAGGAAGGTAGAAGTCATTGTGCTCGTCAGCAGTGAACTCGCTGGCCAGCTTGGCGGCCGGGTGTTCATTGCTGTCGGCTAGCAGGGCCCGGGTATTGGCAAGACCGTCGCTCATGCTGGAGGCGCCTTCGCATTCCTCACCGCGACCACCCCACTCAGCGCGCAATTGCTCGGACAGGGTTGGCACGATCAGGTAGTAGTCGGGGCCGCCATCCTCGCCGCGAACCAGGCCGGCGTTGTAGCCGCCTTGCCCTGGCCAATACGAGCCCAAAGCCGGAACGCCGGAAGGCGCTGCATCTTGTGCTGCATAGTTCAGCAGGCGGTCGAACTCGCGTTGGATGATCCGGGACGCCACGCCGGCGTCGATGCTGATGCTGACTTGCTCCATGGGGTGCTCCTGATGGAATTAGGTGCAGGCGGCCGGCGCTTCCCGGCGCGCTTCTGGTCTGATCGCCGTCCTGACGAACCCGGAATCGCCTGCAAAGAAAGGAATGAATGGGTGAATTACTGAAGGATGAGGCTGCGGACGGGGCGGACGAGACGCTCGACGTCCTTGCCGTAGCCGATGAGCCAGCCATCCTCAAAGTCCACGTAGTAGGCGTAGTCGGCGGAGAACTGCGAGCTCAGCCAGTGGAATCGATCCTCGCGCAAGGTCACCAGGCCATCAGCCTTGGCTGCCATTACCAGTTGACCTTCCAAGCAGGATGGGATGAACGCGCCCAGTTCCAGTGCCTTCACGGCGATCTCGCTGCCGGCCTCGGCCATGTCGCGTGTATTGGCCTCGCCGTCGCTGTAGCTGCTGGCTCCTTTGATCTCCACGCCGTACTCGCCCCACTTGCCGCTCAGTTCGTCCGGCAGCAGCACCAGGGCGCGTTCTTGGCCATTCAGCCAGTAGCGGGTGACGAAGATGCCGCCCGCCAGTGGCTGCCCCCGCTCTGGGAGCTCGGCGGCGGCGATGGATTGCAGTGCAGATTGGGTCATGACTTTCTCCAGGATGTGAGCCGCCCTCCATGACTGGTGGCGGTTAATTGATCGTTCGGTGGTCGTTACTTCAGGATGGCCTTGGCACAGGCCTGAATTTCTATCCAGAGGGCAGAAGAGGGACGGGCTTCGTACTTGACCAAGGCTCTGGCGATTCGAAGGGCCAGATCTTCTCGGCTTCCTTCAGGTGCTGGTGGTGACTGGTGGGCAACCTGTATCGGCAGGTCGAACTGGCCTGGAAGGTCGATTCTCATGCGCTGCAACTCCTCGATCTTCGGTAAGCCCGCTTGGCGGCAGGTTCAGGTGCCGCTGTCGCCGGCGATGCTGGGTTAACTTTCGAATAGGCCTCAAGGGTTGCAGGTCTCGATTGGTGTTTTGTTTGTCGATTCCGCAGGCATCACAAGCAAAAGCCGCTTGTTGCCTCGGTAAACTCCCCAGGGCTTGCCAGTAGACCTGGCCATGGCGGCCGCGTACTTCACGGCTGCCACGGCCTGGGACATGGTTGCGATCATGGCTACGCACCAGCCAGGTAGTGGAGAGGCGCAAACGGTATATCATCGTCGAAGCTGTCATTGTCCGGTGGCGCGGACTGCTGGTTCTGCTGCTGACGCGCCGGGCGCTGCTGTGGCGGATGCCGATCGGGTGCCTGACCAGACTGCTGGCCATGCGGTCTGCCACCGAGCAGCTGCATGGTGCCGCGCATGTCGACGTGCACCTCGGTCGTGTAGCGTTTTATGCCGTCCTTTTCCCACTCGCGGGTTTGCAGCTTGCCCTCGATGTAAAGCTGGGAGCCCTTACGGGCGTACTCCCCGGCGATCTCCGCCACCTTCCCGAACAGCACGACACGGTGCCATTCGGTGCGTTCGACCCTCTGGCCTGATTGCTTGTCCGTCCACTGCTCGCTGGTGGCCATGCTGAGGTTGGTCACGGCGTTGCCGTTGGGCAGATAGCGGACTTCGGGGTCTTGGCCGAGCGTGCCGACCAGGATGACTTTGTTTACTCCGCGGCTCATGACGAGAACGCTCCACCCATGATGATCAACACCAATGCCCACAGCGCAGCCCAGCGGGTGCGCACGCCATCAGGCGGGGTGACAGTAACGACCGGTACCGACTTGGCGTTGACTGCGCGCTCGAGGCTCTCGGCGTAGGTCACCGCGTCGAAGTAGCGCCGGCGCTGGCCATACAAGCGGTTGTCGGTGGCGCCGACCACTGCCCAGCTGTTACCGCTTGCAGGTTGGACGTAGAAGCGGGAGTTGCTGCGGAAGCGTGCGGATGCGGCCAATGCTTCCTGCTGGACCTGCTCGTACTGCTTACGGCTGTTGCGGATGGATGCGTTCATGGTGGGGCTCCTTGTTTCAGGCGTGAAGTTCCAGGCTTTCAGCCCGGCGAAGGATTCGAACTTGAGCGGTGCGGCGCTCCGGTGCACGGCGGTCGCGGCGCATCGGATCGTTGTCGTTGAAGGTCGAGTGCATGGCGATTAGGCTGGCCAGCACGATGCAGAGAGGGCTGATGATCTGCTGACGCATGGCCTTGGTAACCGCCTCAATGCGGCGACCGGCCTCCAGCTTGAACAGCGCAGCCTCGATACGGTTGGCCACGGTTCCGGGCGTGACAGCCATCTGCCGTGCGATCTCTTTGGTGGTCAGGCCCTGGGCAACCCAGAGCAGTGCTTCAAGCTCACGTGGTGCCAGCATCTTGCCGAGACGGCCTGTCCATGAGCCGCAGGTGATCGTTTGCATGAGTATCCTCAGGAACCGCATTGGTCAGGCGCCAGGCGCAGTGACCAAACTGGGCGTGAAAAGCCAGCCTGGCGCCTGCCAATGCGGTCGGATGTGAAGGGAAGGTGATGCTGCTAATGTTCAGCTGGGTGCGCCTTAGGATTCATAAGGTTCGCTGTGATGCGCTTTACGATGTGCCTGCATCGGGGTGTGATCTGCATGACGTTTGCCGCCCATTGCTCGCGCGCTGGGAGACGGTACTCAGATCACACCCCGATGCAGCCTGCGATGGGGAGCAGGGCATCGGGCAGTTAACGTCAGGCGGACGTGGCGCCGGTTGTTCAGTCGTCCTCGTCAGCCGTCAGCATTCTCTCGATGTCAGCGGCGCCGGGTTTCTTCCAATTCTTGATCTGCCCGGTCTCGAGGTCGATGTTCAAGATCAGGTAGTCGCCGTAGTGGTTGCCCGGGAAGAAGTCGGGCACATAGCCTTCGTAGTTGCCCACCTCGTCGCCCTGGGCGTCATGGATGCCAGCGGCAAATCCGTCGCGCACCTTGATGTGAAGGCGAAGCTCGGTCACGTCGACCTGAACCGTTTTCTGCTGGTTGATCTGCATGCGATGTTCTCCAGTGGATTCCCCCTGATGCGCCCCGCTTGAGGCGCACCGGGGAATCGTCTGCTCAGTGGAAAACTACGGCTCCGCCGTCAGCGGCGACTTCGAAGGCAACCTTCCATTCTTGGTACTTTCCCCAGAAGTAGCCGCCAACGGCCTCGGCCTTGTCTGCAAAGTCGGCGTAGTCCTTGGCCAGCTTCGCGCTGACTACCGGACCGATAGTGCCGTCGCAGTCCGAGAACAGGATCTGCTCGTAGAACGGGCCTTCACCTGCCTTGTTGGCACCACCGAAGTAGGGGAAGCGCTTTTCGTATTCGTCGCTTGGGGTGGCATCCGGCGTGTAGCCGGCAAGCTTCGCCAGCTCATCGCGCCAGGCGCTGTAACGACCGTAGCCGGTGCTCAAGCCTGATCCTTCCTCGCCAAGCTTGTAGGTCATGCCCTCTTTCAGGCCCTCGGCGCGACCGGGGAAGTCTTTGTTGAAGTAGAAGTCGCGGTAGTTGTCGTAGTCGACCAGGTCGCCGTCCTTGTCACGCTCGGCGTCAGGCGCCTCGACCAGTTTGCTGAATGCAGAAACGTCCAAGCCCATTTTGTGTTCCTCCAGTGAATTCCCAAAGCACCCGGTCGCCCAGGTGCTTCAGTGAATACGTGGTCTCTCAGGCCCCGGTCGCTCACCCGGTATCGCGCTTCCTGCATCTGTCGAGGCATGCGCGCCGCTTGGATGCCGCTCTATTGCGGCACACCTGATCGCACCAGAGCCCTGCGGGGATGGTGGTGGCAATTTGCTGCTGGTAATCTCGGGCGATGCGATCAGGAGGCGAATGCCATGGAGCTGAAAGAGTCGAAACACCCAAAACCTCCATCGGATGAGGATCATCTGACGGTGGAACTCAGGAACGAATTCAAGCTGCTGAACAGGATCTTGGAGCTTCGCGAGATAGCCAAAGACAGCAGCAAAAAGAAGCTGAATCGTAAGGCGGCCAACGCAGCCATCAAGAAATCCAAAAAGAGCGGAAAGAAGCCGAACAGCGCACAGAATCGCGCGTCGTTGTCGGCTAGCCCTGCGGATGGACATTGGATAGAACGGGTTTGTTGGCGCTGCAGCTCGAAGTTCGCTATCCATTCAAAGTGGGATAACCCACCAAGCATGTGCAAGGCATGCGCCAAAGATTTGGATGAGACCTATCTTCAAACCGGCCCAGATCGCTCAACCCCTTTCGCGAAAGTGCACTTCGTAAGAGGAGGCGCCCCCAGCCTTGGTAAGCGCCGATGATTGCTATCTCTTTGCTCTCCGCGTGGTCCTGGAGTAGGGCCACCTGGAGAGCATCCGGCCCACCCTCGGAGGGCCGGTAATCTCTTCTACTTGCACAGGCCAACGGTCGCTTTCACGTCAGTAGCTTCCAGCGCGACACGGGATCATGGTCCCAAGGCCAAACGCTTACTCGCTACTACGCAGCCTCTCCAGCTACGCCCTCCGAATGAGGTCTCCTGTGCCCAGCGCCGACATGAGGTCGAATCGCTGCGTACCGTTGCGCGGTACGTCCGCTGGCTATGCATCGGCCAGCTCGGCGTTCATCTGGTTTTTAAAGAGCTCAGGGTGGGGACCCTGTTGGATCGCTTCAGCGACCCAATAAGCTCAGTAAACAATACGTTTATAAACAAGTCAACACAAAATGTTTATAGATAGCCAGTGCCTGGCTACCCTTCGATGCTGGCCCTTTTCTTCAGGCACGAAAAAGCCCGCTCGGCGGCGGGCTTGAAGAGCGTATCGGCTTTAGTCAATGTCGTCGCACATGCTCATAGATGAGGCGCGAAGCGTCGGGTCAGATATTTTCCCGACCCTGCGCATGCACTGATCATAAGCCTGGTTTGCAGGGGCTTTCGGGGCGGGGGTAGCGGATGGCTTAGCGGGTGATGAAGGGGAAAGCGCACCGATAATCTCTTCAGAATTGACTACAGTGCTCAAAGCATCGGATCCGGCTGATATCAAATCAGCCACTGGCCCGCTGCTCTTGGCGCTCTTGGTCGCGACTTCTCGGCCGTTCTCGTCGATTACCAAACCTGAAATATCGTAATCGAATCTGACCTTCATATAGGCGTCCATTTTCCACTCCCGGACCTTCAACACCAGAAGCCTCTGGCCGGGGGCAGATCTGGATGGAGAGTATGCATCCGAGCTGCGAATAGACGCTCGATCAAAGGCTCTGCGAAGGGCTTCTTGAATGTCAGATGACAGAGGCTTCCCGGACACCGTGTTGACGTTGAAAGGGTTGTAGTAGAGACCTCTGATCCTGCCTACGAAGGTTGGACTCTTGCTTGCGCTCAGGATATATGGTCGTTCATCGATAACCGATATCTCAACGGAAGCATCCGATTTGGCGAATATGTAAGGGCTTGATTCTCGGTAGTCAATTTTTTGACCGAATGCACATCCGCCTAGAGCGGAGAGCGCAAGAAGTAGGGCAAGGGCGCGGACGACTAGCATGAGGAAAAATCCGTTTCGTTTTGGAAACCATGATTCTACGCTGCCACTAGTATGCAATCTAAAAAAAAGAGCACTACTGCTGAAGCTACCAGAGCACAGATGACCAGAAGACCTTGCCCAGAATGGTTATCTCTTGGTCTAGCATCTCTTGGGCTGTGTACTCCTCATCGCCATGCTCCTCACGGTTGAAGCTGCGCATCCGAATACCGCCACCTGGAAGGCGATAAAGCATTTTCACACGCAGCTGACCGCCATGATCTAAAGCGTACATCTTGCCGTCGACCACCGAGGTGCTCCCTTTGTTAATGCCTACGACGCTTCCGTCAGGCAAAACGGGCTCCATGCTGTTGCCGCTGACGCCGACACAGACAGCCTCACTAGGCTGCACGTTCTGCCGCCGCAGAGTCAGCTTCCCAAATCTGAGCTTTCTGTTCGGCGACTCTGCAACGATGGTGCGGCCCTGTCCTGCCGATAGCTCTACTTCCTTGAGGAACGGCACATAAACCTCATCATCATCAAGTGGTGTGCCGTCGTCCCAGGCATCGATTGGCCCCAGATATGTGGCGTTCGACTTCACACCATATTGCTCAGCATCTCGTGGCCCGGTGCCAGCGCTGAGCCACTCAGGCCTAACCTTTAGATGCTGAGCTACAGCCAGGAGCTGGCGAGAGGGGATCCCCCGGCTGAACCAGTTGTTTAGATTTTGAGTTGTCACCCCGAAGGATCGAGCGGCCTCGGTCGGGGTCATCTGGACTTCGTCCAGCAGTTTTCGCAGGCGATCGCCTGAATTCTCAGTAGTCATAAACACAAAGTTTACCGGGGTTGCACCGTTTATTAAATAAACGTATTGTTGACTTACGTTTATCTGTCGGCGTCAGAATGTTTATGGAACCTACTCCGCTCGAACGCGCGATCCAAGCAGTCGGATCCGGCAAGGCGCTAGCTCAAATTTTGGGTGTGACACCAATGTCCGTATCCCACTGGAAGGTCAGGGGCATACCGGCTCGTAAGGTTATCCAGATTGAAAGGGCAACTGGCGTTGCTCGTCACGACCTTCGCCCAGACCTCTATCCCCTCAACTCCTAGCGTGCCCATATTTTCGCCTGCATGGCGAACCGCCAGTAGATGACCGAAACACCTGCTGATCCATCCAGTACCTGAATCGCAGGCATAAAAAAACCGGGTGGCAGCCCGGCTTCTTCAACAAAACATCGAGGTCGATTATGCCCAGTGCAGTCGATACACGCAACACCCAGCCCGGCGCGTTTAGCTTCCCTTCACACGCTGTCGACCATGTGATGTCCTCGCGCGAGATCGCGCAGCTCACGGGAAGCACGCACGACAATGTTCTCAAGACGGTACGCCAGCTGGTGAAAAGGGGTGTCGTTTCATCAAACGAGACCCCCTACACCCATCAGCAGAACGGCCAGCGGTACACCGAGTTCCTGCTCACCTATCGGGACACTCTGGTGGTTGTGTCGGGCTATAGCGTCGAGCTGCGCGCCAAGATCATCGACCGCTGGCAGGAGCTAGAGGCGCGCGTAATCGCCCAGGTCCAGATCCCAACCAACTTTGCGGAGGCCCTTCGCCTTGCTGCTGACAAGGCAGAAGAGAACCAGCGTCTTCAGGAGGCTTTGGCAAAGCAGGCTCCGAAGGTCGCAGCCATCAACCGGTTGGCCGGCGCCGGCGGGGCAATCTGCATCACCGATGCGGCGAAGCAGCTGCAGCTGGCGCCATCGAGGCTGTTCGCCTGGATGGAGCAGAACCGGTGGATCTACCGGCGCGCGGGCTCGACACGCTGGGTCGCCTTTCAGCCCCGCATCACCGCGGGCCTGCTCAAGCACAAGGTCACATCGCTCAAGCCAGATCCGGAGTCGGGCGTCGACCGTGCGGCCTTCAGCGTGCTGGTCACTACCAAAGGTCTTGCTCGGTTGGCCGAAGAAGAAATCGCCAAGCCGCGTACTCAGGAGCGTACCTGACATGCAATTCACCCTGACCATCAATCAGGTCAAGGCCTTGGAATGGGGGCTGAACTCCCAGCAGGCGCTCCTGTTCGCGTTTGTTTACGGCTGCCCTAGCTGGGCCAAGGCTACGACGACCGACAACGGTGTCTTTTTCGTGCTGAGCAAGGCCAAGATCATCGAAGAGCTACCACTGCTGACCGACAAGCCGGACACGGCTTATCGCATGCTGAAGGCGCTGCAGGACGTTGGTCTGATCGAGCTTTCGAGCACTTCGAATGTCACGCTTTTCCGGCTGACCGACAAGGCAGCAGCATGGAACAAGAAAGAGGATGGGTCGGAAAAATATCCGACCTTGAGGGCGGGCAAAGAGGGTCGGAAAAAAATCCGATCTACCTCGGAAAAAAATCCGAGCAAGGTCGGAAATAAATCCGAGCCAGGGTCGGAAAAATCTCCGACAAATCAAGATACCAGTAATCAGGATACCAATCAGGATACCAGTCACAGTTCGCAGGGTGCCCCGGCTGCGCCGTCTCAGCCTGCCGTGCTGGCGCTGGTTCCAGCCACTATCCCACGCTGCGAAATTCCCGAGGATATGCCAGGACCAAAAGACCAGTCCTGCAAGACCTTCAAGGCCTGGGCTAACTACGCCATGGCCTACCGCAGCCGCCACGGCGCATGGCCGGTGTGGAACGCGAAGGCCGGCGGGCAGATTGGTCAGCTGGTCGATCGGCTGGGTGTCGATGTTGCCCACCACGTCGCCGCGTACTTTGTCCGGATCAACGACAGCAAGCTGGTCAACCGCATGCACAGCCTGGGCGACCTGCTCCAGAACGCTGAGGCATACCACACCCAGTGGGTCACCAATCGCCAGATGACTGGCACCACTGCCCGCCAGATCGAGCAAACCCAAGCCAATTTCAGCGCCGCCGAGCAGGCGTTGCAAGCGCAGCGAGCGAAGAGGGCTGCAAGCCATGCTGAGTGAAGACCAGCAAGACCAACTGCTGCTATCCCTGTTCGCCACCGCGGAGGTGATGGGTCAGCAACTCACCCAGGGCGCTGCGCTCATGATGGTCGAGGACCTGCGTGATTACAGCGAGCCCGTCCTGAGCGGTGCGCTGCGCAACTGTCGCCGCGACGGCGGCCGGCTGACGGTGGCCGCGATCCTCAAGCACGCCCAGGCTGCTGACGGCCACCCTGGCAAGGACGAGGCCTGGGCCATCGCCCTGTCGGCAAGCGACGAAAGCGAAACCGTGGTGATGACCGCCGAGATTCGCCAGGCCATGACTGCTTCTGGCCCAGTTTTGGAGGCTGGCGACAAGGTCGGCGCTCGCATGGCCTTCATGAGTGCCTACGAACGCCTGGTGGCCGCCGCAAGGGTTGAGGCGGCTCCAGCAAAGTGGGAGGTCTCTCTGGGTTATGACTCTGCACGCCGCGTTATCGCGATCGAATCCGCTGTGCGCTCGAAACTGATCAGCCAAGAGGCTGGCGCGAAGCATCTGGCTCACCTGCAGATCGCGCCACCTAGCGAGGACGGATTAGCCATTGCCGGGCTGATCACTGGGCAGGTTCGGGCGAAGGCCAGCCCCGAAGTGCGGCAGAAGCTCGCTGAGGTCCGCTGCATCATCGAGGCCGCCCAGGCGAAGAAAGACCGCCAGCGCGTCAAGGATGCGCAGCGCCGCCGAGTTGAAACCTATCTGCGTAAGCGGCAGACGCGTGCCGCCATCGCTCAGGTGAACATCAAGCGCGCCGGGCAGCCGGCCGGGGAGGGCGTGTGACTCCAGCCAAGAAAGAAATCCTCATGCAGGGCCAAACCGGCGTGGCCAGGAAGGTTTACGAGTGCGTGCCCATGAACGAGCCGTGGACTTCGGTCCAGGTCATGACAGCCATGCGGAACTTGACCGGCAGCACCCCGGACAACCGGATCGTTTCGGGCTGCTTGGTCAGCCTGGTTGATTCCGGGCTCATCAAGAGATCGGGTCGCGACCACTTCCAACGCACCCCTGTAGACGCCAAGCAGAAGACTCAGGAGCCAGTCATGGCCAAGCAGCAGCCGAAACCCGAAGTAGTTGCCGACCAGAAAGCCCAGGGCACCCCGCTGGAAATGCTGAGCGAGCTGGCCGGTGAAATCGCCACCATGGCCAGCAACCTGAAGCGCCTGGCCGGCCGGGTCGAGGATGTTGCGTTGGCCGTGGAGCAGGAGCGCGAATCCAGCGCCAAGTCGATGGAGAAATACCGCCAGCTCAAGACGCTGCTGCAGAGCCTGCAAGGCGAGGAGTCGTGATGGACACCAACAAGATGCGCGAAATGCGTGAAGCCTTCGAGCGCACCAACTCTCGCGATCACCGCCGCCAGCCGCCTAAGGGGAACAACTACCTCGACCCGATGGCCCAGGCCGACTGGGAGTCGTTCCAGAAGGGCTGGCAGACAAGTCGCGAAGCCTTGGTGGTGGAGCTGCCGCCAGCGCCAGAGGCTCCCGAAGATCCGGAAGACGCTATCGACGATAGCCACATGGACGCCTATCACTCGGCCATTGGCATGCGCCACGCCTGCGCCCAGTTCATCAAGGCCGCAGGCCTGAAGGTGACCCCATGAAGCGCGTATGGACCGTAATCGTAGGCTCCAAGGCCTTCCAGATGGTGCTGATGGAGCAGAGCCTGGATCAAGCCGGTGCGCTGCGTGAGGCGCAACTGATCTGGCCTATGTGCGAGGTTTTAGCGTGAGGCAATCGAAACTGACGAAAGCTGCGCGCGGACGCGAATGCCAGGTGCGCATCCCAGGCGTGTGCAACGGCAACCCCGAGACTACCGTTTTGGCGCACTACCGCCTGGCCGGCACCTGCGGCGTTGGCAAAAAGCCGCACGACTTGCAGGGCGCCTGGTGCTGCAGTGCTTGCCATGACGCTTGCGACGGGCGCAGCAAGGCCGTGGATCGTCAGACAGCTCGCCAGTATCACGCCGAGGGCGTCATGCGCACCCAGGCGCTGTTGCTCAACGAAGGCGTGCTGATCGCATGAAGACGGCAACCATGTCTGCGTTCAAGCCCAAGAAGCCCAGGGCTAAACGCGTAGACCGCGAAGGTGCCGAGCAGGCCACCCTGATGACTGAGATCAAGCTGCGCTATCCAGAGGTGTACGCGAATCTCCATCACACCCCGAATGGCGGGCATCGCAGCTGGGCCGAAGCCAAACGCCTCAAGGCCCAGGGCACCAAAGCTGGCATTCCTGACCTGCAACTGACGCTGGCCCGCGGGGGCTATTTCGGCCTGTTCATCGAATTCAAGGCCACCGTTGAGCCGGCACCTGTCTCGCCTGAGCAGTACGCCTGCATCGAGCGGCTGGCTCGCGAGGGTTACCTGGCGGTCGTTTGCTACGGCCATTTCGACGCCATGGAGTGCTTGAGAGCCTACATGGCCCTGCCCAAAACCGAGGTAGTGCAATGACCAACACCGTTGCTGTGAAAATCAGCGATTCCGAGATCCGCCGGCAGGCCGCCGGGTCGGTGAAAGACCTGCGCAGCCTGGCCAGCAAAGGCCTGTATTTCCGTTTTCACCGGTCCCGTGATCGAGGGTCCTGGTACCTGGTCATCAAGGGCAAATGGCACCGGATCGGCTCATTCCCAGAGCTGAGCGCCGCCAAGGTGGCCGCTGCGCTGCCGGATATCCGCCTACGCCTGGAAGCCGGCGAGAGGTCTAGCCTGTCGAGCTGGGTACTCACCGGTGAATTGCTGACCTGGTTTGCTGAGCGCATGGTCCGGGACCGCAACCTGTCTGGCAAGCGCAAGAGCACCGCTGCATCGGCGATCAAGCAGCATCTGGTGCCGCGCCTCGGGCAGGTACCGCTGGCCCAGATCGATAAGGCGCTGCTCGACCGGGAGCTGATGTGGCCGCTGCAGGAAACTCTGTCCATCGACTACGTGCGGTTGGTCTTCCAGCTGCTGGCCCTGGCCTTCCGGCAAGCATTCAAGCTGGGCCACATCAGCTCCAACCCCATGGCTGGTATCCGCTTCGGGGACTTCACGAAGGCCAAGGTCACGGTCAAGCCATCGCGCCTGCGTGGTGTACACCTTGGGGACCTGATGTGCCGCATGAAGAGCACCCTGGCGAACCAGCCACAGCACGGCGTGCTGGCCCTGATGATGCTCTGCCACGGCACCCGGCTGGGCGAAACCCGCCTGGCCCGCTGGAGCCACATCAGCCTGGCCGAGCGTGAGTGGTACATCCCGGCCGAGCACACCAAGACGGGCGTGCAGCACCGCTTGCCCCTGACCGACCAGGTGCGATTCCTGCTGATGGCCTACCGCGAGATCCAGCGTAATCAGGGCTATGACGGGGAGTTCGTCTTCCCGGGTCGCCAGGGCAAGCCCATGAGCGAAGCCAAGGCATCGGCGGTCTTCACGGTGATGGGGCAGGGTGAGTGGACAAGCCATGACCTGCGCAAGCTGGCCCGCACAGGCTGGGCTGACCTGGGCGTTGACCACCTGGTGGGTGAGCTGCTGATCAATCACGCCATGGGCCACAACGTGAAGGTGTACATCCAGTCCGACATTATGGCCCGCAAGCGTGAGGCGCTGGAGAAGTGGCACGCACACCTTGATCAGAAGGGTTTCGAGTCGGTTCACGGCTTGACCGGCGATAGATCGACGGATTCAGGGATTCTCTCGCGGGCCGCAGAACGCGCGGGCTTCGGGGCACTTCCGGTATCCACCATAAGCGAGGATTCGAAATGACAGGGAAGAGCCACGGTCCGTCCCTCAAGGCGAAGCCGATCGATCTAAAGCACTGCCAAGTTTGCATGGGCAAGGCGGTCGTCATGGGGGTGTTCCACGAGCTTCCTTGCACCGCCTGCCATGCTTCCGGCTGGGTATCGGCTGACACGGGCGAAGCATTGCCGCCGGAGGTATTGGTCACTCAGTTGGGTTTGCTGCTGAACATTTACCAGCAGCGCCTTATTGCGAACAGCCAAGCGCTCAGCAAGGCGTGGGGCGCAGAGCGGAACTATCAGGATGGCAACCGGCTCGGCGCCGGCGGCACCAACTACACCGGGGATTGAGGGGAAGCTATGAGCCATTTGGATAGAAGTGCTGAAGAACTGCTTGAGAACTGGGGGCGTTGGGCGATCCTGGGGTCAGGCGTGGCCTCATGTGCATCGCGGGAGAACGCCACCCTGGATGCTGCAATCACTGATGAGGAGGCTTTGGTAATTGATCGCCTGCTAGGTCGTCTGTGCCAGCGCTACCCAGAATGCGGCGCGGTGCTCATGAAGTACTACATGGCCCGTGATTTATCTTTGAAGGACGCGGGCAAGAAACTCGGGTTCAAAGAGGAGAAGACCCGGCAGTTATGGAAGGCTGGTGTTGCATGGGTCGATGGGGCATTGGAAACCCGCCGTCTTGCCGCTTGACATCCCCGGTCCTCATCCCTATATTTCGTGTTACTTTGCGGTAGGTGCGCGAGAGCAAACTCACCATCATCAGCAACCACCTTGAAGCCTCGGCATATGCCGGGGCTTTTTTGTTTCTGGAGAAATGGATGGACCCGACCGATCTCGGCCCAGGCACAGCCACCTGGCTGGGCGGCACGGGCACCGTCCTGCTGGGCGGCTTCCTTTGGCTGCGCAAGTTCCTATCGAAAGACGCGGCAGATCGCGCGATGGATAACGCCGACATCGGCACGGTGCGTCGCCTGAACGAACTGCTCGACTCGGAACGCGAGGCCCGCAAGCTTGCCGAGGCCCGGGCCGACCAGTTCGCCAAGGAGCGCAACGACCTTGCGGCCACAGTTGGACGCATGGAAGGGAAGATCGAGGCTCTGACCAGCCAGGTTGGCCAGCTCACTGAGCGTGTGTCGCTGCAAAGCGAAGAGATCGCCCGCTTGCGCACCAAGCTCGGAGGTATGTCGTGATGGACAGATGCGCACTTGAATTCATTGCCCGCCGCTGGTGGCGGCGAATCGAGGTTTGGGTAATCGCCCTGTTGCTCGTGGTGGGTGGCGGGTTCGGCGGCTACCAGCTCGCTCAATGGGCCCTTGCCCGCAGCTACCTGGAGCAGGTCGCCGAGATCCGCGCCGCCTATGACGAAGCCAGTCTGCAGCGAGACCAGCGCCTGGATGAGCTGGCCAGGCAGACCGGTAGCGCTGCCGCAAAGGCATCGAAGGCAGCAACCACCGCCACGCAGGCCGCCGACAAGGCTGACGAAGCCCTCAACCGAGTACAGAGCGAGGAACGACCGTGATCAAGCTGACCAGCACCAACGGCAACAATCACTACCTGGCGCCTGCTGCTATCGCTCGTGTAAGCGAGGCCAGCGCCAGCTCTCAGTGGCACGGCATCTGCGCCATCGTCCATACGTTCGATGGCCAAACGCTTGAGGTTCGCGAGCGCGCCACCGATATCGCCAGCCAAATTGGTATGCGCCGAGAGGGGTGAGAGGTGGCTAGGTCACGAGCGCCGTGTACACCCTGCAAGCTTTACGTGGACGGCGCCGACGGCATCGCGGTTGGTGACTACATAACCACTGCTGCTGGTTCCGCCTACCTGGTGCAGACGCTGAGGGTGAGCCGAACCCGGCCAGAGCGAAAGCACATGGACTGCCTGCGCTGGCCCATAGCTGAGATACCGGCTGGTGCACGGTGCTACCAACTGACCTGGTACAAGAGATAAGGAACACCGGCCATGGCCAAGGCTTACGCAACGATCGCTTTCCGCCACCGCTGGTGGTTGAAGTATTACTTGGCTGGCGTGCTGCTCGCGTGTCACCTCACCGGGCGTGATCCTCACCTTGGTCGCGTCACGCGCTGGATAGAGCGCGGCATCGTGGTCGAGGTGCGTTAATGGCCAGGCTCAAGACGATCAGCCCCCGCCTACAGGAAGCCGCAAACACTAGGATCAAGCTGGTAGACCCCAGCAGTTGGCGTAGTGGAATGACCAGCTCGCAGCGCGGGTACAACTACAAGTGGCAGAAGGCGAGGGAACGATATCTCGAAGAACACCCGCTCTGCGCCTACTGCGCGAAGATCGGGCGAACGACTGCCGCCACTATTGTCGACCACGTCGTGCCGCACCGCGGTGACCGAGATCTGTTCTGGAACCAGGACAACTGGCAACCGCTCTGCAAGCCCTGCCACGACACGGTCAAGCAGGCCGAAGAGGCCGCAGGCGTAGTGGGTTGACCGCGCGGTGCACTAAATAGGTGCGGGCTCTTGTCCGAGGCACGCCAGTGACGTGCCTCAATGGGGTAGGGGGGTCAAAAGCTAGGGATTCTCATCTAGCTAGACCGCTCCCGACCACACGTACAGATTTTTTTCCCCCACAGGATTTTTGTTAAATGGCTTTAACATCCCGCAAGCGCGCTTTCATCGCTGCGCTGAGGGAAGGTGCGTCCAATCGAGACGCTGCCGTGGCGGCCGGTTATTCCGAGAAGACAGCGTCTGCGGCGGGCTCTCGGCTGGTCAAAGACAAGGATGTAGCGGCTGAGCTGATGAAGCTACGCGCCCTGGGGCTGATGCCCCCAGATGTTAAAGGCGATGTTAAACCGGATGTTAAAGCCAGGCCCGCCGCCAAGGCCGTCAAAGAGCCAGAGCCTGGTCATGAATCGCCATCGGTACCGGAGGATAACTCCGAGCCGGAACCCGCCGGCTTCGACCTGGCCCAGGCACTCCTGCACCGCGATCCCAAGGACTTTCTCCTGTCGGTGATGAACGACATGGGTAGCGAGCCGAAGCTACGCGTTGACGCGGCAAAGGCGCTCATGCCATTCGTCCATCCACGAAAAGGCGAGAGCGGTAAGAAGGACCAGGCCCAGGCCAACGCCGATAAGGCAGCTACCGGCAAGTTCGGTACTCGCCGCGGCCCGCTGCAGTCGGTGAAATAATGGAATGGTCGACTGCCTGCCCAGACTGGGAGCAGCGCATCGTTGCCCGCCAGAGTCTGATTCCATTCGAGCCGCTATTTCCGTCTGAGGCTGAAGAGGCCTTGGACGTGTTCGGTGCGTTGCGCATGGTGGACGCCACTGGCAGTCCGTTGATGTGCGAGACCGTACGTGACTGGGTCAACCAGTTCGTGGCCGCAATCTTCGGGGCCTACGACCCAGACTCAGGCCGGCGCCTGGTCAGCGAGTTCATGCTGCTGATCAGCAAAAAGAACGGCAAGTCGACCATCGCCGCCGGCATCATGCTCACCGCACTGATTCTCAACTGGCGGGCGTCGGGTGAGTTCATCATCTTGGCGCCGACCAAGGAGATCGCGGATAACTCCTACCTCCCGATCCGGGACATGGTGGGTGCTGACGAAGAGCTCAAGGCCTTGCTCAAGGTGCAGGATCACCTGCGCACCGTGACGCACCGTCAGACTAACGCCACGCTCAAGGTAGTAGCGGCAGACAGCGAGACCGTATCCGGCAAGAAAGCCATCGGTGTGTTCATCGACGAGCTGTGGGTGTTCGGCAAACGCGCCAATGCTGAGGCGATGCTGAGAGAGGCTACCGGTGGCCTGGCATCTAGACCCGAGGGCTTCATCATCTGGGCCACAACCCAGTCCGATGCGCCGCCGGCCGGGGTCTTTCGGCAGAAGCTGTTGTACGCCCGCAAGGTTCGCGACGGGGAGATCGCCGATAAGTCGTTCCTGCCGGTGCTGTACGAGTTCCCCAAGGCGATGTTGGACGCCGGCGAACACCGGGACTTCTCCAACGCGTACATCACCAACCCAAACTTGGGGCTGTCGGTCGACGAACCCTTCATCGAGCGTGGGTACGCACAGGCCCAGCTCGACGGAGAAGAATCGTTCCGCGGCTTTTTGGCCAAGCACCTCAATGTCGAGATCGGCTTGGCACTGCTTTCGGATCGCTGGGCGGGTGCCGATTTCTGGGAGGCGCAGACCTCCGGGCTATGTCGCACGCTGGAAGACCTGATCGAGCGCTGCGAAGTGATCGATATCGGCGTGGATGGCGGGGGGCTGGATGATTTGCTTGGCCTGGCAGCAGTCGGGCGTGAGCAAGGTACACGCCGCTGGCTGACCTGGACCCACGCCTGGGCCCATCCATCAGTACTGGAGCGGCGTAAAGCCGAAGCACCGCGCATTCGTGACTTCGCCAAGGATGGGCACCTGACCCTGGTTGAACGCATCGGTGACGACATCGAGGCGGTGGCGCAACTGGTGGCACAGGTTGAGCAAGCCGGCCTGCTCGACAAGGTCGGGCTGGACCCAGCCGGCGTCGGAGCGATTCTCGATGCGCTGGAGGCAGAAGGGATACCACGCGAAAAGATCGACGGCATTTCACAGGGCTGGCGCCTAGGCGGAGCCATCAAGACCGCCGAGCGCAAGCTGGCCGAGGGCACGCTGCTACACGGGGGCCAGCCGATGATGGCCTGGTGCTGCGGTAACGCCAAAGTCGAGCCCCGTGGCAACTCGATCCTCATTACTAAGCAGGCCAGCGGCTCGGCCAAAATCGACCCGCTGATGGCGCTATTCAACGCTGTGACGCTGATGGCCCTCAATCCAGAGGGCCAGGGCGGCATGGAAAACTTCATGGCCGGCATTCGGGATCCACTGATCGCATGAACGCATTTCACTATTTCATCATCTGCGCGGTGTGCGGATTCGGCCTAGCCTGCGCGGGCGTCTGGATGCTGGCGGGTACGGGCTGGTCTCTGCTCGCGGGCTCGGTCAGTCTGTTCAGCATTGCAGCGTTCATTCGTCGAGGGTTGAGCAGTGATTAAAACCCTCTCTCAAGCACTCGGCACTGCAGCCGCCAAACCCTCGGCAAGCATGAGCAGCTGGCTGGGCAAGAGCATTCGGTTGTCGGACGGTGGGTTCTGGAGCGCTTGCTTGGGCGCCCAGTCCAGTAGCGGCAAGGCTGTCACGGTCGACAAGGCCATGCGCCTATCGGCGGTCTGGGCGTGCGTGCGCATCATCTCTACCTCGGTTGCAGGCTTGCCGCTCAGCATCTACCGGCGCCTTCCGGACGGCGGGCGTGAGACGGCGCGAGACTTCCCGCTCTACGATGTGGTGCACAACAGCCCGAACGAGGACATGGCGGCTTTCCACTTCTGGCAGGCGGTTGTGGCTTCGATGCTGCTTTGGGGAAATGCCTACTGCGAGATTCACCGGTCCGGTGGAAGGGTCATTGCACTGGATTTCTTGATGCCGTCGCGGGTGACTCCCGAGCCAGACGACGATGGCAGGCTGCGTTATTTCTTCCAGCCGCGAAAGGGTGCCCGCCGGGAGATCGCCCAGGCCGACATGCTGCATATCCCAGCCTTCACTTTGGACGGGCGAATGGGGTTGTCGGCGATTCGTTACGGCGCCGATGTATTCGGCTCGGCCATGTCGGCCGACGATGCGGCTAATACCACTTTCAAGAACGGGATGATGCCCACCGTAGCCTTCTCTGTGGACAAGACGCTTAACCCGACGCAGCGCGCTGAGTTTCGAGACTACGTCAAGACAATCTCCGGCGCGCTGAATGCGGGTAAAAGCCCGGTGCTCGAACAGGGCGTGAAGCCCGAGATGATCGGCATCAACCCGGCTGACGCCCAACTTCTTGAATCGCGTGGGCACAGCATCGAGGAGATCTGCCGTTGGTTCGGCGTGCCGCCCTGGATGGTGATGAAGACCGACAAGGGCAGTAACTGGGGCACAGGCCTTGAGCAACAGCAGATCGCGTTCCTGACCTATTGCATCATGACGTACACGGCGCCGATCGAGCAGTGCGTGAACAAGCGATGCCTGACAGCGGTAGATCGGATTAAGCACTACGCAGAGTTTTCGCTGGAAGCTTTCCTGCGTGCTGACAGTGCCGGCCGTGCCGCCTACCTCAGCACCATGGGCCAAAACGGCTATATGACCCGAAATGAAGGTCGGCACAAAGAGAACCTGCCCAGCATGCCCGGTGGCGACATTCTCACCGTGCAATCGAACCTGGTGCCGCTTGACCAACTGGGCAAACAAAACGACAGCCAAGCCGCACGCGCGGCGCTGATGAACTGGCTCCAAAGCAACTCCGGGGAGTAACCCATGAAACACAAGATCCAGTCTCGCGGCCTGCGCAGCGAGATGAGCCCGCGTGCGCTCGACAAATGGAACCCGGCGATCCAGGCGGCCGTGGAGAATACCTCCGACACAATCACCGTGTACGGCGTGATCGGTGAGGACTGGTACGGCGAGGGTGTAACCCTCAAGCGAATCGATGCTGCGCTTCGCGCTATCGGTGAAAAGGATGTGACGGTTTACATCAACTCGCCAGGCGGTGACATGTTCGAAGGCATTGCCATCTACAACCGCCTTAAGGAGCACAGCCACAAAGTCACCACCAAGGTGCTTGGTATGGCTGCCAGCGCTGCATCGATCATCTACTTGGCCGGCAGTGACCGCCAGGTGGCGAGCAGCGCCTTCCTGATGATCCACAACTGCTGGACGTTCCTCGCGGGGAACCGTCATTACCTGCGCGACGTGGCTGATGACATGCAGGAGTTCGATACCGCGATGGCCGACCTCTATGCAGAAACCAGCGGCCAGGCTGTCGATGACATGGCTGAACTGATGGACGACGAGACCTTCATCCGTGGTAAGCGCGCGGTGGAGATCGGCCTGGCCACTAGCGTCTTGTCGTCAACCGAGATCACCGAGCGCGAGACTGAAGAGTCGACGCAGAGCAATGCGCTCAAGGCAATGGACATTGCGTTGGCCAAGGCCGGGATGCCCCGCTCTGAGCGCCGCGAACTATTCGCCAATTTCAAGTCCGGTATGCCTCGCGCTGCCGGCGGGGGTACGCATAACGCTGCCCCGACCGATAAGCCCAGCGCTGTCGCGCCAGACCTCTCCGCCTCCCTGAGCGCGGCAACCAACATTCTCAATTCTCTGAAAGGAAAGTGACCATGGACTTTGAAGCCCAAGTCAAAGAACTCAACGCCAGCCTGAAGGGCATTGGCGATCAAATCAAAAGTCAGGCCGAGGCCACCGAGAAGCAGCTCAAAGCTTCTGGCGCGATGAGCGAAGAAACGAAGGCGAAGGTAGATGAGCTGCTGGTGAAGCAAGGGGAGCTGCAGGCCCGCCTGGGCGAAGCTGAGCAGAAGCTCGTAAACGCCAATCGTGAACGCCATCACCAGGAAGAGCCGCAGAAGTCGGTTGGTGCGCTCGTGATCGAAAGCGAAGAGATGAAGGATATGAACTCGTCCTTCCGCGGTTCGCGTCGCGTCTCGGTGCCGCGGTCAGCTATCACCACTGCAACTGGCGGTGACCTGGTGCAGACTCAGCGCCTGCCTGGGATCATTGCTCCGCCGCAACGCCGCCTGACCATCCGCGACCTGGTAGCGCCTGGCACCACCGAATCGAACTCGATCGAGTACATCCGCGAGACGGGCTTCACCAACAACGCGCGTACCGTCGCGGAGACCACCGCCAAGCCATACTCCGACCTGACCTTCGCGCTGGCTACGGCCAACGTGCGCACCATCGCCCACCTTTTCAAAGCTAGTCGGCAGATGCTCGATGACGCCAAGGCCCTGCAGAGCTACATCGATGGCCGTGCTCGCTATGGCTTGACCATGGCGGAAGAGGCTCAACTGCTCTACGGAAACGGCACCGGCGCCAATCTGCAGGGCCTCATGACCGTTGCCCAGCTGTACGCGGCACCTGCCGGCGTCGCTGTCGTCGGCGAACAACGCATTGACCGTCTTCGCCTGGCTCTGCTCCAGGCCGAGTTGGCCGAGTTCCCATCCGACGGCATTGTGCTCAACCCGATCGACTGGGCAGCGATTGAGCTCACCAAGGACGGCGAGGGCCGGTACATCATCGGGCAGCCACAGGAGGGCACCAACGCCAAACTCTGGAACCGCCCAGTGGTGTCCACTCAGGCCATGACCCAGGACGACTTCCTCGTCGGCGCGTTCAAGTTGGGCGCACAGATCTTCGACCGCATGGAAATCGAAGTGCTGATCTCGACCGAGAACGACAAGGACTTCGAGAACAACATGGCGACCATCCGGGCCGAGGAGCGCCTGGCCTTCGCCATCTACCGTAGCGAAGCCTTCGTTACTGGTCCGCTGACCGGCAGCGGTTCGTAAGCCCTCCACTTCAAAGGCGTCAGTAATGGCGCCGTACAGGAGCGATCTCATGGCTAATACCAAGAAGCAGGACAAGCCAACCCCAGTACCGGAGCAGGCTGCAACAGCACCCGCTGACCAGGCAACGAATTCGACGCCCGGCAGCAGCCACACTGCCACTGCTGAGGCGATTGGAGGCGGTGTGGCTACCACTGTGCCCAGCACTGACCCAGGGCTCGGTGCCGAACAGGGGGCCGGCGGTCCGGCTACAGATCTGCCGGTGGAACTGGCTTCGGCGATCATTTCAACCGGTGATGCTGGGCATGCCGGCAACCTGACGAGCCAATCAGGTCAGACTGCTGGCGAGCTGCATACCTCTCCAGAGACGTCCGGGCCGAATGAAGTCACCTCCAGTGACTCGGCAGAAGTGAACCCCGCCAAGGTCAAGGTTTATCCGCTGCGCTCCTTCATGGACGAGGGCGAGCTGCGCCGTCGCGGCGGTCCAAGCTACTTGGTACCGCGGCTTCACGCTGAGGACCTCGAGCAGCGCAACCTGGTTTCACGCACTCCGCTGGAGGAGTGAGCCATGTCTGTGATCAGCATGGCGCTTGCTCGCGCCCACCTGCGTGATCCGGACGATGACGACGATTACCTGCAGCTGCTGATCGACTCCGCTGAGCAATCGGCCATGGACTACCTCAACCGCCAGGTTTACGTCGATGCGCAATCAATGGCAGAGGCGATCGCAGCCGAAGTTGCGGGGGAGAAGCCCATGCTCAGCAACGCGCCGTTCAAGTCGGCCTGCCTGCTGATCCTGGGCCACCTGTACGCGAACCGCGAAGACGTCGTGATCGGCACCATAGCCACCGACCTGCCCCGGGGTTCTCAAGCGCTGCTGACACCTTACCGGGTCGGGTGGGGCATATGAGGGCCGGCCCGCTTCGCCATCGTTGCCAATTGCAGCAAGAGACGCTAACGCCGGAGCCAGGTGGCGGGAAGCGAAAGTCTTGGGAGGTGGTCAAGCCTATTTGGGCAGAGATCCAGCTGCCCACTGGGCGGGTTGATCCGGTTGCCAACCAAATCCAGAACGTTGTGTCTGCAGAAATCCGGGTGCGTTTTTCACGCGTTTTCAAAAACGGTATGCGTCTCTTCCACATAACGGCTGGCGACACGTACTTGATCGAAGCTGTGTTGCCCAGCAATGAGCGAGACATGCTGCGGCTGCTCTGCTCCAACGTCATCAATCCTTGAGAGAACCATCATGAAAGTACGAGCTCTGGCCAGTCTCTCTGGCCCCATGGGTGAAAAGGCTGTAGGTGAAGTCTTCGATGTGAAGGCAGAGGATGGCCGCAGCCTGATCGAAAACAACCAGGCGGAAGAGGTCACCGCCGCCGCCAAGGCCGCCGATAAGTCCAGGGCTGAAACGGCCTCCTCGGGCGAGTAGGGTGGCCCGCCGCTCGCGCCTGACCGGCGATATCAGGCTGCGCAAAACGCTTCGGGCCATCCACCAGACTGTGGACAACGAGGTCAGAGGTGCCATGCAGGATGGGGCCGAGAAGATCTTGGCCAGCATGAAGGAGTTTGTGCCGAAGGATACCGGTGCCGGCGCAGCCGCTTTGACTGCCTATGTAGCCCCCAGCGGCCTGGATGCTCAGATTGGTCTGCGCGGTAAAAAGGCGAATCGCCGGTATTTCTACCTGCGCTTCCTTGAGTACGGTACCAAAGGCAACTTCAAGGGCCAGGAAAACGGCCGCCGAGCGGGGAGGGCCGCGAACAAAACCGACGGTACCCACTGGTTTGGCAAATCGCCTGACATTCCTGCCATGCCCGCCCACCCTTGGCTCAGGCCGGCGATGGACGTAAACCGCGAGGTTGTTCTCGCCGATATCAGGGCGGCAGTCGCTCGTACGCTCGACAGGGCATCCAGAGGACAGTGACATGGCAGATCCAGCATGGGCCCTGCAGGTCGCACTGTATGACCGCTTGGCCGCGGGCCTGCCGTGCCCAGTACACGACGGCGTGCCCGACAACGCGCCGTTTCCTTACGTGACTCTCGACAGTGCAGTCAGCGATGCAGCGGATTTCTTGGCCAGCCGCAAAGACCAGCGCTTCCTGTATCTGTCGGTCTGGAGCCAATACCAGGGCCAGAAAGAGGTGCACGAGATCATGGCCAAGATCGACGCCCTTCTTCACAACCAGCCGCTGGTGCTCACAACCGGTCATGTCATCGGCATGCAGGTCACGCGCAAGCAGACCAGCCGCGAGCCTGATGGCATGACCTACCAGGGTGCGGTGACGCTGCGCGTCCTCACCCAACACTGATTTACCCCTGAAACCGCCGCGTTGCGGCATATCACCTGTCCCAGGAGGACTACCCATGCCTGTTACTACCGCAGCCGGCACGAAAATTTTCATCGGCCCGCGCCTGGCCGCTGAACTGCCCAAAGACAACGCTGCCGCCCTGACCTTGCTGGCCGCCATCACCTACACCGAGATCGGCGAAGTTGAGAACATCGGCGATTACGGCGATGAGGTAGGTGATGTCACGTTCGCCTCGCTCGCCGCCTCCCGAACCCGGCACCTCAAAGGCTTGGCCGATGCCGGGTCTGTAGACCTGTCCATCGGTCTGCTGGACGACGACGCAGGCCAGCTGGCTCTCCAGGCCGCACAGAAAGATCGCAGCCGCTTCGACTACCCGGTGAAGGTGCTGTACGAAAGTGGTGTCGCTGATTACTTCGCCGCCAAGGTCATGTCGTCTCGCAAGCAGGTCGGCGGTGCCGAGGATGTTCTCAAGCGCACCGTGACTGTCGGCATCAACTCCGAGATCTACGAGGCACAGCCGGCTCCGTAATGCACGCCTGAGGCGCCGCCACTGGCCGCGCCTCCGTTATTCACCCCTCGTAATTCAAGGAACTCGCAATGTCCAAGACCAATCATGGCACCGTCACTGTCGAAGCCGGCAGCGACAGCTTTACCCTCAAGCCCACCCTCCGGGCTGCTCGCGCTCTGGAGAACCGTTTCGGCGGCATTCTGCCCGCGATGCAGGCACTGGGCGCGGCCAACATCACTGCCACCGCATTCATCATTGCCGCCGGCGCCGGTATCGATACCAACAAGCGCAAAGAGCTCGAGGCGGTCGAGGAGGCTGTGTTCGAGGGCGGCGTGAACAAGGTCGGAACCCAGGTACTGCAGTTCGTGAAGGCACTGCTGAATCCAGGCGGCAAGACCGATGAAGAACTCGAAGAGTCGCAGGGAAACGAACCGAGCGACCTGGCAACGGCAGCTACGTCGACGAGCTCTTCGGAATAGCCACAGGTTGGCTAGGGTGGTCTCCCCGCGACGCCTGGGAAACCCCGGTGGTCGAGATCATCCTGGCTTGGGAAGCGAAAGCTGACTTCCTGAAAAAAACCAATCCGTTCGGCCAGCCGGAGACGAAGCCCTCCAAGGCGGCCGTGGCGAAAGACCTTCGGCGTGGCCTGCGGGGGGCTGCCGCATCGCGTCTGGCGGCCAACCATTGACCCGCCCAGGCGGGTTGCTTATCGCCTGGGGGAAACATGGCAGATAGCGACGTTCAGGGTATGTTGGTCCGGATCGAGGCCACGACCGCACAGTTGCGGCAGGAGATTGCGCGTGGCGAATCGGCGGTCGCGTCCACCTCAAAGAAGATGGACGGCAGCCTGGCCCGGGTAGACGATGCGTTCGATCGTGTAGGCGCGAGCGCCCAAACTGCAGGTGGATTGCTGAAGAGCGCTCTGGCGGCCGCTGTTGGTGCGGCTTCCATTGGGACCATTCTCAAGACTGCTGACTCTTACTCCCAGATGTCGGACCGGATCGGCCTGGCGACCAAGAGCTTTGGGGAGTACAGCGCTGTCCAGGATCGGCTTCTGGCCACGGCGAATCGCACTTACCGACCGCTGGAAGAAGCTCAAGAGCTCTACATCCGGACTGCCGACAGCCTTCGCTCGATGGGTCTCAGTGCTGATGAGTCCATGGATGTCATGGACAGTTTCAGCTATCTGTTGGTGACCAACTCCGCTTCGGTGGACAAGGCCAGTTCGGCCATTGATGCCTATTCTAAAGCGCTGCAAACCGGGAAGATCGACGCGGACGGCTGGCAGTCGATCCTCGCCGCCATGCCTACTGTCGTCGACACCATTGCGCAGGCCACGGGTAAGACTGCTGAGGAGATCCGCAGCCTTGGTGCCCAGGGCAAGCTCAGTCTCGACACCCTCACCGAGGGGTTGCAGAAAAGCGCAGTTGCCAACGGGCTTCTGGCAGATAGCATGGGGGTTGCGGTTCGCGATGCTCTGACCGCGCTGAACAACGCCTTCACTGTATACGTCGGTCAGCTGAACGAATCCACTGACTTCACCGGTTTGCTCGCGTCCGGCATTTCGGTTCTGGCTGACAATTTCGGTACCATCGCCGAGATTGCCGGCGTCGCTGCAGCTGGCGCGTTGGCGGTCTATGCAAGGTCTTTGAGCGCTTCTGCAGCAGGCTCTGTGCTCGCAACGAAGGCGGCTATTGAAGACTTCATGGCGCGTCGTGCGCAGGCTGCCACTGTGTTGCTTGCTGCCCAGGCGGATCAGCGGAAGGCCCAAACCGCCGTTTTCTTGGCTGAGAAAGAGCTGGCGGCTTCCAAAACTCGCATCAGCGGCATGGCGGTTGAGAAGCAGCTGGCGCTGCAGCTCGCTGAAGCCAGGATGGTTGAGGCCCGAGCCACAGCCGCAGTGGGTGCTGCGCAAAGCGCAATTGTGGGTACTGGCCGGACATTGCTCGGCCTGCTCGGCGGACCAGCCGGGATTGCCATGCTGGCTGTGGGCGCCGCCACCGCTTTTCTGACCTTGCGGGACAACACTGGATCGCTCGAGAAGAAACTCGGCGATTTAGCTGACCCAGTCGACAAGCTCGCCGAGCGTTTCAATAAGCTCAACAGGGCAACTCAAGCAGTTACTCTGCGGGAGCTGCGATCGAGCATTGAGGAAACGCAAGACAAGCTGTCGCAAATGTCCGGGGCGCTCGCCGACAAGTTCGAGTCCGACCTGCGCAACATGGGGGCTGCTGGCGCGGATGGGCTGATGGCGGGGCTCGTCGGCCTGCCGGCTGACATGCAGTCAACCCTGGACCTGGTACGAAAAGCGTCCAAAGATCAGGCCGCTGGCATCACTGTCGATTGGAAAGCGGTTGCTGATCAGCTTCGCCTGATGCCTGGTGTCACGGAAGACATGGCGCAGGCGCTTGAGTCCAGCCAACAGCCGGTCACCGAGCTGAGCGCGCTGCTGCAAAACCAGAAGCAAGCGCTCGCCGAGCTGACTGGTGCTACCGATGACAACACCCGGGCGGAGCGTGAGAATGCAGCTGCCAAGGCATCTGCTGCCGGTGAGGGGCAGAAGTATCTGGAGCAGTTGCAGAAGCAACTGGCAACTGCTCAGGATAAAACCGCGCTGCAGGCAGCCAACCGGTTCATCGCTGAAAACAAGCTGCTCACTGACGAAATGGTCGTCGCAATCCGCTCTGCGGCTGCTGCCAAGGATGCGCAGAAGGCGGCGGATGATGCCGCCACCAAGGCCACCAAGGGGGCGACTGGCGCGGCCAAGGAGGCAGCTACCCAGGCCAAAAATCAAGCCAAAGCATTGTCCGATCTGAAGGTTCAGGCGGACATCGCTGTTGCCTCGGCTGAGGGGTTGGCGGCTGCTTACCTGGCCGGCAACGATCGCTCCCGCGAGTTCACCCTCAAGCAGAAAGTGGAGGAGGCACTGCTGAAGTCCGGGGCGGGGGCGCGTGATGCGGTCACCTCCGCAATCACCAGGCAGATGGCTGCTGAGGACAAACTCGCGGTCAGCAAGCAGGCCTATGATCTGCAGCAGGAAGCAGCTGATCAGACGGCTTTAGCGAAGGCGACGCTTCAAGGGGCTGCCGCGCTGGCTTCCTACAATGCTCAGAAGGCCGTGAAGGTTGCCTTGGCCGGGAAGAGCATTGCCCAGTCCAGCGCCGAGTACGATGCGTTGGTGGCGGCCACCCGAGCCCAGCTTGATGCTATCGAAGTGGCGAAGCAGGCGTCCTCGGCAGGATCGCTCATGGAGCGCCTTTATCCTGAGCAGAAGCTGCTCAAGGACTACATCGAGGATCAAAAGGCGCTCAACGCGGCGATGGCGCTGTATCCCGAGAATGCCGCTGCATACCAGGCGGCTCTGGCCAAGCTCGGCAACGAGTATGAGGTCAATAGGAGCAAGTCCACTCTCTGGGGGCAGATGACCGAGGGCGCGATCGACCGTGTGGACCAAGCCTTTGCCAACGCCTGGTCCAACATTGGTAGCGGAGCGAGCAAACTCCGGGACGACCTGGTCAAGGGGTTCAAGCAGACTCTTGGCGAGATCATCCACATGCTCACTACCAAGCCGCTGCTGGCTTCAATCAGCAACTGGCTGACTGGTACAGACAATGGACAGGGCCTTTCCTCGGTGTGGGGCAAACTGCTCGGCAGTGGTTCGAGCGGTGGCGGCACTGGCCAGCTCAGTTCGCTGGCAAGCACCGGCAACATGCTCTACAAGGTCTACAGTGCTATCACAGGGGTGGGCTCAAGCGTTGCCTCCGGCTGGGCGTCTGGCGGCCTGAGTGGGGCTATCAATGGCGGCTACAGCTATTACGCCAACCTGTTCAGCGGACTGACTAGCAGCCTCTCCAGTGGGTTCAGCAGCGTGGTCAGCTCGATCTTGGGCTCTACCAGCTCGCAGATAGCCGCGAACGCGGCTACCTCGGCAGCGCTTCAAGGCGCGGTGGCCCAAGGCGCTGCTACCGTGGGCAGCAGCATCGGCGTCGGGGGAGCAGCATATGCCGGCACTGCGGCAGCCGGCGGCGCTGCTGCGGGTGTGAGCACTGGCCTTATGGGGCAGTTGGCGGCCATGGCTTCCAACCCCGTGGGGTGGGTGGTGGCGGCCATCACGGGCGCCTACCAGAGCGGCAAGCTGTACGACCAGGGCGTAAGGTTCAAGACAAGCGAGGTCACGAATCTCGACCTGATCAAATACGACCCCCTCGCAAAAACCATGATGGCCAGCCTGGGCCTGACCGACAAGATTGCATCCAAACTGGTGGGCGGCAAGATGGCGGCCATGCTCACTGGCTCGACTCTGGCCTCGGCGGTTCTGGGTAAAGTCAGTTCCGCGCTGTTCGGCGGCAAGTGGCAGACCAAGGACGGCGGCTTTGAGCTGGGCGTCAACAACGGAGACTTTCAGGGCTGGGAGTACATCTACCAGAAGAAAAAGGGGGGGCTGTTCAGTTCCAGCAAAAAACGCACGCGCTACTCGGCGCTCAACCCTGAATTCCAGGCCGCGCTGGAGCAAACCTACAGCGAGACCCAAGACAGCGTGGTGGACCTACTGGCACGCATCGGCGTGTCTGTGGGTGAGGGCGCCTTTTCTGGCCTGACCATTGCCCGCAAGCAGATATCCACCAAGGGTCAAACCCAGGAGCAAATCCAGGCGGCGATCAATGATCTGTTCAGCGGGTTTGCTGATCAGATGGTCGCCTACCTGGATAAAGGTGTTGGGGGATTTGGCTACAGCTTCGCCGAGCTGGGGCAGCGGATTGCCACGTTCGAGAGCTTCAACAAGTCGCTGGACCTCATCGATGTGGCCATGCTGAAGCTATCACCGCATTCGATGGACCTCGCGAACGCTATGGTCACTGCGGCAGGTGGCATGGAGGCATACACCGAGAGCCTGAACGGATACTTCGAAGCGTTCTTCAGTGAGACCGAGCGCGCCGACAAAACGCTGTCAGCGGTCCGACAGCAGTTCAAGGACATGAACGTTACGCTGCCGGAAACACGCGAGGCGTATCGTAAGATGGTCGAGGCCCTAGACCTCACCACCGAAGTTGGGCAGGGCATGTATTTGACCCTGATCGGTGCTGCAGGGTCAGCGGCGCAGGCCTACGATATCCTTGAGTCAAAGGCTGCCCAAGCCGCCGACGCCGCAGCCAAAGCGGCGCAGGAGGCCACCGAGGCAGCCGCGAAGGTCGCCGAGGCGCTGCAAGATGGCGTCAACAAAGCCTTCGGCTCTGTCCAGCGTGCGATCAACGCTCAAAAGTCTGCGCTTACGCAGGCCTATGATGCCCAAGTTGCCTCGCTGAGCGACATGTCACAAACCGCCCAGAAGAACGTTAGCGACCTGTCCTCAGCTGGGGCCGCCCTTGGCAATGCGCTGAAGTCCTTGCGCGGCGATACCGACGATGCCGTAAAGATGCTCAGGGCCCAGGCGCTGGCCATACTTAATAGCGCCATGGCCACGGTGCGAGCGGGCAAGTCTCTGGCGGGTGTCAGCGGGCTTGAGGATGCGCTCAGTGTCGTCAGCCAGAACAACAGCAACGCCTACGCATCGCTCGAGGCTTACAACCGCGACCAGGGCCGCACGGCCAATATCGTCAGCCAGCTGGAAGCCGCAAACGGCAAGCAGCTGACTGCAGCTGAGAAGTCTGTTCAGAGCTTGCAGGTGAGGATCGAGCAGGCGAAGAAGTCTTACGATCTGCAGATCGCTCAGTACGATGCCCAACTAAGCCTTGCCCAGGCGCAGATTGACGCGCTCAACGGCGTGGACAACTCGGTGGTGTCGGTGGCCATCGCTGTCCAGAACTTGAGCCAGGCGGTATCGGGCGCTTTATCGGTCAAGGATGCCAGTGCGGCCAAGCTAAACACCTACGAGAACAACGCCGCGATAGTGCGTGCCGTATATCGAACGGTGCTGGGGCGTGAGGCTGAGGCTGGAGGGTTGGCGGATTGGACTGGCGCGCTGAGCGGTGGGTTATTGACCTATGACGCGCTGGTGCAGGCTATCGCAACGTCGGGCAAGGCAAATGGAGAAACCATCAAGATACCCGGCTTTGCCAGTGGCGGTAGCTTCGGCGGCGGCTTGCGTTTGGTTGGCGAAAGAGGGCCAGAGCTGGAGGTTACCGGCCCCAGTCGCATCTACAACGCTAGCCAGACTGCATCGCTGCTCAGCGGCGGCCAGGGGGGCATTAGCTCTACGGAAATACGAGAGCTCCGGGCCGAGCTGAAGTCGGCGTTATTCGCCATTGCCAAGAACACTCAGAAAGCTGCCAAGAACACTGATCTTCTACCGCAGAAACTGGAACAGGAGCTGTACCCGTGAGGATCATTGAGCCCGTCGAAATCACCCCAGCCATGGCGGTGATGGAGGCGTTTTTGGTGGAGCCCAATGCTGAGCCGTTGGTGGTTCAGGTTGGGCAGCCTTTCCAGGTGGCATCGATGCTGACTAACGTTCCAGAGGTCGACAACCCGCTGTGGGTATCGACTAAGTCTTACGCAGTCGGCGATGCCGTGATGCTAGACCACCGGAACTATGAAGCGCTCGTGGCCAATAGCAACAAAAGCCCGGCCGGCAAGCCTACAGATCCGCCAACCTGGTTGGATCTGGGGCCGACAAACCGATGGAGGATGTTCGATGACAAGATCGGCACGGTCACTACCAACCCTGAAAGCATCTCGCTGACCATCGCCCCGGGTAGAGCGGTTGATTCATTGGCTTTCTTCGGCTTGGATGCCGCATCGATCTACGTTCGAGTGGTCGATCCCTACCAGGGCATTGTGTATCAGTCGAATGTCTCACCGGTCTCAACCGATGGGATCAACGACTGGTACGACTACTTTTTCTCCCCGGTTGAGGTCAACGAAGACTTCGTGCTGCTGAACGTTCCGGTAGGCAGTTACGGCTCCATTGAGATCACTGTCGCTAAGCCCGCGGGTATTGCTCGAGTCGGTGCACTCATTCTGGGTAAGGCTGCGACCCTAGGTGAAGCGCTATACGGGACCTCAGTCGGTATTACCGACTACAGCCGCAAGGAGCGGGACGACTTCGGCAATACAGTCATCGTAGAGCGGGACTACTCCAAGCGCGCTGAATTCGACGTGATGGTACCCACCAGCATGGTCTCGCAAGTGCAGCGCTTGCTCAGCAAGTACCGGGCAAAGCCGCTGGTATGGATTGGAGAGGCAAGCTACCAGTCGACGATCCTCTACGGCTACTACAAGGAATTCAACCTGGTTATCAGCGGCCCGACGGCGTCGGACTGCTCAATCTCTGTCGAAGGACTCATCTGATGGCGACACCAACTATCACGCCTTTGCCTGAGGCGCCCAGCCGGCAGAACTCGGCCGGCACCTTCGCTACGCTCGCTGACAACTTCATGTCTGCTCTACCGCAATTTGCGGACCAGATGAACCAGGCCATCGATTACATAGGCGATCAAGCGGAGGCGGCAGCCGAAAGCGCTCAACTTGCCAGCAAGAACGGTGCGGCGCAGGTTGAACTGGCTGCTCAGCGGGCGTCATCTGCATCGCAGAGCGAGCGATCTGCTGGCCAGCAGGCTGCTGCTGCCAAGACTCAGGCTGACGCTGCCAAAGGTTACCGTGATACAGCCCAGTCTGCGGCGGCCGCGGCGCAGGGGGCGGCTGGCCTCCCTGCATTGACTGGAAAGGGTGGGCTTCCTCTCGTGGTGAAGCCTGATGGCTCTGGCGTGGAATACACCGGCAGTCTAAGGCGCTACGATCTTGATGTAGCTACGACGACAGCGGTACTCGATCTGAGCCTGAGCCAGGTCTTCAAGGTCAACGCAAGCCAGCAGCGGTCCCTTACCTTTGCCAATCCGCCTGCTGCCAACCGGGCCATGTCGGTGGTGCTGCATATCACCGGCAAATCAAACATCGCCTGGCCGGCGGGGATTCTCTGGAACAACAGCCAAGTCCCCGTGCTCGGCAATGCCTGGACGACGGTGATCCTGATCTGGATCGGCGATGGCTGGGTGGGTTCAGTGGGAGCTCGAGCATGATTGAGGCTGCTTTGATGGGAGGAGCGCTCCCGGGGCCTTGGTCTGCTTGGCAGCTAGTGGGTTCGAGCAGTCTGCTTGCAAGCGGCGCCGCCACGGTTGAGGCCAAGGTGCCCGCCGGCGTTCAGCCAGGCGACCTGGTTGTCACGATCATGTCTCCACTCAACGAAAACATCCAGACCACGATGTCGGCAAAAGGCTGGCAACACTGGGTCGGGGGTATTCAGGATTACGTCTGCACTGCACGCTTTGTCGAGGGTCTTTCACCTCCGGCATATACCCGGGCGGGATCGAACTCGATCTTCGTGTCCGTTCTGGTTTTCAGGTCGCAGGGTTGGTCTGCCGTGAAGCTTGAGGCACATCTCGCCCCGGCAAGCCCGGTCAACGTTACCACTCAGCTTCAGAATGTCCTGCTGCTGGCTATCGGTATCACCCCAAAGACAACGCGCGGTTGGGCTGTGGCGATGACTGGTGCTGAGCCTACGGCCAGAGTTGAGCGAACGCTGGCGCCTGCCCTCCAAGCCTATTCGGCCAACATCGATTTTCCGCACGAGATAAGTGGAATCGCTGTAGATGCCCTTTCTGGAGCCGAAAGGAACCTGATCCTCACCGTTTACTGACCCATCCAAATTCAAGCGAACCGGCACAGGCCGGTTTTTTTTCGCCCGGAGAAAAGTCCATGGCTTACAACAGCGCCCACACCGGGCCAGAAATTGATGCAGCGGTGCAGTTGCTCGGGCAGATCCAGGAAGCGCGAGACTCTACCAGCCAGGATCTGAGTAAGGTCAAGGATCTGGCTTCCCAGGTTAAGGTCGATGCCGCCCAAGTCGCTGGGCAGACCGAAGTCGTAACCAGCAAGGCGTCGCAAGTTTCTCAGGACGCGGCCGCGGTGGAGCAAGCTCGCCAGGAAGTTGTCGGCGCCTCCGCGACCGCCAATGAAGCCATGGACGCGGCCTCCCTCTCAGCCGCCTCTGCCCTCGATAGCCAGAGTGCGGCGAGCATCAGCGAACAGGCAGCGGCTAGCAGCCAGTTGGCAGCAGGACTTTCAGAGCAGGTCTCGGCTGAAAGCGCTTCGGAAGCAAAAGCTGCTGCCGACCAGGTTGCGGATGACCGAAGATCTGCCGCAGAAAGCGCGGCAAGTGCAGCCGCGAGCGCGCAGAACGCCCAGGCAGTTGTTACGGGCGGCACTGCTTCTGTGAACCCAGGTCCTGGGCTCATTCCATTGGCGGATGCTCAGGGCAAGATTGATGAGGAATGGCTGCCGGAGAGCATTGCTCGAACGGGCGACGTTCAGGCCGCAGTCGATGCCGCCGCGCAGGCCGTCGATACAGCTGCGGAAGCGCAATCCCGCACGGAACGCTTCCTGCTGCCATCGCCAGAAGCGCCAGTCGTTCGAGATGATGGCTCTCCGCTTCAGGTAGGTGACAGATACTTCAATGCGGTAGACCAGGAAGAACTCATCTACACCAATGATGGATGGCAGGCGAATGATAGCCTGCAAGCCATTGCTGAGCTCAGGGGGGAGATTTCAGAGGGCCCCATCGCTCAGGGCGTCCCTCGTGCCGACAGCGCTGGGAAGATCAACCCCGATTGGCTTGGTGGTTTTTTCTATGACTATACTGAGCTTCGCGCCTACCAAGGGAATTCCGGCCGTATTGTCGTCACCCGGCCGGGCCTGTATGGAGAGTTCAGAAGCCTTGGAGTGATCCCTGGCTTCATCGATACCGACGGGACATACATCGTCACGGTAACTGGCGTGGTGTATGAGCGAATCCACGATGGGAGGATCAACGTCCATTGGTTCAACTGTCCGCTTGACGGCGTTACCGATGGCACCGCGGCATTCGCAAAATGGACTTCCCAACTCAAGATCGGGCGAGCGTTGATTCCGCCCGGCAAGTACGTGGTCAGCGAAATTAATTTCAAGACAGTCGGCCAAAGCCCTACGATCGGCGGGCTAGACGTCGAAGCAACTGGCGCTACTATCGTCAGCGAATGCGCAGTGCGCGCCGATAGCTGCAAGCGGCTGACTATCAAGGGCCTGGAAGGATTTAGCACCGACCTCCACCTGAACGGCGCATGGTTTTCGCAGATGAAGGATCTGAAAATGCGCTTGCTGATCTGCGGGTCGGCGCGGGGAACGGTATTCTCTGACAACTACTGGAACACGTTCATTGGCGGCCAGTTCCAAGCCATCATGACTCATCAGAACTCGACGGCGCCGAGTAACAAATTCGACTTCATCAACGTTGCGCTCCGCGGTAACGCTAGTCAAGGATACGCTCAGGCGCAGGACTACGCCTTCCGCTTCATGGCCAACCAGAATGTACAGTCGTGGACATGGCACGGTGGTGACATCAGCTACCACACGGTTGACATTTTGTATGCTGACCCTGCGAATACCGCCGACATCGAAATGCTGTTCGATGACACTTATCTCGACAGCAAGTATGTTCGGCTCAAGTCTCGGCCGAAGACCAGGATCCGTACCGATTCTCATGCGGCCAATGAAATGCCGTACTTTGCCGCTATCTCTGAAGTCGCCCGGGGTTCTTCAAGCGGGTATCGATCGGACCGAGCCGCAGGATGGAAGAGCGACACGGGCTACAACCTGGTGCCTAACGGTGACTTTTACGACGTTTTGCCTTCGTATGTAGGAGCTGGCTTGCCTGTAGGGTCTGCCAACAGCTCCTCTATCACTCCGAAGACAGGGGCATCCTTTTCTGGAGGAATCCGAGGAAACTATCTCAACATCAATCAGGCGCTCACCGCTTCGAACTCTGTCAGGATCAGACCTAAAGCCCTGCCGACAACCGCTAGGTGCAGTTGCGTGCTTGTGGCGAGAAATGCAGCATCCGGTAGCAAGACGCTAAGAGTCTCGTTCTCCGGGCTCTTCTTCAGTGCCACTCTGACTGATAGTGAATGGTCAACTGTCAACATGACGACTGGAGCTGATATCCCTGCGGGCACTGTATCGGATATCCAGATTTATACCGATGACGGAACACCATTCAATATCGATATATGCTACGCAGGGGTCTTCGTGGGCGAGACTCCAATGCTTTTCCTGCCCGCAGATAGGCATCAAAAGCTATACGGATCGGTCGCTTGGAACCCTCCAAGCGTAGCGCCCGGTCAACAATCCCCTCCCCAGACAGTGACCGTCCCAGGGGCCAGCATTGGTGATTTCACTGACGCAGCCTTCACCTTGCCGCTGGGTGGAACTGCCCTAAAGGCGAGCGTATCAGCTCAAGACACGGTTGAGGTCTTCCTAAGAAACGACACTGGGTCAGCCATAGACTTGGGCGCAGGAACGCTCAGGGTGCGCGTGGAGAAAGCTTCTTACTAAATAAGATATCGTGTTGGTTCTGAGCCCGATGTTAAATCGGGCTCAGTTTCATCAAACAGCCTCTAGGTAATAGCTGTGAGACTTTGGAAGCCCTAAAGGTTTCCATATTTCCGATATTAGCTCTTTTTCTGTGTCGGTTAATTGAGGTAGGCGCTTCCGGTGCAGCCCGAAAACAAAATACTTTCCAGATAGCAGGTCGTTGAGGAATCGCTCTACGATATCATGGTCTTGCGGCCAAGTAGTGTAAAGCGTCTCGCAGAGCTTGCCCGAGGCTTGATAATAATCGCCAACGCAGCCAATTTTTTGCATGAATGCAAAGTAGAGGAAGAACTCGCTTACCTTTTTAAGGGCTGGCGCAGTAGAAAGACTGCCAGATCCCTCCAGGCGGGCGTCAGACTTAATCCTGCTTAACATAAGCCTTACAAGTTCGGGCTTCATGGTGTAAGGGGTGATAGTTGGCATAGAGGCGCCAGGATAATTGTCGACGCCGAAAAACTCGTTGGAGCCAAGAAGAAGAGGCTCCAATAGTGGAGATGGGTGTGAAAATGTAGTTTTGGCTTTTTCGCCTTCAAAGAAATCTGAAACTAGCGTATCCTTTACGAAGTGGTTTTTTGCGTCAAGCACAATTGCCCAGTCTGCGCTGGAGTCTGCCACCGAAAAAAGTTTAAGGTATTGCTGGTCTTTCCATCCGTCAGTTCCGATCTCTAAATATTTAGTAGATGAAACGATCTCAGTCTTTCGGCGAAGTGCTAAAGAGATGTTAGTGTTTAAAAAGTTTTCAATGCTTTCTCTGACGGCGCTCTCATTCTTGTCATTAACTACGATTCGGTATTTCGATATCGCGCTATGATCAAATTTTTTATCTATTGAAAGTGCTTGTAGTTCATGCAGCCTTGAGTCGCCGGTAAAGGTTATAGTATGGATTTCGATAGACATGCCCTTTCCTTAAATTATGGCTGTTAGTGTTATACGATAAAGTAATGACGTGCATCGTAGCAACCATCGATCAGAGCTAGGAAACGGCACCATCTAGCGGAGCAGGGCGGAATTTGTCAAAGCGCCATTGACATTAAGCTTTATTGGTGGTAACGAAAGATCTCGGCAACCTTGCTGAGGGCCTTCGATGTGGGCTTTAAGGCTGGAGGGAACGTTTTGTAAGGCAGCGTGATCCACATTGCTAGTGTGTCTATCGCAGCTCGCGCAAGGAGATAAGATGGCTGTTAGTAAAGTATGGGTGGGCCTAGCAATGGCTGCGTGTGGCATCCACCCTGTGGTAGCTGCCGCATTCGATGTGTACGGATTCATCCCCTACAAAACTCGATTAGTGGATGGCGCGGCCGTCAAGGCTGAGCCTGATCAGGCCTGGCTTGCAGAGCTTGGAGTGAGGACCATTGAGGTTGTGTATGATAATAAAATTTTAAGTTTTCCAAGAACAAAAGATAGAAAAAACAATGCGACTATAAGTGAAGCAAAAGTTAGGGTTGTTGCCGCAGATTACCAAAAAAAACAATCTCATATGATTTCGCTTGATCTCGAAAGCTGGGATCGGTTTGATGAAAGAACACCATCCCGAATTCTAGAGGCGATTGGCTTGTATAGGAAATCCCATCCAGAAGCGATTATCGGCCTTTATGCGACAGTGCCTCAGAATACGTTTGGATGGTCTGCGAGTAAAGTCAAAAAGTATGACGAAATCAACGCAAGGTATAATGAGGTTGCGGCTTCGGTGGATTATTTTAGCCCATCTCTTTATAACTACAGTGGGAGTGGCTTCGAAGCTTGGCTTGAAAGTGCGCGCTACAATATCAGCGCTGCCCGAAAATATTCTACCTCCAAAAAAATCATTCCTTATATAACCCCGGAGGTTGGCGAGGGTCGAGCTACGCGCTGGCTATCTTACGACGAGATGAGTCAGCGCTTACGAGCGCTAGAGTCTCTGGGGGCTGATGGTTGCATCGTATGGGGCAGCAGCCGGTCCCGCGATTCTTCAGGGGCCGCGCCGGTCTTGGACCCTGAAAGCGGATGGCTCAGGGCTGTATCTGACTTCGCGCAACGCCGAAAGGAGTCGTGAGTGCGGGCAGCATGTCCAGGTTTTTGCACAGAAAATAACCACGCGGACTGGAAAACCTATTGGTTTTGATGTAGATAGGGCCCCTCATGCAAACAAGCTGGAGCTGCCAGATGGAAAAGATGGATCTAGAGTTCGATCGCAAGGACTTCTGCAATAGCCTTACGAGAATCGAGGCAAGCCTCAATATGGCGGGTGATCATTTATGGGACATTATAGATGCTTGGCCTCAGTTCAGTGAAAGTGTGTTGAAAGGTTATGCTCAAATCAACGTAGAGCGGGAAGCCAAGCTCGTAACCGGTAGAGTTCTTGGAAAACCATTCACCATCAAGGTTGCTCCGGTGGTGTCAGACGGTTTTTGCCACTTTGAAGCGACGATTGTCACCGGCTCGCCACTGAAGGGCTCTGATCGGGTTGTTGGGGTATTCCGGGCTGACCACAACGGGGATATCAAGGGGGCCAATGGCGAAGTAATCTTGAGCAATGAGGCGGATGCTCAAAGCTGTGAATTGCTTGTCGCCGTTATCCGTAAAGTGCTTGCCTCCCGGGAATCGCTTCAGACGCAAGATTCGGCGCTCACCGAGTGATACCCGGCATCTTCTAATCTGGTGCTCTTTGCGGTCGCGAGGAGCAGTAGAGGCCCGGGCAGCGTTGCTCAATCCCTAGTCCCTTTGTGATTTCCTCCCGGCTGGTGATTGTGCCCAGGCTCACTCCCCTCTTGCAGCATCCGCAAGAATTTAAGCCGCGGTTGCGCTCATGAATGTATTTTCATCTGGGCCCGCATGGCGCAAGCAGATGCTACACTGAGCACCTTTTTTGTTCAGATCAGTACGGATGCCATGAGTACCTTAAGGGACAATAAATTGCATGCTGCTATCAAAGCTTGCAAAGTCAGTTTTCTGTCGGTTGGGTTTTTCAGCTTATTTGTGAATGCTCTAATGCTGGTCCCGACCTTTTTTATGATCCAGGTTTCAGGTCGAGTGGTGCCTTCGGGTAACACTTCAACCCTTGGGATTCTGACCATCGTCCTGACAGGCTTGATTGTCACGTCCGGCTCATTAGAATGGGTGCGCTCTAGAATTCTGGTTCGAGTCAGCAACCGACTTTCTGTTCTACTCAGTTCGGACGTCTACCGTGCAAGCTTTAAACGCGCACTCAATAGCGGTGGTACTGATGCAACGGCCCAATCGCTAAATGACCTAACCGCACTTAGGCAGTTCTTCACCGGCTCAGGAATTCTTGCCGTCTTTGACGCTCCCTGGTTCCCGGTATATACAGCGGTCATGTTCCTGTTTCATCCTTGGTTGGGCTGGTTTACTATCGGGTGCGCACTAGTGCTTATTGTGCTGGCCGTGATAAATCATAAAGCTACAGGAAAGGTTACCGCTGAAGCAAATAGGCAGATCGTCGAGTCTAATGTTACCACGACCAAGCTCCTGCGTAATGCTGAGGTTATCGAGTCGATGGGTATGCTTGAGACGCTGATGAACAGATGGGCGAGTCGACAGCGAAAACTGTTAAGGATGCAATCCGACGCAGGCGACCAGGGAGCACTCATAAGCTCAGTTTCCAAAACCTTTCGTACATGGTCACAATCCATTGCGCTCGCCATTGGTGCCTACCTAGTTGTTACTCATCAGATTAATCCTGGTCTCCTCATAGCAGGGTCTTTGCTATTGGGGAGAGCTCTGGGGCCGATTGATCAAGTCATCGGAAATTGGAAGGGTTTCATTTCAGCCAAGGTCCAGTATGACCGCTTAAGCAAGGCAATGAGAGATCTGCGTGCTGAGCCCGAGAGTAAAAAACTTTCGCCTCCTACGGGGTGTATTCATGTCGAGGGCTTAGTAGTAACCCCTCCTGGTGGTTCGACGCCAGTCTTGCGGGGTGTCAGTTTTTCTGTTCCCGCTGGTTCTATTGTTGGAGTCATTGGCTCGAGTGGTGCAGGTAAGTCAACGCTAGGACGTGCACTCTTGGGAATCTGGCCTTGCGAACGCGGCGCCGTACTCCTCGACAATATTGACATCACTGATTGGAATAAGCACGACCTTGGTCCATATGTAGGGTACTTGCCTCAAGACATCGAGCTATTTGAAGGCTCCATCAGCGAAAATATCTCTCGCTTCGAGACTGTTGATCCAGAGAAGGTCGTTCAGGCGGCAAAAATTGCCGGGGTGCATGAGATGATTCTCATGCTACCCGACGGCTACGAGACCGTCATTGGTAGTGAGGGGGTCAACCTATCCGGCGGCCAACGTCAACGGCTCGGTCTAGCCCGAGCGATCTATGATATTCCTAGGCTGATAGTCCTCGACGAGCCGAATTCAAACCTTGATGAATTAGGTGAGCGTGCTTTGGGGGCTGCTCTCGAAAGGCTCAAAGAGTTAGGGTCAACAGTTTTCATTGTCTCGCATCGGCCAAACGTCCTTACACGCTTAGATCGCGTACTTGTGATGTCGGAAGGAGTCGTTTCCCTATACGGCGAGCGCGATAAGGTGATCGAACAGCTGGCGCGTCAGAAGGGCCTTACTCAGCAGCAACCTATCAATCAGCCATCCAGTCAAGCTAACTCCACTGCGTGACCGCAAGATTCTATCTGCCCTAATTATGAAGATTTGGCAAGTACCTCGTGATCGGGAATTTAGGGCGGTCATCAAGGCGGGGTGACTTACAGGGCAGCAGAGGCCCGCGTAATGCGGGCCTGCGTGCTAGCAAGCTTGAGGCGCCTTTATTTCATTATGACGCGTTGTGGTACCTCAATATACGGTCAGTCTGGGTGATCCAGAATTTTTTATCAGGATTAAGAGACAAAAATATACGCGAAATCAATGTATTGGAGTCAAAGAACTCTTCCATGCTCAAAAGCCCTAGGCCCGATTCGCGCAGGTAGGTGTTGTACAGTTTCATAAGTTTTGCTTCCTTGTTGTTTAGGAAGTCCTGTACGTTAATTTCCTTGTCTAAAAGTATTTCCCAGTTGGCGTATGTGTAGGCGGGGCGATACCCTGGGTCTATTAGTTCTGGTGGTATTGTCTTTGCTTCTTCGGGGTTGGCTTGAATTAGATTTTTAATGTCACCCGGATTGCCCCATGACTGGTACTCGTCAGCAAGCGCCTTAGCGCAAGCTGTCTTTAATAGTCGGCTGCCGCTATTCCCGCCGAAAAACTGCTCGCTATGCCAGTAAATTGAATTGTTTGTCAGTTCAAAAGTTTGCAAAAAGTTCTTAAAGACGATCGTATCGGCATCCATCCAGAAACCGCCATTTTGAGCCACATACGCCATCCTTATGTAGTCGCTTTTGGCTACGATCGCTTTTATTTCGGGGTCTTGTTCTTTTTCTCTGGGTTTGAAAGCCCATGACTTCTCTTGAAAATCACCCTGCAGAAACTCAGAAATATTATTTTCATGCAAAAGAAGGAATGACGGCCCAAGCGCTAGTCGCATTGTGGCTATGCAAAGCGCGATATAAGGTGGCATTGTTTTTCCTGGGGCTGACTCCCAGTAAGTTACAGCCTTCATTTTACATCCTGATTTGTAAAATCTCGAGAATACCACGTTGTAGGTATAGCGCCACCTGATCGCCCACCCTCGCCTCGAACTATAGAATTCCCGGTGCTGCATCCTGCTTAGCATGAGTTGCTCGCAATTACCCATCTATGCCCGCCCAGTGCGGGCTTTTTTACACCTGGAGAAAACCATGACCACATCCCGCGGTGTCCGCAATAACAACCCGGGCAACATCGATTTCAACCCCCGCAACGCTTGGCAGGGCCAGCTCGGCCTGGAAGTGGGGGTCGCCAAGCCGCGCTTTGCCCGCTTCGACCAACCGGAGAACGGCATACGGGCCCTGGGCAAGCTGCTGCTCAACTATCGGGGCAAGGACGGCATGCCCGGAGTGGGCCGGCCTGGTATCGATACCCCGCTCGAATTCATCAGCCGCTGGGCGCCGGCGAGCGAGAACGACACCAACGCCTACGCCCAGGCTATCGCCAAGCGCTTGGGTGTCGGCGTGCGCGATTCGATCGACATCTCCAAGCCGCAGACCCTGCGCGAGTTGGTGGTGGGCATCATCGTGCACGAGAACGGTGGAAACCCCTACAAGGCCGAGGTAATCGACGAAGGCGTGCGGCGGGCGCTGGCATGAGCTGGCCGGCGCGGCTGGGCCTGCTGGCCCTGGTGTTCGCGTCGTACTGGGGCGCTTACCAGCACGGGCGGTCGGTGGAGCGCAACCAGGCACTGGCCACATCGGCGCACCGGGATAGCGGCGACCGGTTGGCCGAGGTGATCGGCGAGCGCGAGGCCAGGCAGGAAGAACAACGACGCGCCGAGGCGCAGGAGGAGGGGAGAGCTCATGCATACGAACAACACCAGGCGGCTGATGCTGGCGCTGCTGGCGCCGATGCTGCTGGCCAGCGGCTGCACGACGAAGGCGCTAAGCTCGCCGCCACCGTCAGTTGCCCCGGCACGGATACCGCCGCTATCGCCCGAGGCCAGGCAGCCACCCGCGCCGCCATGGTGCTCTCCGACCTGCTCGCACGGGCTGATGCTCGAGCGGGAGAACTGGCGAAAGCTTATGACCAAGCCCGAATAGCAGGACAGCTGTGCGAGGCGTCCTATAATGCTTTGACCAAGTAGGGGTGCCCCTGATGGACAAAGATGAATTGGCCGAAGCTATTGAGGCAGGTGATCCACTGATCGAGCAGTCGATGGAGGCTCTCAAACGTTATTGGGAAGCCAGGGGCTACGGAGCGCCGCCTGAAGAGGTTGAGCGCCTGCGAATCTATTCAGAGTCGCTGGGCCAGGCGGTTTCGGATTATCAGCGTCGAGTCATCGCCAAGGCTAGAGGCAAGGAACTGCCTCCTCTGCATTGATCAAATCCGTTGACCGGCAGTTGCCCGGTGCATCCACAGGTCATAACATACTGTTCAAATATCCAGTATCGGTGCTCTATGGCAAAGTCACTTCCACCTCAGTGGATATCTGAGCTCAACGATAGTCACGCTTTGGTGACAGACCCAGATGGGCGTGAAGCAGTGCTTGCTGAAATGGCGCTCGCCGCGCACCGTCGCCGTGAGGTAGACGATTTGCAGCTCACCGACATGCTTGAGCTCGCGGAGGCTGCGCGACTGTGGGCCCTGCTCGAGCATGAAGAAGCCTGGCACATCGGTTTGTTTCAGCATGAAAGATTTAGGTTGCCAGATCCAGGACGGATCGTGGTTGGCGGGAAGCCGGGAGGGAGTGGCGGCGCTGGAGGAAGGGAAATTCTTCCCCAAAATACATCCGTAAAGGCCTGATTCTATTGAGCTAGAAAACATCAAAAACGGCGCTAATCTAAAGCGCCGTTATTGATTCAAGGCATTGATTTTACTGGGATTTCATCGGTTTAACTTGGCGTCCCAGGCTTTGATGCCGTAGAGCGTGTAGGTCATTGTGCACATTGGGGTCACAGGCTACCCCAACCTCTCCGTTTATCATGTTAACCACGGGATTATGCGGGAACGGTTCTACAAGTGCCACGGGTGGGAACGTGATGGGCTGGGCAGCGCTGGCTGCACCCGCTGTAATCCTGGGGAACGAATCGACCCTGCTGTCACCGAAGCATCATCATGTTACATATTCAATAGTCTTTTACGACCATGGTGCAGCGGTTTTGCCATTCAGGGCACCGCTAACATATTGTTTCAAAGGCGATGTTTCGCCTTTTGTCGTCGTTACTGTTCAAAAGGAAACCCGAACGGATGCAGTCCGCTTATACCGTCCTCATTCTGCTGACACTGGTCAGTGTGTCGAAGCTGGTCGGCCGCATGGTTCCACTCCCCCTGCCACTGGTGCAGATCGCGGCCGGTGCCTTGCTGGCCTGGCCCACCCTTGGGCTGCACGTGGCGCTGGACCCAGAACTGTTCCTGTTCCTGTTCTTGCCGCCGCTGCTGTTCGCCGATGGCTGGCGCATCCCCAAGCGTGAACTGTGGCGCATGCGCGGGCCGGTGGTAGCGCTGGCCGTCGGGCTGGTGTTGTTCACCGTGGTCGGGGCGGGTTACTTCATCCACTGGCTGCTGCCGAGTATCCCGCTGGCAGTAGCGTTCGCCCTGGCGGCGGTGCTTTCGCCGACCGACGCCGTGGCTGTTTCGGCCATCACCCAGGACCGTTTGCCCACGCCGTTGATGCACATGTTGCAGGGCGAGGCGCTCATGAACGATGCCTCAGGCCTGGTGACCTTCAAGTTCGCCCTGGCAGCGGCGATTACCGGTGTGTTCTCGCTGGCAGACGCCAGCTTCAGCTTCGTATTGGTGGCCTTGGGCGGGCTGGCAGTGGGGGTGGCCCTCAGCTGGCTGGTAGGCCGCTTGCGCGCCTGGATGATCGCCCGTGGCTGGGACGACCCTGCCACCCATGTGGTGTTCATGCTGCTGTTGCCTTTCGCGGCCTACGTTCTGGCAGAGCGCCTGGGGGTATCGGGTATCCTGTCGGCTGTGGCGGCAGGCATGATGCAGAGCTGGCTGGACCTGCTGCCTCGCCAAACCAGCACCCGCCTGCTCAACCGCAGCGTCTGGTCGCTGCTGGAATTCGCCTTCAACGGCCTGATTTTCCTGCTGCTGGGCCTGCAATTACCGGACATCATAAAGGCGGTGGTCAGCCACGAAGCCACGCTGTGGCCGACCCTGGCCTGGCGCTGCCTGGACGTGGTGGCGATCTTTGCCGCGCTGATCCTGCTGCGGTTCATCTGGGTGCAGAGTATCTGGCGCGCGATCGGCGTTATCCGCCACTGGCGTGGCAAGCCGGCGCTGGTGCTGATGCCCACCGCGCGGTCCTGCTGGCTGCTGACGGTGGGCGGCGTGCGGGGTGCGGTGACGCTGGCCGGCGTCATGTCCATCCCGCTGCTGATGGGGGCGGGCAAGGCATTCCCTGAGCGGGACCTGCTGATCTTCATTGCCGCGGGTGTCATTTTGCTGTCACTGATCAGCGCCTGCATCGCCCTCCCTTTGTTGCTGCGCGGCGTGACCAAGAGCCCGGACGAGCGTTTGCATCAGGAGGTGCAGGAGGCCTGGCGGCGCACCGCCGAGGCCGCGATCCACGCCCTGGAAGCAGAAGAGGTCATTGACAGCAGTGCACCCCAGGACGCCGCCCAGGCCACCTTGGCGACGGAGCTCAAGGCCCGGCTGATGGCCGAGTACCGTGATGAGCTGGACAGCTACAACGACAGCGCCGAAGCCAAGGCGCTGGCCGAGCAGATGGATCAGCTGGAGCGGCGGTTGCGCTTGCGCGCACTGCGCGCCCAGCGGCTTGAACTGTATAGCCTGCATCGCCAGCACCTGGTAGGTGATGAGGTCGTGCGCCAGGTGCTGGGGGAACTCGACATGAGCGAGGCAAACCTGGGGCACGTTCGATAGGCGTAAGGGTTAGTGTGGGTAGGCTTCACGCATGAATGAAAGGTCCTTTTCAGTCAGTTCGGCGTTGATGCCCACCTGCCAGCCGTTGGTGGTCAGGAAGGGTTCTACCGGGTAGTGCATCACCGAGTGTGGATCGTAGCCAATGTTGACGAGGTCGGCGGACGGGCGTTTGTCGAACACCTGCTTGCGAACTTCTTCTTCGCTTGCCCCGCCCAGCTCTGTGGCGTAGTACTGCATGGCCCGGTCATTCCATGGGATGTCCGCTTCAGGGTGCTGATGTTCGTGGTCCAGGCCGAAGATATGGCCGAATTCGTGCAGCACCGTGAAATCAAACAGCTCGTCACCAGGTTGGAAGCACAGCATCAGGTTGGGCGAGCCACTTGCAAGGATGTTCGTGCCCAGGTGCGTACCGTTCAGGTAAGCCTCGGGGGCACAGCAAACCCTGATCTCGGCGCTCTGGTCGTTATCTTCGACCCGCTCCATGAGCAGGTTGGCGCCCGACAGGTCGATCCAGGAACGGCCCAGCTCGTAGATGCGGGCCTTTAGCGCTTCGCTGCCCTTGCTAACGAACGAGACCTTGAGCAGGCGCCCTGGCTTCCACAGTTTGCCGGTGGGGCCCATGGAGCGGGTACGCATACCGCTGGGTGGCCCATTGCGCGGGTTCTCCGTCAAGGCCAGCTGGCGCGCTTTATACGGGTTGACTGAGTCCAGGCGTAGGGGGAGTTTGGCTGTAATCATGGTGACTCCAGAGAGTAGTGGAGTCACCATGGTGCGGGTGGCCGAGCGGGTATCAGCGGTAACTATCTATCCCGACACGCGGACAGACCTTTTATCTGGCAAGGTGCTTGTCAGCTCCCAAGGAAAGCCCGAATCCGCTCTGCCGCCTCGATGCATTCTGCCAGCGGCGCTACCAGCGCCATGCGTACACGCCCTGCGCCCGGGTTTACGCCATGTACCTCGCGGGACAGGTACGAACCCGGTACCACCGTCACATGCTGGGACGCAAACAGGTCGCGGGTGAACGCGGCATCATCACCGGGCACCTTTGCCCACAGGTAGAAGCTGCCATCGGGGCGTTGCACGTCCATGACCGGCTGAAGAATCTCCAGCACAGCGTCGTACTTGGCCCGGTATTGGTCGCGGTTGGCCCGCACATGAGCTTCGTCCTGCCAGGCGGCGATGCTGGCCATCTGGGTTTGTACCGGCATGGCGCAGCCGTGATAAGTGCGATACAGCAGGAAGGGCTTGATGATATCGGCATCGCCCGTGACAAAGCCTGAACGCAGGCCCGGCAGGTTGGAGCGCTTGGACAGGCTGTGGAACACCACGCAACGCTTGAAGTCGCTGCGCCCCAGTTCGGCACAGGCGGTCAGCAGCCCAGGGGGTGGCGCCTCTTCGTCGAAGTACAGCTCGCTGTAACACTCGTCGGCGGCAATCACGAAGTCGTGTTCGTCAGCCAGCGCGATCAGCTTTTTCAGGGTGTCGATGGGCACCAGGGCGCCGGTTGGGTTGCCTGGGGAGCACAGGAACAGCACCTGGCAGCGCTGCCAGACCTCTGCCGGCACGGCATCGAAATCGGGGTTGAAACCGTTGTCTTCCAGGCATGGCAGGTAATGCGGGGTCGCACCGGCGAGCAGGGCGGCACCTTCGTAGATTTGATAGAACGGGTTGGGGCTGACCACCAAACCGTCATCGCTGCGGTTCACCACTGCCTGGGTGAAAGCGAACAACGCTTCGCGAGTGCCATTGACCGGCAGGATGTGGCGGTCGGCATCCAGCCAACCGGCTGGCACGCCAAAGCGTTGCTCGCACCATTGACCGATCGCCTGGCGCAAGGCGGGCAGGCCCAGGGTGCTGGGGTACACCGCCAGCTTGTCGAGGTTGTCTGCCATCGCCTGGGCCACGAACGCCGGCGAGGTGTGCTTGGGTTCGCCGATCGACAGGGCGATTGCACGTTTGTCCGCCGCAGGTGAAACGCTGGCCAGCAGGGCGCGAAGCTTTTCGAAGGGGTAGGGCTGGAGCTGGGTCAAGGCATGGTTCATTGGCGCAAGGTCTCGTCAATCATCTGGTCGTCAAAAAGTCACGCGTGCAGGGGGTGTGCTGGCTTGGCCGGCTTGCAACTGCTGCACGATGGCCTCCTGCAGGCGGCTGCACAGCTGTGGGTCGGACAGTGGCTGGTTGTCGGCATCGGTGATGAAGAACACGTCTTCCACCCGTTCGCCCAGCGTGGCGATCTTGGCGTTTTGCAGCGACAGGTCGAACTCGAGGAAAATGCGCCCCAGCCGGGCCAGCAGCCCCGGGCGGTCCGGGGCGGTGATCTCAAGGATGGTGACTGGCCGCTGGGCATCGTTGAGGATGGTCACAAGGGGCGGAAAATCGAAGTGCTTGAGCTGGCGCGGCACCCGGCGCTGGATGATGGTCGGGTAGTCTTCCGGGTTGCGCAGCGCCTCGGTGAGGCCATCGCGAATCTGCCGGACCCGCTGTGGGTTGTCGCCGATCGCGCCGCCGTCGTTGTCCAGCACGATATAGGTGTCGAGGGTGAACTGGCTGCTGGAGGTGATGATGCGCGCATCATGAATGTTCAGGTTCAACTGCGACATCGCCGCCACGGTCACCGCGAAGAAGTCGTGTTGGTCGGGGGCGTAGATGAAAATTTGCGTGCCACCCTCGAATTCGCGTTGGGTGGTTTCCTTGATCAGCACCAGTGGCCCGCCGTCAGCAGGCTGCTGCAGGATCGCATCGCTGTGCCAGGCAACGTCGGCTGCATTGTGCTTGAGGAAGTAGTCATCGCCCAACTGCGACCACAGCTGCTCGACGTCGTCCGGGTCGATACCCTGGCGCACCAGGATATCCAGGGCAGCGGACTGGGTCTGGCGGATTTGCTCTTCACGGTCCAGCGGGTTTTCCAGGCCGCGGCGCAAGGCACGCTTGGTTTCGGTGTACAACTGGCGCAGCAAGCTGGCCCGCCACGAGTTCCACAGGCTGGGGTTAGTGGCGTTGATATCGGCCACGGTCAGCACATACAGGTAGTCCAAGCGCGTTTCGTCGCCCACGTGCAGGGCGAAATCGTGGATCACCTGCGGGTCTGACAGGTCCTTGCGCTGGGCCGTGGTGGACATGACCAAGTGGTTCTGCACCAGCCAGACGATCAGCCGGCTGTCCCAGGCGGGCAATTGATGGCGCTCGCAGAACGCCTGGGCATCCACTGCGCCCAGCTCGGAATGGTCACCCTGGCGACCCTTGCCGATATCGTGATAAAGACCGGCCAGGTAAATGAGCTCAGGCTTGGGCAGGCGCCCCATGAGCTTGCTGGCCAGCGGGAATTTCTCGGACACCGGCGTGTACTGCAGTTTACGCAGGTGCTTGATGAGGTTGAGCGTGTGGGCGTCGACCGTATAGATGTGGAACAGGTCGTGCTGCATCTGCCCGACGATCAGGCCGAACTCCGGCAGGTAGCGCCCGAGGATGCCGTAGCGGTTCATGCGCCGGAGGTTGCGGTGGATACCGATTTCACACTTGAACAGCTCGATGAACAGGCTGGTGTTGCGGATATCGGTACGGAAACTCTGGTCGATCAGGTGCCGGTGCTCGCGCAGCAGCCGCACGGTGTCTGCCCGCACGCCCTTGATCTCAGGGTGCTGGGCCATTAACACGAACATTTCCAGCATGGCGAACGGGGTACGCCGGAACACATTGGGGCGCACGGCCTCGATGTAGCCGTCATGCAGGCGGAACCGTGCATTCAGCGGCTGGGTGGTACCCCTGTCGTCATCGGCCAGGATCACTTCTTCGAAGTGCTGGATGATCAGGTCACACAGCTGGCTGATGCTCATCACCACCCGGTAGTACTGCTGCATGAACTGCTCGATGGCGCGCTTCGGGTTGTCATCGCTGTAGCCCAGCAGAGCGGCGATGCTGCGCTGATGGTCAAACAGCAGGCGGTCTTCGGCGCGGCCTGCCAGCATGTGCAGGGCATAGCGCACCCGCCACAGGAAGTCCTGGGACGAGGCCAGAAGCTCGTTTTCGCTTTCCAGCAGAAACCCTTCGCCGGCCAGGGCGTGCAGGTTGAGTGTGCCGTACTGGCGGCGTGCTACCCACAGCACCGTCTGGATGTCACGAAGGCCCCCGGGCGAACCCTTGACGTTGGGCTCCAGGTTGTACTCGGTGTCGTTGTACTTGTGGTGGCGCGCCTGGAGTTCGGCGCGCTTGGCCAGGAAGAACTCCCGGCTGGGCCACATGTGCGCGGTGCTGGTGACCTCGAGCATGCGCTGGCGCAAGGCCTCGGGGCCGGTGATGGTGCGGCTTTCCATCAGGTTGGTGATGACCGTGAGGTCGGCACGGGCCTGTTCGGCGCACTCATCGACGGTGCGCACGCTCTGGCCCACTTCCAGGCCGATGTCCCACAGCAGCGTGAGAAACCGCTCAATGGCATCGCGGTACTGTTCATGTTCTGCCGCGCCCAGCAATATCAGCAGGTCGATATCCGAATGCGGGTGCAATTCGCCGCGGCCATAACCGCCTACGGCGACCAGTGCGATGCCGCTGTGGTCACCCCAGTCGAACTGGTTCCAGGCCTGTTGCAGCACGTTGTCCACCAGCCAGGCGCGTGCTTCGATCAGCGGGCGAATGGCGCTGCCGGCGCGAAAACGCTTGTCCAGCACCTCGCCGGCCTGGCGAATGGCCTTCTTGAAGGCAGCCACAGGGCTGGCCTTCAGGGCAAGTTCTGCCTGGAACTGGCCGCGGTCGAACAGTTCGGGGTCCACCTGTGGCATCGGGTCACGCTCCTGTGGTGTGGGCTGTGCCTGTTCAGGCCGAGATGCGCGCGATGGTGTCGTCCTTGCGCAGGGTGAAGATTTCGTAGCCCGTGGCGGTGACCACCAGGGTGTGTTCCCACTGCGCCGAAAGCTTGCGGTCCTTGGTGATGGCGGTCCAGCCGTCGCCCAGTACCTTGGTGTCGGCCTTGCCCTGGTTGATCATCGGCTCGATGGTGAAGGTCATGCCTTCTTTAAGCTCCATGCCCGTGCCGGCACGGCCGTAGTGCAGAATCTGCGGCTCTTCGTGGAACACTTTGCCGATGCCATGGCCGCAGAACTCGCGCACCACGGAAAAACCATTCTTTTCAGCGTGCTTCTGGATCACTTCGCCGATATCGCCCAGGCGGCAGCCTGGCTTCACCAGTTCGATGGCCTTGTACAGGCATTCCTGGGTGACGCGTGACAGCCGTTCGGCCCACTGCGGCACGCTACCCACATGGAACATGCGGCTGGTGTCGCCGTGGTAGCCGTCCTTGATCACGGTGATGTCGATGTTCAGCGTGTCACCGTCCTTGAGTGGTTTGTCGTTGGGGATACCATGACAGACCACGTGGTTGATGGAGGTGCAGATCGACTTGGGGTAGCCCTTGTAGTTGAGCGGCGCCGGAATGGCCTGCTGCACGTTGACGATGTAGTCGTGGCACAGGCGGTCGAGGGTTTCGGTGGTGACGCCGGGCTTGACGTGCTCTTCGATCATTTCCAGCACCTCGGCAGCCAGACGGCCGGCGATGCGCATCTTCTCGATGTCTTCTGCAGTCTTGATGGTGACGGTCATTACAGGCTCTCTTCACTGCGCCGCACGCGGCGCGCTAAAACAGGAAAGGCGTCATTCTAACAGAGCTGCGGGGTTCAGGCTGTTTCAGTCATGGCAGGGCGCCTGCAGCGCGGGGGCAGTTTTCAGGTTCCGTTTGCCCGCGCACTGTGGTATAACATGCGCCGCTTTCGGGCCCAGGCCCGTCTGCACACAAACCCACACACGTGTCGACACGATGGCCTGGGTGCCCCGAGTTGCAGAACTCGCGGGTTGGTCATTGGGATACGTGGAGGCCCAACCCGACTTATCAAGGAACTATCATGTCCCAAGTCAACATGCGCGATATGCTGAAGGCCGGTGTGCACTTCGGCCACCAGACCCGTTACTGGAACCCGAAAATGGGCAAGTACATTTTCGGCGCGCGCAACAAGATCCACATCGTCAACCTGGAAAAAACCCTGCCGATGTTCAACGACGCACTGTCGTTCGTTGAGCGCCTGGCCCAGGGCAAGAACAAGATCCTGTTCGTCGGCACCAAGCGTTCCGCCGGCAAGATCGTCGCCGAGCAAGCTGCTCGTTGCGGTTCGCCGTACGTTGACCACCGTTGGTTGGGCGGCATGCTGACCAACTACAAGACCATCCGCGCTTCGATCAAGCGTCTGCGCGACCTGGAAACCCAGGCCGATGACGGCACCTTCGCCAAGCTGACCAAGAAAGAAGCCCTGATGCGCTCCCGCGATCTGGAAAAACTGGACCGCAGCCTGGGTGGCATCAAGGACATGGGTGGTCTGCCTGACGCTCTGTTCGTCATCGACGTTGATCACGAGCGCATCGCGATCACCGAAGCCAACAAACTGGGTATTCCGGTTATCGGCGTTGTCGATACCAACAGCAGCCCGGAAGGTGTTGACTACATCATCCCAGGTAACGATGACGCCATTCGCGCTATCGAGCTGTACATGACTTCCATGGCTGACGCTGTGATCCGTGGCCGCAACAACGTTGCTGGCGGCACCGAAGTCTACGCTGAAGAAGCGGCTGCACCGGCTGCCGAGTAATAGACGCTAGCGTCGACTTGGCACGCAAAAAGGGGGCTCTGCCCCCTTTTTGCCACCTTGAAATCCTGCTGTCAGCGATGGCCCCGCATCATGGGCCGGCTGAACACAACAGCGGATTCGCAGAATTGAACGCCCGTGAGCAACGGGTGGAATGGTTGAAAAACTTTCCAAGAGGATTTTGAAATGGCAGCAATTACTGCAGCGCTGGTAAAAGAACTGCGCGAGCGTACCGGCGAAGGCATGATGGATTGCAAGAAGGCCCTGGAAAAGGCCGACGGCGACATCGAAAAAGCCATTGACGACATGCGTGCCTCCGGCGCCATCAAGGCCGCCAAGAAGGCTGGCAACGTGGCTGCTGAAGGCGCTATCGCCGTCAAGACCGACGGCAAAGCCGCCGTTCTGCTGGAAGTGAACTCGCAGACCGACTTCCTGGCCCTGCAAGACGACTTCAAGAATTTCGTGGCCGAAAGCCTGGAAGAAGCCTTCGCCCAGAAGCTGACCGATGCAGCCCCGCTGATCGCCTCGCGTGAAGCTGCCCGTGAAGCCCTGGTCGCCAAGTGCGGCGAAAACGTCAACATCCGCCGCCTGGTGCGTGTTGAAGGTGACGTGGTAGGTGCCTACCTGCACGGCAACAAGATCGGCGCCGTTGTTGTTCTGCAAGGCGGTGACGTCGAGCTGGCCAAGAACATCGCCATGCACGTTGCAGCCTCGAACCCTGAGTTCCTGGACTCGTCGGAAATCTCCGCCGAAGCCATCGAGCGCGAGAAGGGCGTGTTCCTGCAGCTGAACGCCGACAAGATCGCCGGCAAGCCGGAAAACATCGTTGAGAACATGATCAACGGCCGTATTTCCAAGTTCAAGGCTGAAGCCTCGCTGAAAGAGCAGGCCTTCGTCATGGATCCAGAAGTCAAAGTGGGCGCCCTGGCTAAAAAAGCCGGTGCAGAAATCGTTTCCTTCACCTACTTCAAGGTCGGCGAAGGTATCGAAAAGCCGGTTGACGACTTCGCTGCCGAAGTTGCTGCTCAAGTAGCTGCTGCCAAGCAGTAAGACAGCCCCGTCTGTCGCCCCGAAGAGGCTGCCCGCTCACGCGCGCAGCCTCTTTGTCAAAACGGCGAGGGGTTCATCGAACCCTGCCGCCGCTGGCACCTACCCGGTGCCACGCTACAGTTAGCAGGCTGCAAACAGCCCGCACGAATTTTCTACAGTACGCCGCAGGAGAGACTCGCAATGGCTCAGCAGGTGAGTGGTCGCCAACCTCGCTATAAACGCATTTTGCTCAAACTTAGCGGCGAGGCCCTGATGGGCTCGGAAGACTTCGGGATCGACCCGAAGGTACTCGATCGCATGGCCCTTGAAGTAGGCCAGCTGGTTGGGATCGGTGTTCAGGTGGGCCTGGTCATCGGCGGTGGCAACCTGTTCCGCGGCGCCGCACTGAGCGCTGCCGGCATGGACCGCGTTACCGGTGACCACATGGGCATGCTGGCCACGGTGATGAACGCCCTGGCGATGCGCGATGCCCTGGAGCGTTCGAACATCCCGGCGCTGGTCATGTCGGCCATTTCCATGGTGGGTGTCACCGACCACTACGACCGCCGCAAAGCTATCCGTCACCTCAACTCCGGGGATGTGGTAATTTTCTCCGCCGGTACCGGCAACCCGTTCTTCACCACCGACTCCGCAGCCTGTCTGCGCGCCATCGAAATCGATGCCGACGTGGTGCTGAAGGCGACCAAGGTCGATGGTGTGTACACTGCTGACCCATTCAAGGACCCGCATGCCGAGAAGTTCGATCGCCTGACCTATGACGAGGTTCTGGATCGCAAGCTGGGTGTGATGGACCTGACCGCAATCTGCCTGTGCCGTGACCACAAGATGCCATTGCGGGTATTCAACATGAACAAGCCTGGCGCCCTGCTGAATATCGTGGTGGGCGGCGCTGAAGGCACTTTGATCGAGGAAGGCCAAGCATGATCAACGACATCAAGAAAGACGCTCAGGACCGCATGGGCAAGTCCCTGGAGGCCCTGGCTCGCAACCTGGCGGCCATCCGCACCGGTCGCGCCCACCCAAGCATCCTGGACAGCGTCAAGGTGCCTGCCTGGGGTAGCGAGATGCCGCTGAACCAGGTTGCTGCGATCAGCGTCGAAGACGCCCGCACCTTGAAGATCGTCGCCCATGACAAGAACCTGAGCGCGGCTATCGAGAAGGCGATCCTTACCTCGGACCTGGGCCTGAACCCGTCGAGCGCTGGCACCACCATCCGTGTGCCGATGCCTGCCCTGACCGAAGAAACTCGCAAAGGCTATACCAAGCAGGCCAGCGGCGTGGCCGAGGATGCCAAGGTAGCTGTGCGCAACGTGCGCCGCGATGCCCTGGCAGACCTGAAAAAGCTGACCAAGGACAAGGAAATCAGCGAGGACGAAGAGCGTCGCGCGGCCGATGAAATCCAGAAGCTGACCGACAAGTTCGTTGCTGAAGTCGATGCTGCGTTCAAGGCCAAGGAAAAGGACCTGATGGCCGTCTGAGGCCAGGTTTTTTTTGATGGAAAAGACCAAGCCAGCGGTACCGTCTTCGGTGCCGCGTCACGTCGCGATCATCATGGACGGCAACAACCGCTGGGCGAAACGCCGCCTGTTGCCGGGGGTTGCCGGCCACAAGGCCGGAGTGGACGCCGTTCGTGCGGTCATCGAAGTGTGCGCCGAGGCGGGTGTCGAGGTGCTCACGCTGTTCGCCTTCTCCAGCGAAAACTGGCAGCGGCCGGCCGAGGAGGTCGGTGCCCTCATGGAGCTGTTCTTCTCGGCGTTGCGCCGGGAGGCCCGGCGGCTGAACGAGAACAACATCAGCCTGCGCATCATTGGCGACCGCTCGCGGTTCCATCCTGAGCTGCAGGCCGCCATGCGCGAGGCCGAGGCACTGACTGCCGGTAACAACCGTTTTATCCTGCAGATCGCGGCCAACTATGGCGGGCAATGGGATATCGCCCAGGCGGCCCAGCGGCTTGCGCGGGAGGTGCAGGCCGGGCATCTGCGCCCTGACGACATCACCCCGGGCCTGCTGCAAACGTGCCTGTCCACGGGCGATCTGCCGTTGCCCGACTTGTGCATCCGCACGGGTGGCGAGCACCGCATCAGCAATTTCCTGCTTTGGCAGCTGGCCTACGCCGAGCTGTATTTCTCCGACCTTTTCTGGCCGGACTTCAAACACGAGGCCATGCGTAAGGCATTGGCCGATTTCGCTTCGCGCCAGCGCCGCTTTGGTAAGACCAGCGAGCAGGTCGAGGCTGGAGCTCGTGCTTAATGCTTAAACAACGCATCATTACCGCGCTGATCCTGTTGCCGATAGCGCTGGGTGGGTTCTTCCTGCTCGAAGGGGGCGACTTCGCCCTGTTCATCGGCCTGGTGGTAACGCTCGGTGCGTGGGAGTGGGCGCGCCTGGCCGGGCTGATGGCCCAGCCCCTACGTATCGCCTATGCCCTGGTGGTTGCCGGGGCGCTGATGCTGCTCTACGTGTTGCCGGAGCTGGCCCCCTGGGTGCTCGGTGCGGCGGTGATCTGGTGGGGGCTGGCTACCTGGCTGGTACTGACCTACCCGCGCACCAGTGAGCTGTGGGCCAGTGCCGCCTGCCGGTTGCTGATCGGCCTGCTGGTGCTGCTGCCAGCCTGGCAGGGCCTGGTGCTGCTCAAACACTGGCCACTGGGCAACTGGCTGATCCTGTCGGTGATGGTGCTGGTATGGGCGGCAGATATCGGCGCGTATTTCTCTGGCCGAGCATTTGGCAAGCGCAAGCTGGCCCCGCACGTGAGCCCGGGCAAGAGCTGGGAGGGCGTCTATGGTGGCCTGGCGGTGAGCCTGGTCATCACGCTGGTCGTTGGCATCAGCCGTGAGTGGGGCGTGGGCCAGGTGCTGCTTGGCCTGGTCGGTGCTGCGCTGGTGGTGATGGCATCGGTGGTGGGCGACCTGACCGAGAGCATGTTCAAGCGCCGCTCGGGCATCAAGGACAGCAGCAACCTGCTGCCGGGCCACGGTGGTGTGCTGGACCGTATCGACAGCCTGACTGCTGCCATTCCGCTGTTCGCCGTGCTGCTGTGGGCTGCTGAATGGGGTGTGATGTGAGTGCTGTGCAGCGGATCACCGTGCTCGGTGCTACCGGCTCTATCGGCCTGAGTACGCTGGATGTGATCGCGCGGCACCCGGACCGCTACCAGGTGTTCGCGCTCACCGGGTACTCACGCATCGACGAGCTGCTTGAGCTGTGCGTGCGCCATCGCCCGGTGTTTGCGGTGGTGCCGGAGGCTGAGGCCGCTGCTCGGTTGCGCAGCGGCCTGGCGGCTGCCGGGTGTGCCACTGAAGTGCTCGAGGGCGAGGCAGGGCTTTGTCAGGTGGCCTCGGCTTCGGAGGTTGACGCCGTGATGGCGGCTATCGTCGGCGCCGCTGGGCTGCGCCCCACCCTGGCGGCGGTAGAGGCGGGCAAGAAGGTCTTGCTGGCCAACAAGGAAGCGCTGGTGATGTCGGGCGCCCTGTTCATGGACGCAGTCCGGCGCTCCGGCGCGGTACTGCTGCCCATCGACAGCGAGCACAACGCGATATTCCAGTGCATGCCGGCCGATTACGCACGGGGCCTCGGCGCCGTGGGTGTTCGCCGCATCCTGCTGACCGCATCGGGTGGGCCGTTCCGTGAGACGCCCGCCGAGGCGCTGCTCGAGGTTACCCCCGAGCAGGCCTGTGCACACCCGAACTGGTCCATGGGGCGCAAGATTTCCGTAGACTCGGCCAGCATGATGAACAAGGGCCTGGAGCTGATCGAGGCGTGCTGGTTGTTCGATGCCGCGCCGGCCGACGTCGAAGTGGTGGTGCACCCGCAGAGTGTGATCCACTCGCTGGTCGACTACGTCGACGGTTCGGTGCTGGCGCAGCTGGGTAACCCGGACATGCGTACGCCCATCGCCAATGCCCTGGCCTGGCCGGAGCGGATAGCGTCAGGGGTTGCCCCGCTGGATCTGTTCAGCATCGCCCGCCTGGACTTCCAGGCGCCGGACGAGCTGCGTTTCCCCTGCCTGCGCCTGGCGCGTCAGGCTGCGGAAGCGGGCCACAGCGCCCCGGCTGTGCTCAATGCGGCCAACGAAGTGGCGGTCGAGGCATTTCTGGCTCGCCGTATCCGCTTCCCGGATATCGCGAGTATGATCGAACAGGTTCTGGATCAGGAGCCGGTCGTGCCACTGCCGTCACTGGCTGCGGTGTTTGCCGCCGACCAGCGCGCCCGCGAGCTGGCCCGCGAATGGCTGAGGCGTCACGGGCGCTGATACCAGTTTGCCCAGGTAGCGAGGGGCCGGTGTAGGCCGGCCCGCTGCACATCATTCGGAGATGGACATGACAGCGCTCTACATGATTATCGGCACCCTCGTTGCCCTGGGTGTACTGGTCACCTTCCACGAATTCGGCCACTTCTGGGTGGCGCGGCGCTGCGGTGTAAAAGTGCTGCGCTTTTCGGTCGGCTTCGGTATGCCGCTGGTGCGCTGGCATGACCGCCATGGCACCGAGTTCGTGGTGGCGGCCATCCCGCTGGGCGGCTACGTGAAAATGCTCGACGAACGCGAGGGTGATGTGCCGCCCTCGCTGGCAGGGCAATCGTTCAACCGTAAACCGGTAGGGCAGCGCATTGCGATCGTGGCTGCCGGCCCGATTGCCAACTTCCTGTTGGCAATCCTGTTCTTCTGGATTCTGGCCATGCTGGGTAGCCAGCAGATACGCCCGGTGATCGGGGCCGTAGACGCGGGCAGCCTGGCGGCCTCTGCCGGGCTGGTTGCCGGGCAGGAAATCGTTTCCATCGACGGCAAACCGACCAACGGCTGGTCGGCGGTCAACCTGCAGCTGGTGCGCCGGCTGGGTGAAAGTGGCACGTTGCAAGTGGGTGTGCGGGACGAGGGCGCCAGCGCAGAACAGCAACGTCAGGTGAAACTCGACAGCTGGCTCAAAGGCGCTGATGAGCCCGACCCGATCCAGTCGTTGGGCTTACACCCCTGGCGGCCGGCCATCGTGCCGGTATTGGCCGAAATCGACAGCAAGGGCCCGGCAGGGGCCGCAGGCCTGAAAACCGGTGACACCTTGTTGAGCATCGATGGCAAGCCGGTGGCTGAATGGCAGCAAGTGGTCGACAGCGTGCGTGCCCGCCCCGACGCCAAGGTGGTGGTGCGCGTGCAGCGCGACGGCGCCGTGCTAGACCTGCCGGTCACCTTGGGCCGCAAGGGCGAGGGCAGTGCGGCTGCGGGGTACCTGGGGGCTGGGGTGAAGGGTGGCGAGTGGCCGGCATCGATGCTGCGTGAGGTGCGCTACGGCCCGCTGGAGGCGGTTGGCGAGGGCTTGTCGCGCACCTGGAACATGAGCGTGCTGACGCTGCAGTCCCTGAAGAAAATGCTGTTCGGTGAGCTCTCGGTAAAAAACTTGAGTGGACCGATAACCATTGCTAAAGTGGCGGGCGCTTCAGCCCAGTCCGGCGTAGGGGATTTCCTGAATTTCCTGGCCTACCTGAGCATAAGCCTGGGGGTTCTTAACCTGCTGCCCATCCCGGTACTGGATGGGGGGCATTTGCTGTTCTACCTGGTCGAATGGGCGCGCGGTCGCCCGCTGTCGGACCGGGTACAAGGTTGGGGGGTCCAGATCGGTATCAGTTTGGTCTTGGGGGTGATGCTGCTCGCCCTGATCAACGATCTGGGTCGACTATAAAAGCTTCGCTCAATTGCGAAACCTGTCGTTCATGACGGCAGGTTGTTTATTGCCAGTTGGAATAAAAGGACTTCATGAAACGTCTGCTGCTAACTGCGGTCCTCTCCGCACTGATGATCGCTGAAGTTCACGCCGAGTCCTTCACCATCTCCGATATTCGAGTCAACGGCCTGCAGCGGGTTTCCGCTGGCAGCGTCTTTGGCGCCTTGCCGCTCAACGTGGGCGACCAGGCCGATGACCGTCGTCTGGTGGAATCTACCCGCTCGCTGTTCAAGACCGGGTTCTTTCAGGACATCGAGCTGAACCGTGATGGCAATGTTCTGATCATCAACGTGGTCGAGCGCCCGTCGGTGTCGAGCATCGAGATCGAAGGCAACAAGGCGATCAGCACCGACGACCTGATGAAAGGCCTGAAACAGTCGGGCCTGGCCGAAGGTGAAATCTTCCAGCGCGCCACCCTTGAAGGTGTGCGTAACGAGCTGCAGCGCCAATATGTGGCCCAGGGCCGCTACTCGGCCGAGGTCGACGCCGAAGTGGTGCCGCAGCCGCGCAACCGTGTGGCGCTGAAGATCAAGATCAACGAAGGCACCGTCGCTGCCATTCAGCACATCAACGTCGTTGGCAACAACGTGTTCGATGACGAAACCCTGCAGCAGCTGTTCGAACTGAAAACCACCAACTGGCTGTCGTTCTTCAAGAACGACGACAAGTATGCCCGCGAAAAACTGTCCGGTGACCTGGAACGTCTGCGTTCCTACTACCTGGACCGCGGCTACATCAACATGGACATCGCCTCTACCCAGGTGTCCATCACGCCAGACAAGAAGCACGTCTACATCACCGTCAACATCAACGAAGGTGAGAAGTACACCGTTCGTGACGTGAAGCTGTCCGGTGACCTGAAGGTGCCGGAAGACCAGGTCAAGTCGCTGCTGCTGGTGCAGCCGGGCCAGGTGTTCTCGCGCAAGGTCATGACCAGCACGTCCGAGCTGATCACCCGCCGCCTGGGTAACGAAGGTTACACCTTCGCCAACGTCAACGGCGTACCGCAGCCGAACGACCAGGACCACACGGTCGACATCATGTTCGTGGTAGACCCGGGCAAACGCGCCTACGTCAACCGCATCAACTACCGTGGCAACACCAAGACCGAAGACGAAGTGCTGCGCCGCGAGATGCGCCAGATGGAAGGCGGCTGGGCTTCGACCTACCTGATCGACCAGTCCAAGACCCGCCTTGAGCGCCTGGGCTTCTTCAAGGATGTGAACGTCGAGACCCCGCCTGTGCCGGGTACCGATGACCAGGTCGACGTGAACTACAGCGTTGAAGAGCAGGCGTCCGGTTCGATCACCGCCAGCGTCGGTTTCGCCCAGAGTGCGGGCCTGATCCTGGGTGGTTCGATCAGCCAGACCAACTTCCTGGGTACCGGTAACAAGGTTTCCGTTGGCCTGACCCGTTCCGAATACCAGACCCGCTACAACTTCGGCTTCGTGGACCCCTACTTCACTGCCGACGGCGTGAGCCTGGGTTACAACGCCTTCTACCGCAGCACCAACTACGATGATCTCGACGTCGACGTGGCGAGCTATGCGGTGGATAGCCTGGGTGCCGGCGTCAGCCTGGGTTACCCGATCAGCGAAACGTCGCGCCTGACCTATGGTTTGAGCGTGCAGCAGGACAAGCTGAAAACCGGTAAGTACACGGTTGATGAGATCTTTGATTTCATCAACAAGGAAGGCAAAAGCTTCACCAACTTCAAAGCGTCGATCGGCTGGTCTGAATCAACGCTGAACAAAGGTGTGCTGGCGACCCGTGGCCACTCCCAGAGCCTGACCCTGGAGTCGACCATTCCAGGCAGCGACCTGTCGTTCTACAAACTGGACTACCGTGGCCAGCTGTTCAAGCCCCTCAGCCAGAACTACACCCTGCGTCTGCACACTGAGCTGGGCTATGGTGACGGCTTCGGCGGTACCTCTGGCTTGCCGTTCTACGAGAACTACTACGCGGGTGGTTTCAACTCTGTCCGCGGCTTCAAGGACAGCAGCCTGGGGCCACGTAGTACCCCAAGCCAGGCCAATGAAAAGAACGGTACGCTGACGGATCCAGACCAAGACCCGCTACCCTTCGGCGGCAACGTCCTGGTGCAGGGCGGCGTAGAACTGCTGTTCCCGATGCCGTTCATCAAGGATCAGCGTTCCCTGCGGACCTCGGTCTTCTGGGATGTGGGTAACGTGTTCGACACCAATTGCGGCAAGAAGCCCGATTGCGCCAAGGTCGGCTTCTCCGACATGGCCAGTTCGGTCGGTGTGGGTGTGACGTGGATCACCGCCCTGGGCCCGCTGAGCTTCAGCCTGGCGATGCCGATCAAGAAGCCGGACGATGCCGACACCCAGGTGTTCCAATTCTCTCTGGGCCAGACCTTCTAAGGTCGGCCCTTGCTTAACGACAACGGTTTATCCAGGAGTTCATCGTGCGCAAGTTGACCCAAATGGCCGTAGTGGCCGCGGCGCTGGTCGCCACCCCGGCTTTCGCCGAAATGAAGGTTGCCGTTCTGAACTATCAGATGGCCCTGCTGGAATCGGACGCCGCCAAGAAGTACGCCGTGGATGCCGAGAAAAAGTTCGGCCCGCAGCTGACCAAGCTCAAGAGCCTGGAAAGCAGCGCCAAGGGCATCCAGGATCGCCTGATCAAGGGCGGCGACAAGATGCAGCAGCCTGAGCGTGAGCGCCTGGAGCTTGAATTCAAGCAGAAAGCCCGTGACTTCCAGTTCCAGTCCAAGGAACTCAACGAAGCCAAGGCCGTGGCCGACCGTGACATGCTCAAGCAGCTCAAGCCCAAGCTGGACGGTGCGGTGGAAGAAGTCATCAAGAAAGGTGGCTTTGACCTGGTGCTCGAGCGCGGCGCGGTCATCGATGTCAAACCTCAGTACGACATCACCCGCCAGGTTATCGAGCGCATGAACCAAGCCCGTTGATATGACCCTGACCATGACGCTTGGCCAGTTGGCCGAGGCCCTCGGGGCCACCCTGAAGGGCCCTGGTGACCTGAACATCACCGGCCTGGCCACCTTGCAGGAGGCCGGCCCCGGCCAGCTGAGCTTTCTCGCCAACCCGCAGTACCGCAAGTACCTGGACAACTGCCAGGCGGCTGCCGTGCTGCTCAAGGCGGCGGATGCAGAAGGCTTTGCCGGCCACGCGCTGATCGTGGCGGACCCGTACCTGGCGTACGCACGCATTTCCCACCTGTTCGACCCAAAACCCAAGGCTGTGGCGGGTGTTCATCCCAGCGCCGTGGTGGCCGGGGATGCTCAGGTGGATGCCAGTGCCTGTATCGGGCCTTTTGCAGTCGTTGAAAGCGGGGCGTGCATCGGCGCCAACGTCACCATTGGTGCCCATTGCGTGGTCGGTGCTCGTTGCGTCATCGGCGAGGGCGGTTGGCTGGCCCCGCGGGTCACGTTGTACCACGACGTCACCATCGGCAAGCGGGTGGTTATCCAGTCGGGTGCGGTGATCGGCGGTGAAGGCTTCGGCTTTGCCAACGAAAAAGGCGTATGGCGCAAGATCGCCCAGATTGGCGGCGTGAGCATCGGCGATGATGTTGAAATCGGCGTCAATACGGCGGTCGACCGTGGCGCGCTGTCCGATACCGTGATTGCCGATGGGGTCAAGCTGGACAACCAGATCCAGATTGCCCACAACGTGCACGTTGGTGAGCACACGGCCATGGCTGCGTGTGTGGGTATTTCCGGCAGTACGCGCATCGGCAAGCACTGCACCATTGCCGGGGGCGTTGGCATGGTTGGCCATATCGATGTCTGTGATAACGTTTTTGTGTCTGGCATGACCATGGTCACCCGCTCCATCACCGAGCCGGGCGCCTATTCATCCGGCACTGCCATGCAGCCACTGGCTGACTGGCGCAAGAGCGCCGCGCGTATCCGTCACCTGGACGACATGGCCAAGCGCCTCCAGCAGCTGGAAAAACGCGTCGATACCGTGACCTCAGGTGGCCGGCCGACATCAGAAGGCTGATACCATTTTCTGAGCAAGAGTGAACAGTCGCTAGCTGGCTCCTCTTTGGATTGCAAAAGGAGCGTGTGGTCAGCACCTGCGCTCCCTATTCTTATTACAGGCTTCCCCCCCGAAATGATGGACATCAACGAGATTCGCGAATACCTGCCTCACCGTTACCCGTTCCTGCTGGTGGACCGTGTGACGGATCTGGACTACGAGGCCCAGAGCATTCGTGCCTACAAGAATGTCAGCATCAACGAGCCGTTCTTCAACGGCCATTTCCCGGCGCACCCCATCATGCCGGGCGTTCTGATCATCGAAGCCATGGCCCAGGCGGCCGGTATCCTGGGTTTCAAGATGCTGGATGCCAAGCCGGCCGACGGCACGCTGTATTACTTCGTCGGCTCCGACAAGCTGCGCTTCCGCCAGCCGGTGCTGCCGGGTGACCAGCTGGTGCTGGAGGCGAAGTTCCTCAGCCGCAAGAGCATGATCTGGAAGTTCGAATGCCGTGCCCTGGTGGACGGCAAGCCTGTATGCTCGGCAGAGATCACCTGCGCGGAACGCTCCCTATGAATTTGATTGATCCTCGGGCCATTATCGATCCATCGGCCAGGCTGGCCGATGGCGTCGAGGTCGGCCCCTGGTCGATCGTTGGCCCCGATGTCGAAATCGGGGAGGGCACGGTCATCGGCCCGCATGTTGTGCTCAAAGGCCCGACCCGCATCGGCAAGCACAACCGTATCTTTCAGTTTTCGTCGATTGGCGAAGACACCCCGGACCTGAAATACAAAGGCGAGCCGACCCGCCTGGTGATTGGCGATCACAACGTGATCCGCGAGGGTGTGACCATTCACCGCGGCACCGTGCAGGACCGCGCCGAAACCACCGTGGGCGACCACAACCTGATCATGGCCTATGCCCACATCGGCCATGACAGCGTCATCGGCAGCCACTGCATTCTGGTCAACAACACGGCGCTGGCAGGCCATGTGCACGTGGGCGACTGGGCGATCCTGTCCGGTTTCACACTGGTGCACCAGTATTGCCACATCGGGGCCCACGCGTTTTCCGGCATGGGCACCGCCATTGGCAAAGATGTGCCGGCTTTCGTCACGGTGTTCGGCAGCCCGGCTGAAGCCCGCAGCATGAACTTCGAGGGCATGCGCCGCCGCGGTTTTAGTGACGAGGTCATCCACGTGCTGCGTCGCTGCTATAAGATCGTGTACCGCCAGGGCCTGACTGTCGAAGATGCCCTGCGCGAGTTGCAGGCACCGGCTGCGCAGTACCCTGAGGTCGAACTGTTCCGTCAGTCGATCGTGAGCTCTGCCCGCGGCATCACCCGCTGATATGGCCCAGCTTTGCATAGCCTTGGTCGCGGGTGAGGCCAGCGGCGACATTCTTGGCTCGGGCTTGATGCGCGCACTCAAGGTGCGTCACCCCGATGTGCGCTTCATCGGTGTCGGTGGCCCGCTCATGGAAGCCGAGGGCCTGCAGTCCTACTTCCCCATGGAGCGCCTTGCGGTGATGGGGCTGGTGGAAGTGCTGGGCCGTCTGCGCGAACTGCTCAAGCGCCGCAAGCTGCTGATCCAGACCCTGATCGAGCAGAAGCCGGATGCGTTCATCGGCATCGACGCCCCTGATTTCAACCTGACGATCGAACTCAAGCTGCGCCAGGCCGGTATCAAGACCGTGCACTATGTGAGCCCGTCCGTGTGGGCCTGGCGTCAGAAGCGTGTACTGAAGATTCGCCAGGGCTGCGACCTGATGCTGACGCTGCTGCCCTTCGAGGCGCGCTTCTATGAAGAGCAGGGCGTACCGGTGCGGTTCGTCGGCCACCCGCTGGCCGACACCATTCCTTTGGAGTGCGACCGCGCTGCTGCCCGTGCCGCCCTCGGCTTGGGTGACGGGCCGGTGGTTGCGCTGATGCCAGGCAGCCGTGGCGGGGAAGTGGGTCGCTTGGGGGCGTTGTTCCTGGATGCAGCCCAGCGCCTGAGCGAACGGGTGCCGGGGGTACGCTTTGTGCTGCCCTGCGCCAATGCTAGCCGCCGCGCCCAGGTCGAGCAGATGCTGAGCGGCCGGCAGCTTGCATTGACGCTGCTTGATGGCAAGTCGCACCAGGCCCTGGCGGCCTGTGACGCGGTGTTGATCGCTTCGGGCACCGCCACCCTGGAGGCATTGCTGTTCAAGCGCCCTATGGTGGTGGCTTATCGCCTTGCGCCGCTGACCTACTGGATACTCAAGCGCCTGGTGAAAAGCCCGTACGTGTCGTTGCCCAACCTGCTGGCCCAGCGTGAGCTGGTGCCTGAGTTGCTGCAGGACGCAGCCACCAGCGAAGCGCTGGCCGCCACACTGGCGCCACTGGTGCGCGATGGCAGCCTGCAGACCGAGCGCTTCGACGAAATTCACCGCACCCTGCGTCGCGACGCCTCCAACCAGGCCGCCGACGCGGTGCTGGCTTTGCTGGAGAGGCGTTGAGATGCAGATAGGGCTGGACTTCAACCTGGTCGAAGACTTGGTTGCCGGTGTCGATGAAGTGGGCCGTGGCCCGTTGTGCGGTGCAGTGGTCACGGCGGCAGTGATCCTTGACCCATTGCGCCCGATCCTGGGCCTTAACGATTCGAAAAAGCTGACTGAAGCCCGCCGTGAGGCGCTGTTCGACGAAATCTGCGAAAAAGCCCTGAGCTTTTGCATTGCCCGCGCTGAAGTCGAGGAAATCGACCGCCTGAACATTCTGCACGCCACCCTGCTGGCCATGCAGCGTGCAGTCGAGGGCTTGCACATCACCCCCAACATGGCCCTGATCGACGGCAACCGCTGCCCACGCCTGGCCGTACCCTGCGCACCCGTTGTGCAGGGGGATGCCAAGGTGCCGGCCATTGCCGCTGCCTCAATCCTGGCCAAGGTGAGCCGCGACCGGGAGATGGCAGCCTTCGAGCTCATTTACCCGGGCTACGGCATGGGTGGGCACAAGGGCTACCCGACGCCTGTGCACCTCGAAGCGCTCGCGCGCCTGGGGCCTACGCCCATTCATCGTCGCTCGTTTGCCCCCGTGCGTGCGGCCTGGGAAGCGCGTGACGGCGTGGTCGATTCGCTGATCTGATCAGGGGCCAGCCGCGCGGCCCAACATCCCTTCGCAACTACGCTACAATTGCGCCCTTGTCGTTCAGCACTGCTACAGGATCTTCCATGTCGGTTCCCTTCGTTCACCTGCGCGTCCACTCCGAATTCTCGCTGGTAGACGGCCTGGTGCGGATCAAACCGCTGGCCAAGGCACTGGCCGGGATGAACATGCCGGCAGTGGCCATTACCGACCAGAGCAACATGTGCTCGCTGGTCAAGTTCTACAAAACCGCCATGGGCGCAGGCATCAAGCCCATCTGCGGGGCCGACCTGTGGCTGGCCGGTGCAGACCCCGAAGCGCCGCTGTCGCGTATCTGTTTCCTGGCCATGAACCCTCAGGGTTACCGCAACCTCACCGAGCTGATTTCCCGTGGCTGGACCGACGGGCAGCGCAATGGCCTGGTGATTCTGCAACGTGAATGGATCGCCCCCGCCAGCGAAGGGCTGATTGCCCTGTCTGCCGGCCGTGAGGGTGACATCGGCATGGCGCTGCTGGCCGGTCGGCTCGATGAGGCCCAGGCCCTGCTGCAGGACTGGATGGGCATGTTCCCCGACCGGTTCTACGTTGAGCTGCAGCGTACCAACCGGCCTCGCGACGAAGACTATGTGCATGCTGCCGTGGCCCTTGCCGACCGGCTGGGCGCACCGCTGGTTGCCACCAACGATGTGAGGTTCATCAAGCAGTCCGACTTCGATGCCCACGAAACCCGGGTGTGTATCGGTGAAGGCTGGACCCTGGACGACCCGCGTCGCCCTCGGCTGTACAGCGACCAGCAGTACCTGAAGTCGGCCGACGAAATGGCGGCGCTGTTCAGCGACCTGCCGGACGCCATCGCCAACACCGTGGAAATCGCCAAGCGCTGCAATATCCAGGTGCAACTGGGCAAGTATTTCCTGCCGGACTTCCCGACGCCCAACGGCATGGGCATCGACGATTACCTGCGCCACGTGTCCCACGAGGGCCTCGAAGAGCGCCTGGCAGTGTTGTGGCCGAAGGACACCACGCCGGACTACGAAGAGAAGCGCCAGGTCTACCTGGACCGCCTGAAGTTCGAACTGGATATCATCATCCAGATGGGCTTCCCCGGTTACTTCCTGATCGTGATGGACTTCATCAAGTGGGCCAAGAACAACGGCGTGCCCGTGGGCCCCGGCCGGGGTTCGGGTGCGGGTTCGCTGGTGGCCTACGTACTGAAGATCACCGACCTGGACCCGCTGGCCTACGACCTGCTGTTCGAGCGCTTCCTCAACCCTGAACGTGTCTCCATGCCCGACTTCGACGTCGACTTCTGCATGGACGGCCGCGACCGGGTGATCGACTACGTGGCCGAAGCCTATGGCCGCAACGCGGTCAGCCAGATCATCACCTTCGGCACCATGGCGGCCAAGGCCGTGGTGCGGGATGTGGCGCGGGTGCAGGGCAAGTCTTACGGCCTGGCCGACCGCCTGTCGAAGATGATCCCGTTCGAAGTGGGCATGACCCTCGAGAAGGCCTACGAGCAGGAAGAGATCCTGCGCGATTTCCTCAAGGGGGACGAAGACGCCCGCGAAATCTGGGACATGGCGCTGAAGCTCGAAGGCGTCACCCGCGGTACCGGCAAGCACGCCGGGGGCGTGGTGATCGCGCCGACCAAGCTCACCGACTTCTCGCCCATCGCCTGTGATGAAGAGGGCGGCGGCCTAGTCACCCAGTTCGACAAGGATGATGTCGAAGCGGCCGGCCTGGTGAAGTTCGACTTCCTCGGCCTGCGTACGCTGACCATCATCAAGTGGGCGATGGAGATCATCAACCGCGAGCAGGCCAAGAAAAACCTGCCGGACTTGAACATCGACTTCATCCCGCTGGATGACCGCAAAACCTACGAGCTGCTGCAAAAAGCCGAAACCACGGCGGTGTTCCAGCTTGAATCCCGGGGCATGAAGGAGCTGATCAAGAAGCTCAAGCCCGACTGCCTGGAAGACCTCATCGCACTGGTGGCGCTGTTCCGCCCGGGCCCGCTGCAATCGGGCATGGTGGATGACTTCATCAACCGCAAGCACGGCCGTGCCGAACTGGCCTACCCGCACCCTGACTACCAGTACGACGGCCTGCAGCCGGTGCTGGCGCCCACCTACGGCATCATCCTGTATCAAGAGCAGGTGATGCAGATCGCCCAGGTGATGGCTGGCTATACCCTGGGCGGCGCTGACATGCTGCGCCGGGCGATGGGCAAGAAAAAACCCGAGGAAATGGCCAAGCAGCGCGGCGGTTTCATCGAGGGCTGTGCCAACAACGGTATCGATGGCGATCTTGCGGGTAACATCTTCGACCTGGTGGAGAAATTCGCCGGCTATGGCTTCAACAAGTCGCACTCCGCCGCCTACGGGCTGGTGTCTTACCAGACTGCCTGGCTGAAAACCCACCACCCGGCTGCATTCATGGCCGCCGTGTTGTCTGCGGACATGCACAACACCGACAAGGTGGTGGTGCTGGTGGAGGAAGTGCGCAGCATGAAGCTGCGCCTGGACGCCCCGGACGTGAACTTCTCCGATTTCAAGTTCACCGTCAACAATGATGGGCGCATCGTTTATGGCCTGGGTGCGATCAAGGGGGTGGGCGAAGGGCCGGTGGAGGCAATCGTCGAGGCACGTGCCGAAGGTGGTCCGTTCAAGGACCTGTTCGATTTCTGCGAGCGCATCGACCTCAAGCGCGTCAACAAGCGCACCCTCGATGCCCTGGTGCGCAGTGGCGCCCTCGACCGGCTTGGCCCGCACTTCCACGACGAGATCAAGGCCTACCACGCCCACATCGACATCAACCGGGCCATCCTGCTGGGGGCACTGGGCGAAGCGATCAAAGCCGCCGAGCAGACTGCCCGCACGGCAGACAGCGGTCACATCGACCTGTTCGGTGGCATGTTCGATGCGGTGGATGCCGACGTCTATGCCAACCACCGCAAGGCGCGGCCCCTCACACTCAAGGAGCGGCTCAAAGGCGAGAAGGACACCCTTGGGCTGTACCTGACCGGCCACCCGATCGACGAGTATGAAGCTGAGATCCGTCGTTTTGCGCGCCAGCGCATCATTGACCTCAAGCCTTCGCGCGATACCCAGACCATCGCGGGCATGATCATTGCCCTGCGGGTGATGAAGAACAAGAAGGGCGACAAGATGGGCTTCGTGACCCTGGATGATCGTTCCGCGCGCATCGAGGCATCATTGTTTGCCGATGCCTACATCACCGCCCAGTCTCTGCTGCAGACCGACGCCATGGTGGTGGTGGAAGGGGAGGTCAGCAACGATGACTTCTCGGGCGGCTTGCGCCTGCGGGTGAAGCAGGTCATGACCCTGGAAGACGCCCGTACCAAGCTGGCCGAGAGCCTGCGCCTGAAAGTGGCGCACGAGGCGCTCAAGGGCGACCGGCTGAAATGGCTGGGCGAGCTGATCACCCGCCACCGGGGTGCCTGCCCGATCACCCTGGAGTACACCGGCAGTGACGCCAAGGCCATGCTGCAGTTTGGCGAGCAGTGGGCAATCGACCCGGCCGATGGGTTGATTCAGACACTGCGTGACCAGTTCGGGCGTGAGAACGTCTTTCTGCAATATCGTTGAACCGACCAAATTTAATCTCGACCTGAATGCGCCTGATCCCTTAAGGTATGGCGCCAAACGGATCAACCGGCCGGCCGCCTGGCCGTAGACCCAAGACGGATGACTATGAACCCGAATTTTCTCGATTTCGAACAGCCGATTGCCGACCTGCAAGCCAAGATCGAAGGCCTGCGCCTGGTAGGCAACGACAATTCGCTGAATATCAGCGATGAAATTGCCCGTCTGCAAGACAAGAGCAATACCCTGACCGAAAGCATCTTCGGCAACCTCACCAGCTGGCAGATCGCTCGCCTGGCCCGTCACCCACGTCGTCCCTACACCCTGGACTACCTGGAACACATCTTCACCGAATTCGAAGAACTGCACGGCGATCGCCATTTCTCCGACGATGCTGCCATTGTTGGTGGTACTGCGCGCCTGGACGGCAAACCCGTGATGGTCATCGGCCATCAGAAAGGCCGCGAAGTGCGCGAGAAGGTGCGCCGCAACTTCGGCATGCCACGCCCCGAGGGCTACCGCAAGGCCTGCCGTCTGATGGAAATGGCCGAGCGCTTCCGCATGCCGATCCTGACCTTCATCGATACCCCGGGTGCCTACCCTGGCATCGACGCCGAAGAGCGCAACCAGAGCGAAGCCATCGCCTGGAACCTGCGCGTCATGGCCCGCCTGAAAACCCCGATCATCGCCACCGTGATCGGTGAGGGTGGTTCCGGCGGCGCGCTGGCCATTGGTGTGTGCGACCAGCTGAACATGCTGCAGTACTCCACCTACTCGGTGATCTCGCCTGAAGGCTGCGCCTCCATTCTATGGAAGACTGCCGACAAAGCGGCTGACGCGGCTGAAGCCATGGGTATCACCGCCGAGCGCCTGAAGAGCCTGAATATCGTCGACAAGGTCATCGAGGAGCCGCTGGGCGGCGCCCACCGCGACCCGGCTGCCATGTCTGAAAGCATTCGTGCCGACCTGGTGCAGCAGCTGGACATCCTGGGCAAGCTCGATCACGACGCGCTGCTGGCGCGTCGCTACGACCGCTTGATGAGCTACGGCGTCTGATTATTCCGGCTGTCAGGTAATGGCACCGGCGTTGCCGGTTATCGCGGGTGACCCCGCCTCTACAGACAGGTATTGCCTGTAGGGGCGGGGTCACCCGCGAGTGGTTTCAGAGGCCCTGATGATCGACCCAACCCCCTGGGTAACCGCCCCTCACTGGTACATCGCCTTTTCGGGTGGCCTGGATTCCACCGTCCTCCTGCACTGCCTGGCGGCTTACGCCCGCCAGCATTCGTGCCCACCGTTGTGCGCCGTTCACGTTCATCATGGCCTGCAGGCGGCTGCCGATGCCTGGCCTGCCCATTGCCAGCGCACCTGCGACCACCTGGGTGTCGAACTGCGCGTTATTCACGTCGACGTCGTGCGCGGCGCCAGCCTGGAACAAGCCGCCCGCGATGCGCGTTACGCCGCCTTTGAAGCGTTCATGGGGCAGGGTGACATCCTGTTCACCGGGCAGCACCTGGATGACCAGGCCGAGACTGTGCTGTTTCGGTTGTTGCGCGGCGCAGGCCTGCGGGGGCTGGCGGCCATGGCCAAACAGCGCGCGCTGGGGCAGGGGGTGCTGGTCAGGCCGCTGCTGGGCTGCCCCCGGGAGCAGTTGCAAGGCTATGCCAAGGCGCGTGGCCTGGCCTGGGTTGAAGACCCTTCCAACAGCGATCTCCAGTACGCTCGCAACTACCTGCGTGCTGAAGTGGTACCGGTGCTTGAGCGGCGCTGGCCCCAGGCCGGCCAGAGCCTCGCCCGCGCCGCCGAGCACCTGGGCGAAGCCTTGGGCTTGCTCGAAGAGCTGGCCCGGGCCGACCTGTCATCGGCCGCGCAAGGGGCACCGGGCACCTGGCCAGGGCTGGACTCGCTGGCGCTGGCCAGCCTGGGGGCGCTGTCGCCCGCGCGGCAGCGTAACGCCTTGGAATACTGGCTCAGCAGCCGTACCCGACTGCCCGATACGCGTCATTGGGCCGGGTGGGCAGATTTGCGCGACGCCGCAGCCGATGCCCAGCCCGTGTGGCGGCTTGCCGATGGGCAGCTGGTGCGCAGTCAGGGGCGTATCTGGTGGCTGAGTGGTGATTGGTTGCGACAGCCTGCAGGCGGCCTGAGCTGGGCGGATGCCGGGGCGCCTCTGGCGTTGCCTGGTAACGGCTGCGTGCGACTTGTTGGCGCAGCCGCGCTGGCAGGCCTGCGCATTGCCTACCGCCAGGGTGGCGAAGTGCTGGACGTCCCCGGGCGGGGGCGGCGTGATCTCAAGCGCCTGCTCAACGAGCTGCAAGTGCCGCACTTTCTGCGCGCGCGCCTGCCGTTGCTGTACCAGGGCGAGCAGCTGCTGGCGGTCGCCAACCTGCCAGGCCTGGGGCGGGGCGATTGCCAGCTGCAATGGCTACTGCCGAGCAACGCGCAAGGTTTGAGCTGATGGGTACATTCGGGTAGACTACCCTCCCTTCTTGATACAGCTTCTGTGGGTTCCGCGAAAACACAGGGGTTGCCGATTACCAAGCAGTTTTTTGCTGGGCTGATTCTGAGAAATGACGAGCGAGCTCCATGCCGGGGATACCCCTGGTCTGTACAGACGCGGCAGTTTTTCGAGATGCACTGTGATTGACGCAGGTGATCGGAGGCTTCGGCCTTCCTTCGCTTTCTCCGGCGGCGCTGGCCGCCTTAACGCAGACTTCTAGGGTTTTTCATGACGCGCTACATATTCGTCACGGGCGGTGTTGTTTCTTCATTGGGGAAAGGCATTGCCTCGGCTTCCCTGGCGGCCATCCTGGAAGCGCGGGGCCTGAAGGTCACCATGCTCAAGCTGGATCCGTACATCAACGTCGACCCAGGCACCATGAGCCCGTTCCAGCACGGTGAAGTATTCGTCACCCAGGACGGCGCCGAAACCGACCTGGACCTGGGCCATTACGAGCGGTTCATCCGCACGACCATGACCCAGAACAACAACTTCACCACGGGCCGGATCTACGAGCACGTGCTGCGCAAGGAGCGCCGTGGTGACTACCTGGGTGCCACCATCCAGGTCATTCCGCACATTACCGACGAAATCAAGCGTCGCATCATCAAGGGTGCCGGCGATGCCGACGTGGCCCTGGTGGAAATCGGCGGTACCGTGGGCGATATCGAGTCGCAACCGTTCCTTGAGGCCATCCGCCAGCTGCGCGTCGAAGTCGGCTCCAAGCGCGCCATGCTGATGCACCTTACCCTGGTGCCGTACATCGCCACCGCGGGCGAGACCAAGACCAAACCGACCCAGCATTCGGTGAAGGAACTGCGCTCCATCGGTCTGCAGCCCGATGTACTGATCTGCCGCTCCGACCACCCGGTCGATGCCTCGTCGCGCCGCAAGATCGCCCTGTTCACCAACGTTGAAGAGCGTGCGGTCATTTCGCTGGAAGACGTCGACACCATCTACAAGATCCCAGGCGTGCTGCATGCCCAGGGCCTGGACGATTTCGTCGTCGAGCGTTTCGGCCTGCAGTGCAACGGTGCCGACCTGTCCGAGTGGGACAAGGTGGTGGACGCCAAGCTCAACCCTGAGCATGAAGTCACCATCGCCATGGTCGGCAAGTACATGGAGCTGCTGGATGCGTACAAGTCGCTGATCGAAGCGATGAGCCACGCCGGCATCACCAACCGTACCAAGGTCAACCTGCGCTACATCGACTCCGAAGACATCGAAAACCAGGGCACCAGCCTACTCGAAGGCGCCGATGCCATCCTGGTGCCGGGCGGTTTCGGCCTGCGCGGCGTGGAAGGCAAGATCACCGCGGTGCAGTACGCCCGTGAGAACAAGGTACCGTACCTGGGCATCTGCCTGGGCATGCAGGTGGCCGTGATCGAGTTTGCCCGTAATGTGATGGGCTGGAAAGACGCTAACTCCACCGAGTTCGACCGCAACAGCGGCCACCCGGTCGTGGGCCTGATCACCGAGTGGGCTGATGCCACCGGCGCGGTCGAAACCCGCAGCGAAGCGTCCGACCTGGGCGGCACCATGCGCCTGGGTGCACAGGACTGCCAACTGGCAGCCGGCTCCAACGTGCACGATTGCTACGGCAAGGATGTGATCACCGAGCGTCACCGCCACCGCTATGAAGTGAACAATAACCTGCTGCCGCAACTGGTCGATGCTGGCCTGGTGGTATCCGGCCGTTCCGAAGACGGCGCGCTGGTGGAAGTGGTTGAATCCAAGGATCACCCATGGTTCGTTGCCTGCCAGTTCCACCCGGAATTCACCTCCACCCCGCGTGACGGCCACCCGTTGTTCAGTGGTTTCGTGAAAGCGGCCCTCGCCCAGAAGAACAAGGCCTGATCCATGACCCAGAAGATCATCCGCGTCGGTAACATCGAGATCGCCAACGACAAGCCGTTTGTGCTGTTTGGCGGCATGAACGTGCTGGAATCCCGCGACCTGGCCATGAAGGTGTGCGAAGAATACGTACGGGTTACCGACAAGCTCGGTATCCCCTATGTGTTCAAGGCCAGCTTCGACAAGGCCAACCGGTCCTCGGTCAGTTCTTACCGTGGGCCTGGCATGGAAGAAGGGCTGAAGATCTTCGAAGAGATCAAGCGCACCTTCAATGTGCCGGTGATTACCGACGTGCATGAGCCCTACCAGGCCGAGCCGGTGGCCCAGGTTTGCGACATCATCCAGTTGCCTGCCTTCCTGTCGCGCCAGACCGACTTGGTGGTGGCCATGGCCCGCAGTGGCGCAGTGATCAACATCAAGAAGGCCCAGTTCCTCGCGCCTCAGGAAATGAAACACATCCTGGCCAAGTGTGAAGAGGCCGGTAACGATCAGTTGATCCTCTGCGAGCGTGGTTCGAGCTTCGGCTACAACAACCTGGTCGTGGACATGCTCGGCTTCGGCATCATGAAGCAGTTCCAGTACCCGGTGTTCTTCGACGTGACCCACGCCCTGCAAATGCCGGGTGGTCGCGCCGATTCCGCAGGCGGGCGCCGCGCCCAGGTCACCGACCTGGCCAAGGCCGGCATGAGCCAGGGCCTGGCGGGGCTATTCCTCGAAGCCCACCCGGACCCGGACAACGCCAAGTGCGACGGCCCCTGTGCCCTGCGCCTGGACAAGCTGGAGCCATTCCTGGCCCAGCTCAAGCAACTGGACGACCTGGTGAAAAGTTTTCCGACGGTAGAAACCGCCTAAAGCGCGTTTCTCGGGTAAAGTAGCGCCCGACCTACCCCTGACCATTCGGTCAGGGGCTCCCTTCGCCGGGCCTGCCATCGCAAACCCTCCCGGCGAACGGCAAGAATTCCCTAAGCTGCGTTGTTTTCGTCAATTCTGGAGTGCTTACAACAATGGCAAAAATCGTCGACATCAAAGGTCGTGAAGTTCTCGATTCGCGTGGCAACCCCACCGTGGAAGCCGATGTACTGCTCGACAACGGCATCATCGGCAGCGCTTGTGCGCCGTCCGGTGCTTCCACCGGCTCGCGCGAAGCGCTGGAGCTGCGTGATGGCGACAAGAGCCGTTACCTGGGCAAAGGCGTGTTGAAGGCTGTCGCCAACATCAACGGCCCGATTCGCGAGCTGCTGCTGGGCAAGGACCCTTCCGACCAGAAGGCCCTGGACCATGCCATGATCGAACTCGACGGCACCGAGAACAAGGCCAAGCTGGGCGCCAACGCCATCCTCGCCGTGTCGCTGGCTGCCGCCAAGGCTGCCGCCCAGGACCAGGACCTGCCGCTGTACGCGCACATTGCCAACCTCAACGGCACCCCAGGCCAGTACTCCATGCCGGTGCCGATGATGAACATCATCAACGGCGGCGAGCATGCCGACAACAACGTCGACATCCAGGAGTTCATGGTCCAGCCGGTTGGCGCCAAGACCTTCTCCGACGGGCTGCGCATGGGCACCGAGATCTTCCACCACCTCAAGGCCGTGCTCAAGGCACGTGGCCTGAACACTGCTGTGGGTGATGAAGGTGGTTTCGCGCCTAACCTGGCGTCCAACGAAGATGCCCTGGGTGCCATCGCTGAAGCTGTCGAAAAAGCCGGCTACAAGCTGGGTACCGATGTGACCCTGGCCCTGGACTGTGCAGCTTCCGAATTCTACGAAGACGGCAAGTACAACCTGTCGGGCGAAGGCAAGTCGTTCGACGCCGAAGGCTTTGCCGAGTACCTCAAGGGCCTGACCGAGCGCTTCCCGATCATCTCCATCGAAGATGGCCTGGACGAATCGGACTGGGCGGGCTGGAAGATCCTCACCGACAAGATCGGCAGCAAAGTGCAGTTGGTGGGCGACGACCTGTTCGTGACCAACACCAAGATCCTCAAGGAAGGCATCGAGAAGGGTATCGGTAACTCGATCCTGATCAAGTTCAACCAGATCGGCTCGCTGACCGAGACCTTGGAAGCCATCCAGATGGCCAAGGCTGCAGGCTACACCGCAGTCATCTCGCACCGCTCCGGCGAAACCGAAGACTCCACCATCGCCGACCTGGCCGTGGGTACCGCTGCAGGTCAGATCAAGACTGGCTCGCTGTGCCGCTCCGACCGCGTCTCGAAGTACAACCAGCTGCTGCGCATCGAAGAGCAACTGGGTGCCAAGGCGGTATACCGTGGTCGTGCCGAGTTTCGCGCCTAAGCAAGAGATGGTAAAAAGGCAGCAGCCGCCGCTGCAGGCACACGCGTACTGAATGTGCCTGTAGCCCAACGGGTTTCTGTTTACGAAGCCTGGCCTCGGCCAGGCTTTGTGCTATCCGAGCCCCTGAACCGACAGGGTCTTTCAACCTGGATATCTTGATGCGCAGTCCTTATTGGTTGTTCCTGGTCCTGCTTTTGCTGCTGGGTGGCCTGCAGTACCGCTTGTGGGTGGGCAATGGCAGCCTGGCGCAGGTGGCCGAGCTCAAGCAGCAGATCGAAGAGCAGCACGCCGAAAACGAGCGCCTGCTCGAGCGTAACCGCGTGCTCGATGCCGAAGTGCTGGAGCTGAAGAAGGGCATGGAGACCGTCGAAGAACGGGCTCGTCATGAATTGGGAATGGTCAAGGAGGGCGAGACCCTCTTCCAGTTGCCGCAGAAATGAACGCGCATCTACCGGCCTTCTGGGCCGTGATCCCGGCTGCCGGCGTGGGTGCCCGCATGGCTGCCGACCGCCCCAAGCAATACCTTGAGCTGGCCGGCAAGACTATTCTTGAGCACAGCCTCGACTGTTTCCTGGGCCACCCCACGTTAAGCGGGGTGGTGGTGAGTGTTGCCGAAGATGACCCCTATTGGCCTGGCCTGCCGTGTGCCAATGACGCGCGCATACGGCGCGCCGATGGCGGTCGTGAGCGTGCGGACTCGGTGCTGAATGCTTTGTTGCTGCTGCATGCCCAGGGGGCCTCGGACAGCGACTGGGTGCTGGTCCACGATGCGGCGCGGCCGAACCTTGCACGCAGCGACCTGGACAAGTTGTTGTCGGAGCTGGCAGACGACCCGGTGGGGGGGCTGCTGGCGGTGCCGGCGCGCGACACCCTCAAGCGTGCCGACAGCGATGGCCGGGTGAGCGCTACCGTGGACCGCAGCACCATCTGGCAGGCTTACACGCCGCAGATGTTCCGCCTTGGGGCATTGCACCGGGCGTTGGCCGAGTGCCTGGTGTCTGATGTGGTAGTGACCGATGAGGCCTCGGCCATCGAATGGTCCGGCCAGGCGCCGAGGCTGGTCGAAGGGCGCAGTGACAACATCAAGGTCACGCGCCCCGAAGACCTGGAATGGTTGCGCCAGCGCTGGGCGGGTAGGCGCTGATGGTCGCCAGTATTAGCAGCACACCCCTTCAGCCGAAACGATACTCCGGCAACCCCGTCAACCCTTGCTTCAGGTAATCCACCAACCGCCGCACCTTCGGCGACAAGTGCCGTTGCTGTGGATACAGCGCCCACACTGCCGTATTCGGCGGCTGGTGTGCCTCCAGCAGTGACACCAGCGCCCCAGTGTTCAGGTGCTCCAGCACGTAGTAGTCCGGCAACTGGCACAACCCGATCCCCTGCAGCGCAGCATCCAGCACTGCCTGCCCGCTGTTGCAGCGCCAGTTGCCTTGCACCCGTTGGCTGAGCTCGCGCCCTTCCAGCTGCAGCGCCCACACGTCCGAGCTGCCGATCAGGCAGTTGTGGCGGGCGAGCTCGGACACGCTGTGTGGCCTGCCGTAGCGTTCAAGGTAGGCGGGTGAGGCACACAGGTACATGCGCCGTGGCGCCAGGCGCGTGGCCACCAGGCGAGAGTCGGCCAGGCGGCCCAGCCTTATCGCCAGGTCCATGCCGTGATGCACCAGGTCGAGGGTGTGGTTGCTCAGTTCCACGTCCACCCGCAACTGCGGGTACAGGGCCATGAAACGCGTCACCAGCGGCACGATAAACCGCTCGCCATACGCCACCGCGCAGGTCATGCGCAGCAGCCCCTTGGGCTCGCTGGCCAGGTCACCCATGGCGCGCAGCGCTTCCTCGCGGCCGTCTTGCAGGCGCTGGCAATGCTGCAAAAAGGTCTGCCCCGCCTCCGTCAGCGTCACCCGGCGGGTACTGCGGTACAGCAGGCGTGTTTGTACGCGCTCTTCAAGGCGGGCGATCTGGCGGCTCACATGGGATGACGAAACCCCCAGGCGTTCGGCCGCCGCCGTGAACTGGCCAGACTCGGCCACCGCAACGAATTCGTCTATGCCTTCCCAACGGCTAAGCATTGATTGTCCCTGTGCAGCAATAATGTTTTGAGCCGAGGCTGATTATTCATCAAATCAAGGTGAATTACACTGCAGGCCATTGTTCAACACCTGTATGGAGACCTTTGATGATCAAGTCCCGCGCTGCCGTAGCCTTCGAAGCCAAGAAACCGTTGGAGATCGTCGAAGTCGACGTGGCCATGCCCAAGGCCGGGGAAGTGCTGCTGCGCGTTGTCGCCAGCGGCGTTTGCCATACCGACGCCTACACATTGTCGGGCGCCGACCCGGAGGGCATCTTCCCGTCGATTCTGGGCCATGAAGGTGGCGCAATCGTCGAAGCGGTAGGCGAGGGCGTCACCTCGGTTGCCGTTGGTGACCACGTAATCCCGCTGTACACCCCTGAATGCGGCAAGTGCAAGTTCTGCCTGTCGGGCAAGACCAACCTGTGCCAGGCCATTCGTGCCACCCAAGGCAAGGGCCTGATGCCAGACGGCACCACGCGTTTCTCGTACAAAGGCCAGCCACTGTTCCATTACATGGGCACTTCGACCTTCTCCGAGTACACGGTGCTGCCGGAAATCTCTGTGGCCAAGATCCAGAAAGAAGCCCCGCTGGAGAAGGTCTGCCTGCTGGGCTGTGGCGTTACCACCGGCATCGGCGCGGTGTTGAACACCGCCAAGGTCAAGCCGGGTGATACCGTCGCGGTCTTCGGCCTGGGCGGCATCGGCCTGTCGGCGATCATCGGCGCGGTCAAGGCCAAGGCCTCGCGCATCATCGCCATCGACATCAACCCGGCCAAGTTCGAGATCGCTCGCCAGCTGGGTGCTACCGATTGCATCAACCCGAAGGAGTACGACCGCCCGATCCAGGAAGTCATTGTGGACCTCACCGACGGCGGCGTGGACTTCTCCTTCGAGTGCATTGGCAATGTCCAGCTGATGCGTGCGGCGCTGGAGTGCTGCCACAAGGGCTGGGGGGAGTCGGTGATCATCGGCGTCGCCGGCGCCGGGCAGGAAATTGCCACCCGTCCGTTCCAGCTGGTTACCGGCCGGGTATGGCGCGGTTCGGCGTTCGGTGGGGTGCGCGGGCGCAGCGAGCTGCCGAGCTACGTCGAGATGTCGCAGAACGGCGAGATTCCGCTGGACACCTTCATTACCCACACAATGGGCCTGGAAGACATCAACAAGGCGTTCGACCTGATGCATGAAGGCAAGAGCATTCGCAGCGTCATTCACTTCTGAGGTTTGCCATGAGCCTGGACAACATCTCCTGCCAGAAAAGCTTCGGCGGCTGGCACAAGCGTTACCGGCATCACTCCAAGGTGCTGGGCTGCGACATGGTGTTCGCTGTGTACCTGCCGCCACAAGCGGAGCAGGGCGCCAAGCTGCCGGTGCTGTACTGGCTAAGCGGCCTGACCTGCACCGACGAGAACTTCATGCAGAAGGCCGGTGCCCAGCGCCTGGCTGCGGAGCTTGGGTTGATCATTGTGGCGCCCGATACCAGCCCGCGTGGCGAGCAGGTACCGGGCGACCCCGACGGTGCCTGGGACTTCGGCCTGGGCGCCGGGTTCTACCTGAATGCTACCCAGCAACCCTGGGCCCAGCACTACCGCATGCATGACTATGTGGTGCAGGAGTTGCCCGCGCTGATCGAGGCACACTTCCCCGCGTCGGGGGAGCGCAGCATCAGTGGCCATTCCATGGGCGGGCACGGCGCGCTGGTGTGCGCCTTGCGCAACCCGGGGCGCTACCGCGCGGTATCGGCGTTTTCACCCATCAGCAACCCCATGGATTGCCCATGGGGCGAGAAGGCGTTCAGCCGCTACCTGGGGGAAGACCGCGCCCGCTGGCGCGAGTGGGACGCCAGCGTGCTGCTGGCCGAAACCCTGGCCGGGCAGTGCCCACCGTTGCTGGTGGACCAGGGCGACCGCGATGATTTCCTGGAAAAGCAGCTCAAGCCTGAAGCACTCGAGCAGGCTGCGCGCAAAGGCGGTCACGACCTGACCTTGCGCCTGCAACCTGGCTATGACCACAGTTATTACTTCATTGCCAGTTTCATCGAGGACCACCTGCGCCATCACGCCGCGGCATTGGGGCGCTAGCCTGCAAATACAGGTAGAATCACGCCCTGACTCATTCAGGGCGTTTTTCTATGCGTATTGGCCACGGCTACGATGTGCACCGTTTCTGCGACGGTGCTTTCATTACCCTGGGCGGGGTGCGTATCCCCCACAAATACGGCCTTCTGGCCCACTCTGATGGCGACGTGCTGCTGCACGCCGTGAGCGATGCGCTGCTCGGTGCTGCGGCCCTGGGCGATATCGGCAAGCACTTCCCCGACACTGACCCGCAGTTCAAGGGCGCGGACAGCCGTGTGCTGCTGCGCCATGTGCTGAGTGTGGTCCAGGCCAAGGGTTGGAAGGTGGGCAATGTGGATGCCACCATCGTCGCCCAGGCGCCCAAGATGGCGCCGCATATCGACACCATGCGCCAACTGCTGGCCGACGACCTGCAGGTTGGCCTCGATCAGGTCAACGTCAAGGCCACTACCACCGAAAAACTGGGCTTCGCAGGCCGCGAGGAGGGGATTGCCGTGCATTCGGTTGCCCTGCTGCTGCCAGCATGACCGAACAGGAACTGCTGGGCCCGCGCGCATCGGGCGAACCCCTGGGCAGCGCCGTACTCAAGGCGGTAGCTGAAGACTTCCAGGTGGATGAAGTGCTGGATATTCCGTTGTCCGGGCAGGGCGAACACCTGTGGCTATGGGTGGAAAAGCGCGACCTCAACACCGAGGAGGCCGCTCGCCGCCTGGCCCGTGCTGCGGGTGTGCCAGCGCGTGCTATCAGCTACGCCGGGCTCAAGGACCGCCAGGCGCTGACCCGCCAGTGGTTCAGCCTGCACTTGCCTGGCAAGGCCGACCCGGACCTTTCGCGGGCCGAAGATGCCAGCCTGCGCGTGCTCAAGCAGGTGCGCCACCAGCGCAAGTTGCAGCGTGGCGCCCACTCCGCCAACGGTTTCACCTTGCGCCTCACGGCCCTCAAGGCAGATCACCAGGCCATCGATGCGCGTTTGGCGCTGCTCAAGCAGCAAGGGGTGCCCAACTACTTCGGTACCCAGCGCTTCGGTCACGGCGGTGGCAATGTGCAGGATGCCCTCGAGTGGGCGGCACGCAAGGCCCTGCCCGAGCAGCGCAACGTGCGCTCGCGGTTGCTCTCGGCCGGGCGCAGCTATCTGTTCAACCAGGTGCTGGCTGCGCGCGTGGCCCAAGGCAACTGGGACCAGGCGCAGGTAGGCGATTTGCTGGCCTTCACCGATAGCCGCAGTTTCTTCCCGGCGGGTGAGGCCGAATGCAGTGACCCACGGCTGGCGGTGCTCGACCTGCACCCCACCGGCCCGTTGTGGGGCGAAGGCGCGTCACCCGCTGCTGGCGCCTGCGCAGACTTGGAAAATGCCATCGCCGCGCGTCAGCCAGCACTCTGCCACTGGTTGTCGCAGGCGGGCATGGATCACGAACGGCGCATCATGCGGCTCCCTATTGGCGGCCTGACGTGGCATTATCCCGAGCCTGATATCCTGCAACTGGAATTCGTCCTTCCGGCCGGATGCTTCGCCACCGTAGTAGTGCGCGAAGTGGTGGATCTGGTGCCGGCAGGGCAGACGGACAGCCCATGCGTATTCTGATTTCGAACGACGATGGTGTTACTGCACCCGGCATCGCCGCGCTGCACGCTGCGCTGGCGGATTACGCCGAGTGCACGGTAATCGCCCCTGACCAGGACAAGAGCGGCGCCGGCAGTTCGCTGACGCTGGACCGCCCGCTGCATCCCGTGACCCTGGCCAATGGCTTCATCAGCCTCAATGGCACGCCCACCGACTGTGTGCACCTGGGGCTCAACGGCCTGTTGCCTCAGGCGCCCGACATGGTGGTGTCAGGCATCAACCTGGGCGCCAACCTGGGCGATGACGTGCTGTACTCCGGCACGGTCGCAGCGGCGCTCGAGGGGCGTTTCCTGGGTGGCACATCGCTTGCTTTCTCGCTGCTGTCTCGCCAGCCCGACAATTTGCCGGCTGCCGCCCACATCGCCCGTCGTTTGGTAGAGGCACAGTCGCGCCTGGTGTTGCCACCGCGTACCGTGCTCAACGTCAACATCCCCAATCTGCCGCTGGAGCGCATCCGCGGCATCCAGCTGACCCGCTTGGGGCACCGGGCCCGGGCGGCGGCCCCTACCAAGGTGGTCAACCCGCGTGGCAAGGAAGGCTACTGGATCGCCGTGGCCGGTGACGCCGAGGATGGCGGCCCGGGTACCGACTTCCATGCGGTCATGCAGGGGTATGTGTCAATAACGCCGCTGCAGTTGGACCGCACCTTCAGTGATGCCTTCGAGCAGCTCGATGGCTGGCTGGAGGGGCTGCTTTGATGCGCGAAGACGATATGCTGCGGCGCGGTATCGGCATGACCTCCCAGCGCACCCGGGAGCGGCTTATCCAGCGCCTGTGTGAAGAGGGTGTATCGAACACCCAGGTGCTGGATGTCATCCGTCGCACGCCCCGTCACCTGTTCGTTGACGAGGCCCTGGCCCACCGGGCCTATGAAGACACCGCGCTACCGATCGGGCACAACCAGACCATCTCGCAACCGTTCATGGTCGCGCACATGAGCGAGTTGCTGCTCGAAGCCGGGCCGTTGGACAAGGTGCTGGAGATCGGCACCGGCTCGGGTTACCAGACCGCCGTGCTGGCGCAACTGGTGGAGCGGGTTTTCTCGGTTGAGCGCATCAAGGTGCTACAGGATCGCGCCAAGGAGCGTCTGGTTGAGTTGAGCCTGCGCAACGTGGTGTTCCGCTGGGGCGATGGCTGTGAGGGCTGGCCGGCGTTGGCGCCCTACAACGGTATCATCGTGACGGCGGTGGCGCCGGAAGTGCCCCAGGCGTTGCTGGACCAGCTGGCACCCGGTGGGCGCATGGTGATCCCTGTGGGGCCTGCCGGCGAGGCTCAGCAGCTGATGCTGATCGTGCGTGAAGAACATGGCTTCTCGCGCCGGGTTTTGGGCGCGGTGCGTTTCGTGCCTTTGCTGAATGGGCCTGTGGCCTGAGCCGCCGGCCTTACCGGCGGGCTATTTTTACAACAGCAGCGAATTCTTGCCGCGTCGTCCTGTCTATCAGGCGGTACGCACAGGTTGCGCCGGCCTATGATCGGCCTTTGCAGCAGCGTGTTGCATCTGCCTGGGAATGCCGGCGAGCTTCGTTATAATTGCAATACTATTGCATTTCTTGTTCAAAGAAGATTTCGGCACCATGAGGGGAGCGCGGGTGGTTCACACAGTCTTTCGGCAGCGCAAGGACAGCTCGGCTTTCAAGCTCGTGGTGCTCGCCATGGCCCTGGGCGCGCTGCTGGTGGGGTGCTCCAGCAGCGGTAGCAACAACGCACGGGTGGTCGACCGCAACAGCGCTGCGCCCAAACGGCCGACGGTGACGTCCGGGCAATACGTGGTCAAACCGGGTGACACGCTGTTTTCCATCGCTTTCCGCTATGGCTGGGACTACAAAGAGCTGGCCGCCCGCAACGGTATCGCACCGCCCTACACCATACGCCCCGGCCAGGCCATTCGTTTCAGCACGGGTGCGTCGGGCAGCACGACGGTGGTTGCCAGCCCGTCTTCCTCCAGCCGTACCACCGTGACCCGTCGTCCGGTGGGCACCTCGCCGGCGGCCCCTGCCAGCACCACCAAAACCGTTACTACGACCACTGCCCCTGTGGTGGCTACGGTGCCCGCTGCAGAACGTGCGGTGGGTGGCTGGACATGGCCGGCCAACGGGGTGCTGATTGGAAAATTTGCTTCAAACGGTAGTTTGAATAAAGGCATTGATATCGCCGGTGATTTGGGACAGCCTGTTTTTGCTGCGTCGGGTGGTACAGTGGTCTACGCCGGGAGTGGTTTAAGGGGCTACGGCGAGTTGATCATCATCAAACACAGCGATACCTACGTCAGTGCCTACGGTCACAACCGCAGGCTGTTGGTTCGGGAGGGGCAGCAGGTCAAGGCAGGGCAGTCGATTGCTGAAATGGGGTCCACAGGCACAGACAGGGTGAAGCTGCATTTCGAGATTCGCCGCCAGGGCAAGCCCGTCGATCCTCTCCAGTTCCTGCCACGTCGTTGACCGTTGTACCAGCCTGTTTCCCGTGACGTAGAGGGGACAGGCTCCAGCGCTGCCAGGGATACAGGTGCCGCTTGAGTCTGAGTTCGAACTCAGCAAAGGACTATAACAATGGCTCTCAGTAAAGAAGCGCCGGAGTTTGACATCGACGATGACGTCCTCCTCATGGAGACGGGTATCGTTTTGGAAACGGATGTGGTGTCAGACGAACCTGCTGTATCCTCGGTTCGGACCAGGGCCAAGTCGGGCCCTTCGCTCAAACAACACAAGTACATCGATTACAGCCGGGCGCTCGATGCCACCCAGCTGTACCTCAATGAGATCGGCTTCTCGCCCCTTTTGTCGCCGGAAGAGGAAGTGCATTTTGCGCGATTGTCGCAAAAAGGCGACCCTGCTGGCCGCAAACGCATGATCGAAAGCAACCTGCGCCTGGTTGTGAAAATTGCCCGCCGTTACGTGAACCGTGGCTTGTCGTTGCTCGATCTGATCGAGGAGGGCAACCTGGGGTTGATCCGTGCCGTTGAGAAATTTGACCCGGAGCGTGGTTTCCGCTTTTCCACCTACGCTACATGGTGGATTCGCCAGACCATCGAGCGGGCGATCATGAACCAGACCCGCACCATCCGCTTGCCCATCCACGTGGTCAAGGAGCTGAACGTTTATCTGCGTGCAGCCCGAGAGCTCACCCAGAAACTGGATCACGAGCCTTCGCCGGAAGAAATCGCTACCCTGCTGGAAAAGCCCGTTGCGGAGGTCAAGCGTATGCTCGGTCTCAACGAGCGGGTATCGTCAGTCGACGTTTCGCTGGGGCCGGACTCAGACAAGACCTTGCTCGATACGCTCACTGACGACCGCCCGACCGATCCTTTCGAACTGCTCCAGGACGATGATCTGTCCCAGAGCATCGATCAGTGGCTGGGTGAACTGACCGATAAACAACGCGAGGTGGTAGTGCGTCGTTTTGGCCTGCGTGGCCACGAGAGCAGCACGTTGGAAGATGTCGGGCTGGAGATCGGCCTGACCCGTGAGCGCGTTCGGCAGATCCAGGTAGAAGGGCTTAAGCGTCTGCGCGAAATCCTCGAGAAGAACGGCTTGTCCAGCGAGTCGTTGTTTCGATAAGCAGCTGCTGCCTTACCCCCCTGAAACGCCCCGGCATGCCGGGGCGTTTTCGTATGTGAGGTATTTGCTCGAATACTCCCCAACCCCTAACAGAGTCGCTCAACGCCTACAGGTTGCAGCTTGGCGTGTAAGTGTTTGCTTACTCGTCGCGTAAGCCATGTATGCGAGGGAGAGTAAATCATTGTCGTTTTCAGTCTGGCTATTTTCACAACTGACTGAAAAACATGATGTTTTTGCCTGTGAGGAAATGTATCCAGCGCAACATTGTGAGAGGTTTGCCGGTTGCCTCCCTCAGCCGAATCGCTAGTATTCGAACTGTGCACACGGACATGCACAGGCCTTCAGGAAGAAAGCCAGGGACATCGCAAGAAGCGATTTCATCAGGACGATGTTCAGGACAAGCAGGGACTACGGAAAAAAATGTGGGCGGGTCAAACCGCCCCTTTTTTTTGCCCGCTAGAAAGCAAAAAAGGCCCTGCAAGGGCCTTTTTGTATTGCGCTGCTGCTTAGCGCTGCAGGTCGGCAAGCTTGCCGGTCTTGCCATCCCATTCCTCTGCGTCGGGCAGGGCGTCCTTACGCTCGGTAATGTTCGGCCAGATCTCTGCCAGCTCGGCATTCAGCTCAATGAAGTTTTCCATGCCCGAAGGCACTTCGTCTTCCGAGAAGATGGCTTGCGCCGGGCATTCAGGCTCGCACAGGGCGCAATCGATGCACTCGTCCGGGTGAATGACCAGGAAGTTCGGGCCTTCGTAGAAGCAGTCCACCGGACAGACTTCCACGCAGTCGGTGTATTTGCATTTGATGCAGTTGTCGGTGACGACGAAGGTCATTTCTAATTCTCTCCTCAGGCGACGGCGGCGGCCCTTCCTCTTGGGGCCGCGCGGTTTACGGGTACATGGCTGCAGGCCAGGCTAATAACCTGCAGCACCAGCAAACCGCGGCGGATTCTACCAGCTTGTAGTGGACGCCGTTATAACAGGTTCTTTAGTTGATATAGCATTTCGATAGCTTGACGCGGGGTCATGTCATCCAGCTGCAGCTTGCCCAGCTTCTCGATGGCTGGGTGGGGCAGGCTGGCGAACAGGTCGCTCTGGTGCGGCACCTGTGGCGCGCCCTTCGGACCCGGCACAGCAGGCGGTTCATGGGGCAGGCTGTTGGTTTCCAGGCGTGCCAGGTGCTCCCGTGCGCGCTGGATGACAGCAGTGGGTACCCCGGCCAACTGCGCCACCGCCAGGCCATAACTCTGGCTGGCCGGCCCCGGCAGCACATGGTGCAGGAACACGATGCGTTCATTGTGCTCGGTGGCGTTGAGGTGCACGTTGGCCACCAGCGGCTCGCTGTCGGGCAGTACCGTCAGCTCGAAGTAGTGGGTGGCGAACAACGTATAGGCACGCAGGCGCGCGAGGCGCTCGGCCGCTGCCCAGGCCAGCGACAGGCCGTCGAAGGTGCTGGTGCCGCGGCCGACTTCGTCCATCAGCACCAGGCTGCGGTCTGTAGCGTTATGCAGGATGTTGGCCGTTTCGCTCATCTCCACCATGAACGTGGAGCGCCCGCCAGCCAGGTCATCGCTGGAGCCGATGCGGGTGAAGATCCGGTCTACCGGCGACAGTTCGCAGCTGGCTGCCGGTACAAAGCTGCCGATGTGGGCCAGCAGCACGATCAGCGCGGTCTGGCGCATGTAGGTGGATTTACCGCCCATGTTCGGCCCGGTGATCACCAGCATGCGTGTGTTGTCGTCCAGGCCCAGGTCGTTGGCCACGAACGGGGTGGTGAGCACCTGCTCGACTACCGGGTGACGGCCCTGCTCAATGCGCAGGCAAGGGTGGTCGACGAAGCGTGGGCAGTTTAGGTCCAGGTTCAACGCGCGCTCGGCCAGGTTGCTGAGCACATCCAGTTCGGCCAGGGCTGCGGCGCTGTCCTGCAGCGGCGCCAGGTGGCTGATGAGGGTTTCCAGTAGGGCGTCGTAGAGCATCTTTTCGCGGGCCAGGGCCCGGCTCTTGGCCGACAGCGCCTTGTCCTCGAATGCTTTCAGCTCTGGGGTGATGAACCGTTCGGCGCCTTTCAGCGTCTGGCGGCGGATGTAGTCGCCCGGCGCCTGTTCTGCCTGCTTGGTGGGCAGCTCGATGAAATAACCGTGCACGCGGTTGTAGCCGACCTTGAGGTTGGCCAGGCCGGTACGGGCTTTTTCACGGGCTTCCAGGTCGATGAGAAACTGACCGGCGTTTTCGCTGATCGCCAGCAGGTCATCCAGTTCGTTGTCATAGCCGGCCTTGAGCACACCGCCATCACGGATGATCGCCGGTGGGTTATCCACGATCGCCCGTTCCAGCAGGCTGGCAAGCTCCGGGTAGGTGCCGGTAATGGCGGCCAGCCGCGCCAGGTGAGGGGCTTCCAGTTCGGCCATGGCGTTCTGCAGTTCGGGCAGTGCGCTCAAGGCATCACGCAGGCGGGCGAGATCGCGGGGGCGTGCGTTACGCAGGCCGATGCGCGCCAGAATACGTTCGATGTCGCCGATTTCCTTCAGTTGCGGCTGCAGTTTCTCGAACCGGTAGCCGTCGAGCAGGCATCGGATCGAGTCCTGCCGGGCCTGCAGCACCTTGAGGTCGCGCAGCGGCCGGTTCAGCCAGCGGCTCAGCAGGCGGCTGGCCATGGCGGTCTGGCAACGGTCGATCACCGATTGCAGGGTATTGTCACGCCCACCCGCCAGGTTGATGTCCAGCTCCAGGTTGCGGCGGCTGGCACCGTCGAGGATCACGGTGTCGTCCAGGCGTTCATGGCGCAGGCTGCGCAGGTGCGGCAAGGCGGTCCGCTGGGTTTCCTTCGCGTAGGTCAGCAGGCAGCCAGCGGCGCCGATGGCCAGGGTCAGCTTGTCGCAGCCAAAGCCCTTGAGGTCCTTGGTCGCAAATTGCTGGCACAGCGCCTTGCGCGCGGAGTCGCGGTCGAAGTCCCAGGGCGCACGGCGGCGAGCTCCCGGGCGCTTTTCGGCAGGCAGGTCGCGCGGCCAGTCGTCCGGGATCAACAGCTCCACCGGGTTCAGGCGTTCCAGCTCGGCCAGCAGGTTTTCCCAGCCCTTGAGCTCCTGAACGCTGAAATTGCCACTGGTGATATCCAGCACAGCCAGGCCGAACAGGCGGTCATCGCCCAGCAGCGCGGCAATCAGGTTGTCGCGGCGCTCATCCAGCAGCGCTTCGTCGCTGACTGTGCCGGGCGTGATGATACGCACCACCTGGCGCTCGACCGGCCCTTTGCTGGTGGCCGGGTCGCCGATCTGCTCGCAGATCACCACCGACTCGCCCAGCTTCACCAGCTTGGCCAGGTAGCCTTCCAGCGAATGGAACGGCACGCCGCACATGGGGATGGACTGGCCGGCTGACTGACCGCGGGCGGTCAGGGTGATGTCCAGCAGGCTGGCGGCCTTTTTCGCATCTTCGTAGAAGATCTCGTAGAAGTCGCCCATGCGGTAGAACATCAGCTGGTCCGGGTGCTGGTTCTTCAGCTTCCAGTACTGCTGCATCATCGGGGTGTGTGCGGAAAGATCAGACATTCGGGGCCTTACAGCGGGTGATCTGGTTGGCGATGGTAAACCCGCAATGGTACAGCCTTTTTGCTTGCCATGCAGGCGCGCGCAAGTGGGCAAATCGGCGCAGTTGGCGCTCGGGGGTGGAGCCAGGCGACATCAGGCTTTAGAATGGCGAGCCCCGATGAAGACCCAAGCCGCTATTTGCATGAATGTCTCCACGCGCGTTTCTTTTGTAGACCAGCAACTTATCTACCTTCTGTACGGCAAGCGTCGTACCTATCAGCTAGAGGCCAAGTTCAGCATTCTCACCGCCTTGGCGCGCTGTGAACCCGGCGAGTGCCCCGTTATTCGTGTGCTTACCGACGAGCCCCAGGCATTTGCTGGGTGGCCCGTGGAAGTGGTCAGGCTGGACGCGCAGACCCTTCAGGCCTGGGCGCCCGATGGCAGTTACACCCATCGGCGCAAGGCCTGCGCCATTGCCCAGGCTTGCGAATGGGCACAAAAGACCATTTTCATCGACACCGACACGGTGTTTCTGCAACCTGCGCAGCGGCTCTTCGAACAGGTGGGTGCCGGCCAATTTCTGATCGACGAAGTGGAGTCGAGCTGGGCCAAGGCCTCGCGCAAGCGTCATTACCGCGCCCTCACCCGTGGGTTGGCGGCGACAGGCCAGTTGCCACCCGACGACCTGCAGCTGTGCAACAGTGGGGTACTGGGCCTTGCGCATGAAAACGCAGCCGTTGCCCAGCGGGCGATCGCCCGGATCGACGACTGGGCCGCCTACAGCCGTGAGCTGCTGACCATCGAGCAGATTGCCTTTTCGTTTGAAATTTATGGCGCGCGCATCAACCAGGCACGGGGTTTGATCAGCCATTACTACGCCATGAAACCGTACCTTCATGCCATCCAGGACGTGTTCTTTGCCCGCCATGGCGAGGGCTTTCATGCCTACATGCCGGCCTTGGCGCTGCAGGTGCCAGCGTACCGCCCGCTGCCCTCGTGGCTGATGCGCGTTGGTGTGAAGCTGAGCCTGCTGCGCGTGCCTCGTGAACTGCGTGGCGTTGCCCGCAAGCTGCTTTACGGCAGTGCGATCAGTGGTGATGAGTATTTGCAGGCCTGCAAGGTGGTGTGGTGGCGCTCGGCGATCGACGACATGCGCATGCTCGGCGGCCTCGACTGGACCAATGGCTGGCCTGCAGGGCTGCCGAGGCTCAAGCGCAGGGATGAGCGCGTCATCAGCAAGATTGCGCGGGAAAGCCTGAACGTTTGACCGGCCAGTGGCTCTACCAGGATGGTAGGGTAGCGCCCACTCTTTCAGGAGCCTGTCATGGACCCGATCACCACGCTCGCCAACCAATTGGGCGAACACCTGCAGCGCGTTGGTGCGCAGGTGAGCACTGCCGAATCCTGCACCGGCGGCGGTATCGCCGAGGCCATCACCCGCATCGCCGGCAGCTCGGCATGGTTCGAGGCCGGTTACGTGACCTATTCCAATGCGCAGAAAACTCGGCAGTTGGGCGTGCCTGAGCAGTTGTTCGGGCAGGTCGGGGCGGTGAGCCAGGAGGTGGTCGAAGCCATGGTGCGCGGGGCGCAAGCCGCCAGTGGCGCACGTTTTGCCGTTGCGGTCAGTGGTGTGGCCGGCCCTGGCGGTGGCTCGCCGGCCAAGCCGGTGGGTACCGTATGGCTGGCCTGGGGCGATGGCAGCCGCGTGGTCAGCACGCGTCGCCAGTTCGACGGCGACCGCGAGGCGGTGCGCCGGCAGGCCGTGATCGCCGCTTTAGAAGGCTTGTTACAGCTTGCCCCGCGGTAAATCGACGACAGGGGTTTGCGTAGGCGCTGGCCTGTGGAATAATACTGGCTACTTATACAGGTATCCCGGCCGTCAGGGCCAAGTCGAACACGTGAGGATTTCAATGGACGACAACAAGAAGCGCGCCTTGGCTGCGGCCCTGGGTCAAATCGAACGCCAATTCGGCAAGGGCGCGGTCATGCGCATGGGCGACCACGAGCGCCAGGCCATCCCCGCCATTTCCACCGGCTCCCTGGGGCTGGACATTGCGTTGGGCATCGGCGGTTTGCCAAAAGGCCGTATCGTCGAAATCTACGGCCCGGAGTCGTCGGGTAAAACCACGCTGACGCTGTCGGTCATCGCCGAAGCCCAGAAAAGCGGCGCCACGTGCGCGTTCGTCGACGCCGAGCACGCCCTGGACCCGGAATACGCCGGCAAGCTGGGCGTCAATGTCGACGACCTGCTGGTCTCGCAGCCAGACACCGGCGAGCAGGCCCTGGAAATCACCGACATGCTGGTGCGCTCCAACGCGGTTGACGTGATCATTGTCGACTCCGTAGCTGCGCTGGTGCCGAAGGCGGAAATCGAAGGCGAAATGGGTGACATGCACGTGGGCCTGCAGGCTCGTCTGATGTCTCAGGCCTTGCGCAAGATCACCGGTAACATCAAGAACGCCAACTGCCTGGTGATCTTCATCAACCAGATCCGGATGAAGATCGGCGTCATGTTCGGCAGCCCGGAAACCACCACCGGTGGTAACGCCCTGAAGTTTTACGCATCGGTGCGCCTGGACATCCGCCGTACTGGCGCGGTCAAGGAAGGCGATGAAGTGGTGGGTAGCGAAACTCGCGTCAAAGTGGTCAAGAACAAGGTTTCGCCGCCGTTCCGTCAGGCTGAGTTCCAGATTCTTTACGGTAAGGGTATTTACCGTAACGGCGAGATCATCGATCTGGGCGTATCCCAAGGGTTGGTCGAAAAGTCGGGTGCCTGGTACAGCTATCAGGGCAATAAAATCGGTCAGGGCAAGGCCAACGCCGCCAAGTACTTGCAAGAAAATCCAGCTATCGGCAACGAGATCGAGAAGCAGGTTCGCGACAAATTGCTCACCGCAGGCGCCGCTGCCGCCGCAGCTGCTGCTGGTAAAGCTGCAGCCGCAAAAGCTGACGCCGACGACATGGCTGACGCCGACGCTGGTTATTGATCGCGCGGTAGTTGCTAAATTATGGCCGCCGTACTCGACACCCCTGTCGCCATTCGGCGGGCTGCCATGGACCTGCTCGCGCGACGTGAGCACGGTCGCGTTGAACTAACACGCAAGTTGCGCCAGCGCGGTGCGATGGACGAGCTGATCGAGCCTGAGCTTGATCGGCTTTGCGATGAAGGGCTGCTAAGCGAAGCCCGGTACCTGGAAAGCTTCATTAGATACCGTTCCGGCTCCGGTTATGGCCCGGCGCGCATTCGCGAAGAACTTGGTCAACGTGGGTTGGCTCGAACTGATATCGAGCAGGCACTGCGTGAAAGCGAAGTGGATTGGGGGGAGCGCTTGCGGGATGTCTGGCAACGCAAGTTCGCCGGCCAGCGCCCGCAGGATCCGCGCAGTCGTGCGCAGCAAACACGCTTTCTGGCCTACCGCGGCTTCCCCCTGGATATGATCGGTCGCTTGCTCAGTGGGCGCGATTTGGACGACTGACGTGTTATATCAGCCAGTTCTCCGGCACGTTGATGAAGTTCACCAGCTCTCTTAACCGACCCTGGTCGCGACCGGTAAAGGCGAAGGACAGGCGGGTGAGGTGCCCATAGTCGACCGTTTCATGTTCGGCGCTGCTGTCGGGCTGCTGTTCAAATTCCCCGTTCATGCACAAGTCCGCGAAGGTTTCCCGTATGTCCTGGAGTGCGGCGGCACTCAGGGCGTGTTGCATACGAATAACGAACTGGCTCTTCAACCAACGGCTTGAATGGTAATTGCGGTAGAACTGGTTGATTTCCTCCACCGCCTCATCAGCTGTATGCACCAGGCGGACCAGCTTCAGGTCGCCGGGCAGGATGTACCGGTTTTCTTCGAGTTGATTGCGGATGAAAGCCAGGCAATCGCGCCAGAAGGTGCCGTCGGGTGAGTCCAGCAGTACCACGGGTACCAGCGGGCTTTTGCCGGTCTGGATCAAGGTCAGCACCTCAAGCGCTTCGTCCAGTGTGCCAAAGCCGCCAGGGCAGAGCACCAGCGCATCGGCCTCCTTGACGAAGAACAGCTTGCGGATGAAAAAGAAGTGGAAAGGTAGCAATTTGTCCGTGCCATCCACCGTGGCATTGGCATGTTGCTCGAAGGGCAGGGTGATGTTGAAACCGAGGCTGTGATCGCTGCCGGCACCCTCGTGCGCTGCGGCCATGATGCCGCCACCGGCGCCAGTGATTACCATCAGGTCCGAGCGTGCAAGGGTGGCGCCCAGTTCGCGGGCGATAGCGTACATCGGGTGCTGCAGAGGCGTGCGCGCCGAGCCGAATACGGTGACTTTGCGGCGGCCCTTGTAGCGCTGCAGGGCACGGAAAGACTGGTCAAGTTCACGCAGTGCCTGCGCTGTGATCTTGGCGCTCCAGCGGTCGGCATCGTCATGAGCCATGCGCAGAACGGTCAGCATCATCTCGCGGTACAGCGGCAGGTTGGGGCTGGCGGGTGCCACGAGTTGCAACTGTGCGTCGATGTGGCTGAGGTCGATGTTGTTGTCGCGGAAATGGCCGGAAAGCAGTTCATTCGATTGATAAGGCATGCAACTTCTCCTTCTGCACCCTCTCAATCTAGCCGGTTGCGCGGCATCATGCCCAGCCGCAATGACTGCCGATCAGCCAGCAATGGGCGCCGTGGCGCCCAGGCAACCGGCCAATGCGGCCATTACTTCTTCTTGTTGCCTGCCACGCAGCTTGCGCTGTCGAAGGCTTGATCCATCACAGGCTGATTGGTCTTGTACACGGTAAAGCGGTAGACCATCACGGCACCCTTGGACATCAGGTTGCGGAACCCGCTGTTGCGGCACACGCTGTCGCCCAGCTGGCTGCGAACCTGCTCGGGGTTGGCTTGCATGCGCGCAGCATGCTCGCCACGCACGCTCAGGTGGTTGATCAAGGCCTTGCCTTCAACGGTGTAGCCTTGGTCGAGAATGTCTTCATTGATGGCGCGGGGCGTGCCGACGCTGCTTTCCTTGGCGACCTTCTGCAGCATCTTGTTGAGGTCGTAGTCCTGCTTGGAAGCCGCCTGGGCTGCCAGGGGCAGGGCGAGCATCAGGCTCAGGGCGGGGGCGATGAGGCGCAGCATGAATCTCTCCTGTTCGGTGACTGGCGCTTGGACATGCATGCATCTGCGGCGTTCCGTGAGCACCGCACGGCGCCTGTGCCTGGCATAAAGCCGCGATTATAGGGGGCGCGTCGCCCGCTGCACAGCAATGGGTGGCGCTTCTGTTAAACTGCACGCCGTTTTTGCTCGAGCTATTACCGTGCCTATTTTCAACCTGCCTGGAGGCCTGCCGGCATGAGCCACGCGGTAGCGCGCCTGCGTGCCGAACGCCTGGCCCGCAGTAACAAGCCCTTCGTTGCCCGTGGATCACGGGCGCAACGCTGCCCCGATTGCCGGGTAATCGCCACGCACTGCCTGTGTGCCTGGAAGCCCAAGGTGCAAGCCGAGTCGGGCATTTGCCTGCTGATGCATGACACCGAGCCATTGAAGCCCACCAACACTGGCTGGCTGATTGCCGACCTGATCGAGGACACTTCCGCTTTTGGCTGGCTGCGCACCTCGGTCGACGAAGGCTTGCTGGCATTGCTGGACGACCCGCAGTGGCAGCCCTATATCGTCTTTCCCGGTGAATTCGTTACTGAACAACGTGTGGTCAATGAAGTGGTGCGCGAGCCCGGCAAGCGCCCGCTGTTCATCCTGCTGGATGCCACCTGGACCGAGGCGCGCAAGATGTTCCGCAAAAGCCCGTACCTGAACCGCTTTCCGGTGCTGAGCCTGCAAGCCGAGCAGATGTCACGCTACCGCTTGCGCCGTTCCCGTCGTGATGACCACTTCTGTACCGCCGAGGTTGCGGCCATGTGCCTGGACCTGGCCGGGGACGCGGTAGCCTCCCAGGCGCTGGATGCCTACCTGGATGTCTTCAGCCTGCATTACCTCAGCGGCAAGCGGCGGGTGCCGCTGGACGAACAGGATGACACCCATCGCCGTTTGCATACCTTCCTATAGTCCAAGGGGCATGCCCCGGGCTTTCGTTCATAATGAGGGGGCTGGGCAGCCAGGACAGGCGGGACGGCAGGGCGGCTGGCTTGCCTTCCTGGGCCGCGCTCGGCATCCTTGGCGCCGATTCCCCGCCGGGCAGCCCCGTTTGAGACCGGGCGCCGGGTACAGAACAGGATCACTAGATCGATGGCCACGTACGAAATCCTGATTGCCGATGACCACCCGCTGTTCCGCGGTGCCTTGCGCCAAGCCGTAACGCTTGGCCTGGGCCCGGACGTTCGCCTGGTAGAGGTTGCCAGCATCGCCGAGCTGGAAACCCGCCTGAGCGAAAAGGCAGATTGGGACCTGGTGCTATTGGACCTCAACATGCCTGGGGCCTATGGTTTCTCCGGGCTGGTGCTGCTGCGCGGGCAGTACCCGCAAATACCTGTGGTGATGGTCTCTGCGCAGGAAGAGGCCGCCGTGGTGGTCAAGTCTCGCGAATTCGGCGCCAGCGGGTTCATCCCCAAGTCAAGTACCTTGGAGGTGATCCAGGACGCCGTGCGCAAGGTGCTGGACGGTGAAGTATGGTGGCCGCCCCAGGCGTTCGAGAAGGTGGATGTACCTGCCGAGGCCAAGGCCGCCAGTGCAGGCCTGGCGAGCCTGACGCCGCAGCAGTTCCGGGTGCTGACGATGGTGTGCGAAGGCCTGCTGAACAAGCAGATCGCTTACGAACTGAGCGTATCCGAAGCCACCATCAAGGCCCATGTCACGGCCATCTTCCGCAAGCTGGGCGTGCGTACGCGCACCCAGGCCGCGCTGTTGCTGCAACAACTTGAATCGGTTGCCAGTACCTGACTGCGCGTGGCTTCACGCTTTTTTGACCCATGCCGGTCTAGTCTGCTGGCCTTTTCGTTGTTAAGCGACCCTCATGACTCCATCACCCTTCAAGGGCCAGACCGGCCTTAAACGTATCCTGAACGCCGCTGGCTATTCGCTGGACGGGCTGCGCGCCGCATTCAAGGGCGAAGCGGCATTTCGTCAGTTGGTACTGCTCAACGTGCTGCTGATCCCCATCGCCTTCTGGCTGCCGGTCAGCCGTGCCGAGCGGGCAATCATGATCGCTGTCTGCTTGTTGGGCTTGATCGTGGAGCTGTTCAACTCGGCGGTAGAGGCAGCCATCGACCGCATTTCACTGGAGCGCCACCCGCTGTCGAAAAATGCCAAGGACATGGGCAGCGCTGCGCAATTCGTGTCGCTCAGCATGGTGGCGCTGGTGTGGGGCGTAATCCTGCTTTAGGCGATAGGCGGTAACACGATTTCATCACTGCGGGTGACGCCGGCAGTGAAGTTGCGGCACAGTTGCAGGAACTCGCGCATGGCCGATGTCTGGTATTTCTGCTTGTGCCAGATGAAGTAGAACTGGCGCATCAGGTCCAGCTCCGGGGTTTCCACCGCCACCAGGCTGCCCCGGCGGAATGCATCGCGCAGCGCCAGGCGCGAAATGCAGCCGATGCCCAGGCCAGACTCCACCGCACGTTTGATGGCCTCGGTATGCTCCAGCTCAAGGCGGATATCCAGGTGAGAGCGGTGGTGTCGCATCGCCTGATCGAACGTAAGGCGCGTGCCTGAACCCTGCTCGCGCAGGATCCAGGCCTCCCTGGCCAGCGTCTGCACATCGGCGCGGCCCTGTTTGGCCAACGGATGCTGCGGCGCGCAGAACACCACCAGCTCATCCTCCACCCAGGGCTGGACCTCAAGGTCTGGATGGTTGCAATCGCCTTCGATCAGACCCAGGTCAATTTCATGGTGAGCAACCTGTTGCACGATATGCGCAGTGTTTTGCACGTGCAGCTTCACCTGGCTTTCCGGGTGAAGTTGCATGAAGCTGCCGATCAGCAAGGTGGCCAGGTAGTTGCCAATGGTCAGCGTGGCGCCCACGGCCAGCGAGCCGAAGCCGGACTTGCCATTGAGCAGGTCTTCGATTTCTTTGGCCTGGTCAAGCAGGGCGACAGCCTGAGGCAGTAACTGGTGCCCCAGCGCATTGAGGCTCAGGCGCTTGCCGGCGCGGTCGAACAGCTGGCAGCTGCACTGGCGCTCGAGTTCGGTGATGGAAGTGCTGGCAGCAGACTGCGACAGCGCAAGCAGGCTGGCTGCTCGCGACACGCTCTGGTGCTGGGCGACGGCCACGAAGACCTGAAGTTGACGAAGTGTAAATCGCATATCGATATAACCGATAACACATATCTTGATAATTCAGTTAACAGATATTGTCGCTGCCCCTAAACTATCGCGCAACTACGCGCCCTCTGCGCCGCGTCTTTTTTCAGGAGCCCCATTAGATGAGCAACATGAACCACGAACGTGTCCTCAGTGTGCACCACTGGAACGACACCCTGTTCAGCTTCAAGTGCACCCGTGACCCGGGTCTGCGCTTCGAGAACGGTCAGTTCGTGATGATCGGCCTGCAACAAGACAGCGGCCGCCCGCTCATGCGCGCCTACTCCATCGCCTCGCCGAACTGGGAAGAGCACCTGGAATTCTTCAGCATCAAGGTGCCGGATGGTCCACTGACCTCCCAGCTTCAGCACCTGAAGGAAGGCGATGAAATCATCATCAGCAAAAAGCCTACCGGTACGTTGGTACTCGATGACCTGAACCCGGGCAAGCACCTGTACCTGCTCAGCACCGGCACCGGCCTTGCGCCTTTCATGAGCGTCATCCAGGACCCGGAAACCTACGAGCGTTTCGAAAAGGTGATCCTGGTGCACGGCGTGCGCTACGTGAACGAGGTAGCCTACCGTGAGTTCATCACCGAACACCTGCCACAGAACGAGTTCTTCGGTGAAGCGGTACGCGAAAAACTGATTTACTACCCCACCGTTACCCGCGAGCCGTTCGAGAACCAGGGCCGCCTGACCGACCTGATGCGCAGCGGCAAGCTGTTCAGCGACATCGGCCTGCCGCCGATCAACCCGCAGGACGACCGTGCCATGATCTGTGGCAGCCCCAGCATGCTCGACGAGACCAGCGAAGTGCTGGACAGCTTCGGCCTGAAGATCTCCCCGCGCATGCGTGAGCCAGGTGATTACCTGATCGAGCGCGCCTTCGTCGAGAAGTAAGGCGTAGGCGGGTATGGAAAGGTGGCCTCGGTGCCACCTTTTTCATGCCTGGGCGGCTGGCGCAATCGCTGGCGTGCCAGCTAGCGCACCACCTCTCTATTCCAGCCGCGTTTCACCGCTATACACCAATATCCCCCGGCACCGCTTGCACAGGTAGCGCCGCCCTTGGCGAACCAGCGTGTGCCGCTGGGCCGTGAACGGGAAATCGCTTTGCGGGCATGGGCAGCGGTAGATATACCGGGTCGCCAGGCGGCGCTTGATTGCATAATTGTGGCAGCGGCTGGGCGGCAGTTCGTACACCCCGCGCATGATCAATTGCCACTCCTGGCCGTGAGCCTGAATGCTGTCGCCGAACAGTTGGTGGGCCACCAGGTGCGCGACTTCGTGCGCCACCGTCTGGCGTAGAAAATCTTCCTGGTTTTCTCGGTACAGCTGCAGGTTGAAGCGCAGTTTGTTCTCGTGAAGGTGGGCGACCCCGGCTTTTTGCCCGCGCAGTTTGAAGTTCACTTCCGGGCGGAGGAAGGGGCGTTTGAAGAAGGTTTCCGCTTGCTGGTAACAGGTTTCGACGCGTTGGATAAGCAGCTCGGGCATGGCGCAATGGTTCTCCTGGCCCGTCATTATGCCGTAACCGCGGGGGGGCCGCCGAGCCACCTGTCAGCGCGCCCCGTGGCCTTCGGGTCCCCCGGGCAGCGCGCTGACATCCGGCCTAGTTGGTGTAGACAGGCCCTACACCCAAGCCCCAGATGATGACAGTGGCCGCCATGATCGCCACCAGCACCACCAGCCCTACCGCCAGGACGGAGCTGGAAAACAGAAAACCTTCATCCTGCGGGATGTTCATGAAGGTCGGCAGGCCCACGTACAGTAGATACACCGTGTAGCAGATAGCCGCTGTGCCCACCAGCATGCCCAGCCACAGGTGTGGGTAGAGCGCCGCCAAGCCGGCAATGAACAGTGGGGTGGCGGTGTAGGTGGCAAAGGCCGTGCACTGGGCCATGGACGGATTGGCATCGTAGGTACGTGCCATCCAGTGGATAAAGGCCGCCATCACCGCCACCCCGGCGAGCATGGCGACATAGGACATGATGCTCATCCAGAGTGCGCTTTGCAGGGTCAGCATCACCGCTGGCCGGTCGCCGATCACCCAGCCAACCTGGGTAGTGCCAATGAATGCCGAAAGGGCGGGTATCGCCGCCAGTATCAAGGTATGGGTCAGGTACATGTGGCTGATGGTTTCGTCTTCGCCACGGATTTCCCGCCATTCCCGGTCGGGGTGGGTAAATAGCCCAACGACGTGATGAATCATGCCGGTCACTCCTCTGAATGTTGCCAGTCGCCCTCTATGGAGCGCAGCGGCCCGGGGCCTGGACACCGAGCGAGCGGGACGTTGGCCCTATCACGCAGTATAGGAAGCGGTGACTCGATCAAGGTAGCAGCTTTAGAGCAAATCGCACTCGCGCACCTGCTGCTGATTACCGTGAAGTCTTTGTCGGAATGCCTACAGTGCTGGCGCATTTGTGCGTAAAATAGCCGGCTTTTGTCACACCTCGCGGATTCAAGCGCTATGGGCACCCTTTCGGTCAACCAGAACAAACTGCAAAAACGCCTGCGTCGTCTTGCCGGCGAAGCCATCACCGACTACAACATGATCGAAGATGGCGACAAGGTCATGGTCTGCCTGTCCGGCGGCAAGGACAGCTACACCATGCTCGACGTTCTGTTGCACCTGCAGAAGGTGGCGCCGATCCAGTTCGAGATCGTCGCGGTGAACATGGACCAGAAGCAGCCAGGCTTCCCTGAACACGTGTTACCTGCGTACCTGAAGGCGCTGGGCGTCGAGTACCACATCGTCGAGAAGGATACGTACTCGGTGGTCAAGGAGTTGGTGCCGGAGGGCAAAACCACCTGTTCGCTGTGCTCGCGCCTGCGCCGTGGCACCCTGTACACCTTCGCCGATGAAATCGGCGCAACCAAGATGGCGCTCGGTCACCACCGCGACGACATCGTCGAGACGTTTTTCCTCAACATGTTCTTCAACGGCGCCCTCAAGGGCATGCCGCCGAAGCTGCGCGCCGATGACGGCCGCAACGTGGTCATCCGCCCGCTGGCCTACTGCAGCGAGAAGGATATCCAGGCCTACTCCGACATGAAGGAATTCCCGATCATCCCGTGCAACCTGTGCGGTTCGCAGGAGAACCTGCAGCGCCAGGTGGTCAAGGACATGCTGGTGGAGTGGGAGCGCAAGCACCCAGGCCGTACCGAGAGCATCTTCCGTGCGATGCAGAACGTAGCGCCGTCGCAGTTGGCCGACCGCAACCTGTTCGACTTCACCAGCCTCAAGATCGACGAAACCGCTGCGCCCCGTTTCCTTGATGTGGTGAACATCTGAACCTATGCGCGATTACCAGTGGTTGCACGAGTTCTGCCTGAATCGCTTTGGCTCCGCCCAGGCCCTGGAGGCTTTTCTGCCGCAGCCGCGTACACCAGCGCAGTTGCGTGCAATAACCGACGACCGTTATCTGTCCACGCTGGCGCTGCGTGTGTTCCGGGCCGGGCTCAAGCACAGCCTCGTGGATGCCAAGTGGCCAGCATTCGAGCAGGTGTTCTTCGGTTTCGATCCGGAGAAGGTCGTGCTGATGGGGGCCGAGCACCTGGAGCGGCTGATGCAGGACACGCGCATCATCCGCCACCTGGGCAAGCTCAAAAGCGTGCCGCGCAATGCGCAGATGGTATTGGACGTGGCGAAGGAGAACGGCAGCTTTGGTGCGTTCATCGCCGACTGGCCGGTTAACGACATCGTCGGGCTATGGAAGTACCTGGCCAAACAGGGCAACCAGCTGGGCGGGCTGTCGGCGCCGCGGTTTCTGCGCATGGTGGGCAAGGATACCTTTGTGCCCACCGACGACATGGCGGCAGCGCTGATCGCGCAGAAAGTGATCGACAAGCCGCCGACCAGCCAGCGCGACCTGGCCCTGGTCCAGCAGGTTTTCAACCAGTGGCACGCCGAGAGCGGGCGGCCGCTGTGCCAGTTGTCAGTGATGCTGGCGCATACTGTCAACCATTGAGGCCGCCGGGGCTGCACCGCAGCCCCCCGAACTTATCCCCCTTCACCCGCCATGCGCCGCTCATGCTGGAATTTCCAGCGCACATACAGCAATGCGGCAATGAAAAGCCCCAGGCTGATCAGCACTTCGGCCCAGCCAAACACCGCCCGCCCCGGGTCGAACGCGGCCAGTACGCCCTTGATGAAGTAGATGTTCACCACGAAGCACGTCCAGGCATGGGCCCGCGCGCTGCTTAGCAGCATGCCGGGCAGCAGCAACAGCAACGGGATCAGCTCAATCGCCAGGATCACGCCGACTCGCGCGCCGTGAAGGTTGGCGAACCACAGATTGTTCACCACCAGCAGGGCGATCAGGCCGAAGAACAACGCCAGGCTCGTTGCCCGCGCCAGGCGCAGGCGCGGCGCCAGCCACTCCAGCGGCGGCAGCACCTTGGGCTTCCTAGCCACGCGCAGCCTCCAGGGCCTTGGCAGTGGTCGCCAGACGTTGGCCCAGGGCACGGCACAGGGCGATTTCGTGGGTGTCCAGCTCGCGCTTGCCATCGGCGCCAGCATGATGGCTGGCACCATAGGGGGTGCCACCGCCACGGGTTTCCAGCAGTGCCGACTCGCTGTAGGGCAGCCCCATCACCAGCATGCCGTGGTGCATCAGTGGCAGCATCATCGACAACAGGGTGGTCTCCTGGCCGCCGTGCAAGCTGGCGGTGGAGGTGAACACACCAGCAGGCTTGCCCACCAGTTCACCGCCCAGCCACAGGCTGCTGGTGCCATCGAGGAAGTATTTCAACGGTGCTGCCATGTTGCCGAAGCGGGTAGGGCTGCCCAGCACCAGGCCGGCGCAGTGGCGCAGGTCGTCCAGGGTGGCGTACAGGGCGCCGCTGGCGGGGATGTCGGGCGCTACCGCCTCGCATTCGGTGGAGATGGCCGGCACGGTGCGCAGGCGCGCCTCCAGGCCTGCCAGTTCGATGCCCCGGGCGATATGCCGGGCCATCTCGCTGGTAGCGCCATGGCGGCTGTAGTAGAGCACCAGGATGTAGGGTTCGCTCACGGCAAAATCTCCAGCACATGCTCAGGTGGACGGCCGATCACGGCCTTGTCGCCGGCCACCAGAATGGGCCGCTCGATCAGCTTGGGGTGGCTGACCATGGCTTCGACCAGTTGTGCGTCAGTGAGTGCGGGGTTGGCCAGGTTCAGCTGTTTGTATTCGTCTTCGCCGGTGCGCAGCAGCCCGCGCGCGCCAATGCCCAGCTTGCCCAGTACGGCCCGCAAGGTGGCAGCATCGGGAGGTGTTTCCAGGTAGCGCACCACGGTGGGCGCCAGGCCGCGGGCCTCGAGCAGTTCCAGGGCGGCGCGGGATTTCGAGCAGCGCGGGTTATGATAGAGCGTCAGGTCGGTCATGTGGGGTCGCATCCAGCAGGGTGTGGCGGCTATTCTAACCGCAGCGACCGCCCCATTTGCTCTAAAACTCGAGAAGGATTGACCCATGGCAAGGCGTCTGGCAGCAGTACTGGCCATCACCGCAAGCTTGTTGCTCGGTGGTTGCGGTGCCGATTATGGCGTGGACCAACACGGTAATGCAGTGAAGGCCGAGCAGCTTGACGGCCACTGGCTGGTGCTCAACTACTGGGCAGAATGGTGCGGGCCGTGCCGTACCGAAATCCCTGAACTGAATGCTGCGGCCAAGCAGTGGGCGGCTGACGGTGTCAGGGTGGTGGGGGTGAACTTCGATGGCTTGCAGGGCCAGGACCTGAAGCAGGCAGCCGAAACCCTGGGTATTGGTTTCACCGTACTGGCCCAGGACCCCGCCGAGCGTTATGACCTGCCCCGCAGCGAGGCGCTGCCGGTGACCTACATCATCGATGACAAGGGCAAGGTGCGCGAGCAACTGCTGGGCGAGCAGACCTTGGAAGGCTTGCAGGCGAAGATCAAGGCGTTGAAGGGCGCGTAAATAGGGCGGGCCGCATTTAGGGCGCGTTACCGAACCGGTGCGCGTGAGCACCGCTCAGCGTGCGGCCCACCACCCCTCACCCTTCCTCGGGCCACAACCGCAGGGGCTTGCCCTCGGCAGGCCACAGGCGCAGCTGGTCCACAGGGGACATGTCCCAGCGCTGGACTGTTTCCAGCGCCTGCAGGAAGCGCTTTTCCTGCTCCATCAAGGCGGGTGCGCACAGCTTGCGGGTTTTGCCCACATGGCCGAAGCTCAGGCGCTCACCGTCAAGGGTGTAGGGCGCAAACCAGTGGTTGCACCCGGCGTTGCCGTAGGCACGGCCGTCGCTGGCCAGGGTCAGGGTCAGGTGGCTGTCGTCGATCAGTGGGCGCTCGCCGATCCACTCCAGCACATAGCTGCGCTCCTGTTGCAGCTTGGCAGGCTGTGCGGCGCAGCCAAGCAGGCCGGTGGTGATCAGCGCGCCGGTCAGCAGGTTTTTCATTGGGCACCCCCCTGGCAGCGCGGGCACAGGTGCTTCTCGTCGCGGCTTACCCAACCCAGCTCAGCGATGCGGGCACTGGCAGCAGGCTGGCGGGCTTTCTTGCCCAGCTTGGCGTCCACGGCGAATTCGAAATCCAGTACTGCCGCGCAGCTGTTGCACTCAACCTGCCAGTTGAGGATTTCCAGCTCGTTGAACACTGGGCCACTGGCCACGGCGACCCATTGGCCGCGTGGGTTGATCAGGTGGCGTACGCTTTCGACGGCCAAGCGCATGGACAGGTCCTTGCTGCCCTTGAGGGTCACCAGCAAGGTGTCGCCTTTGTGCATCGAGCCGCCGTTGCCTGTGACCTGATAACGGCCCGGCACCAATGCGCGGCACTCGATCAGGGTGTGTTGCGGGTTGAAAAGCGTGTAGCGAAAATCGTGTTCGACCATGGGTCCTCCAGAAATGCCGCGTATCCTAGCACTAACCCACCACCAGGTTCTGCGGATTGCCCGCCGCCCAGCGGTTGATGTTTTCCAGCGTGGTCTCGGCAATGGCCGCCAGTGCCTCACGGGTGAGAAAGGCCTGGTGGGCCGTGATGATCACGTTGGGGAACGTCAGCAGCCGCGCCAGTACGTCATCCTGCAGGGGCTGGTCGGAGCGGTCCTCGAAAAACAGCTGGGCTTCTTCTTCATACACGTCCAGGCCCAGGTAGCCGAGCTGGCCGCTTTTCAGCGCGTCGATCAGCGCTGGGGTGTCCACCAGTGCGCCGCGCCCGGTATTGATGAGCATGGTGCCGTGCTGCAACTGCGCCAGGCTCTGGGCGTTGATCAGGTGGTGGGTGCCTTCGGTCAACGGGCAGTGCAGGCTGATGATGTGGGCCTCGTGCAGCAGCTCGGGCAACGGTAGATAGCGAGCGCCCAAGGCCAGTAGGTCAGGGTTGGGGTAGGGGTCGTAGGCCAGCAACTGGCAGCCGAAACCGGCCATGATACGAGCAAAGGCGGCGCCGATCTGCCCGGTGCCAACCACGCCGACGGTTTTACCGTGCAGGTCGAAACCGGTCAGGCCATGCAGGGTAAAGTCTCCCTCACGGGTGCGGTTATACGCGCGGTGCAGCCGGCGGTTCAGCGCCAGTACCAGCGCTACCGCATGTTCGGCCACGGCGTGGGGCGAGTAGGCCGGCACACGTACCACGGCCAGGCCCAGGCGCCGGGCGGCGGCCAGGTCGACATGGTTGTAGCCGGCAGAGCGCAGGGCGATCAGGCGCGTGCCACCGCTTGCCAGGCGTTCGAGCACCGGCGCATCCAGCTCGTCATTGATGAATGCGCAAACCACCTCATACCCTTGTGCCAGGGTAGACGTGTCGAGGGTGAGGCGGGCGGGCTGGAAGTGCAGGTCAGCACCGTAATGATGGGCGGCCCGCGAAAAACTCTCCTGATCGTAATGCTGGCAACTGAACAGCAGTGCACGCATGTCTGGCTCCTTGTGTGTTCGTGGCCAACGGCGTGGCATGCTGCCCGTCGGCAATTAACCTCAGCCGGTCGATCGGGCTTGTGCAGCCAGGCGAGCGATTGCGCTGTCCAGTTCATCCAGGGCTTGGGTTGCCTGTGTACTGTCCTGCTTCAGCAAGGTTTCGCTGCGCTGGCAGGCCGCCCGTAGCTGCGGCACGCCGCAATAACGTGAGGCGCCGTTCAAACGGTGCACCTGTTCGATCAGCGCCGTGCGGTCCTGGGTATCACGGGCAGCGCGTATGGCCCTGCGATCATCATCGAGCGCGGCCAGCAGCATGCTCAGCATGTCTGCTGCTAGGTCTGCCTTGCCGGCCGCCAGGCGCAGGCCTTCTTCGTGGTCCAGCACCTTCAGTTCGTCGGCGTTGGGTGGCAGCTCGGCCTGGGCCTGCTGGGGCGAACCCAGGCTAAGCCCGGTCCACTTCATCACCACTTGGGCCAGTTGCCGCTCGCTGATCGGCTTGGTCAGGTAGTCGTCCATGCCGGCGTGCAGCAGGGCGCGTTTTTCGTTGGCCATGGCGTGGGCGGTAAGGGCGACGATTGGCAGTGGGTTGCCACTCTGGGTGTTTTCCCACAGGCGAATCTGTTCGGTGCAGGCCCGGCCATCCATGCCGGGCATCTGCACGTCCATCAGCACCAGGTCGAAGGGTTGGTCCTGTACGGCCTGAACGGCAGCGTAGCCATTGTCCACCGCCACCACCCTGGCACCCAGGTCCTCGAGCAGGGTCTGCACCAGCAGCAGGTTGGCGGCGTTGTCATCCACGCAGAGAATCTTTGGCTGGTGCTGGCCGTGAAGTGGGCTGGTTTCATTTTGCGGCCGGCGCGGTTGCACCATCTCCAGCAGCAAGCGGCGCAGTTTGCGGGTGCAGGAGGGTTTGGACAGCAGTTGGCCGTGCCCGTTGGACAGGTAAGGGTGGTACAGCGCTTGCTCGGTGGTGGGGCACAGCACCACGCACTGGCAGTGGTGGCGTTCGAGTTGCTGGTAGTACTCGCCCAGTTGCTCGGGCGAAAGGGTGCCCAGGTTGGCGCCCATCACCGCGAAGTCGAACGGCCGCCCCGCCTGGCTCGCGGCCTGCACTGCCTGCACCAGCTGATCGTACGACGCGAACTGGCTGACGCTCAGCCCGCAGTCCTGCAACTGGTGGTCCAGTGCCTGGCGCGCCAGTTCATGGCCATCGACGATGGCGGCCCGGCGGCCGAGCAGGGGTTGCAATGGCAGCGCTTCGACATCGTCGTGGGCCTTGGGCAGGTTCAGGCTTATCCAGAACTGCGAGCCTTCCCCGGGCGTGCTGTCAACGCCAATTTCGCCGCCCATCTGCTCGATCAGGCGTTTGGAAATCACCAGGCCCAGGCCGGTACCGCCGGGTTGCCGAGCCAGTGAGTTGTCGGCCTGGCTGAAGGCCTGGAACAGGGTGCGCACATCCTGGGGCGACAACCCTATGCCGGTGTCCTGCACGCTGATGCGCAATTGCGCGCTGTCTTCGTGTTCGTCTTCGAGCATGGCGCGGACCACGATCGTGCCTTCGCGGGTGAACTTGATGGCATTGCTGACCAGGTTGGTGAGGATCTGCTTGAGCCGCAGCGGGTCACCGATCAGTGACGATGGCGTGTCCCGGTAGATCAGGCACAGCAGCTCCAGCTGCTTGGCGTGGGCGGCCGGGGCCAGGATGGTCAGCGTGTCCTGGATCAGGTCGCGCAGGTTGAACGGAATGCTGTCGAGCACCAGCTTGCCGGCCTCGATCTTCGAGAAGTCGAGAATCTCGTTGATGATGCCCAGCAGGTTGTCGGCAGATTTTTCGATGGTGTTCAGGTAGTCCACTTGGCGCGGCATCAGCTCGCTTTTCTGCAGCAGATGGGTGAAGCCCAGGATGCCATTGAGCGGGGTACGGATTTCGTGGCTCATGTTGGCCAGGAACTCCGACTTGATCCGGCTGGCCTCCAGGGCCTCCTTGCGCGCCATGTCCAGTTCGATGTTCTGGATCTCGATGGTTTCAAGGTTCTGGCGTACGTCCTCGGTGGCCTGGTCGATGCTGTGCTGCAGCTCTTCATGGGCATTGTGCAGGGTTTCGGCCATGCGGTTGATGCCCCGGGCGAGTTCATCCAGTTCATGGCTGCCCATGGCCGGAAGGCGTTCTTCCAGGTGCCCGTCCTTGAGCTGGTTGACCGCATGCTTGATGCGTTCGATAGGGTGGTTGATGGCACGGCTCATGCGCAGTGCCAACAGCCCGCTGAGTACCAGGCAGGCGAGGATCAGCAGCAGGGTGGTGAACAGGTTGCGGTAGCCCCGTAGCAGCGTGCCGTCGTGGGACAGTTCGATCTCTACCCAGCCCAGCAAGCGTTCGGCTTCGGCCGGCACCGCTTCAGTGGCCAGGTCACGATGGTGGCCGAAGACCGGCATCAGGTAACGGGTGGCGTCGTTGCCAGTGCGTTGCAGCAGCTGCGTGCCGCTGCCCCCGCTGGGGGGCTGGTTGAGCATGCTGGGGCCGGCATGGGCCAGCCGTGTGCGGTCCGGGGCGAGGAAGGCGACGGCACGCACGTCGGGCTGCTCCAGGGTCTGGGCAGCGATGCGTTCAAGTTGCGCGGGCGCCGGCCGCGCCATGGCGGGTGCAGCCAAAGGCGCCAGTTGCTCGGCGAGCATCTTGCCGCGTTGCAGCAACTGCGTACGCAGGTCGCTTTGTTGCAGCCAGGTAAAGTAGCTGCCCAGTACCAGCGCCATCAGGCCGGCCGGCAGCAAGGCCAGCAGAAGCACCCGGCTGCGAATCCCCAAACGATCGAGCACACCGCCTCCTGTCATGTGCCTGGACACCGTCGTGTGTGACGGCCAAGGGGCGACGTTACTCCGCCTGCCAGGCTAATGCACCTGTTTAGTCGGTGTTTTTGCCTTCTGTGGCCAAGCTGCACGGGATGCAGTTGCCTGTCGCCTACGGGATGCTGAATAATCTGGCAATTGAGAATAAATGGCAGTTGCCAATGAATCTTGTAGCGACGCCCAGCCCCGCCATCCTCGCCATTGAAGACGACCCCGTACTAGGCGCCTACCTCCACGAGCAATTGCAGCGCGGCGGCTTTCAGGTCACTTGGTGCCGCAATGGCCTGGAGGGCCTGGAAACGGCCAGCCGCCGGGTCTTCGATGTCGTGCTGCTCGACATCCTGCTGCCCGGGCTCAATGGGCTGGAAGCCCTGACCCAGCTGCGCAGGCAGGGCGCCACCCCGGTCATCCTGATGTCGGCGCTGGGCGCCGAGGCTGACCGCATCGTCGGTTTCAAGCGTGGCGCGGACGACTACCTGCCCAAGCCGTTCAGCATGGACGAATTGCAGGTGCGTATCGAAGCAATCCTGCGCCGCGTGCGCCTTGAGCGCCACTACCGGCCGCCGCTCCAGCATGCGGATCGGGGCGAACTGGAGTTCGACGAGGCGCACCTGGACGTGCGCCTGGCCGGCTGCGCGGCGGGCCTGACACCCAGCGAATACCGGCTGCTGGAAATGCTGACCCGTAATCCCGACGAGGTGCTGAGCAAACCCTTCCTGTACCAGCAGGTGCTGCAGCGGGGCTATTCGCAGCATGATCGTAGCCTCGACATGCACGTCAGCCAGCTGCGCCGCAAGCTCAAGGGCATCGGCTACGAAGGGCGGCAGATCCGTACCGTCTGGGGCAAAGGCTACGTGCTCAGCGCCCTTGAGGTGCAATAGGCCGTGCTCGACCGGCACTCGCTGTTCTGGAAGCTTGCCATTCTGCTGGTGGGGTTCTGCCTGCTGATGATCGGGCTCAGCTTCACCTGGGGCCGGCATATGGAAACCCGCAACGCCTACCTCGACGAGGCTGCGCGTGCAGCGTTGCGCGCCTATGCGGCCGAGGCTGAGCACGCCTGGCGCAGCGGTGGGCGTGAGGGCCTGGACCGTTGGGTTGCGCAGATGCACCGGCGTGAGCACGGCTGGGTGGGTGTGCTGGACGCCAACCTGCGGCCGCTGGACAGCGCCACGCTCGATGCACAAGCCCTGCAGCGCCTGACCCGCCTGCGGGGGGTTGACTGGCCCATGAGCAGGCGCAGCGTCGACCAGCCGTGGATGCGTGTTCCGTTCCCGGGCGCCGCAGAGCAGGCCATGCTGGTCATCGAGCTGCCACAGCGCTTCAACCCGGGCCAGTACCTGCTGCTGTGGCGCATCCTCACCAACGGTATCATCCCCGGGCTGTTCACCCTGCTGCTGTGCGTGGGCCTCTACCGCATGCTGATCGTGCCACTGAACCAACTGCGCGAGCAGGCCAATGCCTGGCGTGCCGACCAGCTGTCGGCCCGCCTGGCACCACGCCTACTGGCCCGTCACGACGAACTGGGCGAACTGGCGCGGGCATTCGACCAGATGGCTGAACGCTTGCAAGGCACCGTGGCTATCCAGCAGCAGTTGCTGCGTGACCTGTCCCACGAGATGCGCACGCCCCTGAGCCGCTTGCGCGTGGCCTGCGACAGCGAGCCCGAGCTACAGGGGTTGCGCGAGCGCCTGAGGCGAGAGGTGGACTGCATGCAGCAGCTGGTCGAAGGCACCTTGCAGTTGGCCTGGCAGGACGCCGAGCGTGCGCCGATGAACCTGGAGCCCATCGAGGTGCAGGCGCTGTGGGACCTTCTGGCCGAGAACGCCTGCTATGAGTGCGGCTGGTCACCCACCCGCCTGCACTGTGAGGTGCCCGCGGGCTGCTGGGTGCAGGGCAACCTCAATTACCTGGCCCAGGCGCTGGAGAACCTGCTGCGCAACGCCATTCGTCACTCGCCCCCCGAGGGTATAGTGCGTCTGGGTGGGCGCAGGGAGGCGGGGTTCTGGTGGCTGTGGCTTGAGGATGAAGGGGGCGGAGTGGCCGAACAAGACCTGGAGCGCATCTTCGCGCCGTTCTCCCGGCTGGACGGCTCACGGCCCGGGGACGGCGGCTTTGGCCTGGGCCTGAGCATCGCCCGCAGTGCCATTCAGCGCCAGGGCGGCACCCTGTGGGCGCGCAATGGGCCGCGTGGGTTGCGCCTGTGGCTGCGCTTGCCAGCCCATGTGCCAGGCTGAAATCAATGGCTGGGCATTTGATATAGCGTGTAGCTATATGCACCACAGATTGCGTGATATGGCGCGCAAGGGTTTGCCGGTATGATAGGCGCCCCTGCCGCCTGGATTGTGAAGCACACCATGACCTTGCAGTACCCAACCATCGCCGATTGCGTCGGCAATACGCCTCTGGTTCGCCTGCAGCGCCTGGCTGGCCAAACCAGCAATACCCTCCTGCTCAAGCTTGAAGGTAACAATCCTGCCGGCTCGGTGAAAGATCGCCCGGCGCTGTCGATGATCGCCCGGGCCGAACTGCGCGGCCAGATCAAGCCCGGCGACACCTTGATCGAAGCCACCTCCGGCAATACCGGTATCGCCCTGGCGATGGCGGCAGCGATCAAGGGTTACAAGATGATCCTGATCATGCCCGACAACTCCACCGCCGAGCGCAAAGCCGCCATGACCGCCTACGGCGCCGAGCTGATTCTGGTGACCAAGGAAGAAGGCATGGAGGGCGCCCGGGACCTGGCCGAAAAGCTTCAGGCCGAAGGCCGTGGCCTGGTGCTGGACCAGTTCGCCAACGGCGACAACCCGATCGCCCACTACAACAGCACGGGCCCCGAAATCTGGCAGCAGACCCAGGGCACCATTACCCATTTCATCAGCTCCATGGGCACCACTGGTACCATCATGGGCTGCTCGCAGTACCTCAAGGAGCAGAACCCGGCGGTGCAGATCGTCGGCCTGCAACCGATGGAGGGCTCTGCCATCCCTGGCATCCGCCGCTGGCCAGAAGAGTACCTGCCGAAAATCTTCGATGCCGCCCGTGTTGATCGCGTCGTCGACATGTCCCAGCAGGAAGCCGAAGAGACCATGCGCCGGCTTGCCCGCGAAGAGGGCATTTTCTGCGGCGTGTCCTCCGGTGGTGCGGTGGCCGCCATGCTGCGTCTGTCCCGCGAGGTGGAAAATGCCACCTTGGTCGCGATCATCTGCGACCGTGGCGACCGCTACCTGTCCACTGGCTTGTTCGATCACAGCTAAATGTCCAAGAAAAAGAGCAACAGCGGCCTGCGCTTCCAGCCAGCCGGCGGTAACCGCAGCCCCCAGGTACCTGTGGGCAAGAAGCAGCAATTGACCGTGGAGCGCCTGGCCGGCGACGGCCGAGGCATTGCCTTTCATGACGGGCGTACCTGGTTCGTCAGTGGCGCCCTGGCAGGTGAGGTGGTCGAGGCGCGGGTGCTCAGTGCTCGCGGCAAGGTGGTGGACGCGCGCTTGGAGCGGCTGCTGCAAGCCAGCCCCGAGCGCCGCGAGGCCCCGTGCCGGCACTATGCCCGCTGTGGCGGGTGCAACCTTCAGCACCTGCCCCATGCGGCGCAGCTTGCGTTGAAACAGCGCACCCTGGCCGAACAGTTGCAGCGGGTGGCTGGCGTGCAGCCCGAGCAGTGGGCGCCGCCGCTGAGCGGGCCGGAGTTCGGCTACCGGCGCCGTGCGCGGGTGGCCGTGCGCTGGGACGCCAAGGCGCGGCACCTGGAGGTGGGGTTGCGCGCCGAAGCCAGCCAGGACATCGTCGCCCTCAACGATTGCATGGTGCTGGTACAGCCCTTGCAATCGATTCTGCGGCATCTGCCAACCGTGCTGCGCTCGCTGGACAAGCCGCAGGCCCTGGGGCATGTGGAATTGTTCAGCGGGACTGCCGAAGCGGTGCTGGTACGCCATGTGGCGCCGTTGCCCGCCGAAGACCTGGCCCGGTTGCAGGCCTTCTGCGAGCAGGCCGGCGCCCAGTTGTGGCTGCAGGGGGAGGATGAGCCTGCCCCGCTGGTGCAGGGTGCATCCTTGGGCTTTGCCTTGGCGCCCTGGCAATTGGAGCTCGCCTGGCGACCAGGGGACTTCGTGCAGGTCAACGCTCAGGTCAACACGGCGATGATCGAACAGGCCCTGGCCTGGCTGGCACCGCAGGCTGACGAACGGGTGCTGGACCTGTTCTGCGGGTTGGGCAATTTCGCCCTGCCACTGGCCCGCCAGGCGCGTGAGGTGGTAGCAGTTGAAGGCGTGCAGGCCATGGTCGACCGGGCCGCCGCCAACGCCCGAAGCAACAATGTGCATAACGCACGGTTTTTTCAGGCCGATTTATCGCAGCCTTTGGCCGGCTCCGGATGGGCCGCCGAAGGCTTTTCTGCGGTACTCTTGGACCCACCGCGTGACGGTGCATTCGAGGTGGTGCAAGGCATCGCCCGCCTCAAGGCCAAACGGCTGGTCTATGTATCGTGCAACCCGGCAACGTTGGCGCGAGACGCGCAGGTGCTGGTTGGGCAGGGGTACCGGTTAAAAAGGGCCGGGATTCTCGACATGTTTCCTCAGACGGCACATGTCGAGGCCATGGCGTTATTCGAAGCGGGCTAGCATGCTGCTGGCCCCTTGGTACGGCTTTCAAGGATTGGCAGCCGTGCGGTGATTGCCAGCGCATCCGTGGGGTGCGCTGTATGGAAAGGTAGAACAAAGATGGTACAGGTGAGAGTGCACCAGCCGGTCAACACCGACGGCAGTATCAATCTCGAAGGCTGGTTGGACCACGTGGTAAGCGTCGATTCGGCACTGGACCGCGCTGCGCTGAAAGACGCCTGCGAGTTTGCCCTGGACGTCGAGAAGAAGGGCAACCCTGCCAAGCATTCCTGGGCAGACGGTACCTCCAGCTTTCAGGCCGGGCTTGAAATCGCCGAGATCCTCGCGGACCTCAAGCTCGACCAGGACTCCCTGGTGGCAGCGGTCATCTACCGGTCGGTACGCGAAGGCAAGGTGACCTTGGCCGAGGTCAGCCAGCGCTTCGGCCCGGTGGTTTCCAAGCTGATCGACGGCGTGCTGCGCATGGCTGCCATCAGCGCCAGCCTCAGCCCCCGGCAGTCGCTGGTGCTGGGCTCCCAGGCGCAGGTCGAGAACCTGCGCAAGATGCTCGTGGCCATGGTCGACGATGTGCGCGTGGCGCTGATCAAGCTGGCCGAGCGCACCTGCGCGATACGTGCAGTCAAGGGCGCCGACGACGAGAAGCGCCTGCGGGTTGCCCGCGAGGTGTTCGACATCTATGCCCCCCTGGCACACCGCCTGGGCATCGGCCACATCAAGTGGGAACTCGAGGACCTGTCCTTCCGTTATCTCGAGCCCGATCAATACAAGCAGATCGCCAAGCTGCTGCACGAGCGTCGGCTGGACCGCGAGCGCTTCATCAGTGATGTGATGAACCAGTTGCAGAACGAGCTGCTGGCCACGGGCGTGAACGCCGATATCAGCGGCCGGGCGAAACACATCTATTCCATCTGGCGCAAAATGCAGCGCAAGGGCCTCGAGTTCAGCCAGATCTACGACGTGCGTGCCGTACGTGTACTGGTGCCGGAGGTTCGTGACTGCTACACCGCGCTGGGTATCGTGCATACGTTGTGGCGGCACATCCCCAAGGAGTTCGACGACTACATCGCCAACCCCAAGGAAAACGGCTACCGCTCGCTGCATACGGCAGTAATCGGCCCAGAGGGCAAGGTCCTCGAGGTCCAGATCCGCACCCACGGTATGCACGAAGAGGCTGAGCTGGGGGTGTGCGCCCACTGGCGTTACAAGGGCACCGACGTAAAGTCTGGCTCCAACCATTACGAAGAAAAGATTTCCTGGTTGCGCCAGGTGCTGGAGTGGCACGAAGAGCTGGGCGATATCGGCGGCCTGGCCGAACAGCTGCGGGTGGATATCGAGCCGGACCGGGTCTACGTGTTCACCCCGGACGGCCACGCCATCGACCTGCCCAAAGGCGCCACGCCGCTGGACTTCGCCTACCGGGTGCACACCGAGATCGGCCACAACTGCCGGGGTGCCAAGATCAACGGGCGCATCGTGCCGCTCAACTACAGCCTGCAGACCGGCGAGCAAGTCGAGATCATCACCAGCAAGCACGGTAACCCGAGCCGCGACTGGCTGAACTCGAACCTGGGCTACGTGACCACTTCTCGGGCGCGGGCAAAGATCGTGCACTGGTTCAAGCTGCAGGCACGTGACCAGAACGTCGCCGCCGGCAAGACCCTGCTCGAGCGTGAGCTAAGCCGGTTGGGCCTGCCTCAGGTAGACTTCGAGCGCCTGGCCGACAAGACCAACGTCAAGACGGCAGAAGACATGTTCGCGGCACTGGGCGCCGGCGACCTGCGCCTGGCGCACCTGGTCAATGCTGCCCAGCAACTGCTCGAGCCCGAGCGCATCGAGCAGATCGAACTGGTCCCGCGCAAACCCAGCGGGCCGCGCGGTGGCAAGCGTGGCGATATCCAGATCCAAGGCGTCGGCAACCTGCTGACGCAAATGGCAGGCTGCTGCCAGCCGCTGCCGGGCGATGCCATCGTTGGCTACATCACCCAGGGCCGTGGCGTGAGCATCCACCGCCAGGACTGTGCATCGGTGCTGCAACTGGCGGGCAAGGAGCCCGAGCGCATGATCCAGGTGAGCTGGGGGCCGATCCCGGTGCAAACCTACCCGGTGGACATCGTCATCCGCGCCTATGACCGCCCGGGCCTGCTGCGCGATGTTTCGCAGGTGCTGCTGAACGAGAAAATCAACGTGCTGGCGGTGAACACTCGCTCGAACAAGGAAGACAACACCGCGCTGATGTCTCTGACCATCGAGATTCCAGGCCTGGACGCGCTGGGGCGCCTGCTGGGGCGGATCTCGCAGTTGCCGAACATCATCGAGACGCGGCGTAATCGTACCCCTTGAGACCGCGGCGCCTGCTTCGCGGGTAAACCCGCTCCCACAGGTAACGTACAGATTTCAAAACCTGTATCCATCCTGTGGGAGCGGGTTTACCCGCGAAGAAGTCACCGCCGAAGGACCTGCCTACATGACCTACACCCTCGAAGACCTGCTGCACCTCATGGCCCGCCTGCGCGACCCGCAGTATGGTTGCCCATGGGACCTCAAGCAGAACTACGCGACTATCGTCCCCCATACCCTCGAAGAGGCCTACGAGGTCGCCGACACCATCGAGCGCGGTGATTTCGAGCACCTGCAAGGTGAGCTGGGCGACTTGCTGTTCCAGGTGGTCTACTACAGCCAGCTGGCCCGGGAGGAGGGGCGTTTCGAGTTCGATGGCGTGGTTGACAGCATCACCCGCAAGCTGATTCGTCGCCACCCGCATGTATTCCCTACCGGCGAGCTTTATGCGCCGCTGGATACCCCCAGCCTGAGCGAGGCCCAGGTCAAGTCCCGTTGGGAGGAGATAAAGGCCGAGGAGCGGGCCGAGAAAAGCACGCCCGAGCAACTGTCGCTGCTCGATGACGTGCCGTCAGCCTTGCCGGCCCTGTCCCGGGCTGCCAAGCTGCAAAAGCGCGCCGCCACGGTCGGCTTCGACTGGCCGGCAGCGTTGCCGGTGCTGGACAAGGTGCGTGAAGAACTGGATGAAGTGTTGCAGGCCATGGCCGACGGTGACGCCGATGCGCTGGAGGACGAGGTGGGCGATTTGTTGTTCGCTGCCGTCAACCTAGCGCGGCACCTCAAGCAAGACCCGGAAAACGCCCTGCGCCGCGCCAACCGCAAGTTCGAGCGACGTTTCCGTTTTATCGAGCAGGCATTGCGCGACAGTGGCACCCCTATTGAAGAATGTAACCTTGACGCGCTTGACGCCCTTTGGGGTGAAGCCAAGCGTCAGGAAAAGAACCTGCCCAGCTGCAGCTGAGCTGTTGCATAAGTGAGTGAACATTCATGAGCCTTTCCCTTCGCGACCAATTGCTCAAAGCCGGTCTGGTCAACCAGAAACAGGTCTCCCAGGCCAACAAGGCTGAGAAAAAACAAAAACGCCTGGAACACAAAGGCCAGGTAGAGGTGGACGACACCCAGCAGCGCCAAGCCAGGGAAGCGATGGCCGAAAAGGCCAAGCGTGACCAGGAGCTGAACCGCCAGCAGCAGGAAAAGGCCGAGCAGAAAGCCCGTGCCGCGCAGATCAAGCAGTTGATCGAAGCCACCCGCCTGCCGAAGCTCACCACCGAGGACTACTACAACTTCGTCGATGACAAGAAGGTCAAGCGCATTGCGGTCAATGCGCTGATGCGCAGCAAGCTGAGCAATGGTGCGCTGGCGGTTGTGTCCCATGGGGGCGGCTACGAAGTGATTCCGCGTGAAGCGGCGCTGAAGATCCAGGAACGCGACCCGCACCGGGTGTTGCTGCTCAACACCCATGTGGAGGAAGCCGACGATGATGACCCGTATGCGGCCTACAAGATCCCGGATGACCTGATGTGGTAACAGCAAAAACCCCGCCTTGGCGGGGTTTTTCGTTCAAGAGGGGTCATTGCGTGGTGCGCTGCTTTTCCTGGTCTTCCAGCTCGACGCGGTACTGCTGCGCTTCGTGTTCGTTATGGAACATCCCAACCAGTTGACCTTGCTGGTGCACGTCCCAGATCCGCACGCCAGCGGCCAGGCCTTCATGGGACATTTTCGATTCGTCGCGTTCGGTTACTTGGACTGTCATCGGTAAACTCCACATTTTCAGTTGGCTGCGACAGTGTGTCGCACACCCCCTTTATAGAGTTTGTTAGCAGGCTAAGTAAATAAAATCGCCATGAAACAAGTTTCATGAAGCCTGCTGGTGGCGCCTCGGCGCCCGCCCCACCATCGTCCATAAAAAAGCCCCGCTCAGGGCGGGGCTTCCGTTACTCAAGACAAGCACGGCTCAGTTACCCTTAACCGCCTTGCCATCGACCGTACCATCCTGCAGCACGATCACGTATTCCTTGCCGTCAGTTTCGACCTGACGCAGTTGCACCAGCAGATAATCCCAGTTCTTGGCGAACCACAGCTCGGTGATGCGCTTGCTCTGGCTGGGGTCACGCACTCGCTCGACCTTGACGGCATCCACCTGGCCGGTCTTGGTGGTGACCTTTTCGGTGCCCAGTACGCGGAAGTCGTAGGTGTCGATCTCGTCGCCATCGACCACCTGGTAGGTCATGCTCTTCTTGCCAGCGGCCACATCATGCTGCAGCGCCAGCTGATAAGACGACTTGTCGAGTACGCCGCGGTTCAGCGGCAGGGTGATGGCATCGCCACGGTCAGTACCGGTCACCTTCTTGGCGGCCCAGTCGAAGTTCAGGTCAACCTTCTTCGCCTTGCCCAGGCCACCGCGTTCGAAGTGGTACTGCTGGGGCAGCAGGGTATCGTTTTCCTGGCGCAGTGTGCTTTGCTCGGTCAGGCTGGCAATCATCATGGACGCCTTGAAGTTCAGGCTCCACGTGCCATTGGCATTCTTGACCAGGCTACGTTCAGCGGTACCGCTCATGGGCAACTGCTTCCAATCGGCGGTGTAGCTGGCCGAAAACGGCTTCAAGTCTGCTGCCTGGAGGGGCAGGGCAAGCACGGCTAGAGCCAAGAGCAAGGCACGACGCATAAAATCTCCTAGGATCGAATCAAGTGACCGCTGGCCGACAGGGGCTGGCCATCCAGTAATGCACCTTGTTCGCCAAGACGCAAGCGCCCTTCGGCAAACCAGCGCACTGCCAGGGGGTAGACCAGATGTTCCTGACAGTGCACCCGCTGGGCCAGCGTTTCGACGGTGTCATCGGCGGCTACGGGCACAACAGCCTGTACGACCAGTGGCCCCCCATCGAGTTCCTCGGTCACGAAATGCACACTGCAACCGTGTTCCGCATCACCGGCTTCCAGCGCCCGGCGATGGGTGTGCAGGCCTTTGTACTTGGGCAACAGGGACGGATGGATGTTGACCAGACGCCCCTGGTAGTGGCGCACAAAGCTGCCGCTGAGGATACGCATGAAGCCAGCCAGCACCACCAGGTGGGGTTCGAAACCGTCGATGCACGCCATTAGCGCAGCGTCGAAGGCCTCACGGCCTTCGTACTGGGTGTGATCGAGCACGACATGTTCGATGCCCGCCGCGGCGGCGCGCTGCAGGCCAAAGGCATCGGCACGGTTGGAAACCACCCCGCAGATGCGCACTGGGTTACCCGGGGCCTGGCAGCTGTCGATCAGGGCCTGCAGATTGCTGCCGGAACCCGACAGCAGTACCACGACATTGCAGAACGCGTTCGGCATCAGTGTGCCTTGAGGTTTTGCAGCTCGACCTGGGCTGCGCCCTCAGCGGCTTCGGTGATGTGGCCGATGACCCAAGGCTGCTCGCCAGCGGCACGCAGTTCAGCCAGGGCGGTTTCCACCTGGTCTTGCGCCACGCAGATCACCATGCCGACGCCGCAGTTGAGCACGCGGTGCATTTCGTGTTCGTCGACGTTGCCTTTTTCCTGCAGGAAGTCGAACACTGCCGGGCGCTGCCAGCTGGCCACGTCGATCACTGCCTGGGCGTTGGCCGGCAGTACGCGTGGAATGTTGTCCAGCAGGCCGCCGCCGGTGATGTGGGCCATGGCCTTGACTGCACCGGTGTTCTTGATCAGTTGCAGCAGCGGCTTGACGTAGATGCGGGTCGGTGCCATCAGCAGCTCGGTCAGGGGCTTGCCGCCCAGCTGGGTGCTTTCGACGTCAGTGGCCGATACCTCGAGGATCTTGCGGATCAGCGAGTAGCCGTTGGAGTGTGGGCCGGAGGACGGCAGGGCAATCAGGGCATCACCCGTGGCCACCTTGGAGCCGTCGATGATCTCGGCCTTTTCCACCACGCCCACGCAGAAACCGGCCAGGTCGTAGTCTTCGCCTTCGTACATGCCGGGCATTTCGGCGGTTTCACCACCGACCAGCGAGCAGCCGGCCAGCTCACAACCGGCACCGATACCGGTGACCACCGTGGCCGCCACGTCGACGTTCAGTTTGCCGGTTGCGTAGTAGTCGAGGAAGAACAGCGGTTCGGCGCCGCACACCACCAGATCGTTGACGCACATGGCGACCAGGTCCTGGCCGATGCTGTCGTGCTTGTTCAGGTTCAGTGCCAGGCGCAGCTTGGTGCCGACGCCGTCGGTACCAGAGACCAGCACCGGCTGCTTGTAGCCGGCCGGGATCTCGCAGAGGGCGCCGAAGCCGCCCAGGCCACCCATGACTTCAGGGCGTGCGGTGCGTTTTGCCACGCCCTTGATGCGTTCGACCAGTGCTTCGCCGGCGTCGATGTCTACACCGGCGTCCTTGTAGCTCAGGGAGGGTTGCTTGCTCATTGATCCAGGCCTTTAGAGGGAGGGATTCGTAGAAACGACCGTGATGGCCAGGGCTGGCTGCCTGATGGCGGCTGCCTGAACTTCAGTGGTCTGTGAAGGCGCGCGATTTTATCAGGGTTGCCGGGCAGCGGCCATCCTCACGCCGACGGGCAGGGCGGGAAATTGCTAAAAAACGTTTGGGGTGTTGATGCGGTGTCTCGAAAGCTTCAAGCTTCAAGCTTCAAGCTTCAAGCCAGGCCCATACCGCATCCTGCTTGCAGCTTGCAGCTTGCAGCTTGCAGCTTGCCGTCGCCGCTCTGTCCGAGAAGGATACCTCATGCGTTTCTTGAATTTTCTGGTAGCGGGTTGTCTGGGGCTCATGGCAAGCGTTGCCCAGGCTGAGAACGTCGCTGGCCTTTATCAGGTGCGCGAGCAGGTGGCAGGGCAGGGGGCCGAGGCCCGTAACGCGGCGACTGCTCAAGCCTTCGATACCTTGGTACTGCGCCTGACCGGCGACCCGAAGGCTGTGCAGAGCCCGGGGCTTGCCGGGTTGCGCAAGGACCCGCAGCAAATCATCAATCAGGTGGGCAGCGACGCAGGCCCGCCCGAATCGGTGATGGTCGAATTCGACCCTGGCAGTACCGAGCGTGCCCTGCGCAAGGCCGGCCTGGCACTGTGGGGCAGCAACCGCCCGTCCATCCTGGGCTGGTGGCTGAACGACAACGCCGAGGGTAGCAACCTGGTCGGCGATGGCCAGCCCAGCGCCCAGCCCTTGCGCCAGGCAGCCCAGCACCGTGGCCTGCCCTTGCGCCTGCCGCTGGCCGACCTGCAAGAGCAGTTGGTGGCCAACGCCAAACAGATCGACGCCAGCAAACCCGGCCCCCTGCGCGAAGCGTCCGAGCGGTACGGTGCCGACGCCTTGCTGGCCGTTCACGCCCAGGAAGCGGACGGCAAGTGGCAGGGCAAATGGCAGCTGTGGCTGGGGGACCAGCACGAGCAGGGTACTGCCGAGGGCGCGTCCCCTGAGGCATTGGCTGATGCCGTGATGCTGGCGGTGAGTAACCGCCTTGCGCCGCGCTACGTCACCCGCCCCGGTGCCAGCAGCCAGTTGCTGATGCAGGTAGAAGGCATGAACCTGCAACGCTACGCCGAACTGGCCCGCATTCTTGAGCCCTATGGTGCTCACCTGCAATTGGCAGAAGGTACCACCTTCACCTATGCAGTCACGGCCAACCGCGAGCAGTTGCGTGCCCAGCTGGGGCTTGCGCGGCTGCAGGAACTGCCGGCCGACCCCGCGCCTGCGAGCACCCTACCGCCAGCCTCGGCAGGGCAGCCCGCCCCTGACCCAGCAGTGCCCAAATCTTTCGATGGCTTGCGTTTCCGCTGGTAAGAGGCTTCATCATGACTGACATGCGTCGCTGGATCTGGCTGGGCTTGGCACTGCTGCTCATCGTGCTGCTGTATAGCCTGCACAATATCCTCACCCCGTTTCTGGTCGGCATCCTGCTGGCGTACCTGGCAGACCCCCTGGTCGATCGCCTGGAGCGCATGGGCATGTCGCGCACCTGGGGCGTGGTTGTGGTGTTTGGCTTGGTCACTTTGGTAATGCTGGCCTTGCTGCTCGTGCTGATTCCGATGCTGGCCAAGCAGCTGGTTCGGCTCTACGAGCTGGCGCCCCAGGTGCTGGACTGGCTTGAACATGTTGCACTGCCCTGGGTACAGGGGCGCCTCGGGCTTGCAGATGGCTTCTGGAAGTTCGACAAGATCAAGGCGGCCATCGGCGCGCACATGGGGCAGACCACCGACATCGTGGGTGTGGTGCTGTCCCAGGCAACGGCCTCCAGCCTGGCCTTGATCGCCTGGCTGGCGAACATGGTGCTGATCCCGGTGGTGGGCTTTTACCTGCTGCGCGACTGGGACGTGATGATGGCCAAGGTGCGCAGCCTGCTGCCGCGCCAGAACGAGCCGAAAATCGTCGAGCTGGCCGGTGAGTGCCATGAGGTGCTGGGCGCGTTTGTACGCGGGCAGTTGCTGGTGATGGTCGCCCTGGGCTTCATCTATTCAGCCGGCCTGATGCTGGTTGGCCTGGAGTTGGGCCTGCTGATCGGCATGATGGCCGGGCTGGCGGCCATTGTGCCGTACATGGGCTTCATTATCGGTATTGGCGCAGCGCTGGTGGCTGGGTTGTTCCAGTTCGGTGGCGACCTTTATCCCATGCTCGGCATCGTGGCGGTGTTCATGGTGGGGCAGGCGCTGGAGGGTATGGTGCTGACCCCGTTGCTGGTAGGGGATCGCATTGGCCTGCACCCCGTGGCAGTGATTTTCGCGATCCTGGCTGGCGGTGAACTGTTCGGTTTTACCGGCGTGTTGCTGGCGTTGCCGGTTGCAGCGGTGATCATGGTGCTGCTGCGGCATATGCACGACCTGTACAAGCAGTCGGACATGTACGACGCAGACGTCGACCCTGAGTTGTAGCCGCATTTACCCGGGGCAGGCTGCAAGCCTTTGATTTTGCTTGCACTCTGCCCGGGTGTGATTGTGCACCCTGCGTTGCAGGTATAGACTTTGCCGACTGTTCACTAAAGGCCCCTGTGGTCCCGCCGACCGCCCGCGAGCATGAAACCACCGATCCAGTTGCCCCTGGGTGTGCGCCTGCGCGATGACGCCACCTTCATCAACTATTACCCGGGCGCCAATGCTGCGGCGCTGGGGTATGTCGAGCGTCTTTGCGAAGCGGACGCCGGCTGGACCGAGAGCCTCATCTACCTGTGGGGCAAGCAGGGCGTTGGGCGTTCCCACCTGCTGCAGGCCGCCACTCACCGTTTTCAGCAACGTGGCGAGCCTGCGGTGTATCTGCCCCTGGCGCAACTGCTGGAGCGCGGCGTCGGGCTGCTCGATTACCTCGCCCAGTACGAACTGGTGTGCATCGATGACCTGCATGTCATCGCCGGCAAGCCGGACTGGGAAGAGGCGATGTTCCACCTGTTCAACCGCTTGCGGGACAGTGGCCGCCGCCTGCTGCTGGCCGCGTCTGCCTCCCCCCGCGAATTGCCCATCAAGCTCCCCGACCTCAAGTCGCGCCTCACCCTTGCCCTGGTGTTCCAGATGCGTGGGCTGTCCGACGAAGACAAGCTGCGTGCCCTGCAACTGCGGGCATCGCGCCGGGGTCTGCACCTCACTGATGAAGTCGGGCACTTCATTCTCACCCGTGGCGCGCGCAGCATGAGCGCGCTGTTCGACCTGCTCGAGCGCTTGGACCAGGCGTCCCTGCAGGCTCAGCGCAAGCTCACCATCCCGTTTCTGAAAGAAACCCTCGGCTGGTAACCCCCTGAAAACGCTGGGCTAGAGCGGCCTCACAGAAAAGTCACATCTTTTTCGATAAAATTTGCAAATCGCCATCATAGAGGGCATAGTTCCACCCCACTAAAGGATTACAGACACGGTTGTGCCCATGCTCAAGCGCTTCGCACCCCTCGTGCCACTCGCACTCGTGACCCTGCTTTTTGGCTGCGCGGCCCAAGGCCCAGCTTCTTATTCGCAGCCCCAGGATCACACTCCGGTCGCCGTACAGCCGGCGATCAAGGCCAAAGCCTCGTCGTCGTCGGTGTTCGGCGAACCGCAAGAAGTGGCCACTGAAGATGACCTGGAGGCTTTCTCCAGCAGCAAGCCCTACCAACTGCCGGTTCTGGCCGACAGTATTCTGGAGCGCGGCATGTCGTTGATCGGCACCCGCTACCGCTTTGGCGGTACCTCGGAACAGTCTGGCTTCGATTGCAGTGGTTTCATCGGCTACCTGTTCCGCGAAGAGGCGGGCATGACCCTGCCACGCTCAACGCGTGAAATGATCAACGTCGATGCACCCAAGGTTGCGCGCAACAAGCTCAAGCCAGGTGACTTGCTGTTCTTCAGCACCAACGGCCGGGGCCGCGTCAGCCATGCAGGTATCTACCTGGGTGACAACCAGTTCATCCACTCCAGCAGCCGCCGCAGCGGTGGCGTACGCATCGACAGCCTCGGTGACCGTTACTGGAGCAAGACCTTCATCGAAGCCAAGCGTGCCTTGGCCATGGCGCCGACCAGTATCGCGCGCAACTGATAGCATGTGATATACCCTGCCACGGCGGCGTTGCTTTTCAAAAAAAGCTCGCCGCCGTGCGCATTTACAGAAAACGTCTAATCTAAGTTCTCAACTCTTTTCGGCTGCGGCCCAGCGACCTCAGACAGGATGTTTTGGCCATGACAACGATGGCGCGCTTCGCATTGCTTTCCCTGGCAGCCCTTCTGGCTGCCTGTTCCAGTCGGCCACCAGCACCTGCCCCGGTGGTGGTTCAGCCACGGGTCGTGTACAGCCAGCCGAGCGCTTCGCCCGTCGCCGATGACGTGCTCATCCGCGCGATTGGCCTGGTGGGTACGCCCTACCGTTGGGGCGGCAACACCCCGGACTCTGGCTTCGACTGCAGCGGCCTCATCAAATACGTCTACCGCGATGCCGCCGGTATCAGCCTGCCGCGCTCCACGCGGGAGATGATCGTCATGCAAGCGCCAACGGTAGATGCCAAGTCCCTGCAGTCCGGGGACCTGGTGTTCTTCGCCACAGGGGGTGGGTCGCAGGTCAGCCATGCGGGCATCTATGTGGGCGACGGGCGCTTCGTGCACGCCCCTTCCACCGGTGGCACCGTGCGCCTGGACTACCTGTCCAACAGCTACTGGGCCAAGGCTTACTTGCAGGCCAAGCGGGTGATCCAGCAGGGGCACCTGGCGCAGAACCCCTGAGTATGCTCAGGGGGCTTTGCTGACCCGCCATATGCTGCTGCCCACATCGTCAGCCACCAGCACACCACCGTGGCTGTCCTGCACGACGCCGACCGGTCGGCCCATGGCATTACCCGCCTGGTCGAGGAAGCCGGTCAATAGGTCCACGGGTGGGCCGGCCGGTATGCCGGCGCTGTCGAACGGTACGAAGATTACTTTGTAGCCACTGTAGGGCTGCCGGTTCCACGAGCCGTGCTGCCCTATCAAGGCGCCTTGGCCAAAGCTCGGCGGCAACACACCGTGGTCGACAAAGGCCAGCCCGAGGGACGCGGTATGGGGCCCCACTGCGTAATCGGGCGCTATTGCCTTGCTGACCTTGGCAGGGTCTTGCGGCTGCACCCGGTTGTCCACATGTTGCCCGTAGTAACTGTATGGCCAACCGTAGAACCCGCCTTTTTTCACAGACGTGATGTAGTCCGGTACCAGGTCACTGCCGATTTCGTCACGCTCGTTGACAGCGGTCCACAGGGCGCCACTGCCTGGCTGCCACGCCAGCCCGTTAGGGTTGCGCAGGCCGCTGGCATAGATCCAATGCTTGCCGGTGGCCGGGTCTACCTCCCAGATCGCGGCCCGTTCAGCTTCCTTCTCCAGACCGTTTTCGCCCACGTTGCTGTTCGAGCCCACGGTCACGTACAGCCGTTTGCCGTCCGGGCTGGCGATCACGTTTTTTGTCCAGTGGTGATTCAAGGGGCCAGCAGGCAGTTCGGTCACCACCTCGCCTGCACCGGTAACCTGCTGCATACCGGGTTCGTAGTGAAAGCGCAGCAGTTTGTCCGTATCAGCCACGTAAAAGTCGTTGCCGATCAACGCCATGCCGAAGGGTGAATTGAGCCCTTCTATAAAGGACGTGCGGGTTTCAGCTACACCGTCATGGTCGGCGTCGCGCAGCAGCGTGATGCGGTTGCGGCTGGGCACTGCTGCGCCTGCACGTTTCATGGCCAGCCCCATGGCCCAACCACGTACGCCGCGACTGTCCTCGGGCTTGGCGGGCGCATTGGTTTCCGCCACCAGGACATCGCCATTGGGCAGTACGTAGAGCCATCGGGGGTGGTCCAGCCCTGCAGCAAAGCGGGTCACGTGCAAGCCTGGTGCTGCCTGAGGCATCAGCCCCTTGGGCCAGCCGGTGGCCGGTGCGATGTTGACGGTGGGGAACAGGGTTGCAGCGGGAGGCGGGAGCTGCGGGGTAGGGCCCGTGCCATCGGCTACCGCCAGGCGGGCCGTTTCGCCGCAGCCTGCCAGGCCGGCACACAGCACGAGCAACAGTGGAACGGGCGGGCGATTCATGGGGGCGTCTCTCAGTGCGGCAGGTAGTGCTTCAGAGAATAGCCGGGTCTGCTGGGTTCAGTCGCTGTGACCAGGGGCTACACCGCTACCGCCTGCTGACCACCTCGCTAGGCAGCATGGGTGCCTGACAACCCGAGGCAGGAGTACCCATGAAGAACCTTCTGGAAAAAGTCGACCGTGGCCTGGATGCGATAACTGCTGGTATGCCGCTGGCGCGATTGGTCGACAAGATCATCCGGGACTACCCCGACCCCTATGAGTTGGCCAGGGAGCAGGCCACGCAAATCCTGCTGCGCCGTACCGGCAAGGCTATTGACCCCCGGTTCGTCTGGTGGCACCAGTTTCAAGGCACCGCTACCAGCAGCCCGCGCACGTTCACCGGCTGGCAGCATTCGGGGCGCCCCAGCAAGTCGCTGCGGCTGCCGCAGCTGGTGATCGAGCGCTTTGACCCGGGTTTTCAGGAGGCCTCCGACGAACTGAACGTTTACGGCGGCTTCTATCGCCAGGGCCCTCATGCCGGGCGGTTTGACGAACACAATGAAGTGCCGATGCTGCCCAGCGACGTGCTGGCTGATTTGTGGGCGCTGGATTTCGCCAGCCTCTACCGTCAGCGTGTCGATGAGTTCTGGGTTCGGCATGGCCGGCATTTTCGTGTGCTGGCCAAGATCAACCTGTTGGCCCAAGCCCGGCATGCGGCGCAGGCCGGCAAGATAAACAGCACGCAGTGGGCGCAGTTGCGCGCCTTGGTTACTGACCGCTTGAGTGCAAACGAGCTGCCTGCACTGGCCCGGCTGGAGCATGACAGTAGCCAGCGCCCATTGAAGGTTTACCGCTACGCATTCGATCATGACGACCGCGGTTGCCTTTATAGCCTGCATGAGCAGAACGGACGCGCGATGCTGTATCTGCCCTGGGCCGAGCAGGCCTTGTGGGCATTCGAGTCCGAGCGCGCCATGGCCGGCTGGTTGCGCACGAGCCTGCAGGACTCGCAGTGGTTGGGTCAGTTCATGCGGGCTACGCATCTCTATGATGACGGCAGGGTGAAGCGTATCCATGGGCAGCTGCACAATTTGGCCCAGAGTGCCTCAGCAGAAGCTGCGCAGGTGCTGTTGCAACCCCTGAAACGCGCGGTGCAGAACGACTTCTTCGACTACATGGCCAACTTGTCCCGTGCCGAGATGCACAGCAATGCCAACCTGATGATCAGCAACCAGGACCTGCGCAAGGTGCTCTGGCGAGGCTACCTTGGGGCATTCCTGAAGGTGTTTGGCGGCTTTGCGCCCCTCGGGCGACCGGTGCTTTGGGTCATGCTCGGGGTCACCGTCAGCCGGGTGGCGCTGGAGGTGGATGCTGCGCTGGATGCACGAGACGATGACGGGCGCAAGGCGGCGTTACGCGCAGCCATGATCGATACGCTCATGGCTGCACTCAACCTGGTGGATGTGATGTTCCAGGCCAGTTTCGACTCGCTGGCCTATCAGGCACCCCAGCATGAAGCCACGATTTCACTGGAGCACTGGCAAGTGCAGACGTCAGCGACCACGGCCGCGGAGGGTTTGGAAACCAACAACCTGCTGGTGGGTGAAACGGGCCGTGAAGGTCGGTTGGCGGGCGTGCTGGTGCAGGAGGATGGCTCCTGCTGGATCAAGCTGAACGGTTTGTCGTACCGGGTCCGTTACAGCACCGACCTGTCATGCTGGCTGATCGTGCCGGCCGAAAACCCATACGCATTCGGGCCCCTGCGCCCGGTCCGCCTGAGTGCCAGCGGTGAATGGGAACTACTGGTGCCGCCCCGCCTGGCAGGCGGCAACCCCCCCGCTATAGAGAACGTCGCCACCGTAAACTCCCCTTTCTGGGACACCTACGCCGGCTTGGATTCTGCACAGAGCAAGGCCCTTAGCACCCAGGCGCTGAGGCGTCAGAAAGCCCTTCTGGAATCCTGGATGTTGCCTACGGTATCGGAGGGACGTGCGCCCGATGTGGATGCCAATGGGCTGGACTGCGTGATGGTCAGAAACGCCCCTGAATATTCGTACCGTCACGAGCGTGAGTATTTCAATTCGTTGATCGAGTACTACACCAGCGACGAGTCGCAAGTGAATGATGTGTTCCGCCATGGCCGCTATCGGTATGGGGACGAAGACAGCTATATCGCCAACCTGGCTGACTCGCTCGAGCGGCTGCCCAAGAGTAACGCGGTGACGCTGTACCGCGGTGGCAATGCAGCGCGCCACACCGGTGCGGCACCCTATCGTACAGGTCGGCTGAAGGTGGGGGACACGCTGGTAACTACGGACCTGACGTCCTTTACCGAAAACCCCTATAAGGCAGCGGAGTTCGCCTCACGTGTATTACCTGGGCAGGCGCGTGGTAACGCCAGGGAGTTCGATGACAGTTCCGTGATTTACCAGCTGCCTGCCGGGCGTTATGAGGATGGCACCCCGGTCAGCGCTTTTTCGCTGTACTGGGATGAAGCAGAAACGTTGTTTCTGCCTGGGCAGTACTTCCGGGTGGAGAATGTGGAGCAGGTATACGGGGCCGGTTACCACTTTATCCTGGTTACCCTGGGCCGTACGGTTAAGCCTGCTTCCGGCGTGGTTCACGACCTGCGCACGGGCCAGGTATTCGACCCCGGCGTATTCAGCAGGCGCCTGCGTACGCCGGCGTTGGCAAAGCGGTTTTTCCCTGCGTGACCGGCCAGCCCAGTACGTTGTTCAACTTTGCCTGAGCAGCAGCGCAACGCCTGGGTAGTAGTTACCCAGTGCGTCGTGCAGCTTGCGGTAGGCGTAGGGGAAATACCAGGCAATGGCGCACGCAGTATGCTTCTGCAGGTCGTCCACCAGGTCCTGGAGTTCCTCGGGGCTGGCATGTTGCCCTGCCTTGCACGGGCTGATGAACAGGGCGCCGGCTTTCAGCTGGCTGGGGTAAGCCACTTGGTGAGCCAGGGCCGCAGTCTGTTGCAGGGCTGCCGCCATGTCCAGGCCGGCCATTTTCGGCCAGCGCTGGCTCACACTCAGGTAAAGCGCCTCGTCGAGGCTGCTGATCCATAGGTCGCAGCGTGCCTCACGGTCCTCGTCGTCCCGTTGTTTCTTGCCTGAAAACTGCTGCAGCGCGGTCAGTTCTGCTTGCCAGGCCGCCGCTGCCAGCAGCCCTGCATTGGCCGTTGCGCCGTGCCAGTAAGGTGCCTCGGCGTCGCCGGCGCAGCGGTTGTAGCGGTCGATGCATTCCACCCAGCGTTCGAACACAGGCGCCAGAAATTCCAGGCGCGGGTTGTTGATCAGATGGCCTCGCATGCTGCGCACTCCTGTTGTGATTATGGGGGCGTACGACCTGCGTAATGGCTATGTGATATCACTTGCTTTCAGTGTGGCACAGTTTTGCCGAATGGCCATCGAGCCGGGTCGCTTTGTTATCCCGCCTACGGGCTGCGTCGATTGACGCTCCCGACGCAACCCTCTAACCTTCGCGCGTGTTTCAGGTGCCCCGCCAAGGGGTGAAACAGGGAAGCCGGTGGGTGCCAGCATGGCGCGATTCCGGCGCTGCCCCCGCAACGGTAAGTGAGTGACGGCCGCGCAATACCACTGGGTTTCTGTACCCGGGAAGGTGCGCAGGCTTGGGCCGGTGCCCGCTCGCAAGCCCGGAGACCGGCCTGACACTGCCAACGGCATCACGGAGGGTGATGCGCGGTGCACCGTGGCGTTCAGCCATGGCTCCTGCGCGCGCTCCTTTTGCCTGCTTATTCCCTGTCGCCATGGCTTGCCGTGGTGCCAGCCAGCGGAGCCCCCCATGAGCGAAATCACCGAACGCGACGAACGTCACCTGGCGCGCATGCAGCGCAAGAAAGCGGTCATCGACGAACGCATCGCCAACTCCCCCAACGAATGCGGCTTGTTGCTGGTACTGACCGGCAATGGCAAGGGCAAGAGCAGCTCGGCGTTCGGCATGCTCGCGCGTGCGCTGGGCCATGGCATGCAGTGCGGTGTCGTGCAATTCATCAAAGGCCGCAACAGCACCGGCGAAGAGCTGTTCTTCCGTCGCTTCCCCGAGCAGGTGCGTTACCACGTGATGGGCGAGGGTTTCACATGGGAAACCCAGGATCGCCAGCGTGACATCGCGGCGGCCGAGGCGGCATGGGCCGTGTCGCGTCAACTGCTGCAGGACGAATCTGTGCAGTTCGTGGTACTCGACGAATTGAACATCGCCCTGAAGCACGGCTATCTGGACCTGGACCAGGTGCTGTCCGACATCCAGGCCCGCCCACCCATGCAGCACGTGATCGTCACCGGTCGCGGTGCCAAACCAGAGATGGTCGAGCTGGCGGACACGGTGACTGAAATGGGCATGCTCAAGCACGCATTCCAGGCCGGCATCCGTGCCCAGAAGGGCGTGGAACTGTGAGCGCACCCCGCCAATGCCCCGCGGTACTGATTGCAGCCCCGGCTTCAGGGCAGGGCAAGACCACGGTGACCGCGGCCCTGGCGCGGCTGCACCGCAACCTGGGCCGCAAGGTACGGGTGTTCAAATGCGGGCCCGATTTTCTCGACCCGATGATTCTCGAACGGGCCAGCGGTGCGCCGGTGTATCAGCTGGACCTGTGGATGATCGGTGCCGAGGAAAGCCGCCGATTGCTGTGGGAGGCCGCAGGTGAGGCCGACCTGATCCTGATCGAAGGGGTGATGGGGCTGTTCGACGGCACCCCCTCGAGCGCGGACCTGGCACGCCATTTCGGCGTGCCGGTGCTGGCGGTCATCGATGGTACGGCCATGGCTCAAACCTTCGGTGCATTGGCCCTGGGGCTGGCCCGCTATCAGCCCGACCTGCCGTTTGCCGGGGTGCTGGCCAATCGGGTGGGCAGCCTGCGTCACGCCCAGTTGCTTGAGGGTAGCCTGACCGAGGGGCTGCGCTGGTACGGCGGGTTGTCCCGTGAGCGGGGCATCGAGTTGCCCAGCCGCCACCTGGGTCTGGTCCAGGCCAGTGAACTGAACGACCTCGATACCCGGCTGGACGCCGCCGCGCAGGCGCTGGGTGACAGCTGCGATGCCACCCTGCCGCCGGCGGTCACCTTCGCCCAGGCACAGCCGTTGCAACCCACTGCCTTGCTGGAAGGTGTGCGGGTAGGCGTGGCGCACGACGAGGCCTTTGCCTTCACCTACGGCGCCAACCTTGAATTGCTGCGGCGCATGGGCGCGCAGCTGGTGTTCTTCTCGCCGCTGCATGACCAGGTGCTGCCGACGGTCGACAGCCTGTACCTGCCTGGTGGCTACCCCGAATTGCATCACCATGCCCTGGCCGCTAACGCCCCGATGTGCCAGGCCATTCGCGCGCACCACGCCCAGGGCAAGCCCCTGTTGGCAGAGTGTGGCGGCATGCTGTATTTGCTGGAAGCGCTCACCGATGTGGCTGGCGAGCGTGCCGAGCTGCTGGGCCTGCTACCTGGCGAGGCGACCATGCAAAAACGCCTGGCGGCCTTGGCCTTGCAGGCTGTGGAACTGCCGGAGGGCACCCTGCGTGGCCATACCTATCACCATTCCCTGACCAGCACCACGCTGGAGCCCGTTGCACGTGGCCTAAGCCCCAATGGCGGGCGGGGTAACGAGGCGGTGTATCGCCTGGGGCGGTTGACGGCTTCCTATGTGCATTTTTATTTCCCCTCCAGCCCTGAGGCAGCGGCGGCGCTGTTGCGACCATGACTGATCACGTTTTCAGTGAGCCCGAGCGCGCTGCGGTATACCGGGCGATCGGCGAGCGCCGCGACATGCGCCATTTTGCCGGTGGCGAGGTGGCGTCAGAATTACTGGCGCGGCTGCTGGCGGCGGCCCATCAGGCACCCAGTGTTGGCCTCATGCAACCCTGGCGCTTCATTCGCATTACCCAGCGTGAGTTACGCGGGCGCATCCAGGCGCTGGTCGAGCAGGAGCGTGTGCTGACTGCTCAGGCGTTGGGCGAGCGCTCCGACGACTTCATGAAACTCAAGGTCGAAGGCATAAACGATTGCGCAGAGCTCCTGGTGGCCGCCCTGATGGACAACCGCGAACCGCACCTGTTTGGCCGCCGCACGCTCCCTGAGATGGACCTTGCCTCGCTGGCCTGCGCCATCCAGAACCTGTGGCTGGCCGCACGTGCCGAAGGGCTGGGTATGGGCTGGGTGTCGTTGTTCGATCCGCAGGCCCTGGCCGCACTGTTGGGCATGCCCGCCGGGGCCAAACCTGTGGCGGTGCTCTGCCTGGGCCCTGTTACCGCGTTCTATCCGGCGCCCATGCTGGTGGTGGAGGGCTGGGCCCAGGCGCAGCCGCTGAGTGAGATGCTGTACGAAAACCGTTGGGGGGCACGCCCATGAGCGTAGCCTTGCTAACTGTCGCCGGCGTGGCTTTGGATGCCCTGTTCGGTGAGCCCCAGCGGCGTCACCCGTTGGTTGCGTTTGGCAACATGGCGGCCAACCTTGAGCGCCGTTTGAACGCGGGCGGCCGTGGCTGGCGCAGCCATGGCGTGAGTGCCTGGTTCCTGGCCGTGGTGCCCTTGACCTTGTTAGCGCTGATACTGTCCTGGCTGCCGGGCATAGGCTGGCTGGTGGATGCGCTCGCGTTGTACTGCGCGTTGGGCCTGCGCAGTTTGGGCGAACATGTACTGCCCGTTGCTGCCGCCTTGCGCCAGGGCGATCTGGAAGAGGCGCGGCGCCGTGTGGGTTACCTGGTCAGCCGCGAAACCCGTGAGCTGGATGAACCTGCGGTCGCACGGGCAGCTACCGAGTCGGTGCTGGAAAACGGCAGCGATGCCGTGTTCGCCGCGTTGTTCTGGTTCGTGGTAGCGGGTGCGCCGGGGGTGGTGCTGTACCGTCTGAGCAATACCCTTGATGCCATGTGGGGCTACCGCAACGAGCGCTTCGAGCGTTTTGGCTGGTGCGCCGCGCGCATCGACGACCTGCTCAACTACGTGCCGGCCCGGCTGGTGGCATTGACCTATGCGGTGCTTGGCAAAACCCGGCTGGCACTGGCCTGCTGGCGCCGACAGGGCCCCTTGTGGGACAGCCCCAACGCCGGGCCGGTGATGGCCGCTGGTGCGGGTGCGCTGGGGGTGGAACTTGGCGGGCCTGCGGTGTACCACGGCCAGTTGCACGAGCGCCCGCGCCTGGGCGAAGGGCCGGCAGCCAGCGAGGACGCCATCGAGCGTGGCTGGCAGTTGGTGCAGCGCGGGGTCTGGTTATGGCTATTGGTGATCTGCCTGGGGGCGTACCTGAATGCTTGAACACGGTGGCCGCCTGCTGCGCGCAGTGCGCCAGTACGGCATTGCACGCGAGCACTGGCTGGACCTGTCCAGTGGCATCGCGCCTTGGCCCTTTCCCATCCCGTCTATTCCTGTGCAAGCCTGGGCCCGCCTGCCTGAAACCCATGACGGCCTGGAGCAGGCCGCCTGCCGTTACTATGGCGCCGCTCAGTTGCTGCCGGTTGCCGGGTCCCAGGCTGCCATTCAGGCGCTGCCGCTGCTGCGTACGCCCGGCAACGTCGGGGTGCTCACCCCATGCTATGCCGAGCACGCCCATGCCTGGCAGCGTGCCGGGCATCAGTTGACGGCGCTGGACGAAACCCAGGTCGAGGCATCACTCGATCACCTGGATGTGCTGGTGCTGGTGAACCCGAACAACCCGACCGGCCGCAGCCTGCCACGTGAAACGGTGCTGGCCTGGCACCAGCGCCTGGCAGCGCGTGGGGGCTGGTTGCTGGTGGACGAAGCCTTCATGGACAACACCCCCGCGTGCAGCGTGGTGGATTGTACTGAGCGCCCTGGGCTGATCGTCTTGCGCTCGTTCGGCAAATTCTTTGGGTTGGCGGGGGTTCGCCTGGGCTTCGTGGCGGCTGAGGGCAGCCTGCTGTCACGCCTGGCCGACCTGCTCGGGCCCTGGACCATCAACGGCCCGACCCGGGTCTTGGCCCAGGCCAGCCTGGCCGATCAGGCCACCCAGCATCTGCAACGCGAGCGCTGCGCGGCTTACAGCCTGCGCCTTGCACAATTATTGGCGCGTGGCGGGCTTGCCGTCAGCGGCGGCTGCGACCTGTTTCAGTATGTGCGTTGCCAGCATGCTGCACACCTGCACGACCATCTTGCCCGCAGCGGCATTCTGGTTCGCCTGTTTGAACAGCCCTCGGCGCTGCGCTTTGGCCTGCCTGCCTGCGAGGCGGACGAACTGCGCCTGGCCCAGGCCCTGGCTACCTACAAGAAGGACACCCCATGACCACCCTCATGGTGCAAGGCACCACGTCCGACGCCGGTAAAAGCACCCTGGTGACCGCCCTGTGCCGCTGGCTGTTGCGCCAGGGTATCGAGGTGGTGCCGTTCAAACCGCAGAACATGGCGCTGAACAGTGCCGTGACCGCCGATGGTGGCGAGATTGGCCGTGCCCAGGCCGTGCAGGCCCAGGCCTGCCGCCTTGAGCCCCACACCGACATGAACCCGGTGCTGCTCAAGCCCAACAGCGACACTGGCGCCCAGGTGATCATCCATGGCCGCGCCGTCACCAGCATGAATGCGGTCGCGTACCACGACTACAAGGCCATCGCCATGCAAGCGGTGCTGGCCTCCCACCGGCGCCTTAGCGAGGCCTGGCCAGTGGTGATGGTAGAAGGGGCAGGGTCCCCGGCGGAAATCAACTTGCGTGCCGGCGATATCGCCAACATGGGCTTTGCCGAGGCAGTGGATTGCCCCGTCATTTTGGTGGCCGACATCAACCGCGGAGGGGTCTTCGCCCACCTTGTCGGCACGCTGGAGCTGCTGTCGCCCAGCGAGCAGGCGCGGGTCAAAGGGTTTGTCATCAACCGCTTCAGGGGCGATATCGCCCTGCTGCAACCAGGGCTCGACTGGCTGGAGCAACGGACCGGCAAGCCGGTGCTGGGCGTGCTGCCCTACGTCACCGACCTGCACTTGGAGGCCGAGGATGGTATTGATGCACGCCAGGGCAAAAAGGATGCACAGGTACTGAAGGTGATCGTGCCGGTGCTGCCGCGTATCAGCAACCACACCGACTTCGACCCGCTGCGCCTGCACCCGCAGGTGGACCTGCAGTTTGTGGGCCCGGGCCAGCCTATCCCACCTGCCGACCTGATTATCCTGCCGGGCTCCAAGAGTGTACGCAGTGACCTGGCCCAGCTGCGCGAACGCGGCTGGGACAAGGCCATCGAGCGGCATCTGCGCTACGGCGGCAAGTTGATCGGCATTTGTGGCGGGCTGCAGATGCTCGGCCGTGACGTCCACGACCCCGCCGGCCTGGAAGGCGCTGCCGGTTCCAGCGCGGGCCTGGGGCTGTTCGACTACGCCACGGTACTGGAGGCCGAGAAGCAACTGCGCAACGTGGCGGGCACCCTGGCGCTTGAAACCGCGCCGGTCACTGGTTACGAGATCCACGCCGGGGTCACGACCGGCCCGGCACTGGGCCACCCTGCGGTGCAGTTGGCCGATGGCCGCAGCGACGGCGCCATCAGTGCCGATGGGCAGGTGCTTGCCACTTACCTGCATGGCTTGTTCGAGGGCAGCGCCTCCTGCGCGGCGTTGCTGCGCTGGGCAGGCCTGGATGAAGTGCAGGTAATCGATTACCAGGCGTTGCGCGAACGCGACATCGAGCGCCTGGCCGACCTGGTTGAGCGGCACCTGGACACCCGCCGCCTGCTGCAACTGTGTGGGGTAGCCTGAAATGCACAACCTGATCCTGGGCGGTGCCCGCTCCGGCAAAAGCCGCCTCGCCGAACAACTGGCTGCCGACAGCGGCCTGCCGGTGACCTACATCGCCACCAGCCAACCCCTGGATGGCGAGATGAACGACCGTGTGCAATTGCACCGTCAGCGGCGCCCCACCGAGTGGGGATTGATCGAGGAACCCCTGGCCCTGGCTACCGTGCTACGGAGCGAAGCGGCAGAGGGGCGCTGCTTGCTGGTGGACTGCCTGACCTTGTGGCTGACCAACCTGCTGATGCTCGAAGACGATCAGCGCCTGGCCCAGGAGCGCGATGCGTTGCTGGAATGCCTGCCCACCCTGCCTGGCACCCTGGTGCTGGTCAGTAATGAAACCGGCCTCGGCGTCGTGCCCATGGGCGAGCTGACCCGACGCTACGTCGACCTGGCCGGCTGGCTGCACCAGGCAGTGGCCGAGCGCTGTCAGCGCGTGGTCCTGACCGTGGCCGGCTTGCCCCTGATGCTGAAAGGACCTGCACTATGAACACGACCTGGTGGCAGAACCCCTGCCAAGCCGTCGATGAAAACGCCACGGGCCAGGCCCGTGCCCGTCAGCAACAGTTGACCAAGCCAGCGGGGTCCCTCGGCCAGCTGGAGAGCCTGGCGGTTCAGCTGGCCGGCCTGCAGGGGCGCGAGCGCCCGACCGTGGGTAACGTTTTCATCACCCTGTTTGCTGGCGACCATGGGGTCGTCGAAGAAGGCATCTCCGCCTACCCACAAGCCGTCACCGGCCAGATGCTGCGCAATTTTGTCGGCGGTGGCGCGGCAATCAGTGTACTGGCCCGTCAACTGCAGGCCAGCCTGGAGGTGATCGACCTGGGCACGGTCGATCCGCTTCTGGAACTGCCAGGGGTGAGCCATTTGCGCCTCGGCGCCGGTACCGCCAACTTCGCCCGCCAGCCTGCCATGACGGCGGGCCAGTTGCAGGCGGCCTTGCAGGCTGGCCGCGACAGCGCACAGCGTGCCGCCCAGGCCGATGGGCACTTGTTCATCGGTGGCGAGATGGGCATCGGCAACACCACGGCTGCAGCGGCCTTGGCCAGCGTGTTGCTGGGCTGCCCGGCAGCTGCCCTGAGCGGCCCCGGTACGGGTCTAGACAATGCCGGCGTGCGGCACAAGGCCGAGGTTATCGAGCGGGCCCTGAGCTTGCATGCGGTGCAGGCCACAGACCCGTTGCAGGCGCTGGCCTGTGTGGGCGGCTTCGAGATCGCCGCCCTGGCCGGTGCTTATCTGGGCTGCGCGCAAGCCGGGGTGGCGGTACTGGTGGACGGCTTCATTTGCAGCGTCGCTGCGCTGGTGGCGGTGCGGCTGAACCCACAGTGCCGCCCCTGGTTGCTGTTTGCGCACCAGGGCGCCGAGCCCGGGCATCAGGCTGTGCTGGCTGCGCTGCAAGCCGAGCCATTGCTGGCGTTGGGCCTGCGGCTGGGCGAGGGCAGTGGTGCTGCCCTGGCCGTACCACTGCTGCGCCTGGCGTGTGCGCTGCACGGGCAGATGGCGACCTTTGCCGAGGCGGCCGTGGCGGACCGCCCGGCATGATTCTCGACCTGCTGCGCCACGGTGAAACCGAACAGGGTGGCCTGCGAGGCAGCATTGACGATGCCCTGACCGAAAAGGGTTGGGCACAGATGCGCGAGGCCGTGGCAAAGGCCGGCCATTGGCAGGTGCTGGTGAGTTCGCCGTTGCAGCGTTGTGGTCGCTTCGCCGATGAGCTGGGGGCGCAATTGGGCTTGCCCGTGCAGCGCGAGCCTGCGCTGCAGGAGCTGCACTTCGGTGACTGGGAGGGCCGCACCGCTGCACAGATCATGGAACAGCAGGCCGACGAACTGGGGCGCTTCTGGGCAGACCCCTACGGCTACACACCGCCCAACGGCGAACCGGTTGAAGCCTTTGCCGGGCGCGTGCTGACGGCGGTAGGGCGCCTGGCGTGCCAGCACGCTGGCAAACGCGTGCTGCTGGTGACCCATGGTGGGGTGATACGCCTGTTGCTGGCCCGTGCCCGCGGCCTGCCAAGGGCACAACTGCTGCAGGTGGAGGTGGGCCACGGCGCACTCGTGCAGCTGCGGGTGACCGCGCAAGGGCAACTGATAGAGGGCTGCTGACATGCTACCGTTCTGGATCGCGTTGCAGTTTCTGAGCAGTTTGCCCGTCACCTTGCCGGGCATGCCAGCCCCACGCGAGGTAGGCCGTTCGCTGCTGTTTTACCCGCTGGTTGGCCTGTTGTTCGGCCTGGTGCTCTGGTTGGCCAGCCACTTGCTGCAAGCGGTGCCGGCACCGCTGCATGCGGCGTTGCTGTTGAGCCTGTGGGTGTTGCTGAGCGGCGCCTTGCACCTGGATGGCCTGGCGGACAGTGCCGATGCCTGGCTGGGCGGGTTTGGCGACCGCGAACGCACCTTGCAGATCATGAAGGACCCCCGCAGCGGGCCGGTGGCGATCGTCACCCTGGTGCTGGTGTTGCTGCTTAAATTCTGTGCCCTGTGGGTGCTGGTGGAGCAAGGCGCTGGTGCAGTGTTGCTGCTCGCACCCGTGATCGGCCGGGCCGCGATGCTTGGCCTGTTTCTTTCTACCCCCTACGTCCGCCCTGGCGGCCTGGGCCAAGCCCTTGCCCAGCACCTGCCTCGGCGGGCTGCCATGGGGGTCGTGCTGGTGTGTACTGCTGTCGGCCTGCTGATGGCGGGTTGGGTCGTGGTGCTGGCACTGGGTGTGGCTGTCGCATTGCGGCGTCTGATGTGCCGGCGACTGGGCGGCACTACGGGTGATACAGCCGGTGCCATGCTGGAGCTGCTTGAGTTGGCCGTAGTGCTTGGCTTGGCTTTGAGTCTTTAGGTTGCCTGCATGAATATCAGAGCCTTCCTACAGAAAACCTTGCGTTTATATTCCGTAAAAATCATTGAATCGTTTTGAAAAGACGCTAACCCCGTATTCAAGTAGGCTCGCTGCTTCCTGAAAGCTGGAGAAGCCTGCCATGCGCCATTGGTTATTCACCGTTCTGCTGATGCTCTGTGTACCCGTTGCTACGGCAGCAGACCTGATCACGTTCTGGGACACGCCCCGCCACGGCGGCAATAGCTTCAACCGGCTGCCACCGGATCAGGCGTATTTCGACGCATTGCGCGGGTATGGCGCAACCTGGGTGCGGTTGTCCTACGACAAGTGGCAGCCTGCGCAGCGGGATTTCCTGCTGGGTAACGCCGATCACTATCAAGGCCTGCCATCGGCCGACCTGGCCACATTGCGTACTGCTCTGGACCGCGCCCACCAGGCGGGGTTGAAGGTAGTGATCGCGCCCCTGTCACTGCCGGGCATGCGTTGGTCGCAAAACAACAAGGGCCAGTTCGACGACCGCCTGTGGCAGGACAAAGCCTACTGGTTGCAGGCCGCGGGCTTCTGGAAAGACCTGGCGCGGGAGCTGAAAGGCCACCCGGCTGTTGCCGCGTACAACCTGGTGAACGAACCCGCGCCCGAGAAAATGAGCGACCTGGCCGAGCACGCCGACGCCGAGAGCATGCGCCGGTGGTATGCCCGAGAGCAGGGTGGCGCGCGCGACTTGCCCGGGCTGTATCGGCAACTGATAACCGCTATCCGTCAGGAAGACCCAGCCACGCCGATCATGGTCGATGCGGGGTGGTTTGCCGCTGCCGATGCATTCGGCTACTGGCCGGCACCTTTGCCAGACCCACGTGTGCTCTACAGCATCCACATGTACGAGCCGTATTTTGTCACCAGTGCTCCCAATATGACCCGCAAGCAACCGTTGGCCTACCCTGGTGCGGCTCCCTTTGCCGGGCACACCCAGCAATGGGATAGCGAACGGGTGAAGCGCTACCTGCAGCAGCCCATTGCCTGGGCGCAGGCCATGAAGTTGCCGCGTTCACGCCTGGTGGTAGGCGAGTTTGGCTGCATGCGCCGGCTGGCGGGCTGCCCGCAGTACCTTGAGGACGTTCTTGGGGTGCTCGACGGTGCCCGGCTGCATTGGGCGTTCTACAGTTTCCGCGAAGACAGCTGGGATGGCATGGACTACGAACTGGGCGCTGCGAAAGTGCCGTGGCGGTACTGGCAGGCGATCGAGCAGGGCGCTCCCGACCCGCTCCCTCGCAAGGCCACCCCGCAGTTCGAACCTATCGCCAAGCGCCTGCGCCAGGCCGAGGGCGCGCCGTAACCCGATGCACCCGTACGCGCCACTTGATACCAGCCGGCCCACGCGTTCATGCTGCATGCCAGTGAGCGGGAATCTACCCGCAAGCACCTTGCGATGGGCTGGAGATAACAATAATGAGTTCGGTGTGGCGCACCAGCGGGTGGGTATTGTTGGGGGCGGCGTTGATTCTTGCGCTGTCTTTGGGCGTGCGGCATGGCTTTGGCCTGTTCCTGGCGCCGATGAGTGCGGATTTTGGCTGGGGACGAGGGGTGTTTGCATTCGCCATTGCGTTGCAGAACCTGATCTGGGGGCTGGCCCAGCCGTTCGCGGGTGCTTTGGCTGACCGCCTCGGTGCGGGTCGGGTGGTGATGATCGGTGGGGTGCTGTACGCCACCGGGCTAGGGCTGATGGGCATGGCCGACTCTGCCTGGTCGCTCTCGCTCAGTGCCGGGCTGCTGATTGGCATCGGCCTGTCCGGTACATCGTTCTCAGTGATATTGGGTGTGGTTGGGCGCGCCGTGCCGGCGGACAAGCGCAGTATGGCCATGGGCATCGCCAGCGCTGCCGGCTCGTTCGGCCAGTTTGCCATGTTGCCGGGCACGTTGGGCCTGATCCAGTGGCTGGGCTGGTCCGCCGCGTTGCTGGTGTTGGGGCTGCTGGTGGCGTTTATCGTGCCGTTGGTGGGCCTGCTGCGCGATCGCCCGCTGCCCGCGCTGGGCAGTGAGCAGACCCTGGGCGAAGCCTTGCGCGAGGCGTGCGGGCATTCGGGCTTCTGGTTGCTGGCGCTGGGGTTCTTCGTGTGCGGGTTCCAGGTGGTGTTCATTGGTGTACACCTGCCGGCCTACCTGGTGGACCAGCACCTGCCGGCAACCACCGGCACCACCGTGCTGGCGCTGGTGGGCCTGTTCAATATCGCCGGTACGTTCACTGCCGGCTGGCTCGGCGGGCGCATGTCCAAGCCGCGTTTGCTCACTGGGCTGTATCTGCTGCGGGCGGTGGTTATCGTGCTGTTTCTGTGGGCGCCGGTGAGTGCGTTCAGTGCCTATCTGTTTGGTATCGCCATGGGGCTGTTGTGGTTGTCCACGGTGCCGCTGACCAATGGCACGGTGGCCACGTTGTTCGGGGTGCGCAATTTGTCGATGTTGGGCGGCATTGTGTTCCTGTTCCATCAGTTGGGGGCGTTTCTGGGCGGCTGGTTGGGGGGTGTTGTCTATGATCGAACGGGCAGCTACGACCTGGTCTGGCAGATCGCAATCCTGCTGAGCCTGATGGCGGCGGCCCTCAACTGGCCTGTGCGTGAACGGCCCGTGGCGCGTTTGCAGGCGGCAGCATGAACCGGTCTGTGGTGCGGGTGGGGCTGGTGATTGTGGCGCTGGGAGCGCTGGCCCTGGTGTGGTGGGGGTGGCACCAGGGCGGCATGGCGTTGATGCAATTGGGCATGGGCGTTTGTTAAGCGCTACGCTGCAAGTTCGGGCATTGGCCAACAGGAGTCAGTTGACGTGAAGACACAGTGGTTGACAGTACCGTTGCTGGCGTTGTGCGCCGCGCTACCGGTGTGGGCGGCCGAGTGCCCGGCGGTATTGCAGGGGGCGCTGCCAGAGCTGCGGGGCAAGGGGCAGGTGGATTTGTGCGAGCGTTATGGCGGTAAGCCGCTGGTGGTGATCAACACGGCCAGCTATTGCGGTTTTGCGCCGCAGTTCGAGGGGCTTGAGGCCACGTACAAGGAGTATCACGGTCAGGGGCTCGAGATGTTGGGGGTGCCCTCCAATGACTTCAAGCAGGAGGATGCCGACAGCGAGAAGACGGCGAAGGTCTGTTATGCCAATTATGGGGTGACCTTTACCATGACCAAGGAGCAGGCGGTACGGGGTAAGGATGCGATCCCTCTGTTTGTCGAGCTGGCGAGGCAGAGCAGTGCGCCGAAGTGGAATTTTTATAAGTATGTGATTGATCGGCAGGGAAAGGTGATTGCGAGTTTTTCCAGTTTGACGAAGCCGGATGATCCGGCGTTTCGGGGGGCGATTGAGAGGGCTCTGGGGCGGTAGGTTTGAAGTTTTAAGTTTGAAGTTGTTTGCTACTCGTGGGTTTTCATGGCAAGCACAGTCCATA
>NZ_BBIU01000012.1 GCF_000730645.1 Pseudomonas parafulva NBRC 16636 = DSM 17004 | reverse complement strand
GAAGTTTGAAGTTTGAAGTTTGAAGTTTGAAGTTATTTACTGTTCGTGAGTTTTCATGGCAAGCATAGTCCATATGCGATGGGGACGCTTATTCATATTTTCGCTCTTACGTAAGGGCGGAAAGGTGACTAAGCACCACCTGCGCTAATGAATGTTCACGCGATGCGCGCCCCCCACTGAACGCATCTCAGGCAATACCAATCTCCCCGCCGTCATCACGTTGAATCACCACCGTCGAAGACCTAGGGCGAACCCGAGTGCCCTGAGGTGTCGCATCGGTGGCTTTGTCAGTCGAAGGCCAGTTCCCCGGGTGCTGAATGTTGATGAACAGCGTCTTGTTGTCCGGCGTGAAGGTAATCCCCGTCACCTCGCAATCATTAGGCCCCACAAAGAACCGCCGCAAGTCGGCCTGGTTTTGTGCATTCACCGGCACCTGCTTGCCATTGTCGTCCATCAGTTGCGTGGGGATCACCGCCAGTAGCTGGTCGTTGGTGTAATCCGTGACCGTGGTCTCGCTGTTGTCGGTCTCGAACCACAGCACGCCCCGGCTATCGAAACTCATGCCGTCTGGGCTGGCGAACTGGTTAAGCTCGGTCAGGCCGGAGCGGTTGATGTCGGCGTTGCCGCCAGCATTGGCCCCGAACACGAAGATGTCCCAGGTGAAGCTGGCATGGTCGCTGCTGTCGTGCCAGCGGATGATATGGCCATGCCGGTTGGGGCCGCGTGGGTTGGCTGCGTCGGCCTGGGCCGGCGTGCGAACGCTGTTGTTGGTCAGGGTCAGGTAGGCATCGCCATTGAGCGGGTTGACGGCGGTCCATTCCGGCCGGTCCATCGGCGTTGCACCCACCGCATCGCCGGCGCCGCGCGTGTTGAGGATGATGCCCGGCAGGTCGCCATACAACGCGCCCAGGGTACTGCCACTGGTAGTCACGGTGGAGGGGTCCAGCAACAGCCACACCCCGGTGCCGTCGGCATCGAAGCGGGCTACGTACAACTTGCCGTGGTCGAGGTATTTGTTGCCGGTGGCCAGGCGATCCATCGGGTTGGCGTCGGCAGGGTCCCAGACGGCACTGGATACCCACTTGTACAGGTACTCATTGTTGGAATCGTCACCCATGTACCAGACCAACGGTTTACCCGCCACGGCCAGGCCCGGACAGCAGCCTTCGTGGCGGAATCGGCCAAGGGCGGTGCGTTTTGTGGCCAGGGTACTGCTGTTGTAAGGGTCGATCTCGACGATGTAACCGAAGGTGCTGGCCTCGTTGCGGTAGTCGCCGCTGGCGCTGGCGGCTTTGGGGGTGATGTCGAAACGGGCGAATTCGCCGTCAACCTCGGTGTGGTCACCGGCGGCGGTTTCCCAACCGTATTGGCCGCCGCTGGTGCCTACGCCGATGCGGCGCTGGTCTTCGGGGAGCGTGCCCTTGTTGACGAAGATGCCCGGCCAGTTCTCTTCGCAGGTCAGGTAGGTGCCCCATGGTGTGTAGCCGTTGCCGCAGTTGTTGTTGGTGCCGCGGCAATGGGTACCGGCGGGGGAGTACGGGGTGCGTACGTGAGCGCTGCCGCGCATCGGCCCGCTGATCTGCATGCGCGAAGCCGTAGTGAAGCGCCGGTTCAATGGGTCGTTGTCCACCACCTGCCAGCGGCCCTGGGTTTTCTTCAGGCGTACCACGCCGGCCCCGTGGGCGTTGATCTCCTTGCGCACTTCTTCGGCCGGGCGTTTGCCGTTGGCATCCTTGGTGGGCCCGGCGGGGTGCAGGGCGGCGGTGTCGATGTACTCGAAATTGATCGCCAGCAGGCCATCGTCCGAGCTGCCATTGATCGGGAAGAAATGCATGCCATCGTGGTGCATGCCCATGGCATTGGCCTGGTCGTGGGAGGTGTTGCTGCCGTCCGCTTTCCAGGGGTTGGCCGCGTGGTTGAGCGGCGTGCCCCAGGGAGCCAGCACGTAGGCGGTGTAGCCGGGGGCAATGGTGCAGGCGTCGGTGCGTGAGCCAGGGATGGACTGGAAGCCCAGTGACAACTTGGGTTGTACAGGTTTGCCGATTGGCGGTGCACTGCCGGGGCGGTCCCCCCCCAGGCACCCGGCCAGGCCGGTGCCGGCGATCATGCCGACAGCGGCGGCCAGGCTGCCGCGTATCACGGTGCGGCGGCTCAGGTAGGCATCCATGACCGTGGCCATCGGCAGGTTGGTGCTGTGGTTCCTGTCCAGGTTGTCGCCGGTGTCACGACTCATCAAGGTGTCCTTTTTATGGCTGAGTTGAACCAGACCGCACTCTAGTGCGTGAATGTGACGTCCGGGTTTCAGGTTTGTTAAAGGGGGCAGCCGTAGTCGACGGGGCCGCGCTGAAGTCGATGGGGGCGCTGGCCCCCATCGCGAGCGCTGCTAGCGCCTACCGCACATTACTTCCCACTAATGCTGGAGGCCCATTGCTCGCTGCGGTTGTGCCCACTGGTGCGCAGCAACCCGAGGTCCAGGGGAGCCTCCCCTGCGGCAGCCCCTTTGCCCTTGGCGATATCGGCCAGAGCGGTGCCCAGGTCCACCGGGGAATTGGAAGCATCCACAGAGACATCCCGGCGATAGTCACTGCCATTCAATGTTTCCTGGGTAACCGCAGTCGCGTCGAGCCGCACGTCGCCCCGTGCCGACTGCAACCGGGCGCCGACCAGGTGGGCATTACCCCCCACATTCAACGCGATGCCTTCGCTGCCTTTGAGTACCGCCTGCTGGCCGACGGTGTCACGTTGCGCGTGGGAAACGTCCAGGCGCAGGGTTGGCGATAAACCCGGGTCCACCTTGCCCAGTGCCGAGCCCGCCTTCTCGGACACTTTGCTGCCAAAAGGCCCCGCCAGCGAGGTAGCGGCATTCACATACCCCTGCGGGTTCTTTTCGTGGCTGAGCCTGGCGTCGCCCTTGATGCTGAGGGTGTTTACGCTGTCCTTGAGGCTGGCAACGCGCAGGTCGCCTTCGATCGTGCCGTCGATTTTCCCGGCCTCCAGGCTCACGCCCTGAAGCTCAGCGTTACCCCGGCTGTTCAGGCTGATGTGGTCGGCACGCAGGTTGCCGGCGTTCCAGGTCAGGTTGTCGCGCTTGTCCAGGTCTACCTTGACCCGGCCGTGCACACCTCGGGTGTCCAGGTTGCCGGTGCTGCTATTGAAGCCAGCACCTGCGGTGACGTGCAGGTTGTCGCGCACATCCTGGTTGGACGAAGCCTCAAGCCGGATACCGCCGTTGGCCGCATCCAGGGCGATCTGCTGGGCGCTGGCCTGCAGGCCCTGGACGTTTACGGCAACCTCTTCGCGTGCCGTGCTGCCCATGCTGAGCTTACCGTTGCTTGCAAAACGCGCATCCACAGCCTCACGCACATCCTCCTGCTGCTTGCCATGGCTGAAATGGCCGCCGATGGCACCGCCTTTACTGGTGCCGGTTTTCAACGCCAGCTCCAGGCCTCCGCCCAGGCTGCTACCGCTGGCCTGCTGAGTACTGCTTGCGGCCTTCACCTGCAGCAGGCCACCGCTGTGCAGGGTGATGTCGCCGGTCGGGGCCTCGCGGCTGCCGATGCGCGTGCCTTCGAGCAGCAGGTCGCCCTGGCTGGTCAGGCGCACCTCGCCCTGGCTGTCGATCTGGCCAACCTGGGCTGTGCCTTGCGTACGCTGCTGGCTGGTGTGGTCGAGGTAGCCTCTGCCGTCGATGCCGGTGCTGCCAGGGCGGTTGCCAACCTTGGCCCAGGCATTGCCATCCAGTTGGCGCGACTGCTGTTGGGCGGTGTCAGTGGCTTGGGTAAAGGCCAATGTACCCTGGCTGTGAATACGGACGTCGCCGCTGCCGCCATCCAGGCGCGTGCCCTCGTAGCGGCCATCGCTGCCAAGCTGCACCTGGATACCCTGCTTGCCATACAGGCTGCCGGCCACCGCCGTGCTGGCCGTGCTCTGCTGGGCCAGCGACCCACCGTTACCCGCTATCCGTACATTTACGTCCTTGCCGCTGCTGGTGTCCACCCGGGCATCCCCGGCGAAGTTCAGGCGTTGCTCGCTGCGGTGCTCGGTGTTGGCGGCTGCTGTCATGTGGTGCTGTTGCGCCTGGATCTGCAAGGTGCCGGTGTCCGCCTGCCAACGCGTGCCTTGATCCATCAGGCTGTCGGCCTTGACCTGCACGTCGGCACCGGAAAATGCGCTGACCTGGGCGAAGCCACGGCGCTGGTTTTCCAGGTGCTTGAGGTGTTCGACTGTCATGTCCGCGCCGATGCTGGGGGCGACCATGGCATCTTCCGGGGAAGCCTGCTGGAAGCGGGCAGCCTCCTGGCCCAGCACCAGCCGTTCGATGGGGCGGGTCAGGTCGCGGTACTCCAGGCTTGCGCCCAGGCTGGCAGACCAGTCGTTGCGGTTTTTTTCGTGTTCATAGGTATCTTGCATGGCGCGGTTCTCGATCTGTTTTGCGGTAACGTCCAGCGTGTTGCCAGCCTTCACCCGTGCGGCCTCGGTCACCAGCGTATCGCTGTGCAGGCGCAGGTTGCCGCCGGCCTGCAACTCGCTGTGCTGCACCTGGGTTTGCTGCTCGTGCTCGTCGCTGCGGTTGTGATGGCCATTGAACTGGCTGCCCAGGCGGTCGATACCCCCGCTTACGGCGAGGCTGCCGCCGCTCTGGGTGTCGGTGCGGGTGGTGTCCTGGCTGTCATGGGTGGCGCCCAATACAATCTTCTGGGCGTTGGCTTCCAGGTCCCCGGTGGTGGCGGTGACCTTGGAGCCATTGACGTGCAACTGTGCGCCGCTACCCAGGCTGACGGACGCCCCCTTGAGTTCGCTGCCCACCTGATGGGTTTCCCGGTGCTGGCCGGTGCTGGTGTTCACCTCATAGCCCAGCCCGGCGGTGTACTGCCGCGAACCCGGCTTGTCGCCTTGCGCTGCCTGGGTTTCGCGGGCATGGCCACTGAAGCCGCGTTGCTGGGTACGGGTTTCGCTTTCATCGACGGTTTGCACGCTGTCGACCACCAGGTCGCCCTTGGCCTCGATGCCAAGGTGTTGCCCGGCCTCGACCTTGGAGCCTTGAATTCGCAATTCTTCTGCACTGGCCAGTCGCAGGTTGGTAGCAGAACCCACATCGCTGCTCAGCACCTGTTCCTTACGTTCGGTGCTGTTGCCTTCGCTGGCGATCAGGCCGAACAGTTTGCTGTCGCGATTATGGTCGGTGCGGGTGTGGGTGTCCCGGTCTGCCTCGATCGCCAGGGCGCCTTTCTGGCTGTAGAGCGTGGCGCCCTGCTGGCCGAACACCTTGCTGCCCTTGAGGGTAACGGTGTCTGCGCTGATGCTGAGCGCGCCGTCACTGGTGATGCTGCTACCGGCAACCCGCTTGCCGTCACTGTCATTGCCTTTGCGATCGCCGAAGAATGCGCCAGACACCAGGTCGCCGCGGTAATCCCGTCGGGTTCCCCGATCCTGCAATTGCGCAGTGGCCACGTTCGCCTGGCTCGCGGTGATCGCCAAGTCGCCGCGGCTGTGAAGGCTGCTGCCCTGCACGTTGAGCTTGCCGGCAGCGTTAAGGGTCATCTGCCCGGCGTCCAGCGTGCTGCCTTGTGCGTTTTGCGTATAGGTGTCGCTGTCGCTGTCGCCGCGCCAGAGGTCCTTGCGATGGCGTATCTGTTCCTCCACCCGCTGGCTATCGATACCGGCAAGCACCTCCAGGTTGCCGCCGCTGTCGATGCTAAGCCCGTTGCCGGCCTGTAGCTGAGCGGCAGTCATGCGCAGGTCGCCGCCCGACTGCAGGGCCAGGCTGTCATCGGCCTGCAGCCGGGTACCCTGTTGTTTGACGTCGGTGGTGGTGGTGGTGCGGCTGTAGGTTTCGCGGGTGACGAAAAGAAACTTCCTGTTCCAGTTGTCAGTGTCCCGGGTCACGCGCTCCAGGGCCTGGGCGTCGAGGGTCAGTTTTTTGCCTGCCCGTGCTTCGATGTGCTGGGCCTTCGCTTCCAGTGCCGCCAGGGTCAGGTCATCGCTGGCGGTCAGCTTCAGCGTGCCTTGCGCACTGTGCAGCAGGGCAGGGCTGCTGGCAGTGCCGCTGACCTGCAGATTACCGGCTGACTGGATCTGCACGCCTTCGGTGGCTTCGACCCGTGGCGCCTGTACCCGCACCCCCGCGCCCTCTGCAGTACTGACCACGCGTATGCGCCCGGCCTGCATGGCGCCGAACAGGCTGGCATCGATGCTGGACGGGGTGCCGGGCAAGTGCTGGACGATATCGCCCGTGCTGCGGTCGATGCGGTTGCGCCCGGCGGTAATACCCAGGTCGGTGCCGGCGTTCAGCAGGCCCTGGGTGTCGATGCGCGGGGCGATCAGGTCCAGGGCGCCGTCACGGTTGCTCTGGCCCGCGCCCAAGACCTGCAGGGTGCCGCTGGCACCCAGGGTGTCGAGGTACTTCAACTGCTGCTGCTCGATTTCAGGCGTGCCCACCAGGAACCCCGCGCGGGTGGTGTTGATGAAGCTGCCACCGTTGAGGGTGATGCCGTTGGGGTTGGCCAGCAGGTAATCGGCGCGGTGGCCGAACACCTCCTGCGGCCCTTCGATCAGCGAGGCGTTGCGGCTGATCACTTCGTTGAGGATGGTCGAGGCCGCCTGGCCCTGGAACTGCGGGTTGGCAGCCAGGGCGCCCGCCAGCTGCGATTGCCCGGGGGCGGTGGCGTTGTTCAGTACCAGCCCGGCGTTGCCCACGTTGTAGTCGCTGAACTGGTTGTGCGACAGCCCACTGGCATTGGGTGGCACGATCTCGATCACCGGCACCCCGTGGCCTTGGTTGATCACTGGTGTTCCGCCAGGGCCGCTTGCAGCTTCCAGGCCGCCCTGGGCCAGGGCGCTTGCAGAGCCGAGTACCACCAGGAATATGGCCCAGCGCAAGGTGTCTGGGCGGATGCAGTGGGGCGAGGGTGTTTTCATGTTTTTGTTCTCATTGTTGTGGGTGAATCAGATCGTCAGGGCCCAGTCCAGCACCCAGAACCCAGGTTCCAGGCGTCGGCCAGGCAAGTCGCTGGCATGCAGCGCGCGTTGGTAGTCCAGGCGCAGCCGGCTCCCGGGCAGGCTCAGCTCGACACCCGCGGCGGCCCCGGCCAGGCGCTGGGGCGATGAGCCGGGCAGGGTGCGGGCCCAGCCCAGGTCCACGCCGAGATAGGGCCGTATCTGCAGGGCTGGGTTGAAGGCGTGGGGCAGGGCCAGGCTGACGGTGTTGCGCCACACGGCGCTGCTGCTGCCGGAATAGGTGCGCAGGCGGAACCCGCGCACGGCGGTGTCGTCACTGGCCAGCAACTGCTCGACGGCAGGCAAGGCGTCGTCGCTGTACTGCAGCGCCACTTCACTTTGCCAGCGCCAAGGCCACTCGGCCGGGCCCTGGCGTAGGTGCAGCAGGTTGGCGCGGTACTTGCGAAAGTCTGGGCGCAGGCGCTGAACGCCGATTGGCGAGCGGTCGGCACCGAATGCACCGATCCCCTGGGCAACACCCAGGTAGGCATTCCAAAGCCCCTGCTCAAGCCACAGCAGGTTGACCCCGGCCTCCAGCGTGGCCAGCGTCGGGCTTTGCTGCACGATGACCGCACCGGCACTGCGGTTGATCAGTTGCTTGCGGTCTACCCGGGCGCTGGCGCTGAGCATGCCCCGCGGGCCGCGCCACAGCACCCGTTCGGCACTCAGGCTGTGGTAGCGGCTGCTGCCATCGGCCACCTGGTGGCTACCCGGTAGTGGGGCCTTGTAGCGCAGCCGGCTGGCACTCATGGCGAAGGTCCAGGGGCCGTAGGGGATGCTGTAGTACAGCGTCAGGCCCTGGCTGTAGCCGGGCGCCCCGAAGACTGTGCGGCTGAGAGAGACACGCAGGTCGTCATTCAGGCCCAACGGGCTGTCCAGCCCCAGGCCCGTGGTCAGGCGATGGCGGCCGGTCTGGTCGCTGCCACGGTTATCAAAGCGGTTGTCCAGGTGCCAGGGTGATGCCACTTTGCGCGGCTGCACCACTACCCGTGTGGCGCCTGGCAATGTGCCGGGCAGCAAATCCGCACCCAGGTCGTAGGCCCGCAGGCGGTTGAGCTGGTCCAGCCCTTGTTCCAGCTGAGGCAGGTACAGGGGCTGGCCAAGCATGTGGGGGAAGGCACTGGACAACGACAGCGGCAACTCGGGGCCGGCGAGCTCGATGGACTCGACAAAGCCCTCCACCACACCGATACGCAGGGGCGCATCGCTGCGCGGCATTTGCGCCAGGTAGGGGCGGCTGGCAGGAAAGCCCGCGGCCACGTATTGCCCGGTAAGGGCCCGCAGCAGACCGTCGATGTCGGCGGGGCCCATGCAGGCCGTAATGGAGCGCCGTACGGTGTCGGCCAGCAGCGTTTCTGGCAGTTGGTGGTTGCCTGCAATCTGCACGCCGCGGATGGCCCAGCAAGGCTGGTGGGCAGGTGCTGTGATGGGCCCGGGGGAGGTTTCGCTGGGTTCGCGTTTGCCCTGCCAGCGCTCAAGGCGTTGTTGCTGCTGCAGGTCGCGCAGGTTCTGCTGCTGCTCCCGCAGTTGCCAGCTGGCGGTGTCGCCGCTGGCAACCCCGGGCATGCACAGCAGCACCGCGAGGCAGGCAGCCAGCAGCCAGCCGGCGTTCGGGCGTCTGTGGTTCGGCATTTTAAGCACCCCGCTGTTGCAGTACGGGCTCCGTACTCGATTGCGTGGATGCTAAAAGGCGGGCTATTCGTCTGGATGCCGTCCCTTGCCTAAGCGATTGTCAGGCAGATTCCAGCGAGATGGTGGGAGGTTTCCTACAGCTTGCGCCGAATGGCGCTCTATCAAGGCCGAATCTCGATCATGGTCCCGTCGCGCACCAGGCTCCAGACTTCCTGCATGTCGTGGTTGCGCATGGCAATGCAGCCGTCGGTCCAGTCCAGGGTGTGGAAGTACCATTCCGGGTATTCATCGTTGATCGGCGTGCCGTGGATCATGATCATGCTGCCGGCACTGACCCCTTCGCGGCGGGCACGGGCGGCATCGGTGACGTTGGGGTAGTCGATATGCATGGCGAGGTTGAAACGCTCGCTCTGCTTGCGCCAGTCCAGCCAGTAGAAGCCTTCGGGGGTTTTCTTGTCGCCCTCGCGCTCCTTCGGGCCTTTGGGCTGTTTGCCCAGGGAAATGCGGTAGGTTTTCAGCGGTTCTCCACGGCTGATCAGCTGCAGGCGCCGCTCGGACTTGATCACCAGCACCTTGTCGATCAAAGGTTGCACCGGCTGCGCCACGCGCGGCAGCGCCTGCGCGGCAGGTGCCGGCTTGCGGATGATGGTTTCGGTATAGGCCGCCTGGGACACCGAAGTCACGCAAAGGCAGAACAAGGCAAGCAACCAGCGCATGTAACGGTATCCCTGAAGGCTCTGAGCTAGGTGGAGGAAGACGCAAGGTTCATCGGCGGCACGTACTCATGGCCAATAGGGAAGTGCTGCCCAGTGCGGTCGCGATAGTAGCATTCTAATGTGCGCGCCACGGTCCGGAAAGCCAGAGCCTGCCACGGGATCTCGTGCTCTTCGAACAGCCGTACTTCCAGGCTCTCGGCGCCGATGGCCACGTCCAGGTCTGCCAGCTGTGCCCGGAAGAACACGTGCACCTGGTTGATGTGCGGCAGGTCGAACAGCTGGTACAAGGCCATGTCCTTCACCCTGGCACAGGCTTCCTCGATGGTTTCACGGCGCGCTGCCTGGTCGAGGGTTTCGCCGTTTTCCATGAAGCCTGCCGGCAGGGTCCAGAAACCTCGACGCGGTTCGATGGCGCGCCGGCACAGCAATACCTGGCTGCCCCAGGTGGCCAGCACGCCGGCCACCACGTTGGGGTTCTGGTAGTGGACCGTGTGGCAGGAGGGGCAGACATACCGCAGGCGGCTGTCGCCTTCGGGTACCTGCTGGATGACCGGTTGGCCGCATGCACTGCAGTAATTCATAGGGGGCCCCTTTGTTTGCCCCTATCTTGGCGTGCCGGCCTGGCGCCCGCAAGCGGGCAGGGCTTGGGTGCCTGGCGGCTTTTGGTGCATCATGCAGGGCAGGCCTTGGACACGAGTGTACGCAATGCTGGACGAGCTACTTCGCCGAATGAGCAACCACCAACCTGCCACGCTGGAAACCGACCGACGGTTCCCGGAAGCGGCGGTGCTCTTGCCCATTACCCGCAGCGAAGCGCCCGAACTGGTCCTCACCTTGCGCGCCCAGGGGTTGTCCACCCACGGTGGCGAAGTCGCCTTCCCTGGTGGCCGCCGCGACCCGGAAGACCCGGACCTGGTGTTCACCGCCCTGCGGGAGGCCGAAGAGGAGATTGGCCTGCCACCCGGGCTGGTGGAGGTGCTCGGCCCTCTTAGCCCGCTGATTTCCCTGCATGGTTTGAAGGTGACCCCGTTTGTCGGGGTTATCCCCGACTTTGTCGAATACCGTGCCAACGACGCCGAGATCGCGGCAGTATTCACCGTGCCGCTCGAGTTTTTCCGCCAGGACCCTCGCGACCATACCCACCGTATCGATTACCAGGGGCGCAGCTGGTACGTGCCCAGCTACCGCTATGGTGAATACAAGATCTGGGGGTTGTCGGCGATCATGATCGTCGAACTGGTCAACCTGCTGTTCGATGCCGGCATCAGCCTGCACCACCCGCCCGAGCGTTACCCCGACAAACGAGCAGGGCCCACCCTGCCATCTGCGTCCCAGCCTGAGGAACAACCATGAAATACCGCCTGGGCGACCTGCGGGTCGAAAGCCACCCCACCAGTTGGGCTGCACCCAACGCCACGCTGATCGGTAACGTGCGCCTGCAGGCCCACGCCAGCGTCTGGTTCGGCGCCGTGCTGCGCGGCGACAACGAGCTGATCGACATCGGTGAGGGCAGCAATGTGCAGGATGGCACGGTGATGCATACCGATATGGGTTCGCCGCTTACCCTGGGCAAGGGCGTCACGGTGGGCCACAACGCCATGCTGCATGGTTGCACGGTGGGGGACTACAGCCTGGTTGGTATTAACGCAGTCATTCTCAATGGTGCGCGCATCGGGAAGCACTGCATCATCGGCGCCAATGCGCTGATTGCCGAAGGCAAGGAGATCCCCGACGGCTCGTTGGTGATGGGGTCACCGGGCAAGGTGGTACGCGAACTCACCGAACAGCAAAAGCGCATGCTCGAGGCCAGTGCGGCGCACTACGTGCACAATGCCCAGCGCTATGCACGGGAGCTGGTGGTTGACGATGAATGACACGCCGGTGCGCCCGGTAGCGTCACCGTGCGTGAACATCTGCGCGCTGGATGAACAGGATATCTGCACCGGCTGCCAGCGCAGCGTGGCCGAAATCAGCCGCTGGGGGCGGATGAACGACGACGAGCGGCGCGCGGTGCTGAAGCTGTGCCACGAGCGGGCATTGCAGACCGGGCTTATCCTCTAGTCGTTGCCTTCCTGGCATTCTGAGCTGTGCAATACCTGAGGGAGCAACTGTCTTCCACAAGATCTCAACGTTGGCGCAATCACTGTGGC
>NZ_BBIU01000013.1 GCF_000730645.1 Pseudomonas parafulva NBRC 16636 = DSM 17004 | reverse complement strand
TGGCGGTTGATGTATTGCCAGCGGCATCAGTGGCGGTGGCTTGCAGCACTTCGCCGTCCACTTGGGGTGGCGTCAGGCTGATGTTGAACAAGCCCGTTGCGCCGACCACTGCGGTGCCAAGCTCAGTGCCGTTAGCCGCCAATATACGTACGGTGCTACCCGGTTCTGCGCGACCTGTAATCACAGTCCCGTCTGCACTGACGGCCAATTCGGTCGGTGCCGCAGGTGCGGTGATATCGGGTGCTGTGACCTGAGCGGGGAGGGAAGACAGGCCGTTTTCGATGGCGACTACGTCCAGTAATTCACCGTTGGCTTGAGCAGGGTTCAGCGTGATGCTAAAGGTGCCATCGGCATTGGCGACAGCACTATCAATCAACGTGCCATCTGCCCCACGGACTTCTACGCGAGAGCCAGCCGGTGCATTACCCGTCAGCGCTGTACCGTCCGCGTTGACGGTCAGGTTGGTCGGGCTCTCCGGCGCGGTGGTAAGAGGGACCTCGTAATCCACGGCGACCGAAGCGTTACCGCTTGGGTCAATCTGCACCAGGCTCAATTGCTCGCCGGGCTGTGCAGCAGGATCAAGGCTGACCAGGAAGGTGCCATTGGCAGTGACCACGCCACGACCCAGTAGATTACCGTCGGCGTCACGCACTTCGACGGTGGCGCCGGCTTCGCCTCGCCCGCTCAGGGCAGTGCCGCCAGGGCCGACCAGGATATTGGTCACCGCATCGGGCGGGGTGATGTCGGGTGCATCGAATTGCAGAGGTGCAGAAACGTTACCGGCAGCATCCACCAGCCGCACATCCAGGGCTTGGCCGTTGGCCTGGGCAGGGGACAAGGTCAGGCTGAACAGCCCGTCAGCCCCGACAACGCCAGTGCCGATCAGAGTGCCAGCGGCATCACGCACCTGAACTGTGGCGCCTGGTTCACCGCGGCCGGTGAAGGTCACGCCGTCTGCCAGGGCCAGGTCGGTGGGTTGTGCGGGAGCAGTGAGGTCCGGCGAGGCGACGCTGCCGGGGGGCGATACATTGCCAGCGGCATCGGTAAGGGTAACCTGCAGGGTGCTGCCGTCTTTCACAGCTGGGTTCAGTGACACCGCAAATGTGCCATTCGGCCCCACGGTTCCAGTGGCAATGACATTACCTGCGGCATCACGCACCTGCACGGTGGTGCCGGCTTCACCTCGGCCAGTCAGTCGCGTACCGGCAAGGCCAACCGCCAGATCGACCGGTGCACCAGGCGGTGTGGTATCGACGCCGTCGATGTCCGGCGCAGTGATGGTGGCGCCAGGTGAAAGGTTGCCGGCCGCATCGGTAGCCGTCACCGTCAAGCCTTGCCCATCTGTCTGGGCAGGTTGCAGGGTGATGCTGAACAGACCATCGGCACCGGCTGTTGCAGTGCCCAACAACACCCCACCCGCGCCCCTTACCGCCACGGTCGAGCCCGGCTCGGCGCGGCCTGTGAGCGTTGTGCCTTGAGCGCTCACAGCGAGGTCGGTCGGTGCGAGAGGGGGTGTCAGATCGGGTGCGGTGATGCTGCTGGCCTGCGAGACATTGCCGGCGGCATCGGTCAAGGTCACCTGCAAGCTCTCGCTGTTGATCTGCGCGGGGCTGAGTACAACGCTGAAGCTGCCGTCAGCTGCCACACTGCCGCTGCCTATCACATTGCCAGCGGCGTCGCGGACGTTCACGGTGGCGCCTGGTTCACCCCGGCCGGTCAGCGTAACGCCCTGGGCATCAATGGCCAGATCGCCAGGGGGAAGGGGGGCGGTCGCATCCGGGGCAGTGACCGTTCCCGGTGCCGACTCGTTGCCAGCCCCGTCGGTCAAGGTTACCTGCAGGTTCTCGTTGTTGACCTGCGGTGGGTTGAGCGCAACCTCGAAGCTACCGTCTGCGCCGACGGTGCCATTACCAATCACGTTCCCCGCCGCATCCCGGACATTGACCGTAGCGCCTGCCTCGCCACGGCCGGACAGGCGCAGCCCGTCGGGCGATACCAGCAAGTCGATGGGTGTCGCCGGGGCTGTGGTGTCCGGTGCAGGGGCGCTGCCACCACCACCACCGCCGCCACCACCGGAAACCGCTGCCGCACCGCCCCCTACACCCAGCAGGCTAAGGCCCGCAATTGCCCAGGTTGGCATCGCTTCACCCGCTGTACCGATGCCGGCGACCAGCTCGTCCAGCGAGGCGACCTCATTGAAGGTGAAGCCGGTGAATGCTGCCGCGTCGTAGTCAGCGTGCCACAGGGTGCCGTCTTCGCCGACGAAGACCATGTCGCTGCCGACGCCTGCCTGGTTCACCGCGAAGAAGTTACCGATGGTGACTTTTTCGCCGGACTTGAGCGTGACGATCAGGTCTTGCCCGCGCTGGGTGACGGTGGCGACCTGGTCGGGGGAGACGGGCATCTGGACCACACCGGGTCCGTTCAGGCTGATATTGCCCCAGGCGTTCTGGGTGGCGACGGCGGATTGCTTATCGGCGACGACGATGTTTTCCATAGGTAGCTCCCTGCTGGTGTGCGAATCCCCCGGCCCGAAATCCTCGGGCCGCCGCTGCGTCACCGGCCCTTGAAGGGCGCCTGCGCGCAGCCTCGACCGCCTGGTCAAGATGTGGGTGGTTAGGGAGATATAGCAGCCAGGCAAGAAGCAACCAGATGGCTTTCTGGGTTAATCCTTTTGTGAGAAAACCTCAGCGAAGGCCCAGTCTGCGGGCCAATCGGCTCAGGTTGGCACGGTCCAGGCCAAGCTCTCGGGAGGCAGCTGCCCAGTTTTCCTGATGCCGTTGCAGGCAGTTTTCGATCACCTGCCGCTGGTAGGCATCGACTGCTTCGCGCAGCCCGGTTGTGGGCAGCGGCGCCGCCGTATCGGGTTGCTGGGAGGGGGTGTCTACGGTTGGCAGTGCTGAGGGGCGCAGGTCCAGGTCGGCAGCCCCAAGGGTGAGGATGCGCGGGCGCTCTGCATGTTGCCCCAGGGCTTTGAGGGCGGAGCGGCCGATCAGGTGCTCCAGTTCGCGCACATTGCCAGGCCAGCCGTAGGCAACCAGCGCAGCCTGCCCGTCAGGGCTCAGCCGAAGGCTGTTCAGGCCAAGGCGTGATCGGTTCTGTTCCAGAAAATAGCCCGCCAATAGCAGCACATCGCGACCTCTTTCTCGCAGTGGGGGGACGTGCAGAGGGTATACGCTGAGGCGGTGATAAAAGTCTGCCCGGAAGCGGCCCTCGCGTACTTCAGCTGCCAGGTCGCGGTTGGTGGCTGCGATCAGGCGCACGTCCACGCGGTGCTCGCGGTCCGAGCCCAGGCGCTGCAGCTGGCCGCTCTGCAGTACCCGAAGCAGCTTGGCTTGCACGGTCAACGGCAGTTCGCCCACCTCGTCAAGGAACAGGGTGCCACCGTTGGCCAGCTCGAACTTGCCGCGGCGCTCGCCGTGGGCGCCGGTGAACGCACCGCGGACATGGCCGAACAGTTCGCTTTCCACCAGGGTGTCCGGCAGGGCTGCGCAGTTCAGGCTGACCATCGGTTTGCCGGCACGGTTGCTCGCCTTGTGCAGCGCCTGGGCTACCAGCTCCTTGCCCACGCCGGTCTCGCCACTGATCAGCACGGTCAGGTCGCTGCCGCCCACCAGGCGAATTTCATCCGCCAGGCGTTTGTGTGCAGGGCTCTGGCCGATCAGTTCCTTGTCCTGGCCGCTGGCCTGGCGGTACACCTCGGCGCGCTGGTGCTCGTCCTCGGCGCGCAGGGCCAGGTGCTCGATGCGCTCGGCAACGGTCACCGTAGCCGCGGCCAGGCTGGCGAACGCTTGCAGGGCGTCCAGCTCCAGGCTCTGGAACTGCCCGGGGGTCAGGGCGTCCAGGGTAACAAGCCCCCAGGGTTGTTCATCGACCATCAGCGGGCAGCCCATGCAGTCGTGAACCTCCAGGTCCACGCCTGGGGCGTTGACCAGGCCATCGTAGGGGTCCGGTAGGTCTGAGTCGCTAGGGAAGCGGGTAGGGGAAGGGCGGCTCAGCAGTTGCTGGAAGCGTGGGTGCTCACTGACGCGGAAGCGCCGGCCCAGGGTATCGGGGCTCAGGCCATCCACCGCCAGCGGTACCAGCCATTCCCCGTCCAGGCGCAATAACGCTGCCGCATCGCAGGGCAACAGGCTGCGCATGGCTTGCAATAGCCTTCGATAGCGCTCCTGATCGGGCAGGTCTCGTGACAGGTCGCTGACCAGCGGCAATAGGGCAGTGAGCAGTGGCTTTGCGGTCATATGGACTCCAGTGGGTCTATATGACTATACGCGTGGCATTGTCTTTTTGACATGGTGATGACTCAAAGGCCCGGAATCACCGCTTCTGCGAGTTGGCATGAATGGTGAAATACCTGGGGCAATCATTCGAAGCGAAAGGCTCAGGAGTTACCGCAATGCTTAATGCCGAACAACGTGCAATCATCAAGGCCACTGTGCCCCTGCTGGAAAGCGGCGGCGAGGCGCTGACCACCCATTTTTACCAGATGATGCTCGCCGAGTACCCGCAGGTGCGCCCGCTATTCAACCAGGCCCACCAGGCCAGCGGTGACCAGCCCCGTGCGCTGGCCAACGGTGTGCTGATGTACGCCCGCCACATCGACCAGTTGGAGCAACTGGGTGGGCTGGTCGGGCAGATCATCAACAAGCACGTGGCATTGCAAATTTTGCCTGAGCACTACCCCATCGTGGGCAGTTGCCTGCTGCGTGCCATCGAAGAAGTGCTGGGCAAGGACATTGCCACGCCTGCAGTCATCGACGCCTGGGCTGCCGCCTATGGGCAGTTGGCAGACATCCTGATCGGTGCCGAGGAAGGCCTGTACAAGCAGAAGGAGGAGGCAGAAGGCGGCTGGCGCGGTACTCGCGAGTTTCGCTTGGTGCGCCGCGAGCAGGAGAGCAGCGAGATCGTCTCGTTCTACTTCGCCCCGGTGGACGGCAAACCGGTGCTCAAGGCTGAGCCAGGCCAGTACATCGGCCTCAAACTGCTGATCGAGGGCACCGAGCAGCGGCGCAACTACTCGCTGTCCGCCTTGTGCGACGGCGAGCAGTACCGTATCAGCGTTAAGCGCGAAGCCGGTGGCAAGGTGTCCAACTACCTGCACGATCAACTGAGGGTGGGGCAGACCGTGCAGATGTTCCCGCCGGCGGGGGATTTCACGCTGGTCGAGAGCGACAAGCCTTTGCTGTTGATCAGCGGCGGTGTGGGTATTACGCCGACCTTGGCAATGCTGCAAGCGGCCTTGAAAACCGGGCGGCCAGTGCACTTCATCCACTGCGCGCGCAATGGCGCGGTGCATGCATTCCGCGACTGGGTCGATGCGCAGGCAGCACAGCACCCGCAACTCACCCGCTTTTACTGCTATGCCGAGCCGGATGACGCCGGGCAGGCTGATGCGATTGGCCTGTTGAACGAGGACCTGCTGGGTGAATGGATGCCTCGTGAGCGCGATGTCGATGCTTACTTCCTGGGGCCCAAACCGTTCATGGCGGCGGTGAAGCGGCAGTTGATGGCGTTGGGGGTGCCAGAGCAGCAGAGCCGTTACGAGTTCTTTGGGCCAGCAGCGGCGCTGGTGTGATGAAGATGCTTCATCTTCCTTCCTGCCTATATATAAAGAAATAGAGATCTGCTCGCGCCTACGCCAGGGGGCTGTACACCACGACCAAACCCACGTCATCCCCCTGGTCGCCATCACGCTGTTCACGTACCCCCATTGAACCGACCTCTTTGAACCGTGTCTGATCCGCACCGAATGAACGCGCCACACGCGCAAACGCTTGCCCGGCGTGTAGACTTGCGCTCAGGCTGGCGGATCACGCGGCGACCCATTCATCGAAGGAACCGGCAATGAACGAACAAACATCGCGCCTGAATCGGGAACGGCGCTTTCTGGTGCTGTTGGGCCTGATCTGCGTTTCGCTGATCGGGGGCGCCCTGTACATGCAGGTGGTATTGGGCGAGGCGCCTTGCCCGCTGTGCATCCTGCAGCGCTACGCATTGCTGTTCATCGCCGTGTTTGCCTTCCTGGCTGCCGCCATGCCGGGGCGCCGCAGCCTGACCTTCTTCGAAGTGCTGGTGGTGCTCAGCGCCGTGGGCGGAATCATTGCAGCCGGCAACCATGTGTATATACTCGCCAACCCCATGGTCAGTTGCGGCATCGATACCCTGCAGCCCATCGTGGACGACCTGCCATTGGCCAAGGTCTGGCCGCTGGCATTTCAGGTAGACGGTTTCTGCAGCACGCCCTACCCACCCGTGCTGGGTCTTTCACTGGCTCAATGGGCGTTGGTGGCCTTTGTGCTGACCGCCTTGCTGGTGCCGTTGGGCATCTACCGCAACCGGCGCCAGGCCTAGACAAAAGTCCCTGATCGCCACATTTTTTTCAGGGCTATGATGCGGTACCGAAAGTTGCTCAACGATTGACTCAGATCAACCCGCAGCCCTTGCGTGATGCGGGTTCCAGGGCTACTGCCAGGGGTGCGACAAACTGTCGCGAAGTTGAGTTTTGAGGCGCTATTGTTGCGCATTCTGTAAAAGACTGTTGCTCAATAAGTCATAGTCAAGGGTTGGCGACCTATCTACAATCGCCCCCAATTTCCGTTCGGCACTGCTTGCAAGTCGCAGGATTGAAGGAAGCCAAGGCGCTCCCTTTTGCTGACTTCGTCAAGTTTCGCCCAACGGCGATACCGGGCGGACCCCCCTCCGCGTTTTCCCGCACCAAATGGACTTGGTCTGCTGTACAGGCCTGTTGCCTACGAAACCAAAAGCACCACTAACCCGCTTCACGCCAAGGTCCTGCAGTCGGGCCCAGGCAGGGGCGGGTACGGGCGCAACATGCCTCACTTGGCAGGACGAAGTGCTGGCTACCAAAACACAAATTGCATTGAAGCAAGCTGATCTAGAGGTCGTGAGATGAGTAAAAAGCGTTACCCCAGACTGTTTGGCATATTGCCCTTTTTAGGCATGCTTTTACTCAGTGGGTGCAACTGGACCCTGCTCGACCCGAAGGGCCAGGTCGGCATTGAGCAAAAGAACCTGATCCTCATTGCGATCGGCCTGATGCTGCTGGTCGTAGTGCCGGTCATCATCATGACCGTGGTCTTCGCCTGGAAGTATCGCGCGTCCAACAAGGCTGCCACCTACACCCCTGACTGGTCGCACTCGAGCAAGATCGAGGCTGCCGTCTGGATCATCCCGATTCTGATCATCATCGTGCTGGGCTATGTGACCTACAAGTCCACCCACAAGCTCGACCCGTATCGCCCGCTGGACTCCGACGTCAAGCCGGTACAGATCGACGTAATCGCGCTGGACTGGAAGTGGCTGTTCATCTACCCGGAACAAGGCATTGCCACGGTCAACAAGATCGTCTTCCCGGCCAATACCCCGGTCAACTTCCGCGTCACCTCCGACGCCGTGATGAACTCCTTCTTCATCCCGGGCCTGGGTGGCCAGATCTACGCCATGGCGGGCATGACCACCAAGCTGCACCTGATCGCCAACGAAAACGGCGTGTTCGACGGTATCAGCGCCAACTACAGCGGTGCTGGCTTCACCGGCATGAAATTCAAGGCTACTGCCACGACCCAGGAAGACTTCGACAAGTGGGTCGCCGAGGTCAAGCAGTCGCCGAAGAAGCTGGACAAGGCCACCTACGACGCCTTGGCCAAACCAAGCGAAAACAACCCAGTCGAGCTGTATAGCGAGGCTTCGCCAGAGCAGTTCCAGCTGATCGTCGACAAGTACGAAGGCATGAACCGCGGCCGTAGCCACGAAGAAGCAGGCAGCAAAGACCTGGCCACAACCAAGGGTGTGGAATCGAGTACGCAACCAGCTGCCGGTGCAGAGGAGTAAGAGATGTTCGGTAAATTAACCCTGGAGGCGATACCCTATCACGAGCCGATAGTCATGGTGACACTCGCCATGATCGCGCTCGGTGGTATCGCTGTCGTCGGTGCTGTCACCTACTTCCGCAAGTGGTCCTACTTGTGGACTGAGTGGTTGACGACTGTCGACCACAAGAAAATCGGGGTGATGTACATCATCGTCGCGATGGTCATGCTGCTGCGCGGCTTTGCCGACGCCATCATGATGCGTACCCAGCTGGCTGCCGCTACCGGTGGCTCCGAAGGCTACCTGCCGCCTGAACACTATGACCAGATCTTCACCGCTCACGGTGTGATCATGATCATCTTCATGGCGATGCCGTTCTTCACCGGCCTGATGAACCTCGCGGTTCCTCTGCAGATCGGTGCACGTGACGTTGCCTTCCCGTTCCTGAACTCCCTGAGCTTCTACCTGCTGCTGGCAGGCGTGCTGCTGGTGAACATCTCGCTGGGTGTTGGTGAATTCGCCAAGACCGGTTGGGTTGCCTATCCGCCGCTGGCGGGCATCCAGTACAGCCCTGGGGTGGGTGTCGACTATTACATCTGGGCGCTACAGCTCTCAGGGTTGGGTACGACACTAACGGGTGTGAACTTCCTCGTCACCGTGATGAAGATGCGCGCACCTGGCATGAAGCTGATGGACATGCCGATCTTCACCTGGACCTGCACCTGGGCCAACGTGCTGATCGTTGCTTCGTTCCCGATTCTGACCGCTGCATTGGCACTGCTGACTGTTGACCGTTATCTGGACTTCCACATTTTCACCAACGAGCTTGGTGGGAACCCGATGATGTACGTCAACCTGTTCTGGGCCTGGGGTCACCCTGAGGTTTACATCCTGATCCTGCCGGCCTTCGGCGTGTTCTCGGAAGTGACCTCGACGTTTGCCGGCAAGCGCCTGTTTGGCCACCACGCGATGATCTACGCATCGGGTGCCATTGCAATTCTGGGCTTTGCGGTCTGGCTGCACCACTTCTTCACCATGGGTGCCGGCGCCAGCGTCAACACCTTCTTCGGCCTGGCGACGATGCTGATCTCCATTCCGACCGGTGTGAAGCTGTTCAACTGGCTGTTCACCATCTACCAGGGCCGCCTGCGCTTCACCGCGCCGATTCTCTGGACCCTGGGCTTCATGATCACCTTCTCCATCGGTGGCATGACCGGCGTTCTGCTGGCAGTTCCAGGTGCTGACTTCGTGCTGCACAACAGCCTGTTCGTGATCGCTCACTTCCACAACGTGATCATCGGTGGTGCGGTATTCGGCTATATCGCCGGCTTCGCCTACTGGTTCCCGAAAGCCTTTGGTTTCACCCTGAACGAGAAGTGGGGCAAAGCTGCCTTCTGGTTCTGGATCTCGGGCTTCTACGTTGCGTTCATGCCGCTGTATGCCCTGGGCTTCATGGGTATGACCCGTCGTCTGAACCACTCCGACAACCCGCTGTGGGAACCCTACCTGTACGTAGCCGTGGTCGGCGCCGTGCTGATCCTGTTCGGTATCGCCTGCCAGCTGATCCAGCTGTACGTATCGGTTCGCGACCGTCACCAGAACATGGACGTCACCGGCGACCCATGGGGCGGCCGTACGCTGGAATGGTCGACTTCGTCGCCACCTCCGTTCTACAACTTCGCCCACATGCCTGAGAAGGTTGGCCTGGACGCCTGGCACGAAGCCAAGGAAGACGGTGTTGCCTACAAGGTGCCGGCCAAGTACGAAGCGATCCACATGCCGAGCAACACCTCTACCGGTTTGTTCATGGGCCTGTTCCTGACCATCTTCGGCTTCGCGTTCATCTGGCACATCTGGTGGCTGGTCGGCGCAAGCCTGGTTGCAACCATCGCTGTCTTCGTTCGCCACGCTGCGCGTGACGACCAGGGCTTCATGGTTCCGGCCGAAGAAGTGGCGCGCATCGAAGGCGAGCGCATGCAAGCGCTGGCCAAAGCAGGTGCTCTGCCTGCCGGCGCACGTGTCGAATCGTTTGAGCGGGTGTAATCAATGTCCAGTCAAGTAATGCACGGTGCTCATGGTCATGACCATGGGCACGACGATCACCATCACGACTCGGGCCAGATGACCGTACTGGGCTTCTGGCTGTACCTGATGACCGACTGCATCCTGTTTGCGTCGCTCTTCGCCACCTACGCGGTGCTGTCCGGCAGTTTTGCCGGCGGCCCGTCGGGTCATGACATCTTCCAGCTCGATTTCGTAGCGGTAGAAACGCTGTTCCTGCTGCTGTCCTCGATCACCTTCGGCTTCGCCATGCTGAAGATGTTCGCTGGCAGCAAGTCGGGCGTACTGGGCTGGTTGGCTGTGACCTTCCTGTTCGGTGCAGGCTTCATCGCGATGGAAATCTATGAGTTCCATCACCTGATCGGCGAGGGCTTCGGCCCGCAGCGCAGTGGTTTCCTGTCGGGCTTCTTCGCCCTGGTAGGTACCCACGGCCTGCACGTGACTGCCGGCCTGATCTGGATGGCAATCATGATGTACCAGATCAACAAACACGGCATCACGCCGACCGCCAAGACCCGCATGAGCTGCCTGAGCCTGTTCTGGCACTTCCTGGACGTGGTCTGGATCTGCGTATTCACCGTCGTCTACCTGCTGGGAGTTCTGTAATGGCTAACGCACACGACACTCATCACGAGGGTGGCCACGGCAGCGTGAAGTCGTACATGATCGGCTTCGTCCTGTCGATCATCCTGACCGCGATTCCGTTCGGCCTGGTGATGTACCCAAGCCTGCCGAAGAACCTGACCGTTCTGATCGTTGTGGCCATGGCCGTGATCCAGGTTGTTGTACACCTTGTATACTTCCTGCACATGGACCGCTCGAAAGAGCAGCGCAACAACGTATCGACGTTCCTGTTCACCACGTTGGTGATCGCACTGCTGGTTGGCCTGTCGCTGTGGATCATGTTCAGCATCCACTTCGAAATGCTGGCCAAGTGAGGTAAGACTGCATGTCCGTTAAGCACTTTATCCAAATCACCAAACCGGGGATCATTTTCGGTAACGTGCTTTCCGTGGCAGGCGGTTTCTTCCTTGCCGCGAAGGGCCATGTGGACTTCGCCCTGCTCCTGGCGGTCATTGTGGGCACTTCTCTGGTGGTGGCGTCCGGTTGTGTGTTCAACAACTGCATCGACCGCGACATCGACCAGAAGATGGAGCGCACCAAGAACCGCGTCATGGTCCAGGGCGGCATGTCGCTGCCCCTCGCGCTGATTTACGCCACCCTGCTCGGGGTGGCGGGTTTCAGCTTGCTGTACGTGCAAGCCAACCCTCTGTCCGCGTTCTGCGCGCTGGTTGGCTTTGTTGTGTACGTCGGCTTCTACAGCCTGTGGCTCAAGCGCAAGTCGGTGCACGGCACCTTGGTTGGCAGCCTGTCCGGTGCCATGCCACCGGTGATCGGTTACTGCGCCGTGAGCAACAGCTTCGACCTGGCTGCGGTCACCCTGCTGGTGATGTTCAGCCTTTGGCAGATGCCACACAGCTTCGCCATCGCCATCTTCCGCTTCAAGGACTACAGCGCCGCCAACATTCCGGTACTGCCGGTGGCGCGTGGTGTGCTTGCGGCGAAGAAGCAGATCGTGCTGTACGTGCTGGCCTTCCTGCTGGCCACGTTGATGCTTACCCTGGGCGGCTACGCCGGCCTCGCTTATCTGGCTGTTGCAGCTGGCATGGGCCTGTACTGGCTGTACATGGCCTGGGGTGGCTACAAGGCTGAAGATGACAGCAAGTGGGCCCGCAAGGTATTTGGCTTCTCCATTCTCACCGTCATGGCCTTGAGCTTGATGATGGGGGTGGACAGCCAGACTGCGGCCGATGTGCTGATGACTTACGCACGCTGAAATTGCTGCCTGCTTTACGAAAAGCCCCGGCCTTTGCGCCGGGGTTTTTTATTTCAGTCATAAGCCGGTGGTTGCAATTACTCTGCCTTGCTTTTCCAACAATGCATCTAAATAAATAATAAAAAACAGGGTATTGCCCTTTACAGGTCGCCCATATCGGCACTATCTTCTGTTTCAGGCCGCCCCATGCGGCCAACGTCGCTCGGACGGTTCCGGGCGCTTACGTCTCAGAGGAAACCATGGCCAACCCAGGTTCGCCGCGCCGTTTTGCGCGCATTGATCGTCTCCCCCCTTACGTCTTCAACATCACTGCCGAACTCAAGATGGCTGCCCGCCGCCGCGGCGAGGACATCATCGACCTCAGCATGGGCAACCCTGACGGTGCCACCCCCCCGCATATCGTCGAGAAGCTGGTACAGGTCGCCCAGCGTGAGGACACCCATGGCTATTCCACCTCCCGCGGCATCCCGCGGCTGCGCCGGGCCATTTCCAACTGGTACAAGGAACGCTACGAGGTCGATATCGACCCCGAAGACGAAGCCATCGTCACCATTGGTTCCAAAGAAGGCCTTGCCCACCTGATGCTGGCCACGCTCGACCAGGGCGACACGGTGCTGGTGCCCAACCCCAGCTACCCCATCCACATCTACGGGGCGGTTATTGCCGGTGCGCAGGTACGCTCCGTGCCGTTGGTGCCGGGGGTGGACTTCTTCAACGAGCTGGAACGGGCCATCCGTGAGTCGATCCCCAAGCCCAAGATGATGATCCTGGGTTTCCCGTCCAACCCGACCGCCCAGTGCGTGGAGCTGGACTTCTTCGAGCGGGTGGTGGCCCTGGCCAAGCAGTACGGGGTGCTGGTGGTGCATGACCTGGCCTATGCCGACATCGTCTACGACGGCTGGAAGGCCCCGTCGATTATGCAGGTGCCGGGCGCCAAGGACGTTGCAGTGGAGTTTTTCACGCTGTCCAAGAGCTATAACATGGCCGGCTGGCGTATCGGCTTCATGGTCGGCAACCCGGAACTGGTCAACGCCCTGGCGCGCATCAAGAGCTACCACGACTACGGCACCTTCACCCCCCTGCAGGTAGCGGCCATCGCCGCGTTGGAAGGTGACCAGCAGTGTGTGCGTGATATTGCCGAGCAGTACCGCCAGCGCCGCAACCTGCTGGTGAAGGGGCTGCACGAGCTGGGCTGGATGGTCGAGAACCCCAAGGCGTCGATGTACGTGTGGGCCAAGATTCCGCCGCAGTATGCGCACCTGGGGTCGCTGGAGTTTGCCAAGAAACTGTTGGCCGAGGCCAAGGTGTGCGTGTCGCCGGGTATCGGTTTTGGCGACTACGGTGACGACCATGTGCGCTTCGCGCTGATCGAGAACCAAGACCGCATTCGCCAGGCCATACGCGGCATCCGCCAGATGTTCCGTGCCGACAGCGCGCCTCGCGCGTAAAGCCCTCGGGGCCGCATCGCGGCCCCACTGAAAACTACGGGGTCCGCTTCCGCCTGCTCCCCGCATACTGCCACCTCTATCTTCACCACTCATTTCTCCCCACAGAGACCCTCCAATGAGTGTATTTACCGCCTACTTCTGCGGCACCGGCTCGCACCGCTTCGACGACGCAAACCCCAACTTCTGGAATGGCGAACTGGTTTCAACGCTGGCCAACAATGATCAGGGCCGCGAGTTCGCCCACTGGATCGCCGTGGACGGCCCCGGCAGCGGCAACCTTCAGGATGACCAACTGTTCGTTGAGCCCGGCGGCTACTTCAACTGGACCGGCCAGTTGTTCGGGCGTGGCTGGGAGGAGAACGTCAACCATGTGCTGCAGGTGATCAAGGGCGAAAGCAACTGGCAACGCACCAAGCTCAGCGAAGCCGACTACGAGCGGCTGAAAAATGCCGGCGTACCGGTGCCCGAGGTGGCCTCCACGGCATCCTGGTTCTGGCGCACCTACGATTATGGCGATCGTCACCCGACGCCCCAGGAACTTCAGGAGCGCATCATCGGCATGTTCCGCAAGCCGCGCCTGCCCACCCAGGTCAACCTGGTGGGCTGGAGCCGTGGCGGCATCAGCTGCCACATGCTGGCTAATGCCATGGCTCAGGACCCTGTGCTGCGGGACATCCCGGTAAACATCTTTGCCATCGACCCGGTGCCGGGCGTGGGGAACGTTCAGCGTGAACGGGTTGCCTTGGGCAGCAATGTGCGCGAGTACGTGGGGTTCTACTCCAGGGACGAGCGCTCCAAAGGCTTTGCCTGCGTGATCCCGTCGGTGGAGGAGGGGACGCGGATCTGCATCTACCCTATGCCAGGGCGCCATGCCACGCTGGTGGGCAATGCCTCCATCGACGGCGCGGGGGTGGGCAAGCTGCTGGTGGAGCCAGGGCTGATCGTGCGGCATTACGCCGAGGTGTGCCTGGCGCGCTGGGGGGTTGAGCTTGCCGACCGGCTGGGGCTCAGCGATGCCCAGGTGATGGAGTACCACCAGGCGATCGCTGCGCGTGAGGGCCAGTACCAGGACATGCGCCGGGTGTCTTACACCGTGCTCACCGAGGGCAGCCAGCACGACCGGCTGGTGCACGAGGGGAGCAGGCAGACGGGTTTCAGCCAGGTGTGCGGCGATGGCTACGAGCCCACCGAGGGGCTAGGGCGGCAGCAGTGTGACGTGAATACCTACAAGGCGCTGTGCTGAGTGCCCGCGCGACAGGGCCTGCCCCTGTCGCCACGCAGGCATGGCGATGGACGGCAATTATTTTTGCATCCCCCCTCTATTCAGCCACCCCTGCTTGGACTGAGAATGGCGCCGCGGGCTCAGCCCGATAACAACAACCTTCCCTCCGTGCCATCATGTCCGAATATAACCCTTGCCTTGACTGCGGCGCTTGCTGCGGGTACTTCCGTGTGTCCTTCTTCTGGGGTGAGTGCCAGTCTTCCGGGGGCCTTGTGCCGGACGACCTGGTGGTGCAGATCAACCCCACCCGCGTCGCCATGATCGGCACTGATGCCAAGCCGTGCCGCTGCATCAGCCTGAAAGGTGAGATCGGGCAGGAGGTGGCGTGCACCATCTATGAAAACCGCTCCAGCCCGTGCCGTGAGTTCGATGCGTCCTGGGAGGGTGGCGTGCACAACCCCAGCTGCGACGCAGCGCGAGCGGCCTACGGCCTGCCGCCATTGACCCCGCCTGGGGCCAACGAGCCGCACTGGCCGGATGATGGGGCTGAGGTGGCTTGAGGCTGAGGTGGCCGGTCATCCTTGCTGCTCTTTCGGCATGCACTAAAAGCGTCGTGTACGCTGGCACAGGCCGCATTGGCCCGAAACAAACGTAGGAGCGAGCAAAGCTCGCGATGCGCCGCGCGGGCGGCGCTCGATCTGCGCGCCACCGCAACAATCACGTCATGCCCTTGGTTGCCATCACGCGATCTGCCTAGGCCACGACGCTGACCGGTTTGCGGGTAAACGGGTGGGGGGCTTACAGGTGGCCGCCTTGAGGTTTTTTCCGCCTGTGAGGCCGAGCGCCGCCCGCGCGGCGCATCGCGAGCTGCGCTCGCTCCTACGCTTGTTTCGGGCCAGTCATGCCTGTAACACACTAGCGCGGCCGCCTGGTTGGGCGTCCCAACTGTTGCCTCGGGCAATAATGTAAGTCAGGCGCCTTCCACCCAACATGTAGGTAAACTGTCATCTCCCCGCAATGGACAGGAGATCCGGCGTGACCCCACCCCGCAGTTTCCCCAGTGACCTCTGCCTCGACAGCCCGCGGCTGCAACTGCGCCCCATGCGCCATGCCGACGCTGCGCAGTGGTTGAAGATCATGGCCGACCCCGAGGTCATGCGCTATTGGCATCATGCACCCTGGCACAACCTGGCTGAGGCAGAAAGTGCCCTGGCCGCCGACCGCGAAGCCTACACCCGTGGCGAGCAACTGAAGCTCGGCATGTACCGCCGCGACAATGGCGAGCTGATCGGCATGGTGCAGCTGTTCAACATCGACGATGTTTCCCGCCGTGGCGAGATCGGTTACTGCCTGGCCAGCGCCGTGCAGGGGCGCGGCTACATGGATGAGGCGTTGACCTGCTTCATCGACTATATCGCCAACACCCTGCACTTGCGCCGCCTGGAAGGGGAGATCGACCCACGCAACCAAGGCTCGGCGCGCACGTTGGAGCGCCAGGGTTTCGTGCTTGAAGGTACATTGCGCGCCCGTTGGTGCGTAGCGGGTGAGTTGTCGGACTCCGGCATTTACGGCCTGCTGCTGGAGCCGCCAGTTGCCTGATGCTTTGTACCCGGTGTTTGGAGGGCGGGCCGGGCATGGGTTAAGGTCACTCCTTGTCCCGAACTCTCCAGGTGCCCCTTGCCCGCTTTCTACCTGAGCATCAGTTTGCTGCTGTACTTGGCCGCGCTGTTTTTTGACGGCGCGCTGATGGCAGGCGGTCGCCACATGCCGGCCTTGCAGATGCTGTTGTACGGGCCATGGGGCTTGCCGTTCGGTCTGCACCAGTGGTTCGCCAACCCACTGCTGGCCCTGGCCATTCTGGCCCACCGTCGCCTGCGCCGGTTTGCGTTGCTGGCAGGGCTGGGCGCCTTGTACCTGGCGGGTAGCAGCTTCGGTATCGACCGCCTGCCCGACAACCAGAGCTATGAATTCCACGACCTGGCCGGCTTTGCCGCCGGGTTTTACCTGTGGCTGGCGGCGATCGGCGTGTTCTGCCTGGGCCAGGCCTGGCACTGCATGAAAGCGCGCTGCGCCGCCGATATGCCAGGCTGGAACTGGGCGGATGTAGCCCTCATCGCGGCACTGGCGGTGACGTTGTATGCCGCCACCCAGATGCCGTCTTTGCGCTTCGAACCCGGCAAGGTGCTGATGCCGCCGGAGCAGCCTCAGACTCTGTAACGACCACAAGGAGCGTTTGCATGATCAAGCATTATCTGGCGGGCATCGCCTTGGCCTGTACCCTGCCGCTGGCCATGGCCGACGACCATTCGCCGGCCTATGGGCAGTGCATGGACAAAGCCTCCAGCACCGTCGCCATGAGCGAATGCCTGAAGGCGGAAACCCAGGTGCAGGACCAGCGCCTGAACGCGGTGTACAAACGCCTGATGGGCAAGCTGGCCGCCGATCAGCAGAAAAGCCTGCGCGATGTACAACGCAAGTGGCTGGCCTACCGCGATGGCAACTGCCAGTTCCACCGGCAGGCCAGTGGCGGCACCATGGCCCAGCTGGAAGGCGGCACCTGCCTGATGGACATGACCCGCGACCGTGCCGCGGAGCTGGAGCGCGTACTCAGCCCCGGGCAATGACGGCTTGGGTTACAGGCGCGGCGCCTGATGCCGCTGCGCCCGTGCCTTGAGGTACTCGCGCACTTCCAGGGCGTTGCCGGCAAACTCGATACGCTCGGCTTTGGCGTCCCGCTGGTAGGCGTACATCGGGTCGTAGTACTCGCTGAGCAACCCCTCGATCCAGCCCCGGTGCAGATCCACCGCGCCGCTGCGCTGCTGCTCATCCAGTGCCTGGGCGAGCAGCGCCGCAAGCCGTTGATGGCGCTCGCCGCCCAGGCGCTTGTAGATATTGGCCATGCTCTGCAGCATCCGCTGGGCGAACAACTGTAACCCCGCCGCGTGGCCATGCAGTGCCACGAACTCGGCGCTCAGGTCGATCACATAGTCACGCAGTATCCGCTCCACCCGGCCGTCGAAGCTGTCTTCCAGCCACACCATCGGGTACTGCTGCATGCCCTGGTAGAGCTCCAACGGGACCGTGCAGCTGCCCACGATACGGCCTTCGTCTTCCAGCACGAACTGGCTGACCCCACGGGCGCGTTTTTTCAGCACGTCGATGGCCAGTTGGTTTTCGAAGTCGATCTGCGCCGGTTGCGCGGTGGCGCGCTTGCCGAAGCTGGAGCCGCGGTGGTTGGCGTGGCCTTCCAGGTCCAGCACGTTGTCCAGTTGGTGCAGTACATCGGTTTTGCCGGTGCCGGTCAGGCCACCCAGCAGCACGAAGCCGCACTGGGCAACGGCTTGCTGGGTAGTCTCCAGCAGGTAGGTACGCAGGGCCTTGTAGCCGCCGGTGATGCGAGGGTAGCGGATACCGGCCTCATCACGTAGCCAGCCCTGAACGATCTGCGAACGCAGGCCGCCCCTGAAACAGTACAGGTAGCCTTCAGGGTGAGCCTGGGTGAACGCCACCCAGGCTTCCATGCGCGCCTGCTTGGTGTCACCCCCCACCAGGCGGTGGCCCAGCTCGATGGCGGCGGCCTGGCCCTGCTGTTTGAAGCAGGTGCCGACCTTCTGCCGCTCCTGGTCGTTCATCAGCGGCAGGTTGACCACGCCGGGGAAGGCGCCTTTGGTGAATTCGATGGGGGCGCGCATGTCCATCATCGGCACGTCGTTCAGGAAAAGCTGACGGAAGTCAGTGCAGTCGGGGCGCATCAAATGACCTCGACTGCGTGGCTCTGTCGCGCTACCAGGCTGCCGATGGGCGACAGCTGCAGGCCCAGCTCGGAGGCTACGGAGAGAAACGCTGCTTCACCTTCAGGGCTGACCGCCACCAGCAGGCCACCGCTAGTTTGTGGGTCGCATAGCAGGTGCTTCTGCTCGTCGCTGAGGGTGCCCAGCTTGTGCCCATAGCTTTCGAAATTGCGCAGGGTGCCGCCCGGGATGCAGCCTTCGGCCAGGTAGTGCTCGACGCCAGGCAGGCGTGGAACAGCGGCGTAGTCCAGGTGCGCCGTGAGGCCGCTGCCTTCTGCCAGCTCCACCAGGTGGCCAAGCAGGCCGAACCCGGTGACGTCGGTCATGGCCTTCACACTGTCGAGCTTGCCGAAACGGCTGCCTGCGGTGTTGAGGGTACACATCCAGTCACGGGCCAGGCCCCGGTCCTGATCGCGCAGCTTGGCTTTTTTCTCGGCGGTGGTGAGGATGCCGATGCCCAGCGGCTTGGTCAGGTAAAGGCGGCAACCTGCCGTGGCGGTGTCGTTGCGCTTGAGGTGGCGTTTGCTGACCACGCCGGTGACGGCCAGGCCGAAAATGGGCTCGGGCGCGTCTATGGAGTGCCCGCCGGCCAACGGAATGCCCGCTTCGGCACACACTGCACGGCCCCCGCGAATGACTTCGCGGGCGACTTCTGGCGGCAGCACGTTGACCGGCCAGCCAAGAATGGCGATGGCCATCAACGGGTCGCCGCCCATGGCGTAGATATCGCTGATGGCGTTGGTGGCTGCAATGCGCCCGAAATCGTACGGGTCATCGACGATCGGCATGAAGAAGTCGGTGGTCGACACCACGCCATGCTCATCGTCCAGCGCGTACACCGCCGCATCGTCGCGCGAGGCATTGCCCACCCACAGCTTGGGGTCCAGCGCCTGGGCGCCGCTTTCGGCAAGGATCACGTCCAGCACCTTGGGGGAGATCTTGCAGCCACAGCCGGCGCCATGGCTGTACTGGGTCAGGCGAATCGGCTCGCTCATGTGCACCTCGGCAGCTCAATGTATGGCGCGATTGTAGCAAAGCTGGCCTTTGAGCCCGGGCCTCTTATAATCCGTTGGGCGGCCGCTCGCCCCTCAACTGGAGAATACCCATGCTCAAACGTCCCCTGGCGCTCGCCGCCGGCCTTGTGCTGTCCTGCTGCACTGTTGTCGCCCAGGCGGCGGAAACCCTGCGCGTCAGCGCCATCCCGGATGAAGCGCCAACCGAACTGCAGCGCAAGTTCAAGCCGTTGGGCGAGTACCTGAGCAAGCAGTTGGGCATGGACGTGAAGTTCGTCCCCGTGGCCGACTACCCGGCCGTTGTCGAGTCGCTGGCATCCGACCGGCTGGACCTCGCCTGGCTGGGCGGTTTCACCTTTGTCCAGGTACACCTCAAGGACCCGACCGCCACCCCGCTGGTGCAGCGTGAGCAAGATGCCCAGTTCACGTCCAAGTTCATCACTGCCAACCCTGACGTGAAGAGCCTGGCCGACCTCAAGGGCAAATCCTTTGCCTTCGGCTCCATTTCCTCCACCTCCGGCAGCCTGATGCCGCGCTACTTCATGCTCAAGCAGGACAACATCAAGCCCGAGGGCTACTTCAGCCGGGTGGCCTATTCCGGTGCCCACGACGCCACCGTGGCCTGGGTGCAGGCGGGCAAGGTGGACGGCGGCGTGCTGAACGCCAGCGTGTGGCAGAAGCTGGTGGATGCCGGCAAGGTGGATACCAGCAAGGTCCGTGTGTTCGCTACCACGCCGACCTACTTCGACTACAACTGGACGGTGCGCGGCAACATGGACCCTGCGCTCAAGCAGAAGATCAAGCAGGCCTTCCTCGACCTGGACCCGGCCAACCCCGAGCAGAAGGCCATTCTGGACCTGCAGGCCGCGAGCCGCTTCATCGAGACCAAACCTGAAAACTACCAGGGCACCGAACAGGCTGCCCGCGAGGCCGGCCTGCTCAAGTGATGGCGGCTACGACTTCGGCGCTGGCAGTGCAACTGCACGGCGCCGGCTTGCGGCACGCCGCAGTGCGGGCGCTGGACGGCGTAAGCCTGGCAATCCGGCAAGGTGAGCGGGTGGCCATCATTGGCCCCTCGGGTGCCGGCAAGTCCAGCTTGCTGCACCTGATGGCCTCTGCGGTGCCGCCCAGCAGCGGTAGCCTGCACGTGCTCGGCGAGCAGCCTTGGGCGCTGTCTGCCAGGGCGCGCCAACGCCTGCGCGCCCAGGTGGGTTTGGTGCACCAGGCGCCGCCGCTGCCACCTCGCCAGCGCGTGGTCACGGCCGTACTCGCCGGTCGCCTCGGTCAATGGGGCGTGCTGCGGGGTTTGTTCAACCTGCTGTACCCCAGTGATATCTCCGGTGCACGCCGGGTGCTGGCCGAACTGGGCCTGGCTGACAAACTGTTCGTGCAGTGCGGGCAATTGTCAGGCGGGCAGTTGCAGCGGGTAGGCATTGCCCGCGCCCTGTACCAGCAACCCCGGCTGCTGCTGGCCGATGAACCGGTGTCGGCGATGGACCCGGTGCTGGCCGACCACAGCCTGGCCTTGCTCAACCGCCATGCCCAGGCCAACGGCGTGACGCTGGTGGCGAGCCTGCATGCCGTGGAACTTGCACTGGCGCACTTCCCGCGGGTGATTGGCATCCGCGATGGCCACGTGCTGTTCGACTGCCCGGCCGAAGCGGTCAGCGAACAACTGCTCAATGACTTGTACGCCAACGAGCACTTGGCGCCGGCGCCTGACCAGCCAGCACCCTTTTCTGTGCAGATGCCTCGATGTTGAAGGCTGATGCGCGCGACCCTGCATTGCTGCCGCGTTTGCTGCTTGGCCTGCTGGCTTTGGTGGTGCTGTGGCCCGGCATCCAGCTGAGTGAACTCAACCCCAGCGTGCTACTGCAGGCGGAAAACCGTCAGCAGATCGCCAGCTTTACGGCTGCGTTCTGGCCGCCCACCCATGATGTGCAGTTCATGGCACTGCTGCTGGACGCCACCCTGCAGACCTTGGCTGTCGCCACTGCCGGTATGGCCCTGGCACTGTTGCTTGCAGCACCGGCAGCGTTAATGGCCAGCCGGGCACTGTCGCTACGCGCCGCTTCCAGCAATGGGCGCGGGGCCGGGTGGTCGCGCTGGGTGCGCATGCCGGTGCGTGGAGTGCTGATCTTTCTGCGCAGCGTGCCGGAAATTGTCTGGGCGCTGTTGTTCGTACGGGCAGTGGGTTTGGGGCCGACGGCGGGGGTGCTGGCTATCGCTATTACCTACAGCGGCATGCTGGGCAAGGTCTATGCCGAGATTTTCGAATCGGTGGACCAGCGGCCGGCCCACGCGCTGCTGCATGCCGGTGCGGGCCGGCTGAGCGCGTTTTTCTACGGCATCTTGCCCAATGCGGCCGCTGAGGTGGTGTCGTACACCGTTTACCGTTGGGAATGCGCTATCCGCGCTTCAGTGGTGATGGGCTTTGTGGGGGCAGGGGGCCTGGGCCAGCAGATCGACCTGTCGATGCGGATGTTCGCTGGCGCCGAGGTGGCGAGCATGCTGCTGACATTCCTGGTACTGGTCATGTTGGCCGACGGTTTCAGCCGCCTGTTGCGCTGGAGGCTGACATGAACCGGCTGATCAACCTGGGGCTGGTAGCGGCGATTTTGGTGGCGGTGGTCGCGTCTTTCGCCTACCTCGGCTTGGATTTCCAGGCGCTGGTAGGTAACGGCGGCCTGGGGCAGATGGGCGAGTACGCCGGGCGTTTCCTGCACCCGGACCTGTCCGCCGGGCATGTGGGGGCGGTTGCCTACGGTGCGCTGGAAACCTTGGCCATGTCGGGCATGGGCACGTTGCTGGCGGTGGTGCTGGGGCTTCTGCTGGCCCTGCCTGCAGCCGGCCGCTTCGGGTGGCCGTTGCAGGCGGTGGCGCGGCTGCTGCTCAATGCTTTGCGTGCCATCCCGGAACTGGTGTGGGCGGCGCTGACGGTGCTGGCTGCAGGGCTAGGCCCCAACGCCGGTACCCTGGCCTTGGCCCTGCACACGGCGGGGGTGTTGGGCCGGCTGTTTGCCGAGGCGCTGGAAAACGCCCCCCCGGAACCCGCGGCGGCTATCCGGCTGCAGGGGGGTAGCCAGGTGGCTGCGTTCTGCTTCGGCACCTTGCCCAACCTGTGGCCGCAGCTGCTGGCGTACAGCCTGTACCGCTGGGAAAACAACATCCGCATGGCCAGCGTGCTGGGGTTCGTTGGGGCGGGCGGGTTGGGGCAGATGCTGTACACCACCCTCAGCCTGTTCCAGGAGGCGCAGGCCAGCACGGTGATCCTGGGCATGCTGGTGCTGGTGTTTGTGGTGGATGCCTTGAGCGATGTGTTGCGCCAGCGTTATGTGCGTGGCGGCAGGTGAGTGGGGGTTACCCTGCTCGCCCTGCGCCACCCCGGTTGCGCAAAAAGTATCAGGCAGTCACTGCCTCAGCGGACTGCGCGCCGCGCTGCATCGACTCCAGGTTCCGCTCGATGGTCTCGCAGATGGTGTCCATCTGGATCTGATGCTCGCTGAAGCGGAACGGGCTCTGCAGGTCGGTGCCGATGCGCTCGATGGCCAGCAGCATGAAGCCCACCACGGTAGACGCCAGGGGTGTGAACCATTCCAGCGATTCTACCAACCCCACCGGCACAATCAGGCAGAACAGGGTGATGAACAGCCGTGGAAAGTACACGTAGGGGTAGGGCAGGGGCGTATTGGCGATACGTTCCATGCCGCCCTGAGCATTGGACAAGTCCACTAGTGTCGACTCCAGGCGCGCCAGGCGAATGCTGTCAAGGCGCCCAGCCTGGTATTCACGTGCCAGCAGGGCAGCGGAGCCACTGACGATGTCGTTGGCGAAGTTGTTGGAGCGCGTGCGCCGCTCGAACTCCGCCTCGGGGATGAATGCGCCCAGTTCCTCCGCGCATTTTTCGCCCCTCAGCTGGGCCGCCAGGCAGTTCACATAGGCAATGTGCCGGCGCAGCAGGGTAGCCTTGACCGGGTTGAGGCCGTCTTCGGGGTCATCGATCAAGGTCAGCGTCTGCCGGGCGAAGCTACGCGAGCTGTTCACCAGGGCGCCCCACAATGTCCGTGCCTCCCACCAGCGGTTGTAGGCGCTGCTGTTGCGAAAGCTCACCAGCACCACCAGGGCCGAGCCTAGCAGGGTCAGCGGGATCAGCGGCAAGGTGAACTTGCTGTTGAAGAACAGCATGAAATCAATGGTGACCAGCACGTCCCAGATCAGCAGCCAGAACAGTGACCAGCCGATGTAGCCAATGGTCTTCACTGCCAGGCGATACTTGCGAATGATGACGTCTTTCAAATGGCGCACCTCAAACGTTTCAGTGTGCTGGATGGGACGTCGGGCAGTGGCGAAGGTTCGCAGGCTTGGTGTTGCAAACCATGTTCGCGCCACACCCTCACACCTGCGTCGCATTTCGTCCAACAGGTTTGCCCGCCTCGGCTCGATAGTGGCACAATGCCTTGTATCGAATGGCTGCCCATGCCCACGTTGCGTGGCCCGTCCGATGCATCTCCAGGGCAGCACTCCTTCGGTACCCCGCCATGAACCAGCGCACAGGCAAAGGCCTTTCTTTCGCCAGACGCATGTATGCCCCCCGCGCCATCGGTACCGGTCTCGGTTTTTTTTGTGTGCTGATCGGCATCTTCCCCCTGCAGCCTGCCGGCTGGGTGTGGGCACTGCTGTTTGCCCACGGCTTTGTCTGGCCGCACCTGGCCTATCAGCTTGCCCGCCGCTCCGGCGAACCGTTCCGCACCGAGCAACGCAACCTGGTCTTCGATGGCTTTGCCGGCGGCTGCTGGGCGGGCGTGATGGGGCTCAACCCACTGCCCAGCGTCATCATCCTGTCGATGATCGCCATGGACAAGATCGCTGCAGGCGGCTGGCACATGCTGTTCAAAACCTTGGCAGCCCAGGCAGCCGGCATCGCGTTGGGGCTGTGGCTGTATGGGCCGCCACTGTTCCCAGCCACCACCCAGGCGCAGATGCTGGCGTGCCTGCCAATACTGCTGATCTACCCCATGGCCATTGGCCTGATCTGTTATCAGGTGACCGTTCAGCTTGGCAAACACAAGCGCGCCCTGGCCCGCCTCAGCCAGACCGATGCGCTGACCGGCCTGAGCAACCACGGTGCGTGGAAGGCGTTGCTGCTGCGCGAATTCGAGCGTTGCCAGGCCGGTGGCGGTGGCAATTGCCTGGCGCTGATCGACGTCGACCATTTCAAGCAGGTCAATGACCGTTATGGCCACCTGGTTGGCGACAAGATCCTGCGGGTCATCAGTGCCACCTTGTCGCTGCACCTGCGCAAGCGCGACCCGGCAGCGCGCTACGGCGGTGACGAGTTCTGCGTGATGCTGCCCGAAACCACCCCCGCCCAGGCGCGTGAAGTGCTGGAGCGCCTGCGCCTTGCGGTGGAAGCCTTCCGCGACCCGGCGCTGCCAGAATTGGCGTTGAGCCTGAGCATTGGCGTGGCGCCGTATGAGCCGCATATGGCCAATGCCGAAGCCTGGCTGCATGCGGCGGACATGGCCCTGTACGGCGCCAAGAATGCCGGGCGCAACTGCATCATGTTGGCGCCCGCCACCCCGCAGCCGGCCTGATCAGGACTTGGCCGCGACGGCCACGTAGCCTTTCACCGACCCCGGTGCCCCTGGCTTGGCCTTGTGTGCCAGCAGGTACTGGTAGCGGCGCCATTCCTTGTCGATTTCGCTGAACGACATGAACACGCTGACCCGGTCCTTGCCGGCCAGGTCCGGCCGCTTGGCCGCGTCGATCTCGCTGGTGGGGATGATCGCGACGTTGATGCCAACCACATTGCCGTCATCGGCGAACACTGGCCCGCCAGACATGCCTTTGGTGATCGGGCCATCGTGCACCGAATAAAACACGCTGCCGGGCGTGCCATCCAGGCGCACCAGCGACGAGAGCGCATGGCCCTTGCCTTGCACCGGCATCATCAGGCTGTTGAAACCCACTGCCGTAACGGCTTCGCCTGGCACGTACTGGCGCCAATGCGGCACTGCGCTGGCCTTGTGCTTGAAGAACACCACATCCCCCAGGCCCTCGTGCACCACGTTGCGCAGGAAGGGGGTGTGCTTGGCAGTGACGGCGTAATCGTCGTTCCACTGTATGGCGCTGGCCATCAGCAGCATGGGCAGCGGCGCACCGGAGGTGACCACGAAGGCTTGGCTGTAGACAGGGTCTGAAACGTAGGACGTTGGCATTCCATTGCACCCACTGAGCAGCATCATTGCCGCCATGCAGGGCGCGATTGTCTTCATGGTTCACACGGAAGTGAGAGGGAAGGGTGCCGCAATATGGCTAAATGCCATTACTGAAGCAATACATTCGGCATATATCCGACGAATGTAAGCTTATGGACTGGTGTGGCCACTGGCCAATAGGCTTCCTGCATGGTTGTGCGGGGGGAAAATCAATAGCCTGGCGCCAGAGGCCGCGCAGGGGTGTGGCTGTGGAGCGGGCAAAAAAAAACCGACCACAAGGTCGGTTTTTTCCGGATTTTGGTGCCCCGAGGGAGACTCGAACTCCCACTCCTTTCGAAAACGGATTTTGAATCCGCCGCGTCTACCAATTCCGCCATCAGGGCGTGGCGCGCAGTATAGAGAGGTGCCGCTGGTCGGTCAATCGGCTTTCATGGTCAATTTTCACACATTGGGCTAAACTTCCCGGCCCTGCCGAACCGAACATCATCATGCGCGTCGCCGATTTCTCCTTCGAACTCCCTGATTCCCTGATCGCCCGCCACCCGCTGGCCGAGCGCCATGGCAGCCGTCTGCTGGTGCTCGATGGGCCAACCGGTGTGCTTGCGCACCGGCAATTTCCCGACCTGCTCGAATACCTGCGCCCCGGCGACCTGATGGTGTTCAACAACACCCGGGTCATTCCGGCACGGCTGTTCGGCCAGAAGGCGTCGGGCGGCAAGCTCGAAATGCTGGTGGAGCGGGTGCTGGACAGCCACCGTGTGCTGGCCCATGTGCGCGCCAGCAAAGCGCCCAAAGTGGGGGCGGTCATTTTGCTGGAGGGCGGCGGTGAAGCCGAGATGGTCGCCCGCCACGACACGTTGTTCGAGCTGCGCTTCACTGAAGAAGTGCTACCGCTGCTCGACCGGGTCGGCCACATGCCCCTGCCGCCCTACATCGACCGCCCCGACGAAGGCGCGGACCGCGAGCGCTACCAGACCGTCTATGCCGAGCGCGCCGGCGCCGTTGCCGCGCCCACTGCAGGCTTGCACTTCGATGAGGCCCTGCTGGCGCAAATTGCCGCCATGGGCGTAGAGCGTGCCTTCGTCACCCTGCACGTAGGGGCCGGCACCTTCCAGCCGGTACGGGTGGACAACATCGAAGACCACCACATGCATAAAGAGTGGCTCGAAGTGAGCCAGGATGTGGTCGATGCCATCGAGGCGTGCCGCGCCCGTGGCGGGCGGGTAATCGCAGTCGGTACCACCAGCGTGCGCTCGCTGGAAAGCGCAGCCCGTGATGGCGTGCTCAAGCCGTTCAGCGGCGACACCGACATCTTTATCTACCCGGGCCGCCCGTTCCATGTGGTAGACGCCCTGGTCACCAATTTCCACTTGCCCGAGTCCACGCTGCTGATGCTGGTCTCGGCCTTTGCCGGCTACCCCCAGACCATGGCTGCCTACGCGGCGGCGGTCGAGCAGGGGTACCGCTTCTTCAGTTACGGTGATGCCATGTTCATCACCCGCAATCCGGCGCCACGCGGGCCCGAGGATCAAGCATGAGTCGCACCTGTCGAATGTCCTTCGAACTGCTGGCCACCGACGGCAAGGCCCGTCGGGGCCGCATCACCTTCCCCCGTGGCACCGTCGAAACCCCGGCGTTCATGCCGGTGGGCACCTATGGCACGGTCAAGGGCATGCTGCCCCGCGACATCGAGGCGATCGGCGCCGAGATGATCCTGGGCAACACCTTCCACCTGTGGCTGCGCCCGGGCACCGAGGTGATCAAGAAGCACAACGGCCTGCACGACTTCATGCAGTGGAAAGGCCCGATTCTTACCGATTCCGGTGGTTTTCAGGTGTTCAGCCTGGGGGCCATGCGCAAGATCAAGGAAGAGGGCGTGACCTTCGCCTCGCCGGTGGACGGCTCCAAGGTGTTCATGGGCCCTGAAGAATCCATGCAGGTGCAGCGTGACCTGGGCTCGGACGTGGTGATGATCTTCGACGAGTGCACCCCGTACCCGGCCGAGCACGACATTGCCCGTACCTCCATGGAGCTGTCGCTGCGCTGGGCCCAGCGTTCGAAGAATGCCCACGCCGACAATACGGCGGCGCTGTTCGGCATCGTCCAGGGCGGCATGTACCAGGACCTGCGCATGCGCTCGCTGGAAGGCCTGGAGAACATTGGTTTCGACGGCCTGGCCATTGGTGGCCTGTCGGTGGGCGAACCCAAGCACGAGATGATCAAGGTGCTGGATTACCTGCCAGGCCAGATGCCTGCTGACAAACCTCGTTACCTTATGGGGGTAGGCAAACCGGAAGATCTCGTTGAGGGTGTGCGCCGCGGCGTCGACATGTTCGACTGCGTGATGCCAACGCGTAACGCACGTAACGGCCATCTGTTTGTTGATACAGGGGTGATCAAGATCCGCAACGCGTTCCATCGTCATGATGAATCGCCGCTGGACCCGACCTGTGATTGCTACACCTGCAGCAACTTCTCCCGCGCGTATCTGCACCACTTGGACAAGTGCGGCGAAATGCTGAGCAGCATGCTGAATACCATCCACAACTTGCGCCATTACCAGCGCTTGATGGCCGGTTTACGCGAGGCTATTCAACAGGGTAAATTGGCCGCCTTTGTCGACGCCTTCTACGCCAAGCGCGGGCTGCCTGTGCCGCCCTTGGACTGACTGTTTGCATCCATTATTAGAACATTGCATTAGGAGTGCCCAATGAGCTTCTTCATCCCCGCCGCGTACGCGGACGCTGCTGCACCTGCCGCTGGCCCTGCCGGCACCGGTTTCGAGTGGATCTTCCTGGTCGGCTTCCTGGTCATCTTCTACCTGATGATCTGGCGCCCGCAGGCCAAGCGTGCCAAAGAGCAGAAGAACCTGCTGGGCAACTTGCAAAAAGGTGACGAAGTTGTCACCAACGGCGGTATCGCCGGCAAGATCGTCAAGGTGTCCGATGATTTCGTGGTGCTGGAAGTGTCCGACACTGTCGAACTGAAGTTCCAGAAGGGTGCCATTGCGGCCACCCTGCCAAAAGGTACGCTCAAGGCTATCTGAGTTACCGGTTTCATTTTTCCAGTCGGGGCGCGCAACGCGCCCCGCGTCTTGAACGGGCGGCGTGATGCTGAACAAATACCCTCTGTGGAAATACGCACTGATCCTGGTGGTACTGGCGATCGGTTTTATTTATTCCGCTCCCAACCTCTACCCGGATGATCCGGCTGTACAGATCAGTGGTGCCAGCTCGGCGCTGCAGGTCAGCCAAGTCGACCTCGATCGCGTCAGCAAAGCGCTGGTCGATGCCAAGATCACCGTGAAAGGCACCAGCCTGGGTGAGAAGGGCAGTGGCTTGATCCGCCTGACCAACCAGGAAGACCAGCTGCCAGCCAAGGATGTAGTGCGCAAGGCGCTGGGCGATGATTACGTCGTGGCCCTGAACCTGGCCCAGACCACGCCGACGTGGCTGCGCAACCTGGGTGCCAGCCCGATGAAGCTGGGCCTGGACCTGTCCGGTGGTGTGCACTTCCTGCTGGAAGTGGACATGGACAAGGCCATGAGCGCCCGCATGAAAGTCTACGAAGGCGAGGTCAAGACCTTGCTGCGTAAGGAGCGCATACGCTACCGCAGCCTGCCGCAGCAGGATGGCGGCATCATGCTGGGCTTCTCCGACGACGCGACCCGCGAACAGGCACGTGCCCTGGTACGCAAGAATTTCAGCGATTTCGACCTGACCACTACCGAGCGTAACGACCTCGCCGTGCTGCGCCTGGCGCTTACCCAGGCCAAGGTCGCCGAAATCCGCGAATACTCCATCAAGCAGAACCTCACCACCGTGCGTAACCGGGTCAACGAACTGGGTGTCGCCGAGCCGCTGGTACAGCGCCAGGGCGCCAACCGTATCGTGGTCGAGCTGCCGGGTGTGCAGGACACTGCCGAAGCCAAGCGTATCCTGGGTAAAACCGCCAACCTGGAGTTCCGCTTCGGTGCCGAGCCAGGCGCTTCCAAGGCCACCACCGAGGTGTTCGAGTTCCGTGAAGGTGGCCGTTCTGCCCCTGTCGAGCGTGGCTTGATCATCACCGGCGACCAGGTGACCGATGCCCAGGCCAGCTTCGACGAGCACGGCCGCCCACAGGTGAACATTCGCCTGGATGGCCACGGTGGCGAGCTGATGAGCCGCGCCACGCGTAGCAACGTGGGCCGCAGCATGGCGGTGATCTTCATCGAGCAGAAACCGATCACCCGCTACGTCAAGCAAACTGTCGACGGCGTCGAGAAAGACGTCGCGGTGCAGAGCTTCCAGGAAGAGAAAAAGATCATCAGCCTGGCGACCATCCAGTCGCCGCTGGGCAGCCAGTTCCGCATCACCGGCCTCAACGGCCAGGGTGAGTCGTCGGAACTGGCACTGCTGCTGCGCGCCGGTGGTCTGGCGGCGCCGATGTACTTCGCTGAAGAACGTACCATTGGCCCAAGCCTGGGTGCCGACAACATCACCAAGGGCATCGACGCGTCGCTGTGGGGCATGTTGTTCGTCTCGCTGTTCATCATCGCCATCTACCGCGGCTTCGGCGTGATCGCCACCATCGCCTTGGCGGGCAACATGGTGCTGCTGCTGGCGTTGATGTCGTTGCTGGGCGCCACGCTGACCCTGCCGGGTATCGCCGGTATCGTGTTGACCATGGGTATGGCGGTGGACGCCAACGTGCTGATCTTCTCGCGTATCCGCGAAGAGCTCAAAGCCGGCATGTCGGTGCAGCGCGCCATTCACGAAGGTTTCAACCGCGCCTATACCGCGATCATCGACGCCAACCTGACCAGCCTGCTGGTAGGCGGCATCCTGTTCGCCATGGGTACCGGCCCGGTCAAGGGCTTTGCGGTCACCATGTCCCTCGGGATTTTCACCTCGATGTTCACCGCCGTCATGGTGACCCGTGCAATGGTCAACCTGACCTGCGGCGGGCGTGACATCAAGAAGCTGTGGGTATGAGGGAGCTGCGATGAAAACCATCAATTTCATGGGCGTGCGCAATGTCGCGTTCGCCATTACCGTACTCCTCACCGTGCTGGCATTGGTCAGCTGGTGGCAGAAAGGCCTTAACTTCGGCCTGGACTTCACCGGCGGTACGCTGATCGAGCTGACCTACGAGCGCCCGGCTGACCTGAAGGCGGTGCGCGCCGAGCTGAACGATTCTGGCTTCCATGAAGCCATCGTGCAGAGCTTTGGTGCCACCACCGACCTGCTGGTGCGCATGCCGGGTGATGACCCGCAACTGGGCAACAAGGTGGCTGCCGCGCTGCAGAAGGCGGGTGGGGACAACCCGGCCACGCTCAAGCGCGTCGAGTTCGTGGGGCCGCAAGTGGGTGAAGAGCTGCGCGACCAGGGTGGCATGGGCATGCTGCTGGCGTTGGGCGGCATCCTCATCTACCTGGCGTTCCGCTTCCAGTGGAAGTTCGCCGTGGGTGCGATCATTTCGCTGATCCACGACGTGGTGGTCACCCTGGGTATTCTGTCGTTCTTCCAGATCACCTTCGACCTGACCGTGCTGGCGGCCGTGCTGGCGATCATCGGTTACTCGCTGAACGACACCATCGTGGTATTCGACCGGGTACGTGAAAACTTCCGGGTGATGCGCAAGGCGTCGTTGATCGAGAACATCAACGTGTCCACCACCCAGACCCTGCTGCGTACCATCGCCACGTCGGTGTCTACCTTGCTGGCCATCGCTGCGCTGCTGTTCTTCGGCGGCGACAACCTGTTCGGCTTCTCGTTGGCGCTGTTCATCGGTGTGATGGCGGGTACTTACTCGTCGATCTACATCGCCAACGTGGTGTTGATCTGGCTGAACCTGAACAGCGAAGACCTGATCCCGCCGGCCAAGGCCGAGGGCGTGGACGACCGCCCGTAACGGAATCTTCCTTCCGTTGGGCAGGCAAAAGGGCGCGAGTATTGAACTCGCGCCCTTTTTTTTGCTCCAAGGCAGGGAGAAGGCGGGCACAGCCCCGTAAGTACGGTCAGGAGGTTCACGTGAATAAATCAATGCTGGTGGGTGCGGTTCTGGGTGCTGTCGGTGTTACCGCCGGAGGTGCTGTGGCGACCTACAGCTTGGTGAACAAAGGGCCTGAATATGCCCAGGTCACTGACGTGCAGCCGATCAAGCAGCAGGTCAAGACGCCGCGCGAAGTGTGCAAGGACGTTACCGTCACCCGTCAGGCCCCGGTGAAAGACCAGCACCAGATTGCAGGTACTGTGGTGGGTGCGCTGGCCGGTGGCCTGTTGGGTAACCAGATCGGTGGCGGCACCGGCAAGAAGATCGCGACGGTGGCCGGTGCGGTAGGTGGCGGTTATGCCGGCAACAAGGTGCAGGAAGGCATGCAGCAGCGTGACACCTACACCACCACGCAAACCCGCTGCAACACGGTCAATGACATCAGTGACAAGGTGGTGGGGTATAACGTGAAGTACACCATCGGCGACCAGGTCGGCCATGTGAAGATGGACCGCGAGCCCGGCTCGACCATTCCGCTGGACAAGAACGGCAAGTTGATTTTGAGTGATGCTGGCCAGTGATTGATGCGGCGTGAGCTGGCCTCTTCGTGGGTAAACCCTCTCCTGCTAGAGGGCGTTTATTAGCGAATAGGCAGGTTCAGGCTACACAAAGCTATCAGGCACAAAAAAGCACCCCGAGGGGTGCTTTTTGCATTTCGGCGATCTGCGCTTAGCGCTTCATGCTCTCTGGCAGGTGCGGCTGGATAGCCGTCAGTACTGCCTTGAAGCACTTGATGTTGCCGGCAACGATGTGACCTTTTTCGAGGAAGTCGTGGCCCCCGTTGAAGTCGCTCACCAGGCCGCCAGCTTCCTGCACCAGCAGCACGCCTGCTGCCATGTCCCATTCCGACAGGCCCGATTCCCAGAAGGCATCGAAGCGGCCGGCGGCCACGTAGGCCAGGTCCAGGCTGGCAGAGCCGGCGCGGCGGATGCCGGCAGTCTGGCCGGTGAGGGCGCGGAACATACCCAGGTAGTTGTCCAGGTCGGCCATTTGGCTGTCACGGAACGGGAAGCCGGTGCCCAGCAGGGCGCCATCAAGGCTGGTGCGCGAGCTGACCCGCAGGCGACGGCCATTGAGCTGGGCGCCACGGCCGCGGCTGGCGGTGAATTCTTCCTGGCGAACCGGGTCGACGATGACGGCGTGCTCCAGGCGGCCGCGGTACTTGCAGGCGATGCTGACGGCAAAGTGCGGGATGCCGCGCAGGAAGTTGGTGGTGCCGTCCAGCGGGTCGATGACCCACAGGTAATCCTTGCCTTCCTCGCCGGAGCCGGCGTGCAGGCCGGTTTCCTCGCCCTGGATGGAGTGGTTCGGGTAGGCCTTGCGCAGGGCATTGACGATGCTTTGCTCGGCAGCGCGATCGACTTCGGAAACGTAGTCCTTGGCCTCTTTCTCATCGACCTTGATGCTATCCAGGCGTTCGATGGAGCGGAAAATCAGTTCACTGGCGCTGCGAGCGGCGCGCAGGGCGATATTCAGCATAGGCTGCATGGGCGGGTCACCTGGAGATGTTAAAGAAGAAAGCCGATCATTCTAGCAGAAAACTTTGACGGCAAAAGGGTCACATGCGCTTCCTTGGCGTTACGCCCGTCGGTTCTGTAAGATCGATGGCCCTGATTTCTGCATCTGTGAGCACAACACCTTGCTGCAAAATATTCGTGTTGTTCTGGTCAATACCAGCCACCCCGGCAACATCGGCGGCGCTGCGCGTGCCATGAAAAACATGGGCCTGACGCGCCTGGTGCTGGTGCAGCCCAAGGAATTCCCGGCAGCGGACGCCAGTGCCCGCGCGTCCGGTGCCGACGATGTGCTGGGCGCCGCCGTAGTGGTCGACAGCCTCGAACAGGCATTGGTTGGCTGCAACCTGGTCATGGGCACCAGTGCCCGTGAGCGCAGTATCCCCTGGCCGCTGATCGGCCCCCGTGACTGCGGCGCCAAGGCCGTGGAGCACGCTGGCACCGGTGAGGAGGTCGCCCTGGTATTCGGGCGTGAACACGCCGGGCTGACCAACGAAGAACTGCAGCGATGTCACTTCCACGTGCACATTCCCTCCAACCCCGGCTTCAGTTCGCTGAACCTGGCCGCCGCCGTGCAGGTGCTTGCCTATGAGGTGCGCATGGCATGGCTGGCGGCCGAGCCCGCGCCGGGCAAGGTAGAAAAAGTTGATGCCAACGAGTTGGCAACCATGGACGAAATGGAGCTGTTCTACGACCACCTGGAAAAAACCCTGGTGGGTATCGGCTTCCTCGACCCGGAGAAACCCAAGCACCTCATGCCGCGCTTGCGCAGGCTGTATGGTCGGGTGGCGGTCGAGCGTTCGGAAATGAGCATTTTGCGCGGCATCCTCACCGAGACCCAGAAAGTGGTCCGTGGCGAGCCGCATAAACGGAAGGACTGACAGATGTTCGAACGCCTGCGTGAAGATATTCAAAGCGTTTTCCACCGTGACCCGGCTGCCCGCAACGCCTTCGAAGTGCTGACCTGCTACCCGGGCATGCATGCCATCTGGCTGCACCGCCTGGGCAATGCCCTGTGGAAACGCGACTTCAAGTGGCTGGCGCGGCTGGTGTCCAACTTCGGGCGCTGGCTGACCGGCATCGAGATCCACCCCGGCGCCACCATTGGCCGGCGTTTCTTCATCGACCATGGCATGGGCATCGTCATCGGTGAAACGGCCGAGATCGGCGACGATGTCACCCTCTACCAAGGCGTCACCCTGGGCGGTACCAGCTGGAACAAGGGCAAGCGCCACCCCACCCTGGAAAACGGCGTGGTGGTAGGGGCGGGGGCCAAGGTGCTGGGGCCCTTCACGGTAGGTGCCGGGGCCAAGATCGGTTCCAATGCGGTGGTGACCAAGGCGGTGCCGGCTGGCGCCACTGCGGTTGGCATCCCGGGGCGGATCATCGTCAAGAGCGAAGACACCGAGCTGGAAGCCCGGCGCAAGGCCATGGCGGAAAAGATCGGCTTCGACGCCTATGGCGTCAGCGGCGACATGCCAGACCCGGTCGCCCGTGCCATCGGTCAGATGCTCGACCACTTGCAAGCCGTGGACGAACGCCTGGAGGGTATGTGTGGTGCGCTGACCCGCATGGGCAGTGATTACTGCGCCAAGGAGCTGCCGGCGCTGCCGGAGGATGAGTTCACCGAGGCCGCCCAGTTGGCCCAGCGCGACGCTCGGTCGCATTGATTGCGCCACACCCGAAGCACGCCCCGGACAGGGGCGTGTGCTAAACGCCCCCTGTCTGCTACAATCGCGCCGCCCTCCCGTGTGCAAACCCGACTAAAGCAGTAGGTCTAATAGTTGACTTAAATGCTCGGGAATCGCATACTCGCACACATCCCGAAACTCCCGTGGTACCCAATAGCCATGCGACTGACTACCAAAGGCCGATACGCCGTCACTGCCATGCTCGACCTGGCGTTGCACGCGCAGCATGGGCCGGTTTCTTTGGCGGACATTTCCGAGCGCCAGGGCATATCCCTCTCTTATCTGGAGCAGCTGTTCGCCAAGCTGCGCCGCAGCAGCCTGGTATCCAGCGTGCGCGGCCCGGGCGGCGGCTACCAGCTCTCGCGGGGCATGGAAACCATCCAGGTTGCCCAGGTCATCGACGCGGTCAACGAATCGGTCGACGCCACCCGTTGCCAGGGGCTCGGGGACTGCCACGCCGGTGATACCTGCCTGACCCACCACCTGTGGTGCGACCTCAGCCAGCAAATTCACGAATTCCTCAGCGGCATCAGCCTGGCCGACCTCGTCAAGCGCCGTGAGGTGCAGGAAGTCGCCCAGCGCCAGGACCTGCGCCGTGTCGCCGGCCTGTCTGCCCAGCTGGACAAGATTGAGACGTCCGCCGTCGATTGATCCCCCAAGGACGACGAGCGACGCCACCGCCTGATAGGAGAGAAAAATGAAGTTGCCGATCTACCTCGATTACTCCGCGACCACGCCGGTTGACCCACGCGTGGCCCAGAAGATGGCCGACTGCCTGACGGCGGACGGCAACTTCGGTAACCCTGCCTCGCGCTCCCACGTTTTCGGCTGGAAGGCCGAAGAAGCGGTCGAGCACGGCCGTCGCCAGGTTGCCGAACTGATCAATGCCGACCCGCGCGAGATCGTCTGGACCAGCGGTGCCACCGAGTCTGACAACCTCGCCCTTAAAGGTGTCGCGCACTTCTATCACACCAAGGGCAAGCACATCATCACCTCCAAGATCGAGCACAAGGCGGTCCTGGACACGGCTCGCCAGCTGGAGCGTGAAGGCTTTGAAGTGACCTACCTCGAGCCAGGCGCAGACGGCGTCGTCACCCCGGCCATGGTTGAGGCGGTGCTGCGCGATGACACCATCCTGGTGTCGCTGATGCACGTGAACAACGAAGTCGGCTCGATCAACGACATCGCCGCCATTGGCGAACTCACCCGCTCGCGCGGTGTGCTGTTCCACGTCGACGCTGCGCAGTCCGCCGGCAAGGTCGAAATCGACCTGCAAAAGCTCAAGGTCGACCTGATGTCGTTCTCGGCGCACAAGGTCTACGGCCCCAAAGGGATCGGCGCGCTGTATGTCAGCCGCAAACCGCGGGTACGCCTTGAAGCCACCATTCATGGCGGTGGCCACGAGCGCGGCATGCGTTCGGGCACCCTGCCAACCCACCAGATCGTTGGCATGGGCGAAGCCTTCGCCATCGCCAAGCAGGAAATGGCCGCCGAGAACGTGCGCATCAAGGCCCTGAGCGACCGCTTCTTCAAGCAGGTTTCCAGCCTGGAAGAGCTGTACGTCAATGGCAGCCAGACTGCTCGTGTGCCGCACAACCTGAACCTGAGCTTCAACTATGTCGAAGGCGAGTCGCTGCTGATGTCGCTGAAGGACATTGCTGTATCGTCCGGTTCGGCCTGCACATCCGCTTCGCTCGAGCCTTCGTACGTACTGCGTGCGCTGGGCCGCAACGACGAGCTGGCGCACAGCTCGATCCGTTTCTCCTTCGGCCGCTTCACCACCGAGGCAGAAGTGGACTACGCCGCGCAGAAAGTCTGCGAGGCGGTGAACAAACTGCGTGAACTGTCGCCGCTGTGGGATATGTACAAAGACGGCGTTGACATCTCCAAGATCGAGTGGGCCGCCCACTAAGCAGTCGCCGGCAAGAGCGGCTCCCTGATGAGGAAGGAATTGCACCATGGCATACAGTGAAAAGGTCATCGACCACTACGAAAACCCGCGCAACGTCGGCAAGATGAATGCCGAGGACCCCGATGTCGGTACCGGCATGGTCGGCGCCCCTGCGTGTGGCGACGTGATGCGTCTGCAAATCAAGGTCAACGAGCAGGGCGTCATCGAAGACGCCAAGTTCAAGACCTACGGCTGCGGTTCGGCCATCGCTTCCAGCTCTCTGGCCACCGAGTGGATGAAGGGCAAGACCCTGGACGAAGCCGAAACCATCAAGAACACCCAGCTGGCCGAAGAACTGGCGTTGCCGCCGGTCAAGATCCACTGCTCGGTACTCGCCGAAGATGCCATCAAGGCAGCTGTACGCGATTACAAGCAGAAAAAAGGCTTGATCTAAGTCGCCTGTTGCGAGGTAAGGAGCTCTGATGGCTATCAGCATGACAGAAGCCGCCGCCAACCACGTGCGGCGTTCCCTGGAAGGGCGCGGCAAGGGTGAAGGCATTCGCCTGGGCGTGCGCACCACCGGCTGCTCGGGCCTGGCCTACGTGCTGGAGTTCGTCGACGAGCTGGCTGCGGAAGACGAGGTGTTCGAGAACCATGGTGTCAAGGTGATCATCGATCCCAAGAGCCTGGTCTACCTTGACGGTACCGAGCTGGACTTCGTCAAGGAAGGGTTGAACGAAGGCTTCAAGTTCAACAACCCCAACGTGCGCGGTGAGTGTGGCTGCGGCGAAAGCTTCAACGTCTGAGGCTGGCCGTGGGTACTCCTTGTCACTTCGCATTATTCGACCTGCAGCCAAGCTTCCGCCTGGATCTCGACGAGCTGGCCACTCGCTATCGCGCGTTGGCCCGTGATGTTCATCCTGATCGCTTTGCCGACGCTTCCGAGCGTGAGCAGCGCGTGGCGCTGGAAAAGTCCGCAGCCCTCAACGATGCGTACCAGACCTTGCGCAGCGCGCCGCGCCGCGCACGCTACCTGCTGGCCATCGGTGGCCACGAAGTGCCCCAGGAAGTCACGGTCCACGACCCGGACTTCCTGTTGCAGCAGATGCAGTGGCGTGAAGAGCTCGAAGAGCTGCAGGATGAAGCGGATCTCGACGGCGTTGCCGTGTTCAAGAAGCGCCTGAAGGTTGCCCAGGACACGCTGAACGACGATTTCGCCGCCTGCTGGGATGTTGCTGCAGAGCGCGAGCAGGCCGAGCGCCTGATGCGCCGCATGCAGTTCCTCGACAAGCTCGCCCAAGAAGTGCGCCAACTCGAAGAGCGCCTCGACGATTAACCCGGTGCTGCCCGTGATGGCACCTAAGGTACTCAGATAAGCATGGCCCTACTGCAGATTGCCGAACCCGGTCAAACCCCTCAGCCGCACCAGCGCCGCCTGGCGGTGGGAATCGACCTGGGTACTACCAATTCTCTGGTCGCTGCACTGCGCAGCGGTGTCAGCGAGCCCCTGCCCGATGCGCAGGGCAATGTCATTCTGCCGTCGGCGGTGCGCTACCTCGAAGGGCGCAGCGAAGTCGGCCAGGCTGCACGTGATGCCGCCTCCAGCGACCCGTTCAATACCGTGCTCTCGGTCAAGCGCCTGATGGGGCGTGGCCTGGCAGACGTCAAGCAACTGGGTGAGCAACTGCCCTACCGCTTTGTTGGCGGCGAGTCGCACATGCCGTTCATCGATACCGTCCAGGGGCCAAAGAGCCCGGTACAAGTGTCGGCAGACATCCTCAAGGTACTGCGCGAGCGTGCCGAGGCTACCCTTGGCGGCGACCTGGTGGGCGCGGTGATTACCGTGCCTGCCTACTTCGACGATGCCCAGCGCCAGGCCACCAAGGACGCTGCGCGCCTGGCCGGCCTGAACGTGCTGCGCCTGCTCAACGAGCCTACTGCCGCTGCCGTGGCCTACGGGCTGGACCAGAACGCCGAAGGCGTGGTGGCCATCTACGACCTGGGTGGTGGTACCTTCGATATCTCCATCCTGCGCCTGACTGCAGGTGTGTTCGAGGTGCTGGCCACTGGCGGTGATACTGCCTTGGGCGGTGACGATTTCGACCATGCCATTGCTGGCTGGATCATCGAGCAGGCGGGCTTGTCGTCCGACCTCGACCCGGCTACCCAGCGTGCCCTGCTGCAAGCCGCCTGCGCGGCCAAGGAAGCCCTCACCGACGCCGACGTGGTTGCGGTCAGCCATGGTGCCTGGCAGGGCGAGCTCAGCCGAGCGGCCTTCGACGCCATGATCGAGCCCATGGTCGCCCGCAGCCTCAAGGCCTGCCGCCGCGCCGTGCGTGACAGCGGTGTGGAACTCGAAGACGTCAGCGCCGTGGTCATGGTGGGCGGCTCTACCCGCGTGCCGCGCGTGCGCGACGCGGTGGGTACGCTGTTTGGCCGTGCCCCGCTGACCTCGATCGACCCCGACCAGGTGGTGGCCATTGGCGCTGCCATCCAGGCCGATACCCTGGCCGGCAACCGCCGCGAAGGCGGTGAGCTGTTGCTGCTGGACGTGATCCCGCTGTCCCTGGGGCTTGAGACCATGGGCGGGCTGATGGAGAAGGTGATCCCGCGCAATACCACCATCCCGGTGGCCCGCGCCCAGGAATTCACCACCTACAAGGATGGCCAGACGGCCATGATGATCCACGTGCTGCAGGGTGAGCGCGAGCTCATCAGCGACTGCCGCTCGCTGGCCCGCTTTGAGCTGCGCGGCATTCCGGCCATGGTTGCCGGTGCTGCGAAAATCCGCGTGACCTTCCAGGTGGACGCCGATGGCCTGCTCAGCGTCGCGGCGCGCGAACTGGCTTCGGGCGTGGAGGCGAGCATTCAGGTGAAGCCGTCTTACGGCCTGACCGACGGTGAAATCGCCCGCATGCTCAAAGACTCCTTCCAGCATGCCGGCACCGACAAGCAGGCACGTCAGCTGCGCGAGCACCAGGTGGACGGCGAGCGCCTCTTGGAGGCGGTACAAGGCGCCCTGGACGCCGATGGCGAGCGCCTGCTCAGCGGCGAAGAGCGCCAGGCTATCGAATTCCAGATGCAAGAACTACGTGATTTGCTGGCCGGCACTGATGGCGCTGCCATCGAGCAACAGACCAAGCGTCTGTCGCAGGTGACCGATGCATTTGCCGCCCGTCGCCTTGATTCGACGGTCAAAGCCGCACTGGCCGGGCGCAACCTGAATGAGATCGAGGAGTAATCGATGCCGCTGGTGACATTCCTGCCGCATGAGAAATTCTGCCCTGAGGGGCTGACCGTGGAGGTGCCGGCCGGGACCAATATCCTGGAGCTGGCCCACGATCATCACATCGAGATGGAAAGTGCCTGTGGTGGGGTCAAGGCCTGCACCACCTGCCACTGCATCGTGCGCAAGGGCTTCGACTCCCTCGAAGAAGCCGACGAGCTGGAAGAGGACATGCTGGACAAGGCCTGGGGCCTGGAAGCCCAGTCGCGCCTGGGTTGCCAGGTGGTGGTAAAGGACCAGGACCTCACCATCGAGATCCCCAAGTATTCGCTCAACCATGCTGCCGAAGCACCGCACTGAGGGCCAGTACATGAGTCTGAAATGGGTTGATGTACTTGATATCGCCATCGAGCTTGCAGAAAGCAAGCCTGACGTCGATCCTCGTTATGTGAATTTCGTCGACCTGCACCGCTGGGTGCTGGCATTGCCAGGCTTCAGCGACGATCCGTCACGCGGCGGTGAGAAAGTGCTCGAAGCTATCCAGGCCGCCTGGATCGACGAAGCCGATTAAGCGTTATCTGCAGGTTAGGCAATCCCCCGGAACCCGCGTATAATTCGCGGGTTTAATTTTTCGCAACACTCATATTCTGGAGTTATCCATGGCTGTTCAACGTACCTTCTCCATCATCAAGCCTGACGCCGTTGCCAAGAACGTCATCGGCAAGATCACCAGCCGCTTCGAAGAAGCCGGTCTGAAAATCGTTGCCTCGAAAATCAAGCAACTGTCCAAGGCCGAAGCTGAAGGCTTCTACGCCGAGCACAGCGAGCGCGGCTTCTTCGGTGACCTGGTTGCCTTCATGACTTCCGGCCCGGTAGTTGTTCAGGTTCTGGAAGGCGAGAACGCCATCGCCAAGAACCGTGAGCTGATGGGTGCCACCAACCCTAAAGAAGCTGCTGCCGGTACCATCCGTGCCGACTTCGCCGAGTCCATCGACGCCAACGCCGTTCACGGTTCGGACTCCGAAGCTGCTGCTGCTCGCGAAATCGCTTACTTCTTCGCTGCTACCGAGGTAACCACTCGCTAAGCGAAAGCTTACGGGTGAGGGTGAATCCATGACGACATCTACTGGCAAAATCAACCTGTTGGGTCTGACCCAGCCGGAAATGGAACAATTCTTCGACTCGATCGGGGAGAAACGCTTCCGTGCCGGCCAGGTGATGAAATGGATTCACCATTTTGGCGTCGATGATTTCGCCGCCATGACGAACGTCGGCAAGGTCTTGCGCGAAAAGCTCGAGGCCGTTGCCGAAATTCGCCCACCGGAAGTGGTCAGTGAAGACATTTCCGCTGACGGTACCCGCAAATGGGTCATCCGCGTTGCCTCCGGCAGCTGCGTCGAAACCGTCTACATCCCTACCGAAGATCGCGGCACCCTGTGCGTGTCGTCGCAAGCCGGCTGTGCCCTGGACTGCAGCTTCTGCTCCACCGGCAAGCAAGGCTTCAACAGCAACCTCACTGCCGCCGAAGTGATCGGCCAGGTGTGGCTTGCCAACAAATCCTTCGGGACCGTCCCCGCCAAGATCGACCGCGCGATTACCAACGTGGTCATGATGGGCATGGGCGAGCCCTTGCTTAACTTCGACAACGTCATCGCCGCCATGAAAATCATGATGGATGACCTTGGCTACGGCATCTCCAAGCGTCGCGTCACCCTGTCCACCTCGGGCGTGGTGCCGATGATCGATGAGCTGGCCAAGCACATCGATGTGTCGCTGGCCCTGTCGCTGCACGCGCCCAACGACGAGTTGCGCAACAAGCTGGTACCGATCAACAAGAAGTACCCGCTGAAGATGCTGCTGCAATCGTGCATGGGCTACATGGACACCCTGGGTGGCAAGCGCGTGCTCACCATCGAGTACACGCTGCTCAAGGATGTCAACGATCAGCCCGAGCACGCTGCACAGATGATCGAACTGCTGCGCGATGTGCCGTGCAAGATCAACCTGATCCCGTTCAACCCGTTCCCGCACTCGGGCTACGAGCGGCCGAGCAACAATGCCATTCGTCGCTTCCAGGACATGCTGCACCACGGTGGTTTCAACGTCACCACCCGTACCACCCGTGGCGAAGACATCGACGCGGCCTGTGGTCAGTTGGTCGGCCAGGTCAACGACCGCACTCGCCGCAGCGAGCGTTACATTGCCGTGCGTCAGCTTTCGGCTGATGTGGAGCGCCAAGACAGCCCCGCCAGCCACTAACCGGTACCTTGCCCATGACCCTGCGCGCCGCGCTGTCGATCCTTGCGCTCCTGCTGCTGGCCGGTTGCGTGTCGGGCGGCACCGGCGACCCGCTGGCCAGCCGCGAGGGCAGGGCGCAGGCGGGGCGCGCCTACGTGCAGTTGGGCCTGGGTTATTTGCAACAGGGTTTGACCGGGCAGGCAAAGGTGCCACTGGGCCAGGCGCTGGCACTGGACAACCACGACAGCGATGCCCACGCGGCTCTGGCGCTGGTTTACCAAGCTGAAGGTGAGCCCGCCCTGGCCGAGCGGCATTTTCGACAGGCCCTGCAGGCCAGTACCGGCACCACACGAATTCGCAACAATTACGGCAGTTTCCTTTATGCTCAGGGGCGATTTGCCGAGGCCGAGCAGATGTTTCGCCTGGCCAGTGCCGATACCCTGTATCCTGAGCGCTCGCGTGTGTTCGAGAACCTCGGCCTGACTGCCCTGCGGCTCGATCGCCGCGACCAGGCGCACGCCTATTTGCACAAAGCACTGCAGTTGGATCAACGGCAGCCGAAAGCCTTGCTGGAAATGGCTGAGTTGTCCTACGAAAACAGGCATTATGTGCCGGCCCGGGACTACTACGATCGTTTCAGCCAGCTGAGCGACCACGACGCCCGTAGCCTGTTGCTGGGTAGCCGCCTTGCCAGGGTCTTCGACCAACAAGGCACAGTGGCCGAGCTGGGTCAGCAATTACATCGACTTTATCCCGGTACGCCGGAATATCAGCAATACCTGTCGGAGCAACGATGAACGCCGCGCATCCCGAAGTAGCCGTAGCGCCTGGCCAGAACCCCGGTGAGCTTTTGCGCCTGGCCCGTGAAAAACGGGACTGGTCCCAAGCCGAGGTGGCCCGCAAGCTCAACCTCACCCTCAGTTCGTTGAACCATGTGGAAACCGGCGCCTTCGACAAGCTGCCGGGGCACACCTTCGCCCGTGGCTATATCCGTGCCTACGCCAAGCTGATGGACCTTGACCAGGCCGCGCTGGTCGAGGCCTTCGACCGCTATACCGGCACCCACGCCAAGGGCAGCGACGTGCACTCGCTGGGCCGCATCGAGGAGCCCATGCGCCTGTCCCATAACATTCTGCGCGGCGTCAGCCTGCTGCTGCTGTTGGCGGTGGTAGGGGGCGGCTTCGCCTGGTGGCAGGACCAGGGCAGCCAGCGTGGCAAGGACCTGTCGAAGATCGCCCTTGAACACGTCGAGGTCGAAAGCGCAGACGGCACCACCCAGATCCACCCGCTCGATGAGCCTGAAGACCAGGCGGTTTCGGCAGGGCAGCAGCCCGAGAGCGCGCCGTTGCCTCTGGAGCAGAACACGGCCGGCCAGCAAGCCGCCACTGCCGAACAGGCGCCTGCGGCCGCCACGGCCCCGGCCAGCAGCCCGGCCACGGTGCAACAGGCACCTGCCCCCAGCACCGTCAGCCCAACCGTGGCGGCACCCAGTGCACCGGCCACCCCTGCGCCATCGGCCGAGGCCGCTGCTCAGCCAGCCGCCGTGCCAGCGGGCAGTGCCAAGGTCGCCATCCAGTTCGTGGCCGATTGCTGGACCCAGGTTTCCGATGGCAACGGCAAGGTGCTGTTCAGCGCCATCAAGCGCAAGGGGGACAACCTCGAACTGACCGGCAAGCCGCCCTTCGCGGTACGCCTGGGCTTTGCCCGTGGCGCCCAGGTCAGCTACAACGGCCAGCCCGTCGACGTTGCCCCGTTCACCAGTGGCGAAACCGCTCGCCTGAAGTTGGGACAGTAACTCATGCACGGCGAATCCCCGATCAAACGTCGCGAATCCCGCAAAATCTGGGTCGGCAATGTGCCGGTGGGTGGTGATGCCCCCATTGCAGTACAGAGCATGACCAACACCGACACCAACGATGTGGCGGCTACCGTCGGGCAGATCCAGCGTCTGGTCGATGCCGGCGTCGACATCGTGCGCGTCTCGGTACCGGACATGGACGCTGCCGAGGCCTTCGGCCGCATCAAGCAGCAGGTCAGCGTCCCGTTGGTGGCCGACATCCACTTCGACTACAAGATTGCCCTGCGCGTGGCCGAACTGGGTGTGGACTGCCTGCGTATCAACCCTGGCAACATCGGCCGTGAGGACCGTGTGCGGGCTGTAGTGGATGCCGCCCGCGACCGGGGTATTCCGATCCGTATCGGCGTCAACGCAGGCTCCCTGGAGAAGGACCTGCAGAAGAAGTATGGCGAGCCGACCCCGGCTGCGCTGGTAGAGTCGGCGTTGCGCCATGTGGAGCATCTCGATCGCCTGAACTTCCAGGACTTCAAGGTCAGCGTCAAGGCCTCCGATGTATTCATGGCTGTCGAAGCCTATCGCCTGCTGGCCAAGCAGATCGTGCAGCCGTTGCACCTGGGCATCACCGAAGCCGGCGGCCTGCGCTCGGGGACGGTGAAATCTGCTGTGGGCCTCGGTATGCTGCTTGCCGAAGGCATTGGCGATACCATCCGTATTTCGCTTGCGGCCGACCCGGTCGAGGAAGTGAAGGTCGGTTACGACATTCTCAAGTCGCTGCACCTGCGTTCGCGTGGCATCAACTTCATCGCCTGCCCGAGCTGCTCGCGGCAGAACTTCGATGTGGTCAAGACCATGAACGAGCTTGAGGGGCGGCTGGAAGACCTGCTGGTACCGCTGGACGTTGCAGTGATCGGCTGCGTGGTCAACGGCCCCGGTGAAGCCAAGGAATCCCATGTGGGCCTGACGGGTGGTACGCCGAACCTGGTGTACATCGACGGCAAGCCGGCACAGAAGCTCACCAATGACAACCTGGTGGATGAGCTGGAAAAGCTCATTCGCCAGAAAGCGGCCGAAAAGGCCGAAGCCGACGCGGCACTGATTGCCCGTGGCTGATACACAGAATTCGTAAGGACTATTCGTGAGCAAATCGCTGCAAGCCATCCGTGGCATGAACGACATCCTGCCAGAACAGTCGCCGCTGTGGCGCTACTTCGAAGGTACCGTTGCCGGCCTGCTGGACACCTACGGGTACAGCCAGATCCGCACGCCCATCGTGGAGTTCACCGAGCTGTTCAAACGCTCGATCGGCGAAGTGACCGACATCGTCGAAAAGGAGATGTACACCTTCGAGGACCGCAACGGCGATTCGCTGACCCTGCGCCCCGAGGGCACGGCGGCGTGCGTGCGTGCGGTGCTGGAGCATGGCATCACCGGCAACGGCCAGGTGCAGAAACTGTGGTACATCGGCCAGATGTTCCGCCACGAGCGCCCACAGAAAGGCCGCTACCGCCAGTTCCACCAGATCGGTGTGGAAGTGTTCAACCTGGACGGCCCGGACATCGATGCCGAACTGATCATGCTCACCTGGCGCCTGTGGGGCCTGCTGGGCATCCAGGACGCGGTCAAGCTGGAACTCAACAGCCTGGGCACCAGCGAAGCACGGGCCCGCTACCGTGATGCGCTGGTCGAGTTCCTCTCGGCGCGCCTGGAGCAGCTCGATGAAGACAGCCAGCGCCGCCTGAAGAGCAACCCGCTGCGCATCCTCGACAGCAAGGACCAGAACACTCAGGCGGTGCTGGTGGGCGCACCGAAGCTCGAAGACTACCTGGACGACGAGTCGCGGGTGCACTTCGAAGGCCTCAAGGCGCGCCTGGACGCTGCCGGTATCCCGTTCCAGCTCAATACCAAGCTGGTGCGTGGCCTGGACTACTACAGCAAGACCGTCTTCGAGTGGGTCACCGACAAACTCGGCGCCCAAGGCACGGTGTGTGCGGGTGGGCGTTACGATGGCCTGGTCGAGCAGATGGGCGGCAAGCCGACCCCCGGCGTTGGTTTCGCCATGGGTATCGAACGCCTGATCCTGCTGCTGGAAACGCTCGGCAAGGTGCCTGAATCCATCAGCCGTCAGGTCGACGTCTACCTGTGCGCCTTCGGCGAGCAGGCCGAACTGGCCGGGTTGCGCCTGTCGGAACAGTTGCGCGATCGCCTGCCGGGCCTGCGCCTGGCGGTCAACGCCGGTGCTGGCAGCTTCAAGAGCCAGTTCAAGAAGGCCGATAAGAGTGGCGCGCTGTTCGCCCTGATTCTCGGCGACGACGAACTGGCCAGCCAGGAGATCGGCTTCAAGCCCCTGCGCGGTCAGGGCGAACAACAGAACATTGCCTGGGATGCTCTTGCAGAGCACCTGGAAACCGCGATCGCCCAGGCGTAACGCGGTTCAACAAGCGAATAGGCGAAAAGGAGTATTGGGGTGTCGAGTACCGATGATGAACTGGTAGGGGTCAAGGACTGGTGGAACCGCAACGGCAAGCCGCTGCTGACCGGCGCCCTGTTGGCGGGTGTGGTGGTGCTGGGCTGGAATACCTGGCACAAGTACCAGAACAACCAGTCGCAAGGTGCTTCGCAGCTGTACCAGGCCTTGCTGGAAACCAGCCTGACGCCCAGCGGCCAGCCTGACGCGACCAAGGTTGCGGAACTGGCCGGCAAGCTCAAGAGCGAGTTCGGCGGTACCGCCTATGCCCAGTACGGTAGCCTGTTCGTGGCCAAGGTGGCGGTAGAAACCGGCAAGCTTGACGACGCCGCTGCCGAGCTCAAGTCTGTGGTGGACAAGCCCGCCGATACTACCCTGGGCGAGATTTCCCGCCAGCGCCTGGCACGGGTGATGGCCGCTCAGAACAAGGCCGAGGATGCCCTCAAGCTGCTGGACGGCGACGCTGACAGGGCGTTTCTGGCCAGCCGTGAAGAGTTGAAGGGTGACCTGCTGGTGCAGCTGGGGCGCGCTGACGACGCCCACAGCGCTTACGAAAAAGCCAAGGCTGCGCTGTCCGACGAGGCGGCGGTCGGTGGCTTGCAATTGAAGCTGGATGACCTGGCCAAAGGGGACGCGTAAGTGATCGGTTGGAAACAAGCAGCAGTGCTGACCTTGGCCGTACTGGCCGCAGGTTGCAGCAGCAACAGCAAGAAGGAACTGCCCCCGGCCGAGCTGACCAAGTTCACCGAGGAAGTGGTGCTGAAAAAGCAGTGGAGCCGTTCGATTGGTGACGGCCAGGGCGAAACCTACAACACCCTGGTGCCGGCCATTGAAAACGACCGCATCTACGCGTCCGACGTGAAGGGCGACGTTTATGCCCTTGATCGCATCACCGGTAACGTGGTGTGGAACAAGGACCTTGACCTGCCAGTGTCCGGCGCTGTCGGCGTGGGCTACGGCCTGGTGATGCTCGGCACCCTCAAGGGTGAAGTGATCGCCCTGGACTCGAGCACTGGTGAAGAGCGCTGGCGTTCGCGGGTGACCAGCGAAGTACTGGCGCCGCCTGCCAACAACGGTGATGTGGTCGTTGTACAAACCCAGGACGATCGCCTGATCGGCCTGGACGCGGCTACCGGTGATCGTCGCTGGATCTACGAAAGCAGCCCCGCCGTGCTGACACTGCGTGGCACCGGCGCGCCAATCGCCACCAACCGCCTGGCCGTGGCCGGCCTGTCCACCGGCAAGGTGGTTGCGGTGGATATCAGCAACGGCGTACCCGTGTGGGAAAGCCGCGTGGCCATTCCCAAGGGCCGCTCCGAGCTGGACCGTGTTGTGGATATCGACGGCGGGTTGCTGCTCTCCGGTGGTACCCTGTACGTCAGTACCTATCAGGGCCGCGTTGCGGGCCTGGACCTGGAAAGCGGCCGGGTGATCTGGCAGCGCGACGCCTCCAGCTATGTGGGTGTGGCCCAGGGCTTCGGCAACGTCTACGTCAGCGAAGCGTCCGGTACCGTCGAAGGGGTGGACGAGCGTTCTTCCAGCGCCATCTGGTCCAACGATGCCATGGCTCGCCGGCAGCTGACCGCCCCGGAGGTGTACAGCAGCTACGTGGCAGTGGGTGACTTCGAAGGCTACCTGCACCTGCTGAGCCAGGTCGATGGCCGCTTCGTTGGCCGTGAGCGTATCGACAGCGATGGCCTGCGCGCCCGACCACTGGTGGTCGGCGACACCATCTATGTATTTGGCAACAGCGGCAAGCTCGAGGCACTGACCATCCGCTGAAGCTATGCTTGAAGCCTTGATAGGGCTTCAGGCCGCGGCGTAGGACACGCCGCCCGAACTCCGGCCGCTGCCTTGCAGCGGCCTTTGCATTTTCAAGAATTCAAGAGTGGAGAGCCAATGGTTCCCGTAATTGCCCTGGTGGGCCGCCCGAACGTTGGCAAATCCACCATGTTCAACCGCCTGACCAAAACCCGCGATGCCATCGTCGGTGACCTGTCGGGCCTGACCCGTGACCGCCAGTATGGTGATGCCAGCTGGCAGGGTCGATCCTTCATCCTGATCGATACCGGTGGTATTACCGGTGACGAAGTGGGCATGGACGAAAAGATGGCTGAGCAGTCGCTGATGGCCATCGAAGAAGCCGACTATGTGCTGTTCCTGGTGGATGCCCGTGCCGGCATGACTGCCGCCGACCAGATGATTGCCGAGCACCTGCGCAAGCGCAACAAAGAAGCGATTCTGGTTGCCAACAAGATCGACAACATCGACGCCGATGTTGCCCGCGCCGAATTTTCGCCGCTGGGCATGGGCAATGCCATTCCGGTAGCAGGTTCCCAGGGGCGCGGCATCAACGCCTTGATGGAAGCCGTGCTGGGTCACATCCCGCGCGACCAGGTCGAAGACGCGCTGGACGCCGACGTGGCCGAAGGCGAGGAGGCCGTGCGCATTCCGGGCCCGAGCGAGAAGGATGGCATCAAGATCGCCATCATCGGCCGCCCGAACGTGGGCAAGTCGACGCTGGTAAACCGCATGCTCGGCGAAGAGCGGGTGGTGGTGTACGACCAGCCAGGCACTACCCGTGACAGTATCTACATCCCGTTCGAGCGTGATGGTGACAAGTACACCTTCATCGACACGGCGGGTGTGCGCAAGCGCGGCAAGATCCACGAGGAAGTCGAGAAGTTCTCGGTGGTGAAGACGCTGCAGGCGATCAAGGACGCCAACGTGGTCATCTTCGTCATGGATGCCCGCGAAGGGGTGGTTGACCACGACCTCAACCTGCTGGGCTTTGCCCTGGAAGCGGGCCGTGCCATTGTCATCGCCCTGAACAAGTGGGACGGCATGGAGCCGGGTGAGCGCGACTACGTGAAGACCGAGCTGGAGCGCCGGCTGTTCTTCGTCGATTTTGCCGACATCCACTTCATCTCGGCGCTTCACGGCACTGGGGTAGGCCACTTGTACAAGTCGGTACAGGCTGCATTCCTGTCTGCGGTCACCCGCTGGCCGACCAGCCGCCTGACCCAGATCCTCGAGGATGCGGTCAGCGAACACCAGCCGCCGCTGGTCAACGGCCGCCGCATCAAGCTGCGTTATGCCCACCTGGGTGGCGCCAACCCGCCGCTGATCGTGATCCACGGCAACCAGACCGACAAGATTCCGAAGTCGTACTCCCGTTACCTGGAAAACACCTACCGCCGGGTACTGAAGCTGGTCGGTACGCCGATCCGCATTGAGTACAAGGGTGGTGACAACCCGTACGAAGGCAAGAAAAACACCCTGACCGACCGCCAGGTCAACAAGAAACGCCGCTTGATGTCCCACCACAAAAAAGCCGAGAAAAAACGCCGCGACAAGCGGTAAAGCAGCGGCAAGCTACAAGCTGCAAGCTGCAAGCTGCAAGCTGCAAGTAAAGGCAGACCGCGTTATCTTTGCTTTTATCTTGCAGCTTCAAGCTCGCGGCTCACGGCTCACGGCTCACGGCTTGCAGCTTGCAGCTTGCAGCTTGCAGCTTGCAGCTAGGAAAGGGGGGAGACATGATCAGCAGTAAACTGCCGGATGTCGGCACTACCATTTTCACGACCATGTCTCAGCTTGCCGCGCAGACGGGTGCGCTGAACCTGTCGCAGGGTTTCCCTGACTTCAATGGGCCACAGGCGCTGCTCGACGCGGTAGGGCGCCATGTGGCTGCCGGGCACAACCAGTATTCGCCGATGACCGGTTTGCCTGCGCTGCGCCAGCAGGTGGCGGCCAAGGTGCAGCGGTTGTACGGGGCCCAGGTCGATGCCGACCAGGAAGTGACCATCACGCCCGGTGCCACCGAGGCGATTTTCTGCGCCATCCAGGCGGTGGTTCATCCCGGTGACGAAGTGATCGTCTTTGACCCTTGCTACGACAGCTACGAACCCTCTGTGCAACTGGCGGGGGGGCGCTGTGTACACGTGCAGCTTGGTGACGGTGACTTTCGTATCGACTGGCAGCGGTTCGCGGATGCCCTGAGCCCGCGTACCCGCATGGTCATTCTCAACTCGCCGCACAACCCCAGCGGCGCGCTGGTCACTCACGAAGACCTGAACCAGCTCGCTGCACTGATCGGCGAGCGCGACGTGTTCGTGGTCAGCGATGAAGTCTACGAACACCTGGTGTACGACGGTGCCCGCCATGCCAGCGTGCTGGCCCATGAGCAGTTGTATCGGCGCGCGTTCGTGGTCAGTTCGTTCGGCAAGACCTACCACGTCACTGGCTGGAAGACCGGCTACGTGATCGCACCGCCAGCGCTCAGCGCAGAACTGCGCAAGGTGCACCAGTACGTGAACTTCTGCGGCGTCACCCCGCTGCAGTGTGCCCTGGCCGACTTCATGGCCGCGCACCCTGAACATGTCGAGCAGTTGCCCGCGTTCTACCAGGCCAAGCGCGACCTCTTCTGCGGTTTACTGGCGGGTTCGCGGTTTACGTTCACACCCACCGCAGGCACCTATTTCCAGTTGGTGGACTACTCGCACATACGCCCCGACCTGGACGATGTGCAGATGTCGCTGTGGCTCACCCGCGAGCACGGGGTGGCGACCATCCCCGTGTCGGTGTTCTACCAGCAGGCCATCACCGGGCAGCGCCTGGTGCGCCTGTGCTTTGCCAAACGAGAGGAGACGCTGCGCCAGGCAGCGGAGAAACTATGCGCGATTTGAGTACGCTGCCGAATCTGAAAATTGCCTTGGTGCAAACCACACTCGCCTGGCACGACCGCGAGGCCAACTACGCGCATTTCGAAGTGCTGCTGGAGCACGTGGGCGAGGTGGACCTGGTGATCCTGCCAGAAATGTTCACCACAGGGTTTTCGATGCAGTCCGAAAGCCTGGCCGAACAGGAAAACGGGCCAACCTACAAGTGGTTGAAGGCCCAGGCCAGGAAGCACGGCGCGGTGATCACCGGTAGCGTCATCATTCAGGCAGCCGACGGTAGCCATCGCAACCGCTTGCTGTGGGCGCGGCCGGATGGTGAGATCCTGCATTACGACAAGCGTCACCTGTTCCGCATGGCCGGTGAGCACAAGCATTACACCCCAGGGGAGCGTCAGGTGCAGTTCGAGCTCAAGGGCTGGCGTATCCGCCCGCTGATTTGCTACGACCTTCGCTTCCCGGTGTGGAGCCGCGATGCCCAGGACACCGACCTGCTGCTGTACACCGCCAACTGGCCCGCTGCGCGTCGCCAGCACTGGAACCGCCTGTTGCCGGCGCGGGGCATCGAGAACCTGTGCTATGTGGCTGCGGTAAACCGCGTGGGCACCGACGGCAAAGGGTTTGCGTATTCCGGCGACAGCCAGGTGCTGGATTTCCAGGGCGAGAGCCTGTTGAGCGCCGGTGAGGCGGACGGCGTGTTCACGGTGGTGCTCAGCGCAGCGGAGTTGGCCGCTTACCGCACCAAATTCCCGGCCAACCTGGACGCCGACACCTTCGACCTGCATTGACTGGCGGCTGCTGTCGGCAGGTACCGGGCTACCCTAGTACACATCCCGCCGATAGCGCCCGTCCTCGATCAGTTGCTGCACAGCTGCCTCGCCCAGTATGCCGTTGAGCGCCGCATCCACACCCGCGGCCATGCCTTGCAGGCTGCCGCAGACATAGATGCAGGCACCCTCGGCCACCCAGCGCCGCAGTTCATCGGCCTGCTGCAGCAACACATCCTGCACGTACATCTTTTCTGCCTGGTCACGGGAGAAGGCCAGGTCCAGGCGCGTGAGGTCGCCACTGGCCAGCCAGCTTTGCAGCTCACTGCCACACAGCAGGTCATGTGCCCGATTACGCTCGCCGAATAGCAGCCAGTTACGCTGCTCGCCCGCGCTAATCCGTGCGCGAACCAGGCTGCGTAACCCGGCAAGGCCAGTGCCATTGCCAATCAGCACCATCGGCGCGGCAGTTTCCGGGAGGTGGAAGCCGCTGTTGCGGCGTAGGCGCAGGCTGAGTGAACCATTCAGGGGCAGGTATTCGGTCAGCCAGCCGGAGCCCAGGCCCAGTTGCCCATCAGTGTGTCGCTCCTGGCGCACGATCAGCTCCAGCACGCCGTCGCTGGCGATCGAGGCAATCGAGTACTCGCGGGTGCCGATGGGCACCAGTGCCTCCACCAGTGCTTGCGGGTGCAGGCCCACCAGATGATCCCGGCGCATCGGCAATTGCCGGCCCGCCAGCGCCTGGGCCAAGGTTTCGGTCAGGCCGCCCAGTTGCACTGGGGCCATGGCATCCAGCGCCAAGCCCTTGAGAAATGCCTCGACCCGGCAAGGGCCGTTGAGCGGCAGGATCTCCACCAGGTCGCCGGCTTCCCAAGTCGCAGGCTCCTGCGGCTGCAAGCCAAGCAGGTAGACCGGCTGCCCCAGGCTGCCCGGGTTCAACAGTGTACGGCTGACCAGGGACCAGCTACCGAAGCTCGGCGGTTGCCACGCTGCCACAGGTTCCGCCCCGGTCAGGCGTGTCAGTGCCTGCTGCCATTGCTGCAAGGCCGCAGGGTCGGCGCTGTCCACCTCGACCGGGCTGAATGCGCAGGTGGCCCCACGCTCACCCAGCCAGCCCTGCAGGCGGCGGGCGAAGCCGCAGAAGTGTGGATACTGACGGTCGCCGAGGGCGAGCAGGGCATAGTTGAGGTGGTTCAGTGCCAAGGCCTTGCCCAGTACATTGCGCTCGAAGGCCCGGGCGCTGTCCGGCGCCTCACCGTCATCGAAGGTGCTGACCACGAACACCGCACGCCTGGCCTGGCGCAAATCCTCCTCTTTCAGTGTACCCAGCGCCCGCACCTGCACAGCCAGGCCTGCCGCCTGAAGCTGGGCGGCGGTCTGCCAGGCCAACTGCTCGGCAAAGCCGCTCTGGCTGGCGAAACCGACGAGCCAGCCGTCGCCCGCCGTGCTCGCCGTGGCTACATTACCCCGGGCTGCGCGTACCTGGCGCTGCTTGCGGCGCCGGTCCAGGTACAACAGCCAGCCGGTGATGAAGAACACCGGCATGGTCAGGCTGGCGATGGTCAGGGCGATACGCCCCACTAGGCCGAAATACTCGCCCACGTGCAGGGCATACACACTCTGCAGCAGCTGGGCCTTGAACGACTTGTCGGTGTAGCGCTCATGGCGCTGCACCTGGCCGTTGGCCGGGTCCAGCACCAGTGTATTGAATGCCCGGGGGTGCTCGGCATCGGCCTGCAGGTAGAACAGGTTGGCGGGTTGCCCACCCACAGGCGGCAGGCGCAGGTTGTAGCTGGCCAGCCCAGGGCCGGCAGCGTTGCTGAGGGTGGCCCAGATGGCGTCGTAATCGACCACCAGCGGCGGGGCGTTCTTGTCGACGTGCTGGGGGCCGTGGCGGCCACGGCCTTCGCCGCGTTTTTGCTGCTGGCCTGCGGCCGGGGCATCGGCCAGCAACCTGTTGAGGCCCTCCCGGTACCATTCGTACGACCAGAACAAACCGGTAAGCGCGAACAGCAGATAGAACAGCAGGCACCAGGTACCGGCCACGGCGTGCAGGTCCCAATTGAAGGCGCGGCCTTTCTTGGCCCAGTCGAAGGTAAGCCAGGTGCGCCAGTCCAGGGCCTTGCGTGGCCAGCGCAGGTACAGCCCGGACAAACAGAAGAACACCAGCATCAGGGTGCAGGCGCCGGTGATCTGGCGGCCGGTGTCACCCATGGCCAGAAACCGGTGCAGGTTGAGCATCAGGCTGAAGAAGCCCTGGCCCGCCACGTCCCCCTTCAGTTCACCGGTGTAAGGGTCGGCATAGCGCAGTTCGCCGCGGCGCTCGCCTGGCGCGGGCGTGAAGAAGACGCGGGCTGCATCACCCTCGCGCACATCTACCCACAGCATTGCCACCTTGTCTTGCTGCTGGGCCTCCACGCGTTTGACCAGTTCGGCAGGCGGCAATACACCTTCGGGCCGCACCTCGACCCGCAGCACTTCGCCATTGAACGCACGTAGCAGTTCTTCCTGGAACGAATACAGGGCGCCGGTGATGCCCATCAACGCCAGCACCAACCCGGCGGTGATGCCAAACAACCAGTGCAGTTGGAACAGCGTCTTCTTCACCACCATCGATCACCCTGTGTACGGCCGCATAGGCGCGGCGCCCGGGGATGTTAATGGAAGTGATAGTGGCCAGCAATTGAGATTGGTTAACATTCGTGAGGCTTTACAATCTTTACAGCCACAGGGGTGAAAACCCGTCTGCCGCGCCGCCTGGGAAGGCAAGGCCCAACGAAAACGGGGCCTTGCGGCCCCGTTCGGTGTTACAGGTAGTAGGACTTCAGCGGCGGGAAGCCGTTGAATTCCACAGCGCTGTAACTGGTGGTGTAGGCTCCGGTAGACAGCCAGTACAGGCGGTCGCCAATGGCCAGGTTCAGCGGCAGGCCGTACTTGTAGTGCTCGTACATGATGTCGGCACTGTCGCAGGTCGGGCCGGCGATGACCACTTCTTCCATCTCGCCCTTTTTCTCGGTCCAGATCGGGAACTTGATGGATTCGTCCATGGTTTCGATCAGGCCAGAGAACTTGCCCACGTCGGTGTACACCCAACGCTCCACGGCGGTACGCGACTTGCGCGCCACCAGCACCACTTCACTGACCAGAATACCGGCGTTGGCGATCAGCGAGCGGCCTGGCTCCAGAATGATTTCGGGCAGGTCATCACCAAAGTCTTCTTTCAGGAAGCGGATGATTTCCTCGGCATAGGTTTCCAGGCTGTTGGTACGGGTGATGTAGTTGGCCGGGAAGCCACCCCCCATGTTGATCAGCTTCAGTTCGATGCCGTCTTCTTCCTTCAGGCGCTCGAAGATCACCTTGACCTTGGCGATCGCGGCGTCCCACACACTGATGTCACGCTGCTGGGAACCCACGTGGAAGGAAATGCCGTAAGGCACCAGGCCCAGGTCACGGGCCAGGATCAGCAGGTCCATGGCCATGTCGGTCTGGCAACCGAACTTGCGCGACAGCGGCCAGTCAGCCGTGGTGGAACCTTCGGTGAGGATGCGCACGTACACTTTCGAGCCCGGTGCAGCCTTGGCGATGTTGCGCAGGTCGGCTTCCGAGTCGGTGGCGTACAGGCGCACGCCCTTCTCGAAGAAGTAGCGGATGTCCTTGGACTTCTTGATGGTGTTGCCGTAGCTGATACGGTCGGCGCTGACGCCGCGGTCCATCACCTTGTCGAGTTCGTAGATGGAAGCGATGTCGAAGTTCGAGCCTTTGTCCTTGAGCAGGTCGATGATCTCGACTGCCGGGTTGGCCTTGACCGCGTAGTAGACCTTGGCGAATTCGAAGCCAGCGCGCAGGTCGTCGTAGGCCTTGCTGATCATCTGGGTGTCGATGAGTACGAACGGCGTTTCCTGCTTGTCGGCAAAAGCCTTCATTTTCTGGAAGGTGTCGCGTGCGAAATAATCTTCGACCTGGATCGACATGCTCAGGGACTCCATGGGCAAACTGAAAATTTAAGTGGCTGCAAGCTGAACGCCCTCCGTATCCCCACTTTGGTTCGCCTACTCAGTACTTGAGCCGGATGGATCGTTTCCAGCATGGACGTTCGGCGCGCACTTTAGGGCGTGAAGAATGCAGAATCAACAGGCAATCCCGGCGTGATCGCCGTGGATGCACCCGCCACCCTTCGAATAACCGACTCGTATGACCGGCCGATGTTCCCCAGGCTGTTTCAAGCGTAAAGAATTGTGGAATAGCCCTGTTTCCAGGTGGTGTACACAGGCCCACCCCCACAAGGACTTGCACGTTCTGGTGGGGGCAGCGCCGGTGGTGAGGGGCGCGGGGGTGTTCATATTTATGGCCACATTTATCGGGTACGGGCGTACCGGTATTTGTGCATAAATTTTTTGTTACTGACCGGCGATTCCTCGTTTGCGGCAGGCAGGTGGCACGTTACGAGGCGGCCACCTCGGCCGGCGAGACGATACTGGTCTTCATCCCGCGGGAGCGCCCCGAGCTCAGGTAGGCGGCGATCGACTCCTGGGTCACCTCGCCCAGGAACACCTGTTCGGCATCCAGTACCGGCAACCAGGCGCGGTTGAACTCGTACATGCGCGACAGCAGGATGCGCAAGTGCTCGTCGTGGGAGGCGGTAGCGTTGAAGGGGCGCAGGAAGTCGGCACAGGTACCTTGCTGGCGGTGCATGTCGCGGCGGCGCACGTAGCCCAGTGCCTTGTTCTGGCCGTCGGTCACCACCACGTAGCGGCGGTCGTGTTCGTCCAGCAGCTCCAGGGCTTCGCCTACCGGCGTCTGCGGGCTTACCGAGGGCGCGTTGTCTGCCGCGTCTTCGGCACGCACCAGCAACAGGCGCTTCAACGTGCTGTCCTGGCCGACGAAGTTGCTGACGAAATCGTCTGCCGGGTGCGCCAGCAAGGTATCCGGGTGGTCCAGTTGCAGCAGTTTGCCGGCGCGGAAGATGGCGATCTTGTCGCCCAGCTTGATCGCTTCGTCGATGTCGTGGCTCACCATGATCACCGTCTTGTTCAGCGCGCGCTGCATTTCGAAGAATTCGTTCTGGATCATTTCGCGGTTGATCGGGTCCACCGCGCCGAACGGTTCGTCCATCAACAGCACCGGTGCATCTGCCGCCAGGGCACGGATCACGCCGATACGCTGCTGCTGGCCACCGGACAGCTCGCGGGGGTAGCGCTGCAGGTATTGCTTGGGTTCAAGCTTGATCATGTGCATCAGCTCGCGGGCGCGGTCGTGGCAGCGCTGCTTGTCCCAGCCGAGCAGCCGTGGCACCACGGTGATGTTCTCTTCGATGGTCATGTTGGGGAACAGGCCGATCTGCTGGATCACGTAGCCGATGTGACGACGCAGGGTCACCTCGTCCAGGCCGCTGGTGTCCTCGCCATTGATGAACACCTGCCCGGACGTCGGGGTAATCAGGCGGTTGATCATCTTCAGCGTGGTGCTCTTGCCGCAGCCCGAGGGGCCAAGGAACACGCAGATCTCGCCTTCGTTGACGGTGAGGCTGACCGCGTCCACGGCTTTGACATCCTTGCCGTTGGCGTTGAAGGTTTTGCTGAGGTTTTTCAGTTCGATCATGAGCGCATTCCTTCTGGAGTCAGGGCACGTTGCAGGGTTTGCAGCAGCAGGTCGGCAATGATTGCCAGCAGGCTGACCAGTACGGCGCCAACCAGCAGCATCGACATGTCGCTGCGGCTGATGGAAGTGAGGATGAGCACGCCAAGGCCGCCAGCGCCGATGGTGGCGGCGATGGTCATCACGCCGATGTTCATCACCACGGCGGTACGCACGCCGGCCAGGATCACCGGTACGGCGATGGGCAATTCGACCATGCGCAGGCGTTGGCCAAAGGTCATGCCGATACCGCGCGCGGCTTCACGGATGCCTGGCTCGACGTTGGTCAGCGCCAGGTAGGTGTTGCGCAGAATGGGCAGCAGTGAGTAAAGGAACACTGCCGTGATCGCCGGCAGCGGGCCCAGGCCCTGGCCGAACTTGGAGTAGAACGGCAACAGCAACCCGAACAGGGCGATGGAGGGGATGGTCAGCAGCACCGTGGCGCTGGCCTGCAGCGGGCCGGCCAGGAACGGGAAGCGGGTCATCAGGATGCCCAGCGGCACGCCGATGAGGATGGCCAGGCCCACGGCGATGCCCACCAGCATGATGTGCTGCCAGGTCAGTTGCAGGACCAATGCCCAGTCCAGGTGGGCGAACGTGTCGAACAGGCTCATGGGGTCACCTCGTGCAGGGGATGCTCACGCAGGAAGGCGGCGGCTACCGAAGACGGGCTCTGGTGCTGCACGTCCACCTTGGCGTTGAGCTGGCGCATGGTCTCGTCATCCAGTTGGTCGGCCAGGGGCGCCAGCAGCTCGGCGAGCTGGGGGTGGGCGTCCAGTACGGCTTTGCGGATCACCGGCCCTGCGGTGTAGTCGGGGAAGTAATGCTTGTCGTCTTCCAGCAGCTTGAGCTTGAACGCGTTGAGCCTGCCGTCAGTGGTGTACACCAGCCCTGCAAACACCTGGTTGTTGCGCAGGGCCGTATAGACCAGCCCGGCATCCATCTGCCGGATGTTGGCTCGGCCCAAGTGCATGCCGTAGCGCGCCTGCAGGCCATCAAGGCCGTCCGGGCGGTTGGCGAACTCGGTGTCCAGCGCCACCAGGTGCTTGCGCGATTGCTCGGCCTCGAGCACTTCGTTCAGCTGGCTGATGGTGTTCACCTGCGGGTATTCACGGGCGACTTCACTGGGCAGGGCCAGGGCATAGGTGTTGCTGAACTTCGATGGCTTGAGCCATACCAGGCCCTTGCGTGCGTCCAGTTCCTTGACCTTGGCGTACGTGGCCTCGGGGCTGGGCATGCGCTCGTCGATGTGGTTGTACGACACCAGCGACACGCCGGTGTATTCCCACATCAGGTCGAGCTGGCCGGTTTCCTGAGCCTGGCGTGCCAGGCTGCTGCCCAGGCCGCCGGTGACGCGAACGTCAAAGCCGTTGGCGCGCAGGTATTGGGCGGTGATTTCGGCCAGCACGGTCTGTTCGGTGAACACCCGGGCGCCGATACGGATCAGCGGTTTTTCCGCTGCCTGGGCAAAACCTGACAACAGCAGGCCCGCGCCCAGGAGCAAGGCGATAACTTTTTTCATGGGTTCCCTCAAGTGGTCAGGCCAGGCCGCGTTCCAGCCAGCGTCTGCTGGAAAAACTCACCAACGCATCCAGCAGTAGCGCCAGCAGTGCGGTGCAGGCTGCGCCAAGCAGCAACTGCGGTTGGTTGTTCAGGGCGATGCCAGGGAAGATCAGGCTGCCCAGGCTGTTGGCACCGATCAGAAACGCCAGCGGCGCAGTGCCCACATTCAGCGCCAGGGCCACCCGCACGCCACCGACGATGATGGGCACGGCGTTGGGCAGTTCCACCTGCCACAGTTGCTGGCGCGGCGTCATGCCGATGCCGGTGGCGGCTTCCTTGAGCGAGGCGGGTACGTTCTTGAGGCCTTCGTAGGTGTTGCGCACGATGGGCAGGAGGGAGGCGAGGAACAGGGCGAAGATCGCAGGGCCTGCGCCGATGCCCAGAACGCTGAGGGCGATGGCCAGTACGGCCAGGGGGGGGATGGTGTTGCCAACGTTGAAGAACTGCATGAAGCGCTCGGCTTTGTCGACCCTGTGCGGTCGACTCAAGGCAATGCCGGCGGGGATGCCCACGGCCAGTGCCGCCGCCATCGAAGCCAGCACCAGCACCAGGTGCGCTTGCAGGTAGAACGTCAGATCGTCGCGATAGCGCGCGATTGTGTCGAGGCCGATCCAGTGGACCAGCAGGGCCAGGATGACGAGCACGGTGGCCCATCCCAACAGCCCTTTTCCGTAGCGTTTCGCCACAGGTGGACTCCTTATTGTCGTCGGCGAGCACACTTCTTCTTGGCCGGCCCGATCGGGCGGCGGGTGGTGTGTTCGCGAGTAGCAGCGTGATGCCTGCAGGGCAGGGCGGTCATGCCATGAGTCGAGCCCCGTCAGGCTCGTGAATGCTGGTGAAACCAGCCCTGAACCGAGGTGGGTTGCAGGGGAGTGGACGTCTCCGGGGGGCATAAGGTTCCCATCTGAGGCGGCATTTGGCCAGTGTTAATCACTGGTTCAGGTGAATTCTGGCGAGAAAAAGCAGCGGTTAAATACGCTGTAGGCGTTGAAATAACTGCCCTGTGGCCCTTTATCAGGATCAGGTATTTATCGTGCGGGTTGGCATTGGCTGGTAAGTCACAAGCGCCTGTAGGCGCGGGTTCACTCGCAAAGGGGCCGGCGCAGGCACCGCTGATTCCTCCGGTTTTAGTCCAGAGCCAATTTCAGGTATGATACCGCCCCTTTTTCATCCCCCAGTCAGGCGATTTCCCATGACCAACCAGGCCGCCGAAGTCGCGAAGCGCCGCACTTTCGCAATCATTTCCCACCCCGACGCCGGTAAGACCACCATCACCGAGAAGCTGCTGCTGATGGGCAAGGCCATCTCCGTCGCCGGTACCGTGAAGTCGCGCAAGTCCGACCGCCACGCCACCTCCGACTGGATGGAAATGGAAAAGCAGCGTGGTATCTCCATCACCACCTCGGTGATGCAGTTCCCGTACCGCGAGCACATGATCAACCTGCTCGACACCCCCGGCCACGAAGACTTCTCGGAAGACACCTACCGTACCCTCACCGCGGTGGACTCGGCGCTGATGGTGCTTGACGGCGGTAAAGGCGTCGAGCCGCGCACCATCGCCCTGATGGATGTGTGCCGGCTGCGTGACACCCCCATCGTCAGCTTCATCAACAAACTCGACCGCGATATCCGCGACCCGATCGAACTGCTGGACGAGATCGAGGCGGTGTTGAAGATCAAGGCCGCGCCGATTACCTGGCCGATCGGTTGCTACCGCGACTTCAAGGGTGTGTACCACCTCACCGGCGATTACATCGTGGTGTACACGCCGGGCCACGGCCACGAACGCACCGAAGCCAAGATCATCCAGCACCTGGACTCCGACGAAGCCCGTGCCCACCTGGGCGATCAGTACGATGGGTTCGTCGAGCAGCTTGAACTGGTGCAGGGCGCCTGCCATGAGTTCAACCAGCAGGAGTTCATCGACGGCCAGCTCACGCCGGTGTTCTTCGGTACTGCGCTGGGCAACTTCGGTGTGGACCATGTGCTGGACGCCGTGGTCGACTGGGCGCCGCGCCCGCTGGGCCGGGTGGCACACGAACGCACCGTGGAGCCGGTGGAAGAGAAGTTCACCGGTTTTGTGTTCAAGATCCAGGCGAACATGGACCCGAAACATCGGGACCGCATTGCCTTCATGCGCATCTGCTCGGGCAAGTACGAAAAAGGCATGAAAATGCGCCATGTGCGCACCAACAAGGACCTGCGTATCGGGGATGCGCTGACGTTCTTCTCCTCCGAGCGTGAACAGCTGGAAGAGGCCTTTGCCGGCGACATCATCGGCCTGCACAACCACGGCACCATCCAGATCGGCGACACCTTCACCGAGGGCGAGGCGCTGGGCTTCACCGGCATCCCGCACTTCGCCCCGGAGCTGTTCCGCCGCGTGCGCCTGAAAGACCCGCTGAAGTCCAAGCAGTTGCGCCAGGGCCTGCAGCAGCTGGCTGAAGAAGGCGCCACCCAGGTGTTCTTCCCCGAACGCAGCAACGACATCATCCTGGGCGCCGTGGGTGTGCTGCAGTTTGACGTGGTGGCCAGCCGTTTGAAGGAAGAATACAAGGTCGAGTGCGCCTATGAGCCCATCACCGTCTGGTCGGCGCGCTGGATCACCTGCGACGACAAGAAGAAGCTCGAGGACTTCCAGAACAAGGCGATGGAAAACCTGGCCATCGACGGGGGTGGTCACCTGACCTACCTGGCACCCACCCGGGTCAACCTGGCACTGATGGAAGAGCGCTGGCCTGACATCAAGTTCCGCGCTACCCGCGAGCACCACTAACAGCAGCCACAAGCCTCAAGCTGCAAGCTACAAGAAGAAGCGGACCTGTGTCGGCCTGCGCTTCTTGCAGCTTGCAGCTTGCAGCTTGCAGCTTAAAGCTTGCGGCTTGTGCGGCTTGCGGCCGCTGTCAATTGCCGGCCTTGATGCTGGTCCATATCCGGGTGCGGATGCGGTCGATCTTGGCGGGCATGGCCTCCAGGGCGTAGAGCTTGCCCATCACCGCTTCGCTTGGGTAGATCATGCTGTTGCCCTTCAGGGCCGGGTCCACCAGGCTGTCAGCGCTCAGGTTGCCATTGGCGTACTGCACATAGTTGCTGATGTTGGCCATCACCTGCGGCTCCAGCAGGTAGTTCATGTAGGCATACCCTGCCTTTTCATCCGGTGCATCGGCCGGCATTGCCACCATGTCGAACCACAGCGGGGCACCCTCCTTCGGGATCGAGTAGCCGACCTTTACCCCGTTATGCGCTTCCTCTGCGCGGTTCTTGGCCTGCAGTACATCCCCCGAGAAGCCCACCACGACGCAGATATCACCATTGGCCAGGTCGCCGGTGTACTTCGATGAATGGAAGTAGCTGATGTAGGGCCGTACCTGCATCAGCAGCGCCTTGGCCTTGTCGTAGTCCGCCGCGTTCTGGCTGTGGTGGGGCAGGCCGAGGTAGTGCAGGGCGATTGGCAGCAGCTCCGGGCCGTTGTCCAGCACCGCCACGCCGCACTGCTTCAACTTGCTCATGTACTCGGGCTTGAAAATCAAGTCCCAGGAGTCGACCGGTGCATTGTCGCCAAGCACGGCCTTGACCTTGTCGATGTTGTAGCCGATGCCGGTACTGCCCCACAGGTACGGGAAGCCATACTGGTTGCCTGGGTCATTGACCTCCAGTGCCTTGAGCAGCACTGGGTTGAGGTTTTTCCAGTTGGGCAACTGCGACTTGTCCAGGCGCTTGAGTGCCTTGCCCTGGATTTGCCGGGCCATGAAGTGGTTGGAAGGGAACACCACGTCGTACCCGGAATTGCCCGTCATCAACTTGCCGTCCAGGGTCTCGTTGCTGTCGTACACGTCATAGGTGGGCACGATGCCGGTGGCTTGCTGGAAGTTCTTCAGGGTGTCGGGGGCGACGTAGCTGGACCAGTTGTAGATCTTTACCGTTTCGGCGGCACCGGCCACGCTGGCGGCCAGCATCAGGGGGGCGATCAGGAGTGTGCGCATGTCGGGTTTACCTTGCTTTGTCTGTTGTTATCGAAGGCAGGCGATCAGCGGATCAGAAAATAAGCACGTACGTCTTGCGCACGGTTTCCTGGATGTCCCAGGTGCCGGTGCTGTTGGCCGGTAGCATCAGGGCGTCTCCGGCTTCTATCACCAGGGGCTCGCCACCGTCGGGGGTGAAGGTGCAGCGGCCTTTGATGAAATGGCAGAACTCTTGCTGCACGATCTGCCGCCTCCAGCGGCCCGGGGTGCATTCCCAGATACCGGTCTCCACCCCGTCGCTGCGTTCCACGCAGGTGACCGAGGTGACCGCCACGGGTTCGCCGAGCGGCACCGCGACCGGGTTGCTGGTTTGCAGTACAGCCGTGTCTGTCTGTTTGAACTGGGTGATGCTCATGAACGAGGTCCTGTCTGGGTGTAGGGAAGTCAGTGCATGAAGCCTTCCATGAAGTCCGCAAGGTGGCTGGCCAGGCGCCGGCGCCAAGGCGGGGTAGCCGGGTTGGCGAGGGTACGGTCCTCGTGGACGAAACTCTGGATGATGGCGTTGTAGCCCAGCCAGCGGCAGGGTTCGGGCGGCCAGCTGGCCAGGCTGGCGAGCGGGCGGTTGTCGTGCACCCAGGGCTGGCCGGTGAGGGCGTTGTGCTGGTTCAGAATCAGCGCCGCCAGTGTGCGACCGCCCAGGTTGGTGGCCCCCACGCCCTCACCGCCATACCCGCCCGCCAGGGCAATGCCACGCTGGCGGTCGCACAGCATGTGCGGGCGGAAACGCCGGGCCATGCCCAGGTTGCCGCCCCAGGTGTGGGTAATGCGCGCGTGCCGCAGCTGCGGGAACAGGTCGCTGAACAGGTAGCGGCGCAGTTCCACTTCATGGGCTTGGAGGTTGAAGTTGTCCCGCAGCCTGCCGCCGAAGCGGTAGCCGCCCCGTGCGCCGAAAACCAGGCGGTTGTCGGTGGTGCGCTGGCCATAGGTGACCTGGCGGCTGCCTTCGCTGAATGCCTGCCCCCGATCCAGGCCGATTTCATCCCACGTGGTGTCGGGTAGCGGCTCGGTGGCGACCAGCAGGCTCTGTACCGGCAGTTGATGCTTGCCCAGCGGTGGCAGGCTGGCAGCATAGCCTTCCACTGCCGGCACGATCCACTGGCAGCGGATGCGTGCCAGGGGCGTGCTGACCTCGCCCGACCGCCAGTCAAGCGCAGGCGTGTTCTCATAAATCGGCACCCCCAGGGCTTCTACGGCACGGGCAAGGCCGCGGGCCAGCTTCGCCGGTTGGATGGTGGCGGTGTGCGGGCTGTAGATGGCGCCATAGGCATTGCTGATACGCACCTGGGCGTCCAGCTGCTCGGGGCGCAGCCACCGGTAGTCGTCCTCGGTCATGCCTTGGCGATACAGGTCGTCGAGGTAGGCGCGCAGGCTGCGCTCCTGCTCCGGGTAGCGGGCGGCGCAGTACAGCACGCCCCCCTTGCGGTAGTCGCAATCGATGCCCTCACGCTGCAGCACGTTCCCAACCTCGTCGGGAATGGCGTGCAGCAGGTCGATGCTGGCCCGGCGTTGTTGCGGCGAGAGGCTCGCCAGCAGGCGGTCCTCACCCAGCAGGTTGCCCATCAGCCAGCCGCCATTGCGCCCTGACGCGCCGAAGCCGGCGATGTTGGCCTCGATCACCACGATGTTCAGCTGCGGCGCCTGGCGCTTGAGGTAATAGGCGGTCCACAGGCCGGTGTAGCCGGCGCCGATGATGCACACGTCTGCCTCGAGGCTCTCGCGCAGGGCCGGGCGAGCGCACAGCGGCTCGTCAAGCTGGTCCATCCACAAGCTCAGGCTGCGCAGGGGTTGCATTGGGGCGGGCTCCACATCCGGCGGGGTATGTGGCGATCCTAGTGGCGAACCCTGGCGGTTGTCTTACGTGCGTGCACGCAGGGAAATCTGCTTCAGGTACGCCTTGGGCGTAAGGCCGGTGTGTTCGCGGAAGCATTTATAGAAAGCCGACAGCGAATTGAAACCGGCGCTGAACGCCAGGTCGTCGATGGGCGTGGTGGCGCTGTCCTCGTCCAGGGTCGCCATCAGGTGATGCAGGCGCGCCTGGTTCACATAGCGGTAAAAGCTTTGCCCCAGCACCTGGTTCAGCAGGTAGGAGATCTGGTTGCGGCTGTAGCCGCTGGCGTCGGCCACCTGCTGCAGGTCCAGTTCCGGGTCCAGATAAGGGCGATGCCCCTGGAAGTAATGCTCCAGGTCCTGGGCCATGGTCGACAGCTGGCGGGGTGAAAGGCCCAGGCGGCTGGTGGCCGGGCGTAAACCACCCCCGCTGTGGGGGCTGCCGTCCTGGCGCACCAGGGTAGCGTATTCATTCACCCGCCAGATCAGCCCGTCCCGGACCGTGATCGCTTCGCTGGACTGGAACGCCACCAGCCCATCCCCCCCTTGCACGGTGACTTGGTACTGGATGAATGCGGTACAGCCGTCAACGCGTATCCGGTCGCTGTGCACGATGTCTTCCCCGGCCGCGTGGGGCAGGCAGGCGCGCACGTAGTCGCGCAAGTCCTGGTACCCCAGCACGCGGTTCTGGAAGAAGTCGTGGTACTGGATATCGGGGTGGTACAGGGCCAGCACGCCATCGAGGTCACGGTACTTCCAGCACAGGTGGTAGCGCAGGACGGTATCGGCAGTGAGCGGCGTCTGGGCCGCGCCATCGGGTAGGGTCATGGGCAAATGATGCCTCGTCGCCCGGCTTGCCACAAGAATGCAGAACACCTGACCCCAGCAGCCCATTCGCGCATTTTGCACGATGAAAACATGGCGTTTTTTTCTAAGTGCTTGATTTGTATAGACGTCATTTTTTGTGACAACTGGCACAGCCGCTGCAACGTTTACTGCGCGAATGGACTTCTCGCTAACAACATACAGGCGAACACATCATGATCCCCTCTGCCGACTACTCCGTTGTCGATACACAAAGCCGCTCAGGTGTTTCCTGGGCGGCGATCTTCGCTGGCGCCGCTGCTGCAGCCGCCGTATCTCTCATACTGGTAGTGCTGGGTGCGGGGCTTGGCTTTGCGGCCACCTCGCCCTGGGCCAATGAGGGGGCAAGCGCGAAAGCCTTGGGCATTTCCACCATTGTCTGGTTGTTGGTGACGCAGATCATCGCTTCCGGCCTGGGTGGCTACCTGGCCGGTCGCCTGCGCGTCAAATGGGCGAACCTGCATGGCGATGAAGTGTATTTCCGTGATACTGCGCATGGCTTCCTGTCCTGGGCTGTCGCCACACTGGTGGCGGCCATGCTGATACTGGGTACCGCAGGCAACCTGGTAGGTGCCGGCGCCAGTGCTGCGTCGCAGGCAGCGGGTGTAACGGTAGCGGCAGGCGGTGCAGCGGCTTCGCAAGCCTCTGACGACTCCCTGGGCTACTTCGTTGATGGCCTGTTCCGTGGCGAAGGCCCGGCACCGGTCAGCGATGATGCTGCCAATGGTGTAGCGGCCCGCATTCTTGCCAAAGGTGCTGCCGGTGACGGTGCACTGGCCCCGGAAGACCGCGCCTACCTGGCACAGCTGGTGGCTCAACGTACCCGCATGACCCAGGCTGAAGCCGAAGCCCGTGTGGACCAGGTGATGGCTCAGATCCAGCAGCTCAAGACCGACGCCAAGCAGGCGGCCGACACCGCTGCCAAAGTGGCCGCATGGACTGCCCTGTGGACCTTCGTCGCCCTGCTGTGCGGCGCCTTCTTCGCCAGCGTCGCCGCCCTGTACGGTGGCCGTCGCCGCGATCACGTGCAGTGGGTTGAAGGCGACTATGTCGCTCACCGCACCATTCAACGATAAGCAAGGAGAATAACTATGCGCTCGATTCTACTGTGGATGCTGGGTATCCCAATTCCAATCATCATTCTTATCGCATTGTTCGTGCACTGATCGATGCACTGACAACATGCACTGAATACAAAAGGGCCGCTGCAAGCGGCCCTTTTGTTTTTGCCTGGCCGCCTGAACCGGCGGCCCGATTCGTTACAGGAACTGCTCGGCGTAGTGGCATGCCACCTGCCGCGTCCCCACCTGCCGGAACCCCGGCAGTTCCTTGCTGCACCGGTCAGTGGCATAGGGGCAGCGCTTGTGGAACGCGCAGCCATCAGGCGGGTTCAACGGGTTGGGCAGTTCACCGGCAATGCGGATGCGTGGCTTGAGCGGGTCCGGGTGAATAGCCGGGGTGGCTGACAACAGTGCCTGGGTGTAAGGGTGCAACGGCTTCTCGTAGATGTCGGCCTTGGGCCCCATTTCTGCCGGCCGGCCCAGGTACATCACCAGCACCTGGTCCGCAACGTGCCGCACCACCGCCAGGTTGTGCGAGATGAACACATAGCCGGTACCGAACTGCTGCTGCAGGTCCATGAACAGGTTCAGCACCTGGGCCTGGATCGACACGTCCAGTGCCGAGGTCGGCTCGTCCGCCACCAGCACCTTGGGTTGCAGCATCATTGCCCGGGCCAGGGCGATGCGCTGGCGCTGGCCACCGGAGAACATGTGCGGATAGCGCTGGTAGTGCTCCGGGCGAAGCCCCACCTGTTCCATCATCTTCTGCACTTTTTCACGGCGCTCGGCTTTGCTCAGCGACGTGTTGATCAGCAGCGGCTCGGCCAGTTGGTCACCAATCTTCTGGCGCGGGTTCAGCGATGCGTAGGGGCTCTGGAACACCATCTGCACATCGCGCCGCAGCTGCTTGCGCTCGGCCTTGCTGGCGCCGTTGACCTCGGTGCCGGCAATCTGCAGGGAGCCGGACGTGGGTTGCTCGATCAGGGTCAGCGCACGGGCCAGGGTCGACTTGCCACAGCCGGACTCGCCCACCACTGCCAGGGTCTGGCCGGCTTCCAGCTCGAACGACACACCGTTCAGTGCACGCACCAGGGCATGGCCCTTGAACAGCCCGCGAGACACTTCGTAATGCCGGGTCAGGTCCCGGGCGGATAGAACGACGGCCATCACGCCACCTCCTGGTTCAGCGGGTAGAAGCAACGGGCCTGGCTGTGGGCCTTGGCCTCCAGGGCCGGGCGCTGTTGCCGGCAGTTGTCCTGCACATAGGGGCAGCGGGGCGACAGCAGGCAGCCCTGTGGCCGGTCATAGCGGCCAGGCACGATGCCGGGCAGCGTGGCCAGCCGCTCGGCGCCGGCGCTGTGCTCGGGGATCGCTGCCAGCAGCGCCTCGGTGTAGGGGTGGGCCGGGATGTCGAACAGTTCCGGCACCTGGCCCACCTCCACGGCCTGGCCTGCGTACATCACGCACACGCGCCGTGCCGTTTCGGCAACCACCGCCAGGTCGTGGGTAATCAGGATCAGCGCCATGTTGCGCTCCTGCTGCAGGTTCACCAGCAGCTCCATGATCTGCGCCTGGATGGTCACGTCCAGGGCCGTGGTGGGTTCGTCGGCAATCAGCAGTTTCGGCTCGCCGGCAATGGCCATGGCGATTGCCACCCGCTGGCTCATACCGCCCGACAGCTGGTGAGGGTAGGCATCCAGGCGGCTTTCTGCGGCCGGGATCTCGACCTTGTTCAGCAACTCTAAGGCACGCTGACGCGCCGCCTTGCCCTTCAGGCCCAGGTGCTGGCGCAGCACTTCTTCAATCTGATAGCCCACGGTATAGCTGGGGTTGAGGGCGGTCATCGGGTCCTGGAAGACCATGGCGATGTCCTTGCCCACCACCTTGCGCCGCTGGCGGCCGCTGAGGGTGAGCATGTTGGTGCCGTCAAAGGTCAGGGCATCGGCGGTAATGCGCCCGGGGGCGTCGATCAGCCCCATCAGGGCCATCATGGTCACCGACTTGCCAGAGCCGGACTCGCCGACGATGGCCAGGATTTCCCCGGCCTGTACGCTCAGGTCCAGGCCGTCGACCACGGGTACCGCATTGGCATCGCCAAAGCGCACGTTGAGGTTGTTGATTTGCAACAGTGACATGGGCGTGCTCCTCAGGCGGCGTTCTTGAGTTTCGGGTCCAGCGCATCGCGCAGGCCGTCGCCCATCAGGTTGATTGCCAGCACGCTGAGCAGAATGGTCAGGCCGGGCAGGCTTACCACCCACCAGGCGCGCTCGATGTAGTCGCGGGCAGAAGCGAGCATGGTGCCCCACTCAGGCGTGGGTGGCTGGACACCCAGGCCAAGGAAGCCAAGGGCTGCCGCGTCGAGAATGGCTGAAGAAAAACTCAGCGTGGCCTGCACGATCAGCGGGGCCATGCAGTTGGGCAGTACGGTGACGAACATCAGCCGCCCCAGCCCGGCACCGGCCAGGCGGGCAGCGGTGACGTAGTCCCGGTTCAGTTCGCCCATGACGGCGGCGCGGGTCAGGCGTACGTACGAAGGCAGCGACACGATGGCGATGGCAATCACGGTGTTGATCAGCCCAGGGCCGAGGATGGCGACGATGGCCACCGCCAGCAGCAGCGAGGGCAAGGCCAGCATCACGTCCATCAGGCGCATGATCGACGGGCCGAGCAGCTGCGGGAAGAACCCGGCCAGCAGGCCCAGCAGGATGCCCGGGATCAGCGACATCACCACCGACGACAGGCCGATCAGCAGCGACAGCCGCGCACCCTGGATCAGCCGCGAAAGCAGGTCGCGGCCCAGTTCGTCGGTGCCCAGGATGAACTGCCAGGTGCCGCCTTCAAGCCATACCGGCGGCGTCAGCAGAAAGTCGCGGTACTGTTCGCTGGGGTCATGGGGGGCGACCCAGGGTGCGAACAGTGCGCAGAACACCACCACGCACATGAATGCCAGGCCCATCACTGCGCCTTTGTTACGGGCGAAGGCCTGCCAGAATTCCTTGTAGGGCGAGGGGTAGAGCAGGCTGTGGTCTACCGGGCTTGCCGGCGACACGGGTTTTGCAATCGGGTTGTTCATGGCGTGGCCCTCAGCGCTGATGACGGATACGTGGGTTGGCCAGGCCGTAGAGGATATCCACCACGAAGTTGACCAGAATCACCAGGCAGGCGATCAACAGGATGCCGTTCTGGACCACGGGGTAGTCACGTGCACCGATGGCTTCGATCAGCCATTTGCCGATGCCCGGCCAGGAGAAGATGGTTTCGGTCAGTACCGCACCGGCCAGCAAGGTGCCCACCTGCAGGCCGAACACCGTGAGTACCGGGATCAGCGCGTTGCGCAAACCGTGCACGAACACCACGCGGGCCGGTGACAGGCCTTTGGCGCGGGCGGTGCGCACGTAGTCTTCGCGCAGCACTTCCAGCATCGAGGAGCGGGTCATGCGCGCGATTACCGCCAAGGGGATGGTGCCCAGCACGATGGCCGGCAGAATCAGGTGCATCACGGCATCCTTGAACGAGCCTTCCTCGTCGCTGAGCAAGGTGTCGATGAGCATGAAGCCGGTTTTGGGCTCGATGTCGTACAGCAGGTCGATACGCCCGGAAACCGGCGTCCAGCCCAGGCTCACCGAGAAGAACATGATCAGGATCAGGCCCCACCAGAAGATCGGCATGGAGTACCCCGCCAGGGACAGGCCCATCACCCCGTGGTCGAACAGCGAGCCGCGCTTGAGTGCGGCGATCACGCCTGCCAGCAGGCCGACGATGCCGGCGAACAGCAGGGCGGCCATGGCCAGTTCCAGGGTGGCCGGGAACAGGGTCATGAACTCGCGCCACACGCTCTCGCGGGTACGCAGCGATTCACCCAGGTCGCCCTGGGCCAGCTTGCCCACGTAGTCCAGGTACTGGGCCGGCAGCGGCTTGTTCAGGCCCAGGCGCTCCATGGCCTGGGCGTGCATTTCCGGGTCGACCCTGCGCTCGCCCATCATCACTTCCACCGGGTCGCCGGGGATCAGGCGTATCAGCGCGAAGGTCAGCAGCGTGATACCAAAGAACGTCGGTATCAGCAGGCCAAGGCGCCGGGCAATAAAACTCAACATCGTCGGGGTACCTCATCAGGCCGCGGGGCTGGCCGCCCTCTTGGCAATGCCGCCGGTCCCCGTCTGGGTTGCCGGCGGTCGTTGTTGTTCTACTTCACCTTGGTGGTAGCGAAGTTGTTGGTGGTCAGGGGGCTGATCACATAGCCCTCCACGTTGTCACGCATGGCGGTGAACACCTTGGGGTGGGCCATGCTGATCCAGGGTTGGTCGTCATCGTACACCTTCAATGCCTCGCTATAGAGCGCTGCACGCTCGTCGTTGTCGATCACCTCGCGGGCGCGGGTAATCAGTTGCTGGAATTTCGAGTTGCACCAGCGGGCATAGTTCTCGCCGTTCTTGGCAGCCTCGCAACTGAGCAACGGGGTAAGGAAGTTGTCCGGGTCGCCGTTGTCGCCGGCCCAGCCGCTGGACACCAGGTCTGCCTCGCCTTTTTTGGCCCTGCGCAGCATCTCGGCCCATTCCATGACGCGGATGTCCAGCTTCAGGCCGATCTGCGCCAGGTCAGCCTGCAGCATTTCCGCAGACAAGCGCGGGTTGGGGTTGGTGGGGCCGCCTCCGTTGCGGGTGAACAGCGTGATCACGGTGCCCTCCGGCACGCCGGCCTGGCGCAGCAGGGCACGTGCCTGGTCGAGGTCGCGGGGCAGGTTACGGTTGGTGGTGTTGTAGCCCATCATGGTCGGCGGGTAGGGGTTCACCGCCACCAGCGCATTGCCCTTGCCGAACAGCTGGTCCACGTGGGTCTGGCGGTCGAAGGCCATGTTGATGGCCTTGCGCACGCGCACGTCGCTCAGGTACGGGTGCTGGGTGTTCATGGCGATGTAGCCGGTGACCAGCGCTTCGGTCTGCGCCACCTTCAGGTTGGGGTCCTTGATGATTGACGGCACGTCATCCGGTTTGGGGTAGAGCGCCACTTGGCATTCGTTGGCACGCAGTTTTTGCAGGCGCACGTTGCTGTCGGTGGCAATGGCGAAGATCAGCGCGTCGGCAGGCGGCTTGCCGCGGAAGTAGTCAGGGTTGGGCTTGAAGCGTACCTGGGCGTCCTTGTTGTAGCGCTGGAAGATGAACGGGCCGGTACCGATGGGCTTGCTGTTGAGCTCGGCGGTTTTGCCGGCCTTGAGCAGCTGGTCGCCGTACTCGGCGGAATAGATGGAGGTGAAGGCCATGGCCATGTCCCGCAAGAAGGGCGCTTCCGGGCGGGTGAGGGTGATGACTACGGTATGGTCGTCGGTCTTGTCCACCGATTTGAGCAACTGCTTGAAGGCCATGCTTTCGAAGTACGGGAAGCCGATGCTGGTCTTGTCGTGCCACGGATGGGCCGGGTCGAGCTGGCGACGCAGGCTCCACAGCACGTCATCGGCATTGAAGTCGCGGGTGGGGGTGAAGTAGCCGGTGGTGTGGAATTTCACCCCCTGGCGCAGGTGGAAGGTGTAGGTCAGGCCGTCGGCAGACACCTCCCAGCGCTCGGCCAGGGACGGCTGGATGTCGGTGGTGCCAGGCTTGAACTCGACCAGGCGGTTGAACAGTGTTTCGGAGGCTGCATCGAAGGTGACGGCGGTGGTGTACTGCACCACGTCGAAGCCTTCCGGGCTGGCTTCGGAGCATACCACCAGTGGTTTGGCCGCCAGCTGCGCGGCGGCGCCCATCATCATTGCGGCCACCGCCAGGCGCAGTGCCAGTGATCTGTTGACTACCTTGTGCATGGGTTGATGTCTCCCTGCGTGACTGATTCCAGCGTAGCTGCCCCGGCCCGCCAGGAAGCCGGCCGGGGCGGCTGCGGTCAGAGGATGTTGAACGGAATGGTGGTGACCACCCGGAACTCGTCCAGGCTGCCGTCGCCCTGGGCCTTGCTGGCCCTGTGCGTGGTGTAGGTGGCGCGGATACTGGTGTCTTTCAACGGCCCGCTCTGCACTGCATAGCTGGTGCCGATACCCCACTCGTAATGGGTTTCGCCATCCAGGCCCCTCACGTCGTAGGCGGTGCCTCGGTAGTGGGTGCCGTCAATGCCCCAGCCGCGCGCGTTGTACAGGTTGAACTTGAGGCCTGGCACGCCGTAGGGCGCCATGTTCAGCACATAGGACAGCTGCAGCGACTTCTCGTTGGGGCCGTTGAAGTCCGACAGCAGCGAGTTGGCCAGGTAGATGCCGTTGGTTTCGTGCAGGTAGTCGAAGTACTCGTTGCCGTTGACCTGCTGCCAGGAAGCCGTCAGGGTGTGCGCCTGGTGGGTCAGGCCCAGCGACAGGCTGTAGGTATCGTTGTCGATCTGCCCCATCTTGCGGCTGCCGGCGTCCTTGGTCTTGTAGTAGTTCAAACCGGTGGTCAGGCTTAGCACCCCGCTGTCGCCGAGCACGTGGCTGGCGCCGAAGTAGTACTGGTTCCAGAAGTCGTCCACCTTGGTGGCGTATAGGCTGGTGGTCAGGCTCTTGAAGGGCTGGTAGTTGATGCCGGCGGTACTGGCGCGGTCGGTTTCCACGCCCAGGGCGCCGTACTCGCTGCGAAACTTGCTCAGGCTCTGCTCGGTGCGCGGCGATACCCGGTCGAAGGTGCCCACGTCGAACGTCAGGTTCTCGAACTCGGCGCTGTGCAGAAAGGCACCCTGAAAGCTCGACGGCAGGGCCCGGTTGCCGATGAAGGCGATCATCGGGGTGTCTACGGACTGGCGGCCCAGGGTAAGGGTGGTGTTGGACACCCGCGCCTTGACGTTGCCCAGGCCGAGCTTGCTCCACTGCCCCAACGGGTCGCCATCGCTGTGGGTGAGGGTACGGTTGTTGGGCCCGGCGATGGCCTGGCGGCTTTGCTGCAGGGCGATGGCATTGTAGCCAGCGGCTTCCACGGCGAAGCCCACGGTGCCCTGGGTAAACCCGGAGCTGTAATTGAGGATGCTGCCCTGCACCCAGTTCTCGCGGCTGTGTGTCGGGTGGCGGGTGCCGTCGCCTTTGTAGTACTTCCACAGCGGCGCGCGGGCGGCACGCTCACGGGCGTACCAGTTGCGCGTGCTGCCGGACAGGCTCTGGCCTTCCAGAAAGCCGCTGGCCTGGCTCTGCGCGTTGCCTGAGGCAAGTGTGAGCGGTTGGTAGGCCTGGCTTTGCGGCTCGGCCTGGGCCACGGTGGTTGCGGCACCAATCGCTAGAGCGAGTGCGCTTGAAGTGAACAGTCTCACGTTGGAAGCTCCTTTTCATTTCTAGTTATTGCCGGCCTCGTGGGCCGGGTGGTTGCTGCGGTGTTGCCTGGGGCGCCATGGGATCGCCATGGCTGAAACAGCGTTTTACGCCTGCTGCGCAGGCCCGCCTTGCAGGTCCCTCCCCCCTGCAGGGCGGCGCGGCCGACGGCGCGTCAGTCGACGCTCACGCCAGAAAAGTTGTTGCGGCCGAATGGGCTCACCTTGAACCCGCTCACCTGTGTGCTCAGGGGCTGGTTGACGGTTGAATGAGCGACTGGGGTGATGGGCACTTGTTGCTTGAGCCGCTGTTGGGCCTGCTGGTACAGCGTGGTGCGCTGGGCCGGGTCGGTAACCTGCTTGGCACGCTTGACCAGGCTGTCGTACTGCGGGTCGCACCACAGCGAGTAGTTGTTGCTGCCAATGGCATCGCAGCTGTAGAGCGTGCCCAGCCAGTTGTCAGGGTCGCCGTTGTCGCCGGTCCAGCCGATCAGGGCCACGTCGTGCTCACCACTCTTGAGGCGTTTGACGTACTCGCCCCACTCGTAACTGACGATGCGCACCTTGAAACCCAGCTTGCTCCAGTCCGCCTGCAGCATCTCGGCCATCAACTTGGCGTTGGGGTTGTAGGGGCGCTGCACGGGCATGGCCCACAGGGTGATTTCGGTACCGGGTGCCACCTTGGCCTGCTCCAGCAGTTGCCGGGCTTTTTCCGGGTCGTAGGGGGCGTCCTTGATGCTTTCATCATAGGACCACTGGGTAGGCGGCATGGCATTGACCGCCCGCTGCCCGGCCTCCTGGTACACCGCCTGGAGGATGGCCTGCTTGTTCACCGCCATGTCCATGGCCTGGCGTACCTCCAGGCGGTCAAAGGGTGGATGCTGGGTGTTGTAGGCGATGTAGCCCAGGTTGAAGCCTGCCTGCTGCATGACCTGCAGCTTGCTGTCCTGGCGCAGCGCTGGCAGGTCGGCCGGGCGTGGGTGCAGGGTCACCTGGCATTCGTTGCGGCGCAGCTTCTGGATCCGCACCGACGGGTCGACGTTGATCGAGAACACCAGGTTGTCGAGCTTCACGTTTTCCGGCGCCCAGTAGTTCTGGTTGCCCTTGTAGCGAATCTGCGAGTCCTTCTGGTAACGCTGGAACACGAACGGGCCGGTACCGATAGGGTGCTGGTTGATGTCGCTGGGGCGGCCGCTTGCCAGCAATTGCTCGGCGTACTCGGCAGACAGAATGGAGGCAAAACTCATGGCGAGGTTCTGGATGAACGCCGCATCGACCGTGTTCAAGGTGAACACCACGGTCATCGGGTCGGTCTTTTCGACGCGGGCGATGGTCTTGTCCAGGCCCATGCTGACGAAGTAAGGGAACTCGGTGGGGTAGGCCTTGCGGAACGGGTGAGCCTTGTCGTGCATGCGGTTGAAGGTGAACAACACGTCGTCGGCGTTGAAGTCGCGGCTGGGGGTGAACCCCTTGTTGCTGTGAAACTTCACCCCTTCGCGCAGGTGGAAGGTGTAGCGCAGGCCATCATCGGAAACCTCCCAGCGGGTGGCCAGCGCCGGCTGCACTGCGGTGGCGCCGCGTTCGAACTCCACCAGGCGGTTGTAGAGGGGCTCGGCGGCATCGTTGTCGGTGGCCGTGGTGTATTGGGCGGTGTCGAAACCGGCAGGGCTGCCCTCGGAGCAGAACACCAGGTTGCGGGCCTGCAGCGCAGGGGAAAGGCCTAGCACGCCCAGGGCGAGCAGGGTGGTGAAGCAGGTAGCGTTACGCATGGCAAATCCTTGTGCGTCAGGGTTGCACCGCCGTGTGGCAGGAATGGCGGCAACAGTTCGTCGACCCCGCAGCCAGAGGCGGCCGGGCAACACGTTGACTAGCGGAAAACCCGGGCACCCGATGCTGGCGGGTGCCCGGTCAGGCTATTGGTCCACGCTGACGCCGTAGAACGCGTTCAGCGAGAAGGGGCTGATCTTGAAGCCCTTCACCTTGGCGCTCATGGGTTGGTAGACGGTGGAGTGGGCGATCGGGGTGATCGGCACCTGCTCCTTGAGGATGTGCTGGGCCTGTTTGTACAACTCGGTACGTTTGGCCTGGTCGGGGGTGGCCTTGGCCTGTTTGATCAGGTCGTCGTAAGGCTTGTAGCACCATTTCGAGAAGTTGTTGCCGTCGACCGCATCGCAGCCGTACAGGGTGCCCAGCCAGTTGTCCGGGTCGCCGTTGTCGCCGCTCCAGCCAATCAGCATGGCGCCCTGTTCGCCGCCTTTGGAGCGCTTGATGTATTCGCCCCACTCGTAGCTGACGATCTTGGCCTTGATGCCGATCTTGGCCCAGTCTGACTGGAGCATCTCGGCCATCAGCTTGGCGTTGGGGTTGTAGGGGCGCTGCACGGGCATGGCCCACAGGGTGATTTCGGTCCCGTCCTTGATGCCTGCCTCTTTCAGCAGTTGCTTGGCTTTTTCCGGGTCGAAGGGGGCGTCCTTGATAGTGGAGTCATACGACCACTGGGTTGGCGGCATGGCGTTGACCGCCAGCTGGCCGGCGCCCTGGTACACCGACTCGATGATTTTCTGCTTGTCCACAGCCATGTCCAGCGCCTGACGCACCTTCAGTTGGGCCAGCGGGTTGGGCTCGTTGCTGCCCTTCACCTTGTCCATCACGTTGTAGGCGATGTAGCCGAGGTTGAAACCGGCCTGGTGGGGCATCTGCAGGTTCTTGTCGGCCTTCAGCGGCTCGATGTCGGCGGGGCGGGGGAACAGGGTGACCTGGCATTCATTCTTCTTCAGCTTCTGCATGCGCACCGAAGCGTCAGTGGTGATGGCGAAGATCAGGTTGTCGATCTTCACGTCATCAGGTTGCCAATAGTCCTTGTTGCCCTTGAAGCGGATCTGCGCGTCCTTCTGGTACTTGCTGAACACGAACGGGCCGGTGCCGATGGGCTTCTGGTTGATGTCGGCCGGCTTGCCCTGCTTGAGCAACTGGTCGGCGTACTCGGCTGACTGAATGGAAGCAAAGCTCATGGCCAGGTTCTGGATGAACGCGGCGTCGACGTCGTTGAGGGTGAACTTGACCGTGTGTTCGTCCAGTTTCTCCACCTTGGCGATGTTCTTGTCCATGCCCATGTCGGTGAAATAAGGGAACTCGGTGGGGTACGCCTTGCGGAAGGGCTGGTCCTTGTCGAGCATGCGGTTGAACGTGAACAGCACGTCGTCGGCGTTGAAGGGCCGGCTGGGCTTGAAGTAGTCGGTAGTGTGGAACTTCACGCCTTCGCGCAGAATGGAAGGTGTAGGCCTTGCCGTCGTCGGACACCTCCCAGCGGGTAGCAAGGCCCGGCACCACTGCAGTGCCACCGCGTTCGAACTGGGTGAGGCGGTTGAACATGGTCTCGGCCGACGCGTCGAAGTCGGTCCCGGTGGTGTATTGCCCCGGGTCGAACCCGGCCGGGCTGCCCTCCGAACAGAACACCAGGTTGGACGCGGCCAGTGCTGACGGTGCGCCGGTGAGCATGCCTGCGCCTAGCAGGAACGGAATGACTGCATGTTTGAGCATGATGGCCTCATTGTTGTCATTGTTCGGATGAGGTGGCCTCGTGAGCCGACCTGCGGATACTAATGCACGGCTGATTGCCAATGCAACAGGCACAAGGATAGATGGCACCGGAAAGGTAGTACGGTCGTACATGGATGTCGCATTCATGTAACTTTAGGCGAGGTTAAACGTTTGCGTGGGCAAAATGATGGCGTTTTTCGGATTATTTCTGCTTAGGGAATGATGTAGGACACATCTCAAAGATGTGTAAGACGGGGCTGATATGTATGCCCAAACACGCAAAGGCCCGATCGCATTCACGACCGGGCCCTGTGTACAGCGCGTTGCCGTCAGGGCATTTGCACCTCGATCAGGCCATCGGCGTTCATGCTGACTTCGCTGGTACCGGCCTCGATGTCCGGCGCGGGTGCCGCTTCGTCAGCCGCCATGGCTTTCATCGCCATCGGTGCGCTGCGCAGGTACGGGCGTGGGTAGCCGCTGCTGTTGAGGTTCAGGTTGACCACTTTGTAACCGGTACCGCCCAGGGCTTCGGTGGCCAGCTGCGCACGGGCCTTGAAGGCGTCCACTGCATCCTTGAGCAACGCGTCCTCGCTGGCTTTGCGGGTAGCCGGGGCGATGGAGAAGTCCATGCCGCCCATTTTCAGGTCCTGCAGCAGGTCGGCGGTCAATTGAGACAGGGCAGGGAAGTCGGCGCTTTCCAGGCGCAGTTCGGCGCGCTCGCGCCAGCCGGTGATCTTCTGGCCCTTGGTGTCGTAAACGGGGTAGCTGTTACGGCTGCCCTGGCTGATCTTGACGTCCTTGACCTGGCGCGACTGCTGCACGGCCTTGTTCATGGTTTCGGTGATCTGCTTGGCAAGCTTGCCTGGGTCGGTGTTCTGCGCTTCGCTGTACAGGGTCACGACCATCAGGTCGCGCGCCACTTCCTTGCTGACTTCGGCGCGCAGCGAGACCTGGTTGAAGCGCGGCTCATCGGCGGCCAGGGCCGGCAGGCTGGCGAGCAGACCACAGGACAGCAGAAGGGCGGCGCCGCGACGTTGAATGTGCATAAGGTGCTCCTTGGCAGAGAAAGGCGTGGGGTGTGGCCATCCATTCCACGCATGGCCAGTCAGACCGGAAAACAGTGTAGTGGGTTCAGCGGTGCCATCGGCAACCTGTGACAAAGTGTGGCGCTTTGCCGCATTGCTGCAGCGAGGCGCCCGGCTTCGGTATACTCCAGCCGATTTTCTGGAGCACTCATCAGGAGAGCTCATGCTCGCCGCCGTACAACCGCTGTCCGCTACCCGCCAGAACCTCTGGCGCCTGACTGTCATCCGGGTTCTGGTCCTGGCCGCCCAGGCGGGTTCCGTGGGCGTGGCCTACTGGACCGAACTGCTGCCGCTGCCCTGGCTGTCGTTGGCTGGCACCTTGGCCTTGTCCTCGTTGCTGTGCGCGTTCACGGCCCTGCGCCTGCGCTTGTCGCTCCCGGTCACCGAACTGGAATACGCCCTGCAACTGGCCTGCGACCTGCTGATCCACAGTGCGCTGCTGTATTACTCGGGCGGTTCCACCAACCCGTTCGTGTCGTATTACCTGGTGCCTCTGGCGATCGCGGCGGTGACGCTGCCCTGGCTGTACTCGCTGATACTGTCCGGCATCGCGCTGACCGCCTACAGCCTGCTGCTGGTGCAGTTCTACCCGCTTGAAGGCCTGCCCCTGGCGCGGGACAAGATGCAGGTGTACGGCATGTGGCTGAGCATTGCCCTGGCCGCTGCGGTGATCACCTTCTTTGCCGCACGCATGGCCGAAGAGCTGCGGCGCCAGGAGCAACTGCGTTCCGAGCGGCGCGAAGAAAGCCTGCGCGACGAGCAATTGCTGGCGGTGGCCACCCAGGCTGCCGGCGCCGCCCACGAGTTGGGCACGCCGCTGGCGACCATGAGTGTGCTGCTGAACGAAATGCGCCAGGACCACCACGACCCGCTGCTGCAGGAAGACCTGCAGATCCTTCAGGACCAGGTAAAGCTGTGCAAGCAGACCCTGCAGCACCTGGTGCGCGCAGCTGAAGCCAATCGGCGCCTGGCGCTGGTTGAGCAGGACGTGACCGCCTGGCTGGACGAGGCGCTGAACCGCTGGCACCTGATGCGCCCCGAAGCCAGCTACCGCTTCCAGCGCCTGCGCGATGGCCAGGTGCCGCGCCTGACCCCACCGCCAGACCTGACCCAGGCGTTGCTGAACCTGCTGAACAATGCTGCCGATGCCTGCCCCGATGACCTGGAAGTGCGCCTGGACTGGGACGCCCAGGACATCGTCATCAGCATCCGCGACCATGGCCCGGGTGTGCCACCGGCCATTGCCGAAGCCATTGGCAAACCTTTCATCACCACCAAGGGCAAGGGTTTTGGCCTGGGCCTGTTCCTGAGCAAGGCCAGCGTGACCCGTGCGGGTGGTTCGGTGAAACTCTATAGTCATGATCAAGGTGGCACCCTGACCGAATTGCGCCTGCCCCACGGCACGCGAGGAGAAGAAAGATGAGCGAAGAAAACCAGGTCGAAAGCGAAGAGCTGCCCCACCTGTTGCTGGTGGATGACGACGCCACCTTCACCCGGGTGATGGCCCGGGCCATGAGCCGTCGCGGCTTCCGGGTGAGCACCGCAAGCTCTGCCGAAGAGGGCCTGGTGCTGGCCCAGCAGGACCTGCCGGACTACGCCACCCTGGACCTGAAAATGGAAGGCGACTCGGGGCTGGTGTTGCTGCCCAAGCTGCTGGCCCTGGACCCGGAGATGCGTGTGGTGATCCTGACCGGTTATTCCAGCATCGCCACAGCGGTGGAAGCCGTGAAGCGCGGTGCCTGCAATTACCTGTGCAAGCCGGCCGATGCTGATGATGTACTGGCGGCGCTGCTGTCGGAGCACACCGACCTGGACACCCTGGTGCCGGAAAACCCCATGTCGGTGGACCGTTTGCAGTGGGAGCACATCCAGCGCGTGCTCAATGAGCACGAGGGCAATATCTCGGCCACCGCACGCGCCCTGGGCATGCACCGCCGTACCCTGCAACGCAAGCTGCAGAAGCGCCCCGTCCGCCGCTGAGTCGCTGCCCGTAGTTGGCGCGCGCCATGCACGCGCCGACCGGTGTATCATTAGCCGCCTAACGGTAACCCCCACCCGGATGGTGCGCGCATGCTTGCCCTTCTCGTCCAGACGCTGAACATTACGGCGCCTGTCTTTGCCATGCTGTTCATGGGCGTGCTGCTGCGGCGCATCAACCTTATCGACGACAACTTCAACCGGGTCGCCTCGCAGCTGGTGTTCAACGTCTGCATGCCCGCGTTGCTGTTCCTGGGCATCTATCACGCCGACCTGGCCGCCGCGGTAAAACCGGGCGTGATGCTCTACTTCGTGATTGCTACCCTGGTCGGGTTTGCCATCGCCTGGGGCATGGCAGTATGGCGCAGCCCGGTCGCAGACCGTGGTATCTACACCCAGGGTGCGTTTCGTGGCAATAACGGCGTCATCGGCTTGGCCCTGGCAGCAAGCCTGTATGGGGACTACGGCATTTCTTTGGGGGCAGTGCTCGCCGGGCTGGTCATCCTCATGTACAACTCGCTGTCGGCGGTGGTGCTGGCGGTCTACAGCCCAGACCTCAAGTCCGACCCCTGGAGCATCTGCAAGAGTATCTTCAGCAACCCGCTGATCATCAGCGTGCTGGTGGCCACCCCCATGGCCTACGGCCAGGTACCGCTGCCCAACTGGTTGCTCACCTCGGGTGACTACCTGGCCCAGATGACCCTGCCGTTGGCGCTTATCTGCATTGGCGGCACCCTGTCGCTGACGGCGCTGCGCGACAGCGGCCGGCTGGCCATGGATGCCAGCCTAGTGAAGATGGTCTGGCTGCCGCTGGCCGGCACCCTGGGTGCATGGCTGTGCGGTTTTCGTGGCGCCGAGTTGGGCATCCTGTTCCTGTACATCGGCAGCCCCACCGCTGCGGCCAGCTACGTGATGGCTAGGGCGGCCAATGGCAACCATGAACTGGCAGCCTCTATCATCGTGATTACTACGCTAATGGCGGCAATTACCACCAATATTGGGATTTTCATCTTGCAGTGGGGCGGATGGATCTAGATCCTTGGCCGACAACCAAAGCAATAACACTGCCCCACCAGCGAAAGGACACTTCATGCAAGACCAGAACAGGCCCGAGCAGTTACAGCGCGGGCTGAAGAACCGCCATATCCAGCTGATCGCACTGGGCGGTGCCATTGGCACCGGGTTGTTCCTGGGCATCGCCCAGACCATCCAGCTGGCCGGCCCCTCCGTGCTGCTGGGCTATGCCATCGCCGGCCTGATGGCCTTCCTGATCATGCGCCAGCTGGGTGAAATGGTGGTGGAGGAGCCGGTAGCCGGCAGCTTCAGCCATTTTGCCCACCGCTACTGGAGCGAGTTCGCAGGGTTTGTTTCAGGCTGGAACTACTGGGTGGTCTACGTGCTGGTGGGCATGGCAGAGCTGACCGCTGTGGGCATTTACGTGCAGTACTGGTGGCCGGGCTTCCCCACCTGGGCGACGGCGGCGATCTTCTTCGTGGTGATCAACCTGATCAACCTCACCCAGGTGAAGGTGTATGGCGAAATGGAGTTCTGGTTCGCCCTGATCAAGGTCGTGGCCATCCTCAGCATGATCGGCTTTGGCGCCTGGCTGTTGGCCAGCGGCACGGGCGGCCCGGATGCCAGTGTCGCCAACCTGTGGCAGTACGGCGGGTTCTTCCCCAATGGCGTCACCGGGCTGGTCATGGCCCTGGCTGTGATCATGTTCTCGTTCGGTGGCCTGGAGCTGGTGGGCATCACCGCTGCAGAAGCCGACAACCCGCGCCAGAGCATCCCCAAGGCCACCAACCAGGTGGTGTATCGCATTCTGATTTTCTACATCGGCGCGCTGGCCGTGTTGCTGTCGCTGTACCCGTGGCAGAAGGTGGTGCAGGGCGGGAGCCCATTCGTGATGATCTTCCACAATGCCAACAGCGACGTGGTGGCCACCATCCTCAACGTCGTGGTGCTCACGGCAGCCCTGTCGGTCTACAACAGCTGCGTGTATGCAAACAGCCGCATGCTGTTTGGCCTGGCCAGCCAGGGTGATGCCCCGCGCCAGTTGCTCAAGGTCAGCCGCAGTGGCGTACCGCTTACAGCCCTGGGCGTGTCGGCACTGGCTACGGGCCTGTGTGTGGTGATCAATTACGTGATGCCGGGTGAAGCCTTTGGTTTGCTGATGGCCCTGGCGGTGTCGGCGCTGGTGATCAACTGGGCGAGCATCAGCATTACCCACCTGAAGTTCCGCAAGGCCAAGCTCGCAGCAGGGGTAACGCCGTTCTACAAGAGCCTGTGGCACCCGCTGAGCAATTACCTGTGCCTGGCGTTCATCGTGTTGATCTTGGTGGTGATGTACCTGACCCCGCCGATTCGCATTTCGGTGATGCTGATCCCGGCCTGGATTGCTGCGTTGTGGGTGGCGTTCAGGCTGAAAAAGGCTCGCCAGGCAAGCTAGGCAGGGCTGGCCTCATCGCGGGTAAACACGCCTCTACAGGGCTTTGCCCGCGAAAAGCGCGTCGCCTGCCGCTAATGCTGGCGGCGCCAGGCTCGCACGGTGGTGTACAGCAGCACCAGCGCAAGCACTGGCAGCACATAGAGCAGCATCAGGCGTTCCAGGCGGCCAGCCAGTGGCATGCCCATGGTGAATGCTGCAACGTGTAGCCCATACGCCAGGTACAGGCATAGAAACACAAGCCCTTCGGCGCGGGTGATGCGGTAGCCCGAATAGAACACGGGCAGGCTCAGCACCGCCACGCCAAGCATCACAGGCAGGTCGAAATCCAGTGCGTTGGGCGATATCGACAGTGGCTCGGGGGTGACCAGGGCCGTGAGCCCCAGCACGCCGAGCAGGTTGAACAGGTTGCTGCCGATCACCGTGCCCACGGCAATTTCACGTTCGCCGCGCAGGGCGGCGATCAGCGCCGCCGCCAGTTCGGGCAAGGAGGTGCAGATGGCCACCACGGTCAGGCCGATCACTCGCTCCGACAGCCCCAGGTCGGTGGCCACTTCTACCACGGCGTCCAGCAACAGGTGGCCGGCAAGGGTCAACAAGCCCAGGCCGATCAGCACCTGCAGGGCCGTGCCCGCCCAGAAACGGCCGGCGCTGGAGGTGGCCGTGCGCGGGGCCGGGTACGTGCGTGCGTAGTGGCGCGACTGATGCCATAGCATCGCCAGGTAACCCACTAGCCCAAGCAGCAGCAATGCCCCTTCCAGCCTCCCCAGGTAGCCGTTGGCGGCCAAGCCGTAGACCAGCAGGCTTGCCACGATCATCAAAGGGATATCCAGGCGTACCAGCTGGCGCGATACCCGCAGCGGAATAATCAGCGCGGCCATGCCGAGGATGGCCAGTACGTTGAAGATGTTGCTGCCGATCACGCTGCCTACAGCAACGTCCGGCGCGCCCTGGTAGGCGGCCTGCAGGCTGACGGTGAGCTGGGGTGCCGTGCTGCCGAAGGCCACCAGGCTCAGGCCGATGATCAGCGGGCGAACATGCAGCCTTTGCGCCAGGCGCAGCGACGCACGCACCAGCAATTCGGCGCCGCCGACCAGCAGCAGCAGGGCGATGCCCAACTGCAGAAGGCTGAAGGTGGGAAGGGTGGCCAGGTCGAAGATGATAGGGCTCCAGTCGCGTCAGTCACTAAGCCCTTGTACCCGCACGCGCGCTGTTCCGCTACGCAGCATGCCGATTTTTTCTGCGGCGGCGCGTGACAGGTCGATCAGGCGATTGCGGGCATGTGGGCCGCGGTCGTTGATGCGCACCACCACGCTGCGCTGGTTGGCCAGGTTGGTCACCAGTACGCGGCTGCCGAATGGCAAGGAGCGGTGGGCGGCGGTCAGGCCGTGCTGGTTGAAGGGCTCGCCGCTGGCTGTGCGTTTGCCGTGGTGGCGTGAGCCGTAATACGAGGCGGTGCCGGTCTTGTCATAACCGCGTGGGTCGATGTCATGGCTGGCGCAGCCTGCCAGAAGGGCGAAGAGGGCGAAGGTGCCCAGGGATCGTTTCAACAAGTCGGGCGCTCCAGTGTGGCCACATCGCGGGTAAACCGCGCCCACAGCGTATTGAATGGGGCCGCTGTGAGCGCGGGTCAGGCCGCGAACGAGGGCCAGGCCCTCGCAGGTCTACATGGGTAAAACAGTCAGCCTTCGAGCTTGGCCTTGAGCAGTTGGTTCACCTGCCCGGGGTTGGCCTTGCCTTTGGAGGCTTTCATCGCCTGCCCGACGAAGAAGCCGAACATCTTGCCGCGCTTGGCCTCATCGGCTGCCCGGTACTGCTCGACCTGTTCGGCGTTGGCCGCCAGCACCTCGTCGAGCATCTGCTCGATGGCACCGCTGTCGGTGACCTGTTTCAGGCCGCGGCTTTCGATGATGCTGTCGGCATCCCCTTCGCCGGCAGCCATGGCTTCGAATACCGTCTTGGCGATCTTGCCGCTGATGGTGTTGTCGCGGATGCGCAGCAGCATGCCACCCAGGTGCGCAGCGCTGACCGGGGCCTGGTCGATTTCGATGCCCAGCTTGTTCAGCAGGCTGCCCAGCTCGACCATGACCCAGTTGGCCGCAAGCTTCGCATCGCCACCGATCTTGACCACTTCCTCGAAGTAGTCGGCCTGCTCACGGCTGGAGGCCAGCACGTTGGCATCATAGGCCGACAGGCCGTACTGGCTCTGGAAACGCTCGACTTTCTGCGGCGGCAGTTCCGGCAGGCCGGCACGCACGGTTGCCAGGAAGCTGTCTTCGATCACCACTGGCAGCAGGTCTGGGTCGGGGAAGTAACGGTAGTCGTTGGCTTCCTCCTTGCTGCGCATGGAGCGGGTTTCGTCTTTGTTCGGGTCGTACAGGCGGGTTTCCTGCACCACCTTGCCGCCGTCTTCGATCAGGTCGATCTGACGCTGGATCTCGCTGTTGATCGCGCGCTCGATGAAGCGGAACGAGTTGACGTTCTTGATCTCGCAGCGGGTGCCGAACTCGGTCTGGCCCTTGGGGCGGATCGACACGTTGCAGTCGCAGCGCAGCGAGCCTTCGGCCATGTTGCCGTCACAGATGCCCAGGTAGCGCACCAGGGCGTGGATGGCCTTGACGTACGCCACGGCCTCCTTGGCGCTGCGCATGTCTGGCTCGGAAACGATCTCCAGCAAGGGTGTGCCGGCGCGGTTCAAGTCGATGCCGGTGGAGCCGCTGAAGTCTTCGTGCAGGCTCTTGCCGGCGTCTTCCTCCAGGTGCGCACGGGTGACCCCGATGCGCTTGAGGGTGCCGTCTTCAAGGGCGATGTCCAGGTGACCCTTGCCGACGATTGGCAGGTCCATCTGGCTGATCTGGTAGCCCTTGGGCAGGTCGGGGTAAAAGTAGTTCTTGCGGGCAAACACGTTGCGCTTGCCGATTTCAGCATCGATGGCCAGGCCGAACATGCACGCCATGCGCACGGCTTCCTGGTTGAGTACCGGCAGTACGCCGGGCATGCCCAGGTCGACCAGGCTGGCCTGGGTGTTCGGTTCCGAGCCAAACGTCGTGGCGCTGCCGGAAAAGATCTTCGACTGGGTGGCGAGCTGAGTGTGGATTTCCAGCCCGATCACAACTTCCCATTGCATGTGTGAATTCCTCAGAAGCCGTTAGGGGCGCGGGTGTGCCAGTCGGTCACCTGCTGGTAGCGGTGCGCGACATTGAGCAGGCGGCCTTCCTGGAAGTACGGTGCCAGCAGCTGTACACCGACCGGCAAGCCATCGACGAAGCCGGCCGGCATCGACAGGCCAGGCAGCCCGGCGAGGTTGGCGGTGATGGTGTAGACGTCCTCAAGGTAGGCGGCGACCGGGTCGCTGCTCTTGGCGCCCAGCTTCCAGGCCGGGTTCGGCGTGGTTGGGCCGAGGATCAGGTCGACATCGTTGAAGGCGGCCATGAAGTCGTTCTTGATCAGGCGGCGGATCTGCTGCGCCTTGACGTAGTAGGCATCGTAGTAGCCGGCCGACAGGGCGTAGGTGCCGACCATGATGCGGCGCTGCACTTCGGCGCCGAAGCCCTCGCCACGGGAGCGCTTGTACAGGTCGGTGAGGTCTTTCGGGGCGTCGCAGCGGTAGCCGAAGCGCACGCCGTCGAAACGCGACAGGTTCGAAGACGCTTCGGCCGGCGCGATCACGTAGTACGCCGGGATGGCATGCTGCATGTTCGGCAGGCTGATTTCCTTCACCACCGCGCCCAGCTGTTCCAGTTCCTTGACGCTGGCCTGGACCAGGTCGGCGATACGCGGGTCGAGGCCCGCGCCGAAGTACTCCTTGGGCAGGCCGATGCGCAGGCCCTGCAGGGGCGCATTGAGGTTGGCGCTGTAGTCCGGCACCGGTTCATCGATGCTGGTGGAGTCTTTGGCATCGAACCCGGCCATGCCTTGCAGCAGCAGGGCGCAGTCTTCGGCGGTACGGGCCAGCGGGCCGCCCTGGTCGAGGCTGGAGGCGTAGGCGATCATGCCCCAGCGCGAGACGCGACCGTAGGTCGGTTTGAGGCCGGTCAGGTTGGTCAGCGCGGCAGGCTGGCGGATCGAGCCGCCGGTGTCGGTACCGGTGGTCACCGGCAGCAGGCGGGCCGCTACGGCAGCGGCCGAACCGCCAGAAGAGCCGCCTGGCACGTGGTCGAGGTTCCAGGGGTTTTTCACCGCGCCATAGTGGCTGGATTCGTTGGCCGAACCCATGGCGAACTCGTCCATGTTGGTTTTGCCCAGGGTGACCATGCCGGCTTCGGCCAGCTTGGCTACCACGGTGGCGTCGTAAGGCGCCTTGAAATTGTCGAGCATCTTCGACGCGCAGCTGGTGCGCACGCCCAGGGTACAGAACAGGTCCTTGTGGGCAATGGGCGCACCCAGCAGCACGCCGGTGTCACCGGCAGCGCGGCGGGCGTCGGCGGCACGTGCCTGGCTGATGGCCAGGTCGTCGGTGACGCTGATGAAGCTGTTGAGTTGCGGGTCGATCTGCTTGATGCGGGCCAGCAGGGCGCCGGTCAGCTCTTCGGAAGAAAACGACTTGTCGGCGAGCCCGCGGGCGATCTCGGCCAGGGTCAATTGATGCATGGCAGGCGCTATCCCTTACTCGATGACTTTGGGAACCAGGTACAGACCGCTTTCGGTCTTCGGTGCGATGGCCTGGTAGGCCTCGCGCTGGTTGTGCTCGGTGACCTGGTCGGGGCGCAGCCGCTGGCTGGCCTCCAGGGGGTGAGCCAGGGGCTCGATGCCAGTGGTATCGACCGCTTGCATCTGGTCGACCAGCCCGAGGATGCTGTTCAGGGCGTCGGTAATGCGTGGCAGTTCGCCATCATTCAGCCCCAGTCGGGCCAGATGGGCGATCTTTTCCACGTCGCAGCGTTCAAGCGCCATGGTGATCTCCAAGGGAAACAAAGAACGGAATTAGTGTCCGCGGTGAGGAACATGTCAGCTTTTTGGCGGTCCAACGGCCGCGATCATCGGCTGGCATGCTCGGAAAAACAGCCAATTTAACATATTGGCTCCTTGCCCAAAATCCCTGCCATTGTTAGAGTTTGCCGCACTTTTTTACCCACGCTTTCCCCAGGGTCACTTTCCCATGTTCAAGAAACTGCGTGGCATGTTTTCCAGCGATCTGTCCATCGACCTGGGTACTGCCAACACCCTTATTTACGTGCGTGAGCGCGGTATCGTCCTGAATGAGCCCTCGGTTGTTGCCATCCGTACCCATGGCAATCAGAAAAGCGTCGTCGCCGTCGGTACCGAAGCCAAGCGCATGCTGGGCCGTACGCCTGGCAACATTGCTGCCATTCGTCCGATGAAGGACGGCGTGATCGCCGACTTCAGCGTTTGCGAAAAAATGTTGCAATATTTTATCAACAAGGTTCACGAGAACAGCTTTCTGCAGCCCAGCCCCCGTGTGCTGATCTGCGTACCGTGCAAGTCCACCCAGGTTGAACGCCGCGCCATCCGCGAGTCGGCCCTGGGTGCAGGTGCCCGTGAAGTGTTCCTGATCGAAGAGCCCATGGCCGCTGCCATCGGTGCTGGCCTGCCGGTTGAAGAAGCCCGCGGCTCGATGGTGGTGGATATCGGTGGTGGTACCACCGAAATCGCGCTCATCTCACTGAACGGCGTGGTCTACGCAGAATCTGTCCGCGTGGGCGGCGACCGTTTCGATGAAGCCATCGTCACTTACGTACGCCGCAACTACGGCAGCCTGATCGGTGAATCCACCGCCGAGCGCATCAAGCAGGAAATCGGCACTGCCTACCCAGGTGGCGAAGTGCGTGAAGTCGATGTGCGCGGCCGCAACCTGGCCGAAGGCGTACCACGCGCGTTCACCCTCAATTCCAACGAGGTGCTCGAAGCCCTTCAGGAATCGCTGGCCACCATCGTTCAGGCGGTCAAGAGCGCCCTGGAACAGTCCCCGCCAGAGCTGGCCTCGGACATTGCCGAGCGTGGCTTGGTGCTGACCGGTGGTGGTGCGCTGTTGCGTGATCTGGACAAGCTGCTGGCCCAGGAAACCGGCCTGCCGGTGATCGTTGCCGAAGACCCGCTGACCTGTGTGGCCCGTGGCGGCGGTCGCGCCCTGGAAATGATGGACAAGCACGCGATGGACCTGCTCTCCAGCGAGTGATCCCCTCGCTGTTCACGAGCCCCGGTTTACAGGCAGTGCGCACAGTGCTACCTGTATGTGCTGGGCTGGCGCCCGCCCGGGCGCCTTATCCGTCAACCCGCAACCAGGCTGGTGCGTTGTCCCATGTCCAATGACCTCCTGAGTCGTCCACGAGGAACGGCCAATTAAACCGCTTTTCTCCAAGGGCCCTTCGCTGGGCGTGCGCCTGCTTGTTCTGGTAGTGATGTCGGTCGCGTTGATGGTTGTCGACGCGCGTTTCGACCTGCTTAAACCTGTGCGCAGCCAGATGGGCCTGGTGCTCATGGAATCCTACTGGATCACCGACCTGCCGCAGCGTGCCTGGCAAGGGGTGGCGGGGCAGTTCGGCAGCCGCAACGAGCTGATTGCCGAAAACGAGAAACTCAAGACCGAAGCCCTGCTGCTGCAGGGGCGCCTGCAGAAGCTGGCAGCCCTCACCGAGCAGAACGTGCGCCTGCGCGAGTTGCTCAACTCATCGGCACTGGTTAATGAAAAGGTCGAGGTGGCCGAACTGATCGGTGTCGACCCCAACCCGTTCACCCACCGTATCCTGATCAACAAGGGTGAGCGTGACGGCGTGTTCCTGGGCCAGCCGGTACTCGATGCGCGTGGCCTGATGGGCCAGGTGGTCGAGTTGATGCCCTACACCTCACGGGTGCTCCTGCTCACTGATACCACCCACAGCATTCCGGTACAGGTCAACCGTAACGGCCTGCGCGCCATTGCCAGTGGTACCGGCAACCCCGAACGGCTGGAGCTGCGTCACGTGGCCGATACGGCAGACATCAAGGAAGGGGACTTGCTGGTCAGCTCCGGCATGGGCCAGCGTTTTCCGGCAGGCTACCCCGTTGCCACGGTCAACGAAGTGATCCACGACTCCGGCCAGCCGTTTGCCATCGTGCGCGCCATCCCCACTGCCGCGCTGAACCGCAGCCGCTACATGTTGCTGGTGTTCAGTGATCGCCGCACCCCAGAAGAGCGGGCCACCGATGCCGCCATCGCTCAGGAAGAGGCCGACCGCAAGGGGGCGCCGGCAGCCGGGCAGGGCACAGCCGCACCCGAGCAGGCTGCGCCGGCAGCGAGCACGCCCGCCACACCGGCTGGCACCACGCCAGCCAAGCCCGCCACACCCGCAGCGCAACCTGCCACACCGGCAGCGGCCCCGGCGGCAACCGCTCAACCCAGGAGGCCGTGATGGCAGCGTCGCGCCGCAACAATGGCTGGTTCATCTGGCTGACCTTCGCCATCGGCCTGCTGCTCAGCGTGTCGCCCATGCCTCAGTTCATGGAAGTGTTCCGCCCCATGTGGCTGGCCTTGCTGGTGTCGTTCTGGACCCTCGCCGTGCCGCACAAAGTCGGCATGACCACGGCATTCGTGCTTGGCCTGGCCGAGGATGTGCTCTACGGCACCCTGCTTGGGCAAAACGCGCTTATTCTCACCCTGATCACCTTCCTCGTGCTGTCACTGCAACAGCGCTTGCGCATGTTCCCCATGTGGCAGCAGAGCCTGGTGATCCTGGTGGTGTTCGGTATCGCCCAGCTGGTTCAGCTGTGGCTGAGCGCGCTCACCGGTAACCGCCTGCCGACCCTGGCACTGGTCTGGTCGGCTGTGATCAGTGCACTGCTCTGGCCATGGATAAGCTTTGCCTTGCGCGACGTACGCCGACGCCTGCACATCAATTGACGGCCACGGTGCCACTGACAGGGAGATGTCCGATGACCCCGCTTTACCTGGCTTCTGGCTCACCCCGTCGGCGCGAACTGTTGGCTCAGATCGGCGTCGACTTTTCCGTTATCAGTGCCTCTGTCGACGAAACCCCGCTGCCGGATGAAGGCGTCTCCGAGTACGCCCTGCGCCTTGCCCGTGCGAAGGCTGCTGCCGGCCTGGCCGGGCTCAACGGCCCCGGTGTGGTGCTGGGTGCCGATACCGTGGTGTCGATTGGCGGCCAGATCCTTGGCAAGCCCCGTGACCGCGAACACGCGCTGGCCATGCTCGCGCAGCTGTCAGATGACCATCATCAGGTGATCACCGCCGTGGCCGTGACCGACGGCGCTTGCTGCCTGGACGTGTGCGTGGGTACCCATGTCTATTTCCGTGCCATCAGCCCAGAAGAAGCGCAGCGCTACTGGGCCACCGGTGAGCCCCATGACAAAGCCGGCGGCTACGCCATCCAGGGCCTGGGCGCAGTTTTTGTCAGGGAACTGATGGGCAGTTACTCGACCGTGGTCGGCCTGCCCCTGTTCGAAACTGCGCGCCTGCTGGATGCGTTTTCCATCGCGTGCTGGCAGCAACACGGCGTATCAGCGCCGCGCTAGCCAGCCACCCCACTGCGATCCATCATTACCGAACATCCTTGACGAGAACGTGCCATGAGTGAAGAGATCCTGATCAACATCACCCCGATGGAGTCACGCGTGGCGGTGGTGGAAAACGGGGTACTGCAGGAGGTGCACGTCGAGCGCACCCAGCGCCGTGGCATCGTCGGCAACATCTACAAGGGCAAGGTAGTACGGGTATTGCCGGGCATGCAGGCGGCTTTTGTCGATATCGGGCTGGAGCGGGCGGCGTTCATTCACGCATCGGAAATTTCCCAGCGCGAAGGCTCTGCGGTGGAAAACATCACGGCCCTTGTCCATGAAGGCCAGGCCTTGGTGGTTCAGGTCACCAAGGACCCGATCGGCACCAAGGGCGCGCGCCTGACCACCCAGCTTTCGATCCCCTCGCGCTACCTGGTGTACATGCCGCGCAGCAGCCATGTGGGCATTTCCCTGAAGATCGAGGACGAAGCCGAGCGCGAGCGCCTCAAGCGTGTGGTCAGTGACTGCATGGACAGCGAAAACATCAAGGACGCCGGTGGGTTCATCCTGCGCACCGCCGCCGAAGGTGCCCGGGCCGAGGAAATCCTGCAGGACATCCGCTACCTGCGCAGGCTGTGGGAGCAAATCGGCGCGCAGATCAAAAGCTGCGGCGCCCCCATGGTCATCTACGAAGACCTGGGGTTGGCCCTGCGTACCCTGCGTGACCTGGTAAACCCCAAGATCGAGAAGATCCGCATCGACTCCAGGGAAACCTTCCAGAAAACCACGCAGTTCGTCGAAGAGCTGATGCCGGAGATCGCCGACCGCCTCGAACACTACCCGGGCGAGCGGCCGATTTTCGACCTGTATGGCGTGGAGGACGAAATCCAGCGTGCCCTGGAGCGCAAGGTGCCGTTGAAGTCTGGTGGCTACCTGGTGGTCGACCCGGCCGAAGCCATGACCACCATTGATGTGAACACCGGTGCCTTTGTCGGCCACCGCAACCTTGAAGAAACCATCTTCAAGACCAACCTGGAAGCCGCTACCGCCATCGCCCGGCAACTGCGCCTGCGCAACATCGGTGGCATCATCATCATCGACTTCATCGACATGGAAGATGAAGAGCACCAGCGCCAGGTGCTGCGCACCCTGGAAAAACAGCTGGAGCGTGACCACGCCAAGACCAACATCATCGGCATCACCGAACTGGGGCTGGTGCAGATGACCCGCAAGCGGACCCGCGAAAGCCTGGAGCAGGTGCTGTGTGAGCCGTGCCAGGCGTGCCAGGGCCGCGGCAAACTGAAAACCCCGGAAACCATCTGTTACGAAATCTTCCGTGAGATTCTGCGCGAGGCTCGCGCCTATCAGGCCGAGGGCTACCGCGTGCTGGCCAACCAGAAGGTGGTGGACCGTCTGCTGGATGAGGAATCCGGCAACGTCGCTGAACTGGAGGCCTTCATCGGTCGAACCATTCGCTTTCAGGTCGAGTCGATGTATTCGCAGGAGCAGTATGACGTGGTGCTGCTCTGAGGCCGCCTGACGCCCGCCGTGGCCTGGCAAAACCCATTCCACGGGCCATGCTGCATAGACGACCTGGAGGGCCTTGGCCATGGCGCGTGTAAGCCGCGTTCTTGTCGTCCTGACCCGCTGGGGGCTGGGGGTGTGCGCCCTGCTGGTGGTATTGCTGGCGCTGTACGCCAGCCTGGGGCGCGAACTGGTGCCCCTGGTGGCCGAGTACCGCGCCGACGTGCAGCGTAAAGCGGCCGAGGCGCTCGGGGTACCCGTGCACATCGGGGCCTTGGAGGGGCATTGGAGCCGACTGGCCCCGGTATTCAAAGTACGCGACCTGCAATTGGGCGAGGGCGCCACGGCCCTGCGCCTGGACGACGTTCGGGTCGTGCCGGATATCTGGGGCAGCCTGCTGGCCCGTGAAGTCAGGCTGTCACGCATTCAGCTCAGCGGCCTGCAACTGGTAGCCCGTGAGGACGAGCAGGGCGGCTGGCAACTTGAGGGCCTGCCCAAGCAGGACGACGCGCCACTGGACCCGGCAAAACTGTTGCAGCGCCTTGGCCAGCTGGGGCGCCTTGATATCTTCGATAGCCAGGTGACCTTGCAGGCCTGGCAGCGCGACCCGCTGACCCTCACTTATATGAGTGCAGGTTTGCGTGCCGGCAGTGCTCGCCAGGTGCTGGAACTGCGGGCCACCCTGCCCGATGGGCAACCCATGGCACTGAACCTGCGCAGCCGCGCCTCCGCCGACGCCTGGCGCGATGCCCAGGTGCAAACCTACCTGAGCCTGCCGCAAAGCGACTGGGCGCGCTGGTTACCGCCCCGCCTGCTGGGCCAATGGCATGCCGACACGTTGCAGGCCGGTGGTGAGTTCTGGATAGACTGGCGCGACAGGGAGCTGCAGCAGGCAACAGTGCGGCTCAACGCGCCGCAATTGCAGGGCGCGCTCGAGGGCCGCAAGCCGGCGAAAGTGAACAACCTCGCCTTCAATGCCTGGTTCCAGCGCCAGGGCGACGGTTTTGATGTGGTGGTCGACTCGCTGGCCATGGACCTTGCCAAGCAACGCTGGGAGTCGCACCTGCAACTGCAGCAACGTGCAGGTCAAGCCCCGGCCGATGAAACCTGGCACCTGCAGGCAGACCGCCTCGACCTCACGCCCCTGACCCCGCTGATCCATGCGCTGGCGCCGTTGCCCTCACAGGCGATGGCCGTGGTTGATGGGTTGCAGGTGACCGGTGCGCTGCGCAATGTGCGCATGCAGGCAAAACCCAAGGCTGAAGGTGATCAGCGCCTGCAATTCGAAGCCAACCTGGAAAAGGTCGGCTTCAACGCCTACCACAACGCGCCTGCCGCCGGTAACGTCAGCGGCAGCATCAGTGGCGACCTGGGCCACGGCGAGCTGCGCCTGGACACCGACGCGTTCATGCTGCACCTGTACCCTATCTTCGCCAAGCCCTGGCACTACCAGAAGGCCAACGCGCGCCTCACCTGGGCCCTCGACAAGCAAGGGTTCACCCTCGTTGCCCCTTATCTCAAGGTGGTGGGCGATGAGGGCAAGATTGCCGGTGATTTCCTCATCCGCCTGTGGTTCGAAAAAGGCCGCGAGGATTACATGGACCTGCGTGTCGGCCTGACCGACGGCGACGGCCGCTACACTGCCAAATACTTGCCCGAGGTGCTGAGCCCGGCCCTCGACCAGTGGCTGCGCAGCGCCATCGTCAAGGGGGCAGTGGACGAAGGCTACTTCCAGTACCAGGGTTCGCTCAACCACGGTGCCGTGCCTGAGGCGCGCAGCATCAGCCTGTTCTTCAAGGTGCATGACGCTGCCCTGGACTTCCAGCCTGGCTGGCCACAGGTGCAGCAGGTGGCTGGTGATGTGTTCATCGAAGACAGCGGGGTGCGCATCCGGGCGCGGCAAGGCCTGTTGCTCAATACCAAGGTCAGCGACGTCAAGGTCGATATCCCCCACGTTGCAGAGGGCCGGGACAGCCACCTGTATCTGGACGGCAACTTCAATGGTCGCCTGGCCGACGGCCTCAGCATCCTCAAGGAAGCCCCCATCGGCACCAGCGACATCTTTGCCGGCTGGGACGGCGAGGGCCCGCTCAAGGGCAAGGTCAAGCTCGACATCCCCCTGGCGCATGGGCAGCGGCCAAACGTGCAGGTGGACTTCGCCACGCGCGATGCCCGGCTGAAGGTTGCGCCACCGACGTTGGAACTGAGCCGGCTCAAGGGTGATTTCAGCTTCGACTACGACAAGGGCCTGAGCGGCAAGGGCATCACCTTGCAGGCCTTCGGCAAGCCGGTGACGGCGCAAATTGCCGCAGAAGGCCAGCCGGGGCAGATGCAGACGCGCATCAGCGCTAGCGGCCAGGTGGCGCTCAAGACGTTGACCCAATGGCTGCAGTTCGACCAGGCCCTGCCGGCATCCGGCGATCTGCCATACGATCTGCAATTGAGCCTGGGCAGCCGGGAAAACCTGCTCACCGTCAATTCCACCCTCAAAGGGTTGTCAATCGACTTGCCTGCACCTTTCGGTAAAGCCGCAGGTGATAGCCGCGCCAGCCGCTTCAGCCTGACACTACAGGGTCCGCAGCGGCGTATCGATGCCGCCTACACCGACCTTGCCCAGCTGGCCTACACCGCGCCAGCCGACAAGCTGACCCAAGGCGGCGGTGAACTGCTGCTTGGCCCGGGCCAGCCTCAGCCTCCCGCAGGCCAGGGGCTGCGGGTACGGGGCCGGCTGGAGGCCCTCGACCTGGCGCCCTGGCAGGCGCAGGCCGAAAAGCTGGGTGGCAGCGACCCTGGTGGCAGTGCCAAGCAACTGCTGCAGAGCGTGGACCTGACCATTGGCCAGCTCAAGGCGCTTGGCACGCAGCTTAACCAGGCCGTGGTGCGCCTGGCCCGCAGTGGCCCGGCCTGGGCGCTGCGCCTGGACAGCCGCGAAGTGATTGGGGACGCCCGCCTGCCTGACGCCAAGGGCGCGCCCATGACGGTGCACCTGCAAACGCTTCGCCTGCCGGCCAGCGATGCCGGGCAGGCCCAGGCCGAAGAGGGTGCCGACCCGCTGGCGTCGTTCGACCCGCGCAAAGTGCCACCGCTGGACCTGCGCATCGACAAGCTGTACCGCGGGGATGAACTGTACGGCAGCGCCGCCATCAAGCTGCGGCCAACCACGCGTGGCGTTGCTGCCAGCGACCTGGACCTGGACCTCAAGGGCCTGCGCATCAATGGCGGCGGCGGCTGGGAGGGTGGCGGCGGCGGCGCCAGTAGCTGGTACAAGGGGCGGTTGCAGGGCAAGAACCTGGCCGATGTGCTCACTGCCTGGGGCTTTGCCCCGACCGTGAGCAGCCGCGATTTCCGCCTGGATGTGGACGGCCGTTGGCCGGGGTCGCCGGCTGCGATCAGCCTCAAGCGCTTCTCGGGGAGCCTGGACGCAGCGCTGCGGTCCGGCCAGTTCGTCGAAGTGGACGGTGGTGCCCAGGCATTGCGGGTGTTCGGCCTGCTCAACTTCAACTCGATTGGGCGGCGTCTGCGCCTGGACTTCTCTGACCTGTTCGACAAGGGCCTGGCCTACGACCGGCTAAAAGGCTTGCTGGTGGCGAGCAACGGCGTATACGTGACGCGCACGCCGATCTCGGTCACCGGGCCTTCAAGCGATTTCGAGCTCGATGGCACGCTGGACATGGTGCGCGACACGGTCGCGGCGAACCTGCAGGTTAGCCTCCCGGTCACCAACAACCTGCCACTGGCGGCGCTGATCGTGGGTGCCCCGGCAGTGGGGGGCGCACTGTTCCTGGTCGATCGGCTGATTGGTGACCGCGTCTCACGCATCGCCAGTGTGCACTACCGGGTAGAAGGCCCGTGGAAAGAGCCTAGAATCACCTTTGTGAAACCTTTCGAGAAGTCCCGCTAGGAGTGCCCAATGAAGGCTGCGGTCATCCAGATGGTCAGCCAGGACGGCGTACTGGAAAACCTGGCGCGTGCCAGTGCCCTGCTGGAGCAGGCTGCAGCAGGCGGCGCGCGCTTGGCCGTGCTGCCGGAAAACTTCGCCGCCATGGGCCGCAAGGACGCCGCCGCCATTGGTCGCGCCGAAGCGCTGGGGCAGGGGCCGATACTGCCATGGTTGAAACGCGTCACCCGCGACCTCAAGTTATGGGTAGTGGCAGGTACATTGCCATTGCCGCCTGCAGGTCAACCGGATGCCAAGGCGCATGCCTGCTCGCTGCTCATCGATGAGCACGGCGAGCAGGTGGCACGTTACGACAAGCTGCACCTGTTCGACGTGGATGTGGCCGATAACCGTGGCCGCTACCGCGAGTCTGATGACTACGCCCACGGCGCCCAGGTGGTGGTGGCAGATACGCCGGTGGGGCGTGTGGGGTTGAGCGTGTGCTACGACCTGCGCTTCCCCGAGCTGTACAGCGAATTGCGGGCGGCGGGTGCCGAACTGATTACAGCACCCGCCGCCTTCACTGCTGTGACGGGGGCGGCGCACTGGGACGTGCTGGTGCGTGCCCGGGCCATCGAAACCCAGTGCTATGTACTGGCAGCGGCGCAGGGCGGTACGCACCCTGGCGAGCGCCACACTTACGGCCATGCAGCGATCGTGGACCCGTGGGGGCGGGTCGTTGCACAACAGGCGCAAGGCGAAGCGGTACTGCTTGCCGAGCGCGACAGCGAACAACAGGCGTCCATCCGGGCGCGCATGCCGGTGATCGAACACCGGCGCTTTTTTTCGCAGGGCGCGTTGCGGCCTGCGCACACCTCGGAGTGACTATGAGCCAGATGTTATCCACCGTCAGCGAACAGCTCCTGACCCCAGGCGGCCTGACCCTGGACAGCCTGCAGAGCGTGCTGGGTGAATTGGCCGGCCCCGGCATCGATGCGGCCGATCTGTACTTCCAGGGCCAGGTATCCGAAACCTGGGCGCTGGAAGATGGCATCGTCAAGGAAGGCAGCTTCAACCTCGATCAAGGCGTCGGCGTACGCGCCCAGGCCGGTGAAAAAACCGGCTTTGCCTACAGTAACGCGATCAACCTGGAGGCGCTGACCTCCGCTGCCCGTGCCGCGCGTTCAATTTCCCGCGCCGGGCAGAACGGCAGCGTGCAGGCCTTCCGCACACAGCAGGTGCCAGCGCTGTATACGGCGGACAGCCCGCTGGACGTGCTCAGCCGTGCCGAAAAGGTCGAGCTGCTCAAGCGTGTCGATGGGGCCACCCGCGCGCTGGACCCGCGTATTCAGCAGGTCAGCGTGAGCATGGCCGGGGTCTGGGAACGCATCCTTGTTGCGGCAGCCGATGGCAGCCTGGCTGCAGACGTGCGCCCGCTGGTGCGCTTCAACGTCAGTGTCATCGTCGAGCAGAATGGCCGCCGCGAGCGGGGCGGGCAGGGCGGTGGCGGGCGTACCGACTACCGCTTCTTCACCGAAGAGCGGGTGATGGGCTATGCCCGCGAGGCCCTGCGGCAGGCCCTGGTAAACCTGGAGGCCATACCGGCGCCGGCAGGTACCCTGCCGGTGGTTCTGGGCTCTGGCTGGTCCGGTGTGCTGTTGCACGAGGCTGTGGGCCACGGCCTGGAAGGTGACTTCAACCGCAAGGGCAGTTCGGCGTTCAGTGGTCGCATCGGTCAGAAGGTGGCCTCCAGCCTGTGCACCATCGTCGACGACGGCACCCTGGAAGGGCGGCGCGGTTCGCTGAGCGTGGACGACGAAGGGACCCCGACCGAATGCACCACCCTGATCGAGAACGGGGTGCTGAAGGGCTACATGCAGGACAAGCTCAACGCGCGCCTGATGGGCATGGCGGTGACGGGCAACGGGCGCCGTGAGTCCTACGCGCACCTGCCGATGCCGCGCATGACCAACACCTACATGCGCGCAGGCGAGAGCGACCCGCAGGAAATCATCGCGTCGGTGAAAAAAGGCATCTACTGCGCCAACCTCGGTGGTGGGCAGGTCGATATCACCAGCGGCAAGTTTGTGTTTTCAACCAGTGAGGCTTACCTGATCGAAGACGGCAAGATCACCGCACCGGTAAAGGGCGCTACCCTGATCGGCAATGGCCCGGAAGCCATGAGCCGGGTGTCGATGGTCGGCAACGACCTGGCCCTGGACAGTGGCGTAGGCACCTGCGGCAAGGATGGGCAGTCGGTGCCGGTGGGTGTGGGCCAGCCAACCTTGAAGCTGGACGCAATCACCGTAGGGGGTACCGGCGCGTGAATACGCCCGCAGGCTGCCGGCCGCGGGCGGCCGCTGGCACCAAGGCTGGTGCAGCGGCCGCCTGGAGGGTCAGCGCAAGCCGCGCTGCAGCTCGTCGAGGTCGCGGATGTACTTGAATACCTTGCGCGATGCAGCCGGTGGTTTGTTACGTGCCTTCTCGTGCTGGGCATGGCGCACCAGCGAGCGCAGCTGCTGGCGGTCGGTATCAGGGTATTCGTTGACGAAGCGCTCAAGGTCTTCGTCATTGCCATCGATCAACCGGTCGCGCCAGCGCTCGAGGCCGTGGAAGCGTTCGTTGTACTGGCGCGTGGAGCTGTCCATCTGTTCGAGCAGCGCCTGGATGGCATCCAGGTCCTGTACCCGCATCAATTTGCCGACGAACGACATATGCCGTTTGCGGGCGCCGTGAGCAGTGTGTTTGCTGGCCTCGGCCAGGGCCTTGCGCAGCTCGTCGGTGAGCGGCAGGCGGGCCAGCGTGTCGGCTTTGAGGGTTGTGAGGCGTTCGCCAAGTTCGACCAGCGCGTGCAGTTCACGCTTGATCTGGGTTTTGCTTTTTTCGCCGTCGAAGGCGTCGTCGTTTGAATCAACCATGGGGGCAGTCCGCTTGGGTATTTATGAAAAGTCGCCACGTAGGCACTTTTCGTACAAGGCCTGAAAATTGCCGCCATGATAACCACCCGGGGGCCGCTTGTCCGGCCCGGTCGTAGATTGACCCCCCGGTGAATGCAGAATTTGAGTGGAGATCACCATGAGTGCAGTCCAGAGCGTAGGTCCGAAAGACCTGCCAGCATTGCAGGAGCAGGTTGAGGCGATAATCGCCGAGGCACGCCGCCAGGGGGCCAGCGCTTGCGAAGTGGCGGTGTCGCTGGAGCAGGGCCTGTCCACCACGGTACGCCAGCGGGAAGTTGAAACCGTCGAGTTCAACCGCGACCAGGGCTTTGGCATCACCTTGTATGTGGGCCAGCGCAAGGGTTCGGCCAGCACATCGGCCAGCGGCCCCGACGCGATCAGGGAAACCGTAGCGGCGGCCCTGGCCATTGCCAAACATACCTCCGAGGACGCGTGTTCGGGCCTGGCAGACGCCGCATTGATGGCGCGCGACATTCCAGACCTGGACCTCTACCATGACTGGAACCTGGAGCCCGAGCGGGCCATCGAGATGGCTCTTGCCTGTGAGGCGGCCGCGTTCGATGCCGACCCCCGTATCCTCAATGCCGACGGCACCACCCTCAACACTCACCAGGGCTGCCGTGTGTACGGCAACAGCCATGGCTTCGTCGGCAGCTATGCCTCCACCCGGCATAGCCTGAGCTGCGTCATGATCGCTGAAGGCGATGGCCAGATGCAGCGTGACTACTGGTACGACGTCAACCGTCAAGGCAACCTGCTGGCAGACCCGCGCAGCATTGGCGTGCGCGCTGCCCAGCGTGCGGCCAGCCGCCTGGGCGCGCGCCCAGTGCCCACCTGCGAGGTGCCGGTGCTGTTCTCGGCAGAGCTGGCGGGGGGGCTGTTCGGCAGCTTCCTGGCAGCTGTTTCAGGCGGCAACCTGTACCGCAAGTCGTCATTCCTCGAAGGGGCGCTGGGCCAGCGCCTGTTCCCGTCCTGGCTGACCCTGGATGAGCGGCCGCACATTCCCCGGGCATTGGGCAGTGCCGCATTCGATGGCGACGGCCTGGCCACGTATGCCAAGCCATTCGTCGACAAAGGCGAGCTGGTGTCCTACCTGCTGGGCACCTATTCCGGTCGCAAGCTGGGGCTGCCGAGCACCGCCAACTCGGGTGGCGTGCACAACCTGTTCGTTACCCATGGTGAAGAAGACCAGGCGGCCCTGATCCGGCGCATGGGGCGTGGCTTGCTGGTAACCGAGCTGATGGGGCATGGCCTGAACATGGTAACCGGCGATTACTCCCGCGGTGCTGCAGGCTTCTGGGTTGAAAATGGCGAAATCCAGCACGCTGTGCAAGAAGTGACCATTGCCGGCAACATGAAGGACATGTTCCAGCAAATTGTCGCCATCGGCAGCGATCTTGAAACACGCAGCAATATTCATACAGGCTCGGTGTTGATCGAGCGGATGACGGTAGCGGGCAGTTAACGGCCCCTCGTTTTGTTGGGACCGCTGCGCGGCCCTTTGTGCTACACATCACCGAACCGGCCTAGCGCCGGTTTTTTTTACCCCACACCACGCTTGAATTGATTCTATTTATCAATTAATAATGAATATCATTATCCAGTCACCCGGCGATGATGTTCATGAATACCGTCCTACGCGAACTCCCCTACCTGGAAAACTGGCGCTGGTTGAGCCGCCGCATCCGTTGCGCGCTTGAAGCCGATGAGCCGCGCCTGATCGAGCACTACCTTGCCGAGGGCCGCTACCTGGTGTGTTGCACCGAGACCTCGCCATGGACGGTGGCGCTGACTTCCTTCCGCCTGCTGCTCGATACCGCCTGTGACCGCATGCTGCCCTGGCACTGGCGATGCCTGTGCCTGGACCAGGCATGGCGCCCGTTGCTGGACCTGCGCAACCTCGACCGCCAGGAGCAGAACCAGCGCTGGCAACCCTATGCCCTGCAACTGGCTAATTGCCGCCTGTTGCCGTCGATTTCTCCTGAAGAACTGATGCAAGGACTTGATGATGAGTGATACCCGAATCGAGCGCGACAGCATGGGCGAACTGCAGGTGCCTGCCCAGGCCCTGTACGGTGCCCAGACCCAGCGCGCGGTCGACAACTTTCCGGTCAGCGGGCAACGTATGCCGGTGCAGTTCATTCGTGCCCTGCTGCTGGCCAAGGCCGCTGCCGCCAAGGCCAACATCCAGCTGGAGCAGCTGCCTGCCGCCCAGGGGCAAGCCATCGTCAAGGCGGTCGAGCAATTGCTGGCCGAAGACTTCATCGGGCATTTTCCGGTCGATGTGTTCCAGACCGGGTCCGGCACCAGTTCCAACATGAATGCCAACGAGGTGATCGCCACCTTGGCCACCCGCGTACTGGGCGAGGCGGTCAACCCCAACGATCACGTCAACTGCGGCCAGAGCAGCAATGACATCATCCCCACTACCATCCACGTCAGCGCAGCGTTGGCCTTGCATGAGCAGCTGTTGCCGGCCTTGAGCCACCTGGTGCAGGTGATCGAGCACAAGTCCCAGCAGGTGCACCAGTTCGTGAAGACTGGCCGCACCCACCTGATGGACGCCATGCCCGTGCGCATGAGCCAGGTACTCGATGGTTGGGCCGCCCAGGTCAATGCTGCAAAGGCGCATATCGAGGCTACTTTGCCGAGCCTGCAGGCCCTGGCCCAGGGCGGTACGGCGGTGGGTACCGGGATCAACGCCCACCCGCGCTTCGCCGCCAGCTTTGCCCAGCAGCTCAGCACGCTGACGGGCGTGGCGTTCGCCCCTGGGCAGAATCTGTTTGCCCTCATCGGCTCCCAGGACACTGCGGTGGCTTTGTCCGGTCAGCTCAAGACCACTGCCGTGGCATTGATGAAGATCGCCAACGACCTGCGCTGGATGAACTCCGGGCCCCTGGCCGGGTTGGGCGAAATCGAACTGCAGGGGTTGCAGCCCGGCTCTTCGATCATGCCTGGCAAGGTCAACCCGGTCATTCCCGAGGCCACGGCCATGGTGGCGGCGCAAGTCATCGGCAATGACGCCACCATCGCTGTGGCCGGGCAGTCCGGCAACTTCGAGTTGAACGTGATGCTGCCCGTCATCGCTCGCAACCTGCTGGAGAGCATCGAGCTGATGGCCAATGTCAGCAGGCTGCTCGCGGACAAGGCCATTGCCACCTTCAAGGTCAACGAGGACAAGCTCAAGGAAGCGCTGGCGCGCAACCCGATTCTGGTGACCGCGCTCAACCCGATCATTGGTTACCTCAAGGCTGCGGAAATTGCCAAAACCGCCTACAAGCAGGGGCGCCCCATCATCGACGTCGCGCTGGAGCACACAGACCTGTCCCGCGATCAGCTGCAGGCGTTGCTCGACCCGGAAAAACTCACCGCTGGCGGCATCTGACTCGCGTCACCGCCTGGAGGCCCGTCATGCAGCACTGGAAACGCACCACGCAAGCCGCCAACCGGCTGTTCGAGCAAGGACAGCTGGTCGATGCCCGTGAACATTACCTGCAGGCCCTGGCCCTGGCCCAGGTGCTGTTCGAGCGCTGGCATGACGTCGACGAGGCAGTAGCCGCCTTGGTCGTTGCGCACCACAACCTGGCCGACCTGCACCTGCGGCTGAACCAGCCGCAGGAGAGTGCTGATTACCTGTGCGCCGCCCATCAGCGGCTGCTGCAGGCCTGCCAGGACCTGCGCCTGCCCCAGGCACTTCGCGACGCCGCGCTGCGTCACAGTTCGCGCACCTACAGCGAATTGCTCAGTTTCATTGCCGAGTATGGGCAATACCCCCGCACCGAGCGTTTGCTCAATCGCCACAGCACCCCGGCCAGCACACGGTTGCCGGATGCAACGCCCAATAACCAGACCTACGGAATCCACTGACATGCCGCATACCTTGCCTGCACTGCCCTACGCCTACGCCGCGCTGGAACCGCACATCGACACGCAGACCATGGAAATTCACCACACCAAGCACCACCAGACCTACGTCAACGGCCTTAACACCGCCGTCGAGGGAACGCAGTGGGCAGAGTGGCCGGTGGAGAAACTGGTGGCAGCGGTAGCGAGCTTGCCCGAAAACCTGCGTGGCGCGGTGACCAACCATGGCGGCGGCCACGCCAACCACAGCCTGTTCTGGACTGTGATGTCACCACAGGGCGGCGGTGAACCTGAAGGCGAGTTGGCCCAGGCGATCACTGCACAGCTGGGCGGGTTCGAGGCGTTCAAGGACGCCTTTACCAAGGCCGCCTTGACGCGCTTCGGCAGTGGCTGGGCGTGGCTCAGCGTGACCCCGCAGAAAACACTGGTAGTCGAAAGCAGCGGCAACCAGGACAGCCCGTTGATGCACGGCAACACACCCATCCTCGGGCTGGACGTCTGGGAGCACGCGTACTATCTGAAGTACCAGAACCGCCGCCCTGAATACATCGGGGCGTTCTACAACGTCATCGACTGGGCGCAAGTGGAGCGCCGTTACCACGCCGCCATTCAGTGAGTCGCATCGGTATGCCCTCCCAGGTGATGTCGGTTAACAGTGTGCGGTTGTTCAGGTTGGCGCTTGGCACCCTGTTGATGCTGGCTGGCACTGCATTGCTGGTGGCTCGCGGCCTGGCCTGGCTAGACCTCGAGCCGCGCATGTTGCGTGCCCTGCAGGGTGGTGCACTGTGTGCGCTGGGCACGGCGCTGGGTGCTGTACCGGTGTTGGTCATCCGCAACATGCCGGTGGCACTGGCCGATACCCTGCTGGGTTTTGGCGCCGGGGTCATGCTCGCCGCCACGGCCTTTTCGCTGATCGTGCCAGGGCTCGAGGCCGCGCAAGCCATTGGGTTCAGCGCGTGGGGCGCCGGCGGCTTGATCAGTGCCGGCCTGCTGGGCGGTGCACTGTGCCTGTTCCTGATTGACCTCAGAATCTCCAGTGCTTCGCCCCAGGCGCTCGTGGCGTCCCAGGGGCAGCCCGTGATTGCAGCGCGCATCTGGTTGTTCGTATTCGCGATCATTGCCCACAACATTCCCGAGGGCATGGCCATTGGCGTATCAGCTGGGGGTGGCATGGCCGATGCCGACAGCCTGGCCATGGGCATTGCCCTGCAGGACGTGCCCGAAGGCCTGGTTATCGCGTTGGTGCTGGCTGGGGCAGGCATGCCACGCTTCAAGGCGTTTCTCATCGGTGCTGCATCCGGGCTGGTGGAGCCGGTGGCCGCGGTGATCTGCGCGTGGCTGGTGAACGTGGCGGAACTGCTCTTGCCGCTGGGGCTCGCGTGCGCTGCAGGTGCGATGCTGTTGGTGGTCACGCAGGAGATCATCCCGGAGTCACGCAGCAATGGTCATCATCGCCTGGCCAGCCTGGGGCTGTGTACGGGCTTCTGCCTGATGATGGTGATGGACACTGCGATGTCCTGACCACGCCTTGTTGCCGAAGGATCGGCGACAAGGTTGCGGCGGCCCCGCCGATTTACTCGCCTTCGTCGAAGAAGTTCTCGATCAGCGCTACCAGGGCGTCCATGGCTTGCTGGTCCTGCTCGCCTTCGGTGTGCAGGTGCACCTGTGTGCCCTTGCCGGCCGCCAGCATCATCACGGCCATGATGCTCTTGCCGTCTACCAGCTTGTCCGGCGCCCGGCCAACCTTGACCTGGCAGGGGAAGCGGCCAGCAACACCGACGAACTTGGCTGCCGCCCGGGCATGCAGCCCCAGCTTGTTGATGATGGTGATTTCGCGGGCGGGCATGGCGTGGCGGATCCTTGGGCTAGAGGTCGCGGTGACGGACCTGAACGTTTTTCAGGGTTTGCTGCAGCAACTGGCCAAGACGTTCGGTGATGTATACCGAACGGTGGTGGCCACCGGTGCAGCCGATGGCAATGGTAACGTAGGCCCGGTTGCTGGCGGCGAAGCGGGGTAGCCACTTGAGCAGGTAGCTGGAGATGTCGTTGAACATCTCCTGCACATCGGGTTGCGCAGCAAGGTAATCGATCACTGGCTGCTCTAGCCCGGAGTGCTCCCGCAGCTCAGGTTTCCAGTACGGGTTGGGCAGGCAGCGCACGTCGAATACCAGGTCGGCATCAACCGGCATGCCACGCTTGAAGCCGAACGACTCTACCAGGAATGCCGTACCCGGTTCAGGGGTGTCCAACAGGCGCAGCTTGATCGAATCCCGCAGCTGGTACAGGTTCAGGCGTGTGGTATCGATCTTGAGGTCGGCCAGGTCGGCGATGGGGCCCAGCAATTCGCGCTCCACACGTATGGCTTCTGCCAGTGAGCGGTCGGCGTTGGTCAGCGGGTGGCGGCGACGGGTTTCGGAAAAACGCTTGAGCAGCGTGTCCTCATCGGCGTCCAGGTACAACACATCGCACTTGATGTGCCGGGCCCGGGCCTCCTCGAGCAGTTCGGGGAAGCGCGACAGGTGGCTGGGCAGGTTGCGCGCGTCAATCGAAACGGCCACCTTGGGTTGCGGCAGTTCGGTGTTCAACAGGGCGGTTTCTGCCAGTTGCGGCAACAACCTGGCGGGCAGGTTGTCGATGCAGTAGAAACCGTTGTCTTCCAGGACATCGAGGGCGGTGCTCTTGCCGGAGCCAGACCGGCCGCTGACGATGATCAGACGCATGTTCAGTGCTCGTTCTGTACGTCCAGGACAACCTGGAACAGGGCCTCACTGCTGGGGGCCGCACGCAGGCGCTCGCGAACCTCTTTGCGATCGAGCATGCTGGCAATCTGGCGCAGCAGCTCCAGGTGAGCATCGGTGGCGGCCGCGGGTACCAGCAACACGAACAGCAGGTCCACAGGGGCGCCATCGATGGCGTCGTAATCGATAGGGGCTTCGAGGTGCAGCAAGGCACTGACTGGGGTTGTGCAGCCTTCGAGCCGGCAATGGGGAATGGCAATGCCATTACCGAAACCGGTGGAGCCGAGCTTTTCCCGAGCGATCAGTTTTTCGAAGACAGTTTGCCCGTCCAGTTCTGGCACTTCTTTGGCAATCAGCTCGGCGACCTTTTCAAGGGCGCGTTTCTTGCTGCCGCCCGGCGCGTTCGCGAGGGAACGGCCGGGGGTCAGGATGGTTTCAAGTCGGATCATGGATGAGGGGGATCAGCGGGCAGCCGCACCTTGCAGCAGGCTTTGCTGTTTTTCCTTGTGTTTTTTCAGTTGACGGTCGAGCTTGTCGGCCAAGGCGTCGATCGCTGCATACATGTCTTCGTGTTCGGCGTTCGCTACCACTTCACCGCCGGGAATCTGCAAGGTCGCCTCGACCTTCTGCTGCAGCTTCTCGACCTTCATGATGACCTGCACGTTGGTGATCTTGTCGAAGTGACTCTCCACGCGGGCGAGCTTTTCAAGCACATAATCGCGCAGTGGCTGGGTGACTTCTACATGCTGTCCACTGATATTGACTTGCATACAGCTTCTCCTTTTGTTGCCCGTGCATAAAGAGGCAGGTGTTGCACCTGCCACACAAACGCTGTGGCGCATCTCAGGGTTACATCAGTCGCTTGCGCTCGCTCGACGGTGCAATACCGAGGGACTCGCGGTACTTGGCGACGGTACGACGGGCTACCTGGATGCCTTGTGCCTCCAGTAAACCAGCGATCTTGCTGTCGCTCAATGGCTTTTTCTGATTTTCCGCGGCAACCAGTTTCTTGATGATCGCGCGGATCGCCGTGGACGAGCATTCGCCGCCTTCGGCAGTGCTCACATGGCTGGAGAAAAAGTATTTCAGTTCGTAGATGCCACGCGGGGTGTGCATGTACTTTTGCGTGGTAACCCGGGAAATGGTCGACTCGTGCATGCCTACCGCTTCGGCTATGTCATGCAGTACCAGGGGTTTCATGGCCTCGTCACCGTGGTCGAGGAAGCCGCGCTGGTGTTCGACGATCTGGGTGGCCACTTTCATCAGGGTTTCGTTGCGGCTCTGCAGGCTCTTGATGAACCAGCGCGCCTCCTGCAACTGGTTGCGCATGAAGGTGTTGTCGGCGCTGGTGTCGGCACGGCGTACAAAGCCTGCGTACTGCGCGTTGACGCGAAGGCGCGGGATGGCTTCCTGGTTCAGTTCCACCAGCCAGCGCTCGCTGTCCTTGCGCACGATCACGTCGGGCACCACGTACTCGGGCTCGCTGGACTCGATCTGCGAGCCGGGGCGGGGGTTGAGGCTCTGCACCAGCTCGATAACCTGGCGCAGTTCGTCTTCCTTGAGCTTCATGCGGCGCATCAGCTGGCTGTAGTCGCGGCTACCCAGCAGGTCGATGAAGTCGCTGACCAGGCGCATGGCCTCGGCCATCCACGGGGTACTGCCAGGCAGCTGGCGCAGTTGCAGCAGCAGGCATTCGCCCAGCGTGCGGGCGCCTACCCCTGCGGGCTCGAACTGCTGGATACGGTGCAGCACCGCTTCGACTTCATCCAGTTCGATATCCAGTTCGTGGTCGAAACCTGCACAGATTTCCTCAAGGGTGTCTTCCAGGTAGCCCTGGCCGTTGATGCTGTCGATCAAGGTGACCGCGATGAGGCGGTCGGTGTCGGACATGGGCGCCAGGTTCAACTGCCACAGCAGGTGGCTTTGCAGGCTCTCGCCCGCGGACGTGCGGGTGGTGAAATCCCATTCGTCATCATCGTTGCTGGGCAGGCTGCTGGCGCTGGTCTGGTAGATGTCTTCCCACGCGGTATCCACGGGAAGCTCGTTGGGGATGCGCTCGCTCCACTCACCGTCTTCCATGTTTTCGGTGCTGACGGTGGTTTCCTGGAAGCTGTTCTCCTGCGTCTCGGCGGCCGGCTTGTTTTCGGCGTTGTCGGCCATCGGGTCGTTGTTGTCGAAGTCGTCGCCGTCTTCCTGGCGTTCGAGCATCGGGTTCGACTCCAGGGCTTCCTGGATTTCCTGCTGCAGGTCCAGGGTGGAAAGCTGGAGCAGGCGGATGGCCTGTTGCAACTGCGGTGTCATCGTCAGTTGCTGGCCCATTTTTAGGACGAGCGATGGTTTCATGGCAGGGGCTTGGTACCTTGTTCGCCGGCGCGCATGCGCCATCCACTACACGAGGGCGCCGGGGCGCCAAATCAAGCAAGTTTTATGCCTTAAATTGTAGCGTTTGCCTAGAGCACTGTAACAACTTGATCCGCAATAGATAGGCTTTTTTGCCGTGCCCCAGGCCCGTCCCAGGATCAGAGGCGGAATTCGTGGCCCAGGTACACCTCTTTGACCAGGTCGTTGGCCAGGATCGTTTCTGCATCCCCTTCGGCGATCAGGCGGCCATCGTTGACGATATAAGCGGTTTCGCAGATATCCAGGGTTTCACGCACGTTGTGATCGGTGATCAGTACGCCGATACCCTTGGCCTTGAGGTGGTGAATGATCTGCTTGATGTCGCCTACCGAAATCGGGTCGACGCCGGCGAAGGGTTCGTCCAGCAGAATGAACTTGGGCGCGGTGGCCAGTGCGCGGGCAATTTCGACGCGTCGACGCTCACCACCGGACAGGCTCATGCCCAGGTTGTCGCGGATGTGGCTGATGTGAAATTCCTGCAACAGGCTTTCCAGCTCCTGGCGACGGCCTTCGCGGTCGAGGTCCTTGCGGGTTTCCAGGATGGCCTTGATGTTGTCTGCCACGGACAGCTTGCGGAAGATCGACGCTTCCTGCGGCAGGTAGCCGATACCCGCGCGGGCGCGCCCGTGCATGGGCTGGTGGCTGACATCGAGGTTGTCGATCAGCACACGGCCCTGTTCGGCCTGGACCAGCCCGACAATCATGTAGAAGCAGGTGGTCTTGCCGGCGCCGTTGGGGCCGAGCAGGCCCACGATCTGGCCGCTGTCGATGGACAGGCTGACGTCACGTACCACCTGCCGGCCCTTGTAGCTCTTGGCCAGGTGCTGGGCTTTGAGGGTTGCCATTTACTCGGCCTTCTTCTTGGGCTGGATCACCATGTCGATGCGCTGACGCGGTGTGGTCACATTGCCGCCACGACCTGCGGTGGCAACCTGGGTCTGGGTGTTGTAGACGATCTTCTCGCCTTCGGTGGTGTTGCCTTCGTTTTCGACCTTGGCGCGGTCGGTGAGCACTACCAGGTCCTTTTGCGACTGATACTGGATGGTCACGCCCCAGCCTTTCATCTTGTCGGCTTTGGCGGCGCTCTGCTGCTGCTCGAAGTAGGCCAGGTTGCCCACCGAGGTCACCACGTCGATATCGCCGGAAGCGGTACGGGTGATGGTCACGGTATTGCCTTTGATCATCATCGAACCCTGGGTGATGATGACGTCGCCGGTATAGGTGGCCACGCCTTTCTTGTCGTCCAGGTGAGCGTTGTCGGCCTGGATGCGAATGGGCTGATCACGGTCGTTTGGCAGGGCGAGGGCGCTCGCGCTTCCCAGTGCTGCGCTCAGGCTGAGCAAAAGGGGGAGGGTTTTAACGAGCCTCATACTGTCCTCTTACGTTAGAGAGCAGGTCCATCCTGCCTTCTTTCAAATACGCTTTCATACCTTTGCCCGTAGTCGTGCCACCGGCGCCGTCGATTCTAACGGCTTGCTCGGTCTGCGCATATTCCTTCTGCGGGAACACGGTCATGCGCGAGCTGGTAATGATGGTTTCACGCTTCTTTTCGTCCGTGCGGGCGATCCGCACGTTGTCGATCAGTTCGACCTCGCTGCCGTCAGGGTTGACCTCGGCGCGCACGCTCTGCACATGCCATGGGTACTCCGTACCGCGATACATGTGCAGGTCCGGGGTGGTCAGCAGTGTGACTTCGCTGGCCTTCAGGTGTTCGACCTTGTCGGCGGTCATTTCGTATTGCAGCTTGCCGTCTGGCAAGAACTGCACGCTGTGGGCATTGATGGCGTAGTAGTCGATGGCGCTTTCGTCCACCTGCGCCGCGGGCTGCTCCAGGAAGCTCTCGGGGCTAACGTTCCAGTAGCCGACGGCTACCAGCAGGGCGGCGATGGCCCCGAGCAGCACGATGTTTCTGGCTTTCTTGCTGAACATGGGCAACCTTACAGATAGTTGGCGTTGGCAGCGTCCAGGGTGCCCTGGGCCTGCATGATGAGTTCGCAGAATTCGCGGGCGGCACCCTCGCCACCCCGTGCCTGCGTGACCCCATGGGCGTGCTGGCGCACGAACGGTGCCGCGCTGGCTACCGCCATGCCCAGTGCCACCCGGCGGATAACCGGCAAGTCGGGCAGGTCATCGCCCAGGTAGGCCACTTGATCATAGCTCAGGCCCAGCTCGGCGAGCAGGCCGTCAAGTACGACCAGTTTGTCTTCGCGCCCCTGAAACAGATGCGGGATGCCGAGGTTCTTCGCCCGCCGCTCGACGACCGGCGTCTTGCGCCCGCTGATGATGGCGGTGGTCACGCCAGAGGCCATGAGCATTTTTATGCCCTGGCCATCCAGTGTATTGAAGCTCTTGAACTCACTCCCGTCTTCGAGGAAATACAGGCGCCCGTCGGTGAGTACGCCGTCCACGTCGAACACGGCCAGCTTGACGCCTTTGCCCCGTTGCATGAGGTCCTGGTGCATTGCATCGCTCCTTTACAGTACGCCGGCACGCAGCAGATCGTGCATGTTCAGGGCGCCGGTTGGGCGGTCCTGGCTGTCTACGACCACCAGGGCGCCCACCTTGTTGTCTTCCATGATTTTCAGGGCCTCGGCCGCCAGCATCTCGGCACGGGCGGTTTTGCCGTGCACGGTCATGACGTCTTCGATCAGGGTGGTATGCACGTCGATGTTGCGGTCCAGGCTGCGGCGCAGGTCACCGTCGGTGAACACCCCGGCCAGCGTGCCATCGGTCTCGACGATGACGGTCATGCCCAAACCTTTGCGGGACATTTCAAGGAGCGCTTCCTTGAGCAGGGTGCCGCGGGCGACCTGCGGCAGTTCGTCGCCCGCGTGCATCACGTTCTCGACCTTGAGCAGCAAGCGCCGGCCCAGGGCGCCGCCCGGGTGAGAGAAGGCGAAGTCTTCGGCGGTGAAGCCACGGGCTTCGAGCAGGGCGATGGCCAGGGCGTCGCCCAGCACCAGCGATGCTGTGGTGGACGATGTCGGCGCCAGGTTCAGCGGGCAGGCTTCGTGTTCGACGCCGGCGTCGAGGTTGACGTCGGCAGCCTGGGCCAGCGGTGAAGCCGGGTTGCCGGTCAGGCTGACCAGCTTGATGCCCAGGCGCTTGATAAGCGGCAGCAGGGTGATGATTTCGGCAGTGCTGCCCGAGTTCGACAGGGCCAGGATGACGTCATCGCGCGTAATCATGCCCATGTCGCCATGGCTGGCTTCGGCCGGGTGCACGAAGAAAGCCGGTGTGCCAGTGCTGGCCAGGGTGGCGGCGATCTTGTTGCCGATGTGCCCGGACTTGCCCATGCCTACCACGACCACGCGGCCCTTGCTGGCCAGGATCAGCTCGCAAGCCTTGACGAAGGTAGCGTCGATGCGCGCCAACAGGGCCTCTACAGCCTCGAGTTCCAGGCGCAGGGTGCGTTGGGCGGATTGGATCAGCTCGCTGGATTGGCTCATGTCGAAAAAGCAGTGCCTGATGAAAAGGCGGCGATTATAGCGGTATTGAATGAAACCCTCACGCTTTCGATTGTCGTAGGCAATGTACCCCCAGGCTGTCGTGACGCTGAACGACGCGTTTGGCAGCCTTGGGGCGGCGCTGCCAGCGGTGCTATAGTTCGCCGCTATTCAGCCTGCCCAGGGGCGTGTGCCTTCCAGATGAAGGCCGACGTCCACTAGGACGAGGCTGCACTAGCAAGGAGTCTAGATGAGTGTGGATAGCGCCTGCGCGGTCGAGTTGAAGGGGGTTTCCTTCAAGCGGGGTTCGCGCAGCATTTTCAACAATGTCGACATCCGCATCCCACGCGGCAAGGTCACTGGCATCATGGGGCCATCCGGGTGCGGCAAAACCACATTGCTGCGTCTGATGGGCGCCCAGTTGCGGCCATCCAGCGGTGAAGTATGGGTCGCCGGGCAGAACTTGCCGACCCTGTCGCGCAGCGACCTGTTCGACGCGCGCAAGCAGATGGGCGTGCTGTTCCAGAGTGGCGCGCTGTTCACCGACCTGGATGTGTTCGAGAACGTCGCTTTCCCGCTGCGCGTGCATACCCAGCTGCCGGATGAAATGATCCGTGACATCGTGTTGATGAAGCTGCAGGCCGTGGGCCTGCGCGGTGCCATCGACCTGATGCCGGATGAGCTGTCGGGCGGCATGAAACGCCGCGTGGCGCTGGCCAGGGCGATTGCCCTGGACCCGCAGATCCTCATGTACGATGAGCCGTTCGTTGGTCAGGACCCGATCGCCATGGGTGTGCTGGTGCGGCTGATCCGCCTGCTTAACGATGCCCTGGGCATCACCAGCATCGTCGTGTCCCATGACCTGGCAGAAACCGCCAGCATCGCCGACTACATCTACGTGGTGGGTGATGGCCAGGTGCTGGGGCAGGGCACCCCTGACGAATTGATGGGGTCGGATAACCCGCGTATCCGCCAGTTCATGAAAGGCGACCCGGATGGCCCTGTACCCTTCCACTTCCCTGCGCCCGATTACCGCGCCGATCTGCTGGGGGCGCGCTGATGCGTAGAAAATCCATGCTTGAGCGCGTGCGCCTGTTCGGCCGCGCGGCAATCGATGTAGTGGCCGTGCTGGGGCGCTCCTGCCTCTTCCTGTTCCATGCCCTGGTCGGGCGCGGTGGCATTGGCGGCGGTTTCCAGCTGCTGACCAGGCAACTGTACTCAGTGGGTGTGTTGTCGCTAGCCATCATCGTGGTGTCCGGTACCTTCATTGGCATGGTGCTGGCCCTGCAGGGCTACAGCATCCTCACCAAATACGGTTCGGAGCAGGCAGTGGGCCAGATGGTCGCCCTTACCCTGCTGCGCGAGCTTGGTCCGGTCGTCACCGCCCTGCTGTTCGCAGGCCGCGCCGGGTCCGCGCTCACGGCTGAAATCGGCAACATGAAGTCCACCGAGCAGCTGTCGAGCCTTGAAATGATCGGCGTCGACCCACTCAAGTACATCGTTGCCCCGCGCCTGTGGGCCGGCTTCATCTCGCTACCGTTGCTGGCACTGATCTTCAGCGTGGTGGGCATCTGGGGCGGGTCGTGGGTGGCAGTCGACTGGCTGGGCGTCTACGAGGGTTCGTTCTGGGCCAACATGCAGAACAGTGTTTCGTTCACCGACGACGTGCTCAACGGGTTGATAAAGAGCCTGGTGTTCGCCTTCGTCACCACCTGGATCGCCGTATTCCAGGGGTATGACTGTGAGCCCACCTCAGAAGGGATCAGCCGTGCCACTACCAGGACCGTGGTCTATGCCTCGCTGGCTGTACTGGGTCTGGACTTTATTCTGACCGCCTTGATGTTTGGAGATTTCTGATGCAAAACCGCACCCTGGAAATCGGTGTAGGCCTGTTTCTGTTGGCCGGGATCCTGGCGTTGCTGCTGCTGGCCCTGCGTGTCAGCGGCCTGTCGGCAAGCCCGACCAGCGATACCTATAAAGTTTACGCCTACTTCGACAATATCGCCGGTTTGACTGTCAGAGCCAAAGTGACCATGGCCGGTGTCACCATCGGCAAGGTCACCGCCATCGACCTGGACCGTGATTCCTTCACCGGTCGGGTGACCTTGCAGCTGGACAAGTCGGTGAACAACCTGCCGACCGATTCCACTGCATCGATCCTGACCGCAGGCCTGTTGGGTGAGAAGTACATCGGCATCAGCGTCGGCGGTGAGGAAGAGGTGCTCAAGGACGGCGGTACCATCCATGACACCCAGTCCGCGCTGGTGCTGGAAGATCTGATTGGCAAGTTCCTGCTCAACACTGTTGGCAAGGAACCCCGAGACGCGCAACCGGCTAATTGAGGAGTTTCCATGATATCGATTCTGCGACGTGGCTTGCTGGTCCTGCTGGCAGCCTTGCCTCTCATGAGCATGGCTGCCCAGTCCCCTCATGACGTGATTCAAAGCACCACCAATGAATTGCTGGGTGATCTGAAGGCCAACAAGCAGCAGTACCAGGCCAACCCGAGCGCGTTCTACGACGCGCTGAACCGCATCCTGGGCCCGGTGGTGGATGCCGATGGCATCTCGCGCAGCATCATGACCGTGAAGTACTCGCGCAAGGCCAGCCCTGAGCAGATGCAGCGCTTCCAGGAAAACTTCAAGCGCAGCCTGATGCAGTTCTACGGCAACGCCCTGCTGGAGTACAACAACCAGGGCATCGTGGTGGACCCGGCCAAGTCTGACGATGGTAAGCGGGCCAGTGTCGGCATGAAGGTCACCGGTAACAACGGTGCGGTGTACCCGGTGCAGTACACGCTGGAGAACCTCGCTGGCGAATGGAAGGTGCGTAACGTCATCGTCAATGGCATTAACATCGGCAAGCTGTTCCGCGATCAGTTCGCTGACGCCATGCAGCGTAATGGCAACAACCTGGACAAGACCATCGACGGCTGGGCGGGTGAAGTGGCCAAGGCCAAGCAAACCGCCGACAGTTCGCCAGAAAAGGCCGTCAAATGAGTGAAGCGACCGCGAGCATGAGCGAGCCAGGCGTGGTCCGCCTTGCCGGCGTGCTGGACTACCGCAGCGGGCCTGCCTTGCGTAAGCAGGGCAAGGCATTGATAGCGGGCAGCGACGGCGTGGACGTGGTGATCGATTGCTCCGCCGTACAGCGCTCCACCAGCGTCGGGCTTTCGTTGCTGCTGGCGTTCATGCGCGATGCCGGCGCTGCCGGCAAGCGTTGCCAGGTGCGCGGCATGCCCGATGACATGCGGGAAATCGCCGAGGTGTACGACCTCGACGAGGTGCTGGCCACCTGATGGCTCTGCTGGGATGATGGCCCCTCGGTCAGCGAACCCGTTGTTGGGCTTCGCAGGCGAGGGGCTTTTTTGTATGATGGCCGACCCGTGCGCATCGGGCGCCGATTGAGGTTGAGCATGCAGGCCATAGAAGTTAAAAGCTTCCTTGAAGAAAAATTGCCGGGTTCCCGGGTCGAAGTTGAAGGCGAAGGCTGCAACTTCCAGCTGAACGTGATCAGCGACGAGTTGGCCGGCCTGAGCCCGGTCAAACGCCAGCAGGCGATTTACGCTCACCTGAATCCGTGGATCGCCAACGGCAGCATCCATGCGGTAACCATGAAATTTTTCAGCAGCGCAGCCTGGGCTGAGCGCACCTGAGCCAACTTGGCGGCGAGATTCCAATGGACAAACTGATTATTACTGGTGGCGCTCGCCTTGATGGCGAGATCCGCATTTCGGGCGCGAAGAACGCAGCCCTGCCCATTCTGGCTGCGACCTTGCTGGCCGATGGCCCGGTCACTGTGGGCAACCTGCCGCACCTGCACGACATCACCACCATGATCGAGCTGTTCGGTCGCATGGGCATCGAGCCTGTGATCGACGAAAAGCTGGCGGTGGAAATCGACCCTCGTACCATCAAGACCCTGGTCGCACCCTACGAGCTGGTGAAAACCATGCGTGCCTCCATTCTGGTGCTCGGCCCCATGGTTGCCCGTTTCGGCGAGGCCGAGGTGGCGTTGCCAGGCGGTTGCGCCATTGGCTCGCGACCTGTCGACCTGCACATTCGTGGCCTGGAGGCCATGGGCGCGAAGATCGAGGTTGAAGGTGGCTACATCAAGGCCAAGGCGCCTGAGGGGGGCCTGCGCGGTGCGCACTTCTTCTTCGATACCGTGAGTGTGACCGGTACCGAGAACATCATGATGGCCGCAGCGCTGGCCAACGGCCGTAGTGTGCTGCAGAACGCGGCCCGCGAGCCGGAAGTGGTCGACCTGGCCAACTTCATCAACGCCATGGGCGGCAATGTGCAGGGCGCCGGCACCGATACCATCACCATCGAGGGTGTTGCGCGGCTGGGTTCGGCCCACTACCGCGTCATGCCGGACCGCATCGAAACCGGCACCTACCTGGTGGCCGCTGCCGTTACCGGTGGCCGCGTCAAGGTCAAGGACACCGACCCCACCATCCTTGAGGCGGTTCTGGAAAAGCTCAAGGAAGCAGGCGCCGACATCACCACCGGTGAGGACTGGATCGAGCTGAACATGCACGGCAAGCGGCCGAAAGCCGTCAACCTGCGCACGGCCCCGTACCCAGCGTTCCCGACCGACATGCAGGCGCAGTTCATTTCGCTCAACGCCATTGCCGAAGGCACCGGTGCGGTAATCGAAACGATCTTCGAAAACCGCTTCATGCACGTGTACGAAATGCACCGCATGGGCGCGCAGATTCAGGTCGAGGGCAACACCGCCATCGTGACCGGCGTCAACGCCCTGAAAGGTGCCCCGGTAATGGCCACCGACCTGCGCGCATCCGCCAGCCTGGTGCTGTCAGCACTGGTGGCCGAAGGCGACACCCTGATCGATCGCATCTACCATATCGACCGTGGCTACGAGTGCATCGAGGAAAAACTGCAGATGCTCGGCGCCAAGATCCGCCGCGTACCGGGCTGATTGCCCTGGGGCGCAAGGACGCGCCGTTCGAATTGAATGCGGCCAGGTGCACCACCTGGCCGGCAGTAGCTGCTTAAGGACCGACGTTCCAATGTTGACCATCGCGCTTTCCAAAGGCCGTATTCTCGACGATACCCTGCCATTGCTGGCCGAGGCCGGTATCGTTCCCACCGAGAACCCGGACAAGAGCCGCAAGCTGATCATCCCGACCACGCAGGACGACGTGCGCCTGCTGATCGTGCGTGCCACCGACGTGCCGACCTATGTCGAACACGGCGCCGCCGACCTGGGTGTGGCAGGCAAGGACGTGCTGATGGAGTACGGTGGGCAGGGCCTTTACGAGCCCCTGGATCTGCAGATTGCCCGCTGCAAGCTGATGACCGCTGGCGTGGTCGGCGCGCCCGAGCCCAAGGGCCGCCTGCGCGTGGCCACCAAGTTCGTGAACGTGGCCAAGCGTTACTATGCCGAGCAGGGTCGCCAGGTCGACATCATCAAGCTGTACGGCTCGATGGAGCTGGCACCCCTGATCAACCTGGCAGACAAGATCATCGATGTGGTCGACACCGGTAACACCTTGCGTGCCAACGGCCTGGAGCCCCAGGAAATGATCGCGCACATCAGTTCGCGCCTGGTGGTTAACAAGGCCTCCATGAAAATGCAGCACGCCCGCATCCAGAGCCTGATCGACACGCTGCGCCAAGCGGTTGAATCGCGACACCGCGGCTGACGACTTCCTGCGCGCAGCGTTGGCTGTCGCGCCCGTCTATCCGCGTCATAGCCACTTTTCTCGGGTGCCCGTGCGGATGGACTGGTAGCCTAGGGCGCCTGAGCATTCGCTATCAATCGAGGCCCTCGCCATGACCGTGTCCACCGCAATTGCCCGTCTCAACGCTGCTGACCCGGATTTCGCTCGGCATCTGGATCATCTGCTGAGCTGGGAGAGCGTGTCCGACGAAGCGGTCAACCAGCGTGTACTCGATATCATCAAGGCCGTGCGCGAGCGTGGCGATGCTGCCCTTGTGGAGTTCACCCAGCGTTTCGACGGGGTAGAGGCTAGCTGCATCGACGACCTTATTCTGGGCCGCGAGCGCCTTGAACTGGCGCTTACCCGTATCACCGACGAGCAGCGTGCAGCCCTTGAGAAGGCAGCCGACCGCGTGCGCATGTACCACGAGCGGCAGAAGCAGGACTCGTGGCAGTACACCGAGGCTGACGGTACCGTACTGGGGCAGAAGGTCACGCCGTTGGACCGCGCCGGCCTTTATGTGCCGGGTGGCAAGGCGTCCTACCCGTCCTCGGTGCTGATGAACGCGATTCCGGCCAAGGTGGCGGGTGTCACCGAAGTGGTCATGGTGGTGCCGACCCCGCGTGGCGAGGTCAACGAGCTGGTGCTGGCCGCAGCCTGCATTGCCGGTGTGGACCGAGTGTTCACGGTGGGCGGCGCCCAGGCGGTGGCTGCCCTAGCCTATGGCACCGAGAGCGTGCCCCAGGTGGACAAGATCGTCGGCCCGGGCAACATCTACGTGGCCACCGCCAAGCGCCACGTGTTCGGCCAGGTAGGCATCGACATGATCGCCGGGCCGTCGGAAATTCTCGTGGTGTGTGACGGCCAGACCGACCCGGACTGGATCGCCATGGACCTGTTCTCCCAGGCAGAGCACGACGAAGACGCCCAGGCCATTCTGGTCAGCCCGGATGCCGATTTCCTCGACCGCGTGGCAGCCAGCATCAGCAAGTTGCTGCCGACCATGGAACGCGCCGAGATCATCGAGAAATCGGTGAATGGTCGCGGCGCCCTGATCCAGGTGCGGGACATGCAGCAGGCAATCGAGGTGGCCAACCGTATCGCCCCTGAGCACCTGGAGTTGTCGGTGGCTGACCCGCAGGCCTGGTTGCCGCACATTCGCCACGCCGGTGCGATCTTCATGGGCCGCCACACCAGCGAAGCGCTGGGCGACTATTGCGCAGGCCCCAACCACGTACTGCCCACCTCCGGCACTGCGCGCTTCTCGTCGCCGCTGGGGGTGTACGACTTCCAGAAGCGTTCGTCGATCATCTATTGCTCCGAGCAAGGCGCCTCCGAACTGGGTCGCACTGCCTCGGTGCTGGCCCGTGGTGAGTCCCTGACGGCCCACGCCCGTAGCGCCGAATACCGCATCCTGAGCCAAGAGAAGGGGAACTGAGCATGAGTCGATTCTGGAGCCCTTTCGTCAAGGACCTGGTGCCTTACGTCCCCGGCGAGCAGCCCAAGCTGGCGCGCCTGGTCAAGCTCAATACCAACGAGAACCCCTACGGCCCATCGCCTAAAGCGGTGGAAGCCATGCGCGGGGAGCTGGGCGACAACCTGCGCCTGTACCCGGACCCCAACGGTGACCGCCTCAAGCAGGCGGTCGCGGAGTACTACGGCGTTACCCCGGCGCAGGTATTCGTAGGTAACGGCTCGGACGAGGTGCTGGCGCACATCTTCCATGGCCTGTTCCAGCACGACGGGCCGCTGCTGTTCCCGGACATCAGCTACAGCTTCTACCCGGTGTACTGCGGCCTGTATGGCATCACCTTCGAACAGGTGCCGCTGGATGAGCAGTTCCAGATCCGCGTGGAGGATTACCGCAAGCCGAACGCGGGCATCATCTTCCCCAACCCCAACGCGCCCACTGGCTGCCTGTTGCCTCTGCAGGCAGTTGAGCAGTTGCTGCAGGCCAGCCCGGATTCGGTGGTGGTGGTGGATGAAGCCTACATCGACTTTGGCGGCGAAACGGCCATCAGCCTGGTAAACCGCTACGACAACCTGTTGGTGACCCAGACCCTGTCCAAATCGCGGTCGCTGGCCGGCCTGCGGGTTGGGTTGGCGGTGGGCCACCCGGACCTGATCGAGGCACTGGAACGGATCAAGAACAGCTTCAACTCATACCCGCTGGACCGCGCCGCCATCGTCGGCGCGGCAGTGGCATTCGAGGACCGCGCCTATTTCGACCAGACCTGCCGCAAGGTCATCGACAGCCGCGAAAAGCTGGTCGCGCAGCTGCAGGCCAAGGGCTTCGAAGTGCTGCCGTCTGCTGCCAACTTTGTATTCGCTCGCCATCCACAACAGGATGCCGGGGAGTTGGCGGCGCGTTTGCGCGAGCAAGGCGTGATCGTGCGCCACTTCAAGCAGGCGCGTATTGATCAGTTCCTGCGCATTACCATCGGTACGCCTGAGATGAACCAGGCGTTGCTGGATGCACTGGGCTGACACACAGTTAGGGGCTCACCGGGATAAGGTGCGGTGCCAACCGGCTACCCCACCTTATCTGGCAATAAACGATTGTTGAGCGATCAGAGATGCTTTATTTTGATCGCTAATTCATCCGATGACTGGATGTACCGATGTCCTTGTTGATAAAACGCTCGTTGGTCGAGCAGGCTGTGGACCAGTTGCGCGAGCGTATCTCGCAAGGCGCCTGGTTGGTCGGTGAGCGGCTGCCCACCGAGCCTGAACTGGCGCTTCAGTTGGGGATCAGCCGCAATACCGTGCGCGAGGCCATGCGCGTGCTGGCGTTCAGTGGCCTGGTGGAAATTCGCCAGGGGGATGGCAGCTACCTGCGCACCGCTCAGGACCCTCTGCACGCCGTACAGGCCATGACCCAGTGCACCCCTGAGCAGGCACGGGAAACCCGCCACATTCTGGAAACCGAGGCCATTGCACTGGCAGCCCTGCGCCGTACCGACACGGATCTGCAGCGCCTGCGGGAGGCCTTGCAGGGGAGCGCCGGCCATTTCCACGGTGATGTGGACGCCTACGTCGCCTGCGACCTGGTGTTCCACCAGCGTCTGGTCGATGCGGCCCACAACCCGGCACTCAGTGAGCTGTACCGCTATTTTTCCGGTGTGGTGGCTGCGGCCTTGCAGCACAACATGGCCACGGTTCCCCGTTGCCAGGCCACGTTCGACCTGCACGGGCAAATCCTCGACGCTATCGAACAACGCGATGCCCAGCGGGCCAAGCGCCTGAGCCGTACCCTCATCGAATCCTGATACGAGAAGCCCATGTCTGATTCCACGATCCGTACCAACCCACCCGGCACGGCGGACCTCGACCCGTTGCTGATCGATGCCGAGGCCGATGACGAGCAGGTGCAGGCGCAACCGGCGGTTACGCCGCGCCCCTGGCTGCTGCTGCTCGGCCTGGTGCTGGTGGCATTGAACCTGCGCCCGGCGTTGTCGAGCATGGCACCCGTGTTGGGCCAGGTGTCCGACGGGCTGGGGCTCAGCGCCGCCCAGGCCGGGTTGCTGACCACCTTGCCGGTGTTGTGCCTGGGCCTGTTCGCGCCACTGGCGCCGGTACTGGCGCGTCGTCTGGGCAGCGAGCGCGTGGTGCTGGTGATTCTTGTCACCCTGGCGCTGGGCATTGTGCTGCGCAGTACGCTGGGGGCAACAGGGCTGTTCATGGGTAGCCTGGTGGCAGGGGCCAGCATCGGCATTATCGGGGTCTTGCTACCCGGTATCGTCAAACGTGACTTCCCTCAGCATGCTGGCACCCTGACGGGCGTGTACACCATGGCGCTGTGCCTCGGTGCAGCCATGGCGGCCGGGGCCACGGTGCCGCTGGCCCAGTATTTCGATGACAGCTGGGCCCTGGGGCTGGGGTTCTGGATGCTGCCCGCCTTGGTGGCCATGTTGGTGTGGCTGCCCCAGGCTCGCCAAGGCCACGGCCAGCACAAGGTTGCTTACCGCGTGCGCGGCCTGTGGCGCGACCCGCTGGCCTGGCAGGTGACGTTGTACATGGGCCTGCAGTCGTCACTGGCCTATATCGTCTTTGGCTGGTTGCCGTCGATTCTGATCGGGCGTGGCCTTAGCCCCACGCAAGCGGGGCTGGTGCTGTCGGGTTCGGTGATCGTGCAACTGGCAAGCTCCCTTGCAGTCCCCTGGCTGGCCACGCGTGGCAAAGACCAGCGGCTGGCGATCGTGCTAGTCATGCTGGTGACCCTTTGCGGGTTGTTCGGTTGCCTGTATGCGCCGCTCTCCGGGCTGTGGGGCTGGGCGGTGGTGCTGGGGTTGGGGCAGGGTGGCACGTTCGCCCTGGCGCTGACCTTGATCGTGCTGCGCTCCCGGGATGCCCATGTGGCGGCGAACCTGTCGAGCATGGCTCAGGGCGTGGGTTATACCCTGGCGTCCATGGGGCCCTTCGCGGTAGGGCTGGTGCACGACCTGACCGGTGGCTGGGCAGCCCTGGGCTGGGTATTTGCGATTATCGGCCTGGGGGCCATCGTGTTCGGCCTGGGGGCCGGGCGTGCCCTGCATGTCCAGGTCACCAGCGAGAAGGTCTGAAAGGCCGCTGGCGCACGCGAGCCGGGCAGATTATCGTGCGGCTTTGCCCTCCCAGGACCTTGAGCCCATGAGCGACGCCAACCGTGAACTGATCACCCGCTTCTACCAGGCCTTCCAGCGCCTCGATGCCGAGGCCATGGCTGCCTGCTACAGCGACGATGTCGTCTTCAGTGACCCGGTGTTCGGCACCCTGCGCGGCAAGGATGCCGCAGACATGTGGCGCATGCTCACCCAGCGGGCAAAGGCGTTCTCCCTTAACTTCGACAAGGTGCGGGCGGATGAGCACGGCGGGGCGGCGCAGTGGGTGGCGACCTACACGTTTGCCCAGACCGGGCGCACGGTGGTCAACCGCATTCAGGCGCGTTTTCTGATTCGGGACGGGCTGATCTACCAGCACGACGACAGCTTCGACCTGTGGGGGTGGTCGCGCCAGGCGCTGGGCACGCCGGGTTTGCTGCTGGGCTGGACACCCTGGCTGCAGGGTAAGGTACGCCAGCAGGCCTTCAAGGGCCTGCGAGCGTTCCAGCATGCTCAAGGTAGCGCGACGGCCTGATCGCTTTCGTAGTAATTGAAGGTGGCGCGTTCAGTGCCATCTTGCGGCAGGCGGATGCGTATCACCGGTATGAAGCCGCCGTAGGTCTTGTGCCAGTCTTGCTGGTCGGCCTGAGCCTGCTGCAAGGCACCATACTCGCCCTCGATGTGGAAGAACGACTGGATGGGCAGGGTATTGGCGCTGGCTTCTTCCCAGGCGCCTACCACCACTTCGTTCCAGGGGAACGGCATTTCCTGTGCGAACAGCTGCTGGCCGCGCAGGCTTTGGTAAAAGGCGTCGGCCCGCTCCGGTACGCGTGTGCGGCGGATGTCGAAGGCGCACTGGCGTTTGTAGTCGCCGGTTTTCCTGTAGTGGGCTATCCAGTCCTCGGCGCTAAGCACGCCCTGCTCGTGGCAGGCGGCTTCGCGTTCAGGGGTCTGGCGGTTATCGCCGCAGCCCCGGTTGTCTCGCTCCCAGGTGTCACCGTCGGTGGGCCAGGCGCACAGCATCTCGTAGTGCAGCGAGCCCTTGGGTCGCTGCAGCAGGGGGTAGAGGGTGAAGCCGCTGCGCCCGTCGGCGGCCAGCCGGGTGACAGGCAAATCGCGACGCAGGTACGAGAACGAAACCCCGCCCTTGTCCTTGCTGTTCTGGCTATGATGCCAGGTGTGATAGTGCGGGGATGGCCGGGTGGATCTGAGCAGTACCCCCGAGCAGGCATGGGCTGGTACGGCGTTACCTTCGCACTGTGCTGGGGTAGCGTCGTAGTTGCGCTGCATGCGCTGCGCGGTTTTCTCGCCGATGGACGCCTGAGTGGCAGAGGCTGCCGCCAGCAGTGCGACGGTCAGCCACGTACGGGTTTTACAAGCGAGCATGATGAAGCCCTCGATGTGTGGGCTCATCAAATTAATGATGGAAAGGGCAGGCGTCGTGAGTGAACAAGTGCCGGGTCAGGCAATAAAACCCTGGTATGTGTACCTGGTCAGGGCCGCCAACGGTTCGCTGTACTGCGGTATCAGCGACGACCCGCAGCGGCGCTTCGTGGCGCACCAGAACGGCAGGGGGGCGCGGTATTTCAAGACCAGCCCGGCCCAGGCGCTGGTGTATGTGGAGCAATGGCCGGACAAGGGCGAGGCCCTGCGGCAGGAGCGGCTGGTCAAACGGCTGCGCAAGTCGGCGAAGGAGGCCTTGGTGGCCTCCTATACCGCACCCGCCGCTGTCTAGGGTAGCCTGGGCCTTAGTCCTTGCGCCGCTTGAGCTGGTCGACCAGGGTGGTCGGCAAGCCTTTGATGATCAGCGTCCCTGCCGCTTCGTCATACTCCACCTTGTCACCCAGCAGATGGGCCTCGAAGCTGATCGACAACCCTTCGGCGCGCCCGGTGAAGCGGCGGAACTGGTTGAGGGTACGTTTGTCAGCAGGGATTTCCGGCGACAGGCCATAGTCCTTGTTGCGGATATGGTCGTAGAACGCCTTGGGGCGCTCTTCGTCGATCAGGCTGGACAATTCTTCCAGGGTGACCGGTTCGCCCAGTTTGGTCTGGGTCGTGGCGTACTCCACCAGTGTCTGGGTTTTTTCCCGGGCGGACGCTTCAGGCAGGTCCTCGCTCTCCACGAAATCGCTGAAGGCCTTGAGTAGCGTGCGGGTTTCGCCCGGGCCGTCGACCCCTTCCTGGCAGCCGATGAAGTCACGGAAGTAGTCCGATACCTTCTTGCCGTTCTTGCCCTTGATGAACGAGATGTACTGCTTGGAGTTCTGGTTGTTCTTCCATTCCGACAGGTTGATGCGTGCTGCCAGGTGCAATTGGCCTAGGTCCAGGTGCCGTGATGGCGTGACGTCGAGTTCGGCGTTCACGGCCACGCCTTCGCTGTGGTGCAGCAGGGCGATGGCCAGGTACTCGGTCATGCCCTGCTGGTAGTGAGCGAACAGGATGTGCCCGCCCGTTGAGAGGTTGGACTCTTCCATCAGCTTTTGCAGGTGTTCGACGGCCATGCGGCTGAACGCGGTGAAATCCTTGTCTGCATCCAGGTACTGTTTAAGCCAGCCGCTCAGAGGGTAGGCCCCGGACTCGCCGTGGAAAAAGCCCCAGGCCTTGCCTTGTTTGGCGTTGTAGCTGTCATTGAGGTCGGCCAGCAGGTTTTCGATGGCGTCGGAGGCGGCCAGTTCAGTGTCGCGGGCGTGCAGCACAGCGGGGCTGCCATCGGGCTTTTTGTCGATCAGGTGAACGATGCAATGGCGGATTGGCATGGGATTCTCAACGGGCTGCAAAAGGCCTGAAGTTTACCTCAGACGCAGGGCGATGCAGTGGCCAGAAGTTGGCGCAAATGCCAGTTGCTCGTTTTTTAAGCAACTTTGTGGCTTTAAGGCGAAAAACCCCCGAAAAACCCGCATTAAATCAGGGTGCGCAGCGGATATTTGTTCATTCGTGTGATAGCTTTGCGCGGTCTTGCGCCCCTGCTGTGGCGCATTGCTGGCAGCGCACGCTCGCCACGTCGAACCAAACGCCGATTTGTGTATCTACATACCCAATTGGCGCGGCCCGCCAAGTTGACGGGGCTGGCCCGATAACGTCGTCGTTCGCTGCAAAACCATCGAATTTGATAGGGAAGGAACACCACCATGGCATTGACCAAAGACCAACTGATTGCCGATATCGCCGAATCGATCTCTGCACCGAAAGCCACCGCCAAGAACGCTCTGGAGCAACTGGGCCAGATCGTTGCCGACCAGCTGGAAAACGGCGCTGAAATCACCCTGCCAGGCATCGGCAAGCTGAAAGTCTCCGAGCGTCCTGCCCGTACCGGCCGCAACCCTTCGACTGGCGCTGCCATCGAAATCGCTGCCAAGAAAGTCGTCAAGTTCGTGCCAGCCAAAGTGCTGACCGACGCTATCAACAAGTAATTCTTGTTGGTTTGACTAAACCGCGCCCGGCTTGCCCGGGCGCGGTTTTTTCATGCCTTCGATTCTGGTCGGGCGTACCAGGCCTGGCGCGCCGCTTGCGCATGGTAGCTCCAGGCCACCATGCGGCTCTGCTTTTGCCCCTGGCCCATTTCGCTGATGCGTACCGCCTTCGCCCCGGCTTTTTTCAGCGCGGCCTCGATGCCGGGCAGGTTGCTGGCCTTGGACACCAGGCTGGTGAACCACAGCACTTGCTGGGCGTACTGCACGCTTTCGCCAACCAGTTGGGTGACGAAGCGGATTTCACCCCCCTCGCACCACAGCTCGTTGTTCTGGCCACCAAAGTTCAGCACAGGTAACTTGCGTTTAGGGTCCTGCTTGCCAAGGTTCTTCCATTTGCGCTGGCTACCCCGGGTGGCTTCCTCGCGTGAGGCATGGAAGGGCGGGTTGCACAGTGTCAATGCCAGGCGCTCGTCCGCTTGCAGCAGCCCGGTGAGGATATGCGCAGCGTTTGCCTGCTGGCGCAGGGCTATGGCCTTGCTCAGGCCATTGGCCTGCACGATGGCCTTGGCCGAGGCCAGCGCGACGGGGTCGATGTCCGAGCCCAGAAAGCGCCAGCGATAGTCGCTGTGGCCCAGCAACGGGTAGATACAGTTTGCCCCCACCCCCACATCCAGAACGCGTACCTGGGCCCCTCTGGGGATTTCGCCGCCATTGTCCTCCGCCAGCAGGTCGGCGGCCACGTGCAGGTAGTCGGCGCGGCCCGGGATAGGCGGGCACAGGTAGTCCGCGGGAATGTCCCAATGCTGGATGCCGTACTGCGCCTTGAGCAGGGCGCGGTTGAACACCCGCACGGCTTCGGGGTTGGCGAAGTCGATGCTGGGTTTGCCGTAGGGGTTGGTGATGGTGAAGCGGGCCAGGTCGGGGTGTGCCTTGATCAGGCTGGGGAAGTCATAACGGCCCTGATGGCGGTTACGCGGGTGCAGGGTGGGCTTTTCAGTCATGGTTGGGTCCGGTGATACGGTGCCGGCCCATTCGCGGCCAAGGCCGCTTCCACTGGGATGTTCGTCCCCTTGGAAGCGGCCTTGGCCGCGAACGAGGGCATTGCCCCCGCCGGTCACATCCGCAATGTCAGGTTACAGCGCTGCAATCCGCGCGTGCTGCTCGGTAAAGTTGGCCAGCGCCTGTTCGGACTCCGCCAGCTTCGCACGCTCTTTCTCGATCACCGCAGGCGGTGCCTTGTCGACGAAGGCAGCGTTGGACAGCTTGCCACCCACGCGCGCCACTTCGCCTTGCAGGCGCTGGATTTCCTTGTTCAGGCGTGCCAGCTCGGCATCCTTGTCGATCAGCCCCGCCATGGGTACCAGTACCTGCAGGTCGCCCACCAGGGCAGTGGCCGACAAAGGTGCTTCGTCAGCATCACCCAGCACGGTGAACGACTCGACCTTGGCCAGCTTCTTCAGCAGCGCTTCGTTTTCCTGCAGGCGGCGCTGGTCGTCGGCGTTGGCGTTCTTCAGGAACAGCGGCAGCGGCTTGCCTGGGCCGATGTTCATTTCGGCGCGGATGTTACGCAGGCCTACCATCAGTTCCTTGAGCCATTCGATGTCGCCTTCGGCCGCGGCATCGATGCGGGCTTCAACGGCTACCGGCCATGGCTGCAGCATGATGGTCTTGCCTTCGATGCCGGCCAGCGGCGCAATGCGCTGCCAGATTTCTTCGGTAATGAACGGCATGAACGGGTGCGCCAGGCGCAGTGCCACTTCCAGTACGCGCACCAGGGTGCGACGGGTACCACGGGCGCGCTCGACCGGGGCGTTCTCGTCCCACAGCACAGGCTTGGACAGCTCCAGGTACCAGTCGCAGTACTGGTTCCAGATGAACTCGTACAGCGCCTGGCTGGCCAGGTCGAAGCGGAATTGCTCCAGCTGGCGGGTCACCTCGGCTTCGGTGCGCTGCAACTGCGAGATAATCCAGCGGTCAGCCAGCGACAGCTCGTAGGCTTCGCCGTTCTGGCCACAGTCTTCACCCTTGTCCAGCACGTAGCGGGCGGCGTTCCAGATCTTGTTGCAGAAGTTGCGGTAGCCTTCGACGCGGCCCATGTCGAACTTGATGTCACGGCCTGTGGAGGCCAGCGAGCAGAAGGTGAAACGCAGGGCGTCGGTGCCGTAGCTGGCGATACCTTCGGGGAACTCGGCCTTGGTCTGCTTGGCGATCTTCTCGGCCAGCTTGGGCTGCATCATGCCGCTGGTGCGTTTTTCCAGCAGGGCGTCGAGGGTGATACCGTCGACGATGTCCAGAGGGTCCAGCACGTTACCCTTGGACTTGGACATCTTCTGGCCCTGGCCATCACGCACCAGGCCATGCACGTACACGGTCTTGAACGGTACCTGCGGGGTGCCGTCCTCGTTCTTCACCAGGTGCATGGTCAGCATGATCATGCGCGCCACCCAGAAGAAGATGATGTCGAACCCGGTGACCAGCACATCGGTGGAATGGAATTTCTTGAGGAATTCGGTTTGCTCCGGCCAGCCCAGGGTGGAGAAAGTCCACAGGCCCGAACTGAACCAAGTGTCGAGCACGTCGTCGTCCTGGCGCAGGTTCACCTCGGCGCCCAGGTTGTGCTTGGCGCGGACTTCCTGCTCGTTGCGGCCTACATACACCTGGCCGGCTTCGTCGTACCAGGCCGGGATGCGGTGGCCCCACCACAGCTGGCGGCTGATGCACCAGTCCTGGATGTCGCGCATCCAGGAGAAATACATGTTCTCGTATTGCTTGGGCACGAACTGGATGCGGCCGTCTTCCACGGCGGCGATCGCAGGTTCTGCCAGCGGCTTGGTAGAGACATACCACTGGTCGGTCAGCCACGGCTCGATGACGGTGCCCGAGCGGTCACCCTTGGGCACTTTCAGCGCGTGGTCATCGATGCTGACCAGCAGGCCCTGGGCATCCAGGTCGGCGACGATCTGCTTGCGAGCGACGAAGCGGTCCAGGCCGGCGTACTGGGCTGGCAGGCGGGTATCGACCTGCTCGTTGACGCTGCCGTCGAGGTTGAACGCCTGCGCGGCACCCAGCACCATGGCGTTCTTGTCGAAGATATTCAGCAGCGGCAGGTTGTGGCGCTTGCCCACTTCGTAGTCGTTGAAATCGTGAGCCGGGGTGATCTTCACGCAGCCGGTGCCGAACGCCGGGTCGCAGTAGTCATCGGCGATGATCGGAATGCGGCGGCCGACCAGGGGCAGTTCGACGAATTTACCGATCAGCGCCTGGTAGCGTTCGTCAGCCGGGTTCACCGCAACGGCCGCATCGCCCAGCAGGGTTTCCGGGCGGGTGGTTGCGACCACCAGGTAGCCCAGGCCTTCGGCCGTGGTGGCGCCGTCTGCCAGCGGATAACGCAGGTTCCACAGGTGGCCCTTCTCGTCGTGGTTTTCCACTTCAAGGTCGGAGATGGCCGTGTGCAGCTTGGTGTCCCAGTTCACCAGGCGCTTGCCGCGGTAGATCAGGCCGTCTTCGTGCAAGCGCACGAAGGCTTCCTTGACAGCGTCGGACAGGCCGTCGTCCATGGTGAAGCGCTCGCGGCTCCAGTCCACCGACGAACCCAGGCGGCGGATCTGCCGGCTGATGTTGCCACCGGACTGGTCCTTCCACTCCCAGACCTTTTCCAGGAACTGTTCGCGGCCCAGGTCATGACGGTTCTGGCCTTTCGCTTCGAGCTGGCGCTCGACCAGCATCTGCGTGGCGATACCGGCGTGGTCGGTGCCAGGTTGCCACAGGGTGTCGCGGCCCTGCATGCGACGGAAACGGATCAGGGCGTCCATGATCGCGTTGTTGAAGCCGTGGCCCATGTGCAGGCTGCCGGTCACGTTCGGCGGCGGAATCATGATGGTGTAGGACTCGCCTGCACCTTGTGGGGCGAAATAGTTCTCGGCCTCCCAGGTGTTGTACCAGGAAGTTTCGATGGCGTGCGGCTGGTAGGTCTTATCCATGCGCGGCGGGACCCTGTGCATTAATTCGGGAAAGCCGAGAAGTATAACCAAGCTGGGGGCCGCAGGCGACAGGCTGCTGCTATCTGGCGGGGCAGGGGCAGCCTGCACGGGTAAACCTGCGCACACCGGCCCGCAACAGCTTGATGCCCTGTAGGAGCGGGTTCACCCGCGAAGCAGGCGCCGCCGAATACTGGAGTTACTCCGAACGCTTGATCAACCGCTCGATGCGCGCGTCCAGCCGGCGCTTGATCTCGTTCTCGATGTGCGGGGTGAAGTCGTTGATCACATCTTGCATGATCATCTGTGCGGCAGCGCGCAGTTCGCTTTCCAGGTGCAACAGGGTGTCCTGGCGGCGCGCTTGCGGGTTGTCATCAGCTGCGGCGGGTTGCCCGTCAACCGCGGGGGCAGCGTTGCCGGCCGGCTCGTCGAGGTGCAACGGCATCTGCTCCACAGTGTCGGTGAGCAGCGGTGGCTGCAGGTCGGCATCACCGAGTAGCTGGCGGATCGACTCGAGGTCATCGAGCAAATGGTTGGAATCTGGCAGGGGGGAGTGCTTGTCCATCGTCGTCAAAATCGCTGTAAGCGGTGGTCTTGCAGAGCATAGCCCTGTTCACGGTAGAAACGGAATCGCTCACGGGCTGATTGGCGGATGCCGGGCTCTTCCACGACGATTTCCGCCACCCGCTCGAACTGCCCGACGAAGCTTGGCACAGCTGCCCCCAGGTTGATCAGCAGGTCGCAGTGCGCGCCTGCGTCTTCGCCCAGACCCAGCGCCACGCTGGCATCGGGTTGGGCCTCGGCCATGTCGTGGGGCACGAAGGCTTCACCCCTGAACGCCCACAGCCGTTGGTCCAGTGCCATGCGCTGGGCCTCATCCTGGCAGTGCAGGTACACACGGTGGCCCAGGCGCCAGGCCTTGTCGCACAGCTTGCAGGCGAAATCCAGGCGCGCCGACAGGGCGTCGGTGGGCAGGATATAGAAATCGACTTTGCTCATGGGAATATCGCCGGCCGGTGGCGCACCGCGCGCCACCGGCTGAGGGCGTCAGGCGCCGGCGCGGTCCAGCAGGTACTGGGTGAGCAGGGGGACCGGGCGGCCAGTGGCGCCCTTGTCCTTGCCGCCGCTGACCCAGGCGGTGCCCGCGATGTCCATGTGCGCCCACTGGTAGGCCTTGGCAAAGCGCGACAGGAAGCAGCCAGCCGTGATCGTGCCGGCTTTGGGCCCACCGATGTTGCCCATGTCGGCGAACGGGCTGTCCAGCTGCTCCTGGTACTCGTCGAACAGCGGCAATTGCCAGGCGCGGTCGTCGGCACGCTTGCCGGCATCGAGCAACTGGCCCACCAGCGCGTCGTCATTGCCCATCAGGCCGGTGGTGTGGCTGCCCAGGGCAACGATGCAGGCGCCGGTGAGGGTGGCGATGTCGATCACGGCCTGGGGCTTGAAGCGCTCGGCGTACGTCAGGGTGTCGCACAGCACCAGGCGGCCTTCGGCATCGGTGTTGAGGATTTCAACCGTCTGCCCGCTCATGGTGGTGACGATGTCGCCCGGGCGGGTTGCGCCCCCGCTGGGCATGTTCTCGGCACAGGCCAGCAGGCACACCAGGTTGATCGGCAGTTGCAGTTCCAGCACGGCGCGCAGCGTGCCCAGCACACTGGCCGCGCCGCACATGTCGTATTTCATTTCGTCCATGCCGGCACCTGGCTTGAGGCTGATGCCGCCGGTGTCGAAGGTGATGCCCTTGCCCACCAGCACGAACGGCTTCTCGGCCTTCTTGCCGCCCTGGTAGTTCAGCACGATCAGGCGTGGCGGCTGGTCGCTGCCCTGGCCCACGGCATAGAACGCACCCATGCCCAGGTCCTTGATTTTCTTCTCGTCCAGCACTTCGACCTTCAGGCCCTTGTGGGCTTTGCCCAGGTCCTTGGCCTGTTCGGCCAGGAAGCTTGGGTGGCACAGGTTTGGCGGCAGGTTGCCCAGGTCGCGGGTGAAGGCCATGCCGGTGGCGATGGCGCTGGCGTGTTGCACGGCACGCTCGACCTCGGCCTGGCCTGCCTTGTCGGCCAGCAGGGTGACTTTTTTTAGGGCGCGGGGCTCGGCTTTCTGGCTTTTGAAACGATCGAATACGTATTCGCCGTCCAGCAGGGTTTCGGCCAGCAGGCGGTATTTGCCGTAGTGGGCGTCGCGGTTGCTGACTGCGATATCATCCAGGGCCAGCACGGCATCGGCGCCATTCAAGCCCTTGAGTACGCCGGCAACGCTTGCCACCAGCTTGCGCCAGGCGCGGTCGCCCAGGGCTTCATCCTTGCCGCAGCCAACCAGCAGCACACGTTCGGCCTTGAGGCCCGGCACATTGTGCACCAGCAGGGTCTGGCCCGGCTTGCCGAGCAGGTCGCCACGCTTGAGCACGGCGCTGATGGCGCCTTCGCAGGCCTGGTCTACGCCCTTGGCCACGGCGCCCAGCGTACGTTTTTCACCAACTGCGATCACCAGCGTTGCAGTTTTTACGGATGCAGCGGCTACGCTTTTTACAACCAGTTCCATGTCAGGGTCCCCGAATGATCGATACGTGTGGCGCCGTGTGTGCCGGCGCTCTGGACGGGGCTGGCCGCGCCATGGCGCGCCAGCGGAAAGCTGCCAGTTTGAGCCTGCGGCAAGCGTGCTGACAACCCCGTTGTGCGGCTTGATGCGCACCAAGTGACAGGGGCGGTCAATCACAGGATAATGCGCGCACTTTATATGAAGGTTCGCCTGTGGCGAACCCGCATTGGCCTTGGATGTACTAAGTCATCGTCTGGTGCCATTCAATGGCAGTCCGTGCTGACAGCCCAGGAGTGTCTGGTTTGATCGTCTTTCGTTATCTGTCCCGCGAGGTCCTGGTGACCTTGAGCGCCGTCAGCGCAGTGCTGCTGGTGATCATCATGAGCGGCCGCTTCATCAAGTACCTGGCCCAGGCTGCCCAGGGCGTGCTCGACCCGGGCGTGCTGTTCCTGATCATGGGCTTCCGCCTGCCAGGTTTCCTGCAACTCATCCTGCCGCTGGGGCTGTTCCTGGGTATCCTGCTTGCCTATGGCCGGCTGTACCTGGAAAGCGAAATGACCGTGCTGTCGGCCACGGGCATGAGCCAGCAGCGTCTGCTGGGCATGACCATGGCGCCCGCCGCGCTGGTGGCACTGCTGGTTGCCTGGCTGAGCCTGAGCCTGGCGCCGCTGGGCGTTGCCCAGGTGCAGAAGATCATCAGCCAGCAGGACGCCCTGACCGAGTTCGACACCTTGGTGCCGGGCCGCTTCCAGACCCTGCGCGACGGTTCCCGGGTGACCTACACCGAACAGCTGTCGGATGACCGGGTGAACCTGGCCGGGGTGTTCATTTCGGAAAAACGCTTCAACCAGGACAAGACCAAGGACCGCGCCCCCTCGGTGCTGGTGGCCGAGCGTGGTCACCAGGAAATCCAGGCCGACGGCAACCGCTACCTGGTGCTGGAAAACGGCTACCGCTACGACGGCAACCCGGGCCAGGCCGATTACCGCGCCATCAAGTACGACACCTACGGTGTGCTGCTGCCCAAGCCGGAGGTGAGCGAAGAGGTCACCGAGCGCGAAGCCATCCCCACTACCGAGCTGTTCGGCTCGACGGACCTGCGCGAGCGCGCCGAGCTGCAGTGGCGGCTGTCGCTGCCCATCCTGGTCTTCATCGTGACCCTGCTGGCGGTGCCGCTGTCCCGCGCCAACCCTCGGCAGGGGCGCTTCCTCAAGCTGCTGCCGGCAATTCTTCTGTACATGGCTTACCTGACAATGCTGATTTCCGTTCGCGGTGCCCTCGAGAAAGGCAAGCTGCCCATTGGCCTGGGCATGTGGTGGGTCCACGGCCTGTTCCTGCTGATCGGGCTGGGGATCATGTACTGGGAGCCCCTGCGCCTCAAGCGTGCTGCCCGCCGTGCGGAGGTGACCCGTGGCTAAGCTCGACCGCTACATCGGCCAGAGCGTGCTCATGGCCATTCTGGCCGTACTGGGGATCATCCTCGGTTTGGCGTCCCTGTTTGCCTTCATCGACGAGATGGGCGACCTGAGCGATACCTACACGGTGATGGATGCAGGCAAGTATGTGCTGCTTACCGCCCCGCGCCGGGTGTACGACATGCTGCCGATGGCGGCGCTCATCGGCTGCCTGATTGGCCTGGGTACCCTGGCCAGCAGCAGCGAGCTGACCATCATGCGTGCGGCGGGTGTTTCCATCGGCCGCATCGTCTGGGCGGTGATGAAGCCCATGCTGGTGCTGATGCTGGTCGGCCTGCTGATTGGCGAATACGTGGCGCCGGTCACCGAGAATACGGCCCAGGCCGATCGCTCACTGGCGCAAGGTGGCGGTGAAGCGCAGAGCTCCAAGCGTGGCATGTGGCACCGCCAGGGCGAGGAGTTCGTGCACATCAACTCGGTGCAGCCGAACAACCTGCTGCTGGGGGTGACCCGCTACCGTTTCGACGACCAGCGCAAGATCATCAGTTCCAGCTTCGCGCGCCGGGCCCGTTACGAAAACGAGCAGTGGGTACTCAGCGATGTGCGTACCACGTTCTTCCGCGGCGACCATACCGAGGTAGTGCAGGCGCCTGAAGAGAAGTGGGATGTGTCGGTTACGCCGCAGTTGCTCAATACCGTGGTCGTGGCACCGGAGTCGCTGTCGATCACCGGCCTGTGGGACTACATCCACTACCTGTCCGACCAGGGCCTGAACAACGCACGCTATTGGCTGGCGTTCTGGACCAAGGTGCTGCAACCGGCTGTGACCGCAGCGCTGGTACTGATGGCCATTTCCTTTATCTTTGGGCCACTGCGTTCGGTCACCTTGGGCCAACGCGTGTTCACCGGGGTATTGGTGGGCTTCGTGTTCCGCATTGCCCAGGACCTGCTGGGGCCATCCAGCCAGGTGTTCGGCTTCCCGCCCTTGTTGGCCGTGGTGTTGCCGGCCGGCATCTGTGCCTTGGCCGGGTTGTGGTTACTGCGTAGAGCAGGCTGATACCCCCAGCGACCTGCGGTCCCGTTGTAGGAGCGACCGCAGGTCGCGATGGGCTGCCCAGCAGCCCCAAGCCCCTGACACCCTAGCGCCGCTTCGGCACCCGCACCAACTGGCTCTCGGAATAGATGTCGTGCCAGCCCCGTTTGCGCGTGTCCACCAGCGCCCAGAAGAACCCCAACCCCAGGCATAGCCACGAGGCTATCGACACCACGAAGCGCAGCAGCGCCTGCCACAGGCTGATGGCTGTACCATCCGGGTTCTGTACCCGTATCCCCCACACCTGCATGCCCAGTGTCTGCCCGCCGTGGGTCCAGAACTTGGCAAAGAAACCAAACAGCACGAACACCAGCACGGTGGACAGTAGCGGGTCGCCATCCAGTGCACCGGCCTCGGTCAGCGTGCGCATGCGTGCTTCGCCGATGATCGCCATCTGGATCATCTTGTAGGCGCCGGCAGTGACGATCAGCAGTGCCGTGCACAGCAAAAAATCATAGAACATTGCAGCCAGGCGTCGGCCCAGGCCAACCGGCGGAAAATCACCCTGAGGTAACAGCAGAGGCTTGGACATGCAGGACAGCTCCAGAAAACGGAGCCCTATTCTACGGGCAAAAAAAAGCCCCTGCACTTGGTAGGGGCTTTTCTATGGGTCTGGTGCGGATTAACCGAGCACCTGGACCTTGTCTGCCTGCAGGCCTTTTTGGCCCTGGACAGCTTCGAAGGAGACTTTCTGGCCTTCCTTCAGGCTCTTGAAGCCGTTGCCTTCGATGGCGCGGAAGTGCACGAACAGATCAGCACCGCTTTCTGGGGTGATGAAACCGTAACCTTTTTCGTCATTGAACCACTTGACGGTACCGTTCTGACGCTCAGCCATTGTCTTATTTCCTATGACGCTTAAATTTTGATGACAGTTTCTTTCACGTTATGAGTACGCGAAAGATTACCGGGCTGGGTTGCAGGAAAGTAAGAGACGTCGAACGGGTTGTAGCAGAATGCGGCTACTGGCCCAGGTCACGAACTGTTGCGACCCATGCAAACACAGTGAGGTGACTCTACGCCAACTCTCGAACGAAAAACAAGCCCTGCGCAGGGGCTAAAATTGGCGCCTTGCCCGTTACCGACCAATGTGTCGGAAACGGCATGGTGGCTGGCCTGGCGCCCTGTTCAAAAAGTTATTAGGCAGGTTCGAAAACGTCTATACAACGGGGTTTTGTCACCTGCCCCAATGCCCATCAACCGCGGTAGTAACGTGGCGTCACAAAAGGCATTTTGCTCACCTTCAGGGCCACTTTCTTACCGCGGACAACTGCAAACAACGACGTATCAACTGCCGCGTGTTCACTGTCGATATAACCCATTGCCACGGGTGCACCGAGTGTCGGCCCAAAACCGCCGCTGCACACTTTGCCGACTGGGTTGTCATGGGCATCCACGATATCGGCGCCCTCACGTACGGGGGTGCGTTCCTGCGGTAATAGCCCCACGCGCTTGCGTGCGACGCCCTCGCGCTGCTGCCTGAACAGGGCCTCAGCGCCTGGGAAGCCCCCGGCACGGGCACCGTCCGCACGGCGCGGCTTGGACACAGCCCACAGCAGGCTGGCTTCTACCGGCGTGGTTTCGGGGTTCATGTCGTGGCCATACAGGCACAGGCCGGCCTCTAGCCGCAGGGAGTCACGTGCCCCCAGGCCGATCGGCTGTACCTCGGGTTCGGCCAGCAGCCTGCGCGCCAAGGCCTCGGCTGCACTGGCCGGCACTGAGATTTCGTAGCCGTCCTCCCCGGTGTAGCCGGAGCGGCTGACCCAGCAGTCTTCGCCCAGCAACCGCACCGCATGCAGTTGCATGAACGTCATCCCGGCCACTTCGGGTGCCAGGCGCTGCAGCACCTGCGCTGCTGCGGGGCCTTGCAGGGCCAGCAGGGCACGCTGCTCGAACAGGGGCTGCACGCTGCAGCGCGCGCCAATGTGTGCTTGCAGGTGGGCCAGGTCCTGGTCTTTGCACGCAGCGTTGACCACCAGCAGCAAGGTGTCATTGCCCAGGTTGGCCACCATCAGGTCGTCGAGAATACCGCCTTGTTCGTTGGTGAACATGGCATAACGCTGCAGGCCCACCGGCAGGTCGAGGATATCGACCGGTACCAGGGTTTCCAGGCCACGGGCGGCATCGCTGCCTTGCAGCAGAATCTGCCCCATGTGTGAAACATCGAACAAGCCGGCCTGTTCGCGGGTGTGCAAGTGCTCCTTGAGTACCCCCAGTGGGTACTGGACGGGCATGTCGTACCCGGCAAACGGCACCATGCGCGCACCCAGTTCAAGGTGCAGGGCATGCAGCGGGGTCTTGAGCAGTGCTTGGGACATCAGTGACTCCTTGCGACTCGGGGAGGGCTGGCTGACCTGGCTACGGCCAGGCCAGGCAACGGCTTCATGCATCCTGGTAACTTTCGATGGGTGGGCATGCGCACACCAGGTTGCGGTCGCCGTACACGTTATCGACGCGGCTTACCGGTGGCCAGTACTTGCCCTCGATCAGGCTCGGCAGCGGGTACACCGCCTGTTCGCGGGTGTAACCATGGGCCCATTCACCCACCAGCTCTGCGGCAGTGTGCGGTGCGTTTTTCAGCGGGTTGTCATCCTTGTCCAGGGTGCCGTTCTCGACGGCGCGGATTTCTTCGCGGATCTGGATCATGGCGTTGCAGAAACGGTCGAGTTCTTCCCGGGACTCGCTCTCGGTCGGCTCGATCATCAGCGTGCCAGCCACCGGGAAGGACATGGTCGGGGCGTGGAAGCCGAAATCGATCAGCCGCTTGGCTACATCGTCCACGCTGATGCCGCTGCTGTCTTTGAGCGGGCGCAGGTCGAGGATACATTCGTGGGCAACCAGGCCGTTGCTGCCGGTGTACAGCACCGGGTAGTGCTCTTCCAGGCGGCGGGCGATGTAGTTGGCGTTGAGGATCGCCATCTGCGAGGCGCGCTTGAGGCCTGCGCCCCCCATCATGCGGATGTACATCCAGGTGATGGGCAGGATGCTGGCACTGCCGAACGGTGCCGCACACACGGCCCCTGTCGGGTTGGCCAGCGCAGCATGGCCCGGCAGGAACGGCGCCAGGTGCGACTTGACGCCAATCGGGCCAACACCCGGGCCACCGCCGCCATGGGGTATGCAGAACGTTTTGTGCAGGTTGAGGTGGGACACGTCGCCGCCGAACTTGCCCGGTGCGCACAGGCCGACCATGGCGTTCATGTTGGCGCCGTCGATATACACCTGGCCACCATTGCTGTGGATGATCGAGCAGATCTCACCGATCGCCTCTTCGAACACGCCATGGGTGGACGGGTAGGTGATCATCAGCGCGGCCAGGCGGTCGCGGTGCTCCAGCGCCTTGGCCCGCAGGTCGGCCACATCGACATTGCCGCGAGCGTCACAGGCGGTGACCACCACCTGCATGCCAGCCATGTGGGCCGTGGCCGGGTTGGTACCGTGCGCCGACGATGGGATCAGGCAGATATCGCGATGCCCTTCGTTGCGGCTGCGGTGGTAGGCGCGGATCGCCAGCAGGCCGGCATACTCGCCCTGTGAGCCCGCATTGGGCTGCAGCGACACGGCATCGTAGCCGGTGGCCGCGCACAGCATCGCTTCCAGCTCGTTGGTCATCTGCAGGTAACCCTGGCTTTGCTCGGCCGGGGCGAAGGGGTGCAGGTTGCCGAATTCGGCCCAGGTCACCGGGATCATTTCGCTGGCAGCGTTGAGTTTCATGGTGCATGAACCCAGCGGGATCATGCTGCGGTCCAGCGCCAGGTCCTTGTCGGCCAGCCGGCGCAGGTAGCGCATCAGTTCGGTTTCGCTGTGGTAGCGGTTGAACACCGGGTGTTCCAGATAGGTAGAGCTGCGCAGCAGCGTCTCTGGCAGCAGCGCCGTGCTGGTGGCGGCCAGTGCATCGAAATCAGGTTGAGGCTGGTCGCCGCCCAACAGTTGCCACAGGCTTTGCACATCGGCCTGGGTGCTGGTTTCGTCCAGCGAAATGCCCACATGCCCGCCATCCACCTGGCGCAGGTTGATGCCCTGGGCGCGAGCCGTTTCGTGCAGGCTGGCAGTATTGCCGCCGGTGGCCAGGGTGAGGGTGTCGAACGCGCTGCTGCCCACCGGCTCGATACCCAGCGCACGCAGGCCTGCTGCCAACACCGAGGTCAGCCCATGAATGCGCTCGGCGATGCGCTTGAGGCCCTGGGGGCCGTGGTACACGGCAAACATACTGGCGATGTTGGCCAGCAGTACTTGCGCCGTGCAGATGTTGCTGGTGGCTTTCTCGCGGCGAATATGCTGCTCGCGGGTCTGCATCGCCAGGCGCAGGGCCGTTTTGCCGAAGCGGTCGATGGACACGCCCACCAGCCGGCCCGGCATGTCGCGCTTGAACGCGTCACGGGTGGCAAAGTAGGCCGCGTGTGGCCCGCCGAAGCCCAGCGGCACCCCGAACCGTTGGGCGCTGCCGATGGCCACGTCGGCCTCGAATTCGCCAGGCGGGGTCAGCAGGGTGAGCGCCAGCAGGTCGGCTGATACGGCCACCAGCGCGTTGGCATCATGGAACCGCTGCACCACTTCGCGGTAGTCCAGCACTTCGCCGGTGCTGGCCGGGTATTGCAGCAGCGCGCCGAAATACGCACTGACATCGCCCAGCTCACGTTCATCCCCCACCTCGATGCTGATACCCAGGGGTTCTGCACGGGTGCGCAGTACATCGAGGGTTTGCGGGTGGCAGTGGACCGATGCGAAGAAGCTGTGGCTGGCCTTGTTCTTCGACAGGCGCTTGCAGAAGGTCATGGCTTCGGCGGCTGCGGTGGCCTCGTCCAGCAAGGACGCGTTGGCAATCGGCAGGCCGGTCAGGTCGCAGACCAGCGTCTGGAAGTTGAGCAGTGCTTCCAGGCGCCCCTGGGAAATTTCTGGCTGGTAAGGCGTGTAGGCCGTATACCAGGCCGGGTTCTCCAGCAGGTTGCGCAGAATGGGCGCAGGGGTGTGGGTGTTGTAGTAACCCTGGCCAATATAGCTTTTGAACAGCTGGTTCTTGCTGGCGATGGCTTTGAGCGCTGCCAGCGCATCAGCTTCGCTCTGGCCCTGGTGCTCACCCAGCACGCTGGTGCCTTTGATGGACGCAGGGATGACGGCGTCTGTCATGGCCTGCAGCGAGTCGAAACCCAGGGTGGCGAGCATGGCCTGCTCGTCTTCGGTGCGCGGGCCGATGTGGCGGGCGATGAATTCGTTGGCAGTGCCGAGGTTGATGGTCATGGCGGTTTCCTCAGGCGTCGTCGTTGGCGTTGAGCAGGCGGTCATAGGCCTGCTGGTCGAGCAGGGCGGTGACCTCGCTCATGTCGGCTGGCTTGAAGCGGAAGAACCAGCCATCACCCATGGGCGCTTCGTTGACCCGCTCAGGGCTGTCGTTGAGGGCGTCATTGACGGCGACCACCTCGCCGGCCAAGGGCATGTACACCCCGCTGGCCGCTTTCACCGATTCCACGGTGGACGCTTCAGCACCCTTTTCATAGTGCTGAAGTTCGGGCAGTTGCACGTAGACCACATCGCCGAGGGCATTCTGAGCATAGGCCGTAATGCCCACAGTCACAGTGCCATCAGCTTCGACGCGCAGCCATTCGTGATCTTCGGTGAAACGCAACTCGCTCATGGGGGCTCCTCGTGAACCGGGACAGTGGCGCGATTGGGCTCGCGCTCTAGGTAGAAGATTGCTAGCAATAATGTGGCCAACTGATGAAAGCCCCTTTAAACCAGCGGGTTGAGCGGGTCATGGGGCTATTGGTGGGGGCGGTGTGTAGCGAATTCGTTACGATTAGCTTCGGTCCGAAAAGCCTTTTCCCTTCAGTCCGTTGGGAGGGTGCGCCTTATGAGGCTCGTTTCGTTTTCGTTACGTCGTTACGAATTCGATACGGCTTGGTGCTTGTTCTTATTGTGTGTTGACTTTTCGTTTGATTCTTCATGTTAGGAATCGACTTAGAAATAAGTCGGAAGTTTCCCATATTCAGCTTCTGAAATATTTGTCGAGCGGGTATGGGGTAACCTTCGTTCACGGTTCTTAGTTGGGTTTCCTTAGGTAATTATGCACGCTGGGAATTCATATTCGCATTGGTCAGGTTAATGAGGAGGGAAAGCACTATTCAATAATTGAAAAGGAGTCATGCCGTGTCTCGTAAAAAAAGACAGGTTACCCTGCCACCGACGTTCGTCGGGGCACAACCCAGTCGTCCAGGGGCCTCTAGCTCTTCAGGTAACACACCTAATCAAATAGGTCCTATTTTGGATGGGTTCACTGCCACCGCTGGCAATGCATTCAGGATCGCAGATGAAGTTGCCAGACGTTTTTATTCAGAACAATTATCCCGCCTGCCCAGTTCGCTTGAACAGGAAGTCAATGCCCTTGCCGCAGCGTCACTGCCCCCCGCGGCAACCGTTGTCGAAAGGTTAAACAATGCAATACAGGCGCGATCAAAATTATTGGCCTTGAAACATGCCGATCGCGCGTACCGCACCGAACTGGCCAACCGCTTTTACGGTTCCAGCCCTTTGGGCAAGCACCCATCGACGTACGCTCATGCAGCATTAAAAAATATCGCGTCGGGCCGTATCAAGTCATCGGACCTGCAGCAGGCGTTGAACGATGCATACCTCGCCGCTTATACGGTACAGCTGCGCGATGCAGAAATTCAGCTGCTCGAAGGGCAGCTTGCGGCGCTGCGGCAAGAGGTTGCGAATGCCATTGCCCAGGCTGCCATCCAGGCCGAGGCAGAACGGTTAGCCGAGGCCCAGGCTCGCGCCCACGCCGAAGCTCAAGCCCGTGCCGAGGCTGAGGCGCAGGCGCGGGCCCATGAGGAGGCTCAGCGCCGGGCCCATGAGGAAGCCCTGAAGGCGGCGCACGCAGCGGCGCTGGCTCGAGCCCAGGCTGAGGCCGAGGCGCGGCAGGCTGCGGCAGCCAAGGCGGCTGCCGAAAAGGCCTTGGCAGAGCAGGCTATTCGGCAGGCCAATACCTATCTTGTGCCACCTGCAGGGCCAGTGTCCGAGCCCAAAGTGGTCATGTCGTCCGGTGCGCCGTCCGCAGTACTCGCTGGCGCAGCGCTGGGGAGTGCCATCAGGTCTGCTGTCAGCTCATTGAGTGTGGCGCCGGTGGAGGCGCTGGTCGCGCCGTTTTTGGTTGGCCTCGCCGCCCTGCTGTACGCGCCCAAAGTGGGTAATGCCGAACGACGGCGCCCAGCGAAGCCCTTGGGGAACTATCTACTCACCCTGCCGCTGGGCGAGCTTTCGATTGAGCTTGATGCTACGGCCCAGGCCGAGGCGGTCGAACGTGGGGCGCTAGACCTTCCATTTCGCATGGGCGAGAGGCAGGACCTTAATGGCCCTGCAGAGTTGTTCGCCGCGCGTACCGACGGCTCAGCCCTTCCTTCGGCGGTGCCGGTACTGGTCGCCCAGTATGACGCGCAGACCGGCAGCTACACCGTTACCACGGACGACATACCCTCCAGAACAGTGGTCTGGACGCCTGCGGTAGAGTCGTCGGGCAGCTCCACAGTACTACCACCTACCTCGCCCAGCGATAACAAACTGGTAGGCCCGACACTGGAGCCGCTTGAAGGTCGGCTGGATGTTTACCCGGACCTGCCTGACGTCGGGTTCGATGACTACGTCATCATTTTCCCAATCGACTCCGGGTTGGCTCCGCTTTATGTGATGTTCAAGAGCCGCCGGAACCTTTCGGGGGGCGTGACGGGAAAGGGAAACTTATCGATGGTACGTTTTTAGTTGAGGGGGCTCGCGAGGGTGTACCTGTTCCTGCTCAAATTGCCAGTAAACTTCGAGGTAAAAAGTTCAGCAGTTGGGGATCTTTTCGCCGACGATTTTGGCAGATGGTCGGCCGCAGTCACCTATTCGAAGGGCAGTTTCAGCTCGCCGAATTGTTAGCCATGAGAAGGGGGCGTGCGCCTACCGCGCGACATGCTGAGCAAGTTGGCGCGCGAAAAAAGTACGAAATCCACCATGTTGAGCGGATTGCTGACGGGGGTGAGGTCTATGATGTTGATAACATGATTATTGTTTCGCCAATTTTTCACATTCAGGCGCATCAAGCGAGAAAAAATGATGAACGATAAAATAGCCGACTACACCGAGCGGGAATTTTACACGCTGGTATATGGTATCTATCATGCCGACCCTGTCCTCTATCCTTCGGACAGGGCGCACACCAATGGCATTATAAAATTCGAGCGGCTGAGTGAGCATCCCTCAGGGTCTGATTTAATCTATTATCCGGGGGAGGTAGGTATCGTTGATTCCCCCCAGGCCGTGGTCGACGAAGTAAAAAGGTGGCGCCAAGAACAAGGCCTGCCGGGCTTCAAAGACGCCTGACCTCATCTAAAGCCCCCCGCCCGTACCCGGGTGAGGGGCTTGTTCACGGCATAACCCGCAGCGTCATAAGCCAGCTTGGCTCACTGAAAAAACGGCAACGCCAGGTACAGCTTGATCACGACCACATTGATCAGGTCAATAAAGAACGCCCCTACCATCGGCACCACCAGAAACGCCACATGGGACGGCCCGAAACGCTGGGTCACCGCTTGCATGTTGGCGATTGCCGTTGGGGTAGCGCCCAGGCCGAAGCCGCAGTGCCCGGCAGCGAGTACGGCGGCATCGTAGTTGCGCCCCATCACGCGGAAGGTCACGAAGATGGCAAACAGTGCCATCACCAGGGTCTGCGCGGCTAGCAGGACGAAGAATGGCAGGGCCAGGGCTGACAGGTCCCACAGCTTCAACGACATCAGGGCAATGGCCAGGAACAGCGACAGGCTGACATTGCCCAGCACCGATACTTCCCGCTCGAACACCTGATAGAAACCAAAGGCCGAGAGCCCGTTGCGCAGCACCACGCCCACAAACAACACGCACACGAAGTTCGGCAGCTCGAAGGGGGTGCCTTTCAGCAGCCCGTTCAGTACTGTACCTGCCAGTAGGCTCACGGCAATCAGGGCCAGGGTTTCAATGAAGGAAAAGGACGTGATGAGGCGTTCTTTTTCAGGTTGCTCGAAACCCGTGGGCAGTTGCGGTGCATCGCCCGCAAGGCCGGGTGGGGTAACCCGCTTGATCAGCAGGCGGGCAACCGGGCCGCCGATCAGGCCACCGAGTACCAGGCCGAAGGTAGCAGAGGCCATGGCCAGTTCCGACGCTGAAGCCAGGCCGTAGGTTTCTGAGAACGTCGCGCCCCAGGCGGCACCGGTGCCGTGGCCACCCGACAGCGTGATGGAGCCGGCCAGCAAGCCCATCAGTGGGTCCAGGCCCAACGCTGTAGCCAGGCTGATGCCCAGCGCATTCTGCACCACCAGCAGGCTGGTGACCGCGAGCAGGAACACGCCTACCGCCCTGCCGCCTTTTTTCAGGCTGGCGAAGTCGGCGCTCAGGCCGATGGTGGCGAAGAAGGCCAGCATCAGCGGGGTTTGCAGGGAGGTGTCAAACTGCACGTGCAGGTCGAAACTGCGCAGCGCCAGCAGCGCGATGGCCACCACCAGGCCACCGGCCACCGGCTCGGGAATGTTGTAGGCGCGCAAAAAACCAATGCGCGCGACCAGGCCGCGCCCTAGCAGCAACACCAGGGAGGCAGCCACCAGCGTGCCGTAAAAATCGAGTTCTAACATCAGGTACTCTCGTTATATCCAGTAGCGAACCACAGACCGCTCTTGGGCGGTTTAGCGGGGTGACAGGCAGGATTGCACTGCTGTCATTCTACGAGGCACACGTCAGAGCGTATCTGGCGAACTCCTAGGAAAAGTCTGAACAATTCAGGGAAATTGCCGACAAAATCAGCCTTTCCCCGGAATGCCGTACTTTTTCAGGCGCTGGGCGATGGCAGTGTGGGAGGTTTGCAGGCGCGCCGCCAGTTGACGGGTTGAGGGGTAACTGGCGTACAGGCGTTGCAGCAGCTCGCGCTCGAAATCGCCTACCGCCTGCGCCAGGCTGGCCACGTCGCCGTCGTGGCCACGTGCGACCGAGGTGCCGGCAATATCCAGGTCGCCGATATCCACCAGGTTGCTCTCGCAGATGGCCGCAGCGCGGAATATCACGTTCTGCAGCTGGCGCACGTTGCCCGGCCATGGGTTGGCCAGCAGTGCTGAATGGGTTTCCGGGGTGAGCCGGCAGGCCGGGCGCTGGATTTGCGTGCAGGCTTGCTGCATGAAGAAGTGCGCCAGCATGATGATGTCCTGCCCCCGGTCGCGCAGCGGCGGCACCTGCAGGTTGAGCACGTTCAGGCGGTAGAACAGGTCTTCGCGGAACGTGCCCTCGGCCACCATTTGCTCCAGGTCGCGGTGGGTGGCGCTGATGATGCGCACATTCACCTTCACCTCCCGGTCCCCACCCACCCTGCGGAAGCTGCCATCGCTGAGAAAACGCAGCAGCTTGGCCTGCAAGTAGGGCGACATTTCACCGATTTCATCGAGGAACACCGTGCCCTGGTTGGCCAGCTCCATCAGCCCCGGTTTACCGCCGCGTTGTGCGCCGGTGAAGGCACCTGGGGCGTAGCCGAACAGTTCGCTCTCCGCCAGACTCTCGGGCAGCGCGGCGCAGTTGAGGGCCAGGAACGGGGCGCTGCTGCGGCTGCTGATGGCATGGCAGGCGCGCGCCACCAGCTCCTTGCCGGTGCCGGTTTCGCCATGCACCAGCAGCGGTGCGTCCAGCGCCGCCACCCGCAGGGCCCGCGCCTTGAGGGTGCGAATGGCAGGCGATTCGCCCAGCAGTGCATCGAACCCTTCGGCGTGGTCGTGGCGCAGGGCCGACAGGCGCTCGCCCATGCGTGTTGGCGGGTACAGGGTCAGCAGGCCGCCAGTGTGGGTGATCGGCATGGCATCGAGCAGCAGGCTCTGGCCGTTGAGCTGCATCTCGCGCATGGGCAGGTGGAAGTTGCTTTCCAGCAGCATGGGCAGCAAGGCCGGGTCGCCGAACAGCTCGCCCACCGACCGCCCTGTGGACTCGCGGCCGCACAGGGCGATCAAGGCGGGGTTGGCCAGCAGCACCTTGCCCGCCCGGTCCACCGCCAGCACGGGGTCGCTCATGGCCGTGAGCAGGGCATCGAGCTGCAGGTGGCGCCGTTGGCCCGGCAGAATGTCGACCACCTCTACGGCCTGCACGCCTGCGACGTCGAACAAGGCATCGTGCAGCTCTTCGAGTACCGCCGGGCTCAGGGTGGGGGCATCGATGTAGACATTTGGCGGCACCATCTCCACCGCATCCAGGTTGAGGTGGCGGGCACCGAGCAGGGCCAGGACTTCCTGGGTGATGCCGACACGGTCGATGAAGCTGACGTGGATACGCATTGGGGCAATCGGATATGGCCGGGGAGGGCGCTAGTATGCCTCAACATCGCCGCGCCCGTGACGGCCCCGGCCTACCCCAGGTGTTCGGGCTTGATCGGGTCGCCAGACTTCACATCCAGTTTTGCGCGGATGTCTTCGAACATCCAGTCGTAGATGCGGTGGGGCGAGGCCAGGCTTTCGAATTTCTTCGGTGCAGCCAGGTGGGCCTGGGCCCTGCGCGTCAGCTGCATGAGAAAGCTGGGCAGTACCTGGTCCTTGGGCAGGAAGAAGGCCTCATCCACCGGCTTACCCTCGATGCTGCCGTGCATGCGGAACTGGATGCCACGGCCCTCAGTGGGGTCGGTAAACGCTTCGTAGTCCACTTTCAGGTCATAACTGTGGTCGTTCTTGTTGAGCGCCGTGCGCTCGATGTGTACGTGACCGGGCTCGTACTTGGCCATGGGGGTCTCCTACGCAAAGGTTATGGCGGGCGCTGCACGCCCGCCGACTGCAATCAACGGTAGCTGATCCCGGGGGTTGCGGTTGAAACGCGGGTGCCGGCAGTGCCCTTGACGATGTCTTCGATGTTGGCCAGTGAACTGATTACAGCCACCTTCCCGGTATGCCGGGCAAAATCGCAGGCCGCTTGCACCTTCGGCCCCATGGACCCGGCCGCGAAGCCCAGCTTGCCCAGCTCCTCGGGGTGAGCCTGGGCAATGGCCTTCTGCGTTGGCTTGCCAAAGTCAATGTACGCCGCATCCACGTCGGTGGCGATGACCAGAAGGTCGGCCTCCAGTTGTTCGGCCAGCAGCGCCGAGCACAGGTCCTTGTCGATGACGGCCTCGATGCCCTTGAGCCTGCCGTTTTCATCGTAGAGCGTGGGGATGCCCCCGCCACCGGCACAAATCACGATGGTGCCTTTTTCCAGCAACCATTTGATCGGGCGGATCTCGAAGATGCGTTTGGGCGCGGGGCTGGCGACCACACGCCGATACTTGTCGCCGTCGGCCTTCACCACCCAGCCTTTTTCTGCCGCCAGCCGCTGGGCTTCGACCTGGCTGTACACCGGGCCGATGAATTTGGTGGGGTCATTGAAGGCAGGGTCGTCAGCGTCCACTTCCACCTGTGTCAGCAGGGTGGCAAAAGGCACCTCGGCGTCCAGCAGGTTGCCCAGTTCCTGCTCGATCATGTAGCCGATCATGCCTTCGGTTTCCGCACCCAGCACATCCAGCGGGTAGGCTTCGTCGGGTTTGTAGGCCATGCCTTGCAGGGACAGCAGCCCTACCTGCGGGCCATTGCCGTGGGCGATCACCAGTTCGTTGCCCGGGTGGATCCTGGCGATCTGTTCGGTGGCGGTACGGATGTTGGCCCGCTGGTTCTGGGCGGTCATCGGTTCACCGCGACGCAGCAGGGCGTTGCCGCCCAATGCAACCACGATACGCATGGGAGATGTCCTTGTTAGGGAAGCTTCAAGCTTCAAGCTTCAAGGAGAGGCGGGGGCGCGTAATGGGCCGCTTTTTCTTGTGGCTTGGAGCTCGAAGCTTGCAGCTGTAAGCGTTTAGAGGTCAGCCAGGGTCGATACCAGGATCGCCTTGATGGTGTGCATGCGGTTTTCGGCCTGCTCGAACGCGATGCAGGCGGGCGATTCGAACACGTCGTCGGTCACTTCGATGCCGTTGGCCAGGTCCGGGTACTGTTCGGCGATCTGCTTGCCTACCTTGGTTTCGCTGTTATGGAATGCCGGCAGGCAGTGCATGAACTTGGTCCGTGGGTTGCCGCTGGCCTTCATCAGCTCAGGGTTCACCTGGTAGGGTTTGAGCAGCTTGATGCGCTCGCCCCAGGCTTCGATCGGCTCGCCCATCGACACCCACACGTCGGTGTGGATGAAGTCCACGCCCTTGACCGCAGCCTTGGCGTCTTCGGTGAGGGTAATGCGTGCGCCGCTTTCCTCGGCGTACTGCTTGCAGCGCTGCACCAGGTCATCGTGGGGCCACAGGCTCTTGGGCGCGGCGATGCGCACATCCATGCCCAGCTTGGCGCCGATCAGCAGCAGGGAGTTGCCCATGTTGTTGCGCGCATCACCCAGGTAGGCGTAGCTGATGTCGTGCAGCGGCTTGTCGCTGTGCTCACGCATGGTCAGCACGTCGGCGATCATCTGGGTGGGGTGGTATTCGTCGGTCAGGCCGTTGAATACGGGGACGCCCGCGAACTTGGCCAGTTCTTCGACAATTTCCTGCTTGAAGCCCCGGTACTCGATGGCGTCGTACATGCGCCCGAGTACGCGGGCAGTGTCCTTCATGCTTTCCTTGTGGCCGATCTGCGACGAGTTGGGGTCGATGTAGGTGACGTTGGCGCCCTGGTCGTAGGCGGCCACCTCGAATGCGCAGCGGGTGCGGGTGGAGGTTTTTTCGAAGATCAGGGCGATGTTGTTGCCCTTGAGGTGTTGCTGTTCGGTGCCGGTGTACTTGGCCCGCTTGAGGTCACGGGACAGGTCCAGCAGGTAGCGCAGCTCGCGGGTGGTGTGGTGTTCGAGGCTGAGCAGGTTGCGGTTGCGGATGTTGAACGCCATGACGGTTCTCCTTGGAGTGCTGAACGCGCCGGCCGCCACCGGGTGGGGCGGCCGGGGTGAGGGAGTCAGTAGTCGATCGGGTCGCGCACGATCGGGCAGGTCATGCAATGGCCACCGCCGCGGCCGCGGCCCAGTTCGCCAGCGCTGATGGTAATCACCTCCACGCCGGCCTTGCGCAGCAGGGTGTTGGTGTAGGTGTTGCGGTCGTAGCCAATCACCACGCCCGGCTCCAGGGCCACCACGTTGTTGCCGTCGTCCCACTGCTCGCGCTCGGCGGCAAAACTGTTGCCGCCGGTTTCGACCACGCGCAGCTTCACGCCCAATTGCTCGCCCACCACCTCGATGAACGATTTGTGTTCGCGGCGCACGTCCATGCCATAGGGCTTGCTCTCGTCGGGGTGGATGATGAACGGCACGATCTCACTCACCACTTCCGGGAAAACCGTGACCAGGTCGCGGTCACAGAAGCTGAAGACCGTGTCCAGGTGCATGGCAGCGCGGGATTTCGGCAGGCCAGCCACGATCACCTTCTGTACCGCGCCCTTGGCGAACAGGCTCTGGGCCAGTTGGCCGATGGCCTGGCGCGAGGTGCGCTCACCCATGCCGATCAGCACGATGCCGTTGCCGATCGGCATCACGTCGCCGCCTTCGAGGGTGGCCTGGCCGTGCTGCTTGTCCGGGTCGCCATACCACACCTGGAAATCGGCGCCGGTGAACTGCGGGTGGAACGTGTAGATGGCGGTAGCCAACAGGGTTTCCTGGCGGCGTGCCGGCCAGTACATGGGGTTGAGCGTGACGCCACCGTAGATCCAGCACGTGGTGTCACGGGTGAACTGGGTATTGGGCAGTGGCGGCAGGATGAAGCTCGAATGGCCCAGGTAATCGTTGTACATCTTGACCACTTCGGCCCCTTCGCTCTGGGGCAGGTCCTGGCCCGCCACACCGCCGATCAGGAATTCGGCCAGGTGGCGCGGCTCCAGGCCTTCGAGCCAGCTGCGCACTTCGTTGGTCAGGCCCACGCCGACGGTGTCGGGGGTGATCTTGCGGTCCAGTATCCATTTCAGCGCTTCAGGTTGCTGCACGATATCGGTCAGCAGGTTGTGCATTTCCAGCACATCCACCCCGCGTTCGCGCATCTTGGTGACGAAGTCGAAATGGTCACGCTTGGCCTGGTCCACCCAGATCACATCGTCGAACAGCAGTTCGTCACAATTGCTGGGGGTAAGGCGCTTGTGAGCCAGCCCCGGGGCGCACACCAGCACCTTGCGCAGCTTGCCGGCTTCGGAATGCACACCGTATTTCTGTTTCTCAGCGGACATGGTTTCTATCCTCCATACGATTGAAAACGTGGGTCACAGCGTGAGGAAACCGCGGTACAGGCCAAAGGCTGCCACCAGGGCGCCGATGACCACGGCCGTGAAGATCAGCTTTTCCACGCGGGTGAACACTGGCTGGCCCAGTTCCCGCTTGGCCTTGGCGAACAGGATCGCGCCAGGGGCGTAGAGCAGGGCCGAAAGCAGCAGGTATTTCACCCCGCCGGCGTACAGCAGCCAGATGGCATAAAGCAGGGCGATGCCACCGATCAGCAGGTCTTTGCGGCGCTCGCGCAGGGCCTGTTGGTAGGTTTCCCCGCGCACGGCCAGCAATACGGCGTAGGCAGCCGACCACAGGTAGGGCACCAGGATCATCGAGGTGGCGAGGTAGATCAGGGACAGGTAGGTGCTGTTGGAGAACAGCGTGATCACCAGAAATACCTGCACCATGGCGTTGGTCAGCCACAGGGCGTTGGCGGGTACCTGGTTGGCATTCTCGCGGCGCAGGAACGCCGGCATGGTGTGGTCCTTGGCGGCAGCGAACATGATCTCGGCGCACAGCAGCACCCACGACAGCAGCGCCCCCAGCAGCGAGATGATCAGCCCGACGCTGATCAGCACCGCGCCCCAGTGGCCAACCACATGCTCCAGCACGGCCGCCATCGACGGGTTCTGCAGGCCGGCCAGCTCGGGTTGGGTCATGATGCCCAGCGACAGCACGTTGACCAGCACCAGGAACAGCAGCACGGTAATGAAGCCGATCACCGTGGCCTTGCCCACGTGGGCGCGCCTGGCTGCGCGGGACGAGAAGATGCTGGCGCCCTCGATACCGATGAACACCCACACGGTCACCAGCATCATGTTGCGCACCTGGTTCATCACGCTGCCCAGCTCGGGCGTGCCAGCCCCCCAGATGTCGGCCGTGAACACATCCAGCTTGAATGCAAACAGGCAGATGAGCGCGAACAGCACCAGTGGGACGACCTTGGCCACGGTGGTGACCAGGTTGATGAAGGCGGCTTCCTTGATGCCGCGCAGCACCAGAAAATGCACCGCCCACAGCAGTACCGAGGCGCCGATGATGGCGGCAGGTGTGTTGCCCTCGCCGAAGAGCGGGAAGAAGTACCCCAGGGTGCTGAACAGCAGCACGAAGTAGCCGACGTTGCCTAGCCAGGCGCTGATCCAGTAGCCCCAGGCCGACGAAAAGCCCATGTAGTCGCCAAACCCGGCCTTGGCGTAGGCGTACACCCCGCCGTCAAGGTCAGGCTTGCGGTTGGCCAGGGTCTGGAACACGAACGCCAGGGTCAGCATGCCCACGGCGGTAATGGCCCAGCCAATCAGGACGGCGCCAACACCTGCGCTGGCGGCCATGTTCTGCGGCAGTGAAAAGATGCCGCCACCGATCATGGAACCGACCACAAGTGCAACTAGTGCACCGAGTTTAAGTTTTCCCGAACCATCAGACATTTAACAACTCCTGCCAGGAGAAAGTTGACATCAGATTAAATCCGACGCCGTGGCCATGCCCTGATGTGGATCAGTGCACAGCAGTGTGAAGTAGTAAAAAAACTTCACGGGGCTCCTGGAGAGTGCCGACTGCTTCGGCTGCAGGCCTGGTGTGCTGGCACCTCCATGTCATTCCAGAGCAGTGGCTCTTGATGGCCTGCGAGGGTTGAAACTAGACGGTTTTGCCGTGATCGCAAATTTTTTCTGAAATTAAAAGTTTTAACGGTTTAGTGTGAAGGGCTTGGCAAACGCGAGGTTTTTACAAGCGCGCTGCATAGACAATTGGGTTATGAATGGGGCAGGTAAGCGGCGTGGGATACGCGATGCGTACAGTGGCTTATATAAGCAATAATGCGGTTACATCTGTATGACGACCGTTCAGCGATAGGATGTGGCTTGAAGCATGGGCGAAAACACGCAGAAACTTCCGCTGGGTGCGCTGATCGCGTTGGTGGTGGGCTCCATGATTGGGGGCGGCATCTTTTCATTGCCGCAGAACATGGCAGCGCGAGCCGGCGCCGGCGCGGTGCTGATCGGCTGGGCGATCACTGCGGTGGGTATGCTGGCGCTGGCATTCGTGTTCCAGACCCTGGCCAACCGCAAGCCTGAGCTCGACTCAGGGGTTTATGCCTATGCCAAGGCCGGGTTTGGCGAGTACATGGGCTTTTCGTCGGCCTGGGGGTACTGGATCAGTGCCTGGCTGGGCAATGTCGGCTACTTCGTGCTGTTGTTCAGCACCTTGGGCTTTTACTTCCCGGTGTTCGGCGAAGGCAATACGCCTGCTGCCATCGGCTGCGCGTCGGTGCTGCTGTGGGCCGTGCATTTTCTGGTGATGCGCGGCATCAAGGAAGCCGCGTTCATCAACCTGGTCACCACCGTGACCAAGGTGGTGCCGCTGGTGCTGTTCGTGGTGATCGCGGCCTGCGCGTTTCGCGCCGATATCTTTACCCGGGATATCTGGGGCCAGGGCAGCCCACAGCTGGGCAGTGTGCTGGAACAGGTGCGCAACATGATGCTGGTGACGGTATTTGTGTTTATCGGCATCGAGGGGGCCAGTGTCTACTCCGGGCGGGCCCAGCACCGGGCGGACGTGGGCAAGGCCACGGTGGTCGGCTTTGTCGGTGTGCTGGCGTTGTTGGTGCTGGTCAACGTGCTGTCGCTGGGCATCATGGCCCAGCCCGAGCTGGCCGGGCTGCAGAACCCCTCGCTGGCTGCGGTACTGGCGCATGTCGTCGGGCCGTGGGGGGCGTTGCTGATCAGCCTTGGCCTGGCGGTTTCGCTGTTGGGTGCCTTGCTGTCGTGGGCGCTGTTGTGCGCCGAGATCCTCTATGCCACGGCTCGGGATCACACCATGCCGCGCTTTCTCGCCAGGGCGAACAACAACCAGGTGCCGGTCAACGCCTTGTGGCTGACCAACAGCATGATCCAGGGGTTCCTGCTGATTACGCTGGTATCTGCTGGCACCTATACCAGCCTCATCTACCTGGCATCGTCGATGATTCTGGTGCCTTACCTGTGGTCGGCGGCCTACGCGGTGTTGCTGGCCATACGCGCAGAGACTTACGCAGGGCAGCCCGCTGTGCGCCGCAAGGACCTGGCGGTGGCGCTGGTGGCCTTGCTGTATGCCCTGTGGCTGCTGTACGCCGGTGGCCTGAAGTACCTGCTGTTGTCGGCGTTGCTGTATGCGCCTGGTGTCATCCTGTTTGCCAAGGCCAGGCACGAACGGGGGCTGGCGCTGTTCAGCACGTGGGAAAAGCTGATATTCGCAGCGGTGCTGGCAGGCGCGGGCCTGGCCGCGTTCGCGCTGTATTCAGGGCTGCTGAGCCTGTGAGGGGGCCGGGCAGGTGTGTTCTGGGCGGGACCAGATCCACAGGTTGCCCAGGGTCATGCCGGCAATGGCCAGGTACACGGGCCAGTGATGCTCGAGAAACACCAGCATCAGCCCTGCACACAGCAACATGCTGACCGTGGCACTGACCTTGGCCCGCCGCTTGATCACCTTGCCGTTACGCCAGTTGTAGAGGATGGGGCCGAACAGGCGGTGGTTTTCCAGCCAGGCTGACAGGCGCGGCGAGCTGCGCGTCGCCGCCCAGGCCGACAACAGGATGAATTCGGTGGTCGGCAGGCCAGGAATGACGATGGCGACCAAGCCCACCCCAAGGCTTACGTAAGCCAGGATTCCATACAGCAGGCGGGCGAGTTTCGAGCGGGCAGGTTGGGTCATGGTCTCACTGCAAAAACGGTTCGGCCACCGGTCAGGTGCCAGGTACAGCGTATCAGACCAACTGGGCGTCCACGGCGTAGGCGTGTTTCAGCAGTTCGGTGAAACGCGCAAAGGCAGCCACTGCGCCGCGCTCTGCCGCCGCATCTTCCTCGGCCGTAAGGTCCAGGCCATCAAGAATGCGGGTGAACTGCTTCCAGCCCTCGGCCCGTCCGCCTAGCGGCTCGCCCAGGTGGCGGGCGCCGAAGCTGTCGGAGAGGCCCAGCGCAGCGGCGCGCTTGATCAGAAACGCAGCCCCCAGTTTGGAGCCTTCGGAGACGAAGATCCAGCCCATCGCTTCACCCAGGCTGGGGGCCTGCAGGGGACCACGCAGGGCGGCGGGTGCTTGCGTGCCCAGGTCGGCCAGGTCCAGCAGTGCCTGCTGGGCGCGGCAGCGTTGGGTGAGGTCGGGGACAATGGCAACCAGGGTGGGGTCGTTGTACAAGGGCTGCAGTTCGGCCTGGAACAGGTACTGGGCAACGACGAAGCGGGCAAAGCTTTCGCGGCTGTCGAAGGGGGCGTGGGCCTTGACCAGGGCATCCAGCTCGGCGTGCGGGGCGTGGGTGACCTGGTTCAGGCGCTGGGAGCGCAGGGCTGGGCGGTCGGGCATGGGGCAATCCTTGGATGAGGGGTGTTTGAATACAAGACGAAGCAGTGGGGGCGGGTGCGTAAAAAAAGTGATGACCGTCTGGTGGGGCGCCGCGTGGGCGGCGCATCGCGAGCAACGCTCACTCCACCGAGGGCCTGTCAGATATCCCAGACGACGTTGATGCCAAAATTGCGGCCCGGCATGCTCAGGCGGTCGATGTTGGCGGGTTGGGTCACTGCTGCTTCACCCTGGCCGTCATAGCTGCGCACCGAGTCCCACTGCCAGTATTTTTTGTCGGTGAGGTTGTACAGGCCCGCGTTGATGGTGACGTCGTCGGTCACCTTGTAGTAACCGGTCAAATCCAGCACGCCGTAGCCGGGGGTGCGGAACTTCGATGCCGAGCCATCGGGGGCGTAGTAGGTGCTGTCGTCGACGCGGGTCTTGCGCTTGACCAGCGTCCAGCTCAGCAGGCCACCGTAGTGCTGTTGGTCATAGCCCAGGCCGAACACGCCCTTGAGCGGGTTGACAGTGTTCAGCGGCTGGCCGCTGTCATCGTTGCGGCCGTAGGTGTAGGCCAGCGAGCCCTGCGCATACAGGCCTGGCGCAGCGCCAAGCTGATCGAGGTTCAGGCGGCCCTTGACCTCGGCGCCCTTGATGGTGGCGTGCTTGATGTTGTTGGCCTGGAAGGTCTGCTCCAGGTTGCTGCTCTGCACGGCGTCTTCGTCGATGAAGTCGCGGTACTTGTTGTAGAACACCGCCACATCGAAGTGGCCCGCATCGAAATTGCCACGCAGCCCGGTTTCGAAGCTCTTGCTCTTTTCTGGTTCCAGGTTTGGGTTGCCCTCAACCCGGTAACCTTGGTCCAGGTTCTGGAAGCGACCGTACATGGCCTTGGCGGTTGGCGTGCGGAAGCCCTCGGCGTACTGGCCATAGGCGGTGTAGTGGTCGTAGAACGCGTAGGTCAGGCCGAACTTGGGCGAAACCCGGTGCCAGTTGCGGGCAGAATCGTCCTGGGAGGTAGGCGCCGTACCGGTGGCTTCCAACCCGCGCAGAAAACGTTCGGTGAAGCGCGGCTCCATGCGGGTGTAGTCGTAGCGGGCACCGGGCAGGAAGGTCCAGTTGTGCCAGCGGATTTCATCCTGCACGAACAGGCTGTAGGTGTTCACGGTCGGGTCCGGGAAATCGCTGACCAGCGCCTGGCCATCGCGGGCACTGTCCTGGCCGATACCACGGCAGGTGCCGCCGATGTTCACGCAAGTGCCGGTGCCGCTGCGCGACCCGGTGATCTTCTCGTGCTTGAGGGTCGTGCCGTAGGTCAGCAGGTGGTCGGTTTCGCCTAGGCTGAAGGCTTTGTCCAGCTGGGCGTCGAAGACCCATTGGCGGTCCTTGTAGGTGGTCTGACGGTCGCGCAGCACCTGCCGCCCGGAGGCCACGTACAACTCGTCGGTGCGTTGGTCGGTCTTGGCGATCTGGTAGTTGAGGCTCCACTTGACCTGGTCGGCCAGCACACTGTCGAGCGCGAACTGGTGGTTGATGCCAAAGCGCTCGCGGGTGATGGTGTCGTTGCCGGTGCGCATGCGGTAGGAATTCATGGCGCCAAAGCCGGGAATGAACGGGCCGCCCACTGCACTCAGAATGTTCTGGTCACGGTCGTCCTTGTAGCGTTCGTAGGTCAGGCCCAGCCGTGCGTCATCCGCCAGGTTCCAGCCTACCTTCGCCAGTACGTTGGTGGTGCGCGCGTCCATGGGGTTGGCTTCGGTGCGCGACAGGCCGGTGCCGCCATGGTTGCCGTAGCTCTCGGTTTCGTGGCCGTTGCGCTGGCTCAGGTGCAGCAGGGCGTCCACGTCACCCTGGCGCCCAGCGACGGTGGCGGAGGTCAGCCAGCTTTCGTCTGCCGAGCTGTAGCCGGCTTTCAGGCGCGCGCCGGCGTCCTGGCCGGGCTTGATGATGTCTTCCGGGTCCAGCGTGAAGTAGCTCACGGCACCACCGATGGCATTGCTGCCGTACAGCACCGACGCAGGCCCGCGCAGGATCTCCACGCGCTTGACGATTTCTGGGTCTACGTAATTACGCTGGGTTTGCGCGTATGGGCCGTAGAAGAAGCTGTCCGGGATCGACACCCCGTCGATCTGGGTGAGAATGCGCTCACCATCGATGCCGCGGATGTTGAAACCGTTGAGGCCGCTGCGCTGCCCGGTGCCGGCCACCGAGACACCGGGTTCGTAGCGCACCAGGTCCTGGATGCTGTTGACGTTGTTGCGGTCCAGTTGCTCGCGGGTATGCACGCTGACCGTACTGGGCACCTGCGCCACGTCCTGGGCGCTGCGGGTAGCACTGACGGTCATCTGCTGCAGGGCGACCACGCTGCCACCGGCTTTGCTTTCAAGTACCACGTTACCGTTGCTGATCTTGCGATACGCCAGGCCCGTGCCCCGCAGCAGGCGCTCCAGTGCTGCTTCTGGTGGCAGGGAGCCTTGCACCCCTGGGGACGCGACACCGTCGGCCAGCTGGGCGTTGAAACCCACCTGCCAACCGGTGACCTGGCTGAACGTGTTGATCGCCGATACCAGGGGTTGCTGGTGGATGCTGAAGCGGTAGTCGCCCATGCGCGAGGTGCTGGCGCTGGCAGCTGGCTGGTCCGCCCAGGCCGGCAGGCTGCAGGCCCCGCAGGCGAGCAGCGCCAGGGTCAGCAGAGACAGACGCCCCGAACGGTGAGGGCGGGTGGACGGGCAATGGGTACCTGTGGACATCGAAAGCGCTCCCTGACGCGCGGTCTGTGATAGGTGATGGCTGCTCTTGTTTTGAACAAGAATCAGTTGCATTGGCTATGACGAGACGGACGAGCCCTTCAGAGTGCGTAAAAATAATTCGCGCACGGCGCCTGCTGCGGGTGAAAAGTGGTCAGTTCAGGATGACCAGCGCGGGGTATTCATGCAGCTGTGCGGAGGTGATATGTGCCAGCGCGCGCAAGGTTTCCAGCGGCTGGTCCAGGCGATAGTTGCCGGTGACCGCAACGTCTTCAAGGCGTGCGTTGCGGTTGATGATCCAGCCTGGGTAATAGCGGCGCAGTTCGGCCAGTACCTGGCTGAGTGGGCAGTTCTCGAATACCAGGCGGCCGTCGACCCAGGCCAGGTCCTTGCGCATGTCCAGGCGCTGGGGTGTACCAAAGCCCTGCGGGCCCACGCTGATGCTGTCGCCCGCGCGCAGGCGGATGCGCTGATCACGTTCGCCCTGCAGGTCGACATCGCCGCGCTGTACCCTGACCAGTGCCTCACCACCCAGGTAGCGCACGGCAAAATCGGTGTCGCGTGCCTGTGCCCGCAACGGCCCCGCCTGCACTTCGAGCGGCTGCGGCGCGCCCTCGGGTACCTGGAAGTAGGCTTCGCCCTGCAGCAGGCGGGCAACTTCGCGCCCGCCCTTGCGGTCACTGGCAAAGGCCGAGTTGGTGTTCAGCAGCACCTTGGCCCCACCTTGCAGCTCCACACGCTGGCGTTCACCCACCACAGTGAGGTGATCGGCCTGCAGGCGCACGGGCAGGTTGCCGAACGTGAACAGCCCGGCCACCAGCAAGGCTGCCGTGGCCAGGGGTTTCCAGTGGCTGCGTACGCGGCCACGCCAACTGCGGCGCTGTTGCCGGTGCAGCCGGGTAGCGGCGTGGTGCACCGCTGCGCCGTTCCACAAGGCTTCTGCTGCAACGTAGGCCTCTGCGTTTTCCGGCGCGGCGCTTAGCCAGGCCTCGAACGCCTGGGTGTCGGCGGCGTCGGCGCACTGCAGGCGCACCAGCCAGTCCAGCGCCTCGTCCTGGGCACGTGCACGGGGGCTGGGCCCGGCAGGTGACGGGCGAGGGGCAGGGTGGTCTGTCACGGTGAGTCCTTGCGTGGTTGATTCCGGATGATCAGGGCTCCGGCACGGCGTGGCAAGTGGCTGGGTTTGCTAAAGGCCCGTAACGCTCATTCGAGCCGCTCGGCCACTCCCAAGCAGATCGCCATGATCAGTTTCAGTTCCTTTTGCACCGTACTGGACGACACCCCCAACTGCTCGGCTATTTCCAGGTAGGTGGCGCCGTGCAGGCGGTTGAGGATGAAGATGCGCTGTTGGCGCTGGCTCAGCTGGTTCAGGCTGACGCTCAGGTGCTTGAGCAACTGTTCGGCGTGGGCGGCATCTTCGCTGCTGCTGGCCGGGGCGGCAACGTTGTGCAACACGGCTTCTGGCACATCGTCCACCAGCATGCGTGCCTGCACCCGGCGAGCCCGCAGGTGGTCCAGTGCTAGGTTGCGGGCCGTCTGGAACACAAAGGGCTCGATGTGTTCGATGGGTCGCTCACCCAGCGCGCGGGCCACCCGCAGGTAGGTTTCCTGCAGCAGGTCTTCGGCGGTGCTGCGGTTACCGACCATGCGCTGCAAGGTGCGCAGAAGGGAGAGGCGCTGAACGAGAAAGACGGAGTTGAACCGGGACTGACTCACGGGGAAACCTGGCCGACGAAGGGTTAATGATAATGCTTATCATCACCTTCGCAGGTCAAGCGGGTAAATGTCATGAAAAGGTAAACGCCGTGCCCGCAGACACGGCGCGGCCTCTAGCGCGCCTGGCAAAGGGCCAGGCAGTTGTCCAGCATGCGGTTGGAGAAGCCCCACTCGTTGTCATACCAGGCCAGCACCTTGAGCATGCGCCCATTGGCCCGGGTGTGGTTGGCATCGAAAATGGAAGACAGCGGGTTGTGGTTGAAGTCGCAGGACACCAGCGGCAGGGCGTTGTAGCCCAGTACCCTGGAGTGCTGGCTGGCTTCGAGGAACAACTGGTTGACCTGCTCGGCAGTGGCTTCGCGCTTGAGGTTGACGGTGAGGTCCACCAGCGACACGTTGATCACCGGCACCCGCACGGCCATGCCGGTCAGCTTGCCTGCCAGTTCCGGCAGCACCAGGCCCACTGCCTCGGCAGCGCCGGTTTTGCTCGGGATCATCGACTGGGTGGCGGAGCGGGCACGGTACGGATCGCTGTGGTACATGTCCGTCAGCACCTGGTCGTTGGTGTAGGCGTGGATGGTGGTCATCAGGCCCTGCTCGATACCGAACTCGCGGTGCAGCACCTGGGCGATCGGCGCCAGGCAGTTGGTGGTGCACGATGCGTTGGAAATGACCTGGTGCGAGGCGCGCAGCACGTCGTGGTTGACCCCGTACACCACGGTGGCATCCGCACCTTTGGAGGGGGCCGACACAATCACTTTGCCAGCGCCTGCCGCCAGGTGTGCAGCGGCCTTGGCGCGGTCGGTGAACAGCCCGGTGCACTCGAAGACCACGTCGACGGCTTCGGCCTTCCAGGGCAGTTCGGCGGGGTTGCGGATGGCGCTGACTGCAATGCGGTCACCGTTGACCGTAAGGCTTTCGTGGTCGGCTTCGACCGTGGCGTCGAAGGTGCCGTGCACGCTGTCGTACTTGAGCAGGTGGGCGTTCATGGTGCTGTCGCCCAGGTCGTTGATGGCGACCACCTGCAGGTCCTGGCGGTAGCCCTGGGTGTAGAGTGCGCGCAGGACGTTGCGCCCGATGCGGCCGAATCCGTTGATGGCGATGCGAAGGGTCATGGCGATACCTCTGGCAGTCCGAGTGAAACCTGTGGCACAAAGATGCTTCACTGAAACGGTTTTGTTGTTGGAATTACAAGATTATTCACTTGCAGATAGAAAACAAGCCTTTTTAGTGGCAGTATTTTGTTTAAACCTACAACGAGTGGTTTGGCCCTTGGCCTTGCCGATGCCGCGCGACGCTCTACCATGAGCCTAGGCTGCAATCGGCGGGGCGCCGGCGCCTGGTAAACCGCCCTTACAATTAGCCTGGAGTCCAGTACATGCATCCGCGCATCCTTGAGGTCACCCAACGGCTGGTCGAGCGTAGCCGCGCCACCCGCGAACGCTACCTGCAGCTGATTCGTGGCGCCGCCAGCGAGGGCCCGATGCGTGCCAGCCTGCAGTGCGCCAACTTCGCCCACGGGGTGGCCGGGTGCGGCACTGAAGACAAACAGACCCTGCGCCTGATGAATGCAGCCAACGTGGCCATCGTTTCGGCCTACAACGACATGCTCTCGGCCCACCAGCCGTACCTGCACTTCCCCGAGCAGATCAAGCAGGCCCTGCGCGAGGTGGGTTCGGTCGGCCAGTTTGCAGGTGGCGTGCCGGCCATGTGCGACGGCGTCACCCAGGGCGAGCCTGGCATGGAACTGGCCATCGCCAGCCGTGAAGTGATCGCCATGTCCACCGCCGTGGCCCTGTCGCACAACATGTTCGACGCGGCGCTCATGCTGGGTATCTGCGACAAGATCGTGCCGGGGCTGATGATGGGCGCCCTGCGCTTCGGCCACCTGCCCACCGTGTTCGTGCCGGGCGGGCCCATGGTGTCGGGCATTTCCAACAAGCAGAAGGCCGACGTGCGCCAGCGCTACGCCGAGGGCAAGGCCAGCCGTGAGGAACTGCTGGAGTCGGAGATGAAGTCCTATCACAGCCCCGGCACCTGCACCTTCTACGGCACCGCCAATACCAACCAGCTGGTGATGGAAGTGATGGGCCTGCACCTGCCGGGTGCGTCATTCGTGAACCCCTATACGCCGCTGCGTGACGCGCTCACCGCCGAGGCGGCGCAGCAGGTCACCCGCATGACCAAGGCCAGCGGCAACTTCATGCCACTGGGCGAAATCGTCGACGAGAAGGCCTTGGTGAATGCCATCGTGGCCCTGCATGCCACCGGGGGCTCCACCAACCATACCCTGCATATCCCCGCCATCGCCCAGGCCGCTGGCATTCAGCTCACCTGGCAGGACATGGCCGACTTGTCCGACGTGGTGCCGACGCTGTCCCACGTCTACCCCAACGGCAAGGCCGACATCAACCACTTCCAGGCCGCTGGTGGCATGGCATTCCTGATCCGCGAACTGCTGGATGCCGGCTTGCTGCACGAAGACGTCAACACGGTGGCGGGTCATGGCTTGCGCCGCTATACACAGGAACCCTTCCTCGACAACGGCAAGCTGGTATGGCGCGAAGGCCCGCAGCAGAGCCTGGACGAAAGTATCCTGCGCCCGGTGGCCCGGCCATTCTCGGCCGAAGGCGGCTTGCGGGTGATGGAGGGCAACCTGGGCCGCGGGGTGATGAAAGTGTCCGCCGTGGCCCCTGAACACCGCGTGGTCGAGGCGCCAGCGCGAATCTTCCACGATCAGCAATCGCTGGCCGATGCCTTCAAGGCCGGCGAGCTGGAGTGCGATTTCGTTGCCGTGGTGCGCTTCCAGGGCCCGCGCTGCAACGGCATGCCCGAGCTGCACAAGCTCACGCCGTTCCTGGGCGTGCTGCAAGACCGCGGCTACAAGGTGGCACTGGTGACCGACGGGCGCATGTCGGGTGCTTCAGGCAAGATCCCGGCCGCCATCCATGTGTGCCCAGAGGCATACGACGGCGGGCCGCTGGCACGGGTGCGCGAGGGTGATAGGGTGCGTGTCGATGGCGCTGAAGGTACGCTACAGGTCATGGTGCCGGCCGATGTGCTGGCCAGCCGCGACCTGCCGCCGGCCCCCCAAGGCAACGACCTGGGGTGCGGGCGTGAGCTGTTCGGCTTCATGCGCATGGCGTTCAGCCCGGCAGAGCAGGGCGCCAGCGCCTTTACCTCTGCCCTGGAGAACCTGAAATGAAGGACCTGCTGGTCGGCGACATCGGCGGCACCAATGCCCGTTTTGCGTTGTGGCGTGACAACCAGTTGCACGAGGTGCGGGTCTTCGCCACCGAGGACTACACCAGCCCGGAGCAGGCCATCGAAACCTACCTGGAAGGCCTGGGCATTCCACGCGGCGGGCTTGCTGCTGCCTGCCTGGCGGTGGCCGGCCCGGTGAATGGCGATGAATTCCGTTTCACCAACAACCACTGGCGCCTGAGCCGCAGCGCGTTCTGCCAACGGCTGCAGGTTGGCCAGTTGCTGCTGATCAACGACTTCACCGCCATGGCCCTGGGCATGACCCGGCTGCGCGACGGTGAGTTTCACGAGGTATGCGCGGGCCAGGCAGACCCGTCCCGGCCAGCGCTGGTGATCGGCCCTGGTACGGGCCTGGGCGTGGGTTCGCTGCTGCGCCTGGGCGAGCGGCGCTGGCATGCCTTGCCAGGGGAGGGCGGTCATGTCGACCTGCCGGTGGGCAACGCCCGGGAAGCGGCGATTCACCAGCATATCCACGGGCAGATTGGCCATGTCAGCGCCGAAACCGTGCTCAGTGGCGGTGGCCTGGTGCGGCTGTACCAGGCCATGTGTGCGCTGGATGGCGACACGCCCAAACACCAGACCCCCGCGCACATTACCGATGCGGCACTGGGTGGCGAGCCGCGGGCACGGGCGGTGGTCGAGCAGTTCTGCCGCTTTCTGGGCCGCGTGGCCGGCAACAACGTGCTCACCCTGGGCGCCCGTGGCGGTGTGTACATCGTGGGTGGCGTGGTGCCGCGCTTTGCCGAGCTGTTCCTGCACAGCGGGTTTGCGGCCAGCTTCGCCGACAAGGGTTGCATGAGCGGGTACTTCCCCGGCATTCCGGTGTGGCTGGTGACCGCGGAGTTTTCCGGGTTGCTGGGGGCCGGGGTGAACCTGCAGCAGGCGCTGGACCACTGACATGAGCGCTGCCGGCAAATCCATCCTGATGGTGGACGACGATCAGGAAATCCGTGAACTGCTGCAAACCTACCTGAGCCGCTCGGGCTTCCAGGTCAATGCCCAGGCCGACGGTGCAGGGTTTCGCCACGCCCTGGAAACCACGCCCTGCGACCTGGTGATCCTGGATGTGATGCTGCCAGATGAAGATGGCTTCAGCCTGTGCCGCTGGGTGCGTCAGCACCCGCGCCAGGCCCGCGTGCCGATCATCATGCTCACGGCCAGCTCCGACGAAACCGACCGGGTCATCGGCCTGGAACTGGGCGCCGACGACTACCTGGGCAAACCCTTCAGCCCGCGTGAACTGCAAGCGCGCATCAAGGCCCTGCTGCGCCGTGCAGAATTTGGCCAGGCTGCGCCGGGCACCGCCGTGCTGGCGTTCGACGAGTGGCGCCTGGACACCGTCAGCCATCGCCTGTTCCACCGTGACGGTGAAGAGGTGATCTTGTCTGGCGCCGACTTTGCCCTGCTCAAGCTGTTTCTCGACCACCCGCAGCAGATCCTCGACCGCGACACCATCGGCAATGCCACACGGGGCCGCGAGCCCATGCCGCTGGACCGCATCGTCGACATGGCGGTCAGCCGCCTGCGCCAGCGGCTGCGCGATACTGACAAACCTCCCCGGTTGATCCGCACGGTGCGCGGCAGCGGCTACCTGCTGGCGGCGCATGTCTGCAATGCGCCCTGAACGGCGCTGGCGCCTGCTGCCGCGCTCGCTGCTGGGGCGCATGCTGCTGCTGACCTTGCTGGTGGTACTGCTGGCCCAAGGCTTGTCGAGCATCATTTGGGTGGCGCAATTGCGCGCCAGCCAACTGCAAGGCCTGCGTGCCAGTGCCAGCAGCCTGGCCCACTCCATGAGCGCCAGTGTCAGTTACTTCCGCTCGTTGCCGGTGGCCTACCGGCCAATGGTGCTCGACCAGTTGCGCAGCATGGGGGGCACACGCTTCTTCGTGTCGCTCAACGCCCGCCCGCTGGACATGCCGGTGCTGCCGGTTACGCCGCGCAAGCAGGCGGTGATCGATGTGTTCCAGCAAGTGCTGCACGAACGGCTGGGTTCGCAGATGGAGGTGTCAGTCGAATTCGTCGGGCCGGACGACCTGCGTATTTTCAATAGCGGGCTCAAGCTGGACGAGCTGCCGCGTTCCTGGGCCCATTACTCCCTGACCCTGGAGCCGCTCAAGCCGCCCGTGCTGGTCACGCAGATCCGCCTGGGCGAAGGGGAGTGGCTGTACATCGCCTCGTTGCTGCCAGAGCCCTACACCAGCCTTGAGGCGCAGCGCCTGCCGCGCCAGCAGCTTGGCTTCATCGTCCTGACCACGGCGTTGCTGTTGCTGTTCATTGGTTTGCTGGTGCATTGGCAAAGCTGGCCACTCAAGCGCCTGGCCCGTGCGGCGCGTGAGCTGTCGCTGGGGGCGGACGTGCCGCCGGTGGCCGAGGCGGGCGGCATCGAAGTGATCGAAGTCAGTCGGGCATTCAACAGCATGCGCGAGCGCATCAGCCGCTACCTGACCGAACGCAGCCAGCTGTTCAGTGCCATTTCCCACGACCTGCGCACCCCCATTACCCGTCTGCGGCTGCGGGTGGAGCTGCTGGAGGACGAGCACCTGCAAGCCAAGTTCAGCCAGGACCTGGACGAACTGGAGCTGCTGGTGAAGGGCGCGTTGCAGTGCGTAAAAGATACCGACATCCATGAAAACATCGAGCCGGTGGACCTCAACCAGGTGCTGGAGATTCTCGCCGAGCCCTATCTGCGCGATGGGCGCATCACCCTGGAAGGCAGGGCACTGGCGCCCTACCCAGGCAAGCCGCTGGCGCTGCGCCGCTGTATCGGCAACCTGATCGACAATGCCATCAAGTACGGCGAGCGGGCGCGGCTGCGCATCATCGACGGTGCGGCCGGCTTCGTGCTGCAGGTCGATGACCAGGGCCCTGGCGTGCCGCAGCAGCAGTTGGAGGAAGTGTTCGAGCCTCATGTGCGGCTTGCCGGGCACCAGCAGGGGTACGGGCTGGGCCTGGGTATCGCGCGCAATATCGCCCATAGCCATGGGGGCGAGGTAAGCCTGCTGAACCTGCGAGAGGGTGGCCTGCGCGTAACCTTGTACCTGCCCCGGGGCATGGACTGACCCCCGCGCCGCCGTTGGCGTTGGCATGTCACTGACTGGTGACAAACATGCCCCCGTTCGTGACACCCCGCCCAGCCCCGCTGGCTAGAATCGCCCCACGACTGGCAAGGATCGAGCTGGCCATGAATAATCACAACACCGCTTCGAACAGCTGGCTGGACGCCCCGGCGCATACTGCCTGGCGCCTGGCCGAAGGCCAACGGCTGCTGGCCTTCGCCAAGGCGGCAAGGCTGCCCGGTGGCTTCGGCAACCTGCAGGCCAACGGCCAACTGGCGCCGGGTGCCTGCGCAGAAACGCTGACCACCGCGCGTATGACCCACTGTTTTGCCCTTGCCCATTTGCAGGGTATCCCGGGTTGTCTGGCCTATGCCGAACACGGCGTGGCCGCATTGCGCGGCCCGCTGTGGGATGAGCATTACCGCGGCTGGTTCGCTCATGCAGAAGGGCGTGAAGACAGTGGCAAGGACGCTTACCTGCACGCCTTCGTTGCCCTGGCTGCCAGCTCGGCAGTGGTAGCCGGCGTTGCCGGTGCGCAGGCGCTGCTCACATCCGCCATACAGGTCATCGAGCAGCATTTCTGGAATGAAGAAGAGGGCGCCCTTCAGGAAACCTTTTCCCGCGCCTGGCAACTGCCCGAGCCGTACCGAGGGGCCAACAGCAACATGCACGGCACCGAGGCGTTCCTGGCCCTGGCCGACGTCACCGGCAACAGCCTGTGGTTGCAGCGGGCCCTACGCATCGCCGAACGCATCATCCACACCCATGCGGCCGCCAGTGGCTACCGGGTGATCGAACACTTCGACGCCTTCTGGCAGCCGGCCAAGGACTACAACCAGGACCACCCGGCCGATCACTTCCGCCCCTACGGCACCACCCCCGGTCACTCCCTGGAGTGGGCGCGGCTGCTGCTGCACCTGGAGGCCAGCCTGCAGCGCTTTGGCCTGCCGGCGCCGGGTTGGCTGCTGGACAGCGCCCAGGCGCTGTTCGAGGCGGCCTGCCAGCAGGCCTGGCAGGCCGATGGCAGCCCAGGGTTTGCCTACACCCTGGACTGGGCTGGCCAGCCGCTGGTACGGGCGCGCCTGCACTGGGTGCACGCCGAGGCCTGCGCCTGTGCGGCTGCCTTGCTGCAGCGAACCGCAGACTCGCGCTACGAGCTGTGGTACCGCCGCTGCTGGGACTTCATCGCCGAGCATTTCATCGACCTGCACGGCGGCAGCTGGCACCACGAACTCGACCCGCACAACTGCCCGGCCGGCACCCTCTGGCCAGGCAAGCCCGATCTCTACCATGCCTACCAGGCCTTGCTGCTGCCAGGCTTGCCGCTTGCCCCGAGCCTGGCCACCGCGTTGGCCGGCAATGTAACCAAACGATGACAATCGCGCATCGCTTCGTTACCTGGCGGGGCGCGCACGCTGTTTAGACTCCATGCAACGCAAGCGACCGACTTGCACGGCATAACAACAATAAGGTGTTTCAATGACTTCCTACCTTCGTCTCGCTGCCGCTATCTCGCTGGCCTCGCTAACCCCCCTTTCTGCCCAAGCTGCCGACGCCAAAGGCACTGTCGAAGTGGTGCACTGGTGGACGTCCGGGGGTGAAAAAGCCGCCGTCGATGTGCTCAAGGCCCAGGTCGAAAAAGACGGTTTCACCTGGAAGGATGGCGCCGTTGCCGGTGGCGGTGGTGCCACCGCCATGACCGTGCTGAAAAGCCGTGCCGTAGCGGGCAACCCGCCGGGCGTGGCCCAGATCAAGGGGCCGGACATCCAGGATTGGGCCGCCACCGGGCTGCTGGACAGCGACGTGCTCAAGGACGTTGCCAAGCAAGAGAACTGGGATTCGCTGCTCGACAAAAAAGTCGCCGACACGGTCAAGTACGACGGTGACTATGTGGCCGTGCCGGTGAACATCCACCGCATCAACTGGCTGTGGATCAACCCCGAAGCCTTCAAGAAAGCCGGTATCGACAAGGCGCCCGCTACCCTTGACGAATTCTACGCAGCCGCCGACAAGCTCAAGGCCGCCGGCATCATCCCGCTCGCCCACGGCGGCCAGCCTTGGCAGGACAGCACGGTGTTCGAGACCGTGGTGCTGTCGGTAATGGGGCCGGATGGCTATAAGAAGGCCTTCGTCGACCTGGACAACGCCACCCTCACCGGGCCTCAAATGATCAAGGCGTTGGCCGAACTCAAGAAGCTTGCCACCTACATGGACCCGGACGGCAAAGGCCAGGACTGGAACCTGGAGGCCGCCAAGGTCATCAACGGCAAGGCCGGCATGCAGATCATGGGCGACTGGGCCAAGAGCGAGTGGACCCTGGCGAAGAAAACCGCCGGCAAGGATTACCAGTGCGTACCCTTCCCGGGTACCGACAAGGCCTTCCTCTACAATATCGATTCGCTGGTGGTGTTCAAGCAGAAGGACGCCGGCACCGCCGCAGGCCAGCAGGACATCGCGCGCAAGGTCATGGGTGAGGAATTCCAGAAGGTGTTCAGCACCAACAAGGGGTCCATCCCGGTGCGCAACGACATGCTCGCCGACATGGGCAAGTACGGTTTCGATGCCTGCGCCCAGACATCGGCCAAGGACTTCCTGGCCGACGCCAAAAATGGCGGCCTGCAGCCAAGCATGGCACACAACATGGCCACCACGCTGGCCGTGCAGGGGGCCTTCTTCGATGTGGTGACCAACTACATCAACGACCCCAAGGCCGACCCGGCCGATGCGGCGAAGAAGCTGGCGGCGGCGATCAAAGCGGCCAAGTAACGCCCTCAGGGCCGTTTCGCCGGCCAGCCGGCGCCTGCAGGCATGCCTGTGTGGCGCGGGCTGGCTGGCGGCAGGGCCGGTACTGACTTGTACAAGGGGCTGCCCAGGCCCCGGGTAATCACACCATGACTACAGCAACCGCGAAACTGCGGGCATCCCCCCTGGACGCCTTGCAGCGCTGGCTACCTAAACTGGTACTGGCGCCCAGCATGTTCATCGTGCTGGTAGGGTTCTACGGCTACATCCTCTGGACCTTCGTGCTGTCCTTCACCACCTCGACCTTCTTGCCCACTTACAAGTGGGCGGGGCTGGCCCAGTATGCGCGGTTGTTCGACAACGACCGCTGGTGGGTGGCGAGCAAGAACCTGCTGGTGTTCGGTGGCCTGTTCATCGCCATCAGCCTGGCCATCGGCGTGTTGCTGGCGGTGCTGCTGGACCAGCGCATCCGCCGCGAAGGCTTCATCCGCACCATTTACCTGTACCCCATGGCATTGTCGATGATCGTCACCGGTACGGCCTGGAAATGGCTGCTGAACCCGGGCATGGGCCTGGACAAGCTGCTGCGCGACTGGGGCTGGGAGGGGTTTCGCCTGGACTGGCTGATCGACCCTGACCGCGTGGTGTACTGCCTGGTGATTGCGGCGGTGTGGCAGGCCTCCGGGTTCATCATGGCGATGTTCCTGGCGGGTTTGCGCGGCGTCGACCCGTCGATCATCCGTGCGGCGCAGATCGACGGTGCCAGCCTGCCGCGCATTTACTGGAAGGTGGTGCTGCCCAGCCTGCGCCCGGTGTTCTTCAGCGCCGTGATGATCCTGTCGCACATTGCCATCAAGAGCTTCGACCTGGTGGCGGCGATGACCGCAGGCGGCCCGGGCTATTCGTCCGACCTGCCGGCCATGTTCATGTACTCGTTCACCTTCAGCCGTGGGCAGATGGGCATGGGCTCGGCCAGTGCCATTCTGATGCTGGGCGCCGTGCTGGCCATCCTGGTGCCCTACCTGTATTCCGAACTGCGGAGCAAACGCCATGCATAGCGCTGTCGACAAACCGGCCTTGAGCCCGGCGCGGCTGGCCATCCATGCCGTGCTGCTGGTGGCGGTACTGCTGTACCTGGTACCGCTGGTGGTGATGCTGCTGACCAGCTTCAAAACCCCCGAAGACATCGGCACCGGTAACCTGCTGAGCTGGCCGACGGCGATCACCACCGTGGGGTGGGTCAAGGCCTGGGGCACGGTGAGTGGCTACTTCTGGAATTCGATATTGATCACCGTGCCGGCGGTGGCCATTTCCACTGCCATCGGTGCGCTGAACGGCTACGTGCTGTCGATGTGGCGGTTCCGCGGCTCGCAGCTGTTCTTTGGGCTGTTGCTGTTCGGCTGCTTCCTGCCGTTCCAGACCGTACTGCTGCCGGCCTCGTTTACCTTGGGCAAGCTGGGCCTGGCCAGCACCACCACCGGGCTGGTGCTGGTGCACGTGGTCTACGGCCTGGCGTTTACCACACTGTTCTTCCGCAACTTCTACGTGAGCATCCCTGATGCACTGGTGAAGGCCGCACGGCTGGACGGGGCCGGGTTCTTCACCATCTTCCGGCGCATCATCCTGCCCATGTCCACGCCCATCATCATGGTCTGCCTGATCTGGCAGTTCACCCAGATCTGGAACGACTTCCTGTTTGGCGTGGTGTTTTCCAGTGGCGACTCGCAACCGATCACCGTGGCCCTGAACAACCTGGTCAACACCAGCACCGGGGCCAAGGAATACAACGTCGACATGGCCGCGGCAATGATCGCGGGGCTGCCGACGCTGCTGGTCTATGTGGTGGCAGGCAAATATTTCGTGCGCGGGCTTACGGCCGGCGCAGTCAAGGGGTAAGTCATGGCAACGCTCGAACTTCGCAATGTGAACAAGACCTACGGCAGCGGCCTGCCGGACACCCTCAAGGACATTCAGCTGGCCATCAAGGACGGGGAGTTTCTGATTCTGGTAGGGCCTTCAGGCTGCGGTAAATCCACGCTGATGAACTGCATCGCTGGCCTTGAGCAGATCACTGGCGGCGCCATTCTGATCGACCAGCAGGACGTCAGCGGCATGAGCCCCAAGGACCGCGACATCGCCATGGTGTTCCAGTCCTATGCGCTGTACCCCACCATGAGCGTGCGGGAAAACATCGAGTTCGGCCTGAAGATCCGCAAGATGCCCCAGGCGGCCATCGACGAAGAGGTGGCGCGGGTGGCCAAGCTGCTGCAGATCGAGCACCTGCTGGCGCGCAAGCCCGCGCAGCTGTCGGGCGGCCAGCAGCAGCGGGTGGCCATGGGCCGTGCGTTGGCGCGCAGGCCAAAGATCTACCTGTTCGATGAGCCGTTGTCCAACCTCGATGCCAAGCTGCGCGTAGAGATGCGCACCGAAATGAAACTGATGCACCAGCGCCTGAAGACCACCACCGTGTATGTCACCCACGACCAGATCGAGGCCATGACCCTGGGTGACAAGGTGGCGGTGATGAAGGACGGCATCATCCAGCAGTTCGGCACCCCGCAGCAGATCTACAACGACCCGGCCAACCAGTTCGTCGCCAGCTTCATCGGCTCGCCGCCTATGAACTTCGTGCCCGTGCGGGTGACGGCGCAGAGCGGCTGCCTGGTGGCCGTGCTGGACAGTGGCCAGGCGCGTTGCGAATTGCCGTTGGCCGGCGCTGCTGCCGAGCTGGAAGGGCGCGAGGTCATATTGGGTATCCGCCCCGAGCAGATCGCCCTGGGCGGTGCGCAGGGCAATGGCCTGCCCGGCATCCGCGCCGAGGTACAGGTTACCGAACCCACCGGCCCCGACCTGCTGGTGTTCGTCACCCTCAACCAGACCAAGGTGTGTTGCCGACTGGCGCCGGATGTGGCGTGCCGGGTGGGTGACACGCTTGCCCTGCAATTCGACCCGGCACGGGTGCTGCTGTTCGACGCTGCAAGCGGCGAACGGCTGCGCCTGGCCAGCACCACCGCAAGCGTAATGGACAACGCGGCTGCCAGTACGGGCCGTTGACTCGTCAACACCATCAAATAAGAAAAAAGAGGACGTAAAGGGATGGAACAGCGCAAACGCACCACCGCCTGGGGCTCACTGGCCCTGTTGGCACCGCTGGCAATGGCCTGCAGCACTGCCGCTCAAGCTGCCGAGGCCTTTTCCAGTGAATCCAAATGGATGACCGGGGACTGGGGTGGCACCCGTACCGAGCTGCTCGACAAGGGCTACGACTTCACCGTCGACTACGTGGGGGAGGTGGCCGGTAACCTGCGCGGCGGCTACAACCACGACAAGACGGCGCGCTACAGCGATCAGTTTGCCCTGGGCGCACACCTGGACCTGCAAAAGATTCTTGGCTGGCACGATGCCGAGTTCAAGCTGGCGATCACCGAGCGCAGCGGCCGCAACCTGTCCAACGACCGCATCAGCGACCCGCGTGCCGGGCAGTTCAGCTCGGTGCAGGAAGTATGGGGCCGTGGCCAGACCTGGCGCCTGACCCAGATGTGGGTCAAGCAGAAGTACTTCGATGGCGCACTGGACGTGAAATTCGGCCGGTTTGGCGAGGGCGAGGACTTCAACAGCTTCCCGTGCGACTTCCAGAACCTGTCGTTCTGCGGCTCGCAGGTGGGTAACTGGGTGGGCGGCATCTGGTACAACTGGCCGGTGAGCCAGTGGGCGCTGCGGGTCAAGTACAACATCACGCCGGAGTTCTTCGTGCAGGTAGGCGCGTACGAGCAGAACCCCTCCAACCTGGAAACCGGCAATGGCTTCAAGCTCAGCGGCAGCGGCACCAAGGGGGCGATCCTGCCGGTGGAAATGGTCTGGTCGCCCAAGGTCAACGGTCTGCCGGGCGAGTACCGCCTGGGTTACTACTACAGCACTGCCGACGCCCAGGACGTTTACAAGGACGTGAACGGCAATGCCCAGGGCATCAGCGGGTCGGGCTTCAAGTCCCATTCCAGCAAGCATGGCTGGTGGGTGGTGGCGCAGCAGCAAGTCACGGCCCAGGCCGGGGACGTCAACCGTGGCCTCAGCCTGTTCGCCAACTTCACCGTGCATGACAAGGCCACCAACGTGGTGGACAACTACCAGCAGGTGGGCATGGTGTACAAAGGCGCGTTCGATGCACGCCCCAAAGACGACATCGGCTTTGGTATCGCGCGTATCCATGTCAACGACGATGTGCGCAAGCGCGCGCAGCAGCTCAACGCGCAAAGCGGCATCGACGATTACAACAACCCGGGCTTCGTGCCGCTGCAGCGCACCGAGTACAACGCCGAGCTGTACTACGGTTTCCACGTGACCAACTGGCTGACCGTGCGCCCCAACCTGCAGTACATCAAGAGCCCGGGCGGGGTGGACGAAGTGGATAACGCGCTGGTCGCAGGCCTGAAGATTCAGTCGTCATTCTGACGCCATTTGTTGTAAATTTACGCCAATCCCTTTTTGGCGCCCCATACCCACTGCCCAGCAGTGGGTGGCGGGGACAGGCCGAGACAGCGCTACCTCAAACAACAAGAGCCCTGAACCATGCCGGAACATCCGCTTCATCGCTTCTTTGCCTCGCAGCGGCCGCGGCCGACGTTCGAGTGGGAGCGTTACCAGCAGCGTGATGTGCTGGTCATCGATCATCCCCGCTGCCAGGCGGTGTTCAGCCGCCAGGGCGCGCAACTGCTGCACTTCCAACCGGCAGGCGAGCGGCCCTGGCTGTGGTGCGCCGAGCAGTGGCCGCAGGTGGGTGCCATCCGCGGCGGTGTGCCGGTGTGCTGGCCGTGGTATGGCCGCCACCCTAGCGAGGATTTGTGGCCAGCCCATGGCTGGGCGCGGTTGCTGGACTGGAAGCTGATAGACAGCCAGGAGGACGAGCAGGGGGTCAGCCTCAGGTGGCGGCTGGAACTGTGCGATTGGCAGGTGGACCTGCACGCCCGGCTGGGCAGCCGCATGGAGCTGAGCCTGAGTACCGAGCACCAGGACAGCGAGCCTTGCCAACTGAGCCATGCGCTGCTGGCGTACTGGCGTATCAGTGACGTGTCCGAGATAGCGCTGTCCGGGCTGGAAGACATCGAAGGTTATGACCGGCTCAGCCGTCAGGCCTGCCGCCAGGGTGGCGCCTTGAAGCTCAAGGGCGGCTGCCAGCGGGTGTACCCGGGCATACCCCGTGTGCAGTTGCAGGACCCGGCCTGGCAGCGCGAGCTGTGCATCGACACCGGTGACAGCGATGACACGGTGGTCTGGCACCCGGGCAGCCGGCCTTTACTGGGTGTGACGGGCCGCGAGTGCCAGCGCTTCGTGTGCGTCGAAGCGGCCAGCGGCAGTGACGAAGGCCTGAGCCTGGCACCGGGGCAGCGCGCGCACCTGAGCCTGCAGGCGCACCGGCTCAGTTGAGCTCGTCGTCCTCGATGGGGTAGCGGCTGGCGTTGAGGCTTTCCTTGATCTTGCGCAGGTGCGGCTGGAAGTCCACACCGCGGCGCAGGGTCATGCCGGTGGCCAGTACGTCGAGTACGGTCAGCTGGATGATGCGCGAGGTCATGGGCATGTAGATGTCGGTGTCCTCGGGCAGTGGAATGTGCAGGCTGAGGCTGCAGGCATTGGCCAGCGGCGAACCGGCAGCAGTCAGGCCCAGTACCGAGGCGCCGTTTTCCCGCGCCAGACGCGCCACCTCGACCAGTTCGCGGGTACGCCCGGTGTAGGAAATGATCACGAACAGGTCGCCGGTATGCGCCACCGAGGCCAGCATGCGTTGCATCAGCACGTCGGCGTGGGCCGACACGGCCAGGTTGAAGCGGAAGAACTTGTGCTGGGCGTCCAGTGCCACCGGGGCAGAGGCGCCCAGGCCGAAGAAATGGATCTGCCGGGCCTGGATCATCATGTCCACGGCGCGGCTGACTTGCTGCGAGTCGAGCTGCTGGCAGGCACTGTCGAGCGAAGCGATGGCGCTGGCGAAGATCTTCTGGGTATAGGCCGCCGGGTCATCGTCGGCCTCCACCGCCCGGCTGACATAGGCGGCGCCGCTGGCCAGGCTCTGCGCCAGTTGCAGCTTGAGTTCGGGGTAGCCGCTGACGCCGAACGAACGGCAGAAGCGGTTGACGGTAGGCTCGCTGACCTTGGCCGCCTGGGCCAGTGCAGCGATGCTGAAACGGGTGGCTTGTTGCGGGTTGAGCAGAATGACTTCGGCGACTTTGCGTTCGGCCTTGTTCAGCTCGTCGAGGCGTCCCTGGATCTGTTCCAGGAGGTTTCTCACGCGGTCCATGGGGTGTCCTTGGGTCGGGAAGACAGGCGGCTGTGGGAGCAGCAGGCCTTTTGCACGGTCGTCTATCGTACTGGCGGTGCGGGTTGCGCACCACTTGTCTGTCGTACTTCTGTCTAATGTTATGGTTTTTACTACATTAGCCCTTGAAAACCGTATGTGAAAGCGGTATTCCTAGTCCAACTTTAGGAAAGAACCAACATCATGGCTGCAATCAGTGTCGAACCTTGCACCTTTGCCCTGTTTGGCGCCTTGGGCGACCTGGCGCTGCGCAAGCTGTTTCCTGCGCTGTACCAACTCGACCGGGCCAACCTGCTGCACCCCCAGACGCGCCTGCTGGCGCTGGCTCGTGAGGCGGGCAGCGCCCAGGACCACCTGAGCACCATCGAAGCGCACCTGCGCCAGCACGTGGCGCAAGCGGACCTGGAGCCGGTGGCACTCGCACGCTTCCTGGCCCGGCTGCATTACCAGCACCTGGATTTTCTTCAGCCCGAGGGCTATCAGGCCCTGGCCGAGCAGGTGCCGGGCGAGCAGCCGTTGATTGCCTACTTTGCCACTGCCGCCGCGGTGTACGGGGCGATCTGCGAAAACCTGGACAACGCAGGCCTCAGTGCGCGCACCCGTGTGGTGCTTGAAAAGCCCATCGGGCACGACCTTGAGTCGTCGCGCCGGGTCAACGACGCCGTGGCGCGGTTCTTCCCGGAGAACCGCGTGTACCGCATCGACCACTACCTGGGCAAGGAAACGGTGCAGAACCTGATTGCCCTGCGCTTTGCCAACAGCCTGTTCGAAACCCAGTGGAACCAGAACTCCATCTCCCACGTGGAAATCACCGTGGCCGAGAAGGTCGGCATCGAAGGCCGGTGGGGCTACTTCGACAAGGCCGGGCAGCTGCGCGACATGATTCAGAACCACCTGCTGCAGCTGCTGTGCCTGATCGCCATGGACCCACCCAGCGAGCTGTCTGCAGACGCTATCCGCGACGAGAAGGTAAAGGTGCTAAAGGCACTGGCCCCGATCACCGGCGATGGGCTGAGCACCCGTGTGGTGCGCGGCCAGTACATTGCCGGCTACAGCGATGGCAAGCCGGTACCCGGTTACCTTGAAGAAGACAACGCCAACGCCCAGAGCGACACCGAAACGTTCGTGGCCTTGCGCGCCGACATCCGCAACTGGCGCTGGTCGGGTGTGCCGTTCTACCTGCGTACCGGCAAGCGCATGCCGCAAAAACTGTCGCAGATCGTCATCCACTTCAAGGAGACGCCCCACTATATCTTTGCCCCGGAACAACGTTTGCAGGTGGGGAACAAGCTGATCATTCGCCTGCAGCCTGACGAAGGCATTTCGTTGCGGGTCATGACCAAGGAGCAGGGGCTGGACAAGGGCATGCAATTGCGCAGCGGCCCGTTGCAGCTGAATTTTTCCGATGCCTGGCGCAGTGCGCGGATTCCGGATGCCTACGAGCGCTTGTTGCTCGAAGTGATGCGTGGCAACCAGAACCTGTTCGTGCGCAAGGATGAGATCGAGCACGCTTGGCAGTGGTGCGACCAGCTGATCGCCGGCTGGCGTAACGCCGGTGACGCCCCCAAGCCTTATGCGGCCGGCAGTTGGGGGCCGATGAGCTCGATTGCATTGATCACACGCGATGGGAGGGCCTGGTATGGCGACATCTGAGGCAATATCTGAACTGCAACTGCCCGCGAGCGCTACAGCGCACGCCCTGGCAGATGCCCGTACCCTGGCTGCCACCCTGGCCGAAGACGTGGCTGCACGCCTGCGCGCCGCCATTGCCGCCAACGGGCATGCCTGCGTGGTGTTGTCGGGTGGGCGCAGCCCGGTGGCTTTCCTGGAACAACTGGCCGGCCAGCCTCTGGACTGGAACAACGTCACGGTCAGCCTGGCCGATGAGCGCTGGGTGCCGGTCGAACATGCGGACAGCAACGCCGGGCTACTGGCCCGGCATCTGTTCAAGGGGGCTGCTGCCAAGGCCCGCTTCCTCGGCCTGTACCAGCAGGCGCCCAACCTCGAGGCGGCCGCCGAGCTGGCCGACCAGGCATTGGGCGAGCTGCCGCCGATAGACGTGTTGGTGCTGGGCATGGGGGATGACGGGCACACCGCCTCGCTCTTTCCCGGCAGCCCCAACCTGGCTCTTGGCTTGGACACAACCCACCCGCGTCGCTGTTTGCCAATGCTCGCGCCGGTGGTGCCGCACCAGCGGCTGTCCATGACCCGCTCGCTGCTGGCGGGCGCCGCTTTCACTGCGCTGTCCGTGCAAGGGCAGGGCAAACTCGCTACCCTGCGCGCCGCGCTGGCTGACAACGACCTCGCGCAAATGCCGATTCGCGCCTTTCTACATGCCCCCCTGGACATCTACTGGTGCCCATGAGCCAAGGATCCACAGTCATGACCACCCTTGAACGCCCACAGCCCCTGCTTTCCATGGCCGGGAAAGCCGACCGGGTCGACGCCATCTGCGAAGCGGCGCGCATCCTGCCGGTGATTACCATTGCCCGCGAGCAAGACATCCTGCCACTGGCTGACGCGCTGGCAGCAGGTGGCATCCGCACCCTGGAAGTAACGCTACGCTCGCAGCACGGGCTGAAGGCCATCCAGGTGCTGCGTGAGCAGCGCCCAGAGCTGTGCGTGGGCGCAGGTACCGTGCTCGATCGTAAAATGTTTGCCGCGGTCGAGGCTGCTGGTGCCCAGTTCGTGGTGACCCCGGGCATTACCCAGGACATCCTGCTGGCGGGTGTGGAGAGCGAGATCCCGCTGCTGCCGGGTATCAGCACACCGTCCGAGATCATGATGGGTTATGCGCTGGGCTATCGCCGCTTCAAGCTGTTCCCGGCGGAGATCAGTGGCGGGGTTGCCGCGATCAAGGCCTTCGGCGGGCCGTTCGGCGATATCCGTTTCTGCCCAACGGGCGGCGTGAACCCGGCCAATGTGCGCAATTACATGGCGCTGCCGAATGTGATGTGCGTGGGGGGGACCTGGATGCTGGACAGCAACTGGGTCAAGAACGGCGACTGGGCGCGGATCCAGGCCTGCAGCGCCGAGGCGATGGCCCTGGTTGAAGGCAACTGAATTTGTTGTGTGCTTTACGGCTTTTAGGGCGCTTGGTCGGCGCCCTTTTTTTTGGCCTGGGGAAGGTGCGCCGCAGGCGGCGCATCGCAAGCTTTGCTCGCTCCTGCCGGTAAGTGGGGCATTCGGCGGAGCGAGCTTTGCTCGCAATGGCTGATCAGGCCGCCTTGGCTTGCTGCTGGCTCAGCGAGCGGTTCAGCGCGCTGAACAGGGCTTTGAAGCTGGCTGTAGTGATGTTTTCATCGATGCCCACACCGTGCACCGGGCGACCACCTGCCACACGCAGCTCGATGTACGCCGCGGCCTTGGCATTGGTGCCCGCGCCAATGGCGTGCTCGTTGTAGTCCATGATTTCCACGGCCACTGGCAGGCCTGCCACCAGGGCTTCCAGGGCGCCATTGCCCTTGCCGCGCCAGTGCAGGGTGGTTTCGCCTTCGCCGGCGACCTCCACTTCCACGGCGCTGTGGCCGTTTTCTTCCTGCAGGCGGTGGCTGACCAAGGCATAGGGCGCGTTGGCCTGGAGGTATTCCTTGTGCAGCAGGCTGTAGATCTGCTGGGCGGTCATTTCCAGGCCCAGGCGGTCGGTTTCGCCCTGTACCACCTGGCTGAACTCGATTTGCATGCGGCGCGGCAGGCTGATGCCGTATTCCTGTTCGAGCAGGTAGGTGATGCCACCTTTGCCCGACTGGCTGTTCACACGGATGACAGCCTCGTAGCTGCGGCCGATATCGGCCGGGTCGATCGGCAGGTAAGGCACCTCCCACAATGCGCCTTCCTGCTGTTTGGCCAGGCCCTTGCGGATAGCATCCTGGTGCGAGCCGGAGAAGGCGGTGTGTACCAGGTCACCCACATACGGATGGCGTGGGTGAACCGGCAGCTGGTTGCACTCTTCCACGACCTTGCGCACGCCGTCGATGTCGGAGAAGTCCAGCAACGGGTCGATACCCTGGGTGTAGAGGTTCAGGGCCAGGGTGACCAGGTCGACGTTGCCGGTACGCTCGCCGTTGCCGAACAGGCAGCCCTCGGCACGGTCGGCGCCGGCCATCAGGCCCAGTTCGGTGGCGGCGATGCCGGTGCCACGGTCGTTGTGGCAGTGCAGGCTGATGATCACGCTATCGCGGCGGTTGATGTTGCGGCAGAACCACTCGATTTGGTCGGCGTAGATGTTCGGCGTGGCAACTTCCACGGTGGCCGGCAGGTTGAGGATGAGCTTGTGCTCCGGGGTGGGGTTCCACACCTCGATCACCGCATCGCACACTTCCTTGGCGAATTCCATTTCGGTCGCGCTGAAGGTTTCGGGCGAGTACTGGAAGGTCCAATGGGTTTCCGGCTGCTGGGCAGCATATTTGACGAACAGCTTGGCCGCGTTCACCGCGATGTCCTTCACGCCCTGCTTGTCCTGGTTGAAGACGATGCGGCGGAAGGCCGGGCAGGTGGCGTTGTACAGGTGCACGATGGCCTTCTTGGCACCGCGCAGCGACTCGAAGGTACGGGCGATGAGGTCTTCACGGGCCTGGGTGAGCACCTGAATGGTGGTGTCATCCGGGATGTGGCCGTCTTCGATCAACGTACGCACGAAGTCGAAATCGGTCTGCGAGGCGGACGGGAACGAGGCTTCGATTTCCTTCACGCCGACTTGCACCAAGGTCTTCCAGAAACGCAGCTTCTTCTCCGCGTCCATCGGCTCGATCAGCGACTGGTTGCCATCACGCAGGTCCGAGCTGCACCAGATGGGCGCGGCAGTGATGGTTTTCGACGGCCAGGTACGGTCAGGCAGGTCGATGGTCGGGAACGCGCGGTATTTCTTCGAAGGGTCTTTGAGCATGGTCATGGAAGCAATCCTTTTGTGTGCGGCCGAGGTCGGGCCTGCCGGGCAATAACGAGGTAAGGGGCGAGGCGACGCGATTCAGCCTGGTAGTCGAGCGCTGACCAGGCAAAGGCTGCGATGTTGTCGGAGCAGAATGAGGGTGCTGAAGGTTTTCATGCCCTCAACCCTAACCAGTGGGGTGGGGGATGGCAAGCGCTTGAAAAAAATTGAGAGGAATGCTTAAAAAAAGCCATTTTGCGAGATTTTATGGCACTAATCCGGCTCAGGCTTTTGTATTTTTGCTGGGTATTTTTCGATGGCGCAAATCGAGGGAAGCAGAGCGCGTGCTGGCCCTGCCGCCGATCTCAGGGCTGGAACGCCCCGATGAAAATGGCCGGGTCCACCCGCGCATCGTTCAGGCTGACATTCCAGTGCATGTGCGGCCCGGTCGCACGCCCGGTCGAGCCCACGCGCCCCACCACGTCCCCGCGCCGCAAGGGCTGGCCAACCTTCACATCGATCTTGGACATATGGCAGAACATGCTGATGAAGCCCTGCCCATGGTCGACGAACACCGTGCGGCCGTTGAAGAAATAGTCCCCCACCAAGATCACCTTGCCGTTGGCGGGTGTCTTGATCGGCGTGCCGGCTGGTACGGCGAAGTCCAGGCCAGCATGCGGGTTGCGCTCTTCGCCATTGAAGAAGCGGCGCACGCCGAATTTGCTCGACAGCGGCCCACTCACCGGCTTGTCGAGGATCAGGTTGCTGGGCAGGCCAGGGCTGAAGCTGCGGTAGGCCTTGATCTGTTCGGCCAGCTCGCGGTCGATGCGCTTGAGGTCGGCTGGGTTGGGGTTCACCTGGCGGGTGTTCTTGAGGGTGATGCGCTGCTCGGGGTACTGCTTGGTGCCCACGGTGAACGGCAGGTTACGGCTGCCTTGCTGCAGCACAGCGCTGCCGGGTTTCTGAGTAAGCGGTATGCCCACGATGGCCAGCCAGTTGCCCTGCTCCTTCACCACCAGTACCGGTTTGCCGTCGAAGCGCGCACTGGGGGCGCTGACGGCCGGGCCGAGGTCGACCACGGCAACGCCACCGGGCACCGGCTTGTCGAGGGTGCGGGTGATGTAGCTGGCCTGGGCGCCGGTCGCCAGCAGCGTGAGGGTGAGGGCAAACAGGGGGGCGAGCAGACGTGGCATGTGTCAGTCCAGTAAAGAGAGCGTGACCGGGGTCAGGTGGTTGTCTTCGACGCGTACATGCAGCTCGCCTTCGTTGAGGCGTGCCGTCAGGCGCTGGCCGTTGTGGGTCTGCTCGGCGCTGCGCACGGCCTGGCCGCGTTCGTCCAGCAGGATGCTGTAGCCGCGTGCCAGGGTGGCCAGCGGGCTGACCACCTGCAGGGTCTGCAGTTGTGCCTGAAAACGCTGCCGGCGGTCTTTGAGCACGTCGCGCATGGCACGTGGCAGGCGCTCGGCCAGGCTGTCCAGGCGCTGGCCGAGTAACTTCAGCGCACGCCCGGGGTGCTGCGCGGCCAGCCGGGTTTCCAGGCGCACCATGCGTTCGCGGCGCTGGTTGAGGGTGTGCATGAATGCACGGCGCAGGCGCATGTCCAGGTCGTCCAGGCGCTGGGCCTGTTGGCGCAGGCGCTCGCCTGGGTGGCGCAGGCGCCGGGCCAGCGACTCGACGCGCAGGCGGTCATGGGCCAGGCGGTTCTGCATGCGCAGCAGCAGGCGCCGTTGCAGGCCATCGAGGCGATGTTGCAGGCCGCTGCTGTCGGGGGCCAGCAGCTCGGCGGCAGCCGAAGGGGTTGGCGCGCGTACATCGGCGACAAAGTCACTGATCGAGACGTCCGTTTCGTGGCCTACGGCGCTCACGATAGGGGTGCGGCAGGCGGCCACGGCCCGCGCCACGGCTTCTTCGTTGAAGCACCACAGGTCTTCCAGCGAGCCGCCGCCGCGGGCCAGGATCAACGCATCGAAGCCTTGGCTGTCGGCCAGGCGCAGGGCCCGCACGATCTGCGCGATGGCGTCGCGACCCTGCACGGCAGTGGGGATCAGGTTCAATTCCACCTGCGGTGCACGCCGGGCAAACACGCTGATGATGTCGCGGATCACCGCACCGGTGGGGGAAGTCACGATACCGATGCGCTGCGGGTGGGCCGGCAGGGGTTGCTTGCGCTCGGTGCTGAACAGCCCCTCGGCGCCGAGTTTTTCCTTCAGTGCTTCGAAGGCCAGGCGCAACGCGCCGTCACCGGCCGGCTCGACCGTGTCGAGAATGAGCTGGTAGTCACCGCGCCCCTCGAACAGCGAAACCTTGCCGCGCACGCGCACTGCCAGGCCATCGCGCAATGCCTGTCGCACCCGCGTGGCGTTTTGCCGGAACAGCGCACAGCGCACCTGGGCGCCGCTGTCCTTGAGGGTGAAGTACATGTGCCCGGAGGCAGGGCGGGCCAGGTTGGAGATTTCACCCTCCACCCACACGCTGCGGAATACGTCTTCCAGCAGCACCCGGGCGCGGCCGTTGAGTTGGCTGACGGTGAGCACTTCCCGGTCAAGGCCGAGGCGTTCGAAAGGGTCTCTGATCATGGGCGGCACTATAAAGGATAGCGGGGCAGGGTGTCGTGCCTGTGTGGTAGTTGCCAGTTGCCGAGTGCTTGCAAGCGGGTCATCGACCGGCGTGGTCGCAGGGCCGCTCACCCTTTGCGCCTGCGCGAATCCGTTGCACGTTAGCGTTCAGCTGCCGGTGGAAAAAGTGCCGGTACAACCAACCTTTGACCCCGCTGAGGTTGGTGTTGTGCTCGCGATAGAACGCATCGGGCGAAGCATATAGCCCCAGTTCGCGGTCAATGCCCTCGCGTTGTATGTAGGTGTCGCGCCCGGTCCATTGAACAGGTGGCTCGGCCAGGGACGGAGTGGCCACCGCATACCCCACGAAAGCATGCCGGCAATCGCTGAACCGGGCCTGCACGGCCTGCAGGTACTGTTGGTCGAGAATCACTCCCTCCAGTACCACCCAACTGCCGTCCAGCAAAACTTCGACCCAGGTGTGCAGGATTTCCTGGGGCGCCAGCCAGTAGACAAATGCTGTCAGCGCCCCTTTTTGCAGGCGCTTGTCGATGGTGAAGCCGCGTAGCCTGCAAGGGATGCCCAGGGCACGCAGCAAGGCCATCAACAGGGTCGATTTGGTATTGCAGTGACCCAGCCCCTCTTCGAGGGTTACTGACGCAGGTGTGCTGTCGGCACCGGCGTTGTAGCCGAACAGAATCTCGTCGCGGCAAAACTCGTAGACTGCCTGGGCGCCACGCTGCGGCGGCAGCTGTCGCCAGCCGCGGGTTTCAATCAGGCGGCTGATTGCCGGCGCGTCGAAGTCGAGTATCGGCGTGGGCTGCAGATAATGCTGTTGAATGCTCATTGCAAAACCTCCGTGTTTTGCCTAGCGTGGACCCTGTAGCTACTTCAAGGTCAAGCGCCGCCGCCCAGGTGATCCTTGAATTGCCTCACCAGTGCCCCGGCATCCCGACGGTAGGCAACCGCCACCGTACTGACGCAACCGTGGTCGTTCACAGGGATGAACCGCAGTGCAGCGGGGGCGATGTCTTGCACGCACCGCGGCAGCAACGCCACCCCGAACCCGGCCTGAATCAGTTGCAACTGGGTGGTCTTGCGCGAAACCACCTGGGCCGGCCGTGGGAAGAACCCCGCGGCTATGCACAGTTCTGCCGACAGGTAGCTCAACCCGCCGCGCTGGTGATGGGGGATGGAGATGAACGGTTGCTCACGCAGCTCGTTCAGGCCAATGCTTTTTCGGTTGGCCAGGGCGTGGTGGCCCGCCACCGCCAATAACAGCGGCTCATCGAACAGTGGCTCGATGCATACCCCTTCGTGTTGGCGCAGTACCGGCAGCCGCAGCATTCCGATATCCAGGCGCCCGTGGGCCAGCTCTTCTAGCTGGCCTTCAGAGGACAGCTGGGCGATTTCCATGCACACCTCTGGGTTTTCCTGCAGGTAGCCACTTAGGCGTTGCAACAGCAGCCCGGTCAGCGGCACGGTGCTGGAATGGCTGAGCCGCAGGCTACCCCGCAGGCCCTGGCCGACCGCGCGGGCCAGGTCACCCGCTTTTTCCAGGTCCTGCAACACGTTGCGCGCACGCGGTAGAAATGCCGCGCCGGCGGCCGTCAGTCGAGGTAGGCGGGCGGTGCGCTCGAACAACGGCGTGCCCAGTTGCTGCTCCAGTTCCTTGACCTGGCGGCTGAGGGCTGACTGGGCAATGTACAGGCGTTCGGCAGCGGCGCTGAAGCTGCCGCTTTCGGCGATTTCGACGAAGTAGCGTAATTGGCGGGTAGAGATCATGGGCTATGCCGTTTCGAGATGGCGGGTGGCGATATTGGATATTAGCCGGCATGCCTGTGGTCTGGTTAAGGTAGGTTGAAATGACTAGAAGGTGTGGCCCGGATGCTCGCTGACCTGCTCGCCCAACTGCCGTTCAGCCCGTTCGGCTGGCTGCCCATCCTGCTGGGGGTGGCTGCGGCCTATGTGGTATTCGGCATTGCCGGCTTTGGTACCGCGCTGGTGGCCGGGCCCATTCTGATCAACTTCATGCCGTTGTCCCGGCTCATCCCGCTGCTGGTGTTGCTGGACTTTGTGGCAGCCCTGGGCAACCTGCTGCCTTCGCGTCGCGATGTAGTGCGTGGCGAGTTGCTGCGGCTGCTGCCGTTCATGGCCATCGGTTGTACCTTGGGCGTGGTGTTCCTGCTGAAGCTCAAGTCGGACGTGCTGCTGTTGTTGATGGGGCTGTTCGTGACGGGGTATGCCCTGTACGGGTTGGCGGTAAAGGTGCGGCCGGCCACCCTGGCCGGCTGGTGGGCGGCGCCGATGGGTACGGTGGGCGGTTTGTTCGGGGCGCTGTTCGGCAGTGGCGGGTTTCTCTACGCCCTCTACCTGAGCGCGCGGCTGGAGGCCAAGGAGCAGGTGCGTGCCACCCAGAGCGCCTTGATCAGTTGCAGCACGGTGGTGCGCCTGGCGCTGTTCATGCTCGCCGGGGTGTATGCCGACAAGGGGTTGCTGTTGCTCGCCCTGTGCTTGCTGCCAGTGATGTTCGTTGGCCTGTGGTGCGGGCGCAGGCTCGCCTGTCGCTTGTCGCGCGAAGCGTTCGTTCGGCTGGTCACCTGGCTGGTACTTGCCAGCGGCCTGGCGCTCATCGGCCGGTACCTGAGCACCTGAGCAGGGGGTAGAATAGCCCGACCCTTGCAGCTTCCCAGGCCTGTACCGTTCATGAATACCCAGAGCATCATCGTTCCCCGGCTGTCTACCGTCCCCGTGCACGAGGCACGTGCCCGTGCCATCCTGCGCTGGCTGGTACGGGAAAAGGTCGTCGAGGAGCAACTGACCACCTGCGGGGTTGCCGGCAATCGCATGGGCCATGCCCTGGCCGAAGGGGCGCGCAAGGTGGCCCTGCACCCCGAAAAGCTGCCGTTTGGCACAGCGGTGAACGGCCTTGAAGTGATGCTCAAGCGCTGCATCTATACCCCCACCGAGGGGTTTCTTGAAGAAGCCGGTTGCCCCGAATGCCGGCGCGAGGTGGGCGAGCCGCTGTTCGAAAGCCTCGAAGAGTGGATGCCGGGGGTCAGCGACAACTTCACCTGCCCGCTGTGTGGGTTCGAAGATGACATCAATGGCTTCATCTTCCTGCAACCCTGCGCCTTCTCGAACCTGGGCTTCATGTTCAACAACTGGGGCGAGGCCGGCTTCACCCAGGCGTTCCTCGATAACTTCGCCGACTGGCTCGACCAGCCGGTGGCAGTGGTGCAGGTGAACGCCAAGGCGTAAGCCAGTGCCAGTCGGTCAAGGCCTGGGTCCTGTGGCACACACCGTTCTGTAGCCTGCCGCCTGTAACTTGAAGCTTGATTTACATTGAGCGGCGCGCCGTGCATCAGTATAATGGCGCGCTTCCATTTTTCCCGCCCGGGAGCCCCCGCGATGCTGCGTATCAGCCAAGAAGCCCTGACCTTCGACGACATTCTCCTTGTACCTGGCTACTCCGAGGTACTGCCCAATGAAGTCAGTCTCAAGACCCGTTTGACCCGTGGCATCGAGCTGAACATTCCGCTGGTCTCCGCCGCCATGGACACCGTCACCGAAGCGCGCCTGGCCATTGCCATGGCCCAGGAAGGCGGCATCGGCATCATTCACAAGAACATGACCATCGAACAGCAGGCCGGCGAAGTGCGCAAGGTCAAGAAGTTCGAGGCTGGCGTGGTGAAGGACCCGATCACCATCGAAGCCGACGCCACCGTGCGCGACCTCTTCGACCTCACCCGCCTGAACAACATCTCCGGCGTTCCGGTGCTGGAGAACGGTGATCTGGTCGGTATCGTCACCTCCCGCGACGTACGCTTCGAAACCCGCCTGGACGCCAAGGTCCGCGACGTGATGACGCCCAAAGAGCGGCTGGTCACCGTGCGCGAAGGCGCCAACAAAAACGAAGTGCGCGAGCTGCTGCACAAGCACCGCCTTGAAAAGGTGCTGATCGTCGACGACAAGTTCAGCCTCAAGGGCATGATGACCGTCAAGGACATCGAAAAAGCCAAGGCCTACCCGCTGGCCAGCAAGGACGACCAGGGTCGCCTGCGTGTCGGCGCCGCAGTCGGCACTGGCAAGGACACCGGTGAGCGCGTAGCCGCCTTGGTCGCTGCCGGTGTGGACGTGGTGGTGGTGGACACCGCCCACGGTCATTCCAAGGGCGTGATAGACCGCGTTCGCTGGGTCAAGGAAACCTACCCGCACGTGCAGGTAATCGGCGGCAACATCGCCACTGGCGCTGCTGCCAAGGCCCTGGCCGAAGCGGGCGCCGATGCGGTCAAGGTCGGTATCGGCCCAGGCTCCATCTGCACCACCCGTATCGTTGCCGGTGTCGGCGTGCCGCAGATCAGCGCCATCGCCAACGTTGCCGCTGCGCTGGAAGGCACAGGCGTGCCGCTGATCGCCGACGGCGGTATCCGCTTCTCCGGTGACCTGTCCAAGGCCATCGTTGCCGGTGCGTCCTGCGTGATGATGGGTTCGATGTTTGCCGGTACCGAAGAGGCTCCAGGCGAAGTCGAGCTGTTCCAGGGCCGTTCCTACAAGGCCTACCGCGGCATGGGGTCGCTGGGGGCCATGGCGCAGGCGCAAGGCTCGTCCGACCGCTACTTCCAGGACTCCTCGGCCGGTGCCGAGAAGCTGGTACCGGAAGGTATCGAAGGCCGTGTGCCGTACAAAGGCGCGCTGGCCGCGATCATCCACCAGCTGATGGGCGGCCTGCGTTCGTCCATGGGCTATACCGGCAGCGCGACCATCGAAGAGATGCGCACCAAGCCGGAGTTCGTGCGCATCACCGGTGCCGGCATGGCCGAGTCCCACGTGCACGACGTACAGATCACCAAGGAAGCCCCCAACTACCGCGTCGGCTGATTGCCGCCAGCAGTAAGCCTCGCGCTTCAAGCTCCAAGCGGTGGCTGCGTTCAGCAGCTGCCGCGTTTTCCCCGATCAACTTGCAGCTTGCAGCTTCAAGCTCGCAGCTGAATCAGAGATTCCCCCATGGCCCTCGATATTCACGCCCACCGTATCCTGATCCTCGATTTCGGCTCCCAGTACACCCAGCTGATCGCCCGCCGCGTGCGCGAGATTGGTGTGTACTGCGAACTGCACCCGTTCGACATGGACGATGAAGCGATCCGCGAATTCAACCCGCGCGGCATCATCCTCGCCGGTGGCCCCGAGTCGGTTCACGAAGCCAACAGCCCCCGTGCGCCGCAGGCAGTGTTCGACCTGAACGTGCCCGTGCTGGGCATCTGCTACGGCATGCAGACCATGGCCGAACAGATGGGCGGCAAGGTTGCAGGCTCCGAGCTGCGTGAGTTCGGTTACGCCCGTGTCGACGTGGTAGGCAAAAGCCGCCTGCTCGACGGCATCGAAGACCATATCGACGCTGACGGCGTGCTAGGCCTGGACGTGTGGATGAGCCACGGCGACAAGGTCACCCAGATGCCAGCCGACTTCCACGTGCTGGCCAGCACCCCCAGCTGCCCGATCGCCGGCATGTTCGACGACAACCGTGGTTACTACGGCGTGCAGTTCCACCCGGAAGTGACCCACACCAAGCAGGGCGGTCGCATTCTGTCCCGCTTCGTGCAGGACATCTGCGGTTGCGAAGCCCTGTGGACCCCGTCCAACATCGTCGAAGACGCCATTGCCCAGGTGCGTGAGCAGGTGGGTTCGGCCAACGTGCTGCTGGGCCTGTCCGGCGGTGTTGACAGCTCGGTGGTTGCGGCGCTGCTGCACCGTGCCATCGGCGACCAGCTGACCTGCGTGTTCGTCGACAACGGCCTGCTGCGCCTGCACGAAGGCGACCAGGTGATGGCCATGTTCAAGGAGAACATGGGCGTCAAGGTGATCCGCGCCGATGCCGAAAAGCAGTTCCTCGACAACCTGGCCGGCGAAGCCGACCCCGAGAAGAAGCGCAAGATCATCGGCCGCACCTTCATCGACATCTTCGATGCCGAAGCCAGCAAGCTGCCGAACATCCAGTTCCTGGCCCAAGGCACCATCTACCCCGACGTGATCGAGTCGGCTGGCGCCAAGAGCGGCAAGGCCCACGTGATCAAGTCGCACCACAACGTGGGTGGCCTGCCGGAAGAGATGAACCTCAAGCTGGTCGAGCCACTGCGTGAGCTATTCAAGGACGAAGTGCGCAAGATCGGCCTGGAACTGGGCCTGCCGTACGACATGGTCTACCGCCACCCATTCCCAGGCCCGGGCCTGGGCGTGCGCATCCTCGGCGAAGTGAAGAAGGAATACGCCGACATCCTGCGCCGTGCGGACCATATCTTCATCGAAGAGCTGCGCAAGGCTGACTGGTACCATAAAACCAGCCAGGCCTTCGTGGTGTTCCAGCCGGTGAAGTCGGTGGGCGTGGTAGGCGATGGCCGCCGTTACGCCTGGGTCGTGGCGCTGCGCGCCGTCGAAACCGTAGACTTCATGACCGCCCGTTGGGCACACCTGCCGTACGAACTGCTGGAAACCGTCAGCGGCCGCATCATCAACGAAATCGAAGGTATTTCGCGGGTGACCTACGACGTGTCGAGCAAGCCGCCTGCGACGATTGAGTGGGAGTGATCCTGCGTCCGGCATGGCCCGGCACGATCTAGCAAAAAATGCCCTGAAGCCCGCGTAATTGCGGGCTTTTGGCTTTTTGGGTCTGGCAAATTCGGGTAGCGTTCTGCATCGCCAAGCACGGTTTTTGTGTGGCATGGTATGGGGTATTGACTGCATCTAATGCCATGCATGACGCTCAATACCATGTCCTTTGCCTCAGTGTTGGCATGGTATCGAGTTGGCCTAGAGGCCCCGTTTTACTGGGGATCGACCCCATTTTCCCGCGCTTTTCAGAGCATGATATTTTTTCATTGAAATAGTGGAAGCCATGCTCACCGATACCAAGCTTCGAAATCTCAAGCCCCAGGACAAGCTCTACAAGGTGATTGACCGTGACGGCTTGTACGTGGCTGTCACCCCAGCCGGCTCAATCTCCTTTCGCTACAACTACTCCATCAACGGCCGGCAGGAGACCATCACCTTCGGTCGTTACGGCTTAGGGGGGATCACTCTGGCAGAGGCTCGCGAGCGGCTAGGGGAGGCGAAGGAGATGGTCGCCGCTGGCAAGTCTCCAGCTAAGGAAAAAGCGCGTGCGAAGGCGCGCACGAAGGGTGCTGAGACTTTTGACGCTTGGGCTGAAAAATGGCTGCGCGGTTACCAGATGGCGGACTCGACGCGAGACATGCGTCGATCAGTCTACGAGCGTGAGTTGAAGCCGAAATTTGGCAATCAGAAGCTAGTCGAAATCACCCATGAGGATCTGCTTGCGCTGACGGATGCCATAGTGGAGCGGGGTGCCCCTGCAACCGCCGTCCACTCACGGGAGATCGTGCTGCAAGTCTTCCGTTGGGCCATTGAGCGTGGCCAAAAGGTTGAAAACCCTGCCGATCTGGTGCGGCCTGCCAGCATCGCGAAATTTGAGCCGCGCGACCGTGCGTTGATGCCCGATGAAATTGCGCCGATGTACCAGTACATGGACAGAATCGGCACTGCGACTTCGGTTCGCGCAGCGGCCAAACTCCTACTGCTGACAATGGTGCGTAAGAGCGAACTGACCAACGCGACGTGGAGTGAGATCAATTTCAGCGAGGCGCTGTGGACGATCCCCAAAGAGCGGATGAGGCGTCGTAACCCTCATTTGGTGTTTCTGTCCCAGCAGGCATTGGATTTCTTCATCGCGTTGAAAACCTTGGCAGGAGGTTCAGACTACGTTTTGCCGTCACGGTACGACTCTGATTTGCCAATGAGTGCGGCCACGATTAACCAGGTACTGACGCTGACCTATCGCCTTGCCCAAAAGGAAGGAGTGCCCCTAGGCAAGTTCGGTCCCCACGACCTGCGACGTACGGCTAGCACGCTGTTGCATGAGGCGGGCTACAACTCAGACTGGATCGAGAAGTGCCTCGCGCACGAGCAGAAAGGTGTGCGAGCCGTGTACAACAAAGCCGAGTATCGTGATCAGCGTCGAGCCATGTTGCAGGATTGGGCCGACATGATTGATGAGTGGACGCTTAAGAAACCTCGGAAAACAAATGGGTGGGCGCTGTCCAGACACCAGTGACCAGCCATGCTCCACGCCCGTGCCTTCACAGCACGCTCATCACAAAAATTAAGTAAACGGAAAATCAGCCGAAGCAGATATGACCAATCATACCCAGAGGTGATCGCAAGTGAATGTAATCAATCTTCCTAGTGAAGACGAGACCCTTGGGCCTTTAGTGCTTGATCACATCTACGTGACAGAAGGTGCCCCAGTCAAAGATGTAGAGGGCTCGCTAAGTCCAATCTCACCAGATGAAAAAAGCTGGGATAAGCTGGCGTTGAGTGGATTGAGCCTTGCCGCTATCGCTACGATGCGGACCACCCCGATTGGGCTTTTAGTCTCTGCAGTCGGCGCAGCGGCAGTTAGCCCATTTTTCGTTCAATTGATATCCCGCTATGCGGTAGCGAATGCGGAAGAACGAAAACAGTTGAACGAAGCTCAGGCACTAGAAGCAGCTCGATTTGCAGCGTATATGCGTAAGCACTCTGTAACTCCCGCCCTGGCCGAGAAGGCTGGGTTCCGATTCGAGCCAGGGCACCCGCTAGTTGGAAAAGTCTACAAGCGTCATCCGCTGGCAGGTGCCGCAACCCATGACAAGCGTAACCTGTACATCCCAAGCGAGCGGTATGACCAAATTTTGCTCGCTGAGCGTGAAGCAGAGCTGATCAAAATGCTGGTCGACATGGGAGCGACCAGAATCCAGATCTCAAAAAAATCTGCTGAGGTGGCCCGTAGCTCAATCGACGGATCTGCATCCACTGACGTTGCTGGTTACGGCGGTGGTAGTGCGTCCTACTCCAGCAAGAACGATCAGGCTAGGAATGCTATGGACTCCAGGGAGTTTCGGCTTAGAGGTAAGCAATGGCATGAGGGCGACCGCCTGACCAGAGCGGATTACTTCTGGTTGGCCTTTGAACCATCTTGGGCAGCGGTGGTGATGGCTCGTGAAATCGGTGCGTGTGAAGTAGCGTCGCTCGAAATCAAAGAGACCACGTCGTTCTCGAACGACCGCAATATAGAGTTCCAAATCCAAGCTCAAATGCTGCAAGGAGGCGCAAACGCGCAGATCACCGCAAGCACGAAGGAGGAGACCGAGTACTTCATCACGGTGGAATTCTCCCCCGCTAAAGAGCCTCGAACTCAGGACGCATAGCTCTTCTGACCATTTGCTAATCAGGTTATATGGGGGAGCAAAAAAATCATTCTGAATTGCGATCGAGCCGCTCAGGGGTGAGCTCTCACCTTTGAGCGAGATTGAGCCGTGTACAAGATCGTGTCCCAGGAAGTGGTGTAACTCATCATGGCTCTGGCCACTGAGTTTGCCGTTTAGTTGATCACGGCCGACAGCTTGGCCTGTGGATTATCGCTGACGGATTCAAAGGCCTCCAACTGCATATATCGCCGTTGCAGGCACCATTCGTCGTTCTGCTCCAGCAGCATCGCCCCTACCAGCCGTGTGATCGCAGGATCGTTGGGGAAGATGCCCACGACGTCGGTGCGGCGCTTGATCTCTGCGTTGAGCTGCTCCAGTGGATTGGTGCTGTGCAGTTGCTGTCGATGCGCTTTGGGAAACGCCATGTGCGCCAGCACCTCGTCCTCGCACCCGTCCATGAGTGTTGCGATCTTGGGGTACTTTTCGCGCAGTTGGTCTGCAACCAAGCGCCACTGTTGGTGGCATTCAGCGCGGCTATCCTGGGCGAAAACCGTACGCAGAAGCGCCGCTACCATGGTGCGCTGGCCCTTGCCGACATGGGCCATGGCGTTGCGCATGAAATGCGCGCGGCAGCGCTGCCAGGTCGCGTTGAAGACCTTGGAAACCGCAGCCTTCAGACCTTCGTGGGCATCGGAGATGACCAACTTCCCGCCACACAGGCCGCGCCGCATAAGGCTTCGCAGGAAGTCCGTCCAGAACGGCTCGGCCTCCGACGGCCCAACCCGCATGCCCAAGACTTCGCGGCCACCATCCGTGTTCACGGCCACGGCGATTATTACGGCGACCGAGACGATGCGTCCCGCCTCCCGCACCTTGACGTATGTGGCGTCGATCCACAGGTAAGGCCAGTCGCCTTCCAAAGGGCGATCAAGGAAGGCGTGGACGCGTTCATCGATCTCGCCAGCCAGCCGTGACACTTGGCTCTTGGAAATGCCGGTCATGCCCATGGCCTTGACCAGCTCGTCCACCGAACGCGTTGAAACGCCTTGGATATAGGCTTCCTGGATCACCGCCGCCATGGCCTTCTCGGCAGTACGACGAGGCTCAAGAAAGCCGGGTAAATAGCTGCCCTGACGCAGTTTCGGGATCTTGAGATCGACATCGCCAGCGCGGGTTTGCCAGAGGCGATCCCGGTAGCCGTTGCGGCTGTTGATCCGGTCAGGGCTTTTAACGTCGAAGCCGGCGCCGCACAGGCTTTCGACATCGAATTCCATCATGCGCTGGGCAACGAACTGGATCATTTGCTTGAGCAGATCAGCGTCTGCCCCTTTCTCAACCAACTCGGTCAGTGCGATAGTGGGCTTGGTCATCGTGGTTTCCCTGGTGAGTGTTAGGTCTTCGCAAACTCAACGTTAGCCAAGAACCACGATGACCACTCTCTTTCGCCCACAGGGCGCCTTCGGTTGGTTCAGTTACACCACTTCTCGGGACACGATCAAGGTGAGGGCGGGAAGCCAGCTGCCTGACCTAACGATCATGCCCGACACTCCGCGGGCGAGCCTCAGGTGATGACCGGGTGTACGGAGCGAAAGCACTCAGAGCAACCTTGTTGCCGGACATTCATCGCTTTGCACGTCTGTTTCTCGTCCCTACAGGCCTCAAGAACTGCAGTCATCAAAATCAGGTGTGAGCGATCTCAAGAGAGCTGTGTAGCACTATTCCTATCTTGCCAGGCTCGCTTCGGGAACTGGGTTGATCGTAAGGTTGACCATCTGGCGCAAACTAAAGACGCGTCGCGCCATGGCTTGAGACAACCGCTCGTACCATTTTTCTTATTGAGTTCGAGCCCGATCTGTCGTGGAATTCCGGCGATCTATTTCTCGTTATCAAATCGCTCCCCTCACTTCTTTCAGTTGGCTGCGACCAAAATCTAATGGTGATGGCTTTTTGCTGGCTAGGTGAGTTAAATTTATGATCTTCATGGCCTAGCAGTCGCATGATGCAGTGCTAGTCGCGATCATGGTTAGCGGAGTAATGGGGGAAATAGTGCTTATATCATCAATTCTTGTCGACGATCGCCTCATTAAGCTGAATCAAGAGCTTGAAGGTGTTCCGAATATTTTTGACATCGACTCCGTTTCGCTGGTTATCGGTAATAATGGATCTGGTAAAACATGTTATCTAAACAAAATATTGGATAAGTTTACACCTAGGGCAAAAAATGATCGTTTTTCTTGCGATATAGAAATGAGCCATGGCAGGAGGATGGGGTTTCACGAAATGCGTGCTGAATGGGGTGCTGTTTATTACTCTCCGATACCCTATGGTCGTCGTATCCACTCGACAAAAAATCTAATTGATGCATCGCCCAATTGGTCTAAACCGCTGTCCATCTTCGATTTGAAAGCGCATGAAGATATTCTCCAGGAATTCAAGATTTCTCCAAAAGTTTATGCTCGGAGAGAGGTTGAGGTTCGAAAGATTTGTCGGGTGATTATAGATATTTTGTTGTTGATTCTTTTCCACACGTTGATGAAATGTTTAAGGATAGTATCGCAACTGAGCTCCTGGACTTTCTTACTGTTACGAAAGGGGGTGTTATTGAGGAACTGACCAGTCGGGAGCTAAGCCAAAAGGAAAATACTGAAAAAAAATTAATCGAATCGGCAGCGGCTAGGTTTTATCACGCGCTAATGGACGTTGTAGGTAGCGAGTTGGAGGGGTTTTGTATATTTGCTGTTCTTGGGCGCTACGTTGATAACGGTATCAAGGGTGCGGAGGTTACTAAGACTGTCGTTGATCATGTATTTAGTCATCGATATCCGTTGTTGGACTATGTGCCCAGCAGAGTAGCCTCTAAGGCTTTCGATGAAATTGAAAATTTGATTCGGTTTGCCAAATCCCATACCCATGTACTGAAAATGGGTATCAGAGGTTTTATAGAGGCGGAGCTGGATCCGTATGATAGCGAGCCACTCAAAACATGGCGAGTTGAGCATTTGCTCGAAGTTGGTTTTCAAAATATGAGTTCAGGGCAGTTGGCTATTCTTGCTCAGTTATCACTGATTTCCGATGCTATCAAAACGTTCAGCGAGCGCGACGTTAAGAAAGTGTTGCTCCTGGTTGACGAGGGTGATGCGTTTCTCCATCTGGAATGGCAGAGAATGTATATCGGTCACCTGAATCGAATGCTTGCGAGGCTCAAGAGAGAGCACGCAATGGAGTCAATACAGTTGATCTTGGCGACTCACTCACCACTTTTGGCCACTGATGTGCCCAAAGAATTTATCTGCAGGATGGAGGGTAAAGGGGATGAAATTGCCCCAAGTGCCTTTGCGGCTCCGTTGCATGAGCTATTAAGCCAGTCATTTGGTGCAAAAACAGTGGGGGACTTCGCTTCAAAAAAGATTAATGAAGTCGTCATTAACTCGAAACAAGGTAGGGTGTCAGCTATCGATGAATTTGTCATTTCAAGTATTGATAACCCCATCATAAAAGCAGAGGTGCTGCGGCGAGTTCGGGGTGAGGGTGGCTATTGATGATTTTGTCAATTATTGAAAATTGGTCTGAAGCGGAAACTCAGCATAAGCACTACTTGAGTGATTTGCTGAAGAAATATTACGAGGCTACTCATGATTTCATAGGGCCACAAAGTGTTGCTAAGGTGGCTGCATACTACTTTGTCCAGCAGATAGAGCCTTTGGTTCTGTCCCATGATCGCAAGAGTTTCCTGTTAAGTATCGATCTTTATAATAAAGCCAAAGCCGTTTTTGGCAAGAATGGTGCGCAGTTTGCTGACGCGGTTGAGGAGGTGTTCAACTACAAACGGTTCACAGCTAAAGGCTCGGGATGGAACGCTTACGCTCTGTGCAGAAAATCCAAGGCACGAATTTGTCCTTATTGCAATCATGCATATGCATTCACCGTGCAGAGTGATAGTGGCGATTTTCGCCCCACGCTTGACCATTTCTACTATAAGGATATGTATCCACATTTAGCGCTCTCGCTTTACAATTTGGTGCCTAGCTGCTCCTCTTGTAATTCGAGTTTGAAAGGCCAAAAAGATTTTTTCAAGGAGTCTCATTTAAATCCGCTCTTTGATGAGGAGAACATACAATTTTATCTTACTGCAGACGGAGCACCCTCAGAGCTTGGTGAGGCGATACAGAGTCGGCGTGATGATGTGGTAGTTAAAGCAAAGGCTATTAGAGTCTGCCCTGACTCCGAAAGCTCGCTACACACTTTTGTAATCAATGAGCGGTATGAGACGTTGAGTGTCGAGGCGATTGAATTCTATCTGGCTAAGAAGAATTATGATGAGGCAATTCTTAATACTCAGCTCAACTTTTTACTGGATGAGACGACTTTGCTCAGATTTGATCGGGCCGGCTATAGCAAGTATGTGTTGGGTAAAATGTATGCAGATATTTATGACGCATTAAGCAGTTGATGAGATTGGCGATAGCTCGCAGTGAGCAGATTCCGATCAAGTGCTTCGGGGCGCGCCATGCGCGTCTCCAGAGTTATGAGTTGCTCTATGGCTGTAAGGTTTATGGGATGCAAAGTGCGTAGTTCATGGACAAGTTGACGCAAGGCATAAGCCTATCCGCATGAACGCTGCGATGAAGATCTTGGACTGAGGCGTGAAAAGCGTGGACGCGGGACGTATTGACGCGTGCCCATGTGCTAGCGGGACAACACACAAGAAATGCTGCCGGTCTTAAGCCTTTGTGTTTGCTCGGCTCTATTCTTCTTTCGCTTGTGGGGCGAGCGAGCAGGGTGCCCTGTGCCTTCAGGTGTTGGAAAGCCGATCTCTGATTACAGGGCATGCGAAGCATCGGAGGTCTGGAGTGTGCGGGGCATACGCACTGCAGTGCCCTGCATTGCCTGATCCAGTCCTGGTGTATCACCATCGCAGTTCAAGCTTTCAATCTCCAAACGCAAGTGGTCGATGAGCTCGACTGCAGGTTTGCCAGACTCCAGACTCAAGGTGAGTTTCAACATCGTCAATGGGCTCAGCTCCAGCCGTTGGCTGACCAACTCGAGCTTGTCCAGCGTAATGCTGCATTGACCCCCTTCAAGCTTGCTCAGGTACGTGCGACTCGTGTCGCCAAAGTCGCGCTGGGAGATGTTTCGCTTGCTTCGAAGCGTCCTGAGTACGGTGGCGAACGACGACTTCAGTGACATGGACGGTTCCTCCATCTGTGCGTGTCTTCAGTGACCTTCACGTTGAACCCACCGCGCTAGAGCCATTTTCACTCTATCAACGGCAGCCCCATGTGGCGAGCCGGATAGGTAGGATAGGCCGGTTTCTGTTTATACATACAGTATATCGCGGGTGGCTCTTGAGGAGAACATTTGTACTCAGTGCAGTGACGGCGTGGCGAATGACTAAAGTGAGAACGTTGAAAACCGCTTTGGGTTTTTTCATGGACGTGGTACGCAAGTAACGTAGATGCTCCCTAAAACCGGATGGACGGGTCTGTGCGTTTTGCATCCAAAGGGTGAGCGGCTACGCTTGATCGCACAGAGCCATCAGTCAGGTGCGTAATGCGGATTGAGCGTTTGTCAGTTAGATACTTTCGTGGCATCAAAACGCTGGAATGGTCGCTAAAAGGGCAACCCATTTGTTGCCTGATCGGCGCAGGTGACAGTGCCAAGACCACAGTTCTGGATGCAGCAGAAGCGGCTTTATCGCCACGCTGGATCACCTTCAACGAAGCGGATTTTCATGAAGTTGACACGAGCCAGGAGATTCTCATTGAGGTCACCATCGGCGAGCTTTCCAACACGCTGCTCGCCGATGGCCGCTTCGGCTTGTACCTCCGAGGTCTCGCTGAAGACGGGAGCATCAATGACGAACCAGAAGATAGTGATCAACCAGTCTTGACGGTTCGACTTTCTGTCGATGCAACGATGGAGCCCGTCTGGTCGCTGGTTTGTGATCGATACGCCGAACCTCGAATCCTGTCTAACAGGGACAGGGGCATGTTCTGTCTGGTTCGCCTGGCCGGAGACGAAGCAAGGCACCTCACCTGGACGCAGGGCTCCGTGCTTTCGAAGATCACAGGAGCCAACGATGAAACGGCCCAGCTGCTTGCTCAGGCATATCGTACCGCCCGGACAAGCGCCAATTTGAAGTCTGTCGCTGAGCTGTCTATGGCTGCTGGTGCAGCCGAAAAAGCCGCCCGCAAGCTCGGTGCGTACGTGAGTTCTGAGTATGGCCCTGATCTGGAGCTGGGCCGAGGTAGATTCAACGCGGGCGCCATTGCGCTGCATGATGGCCTAGTACCGCTTCGCCTTGCAGGCCTGGGTACGCGAAGGTTGGCCACGCTGGCGGTTCAGCGTTCTGCCATCAGTGAGGGCGCCATTGTCCTGGTGGATGAGCTCGAGCAGGGGCTCGAGCCGCATCGGGTCATGGGGGCGATGGCTCAGCTTCGAAAGTGGCAGGCTGAAGCCGAGAAAGACAATCTCCCGAGAGGTCAGATTCTGATGACGACCCATTCTGATGTCGTGATCGGAGAGCTACCACCTCCTGCACTCTTCGTGATGCATCGAAAAGACCAGTCCCTGTCCGGGATCAAGCAAGCGTGCGCGGGCGGAGACCTGTCTCGCATCATGAAGCATGCGCCCCGCGCCTTGTTTGCACGTCGGATTCTGGTTTGCGAAGGTGCCACGGAGCTAGGATTGATGCTCGGATTGCGCCAAACCTACGCGGGCAGGCATGACAATGTGCCGATCGAGCAGCTGGGCGGCGCTATTATCAATGGACAAGGTGCAGCTGCTCCTCCCTTGGCAGCAGCGTTGGCATGGCTGGGCTATCAGGTTGCGTTGTTCAGAGACTCGGACAGACCTCTGGATCAGAAGTGGGCCGGCTATCTCTCCAAGTACCAAGTGCCTGTTCTTGAGTACATGAATGCAATGAATACCGAGCAGGCGGTATTCCTGTCGGCACCGGACGCTAGCGTTGAAGATCTGTTGACCGTTGTGAAGGAAGGCATCAGTGAGGCGACCCTGCTGGATCACCTTCGTGGGGCGTTTCCTCGCACACCGGTAGAAGAAGACTTCAGTGAGTGGGGCCCGCCGCTCAACGCTATAGCTCACAGGCTAGCGCTGGCTAACCTGGCGATCAAAATGAAGTGGTTCAAGAACGAGGAGCGTGGCCGAGCTATTGCACCTGCTGTTTTGAACATCATCCAAGAGAACGCAGCTTCAGCGCTGGCCCAGTGTCTACTCAACATCGAGCAGTGGTTCTATGTCGACGCCTGAAGCCATTCTCTCGTTGAGCCGCAGAGCCGTTATCGCCCCCGCCGGTCATGGCAAGACTGAACTGATCGCCAAGGCCGCCGCCATGGGGCAGCGGACATTGGTGCTGACTCACACCCACGCGGGTGTTCATGCCATAAGGGCGAGACTCAACCGGCTTGTTGTTCTTGACCGGGATGTCTCGGTAGACACGATTGCTTCTTGGGCGTGCCGCTACGTTCAAGCGTTCCCGCGCCGCGCGAATCAACCGCCACTCAACCCCCGGGGGCGTGACTGGGATGCTGTCTATCTGGGTGCGTTATCACTGCTCAGCAGTCCGATTGTGCAGCAAGTGATCCGGGCCTCCTATGATCGGATCCTCATCGATGAATACCAAGACTGCGAACAGTATCAGCATGCGATTGCGATGCAGCTGTCATGCATCGTGCCCACCGTGATCTTCGGCGATCCGATGCAGGGCATTTTTGAATTCGTGCCTTCCAGGATCAGTTGGGCCAACAGTGTTGCGAATAGCTTCAGCCACGCCTACGAACTTCAGGTTCCCCATCGCTGGGCAAGCAGCAATCCAGATTTGGGCGATTGGATCGCGCAGACCCGGCAGAAACTTATGAATGGGCAGCCCATCGACCTACGCGATGGCCCGCTGACCTATGTGGCGACCAACAACCCGTTCGACATGAGCCTGTTCTTCGACGGTATGGAGGGACGCGCAGGATCGACAGCGGCGATCTATTGCTGGCGCAGAACCTGCAACGAGCTCGCCAAGGTGACGCGGGGTGCCTATCAGTCGATCGAGGAAATCGCAGCCCAGCGCTTGATTGAGTTCGCCCAGGCGTGGGATGAGGCGCAAGCCAATCCGCACCTGCGTGGTCAGGCCCTGAGAACGCTGTTGGAGGATGTCATGACGCATGCGTCCGCGACTTCGGTGACCGACGACGCCGCGCTTCCTGCTGCGTGGTGCCACTTCTGCCAGACAGGAATGGCATGTGATGCGCTGGAGGTGATCAAATTGGAGCGAGCGCAAGAGACTGCCCGGGCTTTTAGGGGGGAGCTGCTTGGCGACGCTCGGCGGGCCATCGGCGATGTGGCTGCCGGGCGGCAAAGCAGCATGGTCGCAGCGTGCGAGGCAGTCAGGCACCGGTTGAGCATCGTGGGTCGAGCGCCGGTTGCCCGGACGATATCGACACCATTGTTGCTCAAAGGGCTGGAGTTCGATCACGTACTCATTCCGGATGCCAGTCACTTCGTCAAACAACAGTTCGCCGCCGCGAAGCTATTCTACGTCGCCATCTCGCGGGCGAAGCATTCCCTGACGATCTCCTCACCAAGCCCGATCCTTCAGTTCCCTCTGCCTAATTTGTAGCTTGGTGAGGCTTGTTAGCTGGCTGTGCTGATCGGTTTACCAAGGGGGGGTAGGGTCGGGGGTTGTGGGATGCTGGCAATTTGCCGATCATGACTGCCACCGCCATGAGGGCTGGATGCTGGTGGTTTAACGAGAACAGGGCTCGGGAGTAGGGTGATTGGAGATTTTGAAAGGCTTGCTGGGCAAGGGCTTCTTCCCAGTTCAACTACCACCTGGGTTTAACTCGGAGTCCTTCGCAGAAGCGCTTGCGAAATACTCCACAACTTGGAATGTGCATAGGTCACCCAAGACCTTGCTCGAAAAATACTCTGTAGCACGTTCGTCCTACTATCGGCGCCCTGTGCGTATCGCTAATCCAGCTTCCTATTACTACTTGGCTAGTCAAATTGCTGAGCATTGGAGCAAAATCGAAAGGCACTACAAGCGCAGCAAGATTTCCCTCAGTCGACCTACGGTTGAGCCTAAACTACGGGCCATCAATATCAGCAAGTTTAGTGAGCTGTACGAGGAAAAAGTCAAGAAATCAAGCGGCTATCGCTTTGTCTTGATCACTGATATTTCCAGTTTCTTTCCCAGTATTTATACGCACACGATTCCTTGGGCTCTGCATGGTAAAGAAGTCGTCAAGAAAGAGCGTGGCCAAAAGTATTTTGGTAATATCCTAGATAGCCGATGTGCTGATATACAGGACGGCCAGACCATAGGTTTGCCGATTGGCCCTGATGCATCGCACATCGTTGCTGAGATAATCGGAGTCGCTATTGATCTAGAGCTGAAAGCCATGATGAAAAAATGGCCGAGCGGCTTCCGGTACGTTGATGATTATTTCCTGTTTTTCGAAAGTCGTGAGGAAGCGGAGAAGTGCTTAGCCCAGCTGGCAAAATGCATCACCAATTATGAACTTCAGATGAATCCTGCCAAAACCCGCATCGTTGAAGTGAAGGAATTGGTGGAGGAGACGTGGAAGTACTCCCTCAAATCATTGACAGTATCCAGCCAAACGCGTCGACAGAGAAACGATATCCACAATTTCTTTGAGAATCTGTTTTCTCTGGAAAAAAGGTACTCCGATGAAAGTCTCATAAAATATGGTTTGAAGCAGTTGTCTTCTGTAATCATTAAGAAGTCTAACTGGGAGATTTACGAAGCGTACTTATTGAAGTGCGGATTCAGCTATCCCAACACTTTACAGGTCATCTGCCAAATTTTGGCGACCTACCAACGCTACGAGTATCCGCTGAATGTGGAAGCCATTGGACGTTTCTGTAACACCTCGATCAAAAGCCACGCAGTTGCTGACCATCATGGCGAGGTTTCCTGGCTTCTTTGGATTTGCAAGGAGCTGTCGATTGTGGTCAAGGCCGACGCTGTTAGAGAGTTGCAAAAGATGGACAACTCCGTTTGCACGTTGATTGCACTTGATTTGCACAATTCAGGCCTGTTGGCAGCTGGATTCAAGCCCGCGTACCTAGAGAAATTTGCCAAGAAGGAAGCACTGCTTTCTACTAGCTGGTTGCTGGCATTTGAAGGGGGGAGGCGAAGTTGGCTTGGAAATACTAACCACTCCTACATCAAACAGGAAACTCATTTTACTGCGTTGCTTCGGCATAACGTGTTTTTCTATAATCCAGATCTGAGATGCTCGCCAATCTTTACGTTCAAAGATGAAGATCATGTCGATCTGAGTATTTTTGACTTGGACGCTGGTATTGAAGGCAGCTTTGATTTCGACGAAATGGATGAGGAATATTTTGATAGCTCAACAGCGTCTGGTTCTGATGAAGAGGATATCGACCTTTCAGACCTGGATTTACTCTAGGGGACTTAGCGTCTAGAGGGTATGTAAGCGCAGTGGTCGACGCCCTGTTCTGCATGGAAGTATGAGCCGCAAACGAAAGTACCACAAGCTGAATGTCGGGAGGGACTGAATTTGGGGGCGGCATGAATTACCCACATCTTGTTTTTCGTATCACCAGTTTAAAGCGGCCTCACCCTGGAACAATGGTCAGCCCGGAGCATGCACCCTTTAAGTGGACAGGGAGCGTAGCCAGCTCTGCGCAAGGACTGGTTATTAGCGGCTTAAGCATCGAGACTCAAGGCGTCTGAGATGCTTCTGGTGTACGCCGACGTTAAAGTCACATCAGATGAATATGTGGACTACCGCAACCACGTGAACGGGCTCGCAAGGCCTCAGGTGGCAATAGTTTCCGGTAGGGGAGTGGCTGTTGAGCCGCGGGGGACATCTACCACACCCATGGCGAGCGCAGCCGATGACTGGCTGGAATGGGCCGGGTTGGAACCTATCCCTGACAGCTACCGTCCGTGCCAGTTGGGGACGGGATCGATTCGATATTCTTACGCACACTGGTGGTCAGTAGCTCAAGTCTTAGATGGAGCGCTGGTTCATGCTAGCCATCACCACCCTGCGTAATGAGTTACGAGCAGTCCCCACTCCCTTATCGCATTGCCATCGGCTCGCAAAACTTCAAGGGCTTCAACTGCAGAAATCTTGGTCGGGCAGCCACCTATCAGGTAAAAATCGTCCTTTCCTGGCGAATATAGGTGAAGCAGCGTCAGTACCATCACACGCTGCAAATCAGTCATTTTTCTGTACGCACGGCGCATCGCTTTTAGCCCTTAAGGGTCAGGCTCTGACCGATCATGATCAAAGCCGCAAGGACGCATGCTGTGATGACTACCTCCCTGGATCCCCCACGGCCTACTTTGAGTGAAGCAGGCATCCAGTTCGTATGTAAGCGCTCCATGAACCCCACATTCAAAGCGCTTACCTGATCCCCGATGCTGTGCTCCCGCTTTCTTTCTGGAGCTCGCTCACCATGATGCGACCCGACGCCAAAGTCGAAAAAGTTTACCTCTATCCCAAGCCCGTCGACTTCCGAAAGTCCATCGATGGCCTGGCCGCGCTGGTCGAGCTCGATATCAAAGTGGTGGTGTTCGACCCGGTGCTTTTCGTCTTCCTCAACAAGCCGCGCAACCGCGTGAAGATCTTGTACTGGGAACGCAACGGCTTCTGCCTCTGGCTCAAACGCTTGGAGTCCGAACGTTTCAAAACCTCGCCCGATGTCACTGACGAAGTCATTGTCCTGACCGTCCAGGAACTGAACTGGCTACTCGACGGCTTCGACCTCTGGCGCAACCGTCCGCATCAGGTTTTGACGCCTCGATACGTCGCCTGATTCGGTATAATCCGCGGCATGATATCCATGCCCGAAACCCTCCCTGACGATCCTGATCTGCTCAAGCAATTGCTCGAGCAGATGATCAGCGAGCGCGCATCGGACAAGGGCAAGATCGTTCATCTCGAAGAGGAAGTTGCGCTGTTGCGTCAGCGCTTGTTCGGGCGCAAGACCGAGCAGACAGGCGATGCGGCGACGCCACAGTTGCCGCTCTTCGACGAAGCGGAAAGCCTGGCAGAAACCTTGGATGAAGCTGACGACGAAGAAGTCGTTGCGCCGACCAAGCGCCGTGGCAAACGCAAGCCGCTGCCGGCTGATTTGCTGCGTATCGAAGTTGTCCACGAACTGCCCGAGCATGAACTGACTTGCGCTTGTGGCTGCCGCAAACATGCCATTGGTGAAGAGGTCAGCGAACAGCTTGAAATCGTCCCGATGCAGATTCGCGTCATCAAACATGTTCGCAAGGTGTATGGCTGCCGCGACTGCGAGTCAGCGCCCGTAACGGCGGACAAGCCTGCCCAAGTGATTGAGAAAAGTATGGCTAGCCCTAGTGTGCTGGCCATGCTGCTGACCACCAAATACGCAGATGGCCTACCGCTTCATCGCTTCGAAAAAGTGTTGGGGCGTCACGGTATCGATATCCCGCGCCAAACCCTGGCACGCTGGGTGATTCAATGCAGCGAGCACTTCCAACCGCTGCTGAATCTGATACGCGAAAGCCTGTTGAGCGGTCGGATCATCCACTGTGATGAAACACGTGTGCAGGTGTTGAAGGAGCCTGGCCGTGAGCCCAGTAGCCAATCCTGGATGTGGGTACAAACCGGCGGCCCACCTGATCGGCCAGTGATCCTTTTCGACTACGCCACCAGCCGAGCGCAGGAGGTGCCGACGCGCCTGCTGGATGGCTACCGCGGCTATGTCATGACCGACGACTACGCCGGTTACAACGCGCTGGCTGCACAGGACGGCGTGGAGCGGTTGGGCTGCTGGGCGCACGCACGCCGCAAGTTCGTCGAAGCGCAGAAAGTGCAGCCCAAGGGTAAAACCGGGCGCGCAGACATCGACCTGAATTTGATCAACAAGCTGTATGGCATCGAGCGCGACCTTAAGGACGGCAGCGATGAAGATCGTAAGGCTGCCCGAATGGAGCGCAGCCTGCCATTGCTGGCTCAGCTGAAAAGCTGGGTAGAGAAAACGCAACCTCAAGTCACGACGCAGAATGCTTTGGGCAAGGTCATCGCCTACTTGGCCAACAACTGGAGCAAGTTGAAGCGTTACGTCGAGCACGGCTACTTGCCGATCGACAACAACGCAGCCGAGCGTGCGATCCGCCCGTTTGTCATCGGCAGAAAGAACTGGTTGTCCAGTGACACGCCCAGAGGTGCCACTGCCAGCGCACAACTTTACAGCCTGGTAGAGACGGCCAAAGCCAACGGCCAAGAGCCCTATGCGTGGCTGCGCCACGCACTGGAGCGCCTGCCGCAGGCGTGCTCAGTGGAAGACTACGAAGCGCTGCTACATTGGAATTGCACACCTCAAATACACAGCTAGGTGCTCTGCCCAGTATTGGTTAGGTAGGGTTCATGGAGCGCTTACCAAATATTTATGCTGCCCTGTGGTTGCAGAAAGAAGGCTTTCTCGCTTCTTTCTTACAAAAGCTCCTCAATACGATGACTCTTGGGACTCCACCCAAAAAACAGGGAGCAGGAAAGTTTGATGTGCTAACAGATTTTACTGGCACGATGAAAACGTGGCTTGGAAGTCCCATAGATCATTTAATAGATTTTAATGCATTGGTAATGACGCATTCCAATGTTAATAAAAGCGTCGCAGAATTGAATGCCAGGATCATTGGTTTGGATATTTCTAACGTAAGTCTTGGCCGGCTTGATAGCTTGTTGGAGCAGCGTAATAGCATTGCCCATGGCGGGCTAATAACATATCCGACAAAAATCAGTGTGGAAAATACGCTTGATTATTCTCGTAGGGTAATCACAGAGTTCCACGAGGCTGTTATAAAGTGGCTAAATTCTAATTAATCACTTGAACGCTTTCTGGTTTGGAATATTCACCGGGTCTGATGCTTTGATTTTGAGGCGGAATTTTCCTTCACCGATTAATGATGGGAAATTATCCAGTGTCCACTTACGGCTATAAGCGGCAATGGACACTGGATTTTGGTAGGGCATTATAAATGGCTGACATTACAAGATTGATATTAATCTCATCATCTGTTCTAGCAGGTCATCGTAAGTTATGATTTTGACGATGCGATTAGTGTTAATTACGCGTAACGTTTCTTTTTGACTGACGGTTAAGTTTTTTGAACGGCCAATCACTACTGCGCCTTCGACCACATATTCTCGCTTAAGCCAGTCTGGAATGTTATTTTTTCCAGATCTAATTTCGCCTATCCAATCCTCAACTTGTTGGCTTGCGTGGGTCACTTTGCTGCGCAAGCGATTATCTTTTGTGAAAATCTGATCTACATGCCTTTCCAGCTCAACTAATAAAACTCGCCTATGTGACTGCTCATACTGCAAAACCATATCTGCCCTGAAGTTTCCTATAGGGACTTCCATGTGCATTCGCCCAAAATGAGAGTCAAATATCTCGGGATTATGCTTGATGAAATTGTGTAGATCTTTTTCAGGAGTCGAATCACGCCCTAAAAGACGGCAAAAATTTGTAAATTTCCTTTTCATCTGCGCGCGTGAATTAGACGTTGGCATCAACGAAGACAATCTCTCGTCTAACATATGATCCTTAGATAAACTATCTTGCGGCAGTTTTTTTGGTGCTCTATCAACGATTACCGGTGGAATAAGCTCCCCACGCCCCCTCTTCAGAATTTTAATGTCTGATTCATTAAAGTTTCCTATCACCACCGCTTTAACTGAATCGATTTTCAGAGCTCTATATGCACAGTAGGCCAGATAGTCGTCATCCATTATAAGTTGACCATTTTTCTCGTACAGCAGGATTTCGGCAAGTGGTGCGCCCCACTCTGCGATTCTGCGCATGAAATCCTGTATGTCAGCTTCAGGAATATTTAGTGCATAATCTATATCGCGCGGTTTAATACGGTTGATTGGCGCGCTAATACGTGTGCAAGTAACTTTTCCTTGGATTGCTTTGCAAATAAGCTGAACCAGATATTCGTTATCTTTTGGTTTTATAGATCGAGTGTCAACTACCGCTTTGTTATCGATTCTCGGGTGTCTGTAATTGCTGTAGGCAGCTAGGCATTTAAAAATTAATTCGATATAATTATTTGCACTGAGCGTTTTTTTGCTGGTGTGAGCCCAGCCATCGTTTTGCATTAAAGAAACAAAGGGCTCAGGGTCTGTTTCTTTTATGCGAAACTCCGATCTAGAAACTCTTTCATAACCACCACACAGATTAAAGCCTGTCACAGAATAGACTCTCCCACCTCCTTCGAGAGCTTCTCTTTGAAATAAGAAACCTACATGTTCACTTTCGTAATCGGTTGATACGAAAAAAAATTCGGGAATCGGATAGTGTTCTAATGCGTAGAGCTGTTCAAAGGCAGCTTTAATTGTTGGTAATTCATTTGAGGGAGATACATAATCTTCTTTTAAATATAAAACTGCCTGGCAGATATCCCCAGAGTAGGCGCTCTCCTGGTATTTTTTTAATATCCACTCGGAAATTTCTTTGCTAGTTCCTACTCGTTTTTCGCCAAAGGTGATCTCCAACATCATTTCTTGTCGCAATTTGTTCAGTAGAGATCTTCCCTCTCTCTCTTCATTTGATATTCCGTTCTCTTTGTTAACGCTAGGGAGGGTTTCGGAGTTGGGGTCTTTCACGTCCATGAACAGGGGTCCGATGCAGTTATTGCCGAAGGTAGCTAAGAGCCTATCAATTCTGACGCGACTCTGTCTATCAGCCCTGATCGTGTTGACGAATAAATGGCAACACAGCGGAAGAAATGCTGATAACTAAAGTTCATTGCTGAGGACCTAATGGCTAAGTTTTTAATGGTTTTCTCGAGCTTTCATTCTTTGATTGAATGATCTGCTTTTGTTGTAGAAAGATTTTTTGAGTCTTGGCTTTATTAACTGTCTGGCTTTGTATTGAGTTTATACTTTGTTAGTTTCTCTAGTGGTCTTAATGATTAATTTGCTTAAGGCTCTATGTGGCAGTGTCAGCGATGTCATTAAGTTAATGAACTGCTAGTCAGGCCACTTTTATGTGTTTTCTGCGAGCTGTAATTTCTCCGTTTGGTAGTAACATCGGATTCGGACTGCGGGTCGGGGCAGATTCACTTGATTGACCCGCCTATGCTGTAAGTGGTGTACGCTGGCCTCAAGATAACGTCGATGGCCGCTGCCGAGTGGTAGTGGCTACCAAATTCCAAGCGCTGCTATGCGGGTATCACGCACCCTGTATCGCCTAGGGATTCTCCGATCAAGTCAGCAAAGGCCTCCTGACCTGTGCTGAAATAGCCCTCCGTCCAACTGCCCTCTACAAGCCCGCCATCCCATGAGTCAGATGAGCTTTTCCGATCTCGAGTACGCTGGTAAGCGCAAGCAAACCCGCCGCGAGCGTTTCCTGGCCGAGATGGAGCAGGTGGTTCCGTGGAGCGGTTTGGTGGCGTTAATTGAGCCGCACTACCCAAAGGCCGGCGGTGGTCGCAAGCCGTATCCCCTGGAAACCATGCTGCGCATTCACCTGCTGCAGAACTGGTTCTCGTTGAGCGACCCTGCCATGGAAGAGGCGCTGTACGAGATCACTTCGATGCGCCAGTTTGCTCGGCTGACGCTCAGCGCTCCGATCCCCGAAGACACAACCATCATGAATTTCCGGCACCTGCTGGAGAAGCATCAGTTGGCGGCGGGCATTCTGGAAACCATCAACCATTACCTGCGAGACAAAGGCCTGTTGTTGCGCCAGGGCACCATTGTCGATGCCACCATCATTCACGCGCCCAGTTCGACCAAGAACAGGGACGGCAAGCGCGATCCCGAGATGCATCAGACGAAGAAAGGCAACCAGTACTTCTTTGGCATGAAGGCGCATATCGGTGCCGATGCTAAATCGGGCCTGGTGCACCACGTCCACGTCCACGTCCACGTCCACGGCACAGCGGCGAATGTGGCTGATGTAACGGAGGTCGCTCACCTGCTGCATGGCGACGAAAATGTTATCTGTGCCGATGCGGGTTATACCGGCGTAGAGAAGCGACCGGAGCATGAAGGGCGGCCGGTGATCTGGCAGGTCGCAGCCCGCCGCAGTACCTACAAGCACTTGAGCAGACGCAGCGTGCTCTACAAAGCCAGACTCAAGATCGAGAAGGTCAAAGCGCAGACGCGAGCGAAAGTCGAACATCCATTTCGTGTGATCAAGCGTTAGTTCGGCTATGTGAAAACCCGCTTCCGTGGCTTGGCCAAGAACTCGGCGCAACTGACCACGCTGTTTGCCCTGTCGAATCTGTGGATGGTGCGCCGGCAATTATTGCCTGCTGCGGGAGAGGTGCGCCCGTGAGGGCAGAAAACCAAGGCTATGCCTTGGTTTTCCAATAATCTGCGGCTGAAAAACGGTTCTTTCAGCATTCCCAAGCCGCCATTTCCGGCTGATGGGCAACTTGTTCGGAGTTTCCTTAAGTCGAGTGGCTGCTGCTGCGGCTCAGGGATTAAGTGAGCTTCCGGCAGGCGAGGCTGCCGCAGTGCGGGCCGCTCAACTGTTCGCCTGTTTCCAGGCTGAACACCGAGAAGTGCAGGGGGCACATGATGGTGCGACGGTCATGATTGACCATGCCATGCTCCAGCCAGCCTTGCCTGTGCGGGCACAGGCTCGGCACCTCGTAGGTCTGGTCACCTACCTGCACGGTGAAGGTGGCTGGCCGCAGGGTGACGTCCGCCTCTTCAAGCATGCGCCACCTCCTTGCCCGCCTTGGAGGCTTGAGCTTTGTACACCGCCTCATCGAACGCGGTATTGGTGATCAGGCGGCCCATACAGATGCCTTGCCACGCCTTGACGTAGTCGAGTGCGCGATCATTATCCATCGCCTTGAGCAGCCGTTGCCCTTCCAGGGCATGGAAAGCGTCAATGTGTACGTGTTCGGTGTAGTAGGTATGGGCCTTGATGCTCAGCCGCTCGCACAGCGCCGTGTAGCAGCCAAAGAAGAAGGGCACCACGGTCTCGAAGTACGTGATCACCCCGGCAAAATACGACGGATCATCGGCCCGCATGGTCAACCAGCAGAACATGTTGGGGAACGAGCAGCCGGCCTCACCGTTTGCCTTGATGTTGCTCTCAAGGTCTGTTGGCATGCCCAGTTCGTCGAGCAGCACCTTGTACAGCGTGGTGTGGGAGCGCTTGATGTTACCGGAGCCGAACTCGTCGATCATCATGCGCAGCATGGGCATCTGGGCCTCCAGGCTCAAGCGTGGCATCAGGTGGTAGAACACCTGTGCCTCGGTCAGGCCATCGAGGGCAAACTCCTGTACCAGGATCTTGAACTCGTCGAGGTCCATGTCCTGCGCCACGTAGCGTGCCGTGGGCGGTTCGTCGGCCTTGTCCTGCTCCACCAGCGCGGCCAGCATCTTGCGCAGCTCGGCAAAGCTTGCGGGCTGTTCTGGCGTCTGGCTTTCACGGATCGCATTGTCGATCCAGGCGCGCTCGAACTGCACCAGGTCGGCCGGCAGAGGTACCATCCGCTCGATCAGCGCCCGGTTGGCGCGAAACAGTGCTTTTTGAGAGGTTTTCATCGTTCTCGCTCCTGTACGGTCAGGGCAGTACCGATCACCCCCCTGCCGACCAATTCGCGTTTCACATGGGCATACCAGTCTTCCTCGCCCAACCCGTAACGCTTATCCAGTACTTCCACCAGCCCGGCGATCGCTGGCTGGTGGGACTCAGCGGCGATGCGACACAGCGTGGGCTCGATGTTCGCCAGCGAGACCACGTTGCCATCGCTCACCAAGGTGCCCGCCAGCTGGTGCTCCCAGCCGATGAAGTAGTCGATGCCTTCGCTACGCAGCCGATCCACCTGTGCCTGGCTCGGCGGCTGGGTGGGGGAATCCTTCAGCCCCGTGACACGCGGCAGCCGCGCGATCTGGAGCAGGGTCTCGAATGACTTTTCGTTCCCCGACAGTGCCGCCTCGTTGTAGATCAGCAGCTCCAGCGGGACCTGTTCATGAATGCGATGGTAATGCGACAGCAGTTGATCCTGATGCAGTTGCCCACCGAAAGGGGAGGTGACCATGATGGCCTTGGCCCCCAACCGCTCGGCCAGGGCAGCGCGCTGGATCACCGCTTCAGTGCTGGGCAGTTCGATACCGGCCACCACACGATGGCTGTCACCCGCGAACTCCAGCGTGTAGCGCAGCATGTCTGCCCACTGCTGCTCGGACAGCTTCCACCCTTCGCCTGAGGTCAGGCAGGCAATGAAGCCGCTGACCACGCCTGCGCAGCTGTGTATCAATTGCTGAACGCTTTGCCGGCACACGGCCCCCTGCGCATCAAGGGGCGTGACCAGCGGTACCAACACCTGATGCTTAGACATGCGCGAAGTCCTCCGGCGCGACGCTCAGCGCCAGCGATGCCTGGTAGAGGGCCTGCAGCGCCCCATGGAACGACCCAGGTACCGCCGTTTCGCGGAAGCTGGCCAGAAACGGTCGCAAGGCGATGCATTGGTGGTAGTCGCGGTCGTGGGTGTAGAACGGCACTTCTGATTCGAGCACCTGCGCCGCCTGCAGCCGCTTTTCAGGGGCAAGCCCGGACAGCTCGGCGCTGCTGGCCGCCATTTCGATCACCCGATCGCTGTAACCGCCGCGCTGGATTGCCATTTCCGAATGCAGCACATCCATGAAGGGGTAGTAGACATCCTGTAGTTCACGCGCCTTCTTCCAGATGATGGCGTCGCAGATGCCGATTTGGCTGAAACTCATGCTCACCTGGTCGCTGAACCGCTCGGTGAAGAAATTGAGCGACTGGTTGCGAATGGCCGCATCGGTGTGGTGCATGCCCATGAACACGGTGGCATCGATGATGGGCAGGTGCTTAGGCATTGTAGGCCTCCAGGGCATGGCGGATCACCTGCATGGCTGCTTCGAAGGCACCCGGGTCGCGGGCCAGGGCCAGGCGTACATAATGGCGGCCCTGTTCCGGGTTGCTCCAGAAGAAGTAGCGGCCGGGCAGCACGTAGGCCTGGTGGTCCAGCAGGTAGGCCTGCAAGTCGTCGCCGGACAGGTCCTTGTCCAGAATCTCGAACCAGGCCACGCTGGTTTCGATCGCAGGCTCCACATACCGCAGCAAAGTACCGTCAAGATACTCACGTGCCACCTTGCGGTTGGTTTGCAGCACATCGCGCACCGAGGCGAAACCGTCGGCCTCGCTGTCCTGGATGTACTCGGTGACCACCTGCAGAATGAACGGGGAAACGTTGAGCAACACGCTGGTGACGATGCTGTAGATCTCAGGGTTCAGGCGAGTGCTGCTCATCAGCGTGGCACACTTGGTGTCCTGCAGCGGCCAGGTCTTGCCAGTGTCTTCCATCACCAGGTAGTCGGTACCCACTTCGTCCAGGATCGCGTACGCGTCGACGCGGTCACGGTGGCCCACCTTACATGAACGATGCGAAACAGAAGTCCAGAATGAGGATCTTCTGGTGATCGCGGCAGTAGCGCGCCACTTCGATGAAGGTTTCCGGCCCGTCGGCGAACATCGAGCTGCCGGTCGGGTTGTTCGGGTCTACCAGGAAAATCGCATCGAGCTTGGCCGCATGCTTCTCGAGCAACTGATACACCTGGGTGGGGTCCGCCAGAATGGCTTCGGGCAGGGGCGTCATCGGCACTTCCATGTGCTTGAGCAAGTCGTGCAGGTTGTCGAAGCAGGGTTCGATGAGGCCCACACTCAGGTTGTGCTTGCGCAGGTAGGTCGCGGTGATGTGCATGGCGATCGACGCGGCATACACCAGGTAGATCTCATCGCTGCGCTTGAGCGCGTGATGCTGGCCATGGAATTGATAAAACGCCTTGATAAAGGCTTGTTCGCTTTCGTACTGGGTCAGGCTTTGCGCACGGTTCCACAGCTGTGGCAGCTTTCGAACGATGGCCGCCTGGCTCGCACTTTGGTGTTGGTGCGTGTGAGCATCAGCAAGATTGTGGCGCGTCTTGAGCGCCGAGATCTCGTGTTGCGTGATGTCCTCCAAGGCACGGCTGGTGGAGGCGGGGGCGGGCAGGACTGACAGGTTCATGGTGATTCCCTTCTTCTTGTTGGGTTGACCAGTAGTGCTGCTCAATCATTGTGGTTTCCGCGCCCCTTGATAACTGTACCTAGGTACAGGCCGGGCTGTCGGGCAGGCTGGGTGGGTCGCGCTGCCGTCAGGCAATACCTAGACGCGATGCTTCGAACACTGCCTGCTTGGCGGTTTGAACGTCGAGTTTGCGCACCACATTGGCCATGTGGAACTTCACCGTCCGCTCGCGTATATCGCAGATGCAGGCGATCTCGCTGTAGGACTTGCCCATGGCGACCCAGCCGAGGATCGTTTGCTCGCGCAGTGTGAGCGCCTGATCGATGCTCGATACATTGCTCGTGCTGACGTTGAGCGAGCTGTGGAAAGCCACCAAAGCCAGTTGCAGGGTGCCCTTGATCGCATCGATCCTGGCATGGAAGTCTGGGCTGTGTTCGCGGTTGAACAGGTTCAGCAGGCCCATTCTGTGTTGCGGGTCATGCACCACGAAGGTGTAGCCGTCGTCCAGGGAGAACTGGCGCATCAGCGCTTCGAACTCGCCTTGCCCGGCAATCGGTTTGCGCTGGAAGGCTTCGATCCACGAATAGGGCGCCACGCTTTCCACGCCGTGGGCGACTACCGGGTCAACGCGGTATAGCGCCTTGCTGCAGTACTCCTGTTGCCAGGCCAGCGGGTAGCTGGAGAGAAACGTCGACAAGCCAAGCGTGCGCTTGTCGATGATGGTGTAGGTGAAGGGGCAGTCAATTTCGCAGGGCAGCAATTCGATCAGGTTGGCCAGGTTGGGGTCCTGGCCAGGCCTGATGGGAAGGTGAGCGTTGATATTCATGATCAACATCTTCTTTATATCAGGCGGGAAAGTGTTCAGGCGTTGGCGCGGGATTTCTTCAGGCCCTGGCGCACGGCAGGGCGCTGTTCCAGTTGGTCGAGCCATGCCTTCACCGCGGGAAAGGCGCCGATGTCCAGGCCCAGCTCCTCATAGGTGCGCAGCCAGGTGAACAGCGCGATGTCGGCAATGGTGTAGCGGTCTCCCGCAATGAATGGGCGCTTGCTCAGTTCGCCCTCCACCACCCCGTACAGGCGCAAGGACTCGCGGGTATAGCGCTCCAGCGCCTGGGCATTTTTGACATCGGTGCCGTGCCTGAACCACCACAGTTGCCCCAGCATCGGGCCGATGCTAGCGATTTGAAAGCTCAGCCATTGCTGGATCAGCAGCTTGTCCACGCCCTGTTCACCGCCCAGTTGCCCCTGTTGCTCGGCGAGGTAGGTGAGGATTACCGCTGACTCGAACAAGGTGCGCCCCTGTGCGGTATCGACCAGCACGGGGATCTTGCCGTTAGGGTTGAGCTTCACGAAGTCGGGCTGCTTCTGGTCGCCCTTGCCCAGGTCGAGGTCGGTCTGCTCGTAGTCGAGCCCCAGTTCTTCCAGAGCGATCGAGATTTTCTGGCCGTTTGGGGTGTCGGCGGTGTACAGGCGCAGCGATGCAGACGTAGCCATAGGATCCTTCCTTTGTGGTTGCATTTGCAATCAGTCTGCATTATCCCTATTGCAGATCGCAAGACCTGCATGAGGAGTTTCAAGGATGGACCACCTGCGCCTACAGCACACCCCCAATACCATGTCGGCCGCTCAAGCCTGCATCGCCGAGATCGAGCGGGGGTACCGGGACAAGGCGGGCACTCACGGCTCGCCGCTGTTCACGGTCTTTGATTTGCTCAAGCGACTGCAGGGCAGTGCCACGACCAGTGGGCAGTTCTGGATGATCAACGACCGCGCCACCGACCCCCAGGGCGGTACGGCGATCAGCGCATGGCCCTTGTGGTTCAGCGAGCAGTCGCGCCGCGACGAGCGCCCGCTTTTCTACATGACCCAGGCACCGACGTCGGCCGAGGTGTCCATGCTGACTGCCCAGACGGCTGAACGCGGGATCATCCTCAATGATATCGAGTCCTCACCGTCGCGCTGGGCGAAGGGCGCGCATCCCTGGCTGCCTCTGTGGCTGGCGTCCAACCGCAGGTGCACGCCGTTCGACCCGGCCTGCGGGGATGAGGCCAAGGCGATTCTGGTCGGTGCACTGCACGAGCTGTATCTGGAAGGCGCGCCAGGCTTCTGCTACATGACGTTGCACGATATCCCTGGCGAAGGGCTGGCCTGCGACCGTTCGGCCGCGCACCTGGGCATGTACCGCCTGACGTCGGCATCTGAGGGGGCCGTGGCACAGGTGCGCTTGCTGGGAGCAGGGCTGATGCTGCGCGAGGTGCGCGCGGCGGCGGCTTTGCTGCACGGGGAGTGGGGGCTTGATGCAGAGGTCTGGAGTTGCCCCAGCTACACACGGCTGGCACGTGATGCCGAGCGGCAGGCCCGGTCCAGGCGCCTGCAGCGCGCCGAGCCGCCTGTCAGTTGCCACCTGCAACAGTGCCTGGGTACCAGTGAGGTGCCGGTGGTGGCGGTCACGGGTTATGCCGAGTTCGTCGCAGCGCAGCTCGGGGCCTATGTCGCGGCGCCCTTCACGGCATTGGGTGCCGATAGCCTGGACCCTAACCAGCACCTCGATCGCCACTGGATCGTGGTCACGGTGCTGCGCGCCTTGGCCGAGCGTGGCGAAGTGGGCACTGCAAGTGTGAGCGAGGCGCTGTCGCGCTACCGCTTGGCCTGACCGGGGGTTGGCGACAGGCGAGCGTTACCGCTCGCCTGCTCCAATGCACTGGCGAAGACGCGCTGTTGTTCCTCGTCGAATGCCACCAGAAACAGCTCTTCGACGGAGTGCTTGTACACCGCCCACATCCGTTTGCGCAGGTCCCGGCCGCTGTCTGTGATACGGGCAATTGCACCGCGTCCGTCCTCGGCCGCTTTCTCCCGGGCCACGTAGCCTTCCTTCTCCAAGCGGTCGACCAGGCGGGTCAGGTTGTAGCGTTCGATGGCCATGACGTCGGCCAGCTCGTGCATGCGCCGCGCGCCCTCTTCGCCGCTTTCGATCCCCCACAAGGCGTCGTACCACGCGTAGGGCGGCAGCCCCTGTTCGGCCAGGCGCCGCTCGATTTCCCGGATGAGGCAGCGGTGCGCACGGATGAAGCTGTACCAGAGGTCTGGCGTCGGGATGGTCATGGGTTCTTCCAGGTCAGGGCTGTTCATTGCAGTTGCAATCATACAGACATTGACGATAGATTTAATTGCAAGTGCAACTAAGGGTTGGTTGAACAACGACCAGCTGATGCCACATCAAGGAGAGTGACCAATGGCGCAGGGCTATCCGCTTCGCGATGAAGACCCTCAAGAAACCCGCGAATGGATCGATTCGATTGCATCGGTCGTCGAGGTCGAGGGGCGCCCACGCGCGCACTTCCTGATCGACCAGCTGCTCGACTTCGACGTTTCCGTGCACGGCGACTTCCACGGGCGGGTGACCACCCCGTATGTCAACAGCATCCCCCCCGAGCGCGAGCTGCCTTACCCGGGTGACCTGGATGTCGAGAAACGCCTGAACGCCTACATCCGCTGGAACGCGCTAACCATGGTGCTGCGCGCCGGCAAGCATTCCGGCGTTGGTGGCCATATCGCCACCTATGCCTCGGCGGCGGTGCTGTATGACGTGGGGTTCGATCACTTCTTCCGTGGCCGCAGCGACACCTTTGCGGGCGATATGGTCTACATACAAGGCCACTCGGCACCCGGCATCTATGGCCGCGCCTATACCGAAGGGCGTCTGACCGAGGAGCAACTGGACAACTTCCGCCGCGAAACCGACCGTGATGGTGTGTCTTCCTATCCGCACCCGCGCCTGATGCCGGACTTCTGGCAGTTCCCGACGGTATCCATGGGCCTGGGCCCGATCACTGCGGCGTACCAGGCGCGTTTCATGCGCTACCTCGAAAGCCGTGGGCTGAAGGAGCATCAGGGCCGCAAGGTCTGGGCGTTTCTCGGCGATGGGGAGATGGACCAACCCGAGTCGCTGGCCGCCATCTCGCTGGCCGGCCGCGAAAAGCTCGACAACATCATCTTCGTGGTCAACTGCAACCTGCAACGCCTGGATGGCCCGGTGCGCGGCAACGGCAAAGTGATCCAGGAGTTCGAGAGCCTGTACCGCGCCGCTGGCTGGAACGTCATCAAGGTGATTTGGGGCAGTGGCTGGGACGCACTGCTGGCCAAGGACAAAACCGGCTTGCTGCGCCAGCGCATGATGGAATGCGTGGATGGCGAGTACCAGACCTACAAGTCGCAGAACGGCGCTTACGTACGTGAGCACTTCTTTGGCAAGTACCCTGAGCTGCTGGAGCTGGTCAGCGACCTGAGCGATGAGCAGATCTGGAAGCTGTCACGCGGCGGCCATGACCCGGTCAAGGTCTACAACGCCTATGCCTCGGCCACCCGTCATAAAGGCAGGCCCACGGTGATCCTGGCCAAAACGGTCAAAGGGTTCGGTATGGGGGAGGCGGGTGAAGGGCAGAACATCAACCACCAGTTGAAGAAGATGGGCGCCGATGCGGTTAAGGCATTCAGCCATCGCTTTGGCCTGGAACTGACTGACGACCAGCTCGGTGAACTGCCTTACCTGCGCCCAGCGGATGACAGCGTAGAGGCCCGCTACCTCAAAGGCCGCCGCGACAGCCTGGGTGGCCAGGTGCCGGCCCGCCACGCTCAGGTGGAGCCGCTGCAAATCCCGCCGTTGTCCACGCTCGACGCTCAGCTCAAGGGCACGGGCGAGCGCTCCATTTCCACCACCATGGCCTTTGTGCGCATCCTCAGCACCTTGTTGAAGGACCCGAACATCGGCAAGCTTGTGGTGCCCATCGTGCCGGACGAGTCACGTACCTTCGGCATGGAAAACCTGTTCCGCCAGATCGGCATCCACTCCCATGTGGGCCAGCTCTACACCCCACAGGACGCCGGTACGCTGTCGTACTACAAAGAGAGCGTAGACGGCCAGATCATGCAGGAGGGCCTTAACGAGTCGGGTGCCACGTCCTCGTGGATTGCCGCCAGTACCTCGTATGCCAACCACGGCGTCATGACGCTGCCGTTCTACATTTTCTACTCGATGTTCGGCTTCCAGCGTGTTGGCGACCTGCTGTGGGCCGCAGGCGATGCGCGCGCCCGTGGTTTCCTGCTGGGCGCTACGTCGGGGCGCACCACGCTGATGGGCGAAGGCTTGCAGCACGACGACGGCCACAGCCATGTGATGTCGGCTACCGTGCCTTGCTGCGTGTCGTACGACCCCACCTACGCCTACGAGCTGGCAGTGATCGTGCACGACGGCATGCGCCGCATGTACGTCGAGCAGGAAGACATCTACTACTACATCACCGTGCTCAACGAGAACTACCCGCACCCCGACCTGCCGCAGGGTAGCGAGGCGGGTATCCTCAAGGGCCTGTACCGGTTGCCCATCGAGCACGCCAGCAACGAAAAGCGCCATGTCCAGCTGATGGGCAGCGGCTCGATCCTGCCCGAGGTCATCGCGGCGGCCGATATCCTGGCACGTGATTACGGGGTCAGCAGCGAAATCTGGAGCGCGACCAGCCTCACCGAGGTGCGGCGCGATGCCCAGCAGGCCGAGCGCTGGAACCTGTTGCACCCACTGGATGAGCCCAAAGTGCCTTACCTGACCGAAGTGCTGGAAGGCCACCCTGGCCCGGTGGTGGTGGCTACGGATTACATGAAGATCCATGCCGATCAAATCAGGCCGTGGGTGGGTAACCGTCGCTTCGTGGCGCTGGGTACCGACGGCTTCGGTCAGTCCGACACCCGCGAGGCGCTACGTCGACATTTTGAGGTGGACCGGCAATTTGTGGTGCTGGCAGCGCTGAAGGCGTTGGCGGACGACGGGGTGCTTGGCCGCGATGTGGTAGCCAAGGCGCTGGCGGACATGGAAATCGACGTGGACAAGGTCGACCCCATTACCGTGTGAAGCTGTCGCGGCGAGCAAGGCCTTATTCGGAACCCGGGGTGTGCCCGAAATAGGCCTTGTACGCATGGCAGAAATTGGCCGGGTTGGCATAGCCGACATGGTAGGCAATCTGCGAGATCTGCCACTTGCGCTCCAGCACGAGCAGCCGTGCGAGCTCCAGGCGCTGCCGCCGTACATGCTGCAGGATGGAATACCCAAACTGCTGGTTGAACGTACGGCGCAGGGTGGTTTCGCTCACGTTCAACTGGCGGGCAAGCTGGGCGACGGTTGGCGGGGCAGTAGGGCTGCTGTCGAGCAAACGGCGTGTTTCCAGTGCCAGGTCACTGCGGCTGCGATCTTCGTGCAGCGTGGGTTTTGGGGCCAGGCCAGACAGATGGCTGGCCAACTCCACAACGATCCCCAGGCTGAGGCTTTCATAGTGCAAGCGCCTCAAGCTGCCGTGGTAGGGCGAGCGGTATAGCTGTTGGAACAGACGGCTCAAGGAGGGGCTTTGGGGCAGTTGGTTGAACTGCATGCCGTTGCCCATCAGCGCCAGCAGCGGCTTGAACTGCACATCGTCCTGGGCCAGCTCGCGCAGCGCATCGCCGGCAATACGCACACCCGCCATGCGCGCATGGCTGTGGGCCGGCAACTGGTCTTGAGCCTCCAGGCTTTCGCTCAAGCCCAGAACATGCAAACGGCCGGCATCGTACTGGTTCAGCGTGCCATCTACCTTGTGCTGCCATACCCCGTCGAACACCTGCACGATGCACAGGCTTTCGGGTAGCACCTTGTCGATGCGCAGGGGTTCTGCAAAATACAGATGGCAATCGAAGTACTGCAAACCCTCCCGCACCGTCTGCGCCCGATAGTGCCCTGTGGCGCTGCCCATTACCTGCGCTGCACGCGTATCCAGCACGCCAGCCTGGGCCAGCGAGCCGGGGCTGTCGAAACTGAAGGTGGTGTCCAGGTAAGGTGTCAGCGATTGCATGGCGGCAGTGGTTCTCGTTAGGGTTGCGTAGGGCAGAAATGGGACCGCGCGCCCATTTTCGGTAATGGCCGTTGTGATCAGCCGGCTGATTGTTGTGAGGGTCGGGCAGGTGGCTTGGCAGCGTGCATATTGAGGCTTTCAATACGCGTTTGTTGCACATCAGGAAACAAAATCATGACCGGTTATCTTAAATGGCCAGCTTTGCTGGCTGCTTGCTTCAGCTTGTGGTTCGGCCAGGCTCAGGCCGAGGAGCGCCCTGAAGTGGCAAAGCATGTTGTCGCTTACCTGGGCACTGAAGGTGCCAAGGTCTGGACGCTGCGTATTGGCGACCGCGCCGCCAACGAGGCGCTGGTGCAGGTAGAAGGCATCGACCACGACTGGGATATGCGCATTCAGAAAATGCACGTTGAAAAGACCAGCAAGGACACGCGCTACTGGACCACCGTTGACGGCAAGAAATTCGTCGCGCTGATCGTGCAGGGCACATGGGGCGGCGAGCTGTACCTGCCCGGCGAAGCGCAGCCGCGCCCGGTGGGCTATTCGGAAGGCCTGTCACAGCAGGGTAATGCCGAAGCCTTCCTCACCGATTACCTGGCTGCCAAGAAATAAGTAATCTTTGCAGGGGTAATGCCTGCTTCGAAAGCCTGCATCCTGCTCGCGAAGAGGCAACCCCTGTACCGCTTGTGGCTCAGTGACCCGGCAGCATACGCACCAGTACATCGTCACGCCGTACCCGATGGTGGAACACCGCCGCCACTATGTGCAGCCCGACCACCCCCCACGCCACCCATTTGCCGATGAAGTGGTGAATATCGTCGATGGGAACTTCGAACGCTTCATAGCTCACCCCATACGTGGCACTGATCCACGCAAACGCGGCTGTCTCGTTGAAGCCTGTCACGCTGAACACGCCGTAGTCCGTAGGCGCCCCTGTGCCCAAGTAGCCGGTCAGCGGCATGACGATCAGCAACCCGTAGAGCCCCCAATGGGCTACCTGCGCCAGCCGGTGCTCGAGCTTCGAGCCAGGCGGGCTATGTGGCTGTACCTGCAGCAGGCGCCACAGCAGCCGCGGCAGCACCAGGAAACCTACCAGCAAACCCAGCGCCCAATGCACGTTCAGCACGGGCCAGGACTCTGGCGAGGTGTCGTCCATGAACCAGATGACGTAATAGACCACGATGTAGGCGGCGATGAACGCGGCGGCGGTGGTCCAGTGAAAAAACTTGGCGAGGGCGCCAAAACGGGTGGCGGTGTTGCGCCATTGCATTGTGTTTCTCCTGGCAGGGTGGCGTCAGCGGGTAAGCAGGTTGCCCAACAGGCGATCCAGGCTGTCGAGGGCCTCGCCCAGGCGTGTTTCGATTTCGGCGTCCGGCTCGGCGATCCAGAATGACGCTTCGGTGACCGCGCCATAGATCATCCGCGCAGTCACCCCGGTGTGCAGTGGCGCCACGCTGCCCTCGGCGACCAGCCCGTCCAGCGCCTGCTGCAAAGCGGCAACGCCGACCGAGCGCGCAGCGGGGGGCACATCGCCAAACACCGCGCGGGCATCTTGCAGGATGATCCGGCGTATTTCCGGCTCCAGCGCCAGCTCCAGGTACGTGCGGCAGCGGCGGCGGAAACCCTCCCAGGGCGTAGGGGCCGCGTCGGAGACAGCTTGCAGGCGTTCGCCCACTTCCGCCTCGATTTGCTCGATGACCGCGATCAGCAGCCCCTCTTTGTTGCCGAAATGGTGGTACAGCGCCCCACGGGTCAGGCACACCTGCGCCGTGAAGTCGTCCATTGAGGTATTGGCGAAACCTTGGCTGGCAAACACCTGCCGCGCGATCGCCACCAGCTTGGCACGGGTTTCCTCGATCATGCTGGAGCGGGTGCGCCGTTGTGGCTGGGTCATGGGCTTTCCTGAACAAATCGCATACGCCGCGTACGTTAATTTGCATACGCGGCGCATGTCAATATAATCGTCAGCTCACCCAGTGCGCCGTTGAGCGCCAGGAGACGCAGATGGAAGTCATTGCAACCGAGCGGCTGATCTTGAGGCCATTCGCCAAGGAAGATGCGGCTGATCTTTTCGAGTACCTGCATCAACCCGTCTCCAGCTGCTTCTTGTCGCTCGCCCTCGCGAACCTGCAGGCGGCCGAGTGCGAAGCGCTGGACCGGGCATCCGGCAGCAAGTACCTGGCGGTATGCTTGCGTACCTCCGGCAAGCTGATTGGCGATCTGTTCGCTGAAGCCGAGGACGATACGTTCTCGGTGGGCTGGAACTTCAACCCAGCCTTCGGGGGCCAAGGCTATGCCTATGAGGCCGCTGCCCAGTTGTTCGCCCACCTGTTCGAGCAGCGTGCGGCGCGCCGGCTGTACGCCTATGTGGAAGACACCAACAGGTCATCCGAGCGTCTGTGCGAGAAGCTCGGCATGCGCCGCGAAGGCGTCTTCAAAGAGTTCGTGACGTTCAAGAACGACCAGGACGGGCTGCCGATCTACGAAAACACCCAGCAGTACGCCTTGCTGCACCACGAATGGGCAGCGGCGCGCACAGGGCGTTAAGGGCCTGTGGCGCGCTTTGCATGGGCGCGCTGCAACCGTTAGAAGCGCCCGCTGAGCGTCACCATGTAACGTCGGGGTTCGCCGTAGAAGTTGGCGTAATCCGAGTAGCCCACCGTGGAGTAGTAGCGTTTGTCGAACAGGTTCTCCACGTTGACAGCGACATCCCAGTGCTTGTCGATTTTGTAGTTGGCGAACGCGTTCCACAGCGTGTAACCGGCCTGGCTGAAACTGTAGTCCTGGCCTTGGCTCAGGTTGCCGTCGCTGCCGCGCACCAATGCAGTGCCCTCGACGTAAGTCGCGCTCTGGGTGGTCACTCCACCGCCCAGTTTGAGCGCCGACCACTGCCCGGGTAGCTGGTAGGTAGCAAACAGCTTGGCCAGGTGCCTGGGCGTCAGCGAGGTGTAGCTCAGCGCGCTGCTGCTTTTTTCCAGGTGGTTGTAGGTGTAGCCGAACGTCGCTTGCAGGCGCTCCAGCACCTGGCCACTGATTTCGAAATCAATGCCTTTGCTGGTGACCTCGCCTTCACGCACATAGCAGCAACTGGCCCCGGTATTGGGGTCGCTGGCTGCGCCGCTGTTCGGGTCGCGTACCGCTTCGCCTTCGCGCTTGATGGCGTACAGCGCCACGTAGGTGTTGACCTGGCCGTCCCACAGGGCGCCTTTGAGGCCCAGTTCGTGGCTGCGGCCGGTGATCGGGTCCAGCGCACCGCTGCCTGGCAATGGGCCGGCCAGGCGATCGGCCTGGGACTTGTAGATTTCACTGATGCTGCCATAGGCGGTCCACTCGGGCGTGAGCGCATAGGTGAGGCCGGTGTAGGGCACCAGCACATTGCGGTCTTCGTAGCGGGTTGGGATGAATTCGTTCGATTCCCGGGTGGTGTACGCGTAGGTGTCAAGGTAGTGGGTGAGGCTGGCGCCGATGAATACGTGCAGCGGTTCAGCCAGTTGCACGCGCAGGTTGGTATAGAAGCCGTCACTGCGCCGGTGCAGTTTGTTGCTGCCGTCATAGAACCCCTGGCCCTTAAGGCTCGGATAATCGTGCGGGTTGAAGCTGAAGATGTTGGCAACACTGACAGGGTCAGACGACCACAAGGGCGTACGGCTTTCGTAGTCATGCCACATCCAGCCAGCGACCAGGCTGTGTTCCAGGCCCAATGCGCTGAACGTGCCGCGCAGGGACACGTCCACCGACCGTTCATGCGCCTTGGCGTTCTGGCCGCCCCAGGTGGCCGCACTGCCCGACCCGGTCGACGGCTCTATGGCGCCGTTGAAGTTGTAGTAGTCCCGCAGCGAGCGGGTACGGCTGTAGAGCGTATCCAGGTTCAGGCTCCAGTCTTCGCCCAGTTGCTGCTTCAGGTTGGCGAAGTAGGTGTCGTTGCGTTGCAGCAGGTAATCGTGGGCGCCTGCAAGGAACGTGCTGCGTGGCAGTTTCAGGTCGGCGCCGGTGCTGTAGCGGGGCAGGCCATAGGCCTGGTCGCTGTCGCGATAACGGCTGTGGGTCAGGCCCAGCAGCAGGTTGGTGCTGTCGGTCAGGTCTGCCTCCAGCACGCCGTAGAACAGGTCGTGGTTGGCGCCGGCATCGTCCATAAACGACTGCTTGTTCTGGCTGACGACCACGGCCCGACCCCGCAGTTTGCCGTCAAAAGCCAAAGGGCCGCCGGCATCCAGTTCACTGCGGTAGTCATCCCAACGGCCAGCCGAAGTGGTGAAGTTGACCTGGGGGGTGAAGGTAGGGCGTTTGCGCACGAAGTTGACGGTGCCGCCCGGCTCGCCGGCACCGGCGAACAGGCCGTCTGCCCCGCGCAGCACTTCAAGGTGGTCAAAGATGGCGGTGTCGGCATTCTTCCACACGCCATCGACCATGGAGGCGCCGCCATCAATGCGGAAGTTGGTCACCTCGAAACCTCGTGACAGGTAGCGGGTGGAGGTCAGGCTGCCCTCATAGAGGCTGATGCCCGTGGTCTGCGCCATTGCCTGGGTCACGGTGGTGAGCTTCTGGTCCTCCAGACGCTGGTGGCTGATCACGCTGACGGTTTGCGGGGTGTCCTTGATCGCCTGGGGCGCTTTGCCCACCGAAACCGAGCCGGTGGTATACGAGCCGGAGCCTTCGGTAACGTCCCCCAGGCCGTCGGCGTTGACGGTGCTGGGCGCCAGTTCCAGGGCGTCGCCCTGTTGGGCGCTGACCAGGCTGTAGCGGCCGTCACGCTCGCGGATAGCTTGCAGGCCGGTGCCACGCAGCAGCTGCGCCAGGGCCTGGTCCAACGAGTACTGCCCGCTGAGGCCTGGGGTGCGCTTGCCGGCGGCAAGGCGCGTGTCGAACGACAGCACCACGCCGGCCTGGGCGGCAAGCTGCGTCAGCGCTGCATCCAGTTCACCCTGTGCTACCTGGTACTGCTGCAGCGGCGCAGCCAGTATGCTGGCAGGGCCGGCGAGCAACAGAGCAAGCAGCAGGTGAGTGCGCGAACGGGGCAGAGGCTTGGGCGTCATGGTGTTCTCTCAAGGGATCCGGGCCAGCCCGTGCTGGCATCACCTGTAAGTCGAACGAGCCAAGGCAATGTGTTCAGGTAACGGAGCAATTCAGGCGCGGACCACCGTCACCCAGTAGCGCGTGCGCGCTTGCACACGTACGGGCAGGGCGCTGGTGATGGCGCGCAGGGCCTGCTCGGTGTCGTCCAGCCTGAAAGTGCCGCTCACGCGCAGGCCGGCCACGTCCGGCCCACAGTGCAGCCAGCCCGGGCGATAGCGGGACAGCTCGGCCAACAGCTGGTCCAGCCGTAGCCCGTTGGCAATGATCAGGCCCTGATCCCAGGCGTCGCTGCCGGCCGGCAGGGCGAGCAGCGGGCTGAAGCGCTCACGGTCGAATTCGCAGCGCTGCTGCTGGCTGGCAACCAGTGATTGGCCGCTGGGCAGGGTGACCCGTGCCTGCTGCTGATGCACGTTCAGGCGGGTGCTGGTCTCCAGCACCCGCAGCGAGAAGCGGCAGGCCTGGGTGTCTACGCGCCCGTGGGTGGTTTGCGCCTGGCACTGCTGGCCGAGGGGCACCTGCACCATGATCTCCCCCTGGCGCAGCTTCAGGCGGGTGCCCGTTGGCGTGTCGCTCACATCCAACGCGGTGTCTGTGTTCAGGCGCACGGTGGTGCCGTTGCCAAGGTTCAGCTTGAGTTGCTCGCCCACACCGCTGCGGTAGTCGGCCAGCCAAGGCAGGGTCGTGCGTTGCTGATAGCCGCCCAGGCTTAGCGCAGTACCACCCAGCAGCACCATGCCTGCCTTGATCACCCGCCGCCTGCTGGCACGTCGATGCTCGGCACTGACGTCCAGCACGCGGCGGGCCACGGGCAGGGCCTGCCCGGTCATGCGGCCCTGCAGGCGCTCAGCCTGCTGCCAGGCCCAGGCGTTGTCCGGGCTTGCATCGTGCCACTGCTGCCAGGCGTGGTGATCGCTTTGTCGGGCGTCGCCGCTGTTGAGCTGGCACAGCCATTCGGCAGCCTGGCGCAACGCAGCCAACTGCCCGGGGCCTAGCGCAGGGTTCACAGCCCGTGGCTCAGGCTGTAGAGCATGCAGTGTTCAGCGGCCTTGGTGATGTAGCGCCGTACGCTCATCTCGGAGATGCCCAGTGTCGTCGCAATGTGCTTGTAGGGCATGCCCTCCACCTGGGACAGCAGAAATGCCTGACGCACCGGTTCTCCCAGGGCGGCAAGCATGGCATCCAGTTCATACAGCGTTTCCAGCAACGCCAAGTGCTGTTCGGGGGGCATTTGCAACGCTTCGGGCTGTTCGGCCATCACTTGGAGCCAGGCTTTTTCCAGGTGGGCGCGGCGCAGCCGATCAATCATCAGCCGCCGGGCAATGGCAGCCAGGTAACCTTTGGGCTCGCGCACGGCACTCAACTTGGCTGCAGCATCCGCTGCCGTGAGCACCCGGATGAACACGTCCTGGACCAGGTCGGCGGCCAGGTGACGGCAGTTCACACGCGGGCGTAGCCAGCCGTGCAACCATTGGCTTTGGGCCTGGTAAAGGTGGGAAACCTGGGTGTTGAGAGAGGCGTCCTGCATGCTCATGGCGTCGGGTTGTCGAGTGAGGTGTAAATGGGAATTGTTCGTATATTAAGCGCGGCATTTTCCGTATTGCAACCCGCTTTGCGGGACGCGGTGGGCGCTGCGGCAACACTTCACTTAATCTTTCGCAAATGCAGGTGTATCGTATTCGCCCTTGATCGTCAGCCATGCTGGCAGCTTGATAGCGCCTAACACGAGGTTCCCGCTGCATGTCCTTCACCCGTCGACAAATGCTCAAAGGCCTGACCGGCCTGGTTGTGGTTGGCCTGGGCGCCGGTGGCGCTGCACGGTACTGGCTGGGCAAGGTCGAGGACGATAACGCGGGCCACGACTACGAGCTGATTGCGGCGCCGCTGGAGGTAGAGCTGGTGGCCGGGTACAAGACCGAGGCCTGGGCCTTTGGCCCCAGCGCCCCGGGTACCGAATTGCGGGTGCGTCAGGGCACCTGGCTGCGGGTACGCTTCATCAACCACCTGCCGATCGAAACCACCATCCACTGGCATGGCATCCGCCTGCCGCTGGAAATGGACGGCGTGCCCTACGTATCGCAATTGCCGGTCAAACCGGGGGAGTATTTCGACTACAAGTTCCGCGTGCCAGACGCCGGCAGCTATTGGTACCACCCTCACGTCAGCAGCTCCGAAGAGCTTGGCCGTGGCCTGGTTGGGCCGCTGATTGTCGAGGAGCGCGAGCCCACGGGCTTCCAGCACGAGCGCACCCTCAGCCTGAAAACCTGGCATGTGGACGAGCAGGGCGCCTGGATGCCCTTCAGCGTCCCGCGCGAAGCTGCGCGCAACGGCACCGCCGGGCGGCTGATCACCATCAACGGCCAGGCCGATGCCGTCACCGAGTTGCCGGCCGGGCAAGTGGTGCGGGTACGGCTGCTGAACCTGGACAACACCTGGACCTACCGGCTCAACCTCAAGGGCAACTGCGAGGCACGGGTGTATGCGCTGGATGGCAACCCTATTACGCCGCGGCCGCTGGAGGATGAGTACTGGCTTGGCCCAGGCATGCGCATCTGCCTGGCCATTCGCATTCCCCAGGCGGGTGAAGAGATCTCGCTGCGCGACGGTTTTGTACGTTTGGGTACCCTGCGTTCGGTGGCCAGCAACGACACCCCCGGTGACTGGCCGGCGGCATTGCCCGCCAACCCGATCGCCGAGCCGGACCTGGAGAATGCCGAAAAGCTGAACTTCAATTTCGAATGGGCGGGCAAGGTGTCGGTAGGTACCGACCAGGGCAAGCCCCCCAGCCTGTGGCAGATCAACGGCCAGGCCTGGGATATCACCGACAAGACCTGCGCCGACCGCCCGATCGCTACGCTCAAACAGGGCAAGAGCTACATCTTCGAGCTGAAGAACATGACCCAGTACCAGCACCCCATTCACCTGCATGGCATGAGCTTCAAGGTGATCGGGTCGAATCGCCACGACATCAAGGAGCCCTGGTTTACCGACACCTACCTGCTGGGCCGCAACGAGCGTGCTCAGGTGGCGCTGGTGGCCGATAACCCTGGCACCTGGATGTTCCACTGCCATGTCATCGACCACATGGAAACCGGCCTGATGGCCGCGATCGCGGTGGTTTGATGCGCCCGCAGATCATCGACCGCAGCCGTGACCAGGACTTCATGCGCATGGCCCTGGCCCTGGCCGCCGAGGGTGCGCAACTGGGTGAAGTGCCGGTGGGGGCGGTGCTGGTGCAACATGGCCAGGTGATTGGCCAAGGCTTCAACCGGCCGATCACCGACAGCGACCCCAGCGCGCACGCCGAAATGGTGGCCATCCGTGCTGCCGCGCACGCGGTCAGCAATTACCGCCTGCCGGGCAGCACGCTTTACGTGACGCTTGAGCCCTGCAGCATGTGTGCGGGGCTGATTGTGCATTCGCGGGTGGCGCGGGTGGTATACGGGGCGCTGGAGCCAAAGGCGGGTATCGTGCAAAGCCAGGGCCAGTTCTTCAACCAAGGCTTTCTCAACCATCGCGTGATGTTCGAGGGCGGGGTACTGGCCGAGGAGTGCGGGCAGATCTTGAGCGAGTTCTTCAAGGCTCGCCGCGCCAAGGGCTGAGCGGCTCTGGCCCTGATCTCGGCAAGCCACCGATCTCTCAAGCACACCACGACACCTGTGGGAGCGGGTTTACCCGCGAAGCAGACACCGCGGTGTATGGCACCGGCTTCGCCGGTGTTCGCGGGTAAGCCCGCTCCCACAGTGATTGCGCTAACTTTGAGATTATTGTGGAAGACAGTTGCTCCACAGGGCCCTGCTAAATCCATGAGCCTTGTGCGGTGGCTTGCAGGCGACAGGGCCCGCGAGCTTACATCGGCGGAGCCTGCTCCGCAGGCTTGTCCTTGTTCACCCCAGGTACATGCAGGTTGCCCTCGGCCACCTGGCCTTCCAGCTGGGGCTGGGTCACCCAGGTCAGGATGTCGTAGTACCGCCGAATGTTGGCGACGAAGTGCACCGGCTCGCCGCCGCGGGCGTACCCGTATTTGGTCTGGCGATACCACTGCTTTTGCGCGAGCCGTGGCAGCATCTTCTTCACATCCAGCCATTTGTTGGGGTTGAGCTTTTCACGCTTGGCCAGGGTGCGTGCATCTTCAAGGTGCCCGGTGCCCACGTTGTAGGCTGCCAGCGCGAACCAGGTGCGGTCCGGTTCCTGAATGCTGTCGTCCAGCTCGGCCTTGATCTTCATGAAGTACTTGGCGCCGCCCTGGATGCTTTGCCTGGGGTCCAGTCGGTTGGACACGCCCATGGCCTGGGCCGTGCGCTGGGTCAGCATCATCAGGCCACGCACGCCGGTCTTGGAAGTGACTTCCGGCTGCCACATGGACTCCTGGTAGCCAATGGCTGCCAGCAGGCGCCAGTCCACCTGCTCGACCTTGGCGTAGCTTTTGAAGTGCTTTTCATATTTGGGCAGGCGCTGCTGCAGGTGCTGGGCGAAGGTGTAGGCGCCCACATAGCCCAGCACGTCGACGTGCCCATAGTAGCGGTCTTTCAGGCGCTGCAGGGTGCCGTTTTTCTGCGCTTTGTCGAGGAATGCATTCACCTCGTTGAGCAGGCTGTTGTCTTCGCCAGGTGCCACGGCCCAACGCTGGTCGCGTGTGTCGCCCAGGTCGAAGGCCACGCGCACGTTGGGGAAGTACACCTGGTTCATGGCCAGTTCGTTGGAGTCCACCAGGGTCAGGTCGATCTGGCCTTCGTCCACCATGCGCAGCAGGTCGACCACCTCGACGGCATCGGATTCCTCGTATTGCAGGCCGGGGTACTGCTTTTTCAATTCGGCCAGCTGGTCGGCATGGCTGCTGCCCTTGAGCACGAGGATCTTCTTGCCCACCAGGCCCTGGGCATCGGTAGGGCGTGGGCGGCCGTTGCGGTAGATGACCTGGGGGGTCACCTCGAGGTAGGGGTGGGAGAACCGGGCCTGGGCCTTGCGCCGCTCGCTGGTGACCAGCCCCGCCGCCGCCAGGACTGGCCCGGACGGTTTGCCCAGGTCGTCGAACAGTTCGTCGAGGTTGTCTGCGGTTTCGATTTCCAGCTTCACGCCCAGATCGTCGGCGAAATGCTTGACCAGCTCGTACTCGAAGCCGGTTTCGCCGTTGCGATCCTGGAAGTAGGTGGCCGGGCTGTTGCGGGTGACCACGCGCAGCACGCCGTCCTCCTTCACGCGCTCGAGGGTGCTGGGTTTTTCAACGCAGGCACCGAGCAGCAGAAAGAGACCGGTTGCGAAAAGCCATTTGGCGCAACGCTGGCGCAAAGCAGTGTGGGCGAACATAGGTTGCAGTATACGCAAAGGACTGGCTGCGCCATATCTCGACAACTACCAGGGAGTCTGATAGCGGCTTTTGAGCGGCAAGCTGCAAGCGGCAAGCTGCAAGCGGCAAGCTGCAAGAAAAAGCGGGTGCGGCACAGTTCGCTCTTTCTTGCAGCTTGCCGCTTGCAACTTGCCGCTGCTTTTCTGACCCGAAAGTCCGGTTCGGCCGCTTGGCAGGCGTGGCGCAGAGCGGGTGCCGAAGCCATCGAATTAGGCTAGAATGCACGGCCTCCAAGTACACCCCTTCTGAGGCTGTCCCGACGATGTTGATCCTGCGCGGCGCTCCTGCCCTTTCTGCCTTTCGCCACGGTAAATTACTCGAGCAACTGAGCCAGAAAGTCCCCGCTGTTACTGGTTTGTATGCCGAATTCGCCCACTTCGCCGATGTCGACGGCGAGCTGACCGCCGACCAGCAGCAGGTGCTGGGCCGTCTGCTCAAGTACGGCCCCAGCGTACCGGTACAGGAACCCACCGGTCGTCTGTTCCTGGTCGTGCCGCGCCTGGGCACCATCTCGCCCTGGGCGAGCAAGGCCAGCGACATCGCCCATAACTGCGGCCTGCAGTCGATCCAGCGCCTGGAGCGCGGCATCGCCTATTACGTTGCCGGCAACCTCAGCGAGGCCGACGCCGGCCGCATCGCTGCCGAGTTGCACGACCGCATGACCCAGCGCGTGCTCGGCCAGCTGGAGCAGGCCGCCGACCTGTTCAGCCATGCCCAGCCCAAGCCGATGACCTCGGTAGACATCCTGGCCGGTGGCCGTGATGCGCTGGCCAAGGCCAACATCGACCTGGGCCTGGCCTTGGCCGAAGACGAGATCGACTACCTGGTCAATGCGTTCCAGGGCCTCAAGCGCAACCCGAACGACATCGAACTGATGATGTTCGCCCAGGCCAACTCCGAGCACTGCCGCCACAAGATCTTCAACGCCAGTTGGGACATCGACGGCCAGGCCCAGGAAAAAAGCCTGTTCGGCATGATCAAGAATACCTACCAGATGCACAGCGAAGGCGTGCTGTCGGCCTACAAGGACAACGCCTCGGTCATCGTCGGTAACGTCGCCGGGCGTTTCTTCCCCAACCCTGAAACCCGCCAGTACGGTGCGGTGCAGGAGCCGGTGCACATCCTGATGAAGGTGGAAACCCACAACCACCCGACCGCCATCGCTCCGTTCTCGGGTGCCTCGACAGGTTCAGGCGGTGAAATCCGCGACGAAGGTGCCACCGGCCGTGGTGCCAAGCCCAAGGCTGGCCTCACCGGCTTCACCGTGTCCAACCTGCGCATCCCCGGCTTCGAGCAGCCATGGGAGCAGGCCTATGGCAAACCCGAGCGCATCGTCGACGCCCTCGACATCATGATCGAAGGCCCGCTGGGCGGCGCTGCGTTCAACAACGAATTCGGCCGCCCGGCCCTGACCGGTTACTTCCGCACCTTCGAGCAAGCCATCAACACCCCCCACGGTGAAGAAGTGCGCGGCTACCACAAGCCGATCATGCTCGCAGGCGGCATGGGCAACATCCGTGAAGACCATGTGCAGAAGGGCGAAATCACCGTTGGTGCCAAGCTGATCGTGCTCGGCGGCCCAGCCATGCTCATCGGCCTGGGCGGCGGGGCTGCTTCGTCCGTGGCTACCGGTGCCAGCTCGGCTGACCTGGACTTCGCCTCGGTACAGCGCGAAAACCCGGAAATGGAGCGCCGCTGCCAGGAGGTCATCGACCGCTGCTGGCAGCTGGGCGACAGCAACCCCATCGCCTTCATTCACGACGTGGGCGCGGGTGGCATCTCCAACGCCTTCCCCGAGCTGGTCAACGACGGTGGCCGCGGTGGCCGCTTCGAACTGCGCAACGTGCCTAACGACGAGCCGGGCATGGCCCCGCACGAAATCTGGAGCAACGAATCGCAGGAGCGTTACGTGCTTGCCGTCAGCGCTGGCGACTTCGAGCGGTTCCAGGCCATTTGCGAGCGCGAGCGTTGCCCGTTCGCGGTGGTCGGTGAAGCGACTGAAGAACCACACCTGACCGTAAGCGACAGCCACTTCGGCAATACCCCGGTGGACATGCCGCTGGACGTATTGCTGGGCAAGCCGCCGCGTATGCACCGCTCGGTCACCCGCGAAGCCGAGCTGGGGGATGACTTCGACCCTAGCGAGCTGGACCTGGACAGCGCCGTTCAGCGCGTGCTCAACCACCCGGCCGTGGCCAGCAAGAGCTTCCTGATCACCATCGGTGACCGCACCATCACCGGCCTGGTCGCCCGCGACCAGATGGTCGGCCCCTGGCAGGTGCCGGTGGCTGACTGCGCAGTGACCGCCACCAGCTTCGATGTCTACACCGGTGAGGCCATGGCCATGGGCGAGCGCACCCCGCTGGCCCTGCTGGATGCCCCGGCGTCCGGTCGCATGGCCATTGGCGAGACCCTGACCAACCTGGCCGCCTCGCGCATCGACAAGCTGTCCGACATCAAGCTGTCGGCCAACTGGATGTCCGCTGCGGGCCACCCGGGTGAAGATGCCCGCCTGTACGACACCGTCAAGGCCGTCGGCATGGAGCTGTGCCCGGAACTGGGCATCACCATCCCGGTCGGTAAAGACTCGATGTCGATGAAGACCAAGTGGAGCGAAGAGGGCGTCGAGAAAAGCGTTACCTCGCCGCTGTCGCTGATCATCACCGGCTTCGCGCCGGTCACCGACATCCGCAAGACCCTCACCCCGCAACTGCGTATGGACAAGGGCGAGACCGACCTGATTCTGGTCGACCTGGGCCGTGGCAAGAACCGCATGGGCGCCTCGATCCTGGCCCAGACCTACGGCAAGATCGCAGCCCAGGCACCCGACGTCGACGACGCCGAAGACCTCAAGGCGTTCTTCGCGGTGATCCAGGGCCTGAACGAAGACGGCCACCTGCTGGCCTACCACGACCGCTCCGATGGCGGCCTGATGACCACCGTGCTGGAAATGGCCTTTGCCGGCCACTGTGGTCTGGACTTGCAGCTCGATCCGCTGACCGACAGCAAGGCCGATGTGGCCGCCATCCTCTTCAACGAAGAGCTGGGTGCGGTGATCCAGGTTCGCCAGGATGCCACCCCGGACGTTCTGGCCCAGTTCAGCGCCGCCGGCCTGGGCGAGCAGTGCGTGGCCGTGATCGGCAAGCCGGTCAACAACGCCGAGGTGTCCATCAGCCTGAACGGCGAAGTGCTGTTCGACGACGACCGCCGCATGCTGCAGCGTCAGTGGGCCGAAACCAGCTACCAGGTGCAACGCCTGCGCGACAACGCCGATTGCGCCGACCAGGAATTCGACCTGTTGCTGGAAGAAGACAACCCTGGCCTGTCGGTGAAGCTGGGCTTCGACGTCAACGATGACGTGGCTGCCCCCTACATCAAGAAAGGCATTCGCCCACAGGTGGCCATCCTGCGTGAGCAGGGCGTCAACGGCCAGGTCGAGATGGCGGCCGCCTTCGACCGCGCGGGTTTCGCCGCCATCGACGTGCACATGAGCGATATCCTGGCTGGCCGTGTCGACTTCGAAGCCTTCAAGGGCCTGGTCGCCTGCGGTGGTTTCTCCTACGGTGACGTGCTGGGTGCCGGTGAGGGCTGGGCCAAGTCGGCGCTGTTCAACAGCCGCGCCCGCGATGCCTTCCAGGCCTTCTTCGAGCGCAGCGACAGCTTCGCCCTGGGCGTGTGCAACGGTTGCCAGATGATGTCCAACCTGCACGAGCTGATCCCGGGCACCGAGTACTGGCCGCACTTCGTGCGCAACCGGTCCGAGCAGTTCGAGGCGCGGGTGGCCATGGTCGAGGTGCAGAAGTCCAACTCGATCTTCTTGCAGGGCATGGCCGGTTCGCGCATGCCAATTGCCATCGCCCACGGTGAAGGCCATGCCGAGTTCGCCAGCGAAGAGGCATTGGTGGAAGCGGATGTTTCCGGTTGCGTGGCAATGCGCTACGTCGACAACCACGGCAAGGTCACGGAAGCCTACCCGGCTAACCCGAACGGCTCGCCGCGCGGTATCACTGGCCTTACCAGCCGCGATGGCCGTGTGACCATCATGATGCCGCACCCGGAGCGTATGTTCCGTGCCGTGCAGAACTCCTGGCGCCCGGATGAGTGGCAGGAAGACGCGGCACTGATGCGCATGTTCCGCAATGCTCGGGTGTGGGTGAACTAAGGCGTGTACAAGCTCGCCTTCTTTGTCCCTGCCAGCCATGTGGAGGTGGTCAAGGCTGCTGTGTTCGCCGCTGGTGGCGGGCGCATCGGTGGTTATGACCACTGCGCTTGGCAGGCCTTGGGCCAGGGGCAGTTTCGCCCGTTGGACGGCAGCCAGCCGTACCTTGGGCAGGCTGGCCAGGTCGAGGTGGTGGAGGAGTGGAAGGTGGAGCTTGTGGTTGCTGACGGCCTGATTGCTCAGGTCGTCGCTGCGCTCAAGGGGAGCCATCCTTATGAGACGCCGGCTTATGAGGTATGGCGCCTTGCCGAATTCTAGTGTTCGAATTGGAAGTTTGTTTATCTATTGAGAGTGTTTGCTCGGTATATGAGCACATTCTGGATAGGTTTGAAGCTTGAAGCTTGAAGCTCGAAGCTTTGCGTGGGTATTGAGAATGGGCTTA
>NZ_BBIU01000014.1 GCF_000730645.1 Pseudomonas parafulva NBRC 16636 = DSM 17004 | reverse complement strand
CAAGGCCAAGGCCTGTGGTGCCCCAGCAGGATCAACACAAGGCCAAGGCCTGTGCTGCCCCAGCAGGATCACACAAGGCCAAGGCCTGTGCTGCCCCAGCAGGATCAACACAAGGCCAAGGCCTGTGCTGCTCCAGCAGGATCAACACAAGGCTAAAGCCGGTGTTGATCCTGTGGGAGCGGGTTTACCCGCGAAAGGGCCCGTTCAGGCGCCAGATAGCCCAGCCCCTACTCCATCTCGATGATGACCTGCTCCTGCCACAGCTGCGGCAGCTTCTTGGAAGTGGCCTCCCAGGCATCAGCATTCTTGATCGGTTGCGCAGCCCCGTACTGCTCGTTAGGCAGCAGCTTGGCCTGCACCTCAGCCGGCAGCTTCAGGTGCTCGGCGCGGATCGGCCGGGCGTAGCCGTTGGCCAGGTTGGTCTGCCCGGCGTCGCTGAAGATGTACTCACGGGTCAGCTTGGCCGCATTCGGGTGCTTGGCGTATTTGTTGATGATGGTGGTGTAGCCCGAGGTGATCGAGCCATCCGCAGGGATCAGCACTTCAAAGCGCTTTGGGTCGATCTGGTCACGGTAGCTCAGGCCGTTGAAGTCCCATACCACGCCCACTTCCACTTCACCCTTCTCAAGTGTCTGGATGGTCGGGTTGGCCAGCGACAGGCGCTTCTGCTGGGCCAGCTTGGTGAACAGTTGCAGGCCAGGTGCTACGTTGCTTTCGTCGCCCTTGTAGGCAATAGCGGCCGCCAGCACGCCGTTGGCAGCCTGGGCGGCCGTACCGACGTCCCCGATGGCGACCTTGTACTTGCCTTTTTCCAGGTCGTGCCAGGTGGTGGGGCGGTCACCTTCCTTCACCAGGTCCTTGTTGATGATGAAGGCGATGGTACCGGTATAGGCCAGCGCCCAATGGCCGTCCTTGTCACGGGCCCACTCCGGGATCTGGTCCCAGGTGCTGGGCTTGTACGGCTGGCTCACGCCCTTGGCGATGGCGATGGGGCCGAAGGCGGCGCCAACGTCGCCGATATCGGCACTGGCGTTGTCCTTCTCGGCTTCAAACTTGGCAATTTCCTGCGCCGAACTCATGTCGGTGTCGCTGTGCTTGAGCCCGTACTTGCTGGCCAGGTCCTGCCAGGTGCCTTTCCAATTGGCCCAGGCATCGGGCATGCCCACGCTGTTGACGGTGCCTTCCTTGCGGGCGGCTTCTTCGAGTGCCTTGAGGTCTTCTGCGGCCATGGCCGTGGTGCAGAATGCGATGGCCGAACCGAGCAGTGACGCCATGAACAACTTTTTCATCCGTAGCTCCTTGGGTGGGTGCCTGCAACCGAACGTTGTTATGAGTGAAGCCGTTGTCTGCAGCCTTTGGTCTAGGTCAGCAAACCTTGAGCCAAGGTAGGCCGCTTGCGTGACAATTTGATGTAGGGCCCGGCCTGGGTATTTGGCGGCGAACCCCTGGCACTACAGCGTAGACCAGTTCCTGCCGGCGTCCGGGCGGCCCTGGCCCGATTCTGGCAACGTCGGCGCACAGCCTGTCACAGGATGTTCATCCGCCCTGCATAGGCTTGCAGCACGTGCCAGATGCCCCGTTGTGGGGCTGGCCTAGTCCAGATAGGTAACCTTTGATGCAGCCGATGCCACCACGGGCGGTAACAGCCATCTGCCACGCCCTGCAAGAGCAGATCGAGCATGGCCTGCTGATGCCCGGCGGCAAGCTGCCGGCAGAACGCCGCCTGAGTGAGGTGTTTGCCACCACGCGCATCACCCTGCGCGAGGCCCTGGTGCAGTTGGAAGCCCGAGGGCTGATCTACCGTGAAGAACGCCGCGGCTGGTTCGTCGCCCCCCAACGCCTGACCTACGACTTGATCGAGCGCAGCCATTTTCACGCCATGGTGCGTGAACAGGGGCGGGTGGCCAGCACCGAGCTGCTGTCTGCGCGGCTGCAACCGGCTTCGGCCACTATCTGTGCGCGCCTGCAGCTGCCGCCGTTGTCCAGTGTGGTACGCATTTGCCGGCTAAGGCGGATCGACGGCAGGGCGGTACTGTATGCCGAGCACTACCTCAACCCTCAGTATTTCCCTGATGTGCTGCAGCAGGACCTGGGGCGTTCGCTAACCGAGATCTACGAGCGGGTCTACGGGCTGCGCTACGGGCAGGTGTGCTTCGAGATTCTGCCAACCGCCTTGCCCACCGAGGCGGCCGGTGCGCTGAAAGTTTCCGTGGGCAGCCCGGGCTTGCACATCACCCGGGTCAACAGCGACCAGCACGGTCACCTGATCGACTGCGACCTCGAGTACTGGCGGCACGATGCAATCCGCATCCGTGCCCAAGCCGGCTGACCCCTGTGCTTGCCAGCGGCAGTACCCTAGCTGGACGCCGCCGTGTCAGCCATGGCACCACCACCGGCCGTCACCACCTGCACCGACAATCGTGGCGTTGCCAGGTCCAGCCCAGCCTCATCCAGCTGGCGCTTGAGCGCCAGGTTGAAGGCCCGGGACACTTCCCATTGCTTGATTGGCGCAGTCTTGAATCGCGCCCGCAAGATCGCCGACCCCGACTCGAAACTCTCCACGCCCTGCAATTCCAGCGGTGACCAGATGTTGCGGCGCATCAGCGGGTCGCTGCGCAATTTTTGCCCCACTTCGCGGATCAGCGTGATGGCCTGGTCGATGTTCATGCTGTGCGGGATGGCCACGCGGAAGATGGCGTAGCCGAACTCGCGGGAGTAGTTCTTGATGCTCTTGATTTCACTGAACGGGATGGTGTGCACGATGCCATCGATGTCCCGCAGGCGCACGGTACGGATGGTAAGGCCTTCTACCGTGCCCAGGTGGCCGCCTACATCCACGTAGTCGTCGATGGCCAGGGAGTCTTCGATGATGATGAACAGGCCCGTGATCAGGTCGGCGACCAGCGACTGGGCACCAAAACCGATCGCCAGGCCGATCACACCGGCACCGGCCAGCAGCGGCGTCACGTTCATGCCCATGTTGGCCAGGGCCACGATCACCGCGATGATGAAGATGAACACGAACATCACGTTGCGGATAAGCGGCATCATGGTTTGTGCACGGGCGTTGGCCAGGCCGCGGCGCGAGCGCACCAGGGCATGGTGCACGGCCGTGTCCGCCAGGATCCACACCAGCCAGGCCACGATCAGCGTGGTCGCCAGGCCCAGCAGGCGCAGGCTGATGTCATGGCCGTCACCTTCGGCGAAGCTGAGCATCGACAAGCCCCACACCCGCAGGCCCAGCTCGATGAACACCAGCCAGATGAACAGGTGCAGCAACAGGTAACCAAAGTTGCGCAGGCGCTCGGCATACACGGCCTGGCGCTTGCTGGCACGCTTGGGGTTGGCGGCATGCCGGCGTACCAGGCCGTTGAGCACCATGCACACCACCACCAGCACCGTGCACATCAGTGACTGGCGCAATGCGGTGCTGGTGTCGCCCGCCGACACGAAGGTGGCGAACAGCGAGATGGCCACCAGGATCAGCGCGGGCACGAACCAGAAGCTGCCCAGAATCTCGATGGTGTCGCTGAGGGTGCGCCGGGTAAGGCGGCGCGACAGCGGCTGGTTGCGGATCAGATGAGCGATAGGCCGGCGGAAACGCAGGATGAACAAGCCGGTGCATACCGCTGCCACCACGTTGGCCAGGGTGGCCACGCCATGGGCCAGGTGCGTGCCCAGCGCTGCCGTGAGCCGTGGGTCGCCCATGGCTTCGCCGAAGGCGGCAAAGCTGCCGATCATCCACAAGGGGCGGAAGGCGCGGTGCCGCAGGATGTGCAGGGCACGGTGACGGTGTGGGCCATCCAGCAGCGAGAAGGCGATCACGCAGATCGCCGAGAAGCAGGTACCCACCACCAAGGCATAGGCCAGCACCATGGCCAGCGACTTGCCCAGTGACGGTGGCAGCACGAAGCTCAGGTACACGGTGAACACCAGTGCCACCAGCCACGGGCCAAGCTTGCGCAGGGCAAAGCGCACCAAGTCCCAGGTACGTGGGTGCTGTGGCAGTTCCTCGCTCAGCCCAAAGCGCAGGCGAACCCGGTGGCCCACCCAGTTGAAGGCGAAGGCAAGCACGCTCCATACCGCAATCACCGCAGCAAAGCCGAACAGAATGGCCGGCCATTGGTGCACCGGCACCACCAGTTCGGCCAGCTCCGCCTTGGCCTGTTCGATCTCCAGGCCCCAGCGCTGGAACGGGCTGGCGTCGCCACTGAACTGCGCCTCGAAATCATGCAGGGCGCCCCCGATCAGGCCGAGCACCCCTTGCTCGACACTGGGCTGGGATTGCCGTGTGGCGTCGCGCAGCTTTTTCAGGTCGGCCAGCAGCTTGGCCCGCTGCTGGTCGTTTTCAAGGTTCTTGATCACCTCGTCCAGCGACTTGCCCAGCGGCTCGGTGGCCTGGGGTTGCGCAGGGGCGCTGCCGCCGAGCAGGCCGGGCAGGCCCGCGGCGTGGGCCGGGGTGAAAGACAGCAGAAGCAACAGCAGCAGGTAACGCAGAAGGGCAGGCACTGGCAAATCTACCTCAGGTCAAACGATTGACCGAGTGTAGAGGTTTATGTCGGCAGTTTCTCCAGGATCTTCCAGCAGGTCAGGCCAAAGATGCCCAGTGTGCCCAGCCACATCATCAGCACGCCGACGTTACGCTCGCGCATGCCGAAGCCGAGGGTGAGCAACAGCAGAAAAACACAGACAGGCAGGAAGAGGGACAGAAACGGTGACATGGGCGACGATCCTTGTGCAGTGAAACCTTGAAGCAAGCATAGCGCGTTACCACCCAGGCGGGTTGACCCCGGGCATGCCCAAGCCAGAAGCCCGGGCACGCCCAGTGCAGGTCAAGGCAGTTCGCGGCTGCGGTAGAACGCTGTGAGTACTTTCACCAAGTGCGCCAGGTCGTGGCTGCCGCACAGTTCCCTGATCGAGTGCATGGCGAAGGTCGGCAGCCCGATGTCCACCGTGCGCACGCCCAGGTGGCTGGCTGCAATCGGCCCGATCGTGGAGCCGCAGCCCATGTCGCTGCGCACCACGAAGCTTTGCACCGGCACTTCCTCGGCCATGCACAGGTGGCGGAAGAACCCGGCGGTTTCGCTGTTGGTGGCGTAGCGCTGGTTGTTGTTTACCTTGATCACCGGCCCGGCGTTCAGCTTGGGGCCGTGATTGCCGTCGTGCTTGTCGGCATAGTTGGGGTGTACGCCGTGGGCGTTGTCGGCCGACACCATCAGCGAGCGCTGGATGGTGCGCACATAGGCGTCGCCGTCAGGCAGCAGGCGCTGCAGGGTCTGCTCCAGCATCGGGCCGTCGGCGCCACAGGCCGAGCTGCTGCCCACCTCTTCGTGGTCGTTGCACACCAGCACGCAGGTTTCATCGCTGTCCGCGGCCAGCAGCGCCTGTAGCCCGGCGTAGCACGACAACAGGTTGTCCAGCCGTGCGCCGGCAATGAAATCACCCTGCAACCCCACCTGGGCAGCGGCCTGGGTGTCGTAGAAGCTCAGCTCGTAGTCCAGCACCACATCCGCGTTCAGTTGGTGTTCGCGGGCCAGTTGCTCTGTGAGCACGGCGCGAAAATCGAGGCGCTCATCCCCGGCCACCTGGGCCAGGATCGGTGGCAGCTCGTTCTGCGGGTTGATGGCCCAGCCTTCATTGGCCCCACGGTTAAGGTGAATGGCCAGGTTGGGGATCACCGCAATCGGCAGCGCGAAGTCGATCAGCTGGCTTTCGACCTTGCCGTCACGGCGATAGGTAACGCGCCCGGCCAGCGACAGGTCGCGGTCGAACCACGGCGCCAGCAGGGCACCGCCGTACACCTCCACGCCCAGTTGCAAAAAGCCCTGGCGTTGCAGCTCTGGCTGCGGCTTTACCCGCAGGCAGGGGCTGTCGGTGTGGGCGCCGACCATGCGGATACCGTTGAGCAGCGGCGACTGTTTGCCCAGCTGGATGGCGATGATCGACGAGTCGTTGCGGGTGACGTAGTAGCGCCCACCGGGTACCACCGCCCAGCTGTCGCGCTCATCCAGGCGCTGATAGCCGCCCGCCTCAAGGCGCTGGGCAAGGCTGGCAGTGGCATGGAATGGGGTAGGGGAGGCCTTCAGAAATTCGATAAGGCCTGAGTTCAGTACATCGCGCATGGCTTACTCCGGGTCAAGCGGCTGGCAGCAAGCTGCAAGCTTCAATAAAAACCCGCTCAGGGGCAAGCCCCAGGCGGCCTGCCTGGGTGTTTACGGCCGTTCAGAAAGGGGCGGGGCACTCGAACTTCAACCGCTGCCCGGATACCGGGTGGGTAAAGCTCAGCATCGAGGCGTGCAGGCATAGCCGCGGGTGGGCTGCCAGGGCTTCGGGGTTGGCGTACAGGCGGTCGCCCAGCAGCGGGTGGCCGATGGACAGCATATGCACCCGCAACTGGTGGGAGCGGCCGGTGATGGGCGTCAGCTCCACGCGGCAGTGGTCGCCGCAGCGTTCGAGGATGCGCCAGAACGTCAGGGCATGCTTGCCCTGCTCATGGTCGACCACATGGCGGGGCTTGGTAGGCGGGTCGTAGCGCAGCGGCAGGTCGATGCTGCCGCTGTCCAGTGTCGGCTGGCCCCAGCACAGTGCGGTGTAGGCTTTTTCGGTTTCCCGGTCATGGAACTGACGCGACAGCTCGCGGTGGCTGTCGGCATCGCGGGCCAGCAGGATGATGCCGGAGGTTTCCCAGTCCAGGCGGTGCACGGTCAGCGCATCGGGGTAGCCGTTTTCCTGCAGGCGGGTGATCAGGCAATCCTTGTTGTCATCCGCCCGGCCGGGCACGGACAGCAGCAGGGTGGGTTTGTTGATCACCAGGATGGCGGCGTCTTCGTGCAGGATCTGGATAGTGGACAGCGGCATTGCGTGGTCTCGGTTGAATCGGTGAAAAGCAGTGGGGCCGCTGTGCGGCCCATCGCCGGCAAACCGAGCCCCACAGGCATGTGCATGACCTGCAAGAGCCGGTTTGCCGGCGACGGGCTGCAAAGCAGCCCCAATAACCCACTCCTGCTCGCGGTATCAGCGATCAGGCAGGGTGATGTTCAGCTCCAGAATCGAGCAACTTCCCTGGTTTTCCAATTCGATGTGCACGTCATCGTTGCCGATGTTCACGTACTTGCGAATGACTTCCAGCAGTTCTCTTTGCAACTCCGGCAGGTAGTCCGGTTCGCTGCGTTGGCCGCGCTCGTGCGCCACGATGATCTGTAGACGCTCTTTCGCCACCGACGCGCTGGTCTGTTTTTGTCTGCCACGAAAGAAGTCAAAAAGGTTCATGGTTTATTTGCTCCCGAAAATGCGCTCGAAGAATCCCTTCTTCTGTACATCGATGAAGCGCATCGGCTTCTCTTTGCCCAGCAGGCGGTCTACCGCGTCGCTGTAGGCCTGGCCGGCATCGCTCTGGTCGTCGAGAATGACCGGGATACCTTGGTTGGATGCCTTGAGCACCGCCTGCGATTCCGGGATCACGCCCTTGAGCTTGATCGACAGGATTTCTTCGACGTCGGCCACGCTCAGCATTTCGCCCTTTACCACGCGCTCTGGGTGGTAACGGGTGATCAGCAGGTGTTCCTTGATCGGCTCTTCGCCGTTTTCGGAGCGGCGCGACTTGCTCGACAGAATGCCCAGCATGCGGTCGGAGTCACGTACCGAAGACACCTCAGGGTTGGTGACCACAATGGCTTCATCGGCGAAGTACATGGCCAGGTGGGCACCTTTCTCGATGCCGGCCGGCGAATCGCAGATCACGTACTCGAACTGTTCTTTCAGTTCCATCAGTACCTTTTCAACGCCTTCCTGGGTGAGGGCGTCCTTGTCACGCGTCTGGCTGGCGGCCAGTACGTACAGGTTCTCCAGGCGCTTGTCCTTGATCAGGGCTTGCTGCAGGTTGGCTTCGCCGTTGACGACGTTGACGAAGTCGTACACCACGCGGCGTTCACAGCCCATGATCAGGTCGAGGTTACGCAGCCCCACGTCGAAGTCGACGATGACGGTCTTGTGGCCACGCAGTGCGAGGCCGGTACCAATGGCGGCGCTGGTGGTGGTCTTGCCCACACCCCCTTTGCCGGAAGTAACCACGAGAATTTTGGCCAAGGTGTTTCACCCCTAAAATGATCGGGACGCAAGTCCCTGCAAATAACTGAAGTAACGGCAACGGTAAAAAGTTGCGCTAAAAATGCTGGCAAGTATCCGTTAAAGACGGGTGATGTTCAACACGTCGCCAGACAGGCTGATTTGCACGCCGGTGCCCCACAGCGGGTCGCGGCGCAAGTCTTCGCAGACTTTGTACTGGCCGGCGATGGAAACCATCTCGGCGGTCATTTGCTGGCAGAAGATACGCGCCTTGGTATTGCCCTTGATGCCGGCCAGGGCCCGGCCGCGCATGGCGCCGTACACATGGATGTTGCCATCGGCCAGAAGTTCCGCACCCGGGCTGACCGAGGTGGTCACCACCAGGTCGCCGCCCTGGGCGTAGATCTGCTGGCCGCCGCGCACCGGCGAGGTGATGATGCGGGTGGGCCGCACCTCAGGCTCCACCACCGGTGGCGGGGTGGGCGCAGGCTCTGGCTTGCGCACTTCCGGCTCAGGCTCCAGTGGCCGTTCGCGGGCACCGGACGGCGGCAGCACAGGCAGGTCGATGGCAATGGCGGCCGCAATGTCCTCGATGCGATTGGCGCGGATGGCCAAGGTACGCAGGCCGTGATGACGGCAGATCCGCATCAAGCCGGGCAGGTCGATTGCGCCTTCGCCAGCCGGCAGCTTGTCCAGCGCCAGCACCAGCGGCGTGTTGCTGAAGAAGTTGGGTGCCTGGGCGACCTTGGCTGCCAGTTGGCGGTCAAGGGCTTCAAGGTCATTGCGCGCCAGTTCCAGTACGGTGATGGCGAGCATGCTGCCCTTGAGCTGGAACACGGAGGCGGTGTCGGGTGTGTGGTTTTGGCTCATGGTCTGCATAGACGGCTTGTTGCGGAAAAAGTGCCCTGACTTATAACGATAAGACCGGTTGCCCGCAACTTGTGCTGATCCGTTGTAGAATGCGCGGCCTTTGTCTTACCGGAAGCTTCAATGGAACGCCCGCGTTTTCGCCCCTATTTCCTTCACCCCAAGTTCTGGGGCCTGTGGCTGGGCCTGGGCCTGTTGTGGCTGGTGGTTCAGTTGCCGTACAAGGTGCTGCTCAAGCTGGGTGCCGCGCTGGGGGCGGTCATGTATCGCTTTGCCGGCGAACGCCGCCGCATTGCCGCGCGCAACCTGGAGCTGTGTTTCCCCGAGCTGTCGGCTGACGAACGGCAGCGCCTACTGAAGGCCAATTTCGCCTCCACCGGCATTGCCTTCTTCGAAATGGCCATGAGCTGGTGGTGGCCCAAGGCCCGGCTGGCGCGCCTGGCCCACGTCGAGGGCCTTGAGCACTTGCAGGCGGCACAACAGGCCGGCCAGGGCGCCATCTTGATGGCGGTGCATTTCACCACCCTGGAAATCGGCGCGGCGCTGCTGGGCCAGCAGCACACCATCGATGGCATGTACCGCGAGCACGGCAATGCGCTGTTCGACTTCATCCAGCGCAGCGGCCGTGAGCGCCACAACCTCGATTCGCTGGCCGTTGAGCGCGAAGACGTGCGCGGCATGCTCAAACTGCTGCGGGCAGGCCGCGCCATCTGGTACGCACCTGACCAGGACTATGGCGCCAAGCAAAGTGTTTTCGTGCCGCTGTTCGGCATCCCGGCCGCCACGGTGACCGCCACCACCAAGTTCGCCCGCCTGGGCAGGGCGCAGGTGATTCCGTTCACGCAAAAACGCCTGGAGGACGGCAGTGGTTACCGCCTGGTGATCCACCCGCCGCTGGCAGGCTTCCCGGGTGAAAGCGAAGAGGCCGACTGCCTGCGCATCAACCAATGGGTGGAGGGGGTGTTGCGCGAGTGCCCGGAGCAGTACCTGTGGGCACACCGCCGGTTCAAGTCACGCCCGGAAGGGGCGCCCCGGCTGTACGACAAGAAAAGCCGTTGACCGGTGTTGCGCCACTGCCCAGCGGGTGGCAGTGGCGCAGCGGTTTCAGTCGGCGATCTGCAGCTTGCGCGACTGGGTATACACGTAGCGCACTTTCTCGTATTCGAACGGCGAGTTCAGCTGGCCATAGCGGAAGTTGGTGGTGTAGCGCTTGTCCACCACGCGCAGGGCGAAGATTTCCGGGTGCTTCTTGCTGGTATCGGCCACGTCCAGGTAGTTGACGGCCTGTTCGCCGGCATAGTCCACCACCAGCCCGGTGGTATCCCGCAGGTTGGACGGGCCCAGCAGTGGCAGCACCAGGTACGGGCCTTCCGGCACGCCGTAGAAGCCCAGCGTCTGGCCAAAGTCTTCGCTCTGGCGCGGTAACCCCATGCGGGTGGCCGGGTCCCACAGCCCGCCCACGCCAATGATGGTGTTGAACATCAGGCGGGCGGTGATTTCTGCCGAGCGCTTGGCCTTCAACTGCAGCACGCTGTTGAACAGGTTGGGCACATCGCCCAGGTTGTTGAAAAAATTGGTCACGCCACTGCGCACGAAGCGCGGGGTGATGTACTGGTAACCGTTGACCAGCGGCAGCAGCACCCATTGGTCCAGCCGGTAGTTGAAGTGGTACACGCGCCGGTTCACCGACTCCAGCGGGTCGTACACGTTCAATGCCTCCAGGGTGGAGCGCTCGAACTCGCGCTGGTCCAGCCCCGGGTTGAATTTCAGCTCGCGCAGCGGGTCGAGAAAGCCGTCTGCCTCTGGGGCCAGGGGCGCGGTGCCGATCACCTGCGGGTCGCCCTCGACCACGCTGGCCCGTGGGGCGGTTTCTGCGGCCAGGGTATGGCCTGCGGCCAGCAGCGCCGCGGCAAAGAGGAGTTTGTTAACCACGGAAGAACTCCAGCATGGCGTCACTGTTGACGCGATAGTTGAGGTTGCCGCAATGGCCGCCATGGGGGTAGAGGGTCAGGCGGTCGCCGAACACCTTGCGCAGGAAGCCGATGTCGCCTGGGCCCAGGATGACGTCGTCGGCGTTGTGCATCACGGCGATCTTCTTGCTGTTTTGCAGGTAGTCCTTGAGCGCGTACAGGCTCACCTGGTTGGTCAGTTCCAGAATGGTGCCGCCACCGGTGCGCGCCCGCCACATGGGGATGACCTGCTCGGTCATGTAGCAGTCGAAGTCACATTGCAGGGCCCGCTTGAAATAGGGCGTGAGGCTGGTGCCTTCGGTGATCGGCTGCTTGGGCGGGATGATCAGGCCGCGGCGGTTGATCAGGTCGGAGGTAAAGGCGATGTCGGCCGCCGAGAAGCGGAACGAAGTACCGATCAACATGGCCATCTGTTCGTTGGACAGGTGCTGACGGGACTGCTGGAAGTCGTACAGCAAGGCCTCGTTGAGGTCGATATAGCCTTTTTCCTGGAAGTAGCGGGTCAGTTTTTCCAGCATCAGCTCGTAGAAGGTGGTGCTGCGGTCAATGCCTTTCACCTGGGTCTGCACCAGTTTGTCCAGGTTGTTGATGGACGTGTACAGGTTCACCGGCGGGTTCAGCAGCAGCACGCGCTTGAAGTTGAAGCTGCGGCGGGTTTCGTCCAGGTGGCTGACGAACGCGGCATCCAGCGCACCGAGGCTGTACCCCGTGAGGTAGAAGTCGGTGACCGGCAGCCGTGCATGCTGGGCCCGGACTGCCTGCATCACGCGGTACATGTCCTGGGCGTCATCCTGGCTGATGCCGGGGGTGGCGAAGCGCGAGGCAGCGCTGATGAAGTCGAAGCTGGTGGGCGACGACAGCTGCACCACGTGGAAACCGGCCTGGTAGAACAGCTTCTTGAGGTATTCGTTGATGCTGCTGCTGTAGGATGCCCCGGTGCCGGCGATAATGAAGATCAGCGGCGCGGCGTGGTCCTGGCGAGCCAGGCGGTATTTGAGCTTTTTCACCGCCCAGAAGTTGTCGGGCAGGGTGAATTCGCGCTCTGGGCGCAGGGTGAGGCTGTAGTCGGACTGGTCGATTTCATCGTCGCTGGGCAGCATCGGGCGCTGGTCTGGCGGCGTGGTGGCGATGGTCGCCTCGAACGGGTTGGTCAAGGGGTAGCCATAGCTCGCGGCGTCGATATCCCGCGCAGAAGCGGCCACAGCCATGAGCAAGCTGCCGAGAACGGCAGCGAGGCGCATAAATCGAAGCATGTAATCCCCCAAAAGAACGCAAGGTGGCGCGTGTGCAGGCTAGGACCACGGCGCCCCAGGCAAAGTTGCCGGGCGTGATGGCCTTTGGTGTACCTGTTATCTGCAACATAGCTGCAGGCCTGGCATTTTGCCTTGAAATGGGCCCTGCGCCATCATGCGCGTTTTCTATGACCACTGCTGGAGAGATGGATGACGCGTACATGGCCGGCTGTATTGACGGTGTTGTTTGTCGGGCTGTGGCTTGCGGCGAGCTATGGCGTGCGCTACGGGCTGATGGAGGACGGGCAGTGGGTGGGCCTGTGCACGCAGCCTGCGGCGTACTGGCAGTGTGAGGTGCGCGCGTTGCTGGGGTTGGGCATTCACTATCAGGTACTGGCCTGGGGTGGGTTGGCGTTGGCGCTGCTGGGGCTGGTGGTGAGCGGGCGTACTGGCGCGTGGCTGGCCGGCTTGGCCTTGGTGCTCGCAGTGCCGGCGTTGGTGCTGTATACCGCCAGCATGGCGGTGTTCGCGTTGGTGCTGGCGGGGTTGCGGTTGGTGCGGTAGCGAGTCTGGGCTGTTACCGGGCGATACGCAGGCTGCGCCACAGGGCCGCCGTCATCAGCACGCTCACGGCCGCCCAAACCCAGGCTTGCTGGTTGTGAGCGCCCTCGATGAACAGTTGTGGCACTACACCGGCACCCACGATGCACGCCAGCAGCGTCACTTCGCGGCGCCGCACCGGCACCGGCCGCAGCACATAAACCAGCGCCGGGAGCGCCAGCGCGGCGCTGGGGAAGCTGCGGTAGCGCGGGTCGAACACCATCGCCAGCATGCTCACCGCTGCCGCAACGCCGGCCACCAGCAGCACCCTGCCTGCCTGCGCCTGCAACCCGGCGAACAGCCGCTGGCGCCAGCCGGCCCGTTGCGCCAGTGCCAGGGCCCCGTGGGCCAGCACCACAAGGTTCAGCCCCGCCAGCAGCACGGCCCACACCCATTCCGAAGCGAACCGCGCATGGGTGCGCATCAGCTCACCCCACAGCCCCAGGCAACCCGCGCCAAATGCGGCCAGCAACGGCAGCGCGACGGCGGCCTGCGTGCCGCTGGGCCGCCCGGCCAGCAGCAACATCAGCCCCATCAGTACGGCGCTGGCCACCCACCATTGGGGCCAATCGGGCAGGTTGCTGACTGGCCCCTCCAGCACGCCCTTGTCCAGGCGGTTGGCGTCATACAGCCCCCAGTAGCCGCCGACAGCGCCTTCGTTGGCGCGCTTCCAGGGCTGATCGAACGCTTCGATCAGGTTGTAGCGCCAGCCGTTCTGCTCGGCCATGGCAACGAACCCGCGGATGAAACGGGCCTCGTTGACCCGGCTGGGCACTGCTGTTTCGCGCTGGCGCCCCTCGCTGGGCCAGCCGGTTTCACCAATCAGGATGCCCTTCGGCGCGAACCGCAGGCCAAATTGCCGGCGTACGTCGGCCACATGGGCCAAGGCATCATCAATGCCACGGGGGTTGTCTTCCCAATAGGGCAGCAGGTGAATGGTAAGAAAGTCCACCACCGGTGCCACTTCAGGGTGCTGTAACCAGAAATCCCAGACATCGGCATAGGTAACAGGCACCTGCACCCGGCTTTTTACCCGGGTGATCAACGCTGCCAGCCGTGTGCCGGTGATCTCCTTGCGCAGCAGGGTCTCGTTGCCCACGATCACCGCGCTCACCACATCCGGGTTGGCATTGGCGGCGGCGATCAGCAGTTCGATCTCCTTGTCGGTATCGGCGGGGTGGGCATTGACCCAGGCACCCAGCATCACCTTCAGCCCATGCTTGCGCGCCAGCGCCGGGATGGCTTCAAGACCGCTCATGGAATAGGTGCGGATGCACTGAAAACGCTCAGCCAGTAGCGCCAGGTCCGCGTCCATGCGTGCCGGGCGCAGGCGAAACGGCTGGTCGTAGGGCGACTGGTCTTTGTCGAAAGGGGTATAGGAGGCGCACTGCAACTTGTGCGCAGGGCCGGCAGCGTCAGGTAACTGCACAGGCTTGCCCAGCCCGTACCAGAGCCCGCCCAGCCCGCCCAGGCCCAGCAGGCAGGCGAGCAGGTAAAGTGGCATCAGCAAGCGGGCGGTACTGGGCATCGGGCAGTCCATGTCGGGTGCAAAGGGGAGGATAGTAGCCCGGCGCCAACACTTTGGCATGCAAGTATCGCGCAGGCAGCAGCACGCCCATGCCGCTAATGGCACAGTGCTGTCGCAGATGGGCGCCTGGGGGTCGCAGGTGGATCAGGTCCGGCTGCCATGCAGGCAGATGATGGAATCTCCAAGACCTGACGAGGGAATGCTTTGATGGCTACTCTAACAAAAATGCGACGTGTCCTGGGTGTGGGCGCCGCCCTGGCACTGGCCATGAGCGGTACACAGGCCATGGCCAAAGAAGTAAGCATTGGCTACGTGGACGGTTGGGCTGACAGCGTTGCCACCACCAACGTGGCAGCCGAAGTAATCAAGCAAAAGCTCGGCTATGACGTGAAGCTGCAGGCCGTGGCCACGGGCATCATGTGGCAGGGCGTGGCCACCGGCAAGCTCGACGCCATGTTGTCTGCTTGGCTGCCCGTTACCCACGGTGAGTACTGGGCCAAGAACAAGGACAACGTGGTCGACTACGGCGCCAACTTCAAGGATGCCAAGATTGGCCTGATCGTGCCTGAGTACGTCAAGGCCGTCAGCATCGGTGACCTCAAGACCGATGACACCTTCAAGCAGAAAATCGTCGGCATCGATGCCGGCTCGGGTGTGATGATCAAGACTGAGCAGGCCATCAAGGATTACGACCTGACCGGTTACAAACTGCAGGCAAGTTCCGGTGCGGCGATGACGGCCGAACTGGGCCGTGCGTATGCCAAGCAGCAGTCCATCGCAGTGACCGGCTGGGTGCCGCACTGGATGTTCGCCAAATGGAAACTGAAGTTCCTCGAAGACCCGAAAGGCGTCTATGGTGCTGCTGAAACCGTGAACAGCATCGGCAGCAAGGAACTGGCCACCAAGGCCCCTGAAGTGGCCGACTTCCTGAAGAAGTTCAGCTGGCAGTCCAAGGATGAGATTGGCGAAGTCATGCTGGCTATCCAGGAAGGTGCCAAGCCTGAAGCCGCTGCCAAGGACTGGGTTGCCAAGCACCCGGACCGTGTGAAGGAGTGGACGGGTAAGTGATTTAGGCGCTGGCCGAAATTTCTTTATCGCCTGTTAGACCGAGCGCCGCGCGGGCGGCGCTCGATTTGCGCACCACCGCGTAACCCAAGGCAAGCCCCTCCCAGCCCCAACTCTCTAGCTATTTGTTACGCAACCGGTAAAACACCGTTGCATCTAAGACTAAGGTCGTCTGGTTGGCGTCCAACAGCCGCATAAAGTAAGGGTGTGGGTTGCATTCCCTCTTTGTGCTGCTAGGACAACAACAATGAACGACAGCATTTACCTCTCGATACAAAACAGCCCCCGTTTCAAGGAGCTGGTCAGCAAACGCGAACGGTTCGCCTGGGTTCTCTCGGCGATCATGCTCGGCCTCTACTGCGCTTTCATCCTCCTGATCGCCTACGGTCCTCAGATTCTGGGCACCAAGCTCAGCCCTGGGTCATCGATTACCTGGGGTATTCCCCTGGGCGTCGGCCTGATCGTTTCGGCATTTGTCCTTACCGCCATCTACGTGCGCCGCGCCAACGGCGAATTCGATGAGCTGAACAAGGCCATCCTGAAGGAGGCGCAACAATGATTCGTCACGCCAAAGCCTTGGCCATACTGGCCTGCGGAGCCTTCGCACCCGCTGTGTGGGCAGCCGATGCCCTGACCGGCGAGGTGCAGAAACAACCGCTAAATGTGTCGGCGATTGCCATGTTCGTGGCCTTTGTCGCCTTTACCCTTGGCATTACCTACTGGGCGTCCAAACGCAACAAGTCGGCGGCCGACTACTACGCGGCCGGCGGCAAGATCACAGGCTTCCAGAACGGCCTGGCGATTGCCGGCGACTACATGTCGGCGGCCTCGTTCCTGGGTATTTCCGCACTGGTGTTCACCTCCGGCTACGACGGCCTGATCTACTCCATCGGCTTTCTGGTCGGCTGGCCGATCATTCTGTTCCTGATCGCCGAGCGCCTGCGCAACCTGGGCAAGTACACCTTCGCCGACGTGGCCTCCTACCGCCTGGGGCAAAAGGAAATCCGCACCTTGTCCGCCTCCGGTTCGCTGGTGGTGGTGGCGTTCTACCTGATCGCGCAGATGGTAGGTGCCGGCAAGCTGATCGAGCTGCTGTTCGGCCTCGACTACCACGTGGCGGTGATCCTGGTGGGCATCCTGATGTGCCTGTACGTGCTGTTCGGCGGCATGCTGGCCACCACCTGGGTACAGATCATCAAGGCGGTGCTGCTGCTGTCCGGTGCCAGCTTCATGGCACTGATGGTCATGAAGCACGTAGGCTTCGATTTCAATACCCTGTTCTCCGAAGCGATCAAGGTGCACGCCAAGGGTGAGGCGATCATGAGCCCAGGCGGCCTGGTCAAGGACCCGATCTCGGCGTTCTCCCTGGGCCTGGCGCTGATGTTCGGCACGGCCGGCCTGCCGCACATCCTGATGCGCTTCTTCACCGTCAGTGACGCCAAGGAAGCGCGCAAGAGCGTGCTGTACGCCACGGGCTTCATCGGCTACTTCTACATCCTCACCTTCATCATCGGTTTTGGCGCCATTCTGCTGGTCAGCACCAACCCTGACTTCAAGGACGCTACCGGTGCCTTACTGGGTGGCAACAACATGGCGGCGGTGCACCTGGCCAATGCCGTGGGTGGTAGCGTGTTCCTCGGCTTTATCTCGGCCGTGGCCTTCGCCACCATCCTGGCGGTAGTGGCGGGCCTGACCCTGGCCGGTGCCTCGGCGGTGTCCCACGACCTGTACGCCAGCGTGTGGCGCAAGGGCAAGGCCAACGACAAGGACGAGATCCGCGTGTCGAAGATCACCACGGTCGCCCTGGGCGTGCTGGCGATCGGCCTGGGCATTCTGTTCGAGAAGCAGAACATCGCCTTCATGGTGGGCCTGGCGTTCTCCATTGCGGCCAGCTGCAACTTCCCGGTGCTGTTGCTCTCGATGTACTGGAAGAAGCTGACCACCCGTGGTGCCATGATCGGCGGCTGGCTGGGCCTGATCAGTGCGGTAACGCTGATGGTGCTCGGCCCGACCATCTGGGTGCAGATCCTCGGCCATGAGAAACCGATCTACCCGTACGAATACCCGGCACTGTTCTCCATGCTGATTGCCTTTGGCGGTATCTGGTTCTTCTCGATCACCGACAAGTCCAAGGCTGCTGAGAACGAACGCGCGCTGTTCTTTCCGCAGTTCGTGCGCTCGCAAACGGGCCTGGGTGCATCAGGGGCTGTCTCGCACTGATCTTCAGGTATAAAAAAACCGCGCCTAGGCGCGGTTTTTTTGTGTGTCTGCGTCAGATCCTGCCGAGTAGCAACAACACCAGCAAGACCACCAGCACCACACCGACGATACCGGACGGGCCATAGCCCCAGCTACGCGAGTGAGGGAAGACGGGCAGGCCGCCAATCAGCAGGAGGATCAGGATGATGATCAGAATCGTGGTCATGTAGGAGTCCTTGCGTGGTGGAGGGTCAAGGGCCTCGGGTTGCCGGCCTCTTGTAAATTCGGACCGGTGCCGTTTGTGAAAGATTCCATCGGCGTGTAGGCCGGTTCGACATCTTTTTGTGCAACCGCTTGCTCATGGCCGCTCATTCACTCGCCTGATAAGCCCTGCCAGCCCCTGTGGGCTTGATTAAACTCGCTGCATCCACCCTCACCACAAGGCTTGCAGCCATGCACAACCGCATCATGATCACGGGCGCCGGGTCGGGCCTTGGGCGCGAAATTGCCCTGCGCTGGGCCCGCGAAGGCTGGCAGCTGGCGCTGGCCGACGTGAACCCGGCAGGCCTGCGCGAAACCTTGGAGCAAGTGAAGGCCGCTGGTGGCTCGGGCTTCGCCCAGCACTGCGATGTGCGCGACTACAGCCAGCTGACCGCCATGGCCCAGGCCTGCGACGAGCAGTTCGGCGGCGTGGACGTCATCGTCAACAATGCGGGCGTGGCTTCGGGCGGGTTCTTCGCCGAGCTGTCGCTGGAAGACTGGGACTGGCAGATCTCGGTCAACCTGATGGGCGTGGTCAAGGGCTGCAAGGCGTTTTTGCCGCTGCTGGAGCGCAGCAAGGGCCGCATCATCAATATCGCCTCCATGGCCGCGCTGATGCAGGGCCCGGGCATGAGCAACTACAACGTGGCCAAGGCCGGGGTGCTGGCGTTGTCCGAGAGCCTGCTGGTGGAACTGCGTCAGCTGGAAGTGGCGGTGCACGTGGTGTGCCCGTCCTTTTTCCAGACCAACCTGCTGGACTCGTTCCGCGGCCCGGACCCGGCCATGAAAGCCCAGGTGGGCAAGCTGCTGGAAAGCTCGCCCATCAGCGCGGCCGACATAGCCGAGTGCATCTTCGAGCAGGTGGCAGCCGGGCAGTTTCTCATCCTGCCCCACGAGGCGGGCAGGCAAGCCTGGGCCATGAAGTGCCAGGCCCCTCAGCGGCTGTACGACGAAATGGCGGAAATGGCGATGAAGATGCGAGCCAAGGCGCGTTCAGGCTGACGGATTAGGTGAAATCTGTAGGGCAAATTACCCTAGCTTGTCGGCAACTTCTGAATAGCGGGGGAAGTCTTGTGTAGCTGAATAGCTACGATGCACCCTCCGGTTTTCCCTTTCGCAGGAGGACCGGAACATGTTGGTGATAGGACGCGAAGTGGGTGAAGTAATCGTGATTGGCGACGACATCCGCATCATGGTGGTCGAAACCCGGGACGGCATGGTGCGCTTTGGTGTGGATGCACCGCGTGAAGTGCCAGTGCACCGTGCCGAGGTGTATCGGCGCATCAAGGAGGCGCAGCAGGCCAAGGCGGGCAGGGCGTGATCGGCTAGTCGAGCAGTTCGGGCGGCACGTCGTGCTTGGCCAGCAATTGGCATTGCTGGCTCTCGGGGTCGAACAGGATGAAGGCCTGGCCTTTGGCCAATGCCTGGCGCACCCGCAGCACCCGCGTTTCCAGCGGGGTGTCGTCACCGTTGTCGGTACCGTCGCGGGTCACGAAGTCTTCGATCAGACGGGTGAGGGTGTCGGTTTGCAGGTGTTCGTAGGGTATCAGCATGGTGAGAGGTGTCTGAGAGCGGTGTAGGCATGCTACGCGAAACGGGCGGTTGTGGGGGAGGTTAGCCGGAGGTGCTCGCCTTAATAGGGGGGGCACCCCCCGCCCCCACAGCCAACCTTATTTATTGCCCACCAAACTGTCCACCGCCGGCACTCGCGTATCGCTCTCCATCTGCGCATCATGTTCCAGCTGGTGGCTGAACCGCTCCAGTGAAGCGTTGGCCGGCTGGGAATCGCTGGCAAACACGGGCGGGCTCAGCAAGTAGGCCGACAGCAACTGGCTCAACGCCGCCAGGCTATCGATGTGGGTACGCTCGTAGCCATGTGTGGCATCGCAGCCAAAGGCCACCAGTGCCGTACGAATGTCGTGCCCCGCCGTCACCGCCGAATGGGCATCGCTGAAGTAATAGCGGAACAGGTCGCGCCGCACCGGCAGCTCGTGATCACCGGCCAGTTTCAGCAGGTGGCGGGACAAATGGTAATCGTAGGGCCCCGACGAATCCTGCATCGCCACACTCACCGCATGCTCGCTGGAGGCCTGCCCCGGGGCCACAGGGGCGATATCGATACCCACGAACTCACTGACGTCCCAGGGTAGGGCGCCAGCAGCACCGGAGCCGGTTTCCTCGGTGATGGTGAACAGTGGGTGGCAGTCGATCAGCGGCTGGCGGCCACTTTCCACCACGGCCTTGAGTGCAGCCAGCAATGCCGCCACACCGGCCTTGTCGTCCAGGTGGCGGGCACTGATGTGGCCGCTTTCGGTGAATTCGGGCAACGGGTCGAAGGCCACGAAGTCGCCAATGTTCACGCCCAGGGCCTCGCAATCTGCCCGTGTGGTGCAATAGGCATCGAGCCGTACTTCCACGTGCTCCCAGCTCACCGGCATCTGGTCGATGGCAGTGTTGAACGCATGCCCGCTGGCCATCAGCGGCAGTACGCTGCCACGGAACACACCGGTATCGGTAAACACACTCACCCGGCTGCCTTCGGCAAAACGGCTGGACCAGCAGCCCACCGGTGCCAGCGCCAGCCGGCCGTTGTCCTGCAGTTGGCGCACGCTGGCGCCGATGGTGTCCAGGTGCGCGGATACCGCACGGTCTGGCGAACTCTGGCGGCCCTTGAGGGTGGCGCGGATGGTACCGCGCCGGGTCAGCTCGAAGGGGATGCCCAGCTCGTCAAGGCGTTCGGCCACGTAACGCACGATGGTGTCGGTAAAGCCGGTAGGGCTGGGGATGGCAAGCATCTCCAGCAGTACACGCTTAAGGTATTCGAGATCGGGTTCGGGATGTCGCTCAGACATGTCCTGGCCTCCAGTCGTGGTCTTGAAAAGTGGTCAGCGTTCGTGCAGCGGCGGCCGGTTTCGGGCCGCCACTCACGGCGCTGGGTATCGTGTGTCAGCCCAAAGGCCGGCTGTGGGGGAACAGCAGGTCGATGAAACGCTCTGCGGTGGGCTGCGGCTCATGGTTGGCCAGCCCGGCCCGTTCGTTGGCCTCGATGATCACGTAGTCCGGCTGGGCGGCATCGCGCACCATGAAATCCAGGCCGACCACGGGAATCTCCAACGCCCGGGCAGCCTTGACGGCCGCCTCTGCAAGCACGGGGTGCAGCGTTGCCGTCACATCCTCCAGGGTACCGCCCGTGTGCAGGTTGGCGGTGCGACGCACCGCCAGCTGCTGGCCGGCAGGCAGAACGTGGTCATAGCCATAGCCTGCCGCTACGAGCGTGCGTTCGGTTTCATCGTCCAGCGGAATGCGGCTTTCACCACCGGTTGCGGCCTGGCGCCGGCGGCTCTGGGCTTCGATCAATGCGCGGATGCTGTGCGTGCCATCGCCGGTTACCTGCGCCGGGTGGCGAATGGCGGCTGCAACCACCTCGTAACCGATCACCAGAATGCGCAGGTCGTGGCCAGCGTGGAAGCTTTCCAGCAGCACGCGGCTGTCGAACTGGCGCGCCTGCTCGACGGCGTGGGCGATGTCTTCGAAGGTGGTGAGGTTGACCGCTACCCCCTGGCCTTGCTCGCCATCTACCGGCTTTACCACCACCGCGCCGTGTTCTTCGAGAAACGCGAGGTTTTCATCGGCGTTACCGGCCAACTGCTGCGCCGGCACTTGCAAGCCTGCGTTACCCAGCGCCCGTTGAGTCAGGCGCTTGTCTTGGCACAGGGTCATGGTCACGGCGCTGGTCAGGTCGCTGAGCGATTCCCGGCAGCGGATGCGCCGGCCACCCAGGCTCAAGGTGAATAGGCCCGACGCCGCGTCATCGACCTGCACCTCCACACCCCGGCGCAGCGCCTCGTCGACGATGATGCGCGCATAGGGGTTGAGGTCGGCTTGCGGGCCAGGGCCCAGAAACAGCCGCTCGTTGATGCCATTCTTGCGCTTGACGGCGAAGGTGGGCAGGTTGCGAAACCCCAGCTTTTCGTACAGGCGCTTGGCCTGGCGGTTGTCGTGCAGCACCGACAGGTCCAGGTAGGCCAGGCCCCGGCTCATGAAGTGTTCGATCAGGTGACGCACCAGCACTTCACCCACCCCGGGGCGGGTGCAGTGGGGGTCGACGGCCAGGCACCACAGGCTGCTGCCGTTTTCCGGGTCGTCGAAGGCCTTGGCGTGGTTCAGGCCCATCACGCTGCCAATGATTGCGCCGCTGTCTTCGTCTTCGGCCAGCCAGTACACCGGGCCGCCCAGGTGGCGGGGGGTGAGCAGTTCAGGGTCGACGGGCAGCATGCCGCGGGCCTGGTACAGGGTATTGATGGCCTGCCAGTCGCCGTCATTCTGCGCCCGGCGCACGCGAAAGCCGCGGAACACCCGTTGCGCCGGGCGGTAGTCGGTAAACCACAGGCGCAGGGTGTCGGAAGGGTCAAGAAACAGCTGCTGCGGGGCATGGGCCAGCACCTGCTGGGGGGCTGCCACGTACAGCGCAATATCACGCTCGCCACGGCATTCGCCCAACAGATCTTCTGCGAGCTTGGCCGGGTCGGCGTAGGTGTGGCCGATCAGTAGCCGGCCCCAGCCGCAGTGCAGGGCACGGGGCTGGTGTTGAGGCTCGCTGCCATCGCCCGCCAGGCGTGCCTGCAGGCGCTCGTACGAGGGCGCCTGGCCGCGCAGCAGGCGCTGGCCATAGGCAGTTTCGTGGGCTTTCATGGGTCAGAGTCCTTGTTCGGTCAGCCACAGGTTCAGCGCGGCCAGCTGCCAGAGCTTGGAGCCGCGTAACGGGGTCAGCTGGCCGTGGGGGTTGCTTAGCAAACGGTCGATCATGGCCGGGTTGAACAACCCCCGGTCCTGGCTGGGGTCGGTGAGCAATTCACGTACCCAACCCAGCGTGGCGCCTTCCAGGTGCTTCAGGCCAGGCACGGGGAAGTAGCCTTTCTTGCGGTCGATCACCTCGTGAGGGATCACACGGCGGGCCGCCTGCTTGAGCACATGCTTGCCGCCATCGGGCAGCTTGAAACGCCCGGGAATGCGGGCCGACAGCTCTGCCAGGCGGTAGTCCAGGAACGGGGTGCGCGCCTCCAGCCCCCAGGCCATGGTCATGTTGTCCACCCGCTTGACCGGGTCGTCCACCAGCATCACGGTGCTGTCCAGGCGCAGGGCCTTGTCCACGGCAGCGCTGGCACCGGGGCGGGCAAAATGCTCACGCACGAAGTCACCGGCCGCGTCGTTGTCCAACTGCCAGGGCGCCTGCACCGTGTCACGGTACTCGGCATGGCTGCGGTCGAAGAACGCCTCGCGGTAAGCCGTGAACGCGTCATCGGCGCCATCCACCTTGGGGTACCAGTGGTAGCCGGCAAACAGCTCATCGGCGCCCTGGCCGCTTTGCACGCCCTTGCAGTGTTTTGCCACTTCCCGGGACAACAGGTAGAACGCGATGCAGTCATGGCTGACCATCGGCTCGCTCATGGCGCGGAAGGCCGCTGGCAGCTGGTCGATGATTTCGTGTTCGGCAATGCGCAACTGGTGGTGGCGGGTGCCATAGTGCTTGGCGATCAGGTCGGAATACTGGAACTCGTCACCGCGCTCGCCACCGGCATCTTCGAAGCCGATAGAGAAGGTAGACAAATCCTCCACGCCCACTTCACGCAGCAAGCCCACCAGCAGGCTGGAGTCTACGCCGCCAGACAGCAGCACACCGACGTCCACCGCAGCGCGCTGGCGGATGGCCACGGCATCGCGGGTCGCGTCCAGCACGCGGGTGGTCCAGCCTTCCAGGTCCAGGTCACGCTCGTCGGGGTTGGGGCCGTACTGCAGTTGCCACCAGGTCTGGCGTTCTACCTCACCGTGGCGGTCGACGCGCATCCAGGTCCCTGGCTCCAGCTTCTGTACGTTGGCCAGCAACGTGCGCGGTGCCGGTACCACGGCATGGAAGTTCAGGTAGTGGTTGAGGGCGACCGGGTCGAGCATCGGGTCGATATCGCCACCTTTGAGCAGCGCCGGCAGGGTAGAGGCAAAACGCAGGCGCTCGCCGTTACGCGACAGGTACAGGGGTTTCACACCCAGGCGGTCACGGGCCAGGAACAGCCGCTGGTTGTCGCGCTCCCAGATGGCCAGGGCGAACATGCCGTTGAGTTTTGGCAGCAGGGCCGCGCCCCAGGCGTGGTAGCCCTTGAGCAACACCTCGGTGTCGCCGTCGGACCAGAAGCTGTAGCCCAGGTCCAGCAGCTCCTGGCGCAGCTCCGGGAAGTTGTAGATGGCGCCGTTGAAAGCCAAGGACAGGCCCAGGGTGTTGTCCACCATCGGCTGGGCAGAGCCGTCGGACAAGTCCATGATTTTCAGGCGACGGTGGCCAAGGGCAATCGGCCCCTGGCTATGAAAGCCCCACGCATCCGGGCCGCGTGGCGCCAGGTGATGGGTGATGCGCTCTACAGCAGCCAGGTCGGCTGGGCGAGGGGCTTGGCCGAGGGGGGTGAAACGCAGTTCTCCAGCTAATCCGCACATAAGTCCTTACCGGTTTTTCCGTTGGGGAGGGGGTGCCCCGGATTAGGGCACCTTCTGGAACTGACCCATGTGCCTTATGAGAGTTTTAGAACGATCGGTTATAAGGGTTGGTGCGTAGGTAGGCGTGTAACCCACAGTTTGGTCATTTACCGCGGATCAATTTGCGCAGCGCAAAGCGGTTTGGGTGGCAGGCTTCGGCCACTGTTCGCGGTAATGGCAGTGGCTCCCCGCACACCCAGGCGGCGACCAGTTCGCCGCTCAAGGGTGCGGTTATCAGCCCGCGAGATCCGTGGCCGCTATTCACGTACAGGCCGTTCAGCCAGGGGCAGGGCACTTGGGGCTGCTGCCGGGCATCGCGTGCCAGCACGGCATAGGCGTCGGCGAAAGAATCGGGGTCGGCCAGGGGGCCGACGATCGGCAGGTAATCGGCGCTGGTGCAGCGGAAGGCCGCGCGCCCCTTTAGTTGCGCTGCATCCAGGGTATGGGCGCCCAGCCGCTCGGCCAGGTCGGTGGAGATCTCGTCCAGCAGCTTCAGGTTACCCTGGTGTTCTTCCAGGGTAGGTGCCACGTCCTGGCTGTGGAAATCGAAACTGGCGCCCAAGGTGTGTTCATCACCGCGTGGCGGCGCTACATAGCCTTCTGCACACAGCACCGTGCCAAGTGCACGGCTGGTTGGCGTGGCCGGCAGCCGGGTAACCTGGCCGCGAATGCGCTTGAGCGGCAGGCCTGCACAGGGCGCGAAGTGGCGTACGTCCGCGGCACCTGCCAATACCACCACCGGCGCGCTTGCCAGCAACCCCTCACCGCCCCAGGCCTGCCACAGCCCATCGACCTTGCGCAGCTCGGCCACCTCCTGGTGGATGATGGTGCGGATGCGCGGGTGTTGCAGCTGCTGCCTGCATAACGCCGGCGGGTGCACCCAGCCGCCTTCAGGGTAGAACAAGCCGCCTGCCGGCAGCGTTACCCCGGCAATGGCCTGGGCCTGGTCTTGCGAGAGTGGTTGCAGCAGGCCCGTGTCGAAGGCAGCCGCCAGTTTGCGCTGGCGCTCGGCCTCCTGGGCGTCGAATGCCAGTTGCAGCACCCCGCAGGCGTCCCAATCCTGGCCGCGCTGCAGGTGCTCCAGTTGGCGGCGGGTGTAGCCGAAACCGGCCACGATCATCTGTGAAAGTGCGGTGCCGTGGGCCGACAGCTTGAGGTACAACACCCCTTGCGGGTTGCCCGAGGCCTCCTGCGCAGGTGCGGCATGGCGCTCCAGCACCGTGACGTGCCAGCCGCGCCGGGCCAGGCTGGCCGCCGTGCTGCTGCCCGCCAGCCCGGCGCCAATCACCAGCGCCTGCCTGGGGCCCGGGGCAGGGGCCGGGCGGCGGTACCAAGGTGCCGTGCTGTCGGCCTCCGGCCCTACATAGGCGCCACTCATCACCTCCCACTTCTTGCCAATGCCGGGCACTTTCTTCATGGCAAACCCGGCCTCCACCAGGCTGCGCCGAACCCACCCGGTGGTGGTGAAGGTGCCCAGCACCGTGCCGGGGTGTGAAAGCCGGGCCAACTGGGCGAACAGCTCAGGCGTCCACATGTCGGGGTTCTTGGCCGGGGCGAAACCGTCCAGGAACCACACATCGACCTGGGCATCGAGCTGCGGCAGTTGTTCAAGCACATCCCCCACCAGCAAGGTGAGGGTCACCCGGCCTTCAGCGAAGGTGAACTGCTGGTAACCCGGGTGTACGGCCACGTACTGCGCCAGCAGCGGCTCGCCAAAGGCTGCCAGTTCTGGCCACAGCCTGACCGCGCGGGCCATGTCGTGGTGGCTGAGCGGGTACTTTTCGACACTGACGAAGTGCAGGCGGGCGCCTGCCGTGGCGTGCTGTTCGAACAACTGCCAGGCGCAATAGAAGTTCATGCCGGTGCCAAAGCCGGTTTCGCCGATTACCAGGCACTCATGGGCGGCCAAGGCAGTGAAACGTTCAGCCAGGCGCGTTTGTCCGAGAAACACGTGTCGCGTTTCATCAATGCCTTCGTTAACGGCAAAGTACACATCGTCGTACTGCCGCGAATGCGGGCGGCCCTGGTCATCCCAGTCAATCTGGGCGTGCTGAAGGAGGGTAGTTCCGGTCATGTCTGGTTGAGCGGCAAGCTGCAAGAGAAGCGCAGATGTTCGCATGACCAAGCTTTTCTTGCAGCTAACCCCCGCAGCTTGCAGCTCACAACTTGCAGCTTGCCGCTTACCCGTTGCAGCTTGCCGCTGACCTTCTGCCGCTTGATTTCCGCTAATCTTGGTTATCCATCAAAGGAGCCCATGCATGTTCGAATCCGCCGAAATCGGCCACAGTATCGACAAGGAAACGTACGACGCCGAGGTGCCCGCCTTGCGCGAGGCCCTGCTCGAAGCCCAGTACGAACTCAAGCAGCAGGCGCGCTTCCCGGTCATCGTGCTGATCAATGGCGTGGAGGGCGCCGGCAAGGGCGAGACGGTCAAGCTGCTGAACGAGTGGATGGACCCGCGCATGATCGATGTGCTCACCTTCGACCAGCAAACCGACGAAGAGCTGGCGCGGCCACCGGCCTGGCGCTACTGGCGGGCATTGCCACCCAAGGGGCGCATGGGGGTGTTTTTCGGCAACTGGTACAGCCAGATGCTGCAGGGCCGTGTGCATGGGGTGTTCAAGGACGCCGTGCTGGACCAGGCCATCACCGGCGCCGAGCACCTGGAGCAGATGCTGTGCGATGAAGGCGCGCTGATCATCAAGTTCTGGTTCCACCTGTCCAAGAAGCAGATGAAGGCGCGGTTGAAATCCCTGAAGGACGACCCGTTGCACAGCTGGAAGATCAGCCCGCTGGACTGGCAGCAGTCGCACACCTATGACCGCTTCGTGCGGTTTGGCGAGCGTGTGCTGCGCCGCACCAGCCGCGACTACGCGCCATGGCACATCGTCGAGGGCGTAGACCCCCACTACCGCAGCCTGGCGGTGGGGCGCATTCTGCTCGAAAGCCTGCAGGCCGCCCTGGCCAACAACCCCAAGGGCAAGCACCAGGGCAACGTTGCGCCCTTGGGCCGCAGCATCGATGAGCGCAGCTTGCTGGGCGCCCTGGACCTGACCCTGCGCCTGGACAAAGCGGACTACCAGGAGCAGCTGGTGACCGAGCAGGCGCGCCTGGCCGGCCTGCTGCGCGACAAGCGCATGCGCCGACACGCGCTGGTAGCCGCCTTCGAGGGCAACGATGCCGCCGGCAAGGGCGGCGCCATCCGCCGCCTGGCAGCCGCGCTGGACCCGCGCCAATACCGTATCGTACCCATCGCCGCACCCACTGAAGAAGAGCGCGCCCAGCCATACCTGTGGCGCTTCTGGCGGCACATCCCGGCCCGGGGCAAGTTCACCATCTTCGACCGCTCCTGGTACGGCCGGGTGCTGGTCGAGCGGGTGGAAGGCTTCTGCAGCCCGGCCGACTGGATGCGTGCCTACAGCGAGATCAACGACTTCGAAGAGCAGTTGGTGAATGCCGGCGTGGTGGTGGTGAAGTTCTGGCTGGCAATCGACCCCCAGACGCAGCTGGAGCGCTTCGAGGAACGTGAACAGACCCCGTTCAAGCGCTACAAGATCACCGAGGACGACTGGCGCAACCGTGACAAGTGGGACGATTACAGCCAGGCCGTGGGCGACATGGTGGACCGCACCAGCAGCGAGATCGCGCCCTGGACGCTGATCGAGGCCAACGACAAGCGCTGGGCCCGGGTGAAGGTGCTGCGCACCGTCAATGAAGCGCTCGAAGCCGCGTTCGCCAAGCACAAGAAATAGCTCGCTGCTCGCTCTCACAGGGTGTTGGTCCAGCCCACACCCCCTGTAGGAGCGGCTTCAGCCGCGAACACCGGCGCAGCCGGTGCCATACCGACAGTGCGCTGCCTGCCTGGCGGGCACCGCACATCATGCCGCCACAGAATGACCAGATGAATTCTTTTCTCGACGCACGCCGCCGTAGCGGCCCGCCAAGCCCTTAGAATCCCCATACCCGTACCACGGACATCATCGAGGACACCATGCATATCACTTCCGGCCGCTGGGGCTATGGCCTGTTCCTGGCGCTGCTGACCGCGTTGCTGTGGGGCATCTTGCCCATCAAGCTCAAGCAGGTGCTGCAAGTGATGGACCCGCTGACCGTGACCTGGTACCGCCTGCTGGTCTCCGGTGGCCTGCTGTGCGCGTGGCTGTCGGCCCGCCGCCGCCTGCCATCGCTCGGCAAGCTCAGCCGCAAAGGCCGGGGGCTGGTGGTGGTGGCGGTATTCGGGTTGATGGGCAACTACGTGCTGTACCTGATCGGGCTGAAACTGCTGAGCCCAGGCACGGCGCAACTGGTGGTGCAGCTTGGGCCGGTGCTGCTGCTGGTGGCCAGCGTGTTCGTGTTCCGCGAGCGTTTCAGCCTGGGGCAGGGCATGGGGCTGCTGATTCTGCTGGCGGGTTTCGGGTTGTTCTTCAACCAGCGGCTCGATGAACTGCTGACGTCGCTGGGCACCTACACCACCGGTGTACTTACCATCGTGCTGGCTACCAGCATCTGGGTGTTCTATGCGTTGAGCCAGAAGCAGCTGCTTGCAACCTGGAACTCACAGCAGGTGATGATGGTGATCTACCTCAGTTGCGCTGCATTGCTCACGCCCTGGGTTCACCCGCTGGAGGCCCTGCAGTTGAGCCCGGTGCAGGGCTGGTTGCTGCTGGCCTGTTGCCTTAACACGCTGGTGGCCTACGGCGCGTTTGCCGAAGCACTGGCCCATTGGGAGGCATCGCGGGTGAGTGCCACCCTGGCCCTCACCCCGCTGGTCACCTTCGTTGCCGTGGCAGTTGCGGCGTTGTTATGGCCTGCGTACGTGCAGGCCGAAGACATCAACGCCCTCGGTTACATAGGTGCGGTGGTGGTGGTGCTGGGCTCGGCCCTGGTCGCGCTGGGCCCTTCGCTGGTCGCGGGCTGGCGGGCCCGCAGGCTGGCCCCCCACCACCCCCGCTAGGCGTGTCAGCCCCGGCCCCCCGGTGCCAGCATGTTTTCTGGCCTTACCCACTGGTCGAACTGCTCGTTGGTCAGGTACTTGAGCTCCAGCGCCGCTTCTCGCAGGGTCTTGCCCTCGTTGTAGGCCTTCTTGGCGATTTCTGCAGCCTTGTCGTAGCCAATGTGCGGGTTGAGCGCCGTGACCAGCATCAAGCCCCGCTCCAGGTGCGCAGCCATCTGCTCGGCATCTGGCTCGATACCGGCCACACAATGCTGCTGGAAGTTGCGACAGCCATCGGCCAGCAACTCGATCGACTGCAGCAGGTTGTGGATGATCACCGGCTTGAACACATTCAACTGCAGGTGGCCCTGGCTGGCGGCAAAACCGATGGTGGCGTCGTTGCCCAGCACCTGGCAGGCCAGCATTGACAGGGCCTCGCACTGGGTCGGGTTGACCTTGCCGGGCATGATCGAACTGCCCGGCTCGTTGGCCGGCAGGCGCACTTCTGCCAGCCCCGCCCGTGGGCCAGAACCCAGCAGGCGCAGGTCGTTGGCGATTTTCATCAGTGCCACTGCCAGGGTTTTCAGGCTGCCGGCCAGGCTGGTCAGCGGCTCGTGCCCGGCCAGGGCGGCGAACTTGTTCGGCGCGGTCACGAACGGCAACCCGGACAGCGCAGCCAGTTCGGCGGCAATGGCTTCGGCGAACCCGTGCGGTGCGTTCAACCCCGTGCCCACCGCCGTGCCGCCCTGGGCCAGTTCATAAACCGCTGGCAGGGTGGCACGGATGGCGCGTTGGGCATAATCGAGCTGGGCAACGAACGCCGACACTTCCTGGCCGAAGGTAATGGGGGTGGCGTCCATCATGTGCGTGCGGCCGGTCTTCACCAGCTGGTGGTGGCGCGCTGAAAGCTCCGCCAGCCCCGAAGACAGCTCGGCCACGGCCGGCAGCAGCTTGTCGTGCACCGCCTGGGCCGCTGCAATGTGCATGGCCGTCGGGAAGCAGTCGTTGGAGCTTTGCGAGCGGTTGACGTGATCGTTGGGGTGCACCGGCGCCTTGCCGCCGCGGCCCTGGCCCGCCAGCTCGTTGGCACGCCCGGCAATCACCTCGTTCACGTTCATGTTGCTCTGGGTGCCGCTGCCGGTCTGCCACACCACCAGCGGGAACTGATCATCGTGCTCCCCGCCCAGCACTTCGTCGGCCGCCTGCTCGATCAGGCGCGCGATATCACCGGGCAGGTCGCCATTGCGATCATTCACCCGCGCGGCCGCTTTCTTGACCAGTGCCAGGGCGTGCAGCACTGCCAGCGGCATGCGCTCCTGGCCAATGGCGAAGTTGATCAGCGAGCGTTGGGTCTGGGCGCCCCAGTAGGCGTCCTCAGGAACTTCGACCGGGCCCAGGCTGTCTGTCTCGATACGGCTCATGCTGCATTCACTCCCTTGTCAGTCAGAATCAGCAGTTTAGGCCCTCATGCGACCGGGCGGTTCAATCGTCTGTCGTGCCCCTTGAGCAGCGTGCCGTCACGGGCGCAGAATGCTCTACTCTGAGGTACCGCCTCCCCCTCCTGAAGGAAATGCAATGACCCGTCTTCGTGTCCTCTGTGCTGCCGTTGCCCTGGCCTGTGCCAGCGGCCAGGTACTTGCCGCCACTGCCAGCCACAACGCGGCTGCCGAGAAGTTCCTGACCCTGGCCAATGCCGACAAGCTCGGTACCCCGGTGTACATGCAGGTACAGCAGATGTTCGCCCAGCGCTTCGCCCAGACCAAGGCACCGGCTGCCAAGCAACCGGTACTGGAAAGCTACCAGGCCAAGGCCAACGCCGCGCTCAACAGCGCCATCGGCTGGAACAAGCTCAAGCCTAAAATGGTTGACCTGTACACCAAGACCTTCACCGAGCAAGAGCTGAAAGACCTGGTCAAGTTCTACGAATCGCCACTGGGCAAGAAAGTGCTGCGTGAAATGCCCAAGGTCACCCAGGAGTCGGCCCAGCTGACCCAGCAGAGCCTGGAGCCTGCGGTGCCGGTGGTGAACAAGCTGCTTGAAGACATGACCAAGGAGCTGGACCCGAACTTCGGCAAGGCAGCCGCCCCAGCCAAGAAGTGAGCCGTACGCGATGAGCATGCAACAGCGTATCGAACAGCAGTTGGCCGCCCTGGCGCCGCAGCACCTGCAGGTGCTGGATGAAAGCCACATGCACAGCCGTGGCCAGCAGACGCACTACAAGGCCGTGATCGTCAGCGAGCAGTTCGCTGGCCTGAACAGCGTCAAGCGCCACCAGAAGGTGTACGCCACCATGGGTGAGCTGATGGGCCAGATTCATGCCCTGGCCATTCATACCTACACCGGCGAAGAGTGGGCCAAGGTCGGCGCTGCGCCGGCTTCGCCCGTGTGCGCCGGCGGCGGGCACTGAAACCCTGAAGGGATTCTGGTAGAATCCGCTTCATCCCCACAGGGGCCGCTCAGCGGCCCCTTTTACATTGTGTAACCCGGTCCGCCCCTTACGAGGGCAACCACCTGGAGAACCTGCTTCATGTCACAACCGATCGTCGTCGCGGCGCTGTACAAGTTCGTCACCCTGCAGGACTACGTCGAACTGCGCGAACCGCTGCTCAAGACCATGCTCGACAACGACGTCAAAGGCACCTTGCTGCTGGCCAACGAAGGCATCAATGGCACCGTGTCCGGCACCCGCCAGGGCATCGACGGCCTGCTGGCCTGGCTGCGCAACGACCCGCGGCTGGTGGATGTCGACCATAAAGAGTCGTACTGCGACGAACAGCCGTTCTACCGCACCAAGGTCAAGCTCAAGAAAGAGATCGTCACCCTCGGCGTGCCGGGCGTAGACCCCAACCAGGCGGTGGGCACCTATGTGGAGCCCAAGGACTGGAACGCCCTGATCAGCGACCCGGAAGTGCTGCTGATCGACACCCGCAACGACTATGAAGTGGCCATTGGCACCTTCAAGGGCGCCGTCGACCCCAAGACCGAAACCTTCCGCGAGTTCCCCGAGTACATCAAGGCCAACTTCGACCCCGCCAGGCACAAGAAGGTGGCCATGTTCTGCACCGGTGGCATCCGTTGCGAAAAAGCCTCCAGCTACATGCTCGGTGAAGGCTTCGAGGCGGTCTATCATCTGAAAGGCGGCATCCTGAAGTACTTCGAGGAAGTGCCCCAGGAACAGAGCCTGTGGGACGGCGACTGCTTCGTGTTCGACAACCGGGTCACGGTGCGCCACGACCTGAGCGAAGGCGACTACGACCAGTGCCACGCCTGCCGGCACCCGATCAACGCCCAGGAGCGCGAGTCCGAGCATTATTCGCCAGGTATCAGCTGCCCACACTGCTGGGACACCCTGAGCGAGAAGACCCGGCGCAGCGCCATCGATCGGCAGAAGCAGATCGAACTGGCCAAGGCCCGCAACCTGCCGCACCCGATTGGTTACAACTACAAAGCCGAGGCCTGAGGCATGTCTGCACGCCTGATCTACGTGATGGACCCGATGTGCTCCTGGTGCTGGGGCTTTGCACCCGTTGCCGCGGCGCTGATCACCCAGGCGCAGCAGGCCGGCGTGCCCACCCACCTGGTACCTGGGGGGTTGCGTACCGGTGGCAGCGCGCTGGACACCTCAACGCGCAAGTACATCCTGGAGCATTGGCAGGCCGTGGCCGACGCTACCGGGCAGCCGTTCCGTTTCGAAGGCGCCATGCCAGATGGCTTCGTCTACGACACAGAACCTGCCTGCCGCGCCCTGGTTACCGCCCGCGAACTGGAGGCCGAGCGTGTGTGGCCACTGCTGGCGTCCATCCAGCAGGCGTTCTACCAGCAGGGTGTAGACGTGACCACGGCCCCGCAACTGGTCGAGTTGGCCGAGCAGGCCGGCTTCGACCGCGCGGTGTTCGCCGAGGCCTTCGCCCGTGCCGATACCCGCAGCGCCACGGCCGCCGATTTCACCTGGGCGCAGGACCTGGGCATTGCGGGCTTTCCCACCTTGCTCGCCGAGCGCAATGGCCAGCTGGCCTTGCTGACCAACGGCTACCAGCCACTGGAGCGCCTGCAGCCTCTGCTCGGCCGCTGGCTGCAGCAGGCCGCCAGTGCTTGATATGCCCGGGTCGCCCGACCCGGTGCCGGGTAAACCCCAGGCCGTGGCTGACCGGTTGAGCTGGGCAGAGATTCGCCGCCTGGCCCTGCACCACAAAAAGCAGCTCTGGTCTGCCAACCTGATCGCGGTGCTGGCGGCTTGCTGCAGCGTGCCCATCCCGTTGCTGCTGCCGCTGCTGGTGGATGAAGTGCTGCTGGGCCATGGCGATGCCGCGCTGAAGTGGATGAACCAGCTGCTGCCCCAGGGCTGGCAGGTGGCCGCGGGCTATATCGGCCTGATGCTGGTGCTTACCCTGTGCCTGCGCCTGTGTGCCCTGGCATTCAATGTGGTTCAGGCCAAACTGTTCGCCGGGCTGGCCAAGGACATCGTCTACCGGTTGCGCATTCGGCTCATCGAGCGCCTGAAGCGTATTTCGCTGAAGGAGTACGAAAGCCTGGGCAGTGGCACGGTCACCACCCACCTGGTCACCGACCTGGACACCCTCGACAAGTTCGTGGGCGAAACCCTCAGCCGCTTCTTGGTCGCCATGCTCACCCTCACCGGCACAGCGGCCATTCTTATCTGGATGCACTGGCAGCTGGCGTTGCTGATTCTGCTGTTCAACCCGCTGGTCATCTACTTCACCGTGCAGTTGGGCAAGCGCGTGAAGCACCTCAAGAAGCTGGAAAACGACAGCACGGCCCGTTTTACCCAAGCCCTTACCGAAACCCTCGATGCCATCCAGGAAATCCGTGCCGGCAACCGCCAGGGTTACTTCCTCGGGCGCCTAGGCGTGCGCGCCCGCGAAGTGCGTGATTACGCGGTGGAATCCCAGTGGAAGAGTGATGCCAGTGGCCGCGCCAGTGGGTTGTTGTTCCAGTTCGGCATCGACATCTTCCGTGCGGCCGCCATGCTCACCGTGCTGTTTTCGGACCTGTCCATCGGCCAGATGCTGGCGGTGTTCAGCTACCTGTGGTTCATGATTGGCCCTGTGGAGCAGCTGCTCAACCTGCAATACGCCTACTACGCCGCAGGTGGCGCCCTGAACCGCCTCAACGAGCTGCTGGCACGCGCCGACGAGCCCCAGTACCCCGGCGCCAGCAACCCCTTCGCCGGCCACGCCACGGTAGGCATCGAGGTGCGCGACCTGAGCTTCGCCTACGGTGATGAGCCGGTACTGGAGCACCTCGACCTGGCCATTGCCCCCGGTGAAAAAGTGGCGATCGTCGGCGCCAGTGGCGGCGGCAAGAGCACCCTGGTGCAGCTGCTGCTGGGGCTGTACAGCGCCCAGGCCGGCAGCATCCGTTTTGGCGGTGCCACCTTGCAGGAGATTGGCCTGGACACCCTGCGCGAGCATGTCGCGGTGGTGCTGCAGCACCCGTCGCTGTTCAACGACACCGTACGCGCCAACCTGACCATGGGCCGCGACTGCACCGATGACGCCTGCTGGCAGGCCCTGGCCATTGCCCAGCTCGACAGCACCATCGCCGCCTTGCCCCAGGGCCTGGACAGCGTGGTGGGGCGGTCCGGGGTGCGGCTGTCCGGTGGGCAGCGCCAGCGGCTGGCCATCGCCCGCATGGTGCTGGCCGACCCCAAGGTGGTGATCCTCGACGAGGCCACCTCGGCGTTGGACGCCGCCACCGAGTACAACCTGCACCAGGCGCTGGCACGGTTTTTAACCGGTCGCACCACCCTGATCATCGCCCACCGCCTGTCGGCTGTTAAGCAGGCTGACCGTGTGCTGGTGTTCGATGGCGGGCGTGTGGCAGAGGACGGCGACCACCAGCAACTGATCGCCGAGGGCGGCTTGTACGCCAAGCTGTACGGGCACTTGCAGCAGCGCTAGGTGCAACACGCCGGTCACTGCTGAAATTTCCATCGCGTTACTGGCAAATGGCCTACGCTGTGCTTTGTCTGGGTCGATTCTCGCCTTATCAGCTCGGTGACAGGGAATCCATGAAGGGACATCGCACTCAAGAGGCGCCCAAGCTGCTCGGCATCACCTGGCCCTTCATCGCCGTGGTGGTGTTCCAGGTTGCCCTGGGCAGCCTCAGCCTGTACACGCTTTCAGCCGTGCGTGCCTACGTCGCGGGGGAGAGCCTATGGTCCAAGGCTCAGAAAGACGCCATCTACTACCTCAACCTGTACGCAGATACGCGCGACGAGGACACATACCAGCGCTACCGCCAGGCCATCATCGTGCCCCAGGGCGACCACCGCGTGCGCAAGGTGCTGGACAGACCGGACCCTGACCTGCAGGCCGCCCGCGAGGCCGTGCTGCAGGGCGGCAACCACCTGGACGACGTTGAGCGCATCATCTGGTTCTACCGCCATTTCCGCGGCATCAGCTACATGCAGACGGCGGTGAACTACTGGGACATGGGTGACGACTACCTGGCCAAGCTGGACGTGCTGGCGGGCGAGATGCACCAGCGCTTCGCCAATGGGCCGGTGGCTGAGGCCACGGTAGAAGCCTGGAAGGGGCGTATCGCCATCATCAACGAAGGTGTCACCCCCGCCGCCAAGGCGTTCAGCGATGCCTTGGGCGAGGGCTCGCGGGTACTGCTGAGGGTGCTGCTGATTACCAACCTAGTAACCGCGCTTATCCTCATTACCATCGCCTGGCGCCGCTCAAGCAAGCTGCTGGCCCAGCGCCAGGCGTTCGCCAGCGCGTTGCAGGAAGAAAAAGAGCGCGCGCAAATCACCCTGCAAGCCATTGGCGACGCGGTGATCACCACCGATGTGGAAGGCTGTATCGGCTACATGAACCCTGCGGCCGAGCAGCTCACCCACTGGCAAGCTGCCCAGGCCCTGGGCTTGCCGCTGTCGGCGCTATTCACCCTGGTGGACGAGCACGACATGGACGAAGGCCGCAGCCTGGTGGACCAGGTGCTCAGTGGCAGCCTCAAGGGCGGTGCCGAACATGCGCGGCTGATTCAGCGGCTGGACGGCAGCACTGTGTCGATCAACCTGGTGGGCTCGTCCATCGTCAACGAAGGGCAGGTCAGCGGCATTGTGCTGGTGCTGCACGACATGACGCAGGAGCGCCAGTACATCGCCAACCTGTCCTGGCAGGCCACCCACGATGCCCTCACGGGCCTGGCCAACCGGCGTGAATTCGAATACCGCCTGGAGCAGGCGCTCAATGCCCTGGCGCGCCAGCCGGGCCGGCATTCGCTGATGTTCCTGGACCTGGACCAGTTCAAGCTGGTGAACGATACCTGCGGGCATGCGGCGGGCGACGAATTGCTGCGGCACATCTGCGCGGTGCTGCAATCGGGCCTGCGCGAAGGCGACACCCTGGCGCGGCTGGGGGGCGACGAGTTTGGCGTGCTGCTGGAAAACTGCCCGCCCGAGCAGGCCGAGCGCATTGCCGAACAACTGCGCCAGATGGTGCAGAGCCTGCACTTCGTGTGGAAGGGCAGGCCGTTCGTGACCACGGTAAGCGTAGGGCTGGTGCACATCGCCCAGGCGCCCGGCACCCTGGAAACGTCGCTGCGTGCGGCCGACATGGCCTGCTACATGGCCAAGGAAAAGGGCCGTAACCGTGTGCAGGTGTACCATGCCGACGACAGCGAGCTGTCTATCCGTTTCGGCGAAATGGCCTAGATCCAGCGCTTGCACGTGGCCCTGGAAGAAAACCGCTTTTGCCTGTACGCCCAGGAAATCGCGCCGCTCAAAGCCTTCGACGGCCCTGGCCATATCGAGATTCTGTTGCGCCTGCACGACGAAAGCGGGCGCACCATTCTGCCCAACAGCTTTATCCCAGCCGCCGAACGCTACGGGCTGATCACCGCACTGGACCGCTGGGTGGTGCGCAACGTGTTCATGATCATCCGCCAGTGCCTAGACGCCGGCCACAAAGGGCCACTGGCCACCTGTGCCATCAACCTGTCGGGCTCGAGCATCGGTGATGACAAGTTCCTGGAGTACCTGCAACGCCTGTTCGTGGATTACGCCATTCCGCCGCGCATGATCTGCTTCGAGATCACTGAGACCAGCGCCATCGCCAACCTGGGCAGCGCGATCCGCTTCATCAATGAACTCAAGGGCCTGGGTTGCCGGTTTTCCCTCGATGACTTCTGCGCCGGCATGTCATCGTTTGCCTACCTCAAGCATTTGCCCGTAGATTTCCTCAAGATCGACGGCAGTTTCGTCAAGGACATGCTCGACGACCCGGTCAACCGGGCCATGGTCGAGGTCATCAACCACATCGGCCACGTGATGGGTAAACGTACCATCGCCGAATTTGTCGAGACCCCGTTGATCGAGCAGGCCCTGCAGGAAATTGGTGTGGATTACGCCCAGGGCTACCTGATAGAACGCCCGCAGGTGTTCACCTGTGACAGTTTGCACCGCCAGCGGGTGGCCGACCGGCCCCTGTTGCAGCGGGCGCCTGGCACGTTTCGCTAGCTAGAAATCACAAGGATCAAGGAGCAGAAAGTGATTGATGCATTCGTCCGTATCGGGCCATTGATGGACCCGGCCAGCTACCCCACGTGGGCCCAGCAACTGATCGAGGATTGCAGCGAGAGCAAGCGCCGTGTGGTGGAGCACGAGCTGTATGCGCGCCTGCGCGACGGCACCCTCAAGCAGTCCACCATTCGCCAGTACCTGATTGGCGGCTGGCCGGTGGTGGAGCAGTTCTCGCTGTACATGGCGCACAACCTCACCAAGACCCGCTACGGCCGCCATCAGGGCGAGGACATGGCGCGGCGCTGGCTGATGCGCAACATTCGCGTGGAACTGAACCACGCCGATTATTGGGTGAACTGGGCCCAGGCCCATGGCGTGAACCTGCACGACCTGCAGGCCCAGGATGTACCGCCCGAACTCAACGGCCTGAACGACTGGTGCTGGCGGGTGTGCGCCACCGAGAACCTGGCGGTGTCGATGGCGGCCACCAACTATGCCATCGAAGGGGCGACCGGGGAGTGGTCGGCAGTGGTGTGCTCCACCGATACCTACGCCATGGGCTTCCCGGAAGACCAGCGCAAGCGCGCCATGAAGTGGCTGAAGATGCATGCCCAGTATGACGACACCCACCCGTGGGAGGCGCTGGAGATCATCTGCACCCTGGCGGGCGAGAACCCGAGCATGAGCCTGCGTACCGAGCTGCGCCGGGCGATCTGCAAGAGCTACGACTGCATGTTCCTGTTCTTGGAGCGCTGCATGCAGCTCGAGGGGCGCCAGCAAGGCCGGGTAAGCCCGGCGCTGGCTGCTGGCTGACCCCGGTTGCCGGGTGACTCAGGAGGCCGCCCGGCCTCTTGGGCTTACTGGGCGTTGAACGCCTGCCCATTCACGCCTTTGCTGTCTGGCCCCATCAGGTACAGGTACACCGGCATGATTTCTTCGGGCAGGGGGTTGTTCTGCGGGTTCTCGCTTGGGTAGGCCTGGGCACGCATGGCGGTGCGCGTGGCGCCCGGGTTGATGCTGTTGGCACGTACCGGTGCCACGCCTTCCAGTTCGTCGGCCAGGGTCTGCATCATGCCTTCGGTGGCGAACTTAGAGATCCCGTAGGCGCCCCAGTAGGCGCGGCCCTTGCGCCCCACGCTGCTGCTGGTGAACACCACCGAAGCGTCCTCGGACAGCTTCAGCAATGGCAGCAGGGTGCTGGTGAGCATGAAGGTGGCATCCACGTTCACATGCATCACGCGCATGAAGTTGTCACCCGACAACTGCTCCATGGGCGTGCGTGGGCCGATGATCGAGGCGTTGTTGAGCAGCCCGTCCAGGCGCCCGAACTGGTCTTCGATCATCACCGCCAGTTCGTCGTACTGGTGGGGCAGGGCGGTTTCCAGGTTGAACGGTATAACCACCGGCTGTGGGTGGCCAGCCGCTTCGATTTCATCGTACAGCGCGTTCAGGTTGGCTTCGGTCTTGCCCAGCAGCAGCACCGTAGCACCCAGCGCGGCGTAAGCCTTGGCAGCGGCAGCGCCGATACCACGGCCGGCGCCGGTTACCAGGATGACCCGGCCTTTGAGCAGATCCGCACGAGCGGCGTAGTCGAACATGTTTGAGTCCTTTAAATGCTTGAACACACCCTGTGAGCGGGCAACTGAACCTGTGGGAGCGGGTTTACCCGCGAAGCAGGCGGCGCGGTGCATGGCACCGGCTGCGCCGGTGTTCGCGGCTGAAGCCGCTCCTACAGGGCCCTGCTCGACAGGTTATGCGCAGTGCCACAATGTTCAGCAGCCACACAGCGCGCTGTCGATGACCTTGCGCAGGTCCAGCGGGTGGTCGACCACCACGTCGGCGCCCCAGTGGTTCGGGTTGTCATCCGGGTGAATGTAGCCAAAGCGTACCGCTGCAGTGCGGGTACCGGCGTCGCGGCCCGACTCGATGTCACGCAAGTCGTCCCCCACGAACAGCACGCTGGCCGGGTCCAGGTTCAGCGTCTTGCAGGCCAGTATCAGCGGCTCTGGGTCTGGTTTGCTGCGCGTCACGTGGTCTGGGCAGATCAGCAGTGCCGAGCGTTCGGCCAGGCCCAGGCGCTGCATGATGGGCTCGGCGAAACGCACCGGCTTGTTGGTGACCACCCCCCACAGCAGCTTGCCTTTCTCGATGTCCGCCAGCAGCTCGGCCATGCCATCGAACAACCGGGTGTGCACGGCGCAGTCGCGCTGGTAACGCTCCAGGAACTCCAGGCGCAGGGCTTCGAAGCCCTCGGCCTCCGGGTCCATGGCAAAGGTGGCGGCGACCATGGCCCGGGCGCCGCCAGAGATCACCCCGCGGATCAGGGCGTCGTCCACCGGCGGCAGGCCACGGTCGGCGAGCATGGCCTGGCAGATGGCGATGAAGTCCGGCGCCGTGTCCAGCAAGGTGCCGTCCATGTCGAACAGTACAGCTCGCAGGCGCATGCTCATTCCTCGCGCAGGGTCTGGATCATGTAGTTGACGTCAACGTCGCTGCTGAGCTTGTAGTGCTTGGTCAGCGGGTTGTAGGTCAGGCCGATGATGTCCTTCACTTCAAGGCCGGCAACGCGGCTCCAGGCGCCAAGCTCCGACGGGCGGATGAATTTCTTGAAGTCGTGGGTGCCGCGCGGCAGCATCTTGAGGATGTACTCGGCGCCGACAATGGCCAGCAGGTACGCCTTGGGGTTGCGGTTGATGGTGGAGAAGAACACTTGGCCGCCAGGCTTGACCATGCGGTAGCAGGCGCGGATGACCGAGGACGGGTCGGGCACATGCTCGAGCATCTCCAGGCAGGTGACCACATCGAATGCGCCGGGCATTTCTTCGGCCAGGGCTTCGGCGGTGATCTGCCGGTATTCCACCTGCACGCCGGACTCCAGCTGGTGCAGCCGGGCGACGGCCAGGGGCGCTTCGCCCATGTCGATGCCGGTGACCGTGGCGCCGCGCTGGGCCATGGCTTCGCTGAGGATGCCGCCGCCGCAGCCCACGTCCAGCACCTTCTTGCCGGCCAGGCTGGCGCGCTCGTCGATCCAGTTGACCCGCAGCGGGTTGATTTCGTGCAGCGGCTTGAACTCGCTCTCACGGTCCCACCAGCGGTGGGCCAGCGCTTCGAACTTGGCAATTTCGGCGCGGTCGACGTTGCTCATTGAACAGTCCTCTGGAACTTGGGTGTCAGCTTCAAGCGGCAAGCCGGCAACTGCGGGCCAGGGCCAGCCTGGGTATGGCGGGCAGTGGTTGCAGCGCATGGCCTGGAGCTTGCGCTCGAAAAGGCCGAAGTATACCCGAGCGCTTGGCCACCAGGCTCGCTATAATCGCCGGCTTTTGATGGGCGAACCACGGGGAGAGGTGATGCGCGAGCGACTTTTGGCGGCGGAGAAGGTGACCGGGATCCGCTGGCAGGGCGGCGTCCTGCACCTGCTCGACCAGCGCCTGCTGCCCTCGAAAGAACAATGGCTGGCCTGCGACAATGTTGCGCAGGTGGCAGCGGCCATCCGCGACATGGCGGTGCGCGGTGCATCGGCGATCGGCATCGTGGCCGCCTACGGGCTGGTATTGGCCGTGGAAGAGCGGCTGGCCGAGGGCGGCGACTGGGAAACGGACCTGGAAGAAGACTTCCTGGTGCTGGCCGAGGCGCGCCCCACGGCGGCCAACCTGTTCTGGGCGCTGAACCGCATGCGCGAGCGCCTGCAGCGTCTGCGCCCCGCCGAAGACGTGCTGGCCGCCGTTGAAGCTGAAGCGCGCCTGATTCACGAGAGTGACCGCGAGGCCAACCTGACCATGGCCCAGTACGGCACCGAGCTGATCCGCCGCCACCAGGGCAATGCCCAGACCCTGCTCACCTACGGCAATGCCGGCGCCCTCGCCAGCGGTGGCTTCGGCACCGCCCTGGGGGTGATCCGCGCCGGTTACCTGGAGGGCATGGTGGAGCGGGTGTACGCCGGTGAAACCCGGCCGTGGCTGCAGGGCTCGCGGCTGACGGCGTGGGAGCTGGCCAACGAAGGGCTGCCGGTGACCCTGTGTGCCGATTCCGCCCTGGCCCACCTGATGAAGACCAAGGGCATCACCTGGGTGGTGGTGGGCGCAGACTGCATCGCTGCCAACGGCGATGTGGCCAGCAAGATCGGCACCTATCAACTGGCGGTCAATGCCATGCATCACGGCGTGCGCTTCATGGTGGTGGCGCCGAGCACCAGCATCGACCTCAACCTGGCCACCGGCGAAGACATTCCGCTGGAAGAGCGCGAGGCCGGTGAGCTGCTGGATTACGCCGGTACCCGGGTTGCGCCGGATGTCGAGGTGTTCAACCCGGTGTTCGACGTGACCCCGGCAGACCTGATCGACGTGATCGTGACCGAACGGGGCATCATCGAGCGCCCGGACACCGCCAAGCTGGCGCAACTGATGTGTCGCAAGCGGTTGCACTGATTCGGCCCTAAGCAACTGCAGCGCTCGAACTCTCCGGCGCTGCACATTCACCGGCAAGCCCCCGGTGCACATCTCCCCACTACCCCCGCCATTGTGGTAACATCCGGCAGTTTCCAAGCCCGCCCATACCGGCGGTCTTCACTGCGCAGATCCATGGCACAACTCGTTGATTTGTCGTAAGTCGTCGCATGCTGATGCGCTGCGGCGGCGAGCTTCGTTCGGCCCTTGATGGAGCTGCGAAGTTTCACCAGAAAAAGGAATCAGGCTTCTCATGGGCGAACTGGCCAAAGAAATCCTCCCGGTCAATATCGAAGACGAACTGAGACAGTCTTACCTCGACTACGCGATGAGCGTGATTGTCGGGCGAGCGCTGCCCGATGCGCGTGACGGCTTGAAGCCCGTGCATCGTCGCGTTCTCTTTGCGATGAGCGAACTGGGCAACGACTGGAACAAGCCGTACAAGAAATCCGCCCGCGTGGTCGGTGACGTGATCGGTAAGTACCACCCGCACGGCGACACTGCGGTCTACGACACCATCGTGCGTATGGCCCAGCCGTTCTCGCTGCGCTACCTGCTGGTCGACGGCCAGGGCAACTTCGGTTCCGTGGACGGCGACAACGCCGCTGCCATGCGATACACCGAAGTGCGTATGGCCAAGCTGGCCCACGAGCTGCTGGCCGACCTGCACAAAGAAACCGTCGACTGGGTGCCCAACTACGACGGCACCGAGCAGATCCCGGCGGTGATGCCCACCCGTATCCCCAACCTGCTGGTCAACGGTTCCAGCGGTATCGCCGTGGGCATGGCCACCAACATTCCGCCGCATAACCTGGGCGAGGTCATCGACGGCTGCCTGGCGCTCATCGACAACCCCGAAGTCACCATCGATGAGCTGATGCAGCACATTCCGGGCCCGGACTTCCCAACGGCCGGCCTGATCAACGGCCGCCAGGGCATCATCGAGGCCTACCGTACCGGCCGTGGTCGCATCTACATGCGCGCCCGCTCCGAAATCGAAGACATCGACAAGGTAGGCGGCCGCCAGCAGATCGTCGTGACCGAACTGCCTTACCAGCTCAACAAGGCCCGCCTGATCGAGAAAATCGCCGAGCTGGTCAAAGAGAAAAAGATCGAAGGCATCACCGAGCTGCGCGACGAGTCCGACAAGGACGGCATGCGCATCGTCATCGAGCTGCGTCGCGGCGAGGTGCCGGAGGTGGTGCTCAACAACCTGTATTCGCAAACCCAGCTGCAGAGCGTGTTCGGCATCAACGTGGTGGCGCTGGTCGACGGCCGCCCGCGCTTGCTCAACCTCAAGGACCTGCTCGAAGCCTTCGTGCGCCACCGCCGTGAGGTGGTCACCCGCCGCACCGTGTTCGAGCTGCGCAAGGCCCGCGAGCGCGGCCATATCCTTGAAGGCCAGGCGGTTGCGCTGTCCAACATCGACCCGGTCATTGCCCTGATCAAGGCCTCGCCAACGCCGTCCGAAGCCAAGGAAGCGCTGATTTCCACGCCATGGGAATCCAGTGCCGTGCAGGTGATGGTCGAGCGCGCCGGTGCCGATTCCTGCCGCCCCGAAGACCTGCCAGAGCAATTTGGCCTGCGCGACGGCAAGTACTACCTTTCGCCAGAACAGGCCCAGGCCATCCTGGACCTGCGCCTGCACCGCCTGACTGGCCTCGAGCACGAGAAGCTGCTGGCCGAGTACCAGGAAATCCTGGAGCAGATCGGCGAGCTGATCCGTATCCTCAGCAGCGCTGAGCGCCTGATGGAAGTGATCCGCGAAGAACTCGAAGCGATCCGCGCCGAATATGGCGATGCCCGCCGTACCGAGATCCTGAACGCCAGCCACGACCTCAACTACGGCGACATGATCCCGGAAGAAGAGCGCGTAGTGACCATCTCCCACGGTGGCTATGCCAAGACCCAGCCGTTGTCCGCCTACCAAGCCCAGCGCCGCGGCGGCAAGGGCAAGTCGGCCACCGGCGTGAAGGACGAGGACTACATCGAGCACCTGTTGGTGGCCAACAGCCACGCCACCCTGCTGTTGTTCTCCAGCAAGGGCAAGGTGTACTGGAAGAAAACCTACGAAATCCCCGAAGCCTCGCGTGCTGCCCGTGGTCGCCCGCTGGTCAACCTGCTGCCGCTGGAAGAAGGTGAGCGCATCACCGCCATGCTGCAGATCGACCTGGAGGCCCTGCAGCAGAGCGCCGGTGCCGACGAAGAGCTGGAGGACGCGGATGACACCGTGCTCGAAGGTGAAGTGGTCGAGGTGGAGGAAGCCGACGAAGAAGACGGCGATACCCCTGAGTGGGCAGCCGAACCTACTGGCGCCTACATCTTCATGGCCACCGCGTCGGGCACCGTGAAGAAGACCCCGCTGGTGCAGTTCGCCCGTCCGCGTAGCAACGGCCTGATTGCCCTGAAGCTGAAAGAAGGCGACACCCTGATTGCGGCGGCCATCACCGACGGCGCCAAGGAAGTGATGATGTTCTCCGATGCGGGCAAGGTGATCCGCTTCGCCGAGAGCGTGGTGCGCGAAATGGGCCGTACCGCCCGTGGCGTGCGCGGCATGAAGCTGGGCAAGGGCCAGGAGATCATCTCCATGCTCATTCCAGAGTCCGGTGCGCAGATCCTCACGGCCTCCGAGCGTGGCTTCGGCAAGCGTACCCCGCTGTCCAAGTTCCCGCGTCGCGGCCGTGGTGGCCAGGGCGTCATTGCCATGGGCACCAAGGGGCGCAACGGCTTGCTGATCGGCGCCATTCAGGTGCAGGAAGGCGAGGAGATCATGCTGATTTCCGACCAGGGCACGCTGGTGCGTACCCGGGTGGGCGAAGTGTCCAGCCTTAGCCGCAACACCCAGGGCGTCACCCTGATCAAGCTGGCCAGCGACGAGACGCTGGTAGGCCTGGAGCGTATCCAGGAGCCGTCCGCTGAAGAGCTTGATGATGTGATCGAGTTGGACGAGGAGGGTGTCGAGGCCCAGGCGCCCGACAATGACGACGCTGCGGACGCCGAAGAGGCACCGCAGGACTAAGCAGGCGTTACACCCGAACGGGGCGACCAAGGTCGCCCCGTTTGACTGTGTAGGAGCGAGCGTAGCTCGCGATGTGGGCACCTCGGTTCCTGCAAGTTAAGTACTGACCGATCAAGATTTTGTTCTATTTGGCAGAGCGAGAGTGGATGTGAGCAAACGAGCCTTTAACTTCTGCGCGGGCCCTGCCGCGCTTCCGGATGCCGTGCTGCAGCGCGCCCAGGCAGAAATGCTGGACTGGCGTGGCAAGGGCCTGTCGGTGATGGAAATGAGCCACCGCAGCGACGACTATGTGGCCATCGCCGAGAAGGCCGAACAGGACCTGCGTGACCTGCTGTCCATCCCCTCGAATTACAAGGTGCTGTTCCTGCAGGGCGGCGCCAGCCAGCAGTTTGCCGAAATCCCGCTGAACCTGCTGCCTGAAAACGGCACCGCCGACTACATCGAAACCGGCATCTGGTCGAAAAAGGCCATCGAAGAAGCGCGCCGCTTCGGTCATGTCAACGTGGCCGCCAGTGCCAAGCCCTACGACTACTTGGCCATCCCCGGCCAGAACGAGTGGAACCTCACCCCGAACGCTGCCTACGTGCACTATGCGTCCAACGAGACCATTGGCGGGCTGGAGTTCGACTGGGTGCCGCAGACCGGTGATGTGCCGCTGGTGGTGGACATGTCTTCCGACATCCTCTCGCGCCCCATCGATGTGTCGCAGTTCGGCCTGATTTACGCCGGCGCCCAGAAGAACATCGGCCCCAGCGGCCTGGTGGTGGTCATCGTGCGTGAAGACCTGCTGGGCCATGCCCGCAGCAGCTGCCCGACCATGCTCAACTACAAGGTGTCGGCCGACAACGGCTCCATGTACAACACCCCGGCCACCTATTCCTGGTACCTCTCGGGCCTGGTGTTCGAGTGGCTGAAAGAGCAGGGCGGTGTCGATGCCATGGAGCAGCGCAACCGGGCCAAGAAAGACCGCCTGTACGGCTTTATCGATGCCAGCGAGTTCTACACCAACCCGATCAGCCACAACGCCCGTTCGTGGATGAACGTGCCGTTCCGCCTGGCGGACGAGCGCCTGGACAAAGCCTTCCTGGCCGGTGCCGACGCCCGCGGCCTGCTCAACCTCAAGGGCCACCGCTCGGTGGGCGGCATGCGCGCCTCCATCTACAACGCCCTGGGCCTGGACGCCGTCGAAGCCCTGGTGGCCTACATGGCCGAATTCGAGAAGGAGCACGGCTGATGTCCGAGCATGAACTCACCGCCCTGCGGGTGCGCATCGACAGCCTCGACGAGAAAATCCTCGAGCTGATCAGTGAGCGCGCCCGTTGCGCCCAGGAAGTGGCCAAGGTCAAGACGGCCTCGCTGCCCGAGGGTGAAAAACCGGTGTTCTACCGCCCTGAGCGCGAAGCTGCCGTGCTCAAGCGGGTGATGGAGCGCAACCAGGGCCCACTGGGCAATGAAGAGATGGCGCGGTTGTTCCGCGAAATCATGTCCTCGTGCCTGGCCTTGGAAGAGCCGCTGAAAATCGCCTACCTGGGCCCGGAAGGCACCTTCACCCAGGCCGCTGCCATGAAGCATTTCGGCCATGCTGTGATCAGCCGGCCAATGGCAGCCATCGACGAAGTGTTCCGTGAGGTGGCCGCTGGCGCCGTCAACTTCGGCGTGGTGCCCGTGGAAAACTCCACCGAAGGGGCTGTCAGCCATACCCTGGACAGCTTCCTTGAGCACGACATGGTGATCTGCGGTGAGGTGGAGCTGCGTATCCACCACCACCTGCTGGTGGGCGAGAGCACCAAGACCGGCAGCATCACCCGCATCTACTCCCACGCCCAGTCCCTGGCCCAGTGCCGCAAGTGGCTGGACGCGCACTACCCGAATGTGGAACGTGTGGCGGTGTCGAGCAACGCCGAGGCGGCCAAGCGCGTCAAGGGCGAATGGAATTCTGCGGCAATTGCCGGCGACATGGCGGCCAACCTGTATGGCCTGACCCGCCTGGCCGAGAAAATCGAGGACCGCCCCGATAACTCCACGCGCTTCCTGATGATCGGCAGCCAGGAAGTGCCGCCGACCGGCGACGACAAGACCTCGATCATCGTTTCGATGAGCAACAAGCCAGGAGCCCTGCACGAGCTGCTGGTGCCTTTCCATCAGAACGGCATCGACCTGACCCGCATCGAAACCCGCCCGTCGCGCAGCGGCAAGTGGACGTATGTGTTCTTCATCGACTTCGTCGGCCACCACCGCGACCCGCTGATCAAGGCCGTGCTCGAGCAGATCAGCCAGGAAGCCGTGGCACTGAAGGTGCTGGGTTCGTATCCAAAGGCGGTGCTTTGACCCAGAACCGCCGCCTGTAGCCGCTCGCGATCGGGGTGCCTGGCACCCCCGGCAACCAACACAACGCCATACAAGGTTCACACCCGTGGTAAATGCAGCAACAACCCAACCCGCGCCGATCATCAACCGCCTGGTGGTGGTCGGCCTGGGCCTGATCGGCGGCTCCTTCGCCAAGGGCTTGCGTGAAAGCGGCCTGTGCCGCGAAGTGGTCGGCGTCGACCTGGATGCCCCGTCGCGCAAGCAGGCGGTGGCCCTGGGCGTGGTCGACCGCTGCGAAGACGACCTGGCTGCGGCCTGCGTGGGCGCCGATGTCATCCAGCTTGCCGTGCCCATCCTGGCCATGGAAAAGCTGCTGGGGCTTCTGGCTGGGCTGGACCTCGGCCAGGCCGTGATCACCGACGTGGGCAGTGCCAAGGGCAATGTGGTGCGGGCTGCCCGGGCAGCCCTGGGCGAGCGTGTGGCGCGCTTCGTGCCTGGCCACCCGATTGCCGGGTCCGAGCAAAGCGGTGTGGAGGCCTCCAACGCCGCCTTGTTCCGCCGGCACAAGGTCATCCTTACCCCGCTCGCCGAAACCGACCGCGCCGCCCTGGCCATCGTCGACCGCCTGTGGCGCGCTCTGGACGCTGACGTTGAGCACATGCCCGTCGAGCGCCATGACGAGGTGCTGGCTGCCACCAGCCACCTGCCGCACCTGCTGGCCTTCGGTTTGGTCGATTCGTTGGCCAAGCGCGATGAAAACCTTGAAATCTTCCGGTACGCTGCGGGTGGCTTTCGCGATTTCACAAGAATCGCCGGCAGCGACCCGACCATGTGGCATGACATCTTCCTTGCCAACCGCGACGCTGTGCTGCGCACGCTTGATACATATCGCAGCGATCTCGACGCCTTGCGCGACGCGATCGCTGATGGGGACGGGCACCAGTTGCTGGGTGTGTTCACCCGCGCTCGGGTTGCCCGCGAGCATTTCAGTAAAATCCTGGCCCGCCGGGCCTATGTGGACGCTATGAACGCCAACGATCTGATTTTCCTGGCCCAACCCGGTGGCCGCCTGACCGGGCGAATCCGCGTACCGGGCGACAAGTCGATTTCCCACCGCTCGATCATGCTCGGCTCGCTGGCCGAAGGCACCACCGAGGTCGAGGGCTTCCTCGAGGGTGAGGACGCCCTGGCGACCCTGCAGGCATTCCGTGACATGGGGGTGGTCATCGAAGGCCCCAACCACGGTCGCGTGACCATTCACGGTGTGGGCCTGCATGGCCTCAAGCCGCCACCCGGGCCGCTGTACGTCGGCAACTCGGGCACCTCCATGCGCCTGCTGTCTGGCCTGCTGGCCGGGCAGGCGTTCGACGTCACCATGACGGGCGATGCGTCGCTGTCCAAGCGCCCGATGAACCGTGTGGCCAACCCGCTGCGCGAAATGGGCGCGGTGGTTGAAACCGGGCCGGAAGGCCGCCCACCGCTGACCATCCGCGGCGGCCACCCGCTCAAGGGCCTGACCTACACGCTGCCGATGGCCAGTGCGCAGGTCAAATCCTGCCTGCTGCTGGCGGGCCTGTACGCCGAAGGCAAGACCACCGTCACCGAGCCTGCGCCTACCCGTGACCACACCGAGCGCATGCTGCGCGGCTTTGGCTACAGCGTGGACACCAACGGCCCGGTGGCGTCGCTGCAGGCTGGCGGCAAGCTCACCGCTACCCGTATCGAAGTGCCGGCCGACATCTCGTCGGCGGCGTTCTTCCTGGTGGCGGCCTCGATTGCCGAAGGTTCCGAGCTGGTGCTGGAGCATGTGGGCATCAACCCCACCCGTACCGGTGTCATCGACATCCTGCGCCTGATGGGCGGCGACATCACCCTGGAAAACCAGCGTGAAGTGGGTGGCGAGCCGGTGGCCGACCTGCGCGTGCGCGGCGCACGCCTGAAGGGTATCGACATCCCTGAAGCGCTGGTGCCCCTGGCCATCGACGAGTTCCCGGTGCTGTTCGTGGCCGCGGCCTGCGCCGAGGGGCGTACCGTGTTGCGGGGCGCCGAAGAGCTGCGGGTCAAAGAGTCCGACCGTATCCAGGTGATGGCCGACGGCCTGATCACCCTGGGTATCCAGTGCGAACCCACCCCTGACGGCATCATCATCGAGGGCGGCCAGCTGGGCGGCGGCGAAGTGCACGGCCACGGCGACCACCGCATTGCCATGGCCTTCAGCGTGGCATCGCTGCGCGCCAGCGCGCCTATCCGCATCCACGACTGCGCCAACGTTGCCACGTCGTTCCCCAACTTCCTGGCGCTGTGCGCCGAGGTGGGCATCCGCGTGGCGGAAGAGGGCAAGCCGTGAACGCGCCTACGCCAGTCATCACCATCGACGGGCCGAGCGGCTCGGGCAAGGGCACCGTTGCCGGGCTGCTGGCCCGGGAGCTGGGCTGGCGGCTGCTGGACTCCGGCGCGCTGTACCGTCTGCTGGCGTTCAACGCCAGCAACCATGGCGTGGACCTCACCAATGAAGAGCTGCTGACCCGCCTGGCCGCTCATCTGGATGTGCAGTTCATTGCCGCCCAGCCCGGTAAGCTTCAGCAGATCATTCTCGAGGGTGAGGATGTCAGCAACGTCATCCGTACCGAAACCGTCGGCGCGGGTGCCTCCCGGGTGGCCTCGCTGCCGGCCGTGCGTGACGCACTGCTGGTGCGCCAGCGCGCCTTCCGCGAGGCGCCTGGCCTGATTGCCGATGGCCGTGACATGGGCACCGTGGTGTTTCCCGACGCGCCATTGAAAGTGTTTCTCACCGCCAGTGCCGAGGAACGGGCCCGCCGCCGTTACCTGCAGTTGAAGGGCAAGGGTGAAGATGTTAGTCTGTCGAGTCTGCTAGATGACATTCGTGCGCGCGATGAGCGCGATACCCAGCGTGCAGTGGCCCCGCTGAAACCAGCGGCAGACGCCATTCAGCTGGATTCCACCGAATTGTCCATCGATCAGGTGTTGCAACGTATCAGGAGCGAGCTCGCACTGCGCGATCTCCTCTGATAACCAGGAAGGCAGGCAGGTGCACCAGTCATCGTCCTGCGGGCTTTCCTTTACTTAAAACGAACCCACATTGTCTGGAATGTGGTGATGGGCGTTTGTTTCGCCCGAATCTACAGGAATTAAAATGAGCGAAAGCTTTGCAGAACTCTTTGAAGAAAGCCTGAAAACCCTCAATCTTCAGCCGGGTGCCATCATCACCGGTATCGTTGTCGACATCGACGGCGACTGGGTTACCGTACACGCTGGCCTGAAGTCCGAGGGCGTCATCCCGCTCGAGCAGTTCTACAACGAAGCTGGCGAGCTGACCATCAAGGTCGGTGACGAAGTGCACGTTGCGCTGGACGCGGTCGAAGACGGCTTTGGCGAAACCAAACTGTCCCGTGAAAAAGCCAAGCGCGCCGAGTGCTGGATTGTTCTGGAAGCAGCTTTCGCCGCCGAAGAAGTGGTCAAGGGCGTTATCAACGGTAAGGTTAAAGGCGGCTTCACTGTCGACGTTAACGGCATCCGTGCGTTCCTGCCGGGCTCCCTGGTTGATGTCCGCCCAGTGCGCGACACCACCCACCTGGAAGGCAAAGAGCTGGAATTCAAGGTCATCAAGCTGGACCAGAAGCGCAACAACGTTGTTGTTTCGCGTCGCAGCGTGCTGGAAGCCGAGAACTCCGCCGAGCGCGAAGCCCTGCTGGAAACCCTGCAGGAAGGCCAGCAAGTCAAAGGTATCGTCAAGAACCTCACCGACTACGGCGCATTCGTGGACCTGGGCGGTATCGACGGCCTGCTGCACATCACCGACATGGCTTGGAAGCGCATCAAGCACCCATCGGAAATCGTTAACGTTGGCGACGAAGTCGACGTACGCGTTCTGAAGTTCGACCGTGAGCGCAACCGCGTTTCGCTGGGTCTGAAGCAGATGGGCGAAGATCCGTGGGTTGCTATCACTGCCCGTTACCCAGAAGGTACTCGCGTACAAGCGCGCGTTACCAACCTGACCGACTACGGCTGCTTCGCTGAGCTGGAAGAAGGCGTTGAAGGTCTGGTACACGTTTCCGAAATGGACTGGACCAACAAGAACATCCACCCGTCGAAAGTCGTTCAGGTTGGCGACGAAGTGGAAGTCATGGTTCTGGACATCGACGAAGAGCGTCGTCGTATTTCCCTGGGCATCAAGCAGTGCAAGTCCAACCCATGGGAAGACTTCTCCGGCCAGTTCAACAAGGGTGACAAGATCACCGGTACCATCAAGTCGATCACCGACTTCGGTATCTTCATTGGCCTGGACGGCGGCATCGACGGCCTGGTTCACCTGTCCGACATCTCCTGGAACGAAACCGGCGAAGAAGCCGTGCGTCGTTTCAAGAAGGGCGACGAGCTGGAAACCGTCATCCTGTCGGTCGACCCAGAGCGCGAGCGCATCTCCCTGGGCATCAAGCAGCTGGAAGACGATCCGTTCTCCAACTTCGTTGCTGTCAATGACAAGGGCGCTATCGTCAAGGGCATCGTGAAAGAAGTTGACGCCAAAGGCGCCATCGTCACCCTGGCCGACGACATCGAAGCCACTCTGAAAGCTTCCGAAATCAGCCGTGACCGCGTTGAAGACGCGCGTAACGTTCTGAAGGAAGGCGAAGAGATCGAAGCCAAGATCATCAGCGTTGACCGCAAATCCCGCGTTATCAGCCTGTCGATCAAATCGAAAGACGACGCTGAAGAGCGTGAAGCCATCCAGAGCCTGAAAAACGCTCCGGAAGCGGCTGCCGACACCACCATGGCTGCGCTGCTGCGCGAAGCAATGGCCAAGCAGAACTGAGTTCTGTTTGATCGGTAAAAAGGGCGACCCTCGGGTCGCCCTTTTTTTCGCCTGGAATTTGTAGTGGGGGCGTAAGTTTTGTGGTGGTGCCTAGGTTCAGCGCCGCCTGCGCCGGGTATCCAGTCACATGCTGCAACCGTGATTACCGCTTTCATCCTTGCACCGCAGCTAGGCTGTACCAGCACGCACATTTTCAAGGATGAGCACAATAACCAACCCTCATGGCTGTCGATTACGCCGTGCCCGCTGCTCGGTTCCGGGCAGGCTTTATACGCTGACCACTGTTACCCACCGCCGTCGGCCATTATTCGATGATTTCCAGTACGCCCGCCTGGCCGTCCACAACATGCGTCATGCTCAACATAAACAGCACTGCCACTCATTAGCCTGGGTTGTAATGCCAGACCATGTGCACTGGCTGCTCGAATTGAAGGACGCGACGCTGAGCATGCTGATGCAACGCTTCAAGTGCCAGACAAGTAATGCCTTGCGCAAGGCCGGAGTGAAGGCCTCGCCGATCTGGCAGGCAGGCTATTACGATCGAGCCCTGCGTCGTGAAGAGGATGTTGTCAGGTTAGCGAGATATATCGTGGCCAATCCGATTCGGGCGGGGTTGGTTACCAGGGCCGGTGATTATCCGCACTGGGATGCGGTTTGGCTTTGAGCAGGTGGCGGGCGTACGGCGCATCGCCATTTGTGCACGCGCCTGTCACAGGCGTAACTGGCCAAAAAACGTAGGAGCGAGCGCAGCTCGCGATGCGCCGCGCAGGCGGCGCTTGATCTCCCAGCCACCGCAACTCGCCCGCCATACACCCCGGCGCCACCCCCAACCCCTAACCCGCAAGAGCAATATCGTAAAGTTCCAATCTTGAATTTTTTTATTAAGTCAAGAACCACCCTGTTCAAATCCCTCCATGCGTGCTACAACCTGATTAAGCAATGATCTAGCTGCTTGATAACGAAGGGAAAAATATGACGAAGTCGGAGCTGATCGAACGTATTGTCACCCATCAAGGGCTGCTTTCGTCCAAGGACGTAGAGCTGGCCATCAAGACCATGCTTGAGCAGATGTCACAATGCCTTGCCACTGGGGACCGCATTGAAATTCGCGGCTTTGGCAGCTTCTCGCTGCACTATCGCGCGCCGCGCGTAGGCCGCAACCCCAAGACCGGCCAGTCGGTCAGCCTCGAAGGCAAGTTCGTCCCGCACTTCAAGCCCGGCAAGGAATTGCGTGATCGGGTCAATGAAGAAGACGAGGCCGAAGCCTGATCAACCAAGGAGCCATACAATGCGTAACCTGAAGCGCGCCGTCACTCTACTGTTCGTGCTGCTGCTGGCAGCCGTGGTGCTGTTTTTCGTACTGGAAAACCAGCAAACCGTAGCCCTCACCCTGTTCAGCTGGACGGCCCCCGCTGTGCCGGTCGCTGTGGTGGTGCTGGCCGCTCTGGTCGTAGGCTTGGCAATCGGCCCACTGTTGGGTGCGTACGGCGTACAACGCAGCAAACGCAAGATCAGGGCATCAGCCCGGGAAGCTGCCCTGAACGGTAATTAAGGAAATTTCCTACCCTCTTTTAGGAAACGCCCACCTTTGCATGCGCTGGCTGAAATGGAGTAATTGCCCCCTTCGTTTTCGGCCCCAGCGAGCGCGCCCCGCATGGAATTCCCAAGCCTCTCCCACCATGGTGCAGTCCGTGGTGTCACCGGCTCGTGTCACCAACTGCACATTGCTACCGGTGTAAGCCTGCTGGTCGACTGTGGCCTGGAGCAGGGCGCCGATGCCATACCACAGGCGGACGCCTCAGCGCTCACATTCGATATCGAGGGCGTCCGTGCGCTGATCATCACCCATGTGCACCTCGACCATGTTGGCCGCATCCCCGCACTGCTCGCCGCTGGTTATCGCGGGCCGATACTGTGCACCGAGCCCTCTGCCAAGCTGCTGCCACTCGTACTTGAAGACGCCTACAGGCTGGGTATCAGCAGCGACCCTGCCCATGTGTCCACATACCTTGAATTGGTGAGCACCCTGCTGGTGCCACTGCCATTTGAACAATGGCACCCAGTGCTGGAGCAGCCCGACATAATCTGCCGGGTTCGCCTGCAGCGCGCAGGCCACTTGCTGGGTTCGGCCTACGTGGAATGCGATATCCAGTACGGCCAGGCCAGCCGGCGTTATGTGTTCTCAGGCGACCTCGGCGCAGGCAACAACCCATTGCTGCGCCCTCTGCAGCCCCCGGAGCGGGCAGATGTGCTGGTGCTGGAAAGCACCTACGGCGACCGCCTGAACCCAAAACCCAGCGACCGTGTACACAGGCTGGAAGCAGCTATCGACCGGGCATTGGCAGACCAGGGCACCATTCTGATCCCGGCTTTCAGCCTGGGTCGTACCCAAGAGCTGCTCTACGAATTGGAAGAGGTGCTGCACCGCAAAGCGCTGTTGGGCAGTGCAGGCGGTTCTCCAGACGGCGAGCCCGTCGATTGGTCGCAACTGCCCATCATCCTCGACTCGCCGTTGGCCCAGCGCATCACGGCCGTGTATCGAGAACTACATGCATTCTGGAATGAAGAGGCGAGGGCGCGGCGTGCTGCCGGCCGAGACCCGCTGGCCTTCGGTCAGCTGATCTGCGTGGATACCCATGCCCGCCACCAACAGGTGGTCAACTACCTGAAAAGCACCGGTCGCCCGGCCATCGTGATTGCCGGCAACGGTATGTGCTCGGGTGGGCGAATTGTTAATTACCTCAAGGCCATGCTTGGCGATCGGCGGCATGAGGTGATGTTCGTCGGGTATCAGGCCAGGGGTACGCCAGGGGCGGTAATACAGGCCGCCGAAAGGGGGCAAGGATTGGTGCAGGTTGACCTGGATGGACGCCGGTACGATGTCCGTGCGAATGTGGTCACGTTGAGCGGGTATTCGGGGCATGCGGACCGAGCGGGACTGGTTGATTTCGTCCAGGGCATCTCGGAGCCGCCGAGCATGATAGTTTTGGTGCACGGTGAGCAGCGTGCCAAACTCGCTCTAAAGCAAGCCTTGCAGGGTAGCCAAATACAGCAATCGAGGCAGGGCCGTGTTGTTATTGCATAACGCTAATCAAGAGTTGCCTACGATGTGGGCGGGCTGGAGGCTGGTCTCGCTGAAGGGATATTGCTTTGGCGTTGCCGGCCGCCCCTTGAGCAGAACCAAACAGCAATCTCTGATATCCTACGCGACTATGCTCGTTATCTTGCCCAAGGATGGCGCAGGAGTGATAGCGTCCGGCGGGGCAGATGGAGGGCGTCGTGGTTATGATAGCGGTTTCCAGAACCTGGATTTAGATACCATTTCTGCCGCAGCCTGTCATTCTGGCAACCGTTTAAGGATTAGACTATGCAATTGATTCCCGTGATCCTTTCCGGTGGCGTTGGCAGCCGTTTGTGGCCCGTTTCCCGAGAGGCTCATCCCAAGCCTTTTATGACGTTGCCAGACGGGCAAAATCTCATTCAGAAGACGTTTCTTCGAGCGGCTGGGTTGGAAAATGTTGCTGAAATTCTGACGGTCACCAATCGGGAGCTTCTATTCAAAACCGAGGATGAATACCGCGCTATCAATGATGTAGGTTTGCCTCAAGGCTATATCTTAGAGCCGTTCGGCCGCAACACCGCAGCAGCGGTAGCGGTCGCGGCATTGCAGCTGCGCCGGCTGTACGGCACGGAGGCGCTCATGTTGGTCTTGGCTGCCGACCACTTGATTAGCAAACAAGTGGCGTTCCGCAATGCGGTGGCTGAAGCTACACAGCTCGCATCTAATGGATGGCTAGTCACCTTCGGCATCAACCCGTGCTATCCCGAAACTGGCTTTGGCTATATCGAAGCAGCCGTCGATGGTGCGCTTGGCAACGGTCTGAAGGTAGCGCGGTTTGTCGAAAAGCCGGACCTTGAGACAGCGCAGGCCTATATCGCGGCCGGCAATTACTACTGGAATGCCGGAATCTTCTGCTTCCAGGTCGGCTCGGTGATTGAAGAGTTCAAGCAGCATGCGCCGGACGTTCTTGAAGCGGTCGAGCGGACATTTGAATCCTCACGTTGCTCTACCGCCAGTGGTTACTCCTGCCTTGCTCTGGACGTTGAGTGTTTTGCCACGGTCCCCAACATTTCCATCGATTATGCGCTGATGGAGCGATCTCGTAAGGTCGCCACCATTCCATGCGATATCGGCTGGAGCGATATCGGCTCCTGGAGCGCGGTGAGTGAATTGACCCCGTCTGACGAATGTGGAAACCGCTTCGACGGTGAGGTGGTGGCCTATGGTGCCCAGAATAACTTTGTTACCACTGAGAACCGCCTCGCTGCCTTGGTAGGCGTTGAAAACCTGCTGGTGGTAGACACTCCGGACGCCTTGCTCATCGCTCACAAGGACCATGCGCAAGATGTCAAACATGTCGTCACGAGACTCAAAGCTGAAGGGCATGCGGCGCACATGTTGCATCGCACGGTGCACCGTCCTTGGGGTACATACACAACGTTGGAGGACGGTGATCGTTTCAAGATCAAGCGCATCGTAGTCAAGCCTAAGGCTTCGCTGTCACTGCAGCTGCACCATCATCGCAGCGAGCACTGGATTGTCGTCAGCGGGATGGCTGTCGTGGTCAATGACGAGCAAGAGTTGATGTTGAACACCAATGAGTCCACCTTCATCCGTGCTGGTCATAAGCATCGTCTGCGTAACCCGGGTGTAATTGACTTGGTACTGATCGAGGTGCAGAGCGGTGAATACCTTGGCGAAGACGACATAGTCCGTATTGAAGACAACTACGGGCGCTGTGACATCTGAGTAACGAGCGCAGCGGGGCAAGCGTGTGGGACCGATAGTGACTGCGCCAGCATCCTGAGCATCGTTGGAAGGCAATTGATCGGCCAAATAGAACCGAATTTTATTAAGACACATAGGAGGGTTAAGAGATGGCAATTAGCTACCAGTCCTCCATAGGCTTGGAGGATAGGGTGCCTGAGGTTGCGATCCTGATGTGCACCTACAATGGTGCGCCGTTTCTGAGGGAGCAACTAGACTCGTTCGCCGCACAGACGTACAAAAACTGGGCACTCTATGTGTCCGACGACGGCTCTAGTGACGCTACCGGCCAGATCCTGGCCGAGTATCAGCAGCGTTGGGGGGGGGGGCGGTTGCAAGTCTTTGACGGGCCGCGTCAGGGATTCGCAAAAAATTTCATATCCTTGCTCAAGCGCCCAGAGGTACAAGCGCGCTTCTACGCTTTTAGTGATCAAGACGATGTCTGGTTCAGTGACAAGCTGGAACGAAGTCTCGCTAAGCTGGTCACAATGTCGCTTGAAAAGCCGGCGCTTTATTGCTCTCGAACGCAGTTGGTTGATAGCGACCGTAATGCGACAGGGTATTCACCTCTTTTTACCAGGCAACCATCTTTTCAGAATGCGCTGGTTCAGAGTCTGGCCGGCGCTAATACCATGATGATCAACCAGCGAGCCCGCAGCTTGCTGGTGCAGCTACCTGAAGATGCCAGTGTCGTGGCGCATGACTGGCTTGCCTATATTTTGGTAACAGGGTGTGGTGGCTTAGTGCTTTACGATTCTCAAGCGAGCCTTGAGTATCGTCAACACCCCCACAATTTGATCGGAGCCAACAATACCTTAACTGCACGACTGAACCGTTTGCGCAAAATGCTGTCAGGCCGTTTTGTAAGCTGGAACGACGCCAACCTGGAAATACTCCGCGCCATGAGGCCGCTGTTAACTCAGGAGAACCGCACCATTCTGGCTCATTTTGAAAAAGGGCGGCATCTTGGCTTTGCAGCTCGCCTTTGCGCACTGCGTCGCTCGGGCGTCTACCGTCAGACTTTGGTGGGCAACGTCACGCTCATGATCGCTGCGTGTTTGGCCCGGATTTGAGTGCATCATTACAGGTTGGGGTGTTCGCAAGCGATATCCTCGTGCCACCCGTTTTTTGGAGATAAGCAGCACATGAAAGCAACACAGCAAGCCATACCGGAGGTGATCCTCTTCGAACCTAACGTTTTTGGCGATGAACGAGGTTTTTTCTTCGAGAGCTTTAACCAGAAGGTGTTCGATGAGGTGGTGGGCCGCCCGGTAAACTTCGTTCAGGATAATCACTCCCGTTCGGTGAAGGGTGTGCTACGGGGTATGCATTATCAGATCCAGCAACCCCAGGGCAAGTTGGTTCGGGTTGTACAGGGCGAAGTGTTCGACGTAGCTGTCGACATGCGTAAAAGCTCAAAGACCTTCGGCAAATGGGTGGGTGTTCACCTGAGCGCTGAGAACAAGCGTCAGCTCTGGGTGCCAGAAGGCTTTGCGCATGGTTTCGTTGTGCTGTCAGAAACCGCTGAGTTCCTTTACAAAACGACCGATTTCTACGCGCCGCAGTACGACCGCAGCCTAGCTTGGAATGATCCGACCGTAGCCATCGAGTGGCCCTATGAAGGGGAGCCTGCATTGTCGAGTAAAGATCAGAAGGCAAGCGCTTTTGTCGATGCCGACGCCTACGCCTGATACTGCCGATCTTCGCAAGCCTAGCACTTTCACGCAGGTGGGAGCGGCTGGGTGTACTTGGCTGCTTGGCGCACCGATATTTTGCTACATGCTCCGAGGTAACTGAATGAACCCGCATTCACAGGCCCCCGTTTCACCGTGGGCACTGGTAAGCAATCTCTGGCATTACCGCCGGTTGATTCTACAAATGACACGCCGAGAAGTAGTTGGCCGCTATAAAGGCTCCGTGATGGGGCTCTTGTGGTCTTTTCTGACGCCATTGTTCATGCTGGCGGTTTACACTTTCGTTTTTTCAGTGGTTTTCAAAGCTCGCTGGACAACGTCCCCACATGAAAGCAAGGGCGATTTCGCCGTATTGTTGTTTGCCGGCATGATCGTGCACGGGCTGTTTGCCGAGGTATTGAATAGGGCGCCTGGGTTGATCTTGGCAAACGTTAATTACGTCAAAAAAGTGGTTTTTCCGCTTGAGATCTTACCGGTCATCTCGATGTGTACTGCGCTGTTCCACACCAGTGTGAGTTTACTGGTGCTGATGTGCGCTATCGTCTTCGTCAATGGTGAACTTCACGCAACCATGCTCTTTATACCATTGATAGCGGTGCCCTACATCATATTTGTACAAGGCTTGGCGTGGGCACTGGCTTCGTTGGGCGTGTACTTGCGTGATGTGGGTCAAACTATTGGCATCATCACTATGATCATGCTGTTCATGTCACCGGTATTCTTCCCGATCAGCTCGCTGCCGGTCGAGATGCGCCCCTTCATGGAGGCCAACCCGCTGACATTTATCATTGAGCAACTCCGGGATGTATTGATTTGGGGCCATATGCCGAACTGGCTAGGATTGGCGAAATACTCGCTCATGGCTTTGATGACTGCTTGGTTTGGTTATGCATGGTTCCAAAAAACGAGAAAGGGATTCGCTGATGTCCTCTAACCGCCAGCAGCAGAGTGACGCAGCGATCGTCGTTAGCGGTGTATCGAAGTGCTTTCACATTTATGCCAAGCCACAAGACCGGCTCAAGCAGTCAATCCTGCCTCGTTTGCGGCGAGGGCTTGGGATGCAGCAGAAAGCATACAGCCGGGAGTTTTGGGCACTGAAAAATGTGTCGTTTACACTCAATAAGGGAGAAACGCTAGGTATTATTGGCCGCAATGGCTCTGGCAAATCGACCTTGTTGCAGCTAATTTGTGGCACATTGAGCCCTACCCATGGCCATGTTCAAACATATGGCCGGGTAGCGGCATTACTGGAGCTGGGTGCGGGTTTCAATCCGGAATTCACTGGCCGCGAGAACGTTTACCTCAGTGCAGCGTTCTATGGTTTGTCCAAAGAGCAAACGGACGAGCGGTTCGACGATATCGTGAATTTCTCCGAGATCAGGGATTTCATAGATCAGCCAGTGAAGACTTACTCCAGCGGTATGTTTGTGCGGCTGGCATTTGCGACTATTGCGCATGTGGATGCCGATATTCTCATCATCGATGAGGCACTGGCCGTTGGGGATGCTATTTTTACCCAAAAGTGTATGCGTTTCCTGCGCAAGTTTAAAGAAGAAAAAACCCTATTGTTTGTCAGTCACGATAGTACGTCGGTAATTGCGCTGTGCGACAAAGCTCTTTGGTTGGCGGATGGTGAGACCAGAGAGCTCGGAGAAGCCAAGCAGACTTCGGAACACTACCTGAACTTTATCCTCGGTGCCACGCAAGACAAACAGCTCCTGGATAAGACGCATGCTTCTGCGACAGCCCGGAAACTTCGGGAAATCTGGGCGGGGGGGCTGCCTTACGAGAGTGCTGGCCCGCTGAGCCTGTTCCAGCCCAACTTGCAGGCTTCAGCGCAGACAGACCCGTTGGGAGCGCAGATAAATTACGTAAACGTTACCGCTGAAGACGGCAGTGACATCAGGGCGCTCAAGGGCGGCGAGGTTGTAACGCTGACGATTCGCGCGGTTGCCTACACAGAGTTGAGAAAACCGGTGCTGGGTTTTTATGTCAAAGATCGGCTTGGGCAGTTTCTGTTCGGGAGCAACACGCTGAGCATCAAGGACCGCTTGCCCCCAGTAGCTGCGCCTGGCCAAGCGTTCAAGGCGGAATTCACCTTCCCCATGCCATGGCTCGCCGGCGGGGACTATTCGATTCAGGTTGCCGTCGCTGACGGTACACAGCAAGACCATACTTCACACCACTGGATTCACGACGCTGTTATCTTCCATTCAAGCCAGGATCCGTCGGCATCGGGATTGATCGGTATTCCGATGTTGGACATTCAGTTAAGTATCGACACCGAAACAGGTCTATAAATGCACCTCCCTGCACATAATTATAGTCGGCTCTTTCTTGAGACCTACCGCAACAACCTGCCTGTTGGCGCCAACGTCGTCGTCATGGGTGCGCAGCACCTGGGTGACTCGCCTAAGGACCTCTGCTCGCAAGGCTTCAAATACACTTGCGTCGATGCAGCTCAGGGGCTTGGCGTGGATATCGTCTTGGACGATGTCGCTGCCCTGCCGTTTGACGCCGAGAGCGTAGATGCCGTCATTTGCAGTTCGATCTTTGGGCACGCGGATATGTTTTGGGTGGTGTTCAATGAATTCCTGCGTATTCTCAAACCATCAGGGCTCTTGTGCATCATCGCGCCTAATGAAGGTAGCCTTCAGCGCCGGCCGTTGGATTGTTGGCGTTTCTACCCGGGTGCAGGCAAGGCGCTGGTAAATTGGGCTCAGCACAGCGGGTACCCCGCTGTGTTATTAGAGTCGTTCGTCGGGCCGCAGGCGGCCGGCGATCAGGCCGTAAACCAGCATGCATTCGTTAGCGTTTTTGCTAAGAATGCAGCTGTGGCGACCCAGTTCGACAGCCGTATGTTCAATACGCAGCCCGAGTTTAACAATGCGCTGCTGGATGGCTCGATTGAATTGCTCAATCCGCAGGAGATCCCAGCGCACGCTCGATTGCTTGATCAATTGCGCGAAGAAAACGCAGCGTTGCAGGGGAGCCGTCAATTCTTACGGGCGCAGCTAGCCGAGGCACAGCAGGCGCCGCAGCAGTTGCACGAGCAACTGGCTGATGTTACGAGTGCTCCTGAACGTCTCCAAGAGCAACTGCAGGCGCAATTAGCCGAAGCCAGGAGTTCTCTTGCTGAAGCCCAAGTCGCCATTGCCGAAGCGCACAGCGACTTGGCCGCTGCCCGTGTGGATCAGGAAGCGCTGGCAGCGCTTCGTGATGAGGTGGTCAATGTGCGCAACGATTCTGCCAAGGCTCGGGAAGAAAGCACCAGCCTAAAGCATCAGTTGGCGTTGAAGGACGAACAGGCCAAGCGGTCTGCAGATGAATTTGCCGGCATCGTACAGGGCATTCACCGTTCCAGCAGTTGGAAGGTTACCGCCCCTATGCGCGTGCTTTCGCGGGCGGTGCGCGGGCAGCGTCCGCTAGTAGCCGGTGGGCTGCGCGCTCGGGTATTGGACCAGATCAAGCCGTTGTACTGGGCTATTCCGCATAAGTACCGCAACTCTCTGCTGAACTGGGGCTATCGAAACCTGGCATTCGTGTTCCGGGGTAGCCCGCACTACGAGATGTGGAAAAACGGCAGCCAGCCGCACATGGAGTCTGTAGACAATACGCTTATCACGCTGGAGGGTATTCTGCCGGCAGAGCAAGTCGAAGGTAGAGTCGCCATTCATTTGCACATGTACTATGAGGACTTGGCGGGTGAATTTGCTGGCTACCTCAGGAATATGCCTTTTGCTTATGATCTCTATGTGTCGGTAAAGGATGCCGAAGGTCAGCAGGCCTGCCAAGCAGCCTTCGCGCAGTTACCCAACTGCGAGACGCAGATCTTTCAGATAGTGGACAATCGCGGTCGTGACATCGCCCCGATGTTCGTCACTTTCGGAGAGGCGCTACGCGGCTACGATTACGTGGCTCACCTGCATAGCAAGAAATCGTTGTACAACGCAGGAGCAACCGAGGGCTGGCGCCAGTATCTGGCGGGTAATCTGTTGGGCAGCACAGCCACCATCCGCAGGATTTTTACCCTGATGACTGGCGGCAAGGGCATCGTCTATCCACAGAACTTCAAATCCGTACCCTGTCAGGCCAATACCTGGCTCGCCAATAAAGGGATGGGCGCCGCTTGGTGCACGCGTCTGGGGATCGCACCCGTACCGCAGGGGTATTTTGACTTCCCTGCAGGATCCATGTTCTGGGCCCGAGGCGACGCTATGCGGCCTCTATTCAACGCTGGCATCACCATCGAAGACTTCATCGAAGAGGCGGGCCAGACCGACGGGACATTCGCGCATTGTCTTGAGCGGCTGCTAGTGCTCAGTGCACGTAAGCAAGGCTTGCAACCTGGCATCATCCAGGACACCGAGAACCCTACGTGGTCGTCGTGGCGTCTTGACCAGTCTGTGGGTCGCCCGTACGAGTGGATGATAGGGCAATTTTCCAACCCGGCTATTAAATGCATCGGGTTCGATATTTTCGACACGCTGTTAATTCGCCCTCTAATCGATGCGGAAACCACCAAGCATATCGTAGCGGCCAACTTGCCCGAGCATCTATCCGAATTGTTCCGAGATTATCGGGTGCTGGCAGAAAGCCAAGCGCGCAAGCATAAAGGCAAGGATGTCGATCTGGATGACATCTACCAGGCGTTTGCGCAGCTCAGTAAGCTTTCGCAGGAGGATGTCCACACCATTCGCAAGCTCGAGGAGCATACAGAGTATAGATCGTTGTCCGCTCGTAGCGGCGGAGTTGAGCTGTTCGAGGCGGCGAAGGCAACAGGCAAGCCGGTGGTGTTAATCTCCGACATGTTCCTGCCCAAGGCTCTGATCACCCGAGCATTGAATGCAAATGGCGTAAACGGCTGGTCAGAGTTCTACCTGTCGAACGAAGTGGGGTTACGCAAGGACACCGGTCAACTTTACGACCATGTTTTGCACGCCTACCGCCTGCAGCCGGCCGAGTTCATCATGGTAGGTGATAACGAACGCTCGGACCTGCAGATTCCCTGTGATAAAGGCTGTGTTGGATTGCATATTTTGCGCCCAACAGAGTTGGCCAGGGGCACGCCTCGCCTGCGTAGCATTGTCGAGAAGTACGAGTTCGCCCACGAGCTGAACGCCGAATTGACTCTGGGGCTGCTGTTCCAGCATAACTTCGCCGCAGTGGTTTACCCCAAACTGAATCCTGGATCGCTATTCCACGCCACGCCGTACAACGTCGGCTACAGCCTGGTCGGCCCGATGCTAACCGGTATGGCGCAGTGGTTGATCGACAATGCCCGGAGCGATGGTGTTGAGCAGCTTCATTTCTTGGCCCGAGAGGGCCAGCTGATGAAAGCCGTTTACGACGTTTGGGCTGGGAATGTCAGCGATGCCCCGCATTCGAAGTACTTGGTCGTTTCTCGCCGTACCTGCAGCGTGCCGCTGCTAGCCAACCTGGAAGATGTGCTGGCCCTCGGCAAAGGCGACTACTACCTGAATACCGCAAGCAACTATTTGCTTGAGCGGTTCGGCTTAACCTTGAGCGATTCGGTTTGGCATGAGCTCCAAACCGATTTGAATGTAGGCCGGGATACCCAAGTTGAGGTGCGCAATGGCAACCTCACCGTGCTGCAGCCGGTGTTAACCAAACTGGCCGAAACCATCTTCAAGCAGGCAGAGCAAGAGCGTGAAGCACTGGCCCTGTATTTGAAGACCATGGGGTTGATGGGTGGCCAGCGAACCGCGGTGGTGGACGTTGGCTATGGCGCCACTATTCAGAACTATCTGTGCAAACTTACCGGGCAGAAGCTCAGTGGCTACTATTTGGCCACTGACGAGCGTTCGATCCCTGTGGCCGAACAGCACGGCGTGATTGTGCGTGGTTGCCTGATGCATAACGTAGAGCACAGCTTGGCGGCACCCATCATGTACCTGCGTAGCTTCGAGCTTGAAAAATTGCTGAGCTCCAGTGATGGGCAGGTTGTGAAGTACACCTCTACGGATGGTGTGAACGTAGAGGCCCACTACCGTGAGCTATCGGTCCAGGAGCGTGATGGTGATGCATTCAGGAACGACCTGCGCAACGGCGTACTTCAGTTTGCCAGGGACGCGGTGCAGGTGCGTACTCAGTTGCTGGGCAGTTTTGCGCCATCGATTGAGGTCAGTCGGGCGATTGCCGATGAGTTTTTCTCGAAGCACTCTACCGACGAGCTGAAGTTGCTGGGCGAAGTCATGCTGGATGACCATTACTGCGGGCGTGGTGTGGTGTAGCAAGCCAAGGTGAAGGGCTGACCAGCAGCCCTTCACCTTAACTCGCTAGTAGGGGGTTGCACGATCGGGTTCCAGCATTACCTGCGGTGCTTGGGCTGCTGACCGAGAACGCTCATCAGCAGGCAGATGAGAAAGAACATCACCCGGTCACGTGTACGCCTGCGGCAACTGGCAGCGCTGAACGCCAGCTTGGTCCACGATTTCACCTTGTGGTGAGTGCCCGTCAACGCGAAGAATGGGCTGTTTATCTGCAAAAGCCGCGCAGTCAACAGCACCTGCTCAAACCACCAGCCGTTGGTAATCTTCCGCCAGCGCGCCTTTGCTGACGCCATCCCATTATTAACTCCAACCTGGTTGCGCTCATGCTGCCGGTAGTCCAGCCCTGGACGCGGGTCGATGACCCAGCCATAGCCACGACTGCGGGCGAAGGCGTAGCAAAACCAATCGTGTAGGTCGATACGCTGCGCTTCGTCCCAGCAACTAAGAAGCTGTGCTTTGAAGGCCAATGTCAGCTTACGGCTTAGCACATAGGTACAACCAGGGCCCGCGGCTTCGAATAAATGGTCCCAGCGCACTTGGGGTTGAGCTTTATCAATCCGCAACCGGCGCCCATCCTCCCAAAACGCCACGACGTTGCTCGAATACCCCTCAGCTTCGCTGTTGCGCAACATAGCAACGGCCTGTTCTAGCTTGTTTTCGTACCACAGATCGTCCTGGTCGGCGAATGCCACAAATTCATACGCTGACAGGTCAACGTCCCTGATCAGACGAAAGAAATTGCGTGAGGCGCCGCCGAAGACGCCGGAGAAGGGCAGAAGCACGACATTAGCATGAGCCTGTGCGAACTCGGCGCACCACGATTCGGTGCCGTCGGTGGAGGGATCAACGCTGATAAAGATATCAACGTTGACCCCAATCTGGGCAAGGACAGAGGCCAGTTGCGCCTCTATCCATTCGCGACCGTTATAGGCAGCCAGCAGCACTGCAATTTTGGCGGTGTTGCCAACGGTGTTTATCCCGGCGGCCATAGTCAGTGGCGACCTGGCTCCAAGAGGCCTAGCAGGTACTTGCCGTAGCCGGTCTTTTTAAGTTTTTCTGCCTGCTCGGCTACTTGCTCTTTGGTGATCCAGCCGTTGCTGTAGGCAATTTCTTCCAGGCACGCGACTTTCCAGCCTTGGCGTTCTTCGATGGTTTGGATGAAGTGGCTGGCTTCCATCAACGACTGATGAGTGCCGGTATCCAGCCAGGCAAAACCACGACCAAGAATTTCGACACTGAGGTTTTTCTGATTGAGGTAGACACTGTTCACATCGGTTATTTCCAGCTCACCGCGCTCGGACGGCTTGATGCCCTTGGCGATCTCAACGACGTTGTTGTCGTAGAAATAAAGGCCGGTAACGGCATAACTGGACTTGGGTTCGGCAGGTTTCTCTTCGATGCTGAGCGCTCGCCCGTTGGTATCGAACTCAACCACACCGAAGCGCTCGGGGTCGGCAACATGGTAACCGAACACCGTCGCGCCCTCGGTTTGGTCGGCGGCAGCGCGCAGGTTATCGGAGAAGTGCTGGCCGTAGAAAATGTTGTCGCCAAGGATCAAGCAGCAAGGGTCTTTGCCAATGAACTGCTCACCAATGATGAACGCCTGTGCCAGGCCGTCCGGGCTTGGTTGCTCGGCATAGCTGAGCTGCACGCCATATTGGCTCCCGTCCCCCAGCAGCTTACGAAATGCTGGTAGGTCTTCGGGGGTAGAAATGATCAGGATTTCCCGCATGCCTGCCAACATCAAAACCGACAGTGGATAAAAAATCATCGGCTTGTCATAGATGGGCAGCATCTGCTTGGAGACGCCCAGGGTCAATGGATGCAAGCGTGTCCCCGAACCACCAGCCAGAATGATCCCTTTACGATTGGTTGTGTTCATTTATTCAAAGCTTCCATAAGCATACGGGTTACACCCACTTGCCAGTCCGGCAGGTGCAGTGAAAAAGCGTTGCGAAGTTTCACGGTTGCTAGGCGCGAATTCAACGGCCGGCTGGCAGGTGTTGGGTATTGGGCTGTGGTAATTGGGTTGACCGCTTCCACAGCGAGGGTTTCACCATGCTGACGGGCAAACTCGATAACATAGCTTGCGTAAGCGTGCCAGGTTGTTTCGCCAGCGGGCGCCAAGTGATAGATGCCGCCGAGTTCGGGCTTGTGCATAGCTTGCTGCAGCGCAGCCACGGCGACATCCGCCAACAAGTCCGCTCCAGTTGGTACGCCCATCTGGTCAGCGATCACGCTCAGCGTTGGCCGGTCTTTGGCTAGACGCAGCATGGTTTTGGCAAAGTTGTTGCCGCGTGCGGCATACACCCAGCTAGTGCGGAAAATGAGGTGCTTGCAGGCCGACGCCGCGATCAGTTGCTCGCCTTCGAGCTTGGTTGCACCGTAGTAATTTACCGGCGCTACCGGGTCGGTTTCTTGCCATGGCGCAGTGCCGCTGCCGTCGAAGACGTAGTCGGTGGAGTAATGCACCAGCCAGGCATCGAGGCGCTTGGCTTCTTCGGCCATTACCTGGCTGGCCAAGGCGTTGACCGTGTGGGCCAGCTCGCGCTCGGTTTCAGCTTTGTCCACAGCAGTATAGGCGGCGGCATTGACGATGACCTGCGGTGCCACCTTGGTAATGGCATGGCGCAGGCCGGAAAGATCTGACAAATCTGCCGCCAGTTCACCGTAAGCGGTTTGTGCAGGATGGCGGTCGAGGGCCACCACTTCGCCTAACACGCTCAGTGCCCGCTGCAGTTCCCAGCCAACCTGGCCGTTTTTGCCCAGCAGCAGAATTTTCATGCCTTACCCGTGCGTGTGGTGTAGTTGGAGTCGATCCATTGCTGGTAGCTGCCGCTTTTCACGTGTGCCACCCATTCCGGGTTGTCCAAATACCATTGCACGGTTTTTCGGATACCTGACTCGAAGGTTTCTTCCGGCACCCAGCCGAGTTCGCGCTGGATTTTGCTTGCATCGATCGCATATCGCAGATCATGGCCAGGGCGGTCCTTGACGTAAGTCAGCAGGTCAACATGCGGGCGAAAGGCTGAGCCAGGGCGCAATTCATCTAGCAGGGCACAGACGGTGCGAACTACTTCGATGTTCTGTTTCTCATTGTGGCCACCGATGTTGTAGGTTTCGCCAATCTCACCCTCGGTCACTACCTTGTACAGCGCACGTGCGTGGTCTTCGACGTACAGCCAATCTCGAATCTGGTCGCCTTTGCCGTAGATCGGCAGTGGTTTACCTTCAAGGGCATTGAGGATAACCAGCGGGATCAGCTTTTCGGGGAAGTGGAACGGACCATAGTTGTTAGAGCAGTTGGTAACGAGGGTTGGCAAGCCATAGGTCCGCGCCCAAGCACGCACCAAATGGTCAGAGCTGGCCTTGCTGGCGGAGTAGGGCGAGCTTGGCTGGTACGGTGTGGTCTCTGTGAACAGATCTTCCGGGCCCTCAAGGTCGCCGTACACTTCATCGGTGGAGATGTGGTGGAAGCGGAATGCTGCCTTGCGCGTATCGTCCAGCGCCATCCAGTAGCTACGCGACGCTTCCAGCAGGTTGTAGGTACCGATGATGTTGGTTTGAATGAATTCGGAAGGGCCACTGATCGAACGGTCGACGTGCGATTCTGCGGCCAGGTGCATAACGGCATCAGGTTGATGCTCGCGCAATACGCGGTCGAGCTCGGCGCGGTCACAGATGTCGACACGCTCAAATGCGTAGCGCTCGCTTTGGCCGACTGACTGCAACGACTCAAGGTTGCCTGCATAGGTCAGCTTGTCAACGTTGACCACCGAGTCATCGGTGCTGGAGATGATGTGTCGCACGACTGCCGAGCCAATGAAGCCGGCACCACCTGTTACTAATATCTTCACGAGAGTTTTCTACCTTGAGGTTCTGACAGAGCCTATGAACTCTGCATAAGTCCATGCACGTACGGCTTAGCCATCATATAGACGTGAGTCAAAAGTATACCTGATCGCCCGTGGAGCACGGTAATTTGCCTGGGTCGGGAAGCCCCGTCCCGTGCTGCCTAGGCTAGAACTAGCAGGAGCCTGCAGGAATATAGCGAGAGCATAGACAGCTAAAATATGAAATGTTCTGATCTGGCTGTAAGAAAGTTCTGATTGCCGCCGAGCGGCTAGGTGGCGAGTGCCTGGCTTTGTCGGTGCCTAGGGTAAAAACTCGGGGAGTGTCGCTGGCCTCGTGTTGCCGATGCTGAGCCAGTATCATGTTCCGAAGCAGGTCTATTAAGCCGTCGAGCGACTTCCAGAGAAGGCCTCGATGGCGATTTTTCTGGAGGATTCATGATCGCGATTGTCACCGGCATCACAGGCCAGGATGGGGCGTACCTGGCCGAGCTGCTGCTTGCCAAAGGCTACACCGTCTATGGCACCTACCGCCGTACCAGCTCGGTCAACTTCTGGCGCCTGGCGGAGCTGGGCGTCGAACAGCATCCCAATCTGCACCTTGTGGAGTACGACCTGACCGACCTGTCGGCGAGTATTCGCTTGCTCCAGACCACTCAGGCAACTGAGGTTTACAACCTCGCTGCGCAGAGTTTTGTCGGCGTATCGTTCGACCAGCCGGTGACCACGGCTGAAATCACCGGCCTCGGTGCTGTCAACCTGTTGGAGGCCATTCGCATCGTTAATCCAAAGGCGCGCTTCTATCAGGCCTCTACCTCAGAAATGTTCGGTAAGGTGCAGCAAACCCCCCAGGTCGAAAGTACGCCGTTCTACCCGCGCAGTCCCTATGGTGTCGCCAAGCTCTATGCACATTGGATGACCATCAATTACCGCGAGTCGTATGGCATTTTTGGCGCGAGCGGCATTTTGTTCAACCACGAGTCCCCCTTGCGCGGCCGTGAGTTCGTCACCCGCAAAATCACCGACAGCGTAGCCAAGATCAAGCTTGGCAAGCTCGACCGAATGGAGCTGGGCAACCTTGACGCCAAGCGTGACTGGGGTTACGCCAAGGAATACGTCGAAGGCATGTGGCGGATGCTGCAGGCTGACGAGCCCGATACCTTCGTGCTGGCCACCAACCGCACCGAGTCTGTACGCGATTTTGTGACCCTGGCTTGCAAGGCAGTGGATATCGATATTATCTGGCAGGGCAAAGAGGAAAACGAAACGGGAATCGACGCCGCCACAGGCCGTGCCCTGGTCGCTGTAAACCCCAAGTTCTACCGCCCCACCGAAGTTGACCTGCTCCTTGGCGATCCGGAAAAGGCCAAGACCGTTCTGGGCTGGGAGCCCCGTACCTCTGTGGAAGACCTCTGCCGCATGATGGTAGAGGCCGACCTGCGTCGTAACGCCAATGGCGTAAGTTTCTGACGGCAGAGCCCCTAAGTGCGCCTGCCCGTCAAGCCTGGCTTGCGCAGGTGTCCGCGATTTGGAGTTTCTAGATGGCCAGAATTCTTTTGACCGGGGCCAATGGCTTTGTCGGTAAGGTGCTGCAGCGCCGGTTGCTGAAAAGCAACCATGAAGTCGTCGGCACGGTGGCATCACCCCCTGCGTCAGCCGAACTCGAATGCGACTACCAGGTGATGAACATCTGTGATCGGGCTCAGGTCGAGGCGGTTATCCAGCGGGTCAAGCCCACGCACCTGGTTCACCTGGCAGCGGTATCGAATGTTGCCGTCAGCTTCAAGCAACCTTTGCTTACCTGGCACGCTAACGTTATCGGTACCCTGAACCTGATGGAGGAACTGAAGGCGCACGCGCCGGAGTGCTTCACCCTGTTTGTCAGCTCGTCCGAGGTGTACGGCGAGAGTTTCAAAAGTGGCCAGCTACTGGATGAAAACGCGACCTGCGTCCCGATGAACCCCTATGCTGCCAGCAAGCTGGCGGCTGAACATGCTGTAATGCAGTACCTGCGCCAAGGTATGCCAGGGGTGGTAGTGCGCCCGTTCAACCATATTGGCCCAGGGCAGAGCGCAGACTTTGTCACGGCCTCGTTCGCCAGACAGATCGCGTGGATAGAGGCCGGTTTACAACCCCCTGTGCTCAAGGTTGGCAACCTCGATGCAAGCCGTGACTTCTTGAATGTGCATGATGTGTGCGAAGCCTACGCAATGCTGCTTGACGCAAACAGGGACCAGCTTGAGCACCGGATGTACAACATTGCTTCGGGCAAAAGCCGGCAGATCCGCAGCGTGTTGCAGGCGCTGTTGGCCGAAGCTACGGTACCGATCATCGTCCAGACCGACCCCGACCGCTTGCGTCCTTCGGACATTCCGCTGGCGGCAGGTGCCAATGCCCGAATCAAAGAAGCCGTGGGCTGGGTCCCTACTACGCCGCTGGCGCAGACGGTGCGTGACATTCTCGACTACTGGCGTGGCCAGGCGTTACTGGAACCACCTGATTGAGCGGGCCGTTGTGGCGGCGGTTCCCCCGCGAAGCAGGCGGCCGGTGTTCGCGGATAAACCTTGATGCCGGTCAGTTGAGCAATTTGGGGCCGCTAAGCGGCCCCACCGGCCTTTTGACCGGTTTCAGTCCTCAGGACTCGGACAACATCTGGCGTATTTCTGCTAGGCGAGCGCGGTAGCGCAAGCCTGTGTAGCGGTAGCTGAAGAAGCTTTGCATATGCAGGCGCGCTTTCTGCCCCAAGGCGCGCCCCATCGCGGGGTCATCCACCAACTGCACCATGTAGGCCACTGCCTGCTCGCAGTATGGGTCCGCCCAGTGCTGTGCTTCATAATGGGGGTACTCACCTTCTTTCACCGCCACCAAGCGGTAATCGACTGGCAAGCTGCAGTGCGCGGCCATGAAGTCCATGTTGCCGGAATAGGCTGTGGCGATAACCGGTTTGCCCAGCGCCATCGCTTCGGCAACACCGAAACCGTAGCCCTCGGAGCGATGCAGTGACACAAAGCAGTCACTGCATCGCAACAGGTTTTTAACTTCGGTACTGCTCATGGTCCGGGCGATCAAGGTGACCCGGCCGTGCAATGCCTTCACTTCAGCCTGCAAGTCGGTAAACGCCTGCGGGTTCATATCTACCCCGTTTACCTTGATCACCAGGTGCGTGTTGGCGTAGGGCCGCTTGGCCAGCATTTGCCTGAACGCCTCGAAGACGCCCTGAGGGTTTTTCCGCGCCGAGTAGGAGCGCAGGTCGTAAAAGAACAGGAACACATAATCGGCTTCTGGCAGGCCGAAGTAGCGGCGGCCAAAGAAATTGTCGAGGTGGACCTCCGTGGCCAGTGGCATATGCACAACAGGCTTTTTGCAAGCCGCCTGAAGGCCGTCCATGACAAACCGCGAAGCGGCCCAGATTTCGTCGAAACGGTCGAGTTGTTCGGCCCATCCGCCTGGGTAGCGCGGCAGCTCCCACAACGGATAAATGATGTTGTAACCCGTCCAAGGGCGCGTCTGGCTGATGTGCTCCAGGGCATGTTCCACTTCGTTACCGTTGATGTGGAATATGTTGATCGCGGCGGGCTGCTCGGTCAGTGCCTGCCCAAATTCAGCGCTGTCGGCGTCACTGGCAGGGACGATTTTATAGATATCGTGGATAACGGGCGGTGTATACACCGCTCTAAGTGAACGGAACGTGGCACGTACATGTTCACCCATACCTATTGGCGCAAACGGGTGGCCGGGCAGGCATACGTCATTGCTGTTTTTAATGATGTGGGTCATCAGGGTCCAGCCAGTCAGTTTTTCTTCAACAGACGCGAGGCGTCCAGCGCGTTGCTTACGGCTTCGAGGTAGGTGTGCCCAAAGCGCCGGTCAGGCTCAAGGTATGCTCCTTCGGCCCATTCGTTCCAGGCATTGATGAACACCAGACGTTCATCGCCAAAGTTTTGCTGGCGGGTATCGTTAATCGCTTCCTCAAGCCAGGCCTGGAAGGCGCCAGGCGTAGAGTGCTCGAAACACCCGCCCGCATGCTGGCGCCGGGCGGTATTGTCCCACCCGGGCATCACGCCCTTGAAGCGTGTATAGGCAGGGCCGGGGCGCGAGGCAAAGCTGACCGCTATGTCTTTGTAGTCCGCTGAGTGCCCTGTGAAGTCAGGGTTGAGCATCTCGCCGCTGGGTGGCTTGGGCTGCACCAGGCCCCCAGGTGGAAACTCGACCGCCGCATCACATCCAAATTGAGAAGGATGGAAGTTTGCGGTGGCCAGCCCGAACGACTCGACCATAGCGATATAGATTTCACCCACACCTTGATCGCGGCAGGCTTCCCGCCAGCGTGCTGCCGTTTTGGCGAAGTCGGGAAATTGCGTTGGCCGATAGATCAGCAGTAACGGGCGGTCGTCAATCTTGATATAGCGGCCATCTTTGAAGAACCGGATCAGGTCGTTGATCACTGCAAGATCGTCTTCGTCACTGTGTGCCTGAGCAATCAAGACCTCTTGGTCAAGGCCGTCCCAGCGGCGTGTCCAGTTCTCATTCGCCCAGCACAGGCAAAACGGGACATCTGGGTTTTCGCTTAGTAGCAGTTGTTCGACCGGGCGCTCCAGCAAGCGCTTGCCGTCGAACCAATAGTAGTAAAAGCAGAACCCATGAATGCCGTAGCGCTGGGCCAGGTCTGCCTGGGCTTGCATGACTTCGAGCAGGCGCAGGTCGTAGTAACCAAGGTCGGCGGGAATGCGTGGCTGATAATGGCCGACGAAATTGGGTTGTGCCTTGCTCACGTTCGCCCATTCGGTGAAGCCCTTGCCCCACCACAGGTCATTTTCTGGTACCGGGTGAAACTGCGGCAGATAGAAGCAGATTAGCCGCGGGTCGAAATGTTGCTCGATGGTCGAGCCCCACTTGCGGTTCAGCTCACTGACATTGTTGGCGATGCTGGCCATTTTGAAGTCGTCACCGGCAGCTGCGGTGGTTTTCGACAGATGATGAATGATGGTGGCATGCGGGTTGTAATAGACATCGTAACCTTCGGCACGAATGCTCAAGCACAGGTCGCTGTCCTCGCAATAGCAGGGTAGAAACGCTTCAGAGAAGCCGCCGATGCGCTTTAACAATGCGGTAGGGGCGAGCAGGCATGCGCCGGATACGTAATCCACCCGGCGTGTGTAATTGAAGCGCGGCTCGCCAGGGTTTTCAGCGAAACCCACCATTGTGGACAAGCCATCAGTCGCTAGCACTGCACCGGCTTCTTGTAGATGACCGCTTGGGTAGACGAACTTAGGCCCTACGGCACCTACCTTGTCGAAATCGGCGAAGGTGGCCAACAATGCTTCAAGCCAGCCTGCAGTCACCTGTACGTCATTATTGAGATAAACGGTGAATGCACCGGTGACTCGACTCATAGCCTGATTGCAGTTACGCAAAAAGCCCACGTTGTACGAGTTGCGCAGGTAGCGGATGTTGGCCACCTGGCTAATCAGTGAGTGGGTTTGGTCGGTTGAGGCATCGTCGGCGACGATGATCTCGACATCCAGGTTTTCAGGCAGATGCTGCTGGATGGATGTCAGGCATTCGAGCGTGAGTTTGGCGTTGTTGAAAACTGGAATGAGGATGGAAACGAGCGGCAGCACCCCTGGAGGCTGGAACTGTAATTGTGCAGCACGATCTGCCAGTTCGTCTGGATCGAAGTCCATCACGGGTATGAGCCCAACTGGGTTTGCCGCGCGGTGCTCGGCCTTTGCCTGAGCAATGCGTGCACGAACCTGAGGGTAGTCTTGCCATTCCCAGGTGCCATCAGCGCTCGGCAACGCTTTTGCTGCAAGCGGCAGCAGGGGGGCTGGCACTGCATCCGAAAATTGCGCTGGCGAGCCAGCGGCATTTTGCTCGGCGGGCACGGCAGAAGGTGTGAGTGGGTCTTCGTGCGCGAGGTGTACTGCGGCGGCCGGCTCGGCTGCCTGCGATGGCTGTTCCGTCATAGCGGTTGCGGGTTCCTGTGGAGACGCTTCTTCTACAGCATACCGCGTTACGCGGGCGAGCACGCTTGCGAAGCGAGCTGCATCATCGCAAATGCTGACCGACGGGGCCTGCTGGGTGGCCCATTGGGCGTAGGCACGTTGTTCGCTATAGGTTTTGCAGCACCAATGAAACCAAGCGCCGTCCACGCGGCGCTCGATGTATGCCTTCCCCTAAACTCATGGCAGGCACCTGGCCCCCCGACTAAGCTCATAAACTGATACCCATTAGCCACCAGTAATCTGCTAAAGTCGCGCTAATTCAAATAAGGCTATGCCAAGATTTTACCCAAAAGGTGCGTATGCGATTTAGGGATGACGTGAATGGACTGCGGGCGTTAGCAGTCGTTGCAGTGGTGCTGTTCCATTTTAACCCCTCCATGCTTCCGGCAGGGTTTGCTGGCGTTGATGTCTTTTTTGTCATCTCGGGCTATTTGATGACCGGCGCCATTTTCCCCAAAGTGCAGGCCGGCACCTTTACGCTGACGGGTTTTTACACCAGCCGTGCCAAACGGTTGATTCCCGCCCTGGTCGTCCTTTGCGCTGCCATGTTGGCATGGGGTTACTTCAACCTGCTCCCCTTCGAATACAAACAGCTTGGGCAACATGTAGCTGGCGCACTTTCGTTTACCTCCAACTTGATGTTCTACAGCGAGTCGGGCTACTTCGATTCAGCTTCGCACCTGAAATGGTTGCTGCACACTTGGTCACTCTCGGCCGAATGGCAGTTTTACCTGGTTTATCCGCTGATCATCATCGCCGTGCTCAGGGTGCTGGGGGCCAGCGCTGGCCGATTAGTGATAGTCGGCCTGACGATACTGTCATTCGCTTTCGCCACGTGGGCCTCTTACCACCTGGAAAGCTTCGCCTACTACATGCTGCCTTCACGGGCGTGGGAGATGTTGATGGGTGGCGTGGTCTACTTGCACCCCGTCAGCCTTCGCGACAGCAAAAAAGCACCTGTCGCGCTTGCCGGTCTGTTATTGATCGTAGCTTCGTTGTTCGTCCTCGACAGCTCCACCGCGTGGCCCGGGCAGTGGGCGTTGTTGCCGGTCATCGGCACTTGCCTGGTGATCGCCGCCGGTTGTACTGGCTCGCGCCTGGCCAAGCACTGGCTGGTGGCTTGGATGGGTAAAACCTCCTACTCCACGTATCTGTGGCATTGGCCCATTTGCGTTTACCTCTTTAAGAGCGGCCTGGACGAGCAGCCGCAGGCGATTATTGGCGGCGTGTTGTTATCGTTCATGCTGGGCCTGGTGTCTTTCCTCACCGTCGAAAATATTGCCGGCCAGCGCACCGCATCGCCCGGCCCGGTCCGCACCAGGCTTGCTAAAGCACGCAGCCCTGCCGCTATCGCTGCGTTTTGCCTGGTGTTGGTTGCCGGCTTCACCGTTGTAATAAGCAACGGCGCAGCCTATCGGGTAAAGGGAGAAATCGAGGCCCTGTCGGCCATTACCAACGTCTACGAATACTATGATTTCAAACAGAACATCCGTTACGGCGTTTGCCACTCGGTGTCCAAAGAACTCAGTTACGCCCACTGCATCGAACCCCGCCGCAAAATGTTGTTTATCTGGGGAGACTCGTATGCGGCGGCGCTGTATCAAGGGATATTGAGTGCCCGCGATAACGGGTACACCGAATACGGTATTTCGCAGATGACCGACGGTAATGGCCCACCGTTCTTTGCCATCCCCGGCAAGACCGATGAAGGCAAGTTAGTTGCACAAGCCAACAACGACCGGCTTGAAGCCGTGGCGCACTATAAGCCTGACATGGTGGTGCTGACCTGGCTGGTGTTCGGCAGCAATGCACCTCATGAACAGCACCAAGCGTTGACCATGCTGCAAGAAACAGTGAGCAAGATAAAAGCCGCGTCGCCCGTGAGCAAGATTGTTGTAATTGGCCCAGTGCCGCATTGGAATGGCAATTTAAGCTCGGTAGTGCTGGGCTATTGGGCAAAACACAATAAAGTTCCGCCGCAATACATGGCGTACGGGTTGAACCCGCAAGTGGCGGACTGGGACGGCTTCTTCAAGCAGCACGTACCGTCGATTGGTGCGTCCTATATTTCGGCGCTGGATATACTCTGCAAAGGGGAGGGGTGTTTAACCCGCCTTGGCAGCGACTTGATAGATCTGCCAGTGGTGGATTTTGGTCACCTGAGCAAGCATGGCTCTATCTACTTTGTAGATAAGATCAAGGCTGAAATCTTCCAGTAAGCTTGTAACTGGTGCAAGCCCTACACAGGCGCTGCCGTGTGTTGCGATGGGACGCGGCAGGCACTGCTTAAGACTCAAGCAGTGCCTGCCGTGCCACTCACCTCATTTCAATCGCCTGACCGCAGCAGTGAACTTCCCAGTGCTGACTCATAAGCGCTCTTCAATTGCTGACTTAGCAGCTTGAGGCTGTACTGTTTGGCACGTTTGCGGCTCGCAGCACCCAGCGTGCGGATCTTTTTCGGATTTAGGCAGAACTGGCGCAATCTTTTGGCCATGGCTTTGGTGTCGCCATGCTCAAAAGTGTACCCCGTAATGCCTTCATCAATCAGCTCTGGCAAAGCCCCCCAGCGATAAGCGAGCACCGGCCGGCTGGCAGCCATCCCTTCCAGCACAGTGCGGCCGAAGGTTTCCTGGCAGTGGGACAGGTTCAGCACAATGTTGGCTTGGGCGATGGCAGCCTGCGGGCTTGCGGCGTAAGGCATGATGCGCAAATTGCGTGGCAGTTTGCCGCTGGCTTCCAAGGTGCGCAAAGCAGCAACACCCGGCGTGTCCGGGCCAATCAGCAACAATTGCAAGTTGGGGGTGTCGGCAACTGTGTCACACGCTAGTTGCAACAAGTCGGCGATGCCTTTCTTGGGTAAATTGCTGCTGATAAGTGCCGCAGTGATGTGTTTGTTGTCCGGCGCATTGGGCAGGTCGAACGCCTTGAGGTCGATGATATTGCCAACCACATGGGTAGCCCCCGGTTTGGCGATGTGCTGCGCCGTGAAGGCGGAGTTGGCCAGTACGTGGTCGGCTCGGCTCAATGCCTCGGCAATGATCTGATCCGCTGGCAAGCCGATGGCTACGCACAGGTCGGCATCATGCGCGGGGGATTCATGCGCATGGAGCACGGCGGGTACTTGGGCAAGGCGTGCGGCGATTAGCGGCTCGCGCAGCATCAGGGTATTGCTATGTACCAAGTCCACCGAGTGGGTGCGAATCAAAGCACAGAAACGCTCAACGGCTACCCGGCACGGCGCAATGTCCGCGCGCCACAGCTGGGTCGGGATGCAAGCCACCTGAATAGCGCGCGCTCGCAACTCGTCGATGTAAGCCGGGTTGGCTACGCTCGGCACACTGACCAGCACGTTCAGGTCTAGCGCAGCGCACGCATCCAGCATATCTAGCACGCTGCGCTCCGCGCCAAACAACTGCACGTTAGCAGCATGGGCGCAAAGCAGCACGGTGGGCCTGCCTGGGCGGTGTTGCAGGTTGCCAGCGAATGTTGGGTTGCCAACATCGTAACCGGTATGACGACCCGACTGATGATAATGCAGCAGTGCCGGCATGCCACTTTCGCGGGCTTCGACACATTGCGCCAGGTACCACGCCGTATTGAAGTCTGGACCAGGTTCGCGGCCCTCAGCATGACCGTGGGCAAGGTAATGCTGCCAGGCGTCGAGGCTGGCGCCTTGCAAGTCTGGGTTGCGTTCCAGGTACCAGGCTTCGTCGAACAAGGCCGGTAATGCAGGTTCGGCGGGCTCCTGCGCGGCGGCCGCTGCTAAAGGCTGCTCAGAATCGGCAACCTGCGGTACTGGCGGCGTAACAAGTGCCGGAGCCACCTTGGCACCGAGCGGGCCGGCCAACTGAGGTGAAACTGGTGTTACGCCGATTTCCAGCGACTTGGCCTCGCGAACCGAATCGATAACCTGGCAACTTTGCAGCCCTTTGACTGCTGGTACTTGATCCAATGGACGAGCAAGCAGGTGCCGACCCACGACGAGTATTCGGCGGGCCACCAGTGCCTGTTCAGCCAGCACCATTTCGACTTCACCCTCGACGGCCTGGCGCAGCAGGGCTGGGCCAATCGGGCTTGGCCGCTGATAATCTGGCCAATGCAGTAGGCCGATACGCTCGCCCTGATCCTGCAAGCGCGCCAGCACCAGCCGCAGAGGCTTGGCGGTGCGCGCTGCTTCGCTGAGGTCGCTGACCACCAGCCAATCGTAGCTGGCCTCGGCCTGGGCGTTACGCAGCATCGGAGCCGGTGCCGGGAACGCGCGGGTGCCGCTATCTGGCGTCAAGCGTAGCCCGGCTGCGTCGTTCGCCATGCCGTGCCAGGCCTCGGCAAGTGCGCTGTATAACTGGCGCAGGCCATAGAACGTTGAGCGCAAGTGCGTGCCGGAAGCCATGGTCAGCGACTGTGGCAGGTGACGGGCAATGACCAGCGGCACCCCTGGCAGCAGGTAAAGCAGTGCCTCGTCGCCATGGCGGCGTTGCAGGCGCTGACGCAGCTCATGGTCGGCCGCGACACGCACCTCATCCCAGCCGCCAAGTTCGCGCACGGCATCGCAGTGCATCATGATGGTGGAAACGCTCGGTTCAATCAGGCTGTTTTCCATGCGCCAGCATTGAAAGTGCAGCTCGGTATCGGCCCTGACCCATTCCGCCAAGGTGCCGACCAGGCCTGGGTTCTGCAGCAGCGGAGCGGCCATGAGCTCCAGGCGCTGAGGGTGGGACCAGTCGTCGCTGTCATGGTTGACTACAAACGTGCCGGTGGCGTGTTTCAACGCTGTATTGCGCGCCGCGTAAGCACCGCGGTTTACCGGTTGGTGTAGCAGCACGATGCGCGCGTCTTCGCGGGCCAGCTCAGAAACACGCTCGACCGTAGCATCGCTGCTGCAGTCATCAACAACCAGGATTTCCAGGTTGCTCCAGCTTTGAGCCAGCAAGCTGCGCAGGGCCGTTTCAATGAAGGCCTCGGCGTTGAACGCCGGCATGATCACGCTGATTTTTGGCTGGGCCTGGGGCGGAACCTTCGCGGCAGACGCGGCCTGGAGGTTATCCAGGGTGAGCGCAGCTGCGGGATCACGCATGGCAACTGGTGCCAAGTCTGCAGCGGCAAGCGCACGGTTAATCCAGGACAGGCGCATATCGTCTGGCGGCTGGTGTTGGGTGCCCTTGATGGGCAGCGACACATTGGCGGCTGCCAGGCACAAGTCGGCTTGCAGGCCTTTTGCCGCAATGGCCTCGGCGATGCAGGCTTGCGCAAGCGACTGTTGGCCATTGCGCAGCAGCACCTCTGCCCTTAGCAATATTGGGCCAAGGTTGACCATGTAAGGTGGCAGTGGCTGTGCGAGGGCGTCGATGTACGGCAGTGCGCTCGACCATTGCGAGGCACTGGCATGCCAGCGAGCCAGGGCCCAGGAAGCGTAGGCGTGCTCTTCACGGTCTTCGGTGTGTGCCTGCAGGGCAATGAGCTCGGGCAACGCCAGCCCGCTGAAGCCGCCCCACAGGGCCGACTCCAGGCGATAGGCTTGTAGATACCGGGGCAAGCGGCCCTCAGCGGCACCATGTTGTTCATAGTGCTGTTGTGGGTCTGCACCTACAGCCGCTACGTCCGGATAAGTCGCTACGTACCACTGGGGGTCGACCACACTGTTGAACGGGCTTTCCGCCTGAGGCTTAGACATTGGCAGCCACCCGGCTGATCACCTTACGGGCACGGTGCAGCGTATGGTTGGACTGGTCCATGGCCGCGAGAATTTCGCGATTGGCCAGGTAGTAGTTTTCCAGCTCTTCCTGCACCAGGTGCAGTTGCGAGAGCAACAGCTCGTTCTCTTCACCCAGCGCCTGGGCATTGGCTGTAGCACCAGCCATGTCCGCCCCGGACTGCTGCTGCGCGGCGAGGGCGTGGTCCAGCTCTTGCTTCAACTTGGCATACTTGTCGTTAAAATCCTGGCTTTCCAGGTGGCGTTTTTCCAGCTCTGCCTGCACGGCATGCAGTTGAGCCAGCAGCAGTTGGTTTTCCTCTGCAAATGGCTTGGTACCCGAACTGCCAGCGCTCGCAGCCTGGATAGCCTGCTGCAAGTCCGTGTGGGCTTGGGCAAGCTGTTGTTGGAGGCTGCTGCGCTGCTCCTTGAGGTACTCGTTTTCTGCTTCACGATCCGCAAGAGCTTGCTGCGCGCGATGCAGTTGTGACTGCACCTGCCCGCGCTCATCGTGCCCATATTGCTGGGTGTGGCGCGCCAGCTCGGATTCTCGGCGTAGGCTGGTAATGGTCCTTTCCCGCTCATGCAACTGCAGTTGAGCGTTGGGCAATTGCCGGCCTGCGTGGATCAGTTCCAACAGTTCGATCAAGCCGGTTGTGGTTGGCAGTGGGCGATTGGAGCGGAACTCCGGTTCACCGTTTGGCAACCATGCTGCCGCTTCCAACGCTTCGTACAGGGTCCAGCTTTCGGGTGCCATTTGCTCGAAGACGCCGGCGAGGGTAGCAGCCAACGGGTCGGTAAACAGCTGCACTGGCTGATCGTTGTAAGCCAGGCCCAAGCGCTCGAACAACGCCTGCGGCGTCACCCTGTCGATGTTCACCAGAATCAAACGCTGACGCAGCGTGCGGCGCAGTTGCAGCACTGCGCGTTGTTCTGTTTGCCATTGTTGCAGCGCTGCCATGACATCGACGGTGGTACCATCCGCCAGCCAGTTCCAAGGGGCACGGTAGAACCACACGGCCTGGCGAGAAACCGTTCCGTTGGTTAGATCGAAATCAGCAATCAACTGCGCAGCCGGTTTCCACTGAAACGAAAATGTGTCGTCTAACGAGGCGCCAACATATGCGCGGCTGGCCTGTTCACTCAGGCCGGAGAGTAGGGTTTGCATCGAGATCTCCATAGAAAACTGTAGCCATTTCATGGCCGCGCTCAGTCCTTGCTGCACAGGTCGCGGGTACAAAATTTGTCGAGTATATCGTTGATTTCATCGGTAAGCCGATTGGCTATGATCACATCGTTGCTGGTCCTTCAGCCACCAAGCTGATTATCGCCCGACTGGGCGGAAAAAATCGCCTTTTTGAGCCCCCAGATTTGCGGATAACATTCACACCGTCCGGTCCTTGCTGATGGAGGAGTTAGACTGCATGCAAAAAAAGCCTAGGTCGGCTGGCTGAATCAAACGCTTAACGAGCCCTCCAGCACTTGGTCTCAGTACCTGCTCAGGTGCCTAACGCACGAAAGGTGGATGGTTGATATAGCTGCTCAGGTAAATAATCTGACTACTGCTCACACGCTAATTGGGTACTCCTTCAGAGTGTATGGGGAATGCAAGTAGCTAAAGTTAACTCAATGCTTGCATTACTAAATTAAACTATGGGGGCAGCGCGTAAAGTAGATAATCGGTGGTTTGATTATACTACTCCTGCAAGAGGCCTCTCTGCCATCTATGCCAGAACTGCTCAAAAACCCTTGCGGTCACGCTCAGCTAACTGCGTAATGCCAGTGTTTATAGGGGTCGGTTCAGGCAGGTCGAACAAGTCTAAAAGCCGCTGATTATTGGCCATGGAGTGCCGGATGTCACCGGGTCGGGCAGGGTGATAAGTAACTTGGGGTAGCTTGCCAAGAGTTTGTGAGAATGCCATCAGTATTTGGTTGAGTGATGTGGCTTGGCTTAAGCCCACATTGACAGTTGCTACCGATTCGCTTGGCAGTAAAAGTCCTTGTTGCAGCAATTTAATTAAGTCGTGAACAAACACGAAATCCCTTGTCTGTTCACCATCGCCAAACACAGTAATTGGCTGGTTGTTTTGCACGCGCTCGGAAAAAATGCTGATCACCCCTGAGTATGGAGAAGAGGGATTTTGACGGGGGCCATAGATATTGAAAAAGCGGTATATGACAGGAGATAGTCCGTGTTGGCTATGGTAAAAATTAAGATACTGCTCGCTTGCTAGCTTGTCCGAGGCGTAAGGCGTTAAGGGGCCTTTCGGCGTATCTTCTGAGATTGCTGTTCCTTCGCCGTTGTTACCATAAATAGCGGCGCTAGAAGCGAAGAGTACACGCTTTACTTTTGCCAGCCGCATTGCCTCGCAAATATTTAATGTGCCGATAAAGTTTGACTGGTGAGTTTTAACAGGATCATCGACTGAAGCCTGTACTGAAGCTACCGCTGCTAAATGCACAACAGCTTGGCATCCTGAAACAGCCTGGGCTACTAATGAGGCATCGGCTATATCGCCCTCTATTAGTTGCAAACGAGGATTACTCAAAGGCAGATTGTCACGGTTGCCGGTAGTGAAATTATCAATCACGCGCACTATGTGACCCTCTGCGAGCAGGGCGTCGACCAAGTGTGATCCAATAAAACCAGCCCCTCCGGTTACAAGGATAGGGGCGCTAGATGCAGGGTTGGTTGACATGTTCAGTCCTGTGTGTAAATTTCTGAAATCGTAATGTTAGGTGTTAGCAAGGTTCAGTATGATAAGTCTTCTTGGTTACTTAGTGTTTCTAGGTTATTTTCCCTAAAAAAAATTTTTTGAGCTAAGGGAATGTTCCGGTTTTGAGTTTATCAAGTTAGAACGTGCTAAACAATGGTGATTAAGAGCGTCCTATAAAAACGATTGCTTTTTCCATGCTCTATCCATAAATGATAATGCTACAGAAAAATGTCTCATGGTTGCGTTCATTTCTGCTAGTGTGGTAAGCCAGCAGAGCATGGCTAGCGCGAAGTAGCTACATCCTTTATTTTGGCTCGTATTAATTTAATCCTTGCCAAAAAGGTCTCGAGTATAAACTTTTTCGCGAATGTCCAGAATCTCTTCTGTAAGCCGGTTTGAAATTACGATGTCGCAAATCTGTTTAAATTCATCAAGACTCTTGATGATTTTTGAATTAAAAAAATTGTCTTCTTCAAGTGCTGGCTCATATACAAAAACTTCTACTCCCTTAGCTTTGATACGTTTCATTACACCCTGTATTGAAGATGTTCTGAAATTGTCAGAGCCCGCCTTCATGGTAAGGCGGTAAATTCCGACTCGTCGCGGCTGACGTTTTAAAATAGACTCTGAGATAAAGTCTTTACGCGTTCTGTTAGAATCAACGATGGCTTGGATCAGTGTTTGAGGGACATCACTATAATTTGCGAGAAGTTGCTTTGTATCCTTTGGCAGGCAATAACCGCCGTATCCGAACGAGGGGTTATTGTAATGATTCCCAATGCGGGGATCAGCTCCGACACCTTCGATAATTTGCCGAGTATTCAGGTCATGTGTCTCTGCGTAGCTGTCAAGTTCATTAAAGTATGCGACGCGCATGGCCAAGTAGGTATTAGAAAATAGCTTTATCGCCTCCGCTTCGGTTGAATCAGTCAACAGAACTGTAACGTCCTTTTTCTCCGCGCCCTGCAACATCAGCTCAGCAAATAGCTCAGCTCGTTGAGAGCGCTCTCCTATGACTATACGCGAGGGATTAAGATTGTCATAAAGTGCCCGACCTTCGCGAAGAAACTCTGGTGAAAAAATAATATTATCGCAAGAGTGTTTACGGCGCATGCGTTTGGTAAAGCCTACCGGAACCGTAGACTTTATTATCATCGTTGCTTCGGGATTTACGTCTAGAACATCTTTGATTACGGACTCAACCGATGTTGTATTAAAATAGCTTGTCTTGGGGTCATAGTCCGTGGGCGTTGCGATGATTATGAACTGTGCGTTTTTGTATGCATCATGCTTGTCAAGAGTTGCTCTTAGATTGAGATTCTTGTGAGTCAAGAAATACTCAAGCTCAGGGTCAGTGAGAAACGACTCCCGATTATTAATGGCTTCGACCTTTTCCGGCATGATGTCAAGTGCTAAAACCTCATGGTGCTGCGCCAACAGCACCGAATTTGAAAGTCCAACGTACCCAGTACCAGCTATAGCGATTTTCATATTTGGAAACCTTAAAGTATGAGCGAACATCAAGCGTTATGTGACCGATATGACAGGTATGATGCCGCATAATCGCGGATTTTTGTACCGCAAAGCTACAAAATTTTTCACGTTTGTACGTTCTCTTGATCTGAGATCCTGAACGCCTGAGATCTGCTTCATAATCAAGCTACGGTTCCCTGCGGTGCTAATGGATCATGTCCCACCCCCGTGATAAACTGAGAAGCATTGACACTTCGGGCTTTAGCATATATCTATGCTACTCGGTAGCATGATATCTTAGGCATAAAGCTGAATTTTTCAGAGTGATAATTGATTGATTGGTTAGAAGCGAAATCTACGATGGTAAATAGCTGAGGATTTTGGGTTTGACTATAAAGACACTTTCACTATCGTTATGTGTGGTATCCATGTCGGCAGCAGCGGGTGGGTTCTCTAGCGAGCCTCTGATAAACATTGATTTCTCACTGGGTGATCGGCTAGATAAAATGGTTTGGTCTCGAACCACAGGTGTCACTGCTAATACTGAGGTTTTCTACACAGGCGATGATAAAAATATCATATATCAAAATGGAGAGCTCATTCTTGAGGCAAGGCGCGAGCGGATATCGAATCCGAAATTTGGTCAGCAAAAATTCGGAGCCTTACAAAATATAAAATTCAGAGATGTAAGTTCTGTGAGTATCGCGAGTGCTGACTATTTTACTTATGGAAAATTTGAGGTGGTTGCGGATATCCCCGATAGTAAAGGTCTTCAACCCGCCATATGGTTGCAGGGTGAAAATAAAAATCAATATGGCGAAATTGATATTGTGGAGGCCAAGGGTGATAAGAGTGTTGGAGTACGGTTTGCTACAGTTCACGCTGGGAGTTCAGTTAAAGATTTACAGCGTAGAAGTTCACATCTGAATGTAGGCGGTGGATTTCATAAATATACAGCTGAGTGGACCCCTGATCAAATAAAGATATTTTACGATGATAATTTGATTTTAGTTGCCCCGGGGGAGCTAGGGGTTACTGGAGGGCGGGCGCCCTTGAGACAGCCAATGCAATTGAAGATTAATTTGGGTGGTGGTTCCCGTTGGGTAGGCCCAATAGATTTAGATAGTTTGCCGCAGCGTATGAGGATTCAATCAATCAAAGTTTGGAGCTATTTATCTGGTGCGGCGAAGTAATTAGGTGTTCAGCATCTGCCCCTTGGGCAGTGCTGAACATTTTATAATATGTGATTGAAGTTTGATAAATGATCACTTTGAGGTTGAAAGAAAAGCTTGCCGAAGCTCCATCGATTTTGTGATATTTAGGTAATCATCTTTATCATACTCTGAGAGTTCAAATCTTTGAAGATTGTTAATGATGCTTTGTTTGTCCTGGGGGTTGAAGCAATTTAGGTTGTTTGTATGAATTTTCTCGAAGAAAGACATATCCAAATATTCAGAGTGTGCGGGAACATTTGAGCAGTAATTGAGAGCAACCCAATCCCTCCCTAGTTTCCATACAAGATAAAGTGCGATGACATCATCACCAAAGCCTCGGCCAAAAATGTGCTTCGGCATATCCAAGTGAGGTGTCGGAATCGGATTGCCCTCGGCGAGCGCTATCAAGACTTCCTTTCGAAAGCGTTTTACAGACTTCATGGGAGCCAGTGAGTCTAAGCTTTTTCTTAAATAATCTGGGGTCAATACTCTGGCTGCGATGAGTGTCGTTGCATATTCACTGATGCACGAAACTGGGTTTATAATTGCTACTTCGCTTCCAAATCCAAAGTTGGAATAACTCTTAAATTCGGGTTTTACATTGCCAGAGTACCAGAAAGGACTTGCTTCTAATATTGTGCCCGTTGCTAAGGCGATGGGTTTGTTTTCTTTTTTAAATAATAGCCCAGGAGCGAGCATGAATCGCCAGTCAATTGACTCATTAAATTTCATTTTTCCTTCAGGTCTTACTCTCCGTAAATCCCATTGTACAACTTGAGTATGGAATTGCTTGAAGAATAGTGCTTCCCGCTCGAAGGCTCCACCAAATTCATTAGATATTAAATGCGTTGACGCGGGAAGAATTGCCTTCGCAGCTATCGAATCGAACCCGCCGGAGAAACATAGATACACGTCATCAGCTAGAATTTTCGATGGGGCGTTATCTTGTACTGGGCGAGTAGGAGTCGTGATCGTGCAATTATAGGCCTTCTCGAAAAAATCCACACTGCCTGAATTCGGTACCACACCAGTTATAGAGTAATTTGTATCATTGGCAGGTCTAGATAGAATGGCGATTCTGAATAGTGCGTCGTCAGTTGCTGGTAGGTGTTCTGAATAACGAAGTTCGTGAATGAAAGTAACTGTCTCACTCTCATACGAAAAGATGACTTGTCCGATCATTTTTTTGATAGTAATAAACATTTTTCAGCTTTTCTGATCGTTAGCCGTGGTGATCTTGTAGCGCCTGCAGGAATCATCTGTCGAATTTAGTGGTGCATATGAAAACTCTTTGATGGCTTGACGTTGTAGTGATTTGTTCACCACTGCGAAATGATTAATTTTTTGGGCGCCCAGCTTCTTAATTGAAGTATTTTCACCGTGGAGAACTCTGTTATAAGCGATCTTATTAATATGCTTGAAAGGTCCTACTTCACTTAGTTTTAGATACATGTCGTAGTCGACGGCGTTAGTGATTTTTTCGTCAAAACCGTCAGTAAGATTCCAAGCTCGCGCAGTGAACATCCTGAAGTGGTGCGCGATCATGGCCGTTGTTAGTTTTTCACGAGAAAACTCGGGCCAGTTGTAGCCGTTAGCAATAAGTGATCCGTCAGGATTAACATTTCTGTTAGTAGTGTAGACACAGGCAAGCGAGCGATTTAAGAAAAACTCGTGCAGGCAAAGTTCGACCGCATCTGGTTCTAGGTAATCGTCCGAATCTAGCTGGCCTATGTAGAAGCCACGTGTTAAGCGAACGGCACTATTGGACGCTGAACCAATCCCTCCGTTAGCTTTGGAAATTACTCTTACTCGTGGGTTTTTTCCATAATGATACTCCAAGACTTCGCAGGTGTTGTCAGTTGATCCATCATCACATATGCAAACCTCCAAGTCAGTGATGGTTTGATTCAGAGCGCTATCAACGCATTTAACGATGTGCTCGGCACAGTTGTATGCTGGGATGTAGATAGATACTAGAGGCTTGTTGAAAAGTTTTGCGTTGAGAAGTGGGAGGGGTTTCCGATAAAAGTAGGGGACCTTCTCTTTGACAATCTCGATCGTTATTTTTTTACCTTCAGCTCGATCGGTCTCATTCTCCTTTCCCGGAGGCTCCTGATGATAAGCCAAGCCGCCTTCTACTGCCCTGAAGAAGCACCCTTCACGGTAGAGTCGGTACCCAAACTCGTTATCCTCACCACCCCAGTGGTTAAAATCTTCGTCAAACCAACCGGCTTTTTTTAACCATTTACTGGAAAAAGCTACATTACCTCCACTGAAAAAACGGAATGGCGTGTCGCAAAGGCGTAAATTATCGGTTTTTTCAAAGTGCTCTAGTCGCCAGTCGACAGAAATCGAGTTTTGAGTTTTCCCCGCTACATTATTCTGCGTAAGTACTTCAGGCAACTCAGTAATCAATTTTCTATCTTTTGCAAAATCTTCGGCCAGTAGATTTTCAGTATCTATATATTTTCGCGGGCCAATCAGGGCGACGTCATCATCCTCTAGCAGCAATGTGACGTAGGATTCAACCCATTTCGGGTTTGGTGCCATATCACAGTCGAGAATTGCAACGAACTCAAATTTAGCTGTTCTTAGGCCAAGATTGCGTATGGCGCATAATTGATAGCCATAATCTTTCTGGCGCACATATTTAATGTCGAGAAGAGCTTCATATTTTCTTACAATGTTAACAATTTGCTCTGAGCTTCCGTCGTCAGCAACGATCACTTCAAAGGGATAATTCGTTTCTTGGTTTGTAAGGCAAGCTAACGTGATGTCGAGAATCTTACTGCGATTGAAGGTAGGGACTACGATACTAAGCCCTGCTTCCAGAATTCTCTGAGCACCTACACTGGGTTTCCGATTCCTGTTCCATTGAAAGTCATTTGAGCTGTCTGGGAGCGGAGCTAAAATTAAGGTGGTAGGCCAATCAGCTGGAATAGGGTTGACATTCTTGGTCTTAACTTCTTGCGAGCGGCGTGATGTGCATTTCTTCCACTCACTTAGAATGTTTTCTCGTTGCGGCTTAGTAAGTTTAATGTCTCCTGTGTTTGCGAGCATTAATTGGGTGGCAAGATCTAATCGAGCAGGATGTGCAAATGCAGGTTTATCTTCTAGCATATGCTTTAGGCACATAGTAATGTGTGCAGCTACAACATTTTCACCATACAAATGGCCTGCCTCGCGGAAAAGTTCTACAGCTTTTGAATAGTTTTTAATCTTGAATTCGTATATTGCGTTGCTCAGAATTTTCATATGTATAATTCTGTATATGCTCAGAGTAACTAGCTTGGATTAGTATGGTTTAACTTAGTGCACAACTCTTGTGGAAATTAGGCATGCATCTTTTTCCATTTTTTTTGTGATTAACTTTGCGTTCGGATGATGCTTCGTTATTTCTTCCAGCCACATTTGAGCTACTTCTTTTTCATCAGCTCGCTTGTAATCGTCGAGCACTACATCAATTGTTGCGTCATGGAAGTACTGCAAAACCATAGGGACCGCCGGATAACGCGCATGTACGCCAGTAGACCCGGGAGGGCCATCGACTATCACAAGTAAACTAACAGCGGTGCCACAGATTTTGATTTTATCTGCAAGCTCTGCCAACTTTAACTCACAGTCGTAGTAAGAATACGTGATTCCATTTGGAGCTTTGAATGGAGCAAGCGGTGCTAAAACAAGATCGACGTTCTCATTTGCATGTGCTTGGATCAAATCAGCATGGGTTTGAGCGTGATATTGTTCCAAGTGCTCGAATGCTGTTTGTAAAGTGGCTGGTTTTCCCTGCCTGTGGCGTCCCAACCTTTTCAAGGTTTTAGCTATGATCACTGTTGAGGTGCCAGAGCCAAACTCAAGGATCAGGTCATAATCATTGCCGTCGATCAACTCGACCAGGTACAGCGCAAAGTCCGGGCTGATTGGCCACCCGTGCATGCCGGGCAAATGCTCGCCGTGATTCAGATAGTTTTGAACGCCCATAAATGCTTCCAGCTGCTGTGCAGCATTAAGCATCTCCGACTTCACCGTACGTTCCAGAGACTGGCGCACTTTGATCATTTCGGCATTCTGTTGCTTAATCTGTTCGCTCAAGGCGGCGTGCTGCTTCTGCAAATCCTCGGACAACTTCTGAACGGCGCTTCTCTCGGTGGCGGGGCGGATGGCGCTTATGCCTGGCTTTTGCTGGGCGTCCAGGGCTGGCAGCCCAAGCTGGCCCAGTTCCTCGCGCACGCGGGCTTGTACCAGCAGGCGTACATCTGCACCGGGCGCGGCAATTTTCACGGCGCTCTGGAAGTGCCCCAGCGCCTGTTGCGAGCGGCCAGCAATGGCCGTGGCGCGGCCCAGAGTATTGTGCACGCCGGCAATGAGCACCTGGCTGATCAGCTTCTTGCTGCAGCCCCAGTCTTGGGCCAGGCGGGTGAACTGGCGCGCGGCGGTCATGTTGCCCTGTTGCTGGTGGGCGTCGGCAGCCAGCAGTGCCAGCTTGGCGCGGTCCGGGTGATGCTGCAGGGTTTCACGTTGCAGCTCAGCAAGGCTTTGCCAGTCCCCGAATTGCCATTGCGTACGGCTGCGCTCAAGCAAATTTTCGTCATAAGGAACCAACAGAGCATCCAGGCCTTCGTCGGCATCTTCCACAACAACCGGCTCGGCAGCGGGCTGTTGCTTGGCAGGTGGAGCCTTACGAAGGCGCAGCCAGTTGGCAATGGCTGTAAACATTGGCAAGCCCATTGTCAGAGCCCTGGCTCGCGCAGAAGCAGATCTTTGATCAACTCGAGCTGGGCTTCGCTCTTGACCAGTTCTTCTTCCAGCAAGCGCTGCCGATGCTGATACTCGACTGCTTCGCGCTCAAGTGTGTGCACATAACCCTGATTCGCTTCGAACGTATCCTTATGCTCGGCCAGCGCCTTCTGCAACTGGTCACGCTGTTCGCTGACCTTGTTCAGGTGCGCTTTGTATTCACCGGCTGATCTGTTTTGCGCCTCGCAGGTTTCGGTGAGCCTTGCGTTGTCCTTGGTCAAAGCATCGCGTTCGCTTGCAAGCTCGTTGGCCGTGGCGCTGAGTGCGTCAGCGCGGGCCTGGCGTTCGTCTGCGAGTTGCGTTTGCATCTGGCAGGCACCCGCCAGCTCGGCCCGTTGGTTCTCGAGCGTTTCATTGATCAGGGCCAGTTCGCTATTGCGGCTAGTCAGTGTGGCAAGCTCTGCTCGCAGGTCGCCTATCTGGCTGGCTTGCTGGTCGTAAGCTGCGGTCAACGCTGCATGCTGTTGCCGTAGCGCTTCGCAAGCGCTGGCAAGCTGGTCGCGCTCAGTGCCCATTGCATCAACTTGCACCTGCTGGGCGTTAGCCTGGGCGGCCTGTTCTTGCAGCGCCTGCTGCAGCTCGCCTTGTTGGGCTTGCATTGCTTCGCATGCAGAGAAGAGCCGGGCATTATCGCTTGCCAGATCATCGAGCTGTTGCTTTTGCTCGTTGGCCAGCCCGGTCAGTTCGAGCAGGGCTGCGTCGCGTTGCTGCAGTTGCTGCTCCAGCTCCTGTAGCTGCTGCTGGCTGTTTTGAGCAGCAGACGAAGACTGCGAGCGCAGCTGTGCAACTTCGCTGTGCAGGCGGTGCTGTGCCAGGCGCGTAGCGTTGCGTTCGAACAGCAGCTGGCTTTGCGGGAAGATGGCGTCCGGGTTGTCGGTGACCAGCTCGAAGCCAATGCTTTCCATCCAGGCGATTATCTCGCTGTCACTGGCATCATTTTGGTAGAGCGGCTCGCTGCTGCATTCGATAATCACCCAGCTGAAGGTGTGCAGTGCGGCTGCCGGGGTAGCTTGAAGTAGCTGCAATGCCTGCCCCGGTGCGGTAATGAGCAATGCCTGGGGTTGCTGGTTGTCCAGGCCATGTTCCGCCAAGAAAGCTTCAAGGCTGCGTGCTGGAACCTGCAATGCTTCATCGCGGCGCAGATTGGGGTAGTAGTTAAATAGATCGGCCGCCTGATTGAGGCTGCTGTAGGCGAGGTTGTTCAGCGCTTGCAGCGTTGCCGTTGGCTGTTCTTCGCCGGTAATGGCTACGGCAAACAGGTGTTCGCCCTCATCATAACGCAAGCGGCGGCCCAGTTCCTCGGCCAGGCGTGGATGGGCCTCGGCCAGCAGCAGCTGACGAAAACCTAGCTGTCGCCAGTCGCTGAGCTGGGTGCCAGTACCGGCACCTACGATCAGGAAGGTGTCCAGCCCGTCAGCGCTCTTTTCACGAATGTGACGCAGCAGCTCTTTCATCACTCAATGGTCTCGTCCAGCCGGGTTTCGACATCGTCCAGCAGGGCTTCAAGAATGCACTGCGCCTTGCGCAGTTCATGCAGTTGCGTCATGCCAGGCAGGGTGTTGTCACTAGGCTCGCACAGCAGGTCACCCAGCAAGGCGCATGCCTGGGTGCTGTCCGGGCGCTTGAGAAGGAACGATTTGAGCAGGGCGATAGCGGCTTCGCGCTGCTGTTGGTTAAGTAGCAGCTCAACACGCTGGGGCAGGCCGTGGTCTTGCATGTACTTCAGGCGCTTTGCAAGCATGGTGTCATTGGGTTGCAGGGCAATTGCCATCTGCAGGGCCTCTTCGGCCTGTTCGAATTGGCCCAGAGCAAACAGGCTGTTGGCCATGCCCAGGTGTGCCCAATGCAAGCGCAGGTCGCAACCGGCTGCTACGCGGAAAGCGGCCAAGGCCTCATCCGCATGGCCCAGCAGCATCAGGCATTCACCCAGTTTGCAGTAGCTCAGCGGGTTTTCTCCGAGTGCACTGTTGATGGTTTCCCATGCACTTTGAGCTTCAGCGACTTCGCCGGTTTCTTGCAGGCGTGAGGCCAGCCGATAAGCTTGTGCGAAGTTGCGCAGGTTGCCAGCGAAGCGGCTGTAATTGGGTTGGTTGATCAGTTCGGCCAGCATGCTAAGGCCAAGCGCTCGCGGGATCTGAGGATAGCTGGGCTGCCGTCGCTCAGGGCCAAAGGGTAGGGGATCGCCGCCAAGCGTGCCGCCCGTGTCCGCAACGCGCGCGGTTAAGCTATACACCTCGCCATCGAACAATTCGTGGGAGAGTTGCAAGTCGAACAGATAGCAACCATCGCCTATCCCGGCAGTTTGCAAGTCTTCTCGAAACTGCTCCGCAAGGCCTTGGGCAACGACTTCACCATTGGCGACAATTTCAATGGTCAGGCGTTTTTGCGGATGAGCCGGCGCGAACGCCCATCCGAAAGCGCGGTCGTCAAGAATGTAATCGAAATGGCCTATTACTTCGGTGCTCGATGCTGCGAGTGCAGAGAGGGAATTCATGGCATGTAATCTGCGATAGAGAACGAATGGAGGTTTAACGACCGCCTCAGAGAATGGCAGTTGCGTTTCTGCGGCGCGCGCATGCGGGACTTCCCCGGCGATACACGTACAATGACGCTATGGCGGGATGTAATTGCGTAGTGAGTGAGGGCGAGGCTGACGCGACGGTAAAATTGCGTTTTAGCCGTAGCGTAGAGTCGTGCCAATGTGGAGGCTGATTGAAATAAAGCAGCGCCCAATAAGGCAGAGCGCATGGTAGAGCTCAACAGTGCACACGCCGTGCTCAGGCAGAGCGAACTGGGGGTGTTTGCATCCGTGCCGTACATCTATCTATTCCTTCCCCAAGTGCCAGCAGCAAGCTGGGTAGATTTTCGTCTAGCAAAGCTGCTGACAGGTATCGCTAATCCACCGTAAGGCCCTGTTAAATAATCCAAAGCCAGCGCCGGATTATAAAACGGATCATTGTAATGCGCGAGAGTCCAGCGCTCAATGAACTTTTGTTGCTCTCGTAACGCGCGTGCTCGTTTCTCAGGCGCTGCATCTTTGCCGCGGCTGGCAGACTCTGCGTGTATAAGCTTGGCAAAGGGCGTCCACACCAGATGCAGCCCCTCATCTTGGAGCCTTAAGCAGAGGTCCACATCGTTAAAGGCCACCGGGAAAGCAGTTTCATCGAGTCCGCCTACTGTGTCATACACCGTTTTGCGCATGAGCATACACGCTGCGGTGATCGCACTCTGCCGGCGCGTTATCTGGTTGTTGCCCAAGTAGCCCGCGTCGTGCTCCGCAAGCATATTGCCGGTGTGAGCAGCCAAACCGTTCACGCCCACGACCACGCCGCCATGCTGAACCATGCCATTCGGCCACAGAAGCTTCGCCCCTACCGCTCCTACGCCTGGGCGCATAAGTTGAGCGACCATTTCTTTTAACCAGCAGCCCTCAATTATTTCAATGTCATTATTGATCAGGCCGATCACATCGCCAGTGGCTGCATCCGCGGCACGATTGTTGATTACTGAATAATTGAATGGGAAGGGATGACGCATCACTTTAACACCTCGCGTTTGCACCGAGGTGAGGTAATCAAGGGTTTGATGATCGGTGGATTGGTTATCGACAACGACTATTTCAAGGTTGGGATAATCTGTACGGGTCAGCAGCCCTTCTAGGCACTCATGCAGCAATTTGTATTGGTCGCGGGTTGGTACAATCAGGGTCACCCGCGGCAATTCGTCTGGTAAAGGCCAATGCGCTCTTAGGAGCGCTGGGTACTGCGCCACGCGACTGACAATCGCACCGGGTTCCAGCGTTCTACACAGCCATTCCGCCGCATTTAGCCTCTGCGCACATGGCTCTGCCAGCTCTGGGCTGGCGGGTGTATCATTGGCTCGGTGGTAGAGCACCCGCGGCAGGTGTATCACACTGGCGCTGTTGTAATGGGTCGCCAACGCGATTGCAGCCATAACGGTGTGCCAGCCGATGGTTAGCGGTTCATCGCTTTGTTCCAGCAGTGACAAGGCTCGTTCAACAATGTGAGCGCTGAAGATGGCACCTGGTGAAAAGATGTCAGCTCCTATAAAGAGGTCCAGGTCCCACGTAGGTTTGAACCACGGCACACTCCGCTCCCCTTCAGGGCCATCGCGGTCACAGTCGGCATAAGCCCAGTCGCTACCGTCATCCAATAGCGCGCAGAGATGTGGCAAGGCATGCGGGGCGAGGCGATCACCGGCAGCAAGCGGCAGAATGGAGTCGCACCCCTCAGCCAGCAGTTGTCGAAGGGCTGGTATAAGCTCGCTGGACAGTGCTGTGACCAAATGGTGTACCTGGTCAAGGTATCCCTCCAGGCTAGCCAAACTCTTATGCTCGCCATCCTTATTTCCTTCACTTATCAGCAAAAGGCCGACTTTAGCTTTTACGGCGGGGCGCTCCAGGTTTTCAAGCCGTTGAAAGGCTTCGAACCATGTTGGGTAGTGCTGCCAGCCTGAGCTTTTTGCCAGAAGTTGCTCTTGCTCCTGGGTGATCTCGCTAAGCAGGGCCAATATGTCAGGGTCGTGCCTGGAATCAAGTTGTCGCAGCAAGCCTACAGCACCCTCCGGGCGACAGCACACCCTGATAGGGCTTCCAGCGAGGGGTTGCTCCTGGTCATTCACAATGTCCAGTACATGTACCTTGCCGTCAGCCAGCTCCCACGGCAGATCGAGCGTGAAACCATGGTCACTGGTGGCGCGATATGCCAGTGCCTGGTGGTGGGTATTGCAGGTGGCTTGGCCGACTATCTGATCACCTTCACGCACAGTGATTTGCACGTGGCGGTTTGGCGACTGCGGGTCCCAAGACCAGCCCGCAACGCGCAGCCCGCCCGTATGCCACACCTGCGAGGCAAATGCGGGCGCTTGCTTGCTGGGGCTGGCGGGGAGCACGACAGTGCCATCCAAGGTGAAAGGTTGGTTGGCGATACGAGCACTAATAACCTTCGCCTCGGCCAGCCAGCTCTCGCGCAGTTGTACCGCAAAACCGTGAAATTGATCGCCCTGAGGCGCTTGCGGCTCGTATTGGTCGGCACGTGCCAATGCAATACCGGCACCGTCGATAAAAATTTCTACGACCGGGCGTTGATCCGGTTGCGCAGTGTCAATCGCCCAGCCCTGCAGCACATCGCCTTGCAGGCCTAGAATGGCGCCTTTAAAGGCTTGAATTGCGACGGGTTGCTGGCCCGCCTGGGGCATTTGCTGCAAGTCGTGAGTCATCAGGCTTGGCTCAGAGTTAAAGGGAGAGTGGCCAGTGTGTTCGCGCCGGCTTCTTCAGCAACAGGGCTTGGCGGTGCGTATAGGGGCATGGTGAGTTCGTCGGCGATGGTAGGTGCCAGCCAGCCAGCCCCCGGCGCATCATCCAGGCTCAATACGCCGTTGCAACCTGCTGCACGAGCGCGCTCTGCAAGGCTAAAACCCACTGGGGCGGCCAGCCGGTGAACGCTGCCGGTTGTCTGAAGTGCCTTGAGCCAAGGGGTGTCCTCCTTTGCCAGTAACACTAACGGCAGGCCTTGACGGGCTATATGTCTGGCCAGCTCGAGCCAGCGTTGGGCAATGATTGAGTTGAAGAGAGTGTCGCCAATCAGCAATACCCGGGGCGTAGTTGTCACTTTCGCTGGGTGCTGGTTGGTGGGCAGGGCTATCCAGTCAGCCGTGGGGCAGCTCTTTGAGTAGCTGCCTATCAGTGCTTGCCAAGGTAATTCCACTTTGGTCGCTTGTTGGATAAAACCGCGCCAATCGTAGTCTTCGGTTTGCCCCAGCATGCGGTCGTCGCGGCAAATGATTTGGTACGGTATGCCCAAGATACCGGGTAGATCACATAAGGAGGTTGGGCAGCGAGCCAGTTGCTCGTATACCAGTCTCTCGACAGGCAAACTGCGCAGGGTGTCGATCAGCATGCCGAATTCATCCGGCAGCTCGAAGTCCAGTTGCAGTGGGAGCGGGCGGAGCGGGGCTTGTAACGTTACCCAGTTGCGGTGGCTGTCATAGTGCCAGCCCAAGTTGAATTGAGCATCACTATGCGAACCACCGTGCAGGTGCAGAGTCCGCTGGTTTTGCTTGGGCCAACAGGCATCGCCGGCATTCCAGGGCCGGATGGCATTCTTGGCCAACCGGGCGCGTTGCAAGGCCTGGCGGGCAGGTTTGATAGGGTCGTGCAAGCAAAATCTGTTGTAGCGAGCTGGGGCGTCCGGGTACCGTTTGCGCAAAATGGCATTGTTATGTGCTACACGCAGGGTTTTTTCTGCGCCGAACGAAATGCCTCCTTGATGCGCCACGAACACATTTGTGGCGCCCATGTGTCGCCAACCCAGGTTACGGGCGCGCAGGCACCAGTCGGTTTCTTCGCCATAACCACGTGCCAGATGCACCTCGTCTAGGTAGCCCGCCTCATCCAGAGCTGCGCGCTTTATGTAAAGGCAGAATCCGCAGCCCGTTTCGATCTCTACCGGTGCGCTGTCGCATCTTTTAGCCAGAGTATCGAGTTCGGCTTGCTCTTTTGCGCTGGGCATGGCGTGGCTCACTCGGCTTATTGGGAAGCTCATCAGTTCGCCATTGTTGGTAAAGGGGGTGACCGAGGCGATGGTGGCATCGCTGTAAGCGACTTCGCGTAGTCTGTCCAGCCAATTTCCATGCACCCGGGTATCGGCATTCAGCCACACCACATCCTTGTTCGGGCTCAAGGCCATGGCGCGGTTAATGCTGCGGATGAAGCCCAGGTTCACGGCATTGGTCACCAGAGTGATCTTGCCCTTGGAAGCCAACACCTTCAGCGCTTTGGACAGTGCGGGCACTGGCGAAGCATCGTCTATAACCACCAGGCGGTGTGAGGTGCGGTTGAACTTACGGGCATTTAGTGCACTGTTTATGCACTCCAATGTCTCGTTGAAGCCGTTGTACACCGGAATAAGCACGTCCACCGGCTGCTGCTGGCCACCGCCGCCTGCAGGTAGGGGAGGTGTAAAGGCTGGCATTGCGAAAACCGGACTGCCTAATAGAGGGGTGCCATCGGCAAAATGCAGATGCACCGCGGCGGTGGGGTTCGGTACGCTGATGCGGAAGCCGCCATGGCTACCAGACAAGCCTGCGGCGCTGAGTAAAGGGTGCGATGCACTGGCAGACGTATCGGCTTGTATGCCGTTGGCCTGGAGCTTCAATGCAACGGGCGCCTCAAGGTTGCGCAAGTCAACCGCCCAACCCTGGATCACCTGCTGTTCAGGTAGATACTGTGCTACGCCTACTTTAGTCGGGATGTCAGCCAACCCTGCTAGCAGCTTGAGCACATGCGCCAGTTCCTGACCGGTATGAATATCTGGCAAATGAACCAAAATCGCGCGGTGCAGTGTGGCAGGGGACTCCGATTTACTCCGGGCCTGCCAAAGCGTCAAGCGCAGGGCCAGGTCGTTGGGCTGTGTCTGCCATGCCGTTGTCAAGTAACGGGTGGCGAGTTCGAAATGGTTTTGCGCCAGTAGGCTGCGCCCGACCAGTGCATGGATGTCTGCACGCTCAGGCAGGGCCTGAGCGGCATCGGCAAAATAAATAAAAGCCAGCTCGGGTGTTTGCGGTAATGCCGCGATGCCCTTCCAAACAAGCGCCTCCGCCCGGTACTCGGGTGTGTGCAAAGCGAGTTCGAGTGCCGCTGCCGCCGGGCCAGGTTCATTGGCCTGACGATGACGGTGGAAAATGTCCATGAGCGTTTCTCGCCCATGGTCGAGTTGTCTGGACATAAGCTTGGCTTGGCTACAAAAAATAAAAACAGGGGCGACCCGAAAGTCGCCCCCTTCAGCGAATGCCCAACCTCTCGGCCGGGGATTCGCATCGCTACAGCAGGGCTAGTTAAACTTGGCCGTGCAGCACAACGACGTTGTCGATGTGAGCAACAGCTTCGTCAGAACCAACGATGCCCAGCGCTACGTCTGCATGGGTGCCACCGTTAGCCAGCAGTGCTACCCAATCAGCCTTACCGTCTGCATCCGAAGCGCGACCCAGTGCGGACTGGTACAGGCCTTCAACGAAGTCGCTGTCAGCCTTAGTCTGAGCCTCGGCAGAACCAACGATGGCGGCAGCCACGTCAGCACGGCTTGCACCGTTGAACAGCTGGCCTACCCAAGCATTCAGGCCATCTGCCTCAGCTTCACGGCCCAGTACGTTCTCGTACAGGTCGCGGACGAAGTCGCCGTTCGACTGGTCGGCAGCGATCGCTTCTTGCGAGGTAGCGATAGCGGCAGCGATGTCGGCAAGGGACTGCGAACCGTTAGCCAGCTGGCCAGCCCAAGCAGCAGCGCCGTCGGCATCAGCGTCACGACCCAGCAGAGCTTGGTACAGTTCGTTGATGTCGGTAGCGTTGACAGGGCTGTTGAACTCGCTCGAGTTCAGGAAGATGTTGGCAATGTCGGTCAGCGAAACGCCAGCGTTCACTGCACCAACAAAGTCTTTCGCACCTTGCAGGTCAGCGTCACGGCCCAGGATGCCTTCATACAGGCGCAGAGCGGCAGCTTCCTCGTTGCTGTGAGCCAGCGCTACGGTCTCAACGGTTTCGCCATCAACGAAGGTCAGGAACTCAGCGTTGGTGATCGATGCAGTTTGGCCTACACCGGCAGCAGCGCTGGTCAGGTTGACATTGAAGTTGTTACCGACGGCGAAGTCATAGTCAGCACGCGAACCGTCCAGCTGGACAACGTCATAGCCAGCACCAGTGTCGACTACGTCGGTGTGAGCAGTGCCGCTCAGTACCACGGTGTCGTTGCCGCTGCCAGTTTTCACAACATTGTTGCCAGCACCAGCGATTACAGTGTTGTTACCGTTGCCGGTGGTGATAACGTCATTACCAGCGCCTGCGTCGATGAACGAGTTCTGGTCACCGCTTACGGTAATCACGTCATTACCAGCGCCAGTTGCGAGTACCAGGCCGATGTTATCGGTCGAGGCAGCAACGGCAATGTCCGAGGCCAGTGCGGCGAATGCTTGGGTAGCAACACCAGATTGGCCTTGCAGGTTAACGTTCAGGCTAGCGTTGCCTTCCAGGATGAACGCGCTTGCGCCGGCTGCTTCAGCTTCGGACAGGTCGACGGTTACCAAGTCAGCCGGAGTGCCAGCAATAGCGCCAGTGACCACGTCGACGTTGCCGCTGGCTGGCAGCTGCAGATTCACGCCGTCAAAGCTGCCAACGTTCACTTGAGCGCCTTCAGCGTTCAGGCCCAGCAGGGTGCTGATGGCGGCTACAGTGCTGTCCGACAGCGAGGTGCTGTTCAGGTAGGAGGTGAACTGATCGGACGATACGGGGTTATCGTATTGCATGGTGTATTCCTGTTACTTCAAGCCGATTGGCTTGCGGTGCTGATTTTCTGCTTAAAGGCAGAGTTTTCCCACGGAGACTTAGAGCGGGCAGCGTTCGTCTTCGTAACGGGATTAACGGCAATATGCAGCGCCACCAGAGGCTCAGTGCCTGTGGGGCCATGCATCATCTGATTGTTTACAAGGCACTGCGGCTCAGCGTCGCCGAACACGATGTGGCCTGAAAGTTCGTAATGTTTGCGCTGAGGGCCAACCAAGCTGAAACCTGCGCAGATCAACGGCAGGCCTTCGCCACGCAAACCGACAAAGGTACCGGTAGCAACGTTTCGACTTGGGCCCGATCCGGCCACCATGCAGGTGTATAGAAGGTCAACCCCTGCAGGTTTATTGACCCAGTCAATGGCGAAGCATTCGATAAAATCTCCGCTGCCTGGCGAACCTACCCAGCCTTCGGTAGACACAAGTTCCCCACTGCGCTGCAGGTGGGCTGTGAGATTAAGCGGGGTGTGCGCGTTGGCAGTCAGCGCAGGCGCTGGATCGCCGGTAACTACAGCAAAGGTGCGCATAATGGCAGGAGAGGTGTCGATGCGATCAATGCGCAGGTCAACAGGCTCGATCACGTCATCAAACATGTGATATTCGGTGATCAGCAGGGTGGTCACACCACCTTTGACGCGTGCCACAATGGTGTCCCCGAGCTTGGTCAGCATGTTCTTGCTAACGCCCTCTGCAGGGAAGAAGTCAATGGAGCCTTTGCCTAGTGGCGCCTGCTGGAGGGCTATACATACGGGCTTGTCGGCAGGGGGTTGCGAAGCAAACCGGAAGATGAACATGCCCGGCTCAAGCAAAGTAACACGAGAGCTGATTTTCAGGCCGTCAAGGGGTTGCGAAGGCATGGACATGGGGTTGTTAAGCTCCTTTTAGACAAAACACTGGTAGCTAACATGCTCAAACCCGTGCATACACACAAATGGCCAGTGATGGCTCCCTGCGAAGGTGTGAAGATGCAATGCGCAGGCACGGTTGTCAACTCAGAAGGGTAAAAAAAATTTCATTAATAAATTGAACAAAATCATTCATTTAACGGTCTTGGCGTTTCTGCAGCTGATAACCCAGGATGTTGCTCGGTTTTAGGATTTCTAACAAAAATCCTTAAAAATCAGGGGCGTAAATTTTTAGCATATTTAGCTTGACAAGATTTGACAATTTTACGTCGATTTGCTGGATTGGCTTTTGAGGATGCCGCCCGTCGCTTTTGTCATTTGACAGCGTTTTTGTTGCATGGGTGCTTCGGCGTGCTGTCGCTGAGCGGGGTTGCATCGTCGCGCTTCTAGGCTTACTCGTACGTTTTCACAAACTTGGGCGTCAGGCTCAGGTACGCTCAGAAATGCGCGTCGCTGCCCTCGTGGTTGGACGCGGGTGATACACTGGCGGCCGTTTTCGTCTATCTCAGTATGGATACCATGAGTTCTCTATCTGATAACAACCTGCAAGCCGCTCTCAAAGCCTGCAAAAGTAGCTTTCTGGCGGTCGGCTTCTTCAGCTTTTTTGTGAACGCACTGATGCTGGTGCCCACCTTTTACATGATCCAGATATCAGGCCGGGTGGTTCCATCCAGCAGCACGTCAACCCTTTTGATGTTGACGTTGATCCTGACGGTGTTGATCGCCACGATGGGTGCCCTCGAGTGGGTGCGCTCCCGGATCATGGTACGTATCAGCAACCGTCTGGATGTCATGCTCAGCCGCGATGTCTATCGCGCAAGCTTCAAGCGCGCACTCTCGAGCGGGGGAGCGGACGCCACGGCGCAGTCGCTGAACGACCTTACTGCGCTGCGCCAGTTCTTTACAGGTTCAGGGTTGTTCGCTTTCTTTGATGCCCCTTGGTTTCCTATCTACACCGTCGTCATGTTCCTGTTCCATCCCTGGTTCGGTTATATGACGTTAGCGTGCGGGCTGGTTTTGGCTGCCTTGGCTGTTGTCAACCACCGCCTGACTGCCAATGCGTTGGCAAATGCCAATAAAGAGAACGTCGCTTCGAATGTGGTGACAACCAAAACGCTGCGTAACGCGGAAGTCATTGAGTCGATGGGCATGCTCGAGACGCTCATGAACCGATGGGCCAAGCGCCAGCGTCGTATCATGTTGATGCAGTCTGAGGCCAGTGATAAGGGTGGGATCGTCAGCACCCTCTCGAAAACTTTCCGTACCTGGTCCCAGTCAATCATGCTGGCGATCGGTGCTTACTTGGTGGTCACCCACGAGATCAACCCCGGCCTGCTAATGGCGGGTTCGTTGCTGCTAGGGCGAGCATTGGCACCCATCGATCAGATGATCGGTAGTTGGAAAGGTTTCGTTGCTGCAAAGGTGCAATACGACCGTTTGAGCAAGGTATTGGACGAACTGAGCAAAGAGCCTGAGCGTATGCCGCTTCCGGCACCCGAGGGTCAGATTCAGGTCGAGAACTTGGTGGTAGCTCCGCCGGGTGCCAAGGCGCCTGTAATTCGTAATATGAGTTTCGTTGTGCCCTCTGGCTCTATCGTTGGCATTGTCGGTCCGAGTGCAGCAGGCAAGTCCACTCTGGTGCGAGCGTTGATGGGCATCTGGCCGCCGCAACATGGAGTTGTGCGTCTGGACGGTGCCGATATCGCCAGCTGGGACAAGCAAGCGCTGGGTCAGTATGTCGGCTACCTGCCGCAAGATATCGAGTTGTTCGAGGGCAGTATCAGCGAAAATATCGCACGCTTCGACAAGATCGACCCTGAAAAAGTGGTGCAGGCTGCACAGGTGGCTGGAGTACACGAAATGATTTTGATGCTGCCAGACGGCTATGACACTGTGATCGGTAGGGATGGTGTCAACCTCTCCGGAGGCCAACGTCAGCGTATTGGGCTGGCGCGGGCCATTTACGGTAACCCTCGTTTGATCGTGCTCGACGAGCCCAATTCCAATCTGGACGATGTCGGCGAGCGTGCTTTGGGCGTCGCCTTGCAGAAGCTCAAGGAAACTGGTGCCACGGTGTTCATCGTATCCCATCGCCCTAATATCCTGACGCGGTTGGACCGCATACTGGTCATGGCAGGGGGAGCCATTTCGCTGTATGGCGAGCGGGACCGTGTTATCGCTGAGTTGGCTGCGCAGCAGGCTAAGGGCCAGCAGCGAGTCGCTCAGGCTGCCGGTGCCCAGCCCCAGGGGGCCACCACACCCGAACCAGCTTCCCCGGCACCTGCTGGCGTGGCGCCCGTCGTACCGACCAGTACTGGCGCTTAAAAGGACTTTCAGATGAGCAGTAAAGCGATCAGCACGTTCGATCACAACTTCGATGACATGCCCACTTCCGATAAGGCTATCCGTCGTCTCGGCATCGTCATTGTATTTGTTACGTTTGGCATTTTTGGTACATGGGCTGCGTTTGCACCTTTGAGCAACGCAGTGCACGGCACGGGAGTGGTCACCGTCCAAAACTATCGCAAGACTGTGCAGCACCTTGAGGGTGGAATCGTCAAAGAGCTACATGCCCGAGACGGTGACTTGGTAAAAAAGGGCGATCCCTTGATCGTGTTGGATGAGAGCCAGTTGAGCGCCGAGTACGAGTCTACGCGTAATCAGCTGATCGTGGCCCGTTACAAAGAGGCTAGGCTCCGCGCTGAGCGCGACGGTTTGGCTGCCATTCCAGTAGTAAAGATGGACGGCACAGATTCCGCCCGTGCAACTGAAGCCCTGAACGGTGAGCTGCAGGTCTTCACAGCCCGCCACAAGTCATTGCAGGGTGAGATCTCGGTCAACCGCGAGCGTATCGAGCAAATGAAGCAGCAGATAGTCGGCCTTAACGACATGATCCGTACCAAGCGGGGTTTGGAGAAGTCGTACAGCGGCGAAATCAAGCAGCTGCGGGAGCTTTTGGCGGAAGGGTTCGTCGATAATCAGCGCTTATTGGAGCAAGAGCGCCACCTTGACATGCTCAAGACTGAGGTTGCTGATCATGAATCAACTATCAGTAAGACGAGGTTGCAAATCGGCGAGACTGAACTTCAGATCGTGCAGCTAAAAAAGAAATTCGACTCTGACGTTGCGAGCGAGCTATCTGACGTGCAGGCCAAGGTGTTCGACCTTCAAGAGAAGGAAGCGGCGTTGCGTGACCGGTTGTCACGTGTGGTGATTCGCGCGCCTGAGAGCGGCATGGTGTTAGACATGAAAGTGCACACCATTGGCGGTGTTGTTAGTGCGGGTACGCCGCTGTTGGACATCGTACCTGAGGCGTCGGAACTGGTCGTTGAAGCCAGGGTAGATCCCAGGGACATCGACCGCCTCAAGTTGGGTAAAACCGCAGATGTCCGCTTCAGCGCGTTCAGTGCAGCCACCACACCGGTGATCGAAGGCAACCTTGTGCGCATTTCGGCCGACCGACTGACCGATGAGCACTCGGGCGATCCTTACTACTTGGTGAGGGTAAAGGTTTCAGACGACGGTATGAAGAAGCTCGGCAACCGCAAGCTACAGCCGGGCATGCCGGCTGAAGTATTGATCAATGCAGGTGAGCGCACGATGCTGGAATACCTGTTGAAACCGGCGAGCAACATGTTCGCTCAATCGCTGATTGAGGAATAACCGTGCTGCGTCTGTTACCTGGTTTACTCATTTGTATGGCGGCCATGCAGGCAGCTGCGGTTGAGTCGAAGGGCATGGCTATCGAGCCGGCCAAGGGCGTTTCAGCATCAACCTATTCCCTGGACCTTGCCGGACTTTACCGCGAAGCGCGCCTTGAAGACCCTCGTGTGCTGGCCGCCTACGCCAACGCTCGGACCGCCGCTGCGCAGCAGCGCGAGGCGTTGGGGCAGCTGCTGCCACAGGTATCCGCCAATGCCAACTCAAGCCGTGTGCTACGCAAAAACGAGGCCACCCGCGATATCTACAATAATGAAACTTACTCCCTGAGTCTCACGCAGTACCTGTACAACAAGCCGGCCTGGGAGCGTTATCAGAAGTCCAAGAGTGTCAAGGCACAGAAAGGTCAGCAGGCTGAGGACACCCTGGCGGAGGCGACTGTAGATCTGGCCAAGCGTTATTTTGTAGCTCTTGCCGCCGATGATGAGTTGGCGCTGGTTCAGGCAGAGCGCCGCGCCACGCAGAAAAACCTGGACCGTGTCAGCATGATGTTCGACCGGCAGATGGCAAAAATCACGGATAAGCTCGACATGCAGGCGCGGGTTGACGCCTTGGCTGCTCAGGAAGTTGATGCGCGCAACCAAGTGCAAGTCAGTCGCGAGGCGCTGGCCGAAATTGTCGGGCGGCCCATCCACGAGCCGCTCAGCCGGGTGCGTAATGATGTCGCACTGCAGGCTCCGACGCGGCCGCTGCAAAGCTGGATTACTCAGGCTGTTGAAACCAACCCGATGCTAAAGGCCTCTCAGAGCAATGCCGAAGCGGCGAATGCTGCCGTGCGTGAAGGCAAGGGTGAACACTACCCCCAGCTCGCCTTGAGTCTGAGTGCTCAGCAAAGTGACCAAGGTTACGACAACACTCAGGCCCCGCGTAGCGACAGCTATGTGGCCAGCTTGGGATTAAAAATTCCTATCTATAGCGGGGGAGCCACTTCCGCTCGGGTCCGGGGTTTGTATGACCAGCAGCTGGCGGCGGAGGTCCAAGCAGAGGGTATTCGTAGGCAGGTTGTGAAGGAGACGACTACCGCCTACCTCACTGCTCAGTCCAGCGTTCAGAAAATCAGCGCCAACCGTAACGCGTTGTCTTCAGCCCAGAAGTCAAGCCTGGCGGCGCAGAAGGCATTTACCTTTGGTGTTGTGAATGCGGTGGACGTTTTGACTGCAGTGCAAAACGAGTTCAAGGCGCGCCGTGATCTGCTCAAGTCCCAGTACGACTTCATCACCAATCTGTTTCTGCTTAATCGCTGGGCGGGAGAGCTGAATCAGGAGAGTGTCGACAGTGTTAACGTGTGGCTTAGCCCTGTGCCTGATGCAATGCTGCCTGGTGGAGACGTTGCGAGCCTGGATGCGCGTAATTGAGTTAACGAGACACGCGCGACCCCGAGCATTCTAGGCCGGTAATTGGTGTAGGCGGAGAGTTTGGCGGCGCATCGACTCTCCACCTGTCCTTCAATTAGCCGTGGCTGACTGGCTGTGTTCCTGCAGAGGCTGTGTCGAGCGCAGTACACAACCTATGTATACTGCGTGGTTTAGCCTCGATCGACGCCCCGCCAGTGAGGCGTAGTGAGCAGCAGGTTCCGAGATAGCTTTCATGGATAGACTTACCACCCTTGTCACTGGCGCCAGCGGCTTTATTGGTGGAGCGCTTTGCGTCTCGCTGGATGCACGGGGCGCCTTTGCTATCAGAGCGGCCGTGCGCGTGGCCTGTACAGCGCTTCCTCCGGGTGTCGAGCCCGTTAGTATCAGTAATCTGACCACCTCTACTGGCTGGGCTGCAGCGCTTACAGGTGTTGATGTAGTAGTGCATGCCGCAGCGCGCGTGCACGTCATGCAAGAAACCGCCACCGATAGCCTTGCCGAATTTCGCCGGGTCAATGTGGAAGGTACGCTGAACCTGGCACGGCAGGCCGCCGCCGCCGGTGTGCGCCGTTTCATTTTCATCAGCTCCATCAAGGTGAACGGTGAAACCAGCCAGCCAGGTAGGCCGTTGCGGGCAGATGACAAGCCTGCGCCCCAGGATGCTTACGGCGTGTCCAAGCACGAAGCCGAGCAAGGTCTGCATGCGCTGGCTGCAAGCACTGGCATGGAGGTAGTGGTGATTCGCCCGGTGCTGGTGTACGGCCCCGGGGTCAAGGCCAACTTCCTCAGCATGATGCGCTGGGTGCACCGCGGTGTGCCGTTGCCATTGGGCGCGGTGCACAACCGGCGCAGCCTCGTATCGCTGGCAAACCTGGTTGACCTGATCACCACCTGCATCGATCACCCGGCCGCAGCGGGGCAGACGTTCCTGGCCAGCGATGGCGACGATGTTTCCCTCAGCCAGCTATTGCGGGCCTTGGGCCAAGCGATGGGCCGGCCAGCAAGGCTCCTGCCGGTACCCGCCGCGCTGTTGAAAACTGCCGCGTCGCTGCTGGGCCGTCGGGACCTGGCGCAGCGCTTGCTGGGCTCGCTGCAGGTGGACATCACCAAGAACCGCGAACTGTTGGGCTGGCACCCCCCTTACACGCTGCAGCAAGGCCTGACCCTGGCTGCCCGACCTTTTCTGGAAGCTCACCACCGATGATTTGGCTGATTGTGATTGCAGGCCTGGCAGCCTGGCTGATGACCGGTGCGCTGCGGCGCTATGCATTGGCTCGCAGCCTGCTGGACGTGCCCAATGCACGTAGCTCGCATACGCTGCCAACGCCGCGCGGTGGCGGCCTGGCGTTCGTCGTTGCGTTTTTGGTGGGTGCACTAGGGCTTGCGCTTTGGGGGGCAGTAGACCCGTCAGCCCTGGTAGCTGTGCTGGGGGCGGGCGGTTTGGTGGCCGTCATCGGCTTTATGGACGACCACGGGCATATCGCCGCCCGCTGGCGCCTGCTGGGCCATTTCGCCGCTGCCGCCTGGGGGCTGGCCTGGATGGGGGGCATGCCACCCATTGAGATCTTCGGGTGGCCGTTGCACGCGCTCTGGCTGAGCGTACCGCTGGGCCTGCTGTACCTGGTCTGGCTGCTCAACCTCTACAACTTCATGGACGGCATCGACGGCATCGCCAGTATCGAAGCCATCTGCGTGTGCCTGGGCGGTACGCTGCTGTTCTGGCTGGTGGGTGCGCCCGGCGCGGCCTGGCTACCGCTGCTGCTGGCGGCCACAGTGACTGGTTTCCTGATGTGGAACTTCCCCCCGGCGCGTATTTTCATGGGGGACGCCGGCAGCGGTTTCCTGGGCATGGCACTCGGTTTGCTGGCGTTACTGGCAGGTTGGGTAAACCCGCTACTATTCTGGGGGTGGTTAATACTTTTGGGTGTATTCGTGGTCGACGCCACCTTCACCCTCGGCCGGCGCCTGCTGCGCGGCGAGAAGGTCTACGAAGCGCACCGCAGCCACGCCTACCAGTACGCTTCGCGGCGTCACGGCAGCCATCGCCCGGTAAGCCTGGCGGTGGCGGCCATCAACCTGGGCTGGCTGCTGCCGGTCGCTGTCGTGGTCGTGGTGTTCAAACTCGATGGGGCATGGGGAACCTTGGTGGCCTATGCGCCTCTGATACTGTTGGCAATCGCCTACCATGCAGGGGAAAAAGAATAGGATGCTCCAGCACTACAGGCGCCACCCAGCGTTTCTCAGCGCTGCTGATACCGCAGCGCCCAACGGCTTCACCCGAGGTGTTCTTGCCATGAGGAAAGCCCCATGAGCAATGCGAAAAGCGACAGGCTACGCCAATACCTGGTCAACCTGTCCCGCCGACAGAAGCGCCTCATTCAGGTGTGCACCGATGTAGTGCTCATCTGGCTTGCCCTGTGGCTGTCATTCATCGTGCGCCTGGGCGTCGACGAAATGTACAACCCCATCGTCGAACACACCTGGCTGTTCATGGCGGCCCCCTGCGTTGCCATCCCGCTGTTCATCCGGTTTGGCATGTACCGCGCTGTCATGCGCTACTTCGGCAACGACGCCCTGGTCACCATCATCAAGGCCGTTACCCTGTCGGCGCTGATTCTGGCGGTGCTGGTGTACTGGCACAGCAACCACCAGGAAGTGGTCCCGCGCTCGATCATCTTCAACTACTGGTGGCTGAGCATGGTCATCATTGGCGGGTTGCGCCTGATCATGCGCCAGTACTTTCTGGGTGACTGGTTCACCGGTGCCCACCAGATCCCGTTTGCCAACCGTGACGATGGCATGATCAAGGTCGCCATCTACGGTGCCGGTACAGCCGGCAACCAGCTGCTGGCGGCCCTGCGCATGGGCCGGGTGATGCGGCCGGTGGCGTTCATCGACGACGACGGTGACTTGGCCAACCGGGTGATTTCCGGTCTGCAAGTGTACAAGCCCAAGCACCTGGAGCAGATGCTGAAAGAAACCGGCGCACAGGAGGTGCTACTGGCGCTGCCATCTGCCACCCGCGCCAGGCGCCGGGAGATTTTGGCGCTGCTTGAGCCTTACCCGCTCCATGTTCGAAGCGTGCCAGCCTTCGCCGACCTGGCCACCGGGCGCGTGAAAGTGGATGACATCCAGGACGTGGACATCGCCGACCTGCTGGGCCGCGACCCTGTGCCCGCCCAGGATGGCCTGCTGGAGCGCTGTGTGCACAAGCAGGTGGTGCTGGTCACCGGTGCCGGTGGCTCCATAGGCGCCGAGCTGTGCCGGCAGATCATCGGCCTTGGGCCCAAGACCCTGCTGCTGCTGGACCATGCCGAATTCAACCTGTACAGCATCCTCAGCGAGCTGGAGCAACGTATTACCCGTGAGTCGCTGACCGTGCAGCTGCTGCCTATTCTGGGCTCGGTGCGCAACCAGCAGCACTTGGCCGATGTGATGGGCACCTGGCGGGTAGATACGGTGTACCACGCCGCCGCCTACAAGCATGTGCCCATGGTGGAGCACAACATCGCCGAAGGCATCCTCAACAACGTCTACGGCACCCTATGCACAGCCCAGGCGGCGCTGCAGACGGGTGTGGCCAACTTCGTGCTCATCTCCACCGACAAAGCCGTGCGCCCCACCAATGTGATGGGCAGCACCAAGCGGCTGTCCGAACTGATTTTGCAGGCGCTCAGCCGCGAAGCTGCCCCGGTGCTGTACGGCGACTGCAACAAGATTGCCCGGGTGAACAAAACCCGCTTCACCATGGTGCGCTTCGGCAATGTACTGGGCTCGTCGGGCTCGGTAATTCCGCTGTTCCACCAGCAGATCAAGGCTGGTGGGCCGCTGACGGTGACCCACCCCAAGATCACCCGCTATTTCATGACCATCCCCGAAGCCGCCCAGTTGGTGGTGCAGGCGGGGGCCATGGGGCAGGGCGGTGATGTGTTCGTGCTGGACATGGGCGAGCCGGTACGCATCGTCGAACTGGCCGAGAAGATGATTCACCTGTCTGGCCTGAGCGTACGCAGCCCCGCCAACCCCCAGGGGGATATCCCCATCGACTTCACCGGCTTGCGCCCAGGCGAGAAGCTGTACGAAGAATTGCTGATCGGTGATGACGTGGCGCCCACCGCTCACCCGATGATCATGGTGGCCAACGAGGACTTCGTGGCGTGGGAGCTGCTGCGCGAACGCCTGACGGCGCTGTTGGCTGCCGTGGCTGAAGATGATTTCACCCGGGTGCGCCAGTTGCTGCGGGAGCTGGTAAGCGGTTATTCACCACAGGGCGATATTGTGGACTGGGTATACCTGCAACGCCGCCAGGGGCCGGTGGACAGATAAAGACGGCGTGGGGTGTAGGACTAAAAGCGCACCCCTGTCAGAGATGCGTTCGGGCCCCTGGTGAGCGGCCCGCAGACTCGCCGAAAGCTCAAACAGGCATCCGCTCCGGGTAAGAAAACCTTTATGGGTGCGTGTCTTAACTGGTAACCGTTCACCCCGCCTGCAGCCTGTTTAACGCCGGGTTTCACCGCTAGGGTTGTCTGCGCAGCCGAAGGAAAAGCTGCCGCACACTGATCAACCCTAGGAGTTTCACCATGCGCAACAACGTATTGTCGTATCTGCTACTGCCCCTGTTCGCCAGTCTGTCGTTTTCCCTCAGCGCCGCACCGGCTAGCACGCCATCGGTACTGGAGCCGCTTCAGGTGGTCGCCCAACAGCACCCTGAAGCGCTGCTACGCCTGGACATCAACAAGGCCGATGCGGCTACGCTGCAGAAAGAACTGAACGGTATCGGCAAGGCCAAGGCAGAGGCCATCGTGGCGTACCGCGAAGCCCACGGGCCATTTACCTCGGTAGATGAGTTATTGGAAATCAAGGGCATCGGCAATGCGCTGCTAGAGCGCAACCGCGACAAAGTCACCGTGGAGTAACACCACACATGTAGGAGCGAGCGCAGCTCGCGATGGGGTCCAAGGCCCCACCCCCGTAGCTGCGCCGCCACTATCGCCGGGGGCGCTACGCACCCCATCGCGAGCTACGCTAGCACCTACACAAACACATACCGCTCAGTGGTTCTGAGCATCCTTGGCATCCGCCTCGGCATTGCGCTCATGCACCTTGCGCAGTTGCTCATCGGTCAGGGGCAATTTCTTGGCCGTGTCGCGCAGCATCATCAGCCCGCCGACGATGGAGCCAAGGGCTACTAACAGGATCAGCCAGGCATACCAGGGCATTGTCGTTCTCCTTACGGGATGGCAGCGTAGTTACCGGTTTTGATCGGCAACGCAGTTCGTTGGTTCAATGGTACAGTCGTGGCGCGCTTCACCGCTTGGCCATTTCCATCAACCGCAGCCCCCAACCCTGCACCACATCGTTTACAATGCGCGCCGTTTTCGACTTGCCAAGAGACCGTGCCCATGTCCGCCTGCCAGACGCCCCTGATCGTCGCCCTGGATTTCCCCACCCGTGAGGCCGCCCTGAAGCTGGCTGACCAGCTAGACCCCGCGCTGTGCCGGGTGAAGGTTGGCAAGGAGCTGTTCACCAGCAGCGCTTCGGGCATTGTCGAAACCCTGTGTGAAAAGGGCTTCGAAGTGTTCCTGGACCTGAAATTCCACGACATCCCCAACACCACGGCCATGGCGGTAAAAGCAGCGGCAGAGATGGGCGTGTGGATGGTGAACGTACATTGCTCGGGCGGCCTGCGCATGATGGCGGCGTGCCGTGAGGAGCTGGCCAAGCGCAGCGGCCCACAGCCGTTGCTGATCGGCGTGACCGTGCTTACGAGCATGGAGCGTGAAGACCTGGCCGGCATCGGTTTGGACGTTGACCCGCAGGAGCAGGTGCTGAGGCTGGCTGCGCTGGCGCAGAAGGCCGGCATGGACGGCCTGGTGTGCTCGGCACTGGAAGCGCCAGCGCTGAAGGCGGCGCACCCAGGCCTGCAATTGGTAACCCCAGGCATTCGGCCGGCGGGCAGTGCCCAGGATGACCAGCGCCGCATCCTTACCCCGCGCCAGGCACTGGATGCAGGTTCTGACTACCTGGTAATCGGCCGCCCAATCAGCCAGGCTGCCGACCCGGCCCAGGCCCTGGCAGCGGTGGTTGCCGAAATTCGCGGCTAAGCTGGCGCGATAAAAGCGGGGCTGCACAGCAGCCCCCACGCATTCACACCTTCAGCACCAGCTTCCCGAAGTTTTCACCGTTGAACAGCTTCAACAGCGTCTCAGGGAAGGTTTCTAGCCCCTCCACCACATCTTCCTTGCTCTTGACCTGCCCGCTGGCCAGCCAGCCGGCCATTTCCTGCGCCGCCTTGCCATAATCCTTGGCATGGTCCATCACCACGAAGCCCTCCATGCGCGCACGGTTCACCAGCAGTGCCAGGTAGTTGGCCGGGCCCTTCACGGCTTCCTTGTTGTTGTACTGGCTGATGGCGCCGCAAATCACGATACGCGCCTTGAAGTTGATGCGGGTAAGCACGGCATCCAGAATCTCGCCGCCCACGTTGTCGAAGTAAACGTCCACGCCTTTGGGGCACTCGCGTTTCAGGCCAGCCAGTACGTCTTCGGCCTTGTAGTCGATTACCCCGTCGAAGCCCAGTTCGTCTTTCAGGTATTGGCACTTCTCTTTGCCGCCAGCAATGCCTACCACGTGGCACCCTTTGATCTTGGCGATCTGGCCGACAATGCTACCCACCGCACCGGCAGCGCCAGAAATCACAACCGTGTCACCGGCCTTCGGCTGGCCCACTTCCAGCAAGGCGAAGTAGGCCGTCATACCGGTCATGCCCAGCGCCGACAGGTAGCGGGGCAGGGGTGCCAGGTTGGGGTCGATCTTGTGCAGGCCCTGTGCGTCCCCGGTGAAGTAATCCTGCACACCCAGGGCCCCGCCAACATGGTCGCCGGGCTTGAAGCCCGGGTGGTTGGAGGCAACCACTTCGCCCACACCCAGGGCGCGCATCACCTGCCCCAGGGCCACCGGAGGGATGTAGGACTTGCCTTCGTTCATCCAGCCGCGCATGGCCGGGTCCAGTGACAGGTACAGGTTACGCACCAGTACCTGGCCTTCGCCGGGCTGTTCGACGGGCACCGTTTCATAGCCGAAGTCATCGCGGCGCACGGCGCCGACCGGGCGTTTTACGAGCAGGAAGCGGCGGTTGGTCTGGGTCATGATGGCTCCTAGAGAAGAATGAAAGGGTCAGACGGCCAATTTACCTTGTTGATGAAACGCAGTGCGTAACATCACTGACAAGCATGGTGTCACAAATGCTCATGTGATGATGCTGCCCGCCCGGTCAGCGGCTGACTATGCTCTGAACTCCTTCACACCCTCACAGGAGCAGGCGATGAGCATGAGTTTTGCGGGCCAGGTGGCCCTGGTCACCGGTGGCGGCGCCGGTATTGGCCGGGCGACGGCCCTGGCATTCGCCTGCGAGGGCTTGAAAGTGGTGGTGGCTGACCTGGATGCCGTGGGCGGCGAAGCCACGGTGGCGCAGATCCGCGCCGCAGGCGGCGAGGCCCTGTTCATCGAGTGTGACGTAACCCGCGAAGGCCAGGTGCGCCAGATGCACGAACACCTGATCGCGGCCTATGGCCGGCTGGACTATGCCTTCAACAATGCCGGCATCGAGATCGAGCAGGGCCGCCTGCCCGAGGGCAGCGAAGCGCAGTTCGACGCGATCATGGGGGTAAATGTGAAGGGTGTATGGCTGTGCATGAAGTACCAGCTGCCACTGCTGCTGGCCCAAGGCGGCGGCGCCATCGTGAATACCGCCTCGGTGGCGGGGCTGGGGGCGGCGCCCAAAATGAGTATCTACAGTGCGTCCAAGCATGCGGTGATTGGCCTGACCAAGTCGGCAGCCATCGAGTACGCCAAAAAAGGCGTGCGGGTAAACGCCGTATGCCCCGCCGTTATCGACACTGACATGTTCCGGCGCGCCTACGAAGCCGACCCGCGCAAGGCAGAGTTTGCCGCCGCCATGCACCCGGTGGGGCGTATTGGCAAAGTCGAAGAAATTGCCAGCGCCGTGTTGTACCTGTGCAGCGACGGGGCGGCATTCACTACGGGCCATTGCCTGACGGTGGACGGTGGAGCCACGGCGATCTGAACCTGCAGCTGTAACGATGTCGCTGAGGGGCAATATTCCCGCGCCCCAACCTCCATTCAATATGCCAGGCGACCTCCGGCAAGCTGTTAGCGACACGTTCATAGCTATTTGACACTATTCTGACGTCAGGCCCTTGTTCCGGCGCTGGCAACGTTGCCACCCTTGGCCTTCGGCATAACCTGACACACAGAAGGGGAATGGGCATGGGCATGGGCGCGAGCAAGCAGGGTGTGTTGGCCAACCTGGGCATGGCCCGCAAACTCACCCTGGGGTTTGCCCTGGTGCTGTTGCTGACCCTGGCAGTGGCCGCTATCGGCATTGCTGCCCTGTACAGCGTTGGCCACCGCTTCGACAGCCTGAGGCAGTTGGCGCAATTCAACACCGACTTGCTGCGGCTGCGCCAGCATGAGCAGTCTTTTGCCCTCAGCTCCGACATCAAGCAGGCCGAGGCGTTGCGCGGTGGCCTCAAGGGCCTGGCCGAGCGCGCGCGCGAACAGCCGGCGCTGGCGGCAGCGGAAACCGACCTGGCGGCCTACGGCAAGGCATTCGAAGCGTTCGTAGGGGCGGTGCAGGCCAAGGAGCTGGCGCTGGATACCGCCAGTTGGTCGGTATCGAGTGTGGCCAACAACCTCGATGTGCTGCAGTCAGGCCTGGCCGACGATGGGGTGTACACGCTCAAGCAGTCCCAAGGGCAGCAGGGTGGCGAGTTCCTGGAGCAGGCCGCCCAGGTTGCCCAGGTGTCGCGCCTGATGTTGCAGGCCATGGATGAAGCCCGGGTACGCCTGGACAAAAGCCGCAAAGGTGAGGATGACGTGAGCCAAGCGCGCATCCCGCAAACGGTCGAAGCAGCAGCCCTCGTGACCCAGCTGCAGGCTGCGGTGACCGACAGCGGTTACCAAAGCGTGCTTAACGAAGTGGCGGGGCATATCGGCAGCTTCTCTGAAAAGCTCAATGAATACACCGATCAGCTGGCGCTGGAGCAGGGCCTGAAGGGCCAGTTGCAGGCCAGTGCCGAACAGGTAACCGGCCGAGTGGACCAGGCCTACCTGGGGCAGGAGCAGGCCCTGCAGGGTGACCTGCAACGCAATGCAGTAGCGATTGCCGTGGCCACGGGGCTGGCGCTGCTGGTCGGCATTCTGGCCGCCTGGCTGATTACCCGCGCCGTGGTCGGCCCCCTCAAGCACGTGATCGCCCGCGCCCGGCGCATTGCTGACGGCGAACTGGCATTCGAGGCACCGGCCCCGCGCCGTGACGAGGTGGGGCAACTGATGCAAGCCATGCAGCAGATGGCGGCAGGGTTGTCGGGCATCGTCAGCGGGTTGCAGCAAGGTATCGAGCAACTGGCCGGCAACGCCCAGGCGCTGTCAGCCGTGACCGAGCAGACCAACCGTGAGGTGGGCAGCCAGAAAGAAGAAACCGAACAAGTGGCCACCGCCATGCAGCAGATGACGGCGACCGTGCATGATGTGGCGCGCAACGCCGAAGAGGCCGCGCAGGCGGCCCAGGCGGCGGACGAGAAGGTCGATTCCGGGCAGCAGGTGGTGCGCCAGAGCATGCAGCGTATCGAGCAGTTGGCGGCAGCGGCAGAAACGGCCAGTGCCGGCATCGACAGCCTCAGCTCCGAAATCCATACCATCGGCGATGTGCTGGAGGTGATCAAGAGCGTGGCCGAGCAGACCAACCTGCTGGCGCTGAATGCGGCCATCGAGGCAGCCCGTGCCGGTGAACAGGGGCGGGGCTTTGCCGTGGTGGCCGACGAGGTGCGTGCCCTGGCGCGGCGTACCCGGCAGTCCACCGAGCAGATCGAAACCCTGGTGGCCAGCTTGCGTGGCAACGCCCAGCAGTCGGTGGCCCAGATCAGGGGCAGTACCGAGCTGGTACGCCTGGCGGTGGCCGATGCGCTGCACACTGAAAGTGCCCTGGGCAGCATTGCGGCGGCGGTGTCATTGATCCAACAGATGAACCAGCAAATAGCGGCAGCGGCAGAGGAACAGAGCTCGGTGGCGGAGGAAATCAGCCGCAGTGTCACGCAGATTCGCAGCAGTGCTGACCAGGCGGCGCTGGCCATGCAGGGCAGCGCCAGGTCGAGTGTGGAACTGGCGCAGTTGGGCACCGACCTCAAGGGCATGGTGGGCCATTTCCGGTTGTGACCCGTGTCAGCTGCGGCGGGGGTTGAGGATCACCAGCGCCAAGACCCCGGCCACGATGCCCCAGAACGCCGAGCCGATCGAGAACAGCGTCAGCCCCGACGCCGTGACCATGAAGGTGATGACCGCAGCTTCTCGTTCGCGCGCTTCGCTCATGGCCACGGTTAGCCCGTTCATGATCGAGCCGAACAGCGCCAGCGCGGCAATCGACAGCACCAGCTCTTTGGGCAAGGCGGCAAACAGCGCGGCCAGCGTTGCGCCGAATACCCCGGCGATCCCATAGAACAGCCCGCACCACACCGCAGCGGTATAGCGTTTGCCAGGGTCTTCATGGGCGTGCGGGCCTGTGCAGATGGCCGCACTGATCGCCGCCAGGTTGACCCCGTGGGACCCGAACGGCGCCAGCAGCAACGAAGCAAACCCCGTGGCGGAAATCAGCGGAGAGGCCGGGACCTGGTAGCCGTCTGCACGCAGCACGGCCACACCCGGCATGTTCTGCGAGGTCATCGCCACAACGAACAAGGGGATGCCGATGCTGATGGTGGCAGCCAGCGAGAAGCTGGGGGTGGTCCACACCGGCTTCGCGACCTCCAGGTGAAAGCCACTGAAGTCCAGCAGGCCCAAGGCGCCGGACAACGCAGTGCCCACCACCAGCGCCGCCAGTACGCAGTAGCGCGGCGACAGGCGTTTGACCAGCAGGTAGCTGAAGAACATGCCCAGCACCAGCAAGGTGCGGTGCTGCGCCGCGACGAAGATTTCACTGCCGATCTTGAACAGGATGCCGGCCAGCAGTGCCGAGGCCAGGGACGCTGGGATGCGTTTGACCAGCCGCTCGAAGCTGCCGGTCAACCCGCAGGCCAGCACCAGCAGGGCACAGGTGATGTAGGCACCGATGGCTTCGCCGTAACTCACCCCACCCAGGCTGGTGATCAGCAGCGCTGCGCCAGGTGTAGACCAGGCCACGGTGATGGGGGTGCGGTAGCGCAGTGACAGGCCGATGCTGCACACTGCCATGCCAATCGACAGCGCCCAGATCCACGACGAGATCTGCGCGGTGGTCAACCCGGCTGCCTGGCCGGCCTGGAACATCAATACCAACGAGCTGGTATAGCCGGTCAGCATGGCGATGAAGCCGGCGACAATGGCCGATGCCGAGGTATCGGCCAGGGGCCTCAGGCGTGCGGGGGTGGCATGGGGCATGAACAAGATCCTTGTCAGGGTGTAGGCAGTTTTTTCAGACTACCGCCAGCCGCGGCGAGGTTTGTCATACAGCGGCGATTGCTTTTAACCGTACAGTCGCCAACTATTGGGCGCTATTGCACAACTGCTTTGCAGGGGGAGGGGTGATGTACAAGGTGTATGGCGACTACCAGTCGGGCAACTGCTACAAGGTCAAGCTCATGTTGAGCCTGTTGGGCCGGCCCTGCGAGTGGCACCCGGTGGACATTCTCAAGGGCGAAACCGAAACCCCGGCGTTTCTGGCGATGAACCCCAACGGCAAGGTGCCGGTTCTGGAGCTGGAAGACGGCACCTACCTGTGGGAGTCCAACGCCATTCTCAACTTCCTCGCCGATGGCAGCGAGTTCTTGCCCACCGAGCCACGCCTGCGCACCCAAGTGTTGCAGTGGCAGTTTTTCGAGCAGTACAGCCATGAGCCGTACATTGCCGTGGCCAGATTCATCCAGTTCTACCTGGGCTTGCCCGAAGCGCGGCTGGAGGAGTACCGCAAACTGCACAAAGGCGGCTACAAGGCACTGCGCGTGATGGAGCGGCAACTGCAGATGACCCCCTACCTGGTGGGCGAGCAGTACTCCATTGCCGATGTGGCGCTGTACGCCTACACCCATGTGGCCCACCAAGGCGGCTTTGACCTGGCGGATTACCCGGCGGTACGCGCCTGGCTCGAGCGCGTCAGCAGCCACCCGCGGCATGTGCCGATGGTGGGGTAAGGGGCGGCCCCAGCGTTAGCCGGCAGCGAAGCGTTCATCCAGGTAGGCGATGATGGCCTTGGATTCATACATCCAGGTCACCTTGCCATCTTGCTCGATGCGCAGGCACGGTACCTTCACCCGGCCACCGCCTTCCAGCAGCGCCTGGCGGTGCTGTGGGTCGTTCTTGGCGTCAAGCAGTGCCACCGGCACATTCAGGCGGTGCAGAGTGCGGCGGGTTTTAACGCAGAACGGGCAGGCATGAAACTGGTACAGCGCCAGGCCCTTGGCCGCCTCGGCGACGCGGGCCTGGGCTGCCGGCTCGCGCTTGAGCTTGGCTGGGCGGCTGATCAAGTCTGCGAAGACGATGAGCTGGCCGAGGCCAACCCGCAGGGCTTTGACGATCATGGGGCAACTCCTGAAATGAAAAAGCCGACCTGGCAAGGGTCGGCCTGGGGCTTGCAGCCAATCACTTGATCAGGCTGAGGAACTCGCTGCGGGTGGACGCGTTTTCGCGGAACTCGCCCAGCATCACCGAAGTGATCATGCTGGAGTTCTGCTTCTCTACGCCGCGCATCATCATGCACATGTGCTTGGCTTCGATAACCACGGCAACGCCTGCTGCCCCAGTAACCTGCTGCACGGCCTCGGCAATCTGGCGGCTGAGGTTTTCCTGGATTTGCAGGCGGCGGGCGTACATGTCGACAATGCGCGCCACCTTGGACAGGCCCAGCACCTTGCCTTTGGGCAGGTAGGCCACGTGGGCCTTGCCAATGAAAGGCAGCATGTGGTGTTCGCACATCGAGTACAGCTCGATATCCCGGACCAGTACCATTTCGCTGTTGTCGGAACTGAACAACGCGTTGTTGGTCACTTCTTCCAGTGTTTGTTCATAACCGCGGCAAAGATACTTCATCGCCTTTGCAGCCCGCTTGGGCGTGTCGAGCAGGCCCTCACGGGAGACGTCCTCGCCAATCTGGCTGAGGATCTCGGTGTAGTTCTGTTCCAGGGACATGGATCTACCTGTTGGAAAAATCGCAAAAACGAAGGTTACGGCGGCGAGGGCGGCGCTGCAAGCGCGGCGTTACTCGTCCCGGCCTTCAAGCATGGTTCGTTTGAGCATCACGTAGACGGCCCCGGTGCCGCCGTGGCGGGCATTGCAGGAGGCGAACCCGAGCACCTGGGGGTGCTGGCGCAGCCAGGTGTTGACGTGGCTCTTGATCATGGGGCGCTTGCCGTCCAGCCGCGCCGCTTTGCCGTGGGTCACGCGCACGCAGCGTACCTCGAGGCGTGTGGCTTCGGCGATGAAGGCCCACAGGGTTTCCCGGGCCTTTTCCACGGTCATGCCATGCAGGTCAAGGCTGCCTTCGAACGGGATCTGCCCGAGCTTGAGTTTGCGCAGCTGGGTTTCCTGCACACCGTCACGTCGCCACATCAGCTCGTCCTCGGCGCCCACGTCGATGACGAACTGGTCGGACATACCATCGATGACCAAGGCTTTGTCGCTGCGCACGGTGGCCGACTGGCGCAGGCCGGCCAGTTGCTGGCGATCGGCCTTGGGTTTGCCGACCTCGGCCCTGTCGTGCTTGATCGGCTTGACGCCGCGCACTTCGGCTTTGAACAGGGAAAAATCGTCGTCTTGCATGATGCCTCCACGTGGGCCGCGTAGTTTACGCGACTGCGCAGTGCAATGCGGAGGTCAATCGTGCTTTTTCATCAGGTGTGGCGACAGGTTCAGCTCCCGTGAACGGCGCAGGCGGATACGGCTGAGCCGCCAGAACCGCACGCCCAGCCATAACAGCAGCAGCCCCGCGGCGGTCAGTACGCCTGCCAGGAGTTTGTTGGCATTGAGCTCTGCCAGGGCCGGGTAATTGCCCAGCAGGCCGGCCACGCCGGCCATCGCCAGCAGCACGCCAAGCGTTGCCAGCAGGGCCGAGAGGGCAGCCCCCAGACGGGCGCCCCAGTGACGTGGTTGGCGCGGGCGCAAGCGCTTGGCGTCGATACTGCCTTTGAGCTTCATCCCGCTCTCCTCTGTGCCTGTGGGCAGTTGGACTTGCACCGGCCCCGCGGGTTCCGCGCCCTCAGATCAGGCTGGCGGTGGGCGCCACGCAGGCGAAGTTGTCGGCCATCACGGCCATTTCACACTGGTGGATCTGTGCAGCCGGGATCACCCCGTCCTTGAACGCCAGGTCGCGGGTGGCCGAGGCATCTTCCACCAGGGTACAGCGGTAACCATAGTCCTTGGCCCGGCGCACGGTGGTGCTGACGCTGGAATGGCTCATGAAACCGCACACGATCAGGTCCAGGTGGCCCAGCTCCTGCAGCGTTTCATGCAGTTTGGTGTTCTTGAACGCGTTGGGCATGCGCTTTTCAATGATGGTTTCGCCTTCCAGCGGCTCCAGCCCGGGGATGAACTGGCCGGCCGGGCCCTGCGGGTCGAAGCGGCCGCCTACGGTGCCCAGGTGGCGAACATGAATGATTGGCCGGCCGCTTTTGCGCGCGGCGTCGAGCAACCGGGCGATGTTGGCCACGGCCTCGTCCATGCCCGACAGCGCCAGGGGCCCGCTGAGGTACTCCTTTTGCGCATCGATGATGATCAGGCTGGCATGGCTCAGCCTGGCCGGCGGGTAATCGCGGCCAGTGAGGCGGAACATCGTGGTTGGAACGGACATCAAGGGCTCCTTGGTGTAGGGCTTTCATGGGCCTATTCTCCCCTGCCTGCGCGCCAATGGGAATGGTTGACATCGCAAGTGGCGTGGTTACTGGCCTGTGGCTACCTCGCAGGCGATCCGAGGGAACAAATCAGCGGCTTGGGCTGTTAGACTTTTGTACGGTCTGAATTAGGAGTACCCCGTGATCACATCCCGTCTGCGCACGCTGCGCGACTACATCCGTTGGGCGGTCAGCCGCTTCCACGAACATGAGCTGTTCTTCGGCCACGGGGCTGACAACGCCTGGGACGAGGCGAGGCTGCTGGTGCTGGGGGCGGTGCACCTGCCGTGGGAAGTGGCCGACAGCTACCTGGACTGCATGCTCGAAGACGCCGAGCGTGTGCAGTTGCAGCACCTGCTCAAGCGCCGCATCGAAGAGCGCGTACCTACGGCGTACCTGCTGGGCGAGGCCTGGTTCTGCGGCATGGCGTTCATCGTCGACGAACGTGTGCTGGTGCCGCGCTCGCCCATCGGCGAACTGCTGGAAAACCGCCTTGAGCCGTGGCTGGCCAGCGAGCCTGCACGCATTCTGGACCTGTGCACGGGGTCCGGTTGCATCGGTATCGTGGCGGCGGATGTGTTCCCCCAGGCCGAAGTGGTGCTGGGCGACTTGTCGTTCGAGGCCCTTGAAGTGGCCAACCAGAACATCGAGCGTCACGGCCTGGACGGGCGAGTGTACACGGTGCAGGGCGACGGCTTTGCCGGGTTGCCAGGGCAGCGCTTCGACCTGATCCTTTCCAACCCGCCCTACGTCGATGCCGAAGACTTCGACGACATGCCTGCCGAATATCACCACGAGCCTGAGCTTGGCCTGGCCTGCGGTGCAGACGGCCTGGACCTGGTGCGGCGCATGTTGGCCGAGGCGGCTGACCACCTCACTGAAAAGGGCTTGTTGATTGTGGAGGTGGGCAACAGCCAGGTGCATGTCGAAGCCCTGTACCCGGACGTGGACTTCGCCTGGCTGGAGTTCGAGCGCGGGGGCCATGGGGTGTTCATGCTCACCGCCGAACAGTGCCGCCAGCATCAGGCGTTGTTCGCTTCCAAGGTGTAAACCGCGTGGGGGCTGTGCCGCAGCCCCCTGTTGGCTAGCGCGTGGCGATCCAGATCAGCAGGCCTGCCTGGAACAGCGCGAACGCGACCAGGCACGTGATGGTGAAGCGCAAGCCGCTGTCTTCGCGCTGATATTTAGCCACGCGCTCGTCGCGTTCGCGCAATTGGGCGCTGGTTTCCTGCAGTTGCTGCTCTGCCTGCTGCAACAATTGCGCAGCCTCCAGAATGCCCACCTGCTGGACACGCTCGCTGTTCCAGGTGGTTGGCAACTGCCCGGCGGTGGTTGCCACAGTGTGGCCCTTGAGTACCTGGCCTTCTTCGTATTCCACTTCCAGGCCCGCGCCGCGCAGGCAATGGTCACGGCGCAGGCGTGATTCCTCCTGCAGGGCGTCCTTGCTGGGCAGCTTGAATTCCTCCACCTGGTAGCTGGGCCACCTGCGTTTGAGCCATTGCGCGGCCTGTGCTAGCAAAAAGCGCCCCAGGCCGCGGTTTACCGGCTCCAGCTGCAAGCCGTGCTCATCCCCGATGCGCACCCGTTTTTCACGGTGGTCCACGCGGATGTCCAGGCGGTTCTGCCCTTTGTGCACCTTCTGGCCGGGCAGCTGGATGTGCATGCGCAGCAGGCTGTGTTCGGTGTCGTGGCGCTCGGCATGGCCGAACTGCACGTAGCGCAGCGGCCGTGGGCCGGTGGCCCGGTCGATGGGCAGGGCGGCCAGGCGCAGCAACTGGTAATGCTCGACGGCCAAATCCGCCCAGGGCAGGGCGGGGGTTGGCTGGGGGTCTTCGGCCGGCTCTGTGGCAGTAGGTGTTGTGGTCATCAGGGCATGTCCTTGGCTATGCCTGCTGTATCGGCAGGCATGCCGCAGACCTGAGGCCGGGCATTAGGCTGGCGGCAGGTGCTGGATGAACGTGACGATCTGCTCGCCCAGCTCCCGGGCCAGTGGCAGCTCGGGGTTCAAGTAGCTGTCGCGTTGCTGGCTCATGCTTTTGGGGCTGATACGCAGCATGTGGTTCATGCCGTCAATCAGAACTAGTTGAGCATCGGGCTTGGCCGCCTTCAGGCGTTCGGCGTCCGCCACATCCACCTGCACATCGTTGCGCCCCTGCACGATCAGCGCCGGCACGGTGAGGCGTGCGAAGGCCTGGGCCGGGTTCTGGCGGAACAACGTGATCAGGTAGGGCTGCACGCTGGGGCGGAACACCTGGCGCAAGGGCGCGGGCACGTCCAGGCTGGTCTGGCCGGCCTGCAGGCGGTCCAGCAGTTCGCTGCCGCGGGCGAGTTGAGCGGGGGGCAGGCGTTCGGCCAATTGCTCGCGCAGTACGTCAGCCATGGGCCGGCCGCTGCCGGCCAGGCTGATCACCGCGCTGGCACCGGCCTGCTCGGCGGCAAGGCTGGCGATGAGTGCGCCTTCGCTGTGGCCGATGAGAATCAGCTGGCCGAAGCGTGGGTCAGCTTTGAGCTTGCGGCTCCAGGCCACGACATCGGCCACGTAGCGCTCCACGCTGAGGTCGCGTTCGTCTGGGGTGGCGGGTTGGCTGGCGGCCACGCCGCGTTTGTCGTAGCGCACGCTGGCGATGTGCTGGTTGGCCAGCAGCAGGGCCAGGCGCTTGAGGTTATCGACCCGGCCGGAAGCGGGGTTGTTGCCGTTACGGTCGGTGGGCCCGGAGCCTGCGATGATCAGCACCACCGGCGGTGGTGTAGCCTGCTGGGGCAGCAGCAGGCTGCCGTGCAATATGCCTTGGCCGGTATCCAGGTCGATGGGGCGCTGCAGGACGGTAGGGGTGGCGGCCTGGGCCAGGCCAGTGAACAGCAGGAACAACAGGGCGACAAGGCGCGGCATGGTGCGGGGCTACTTGGGTAGGGGGATAGCACTTTGACCTTACGCGCAGTGGAAGGTTCTGCGCGGGCCCGCCACGCCATCGCGCCCCGCGCCCTAGATGATCGGGCCAGTCAGGCCTGTGACAGGCGCACGCGACCGCCTGGTTTGTACGCCACGCCACCTCCCAGCCCCATCCTGTATACTGCCGCCTTTCGTTCATCTCAGGCAGATCTCGCGGAGCGTCCATGTCCGGCAATACCTATGGCAAGCTGTTCACTGTCACCACCGCAGGCGAGAGCCATGGCCCGGCGTTGGTCGCCATTGTCGATGGATGCCCGCCAGGCCTGGAAATCTCCCTGGCCGACCTGCAGCACGACCTCGACCGGCGCAAACCCGGCACCAGCCGGCACACCACCCAGCGCCAGGAAGCCGACGAGGTGGAAATCCTGTCCGGTGTGTTCGAAGGCCGTACCACGGGCTGCTCGATCGGCCTGTTGATCCGCAACACCGACCAGAAGTCCAAGGACTACTCCGCAATCAAGGACCTGTTCCGCCCCGCTCACGCCGATTACACCTACCACCACAAGTACGGTGAGCGTGACTACCGCGGCGGTGGCCGCAGTTCGGCCCGTGAAACCGCCATGCGTGTGGCTGCCGGTGCCATCGCCAAAAAGTACCTGGCTACCCAGGGCATCACGGTGCGTGGCTACATGAGCCAGCTGGGCCCGATCGAGATCCCGTTCAAAACCTGGGAGTCGGTAGAACAGAATGCTTTCTTCAGCCCAGACCCCAGCAAGGTGCCGGAGCTTGAGGCCTACATGGACCAGCTGCGCCGTGACCAGGACTCGGTCGGGGCCAAGATCACCGTGGTCGCCGAAGGCGTGATGCCTGGCCTGGGCGAGCCGATCTTCGACCGCCTGGACGCCGAGCTTGCACATGCCCTGATGAGCATCAACGCGGTCAAGGGCGTGGAAATCGGCGCGGGCTTTGCCAGCGTGGCACAGCGCGGTACCGAGCACCGTGACGAGATGACCCCGCAAGGTTTCCTCAGTAACAACGCCGGTGGCATCCTGGGCGGCATCTCTTCCGGCCAGCCAATCGTCGCTCACCTGGCCTTGAAGCCAACGTCCAGCATCACCGTGCCAGGCCGCTCCATCGATGTGCACGGTAACCCCGTGGAAGTCATCACCAAAGGCCGGCATGACCCGTGTGTGGGCATCCGCGCCACGCCGATCGCCGAGGCGATGATGGCCATTGCCCTGATGGACCACTTGCTGCGCCACCGCGCACAGAACGCCGACGTCAAGGTCGCCACGCCCGTACTGCGCTAGCGTTTACCCGCCCGTGCCGGGTGTTTCGCCTAGCGGAGCACCCGCAGCAGGCCACAAAGGCCATTCCATGCCCGCGATCCCTTACTGGCGGTTGTCCAGCTTTTACCTGTTCTATTTCGCCCTGCTGGGCTCCACGGCGCCGTTTCTGGCACTGTACTTTGACCACCTGGGCTTCACGCCGGCACGTATTGGCGAGCTGGTGGCCATCCCCATGCTGATGCGCTGCATCGCCCCCAACCTGTGGGGCTGGCTGGGGGACCGCACGGGCCAGCGGCTGCTTATCGTGCGCCTGGGGGCATTGTGCACGCTGGCGACCTTTTCCCTGATTTTTCTGGGCAAAAGCTACGCCTGGCTGGCACTGGTCATGGCGTTGCACGCTTTCTTCTGGCATGCAGTGCTGCCCCAGTTCGAAGTTATCACCCTGGCACACCTGCATGGCCAAACCGCGCGCTATAGCCAGGTACGCCTGTGGGGGTCGATTGGCTTCATCCTGACCGTGGTCGGCCTGGGCCGCCTGTTCGAGTGGTTGAGCCTGGACATCTACCCGGTCGCCCTGGTGGCCATCATGGCTGGCATCGTCGCCGCCAGCCTGTGGGTACCCAATGCCCAGCCCGTCGAGCAGGGCGAGCGCCGCGCAGCTGGCGGTTTTCTGCACCAGCTGCGAGCGCCCGGTGTGGTGGCGTTCTATGTGTGCGTGGCACTGATGCAACTGAGCCACGGGCCTTACTACACCTTCTTGACCTTGCACTTGGAACACCTGGGCTACAGCCGCGGCGCCATCGGGTTGCTGTGGGCGTTGGGCGTGGTGGCTGAGGTGTTGATGTTCATGGCCATGAGCCGCCTGTTCGCGCGGTTCAGTATCCAGCGGGTGCTCCTGGCCAGCTTCGTGCTGGCGGCCGTGCGGTGGTTGCTGTTGGGCAACCTGGCGGCGGAGCCTGGGGTACTGGTGTTCGCACAGTTGCTGCATGCTGCCACCTTCGGCTGCTTTCACGCTGCCAGCATCGCATTCGTGCAGGCCAGTTTCGGGCCGCGCCAGCAAGGTCAGGGCCAGGCCCTTTACGCCGCGCTTTCAGGCACCGGCGGGGCGCTTGGCGCGCTGTACGCGGGCTACAGCTGGACATGGCTGGGGCCAGGCTTCACCTTTGGTATGGCCAGCGCCTCGGCGCTGGCTGCAGCCGTTATCATGGCGACCCGTTCGCAACCGACCAGGACCTGACCGCTGATGAGCATTCTCTGCGTATTTGACCCTTCCAGCCCGGCATTGCCCAACAAGGTGCTGACCCACCGCGAAGACATCGAGGCGGCGCTGGCCGAGCACGGGGTGTCTTTGATCCACGCCGAGCATGGTCTTTGGATACGCCCAGGCACAGCCGAGGCAGACGTGCTGGTCGCATGTGGTGATCACCTTGACCGACTCATGACCACCCACGCCAGCCCTGTCTATCGGCTGGTGAACCGCGACGGCGAGCAGGTTGACGCATTAGCGCTGCGGGAAGAGCACACCCATGACGGCCAGGAAGTGTTTGCGGTGATCAGCGGCCGTGCGCAACTGGGCTTGCGCTTGGGCGGGTGGGTGTATTCAGTGGTGTGCGAGAAAGGCGATCAGTTGACCATACCGGCGAACACGCGGCGCTGGGTGGAGTTGGGCGAAACCCCGTTTTGCCTTGCGTTCAGGCTCTATGCGAGCGAGCAGAGTGCAAATCCGTTATATACGGGCGATGACGCCGCACGGGCGTTTTTGGGAATCGACGAACTTTGATGGGCCTTGCTGGTCTGTTCGAGGGTGAATCCATCGGGCGTCACCCGCCAACAGGCCAGCTCAGGCAGGCGACCACTCAGCGGTAGGTCGGCAGGGCGAAGCGTTGTTGGCTTTGCAGCATGCTGATCACCGGCAGCTCACTGGCTTGTTCGGCCAGGTCGCGGCGGATGGCGCTGATGGCCCAGGACAGCTGTTCGGCGCTGTGCAGTTGCCCGTAGGTGAGCACACGGCGGGTCACCTTGCCGTCAGCGGCGCGCAGGGTCAGGAGAACACCGCCGTCCGGACGAGGCTGGGTAGCAACCTGGTAAGCCGAAAAGACCGAAACGAATTTTTCCTGGATAAGGTTCATGGCAACTCCTGACAGGTGTAGGGCAATCGTGAAGTTGTAGATTGCAGTGACCGTGCCAGCTTTTGGATATTGCAAAAACCCATATAAATCAATGGTTTGCGGCTTACTTCAAGAAGGGTCTCCGTGCAAGCTGCAAGGTCGTGCAATTTGCACAGTGCATTTTGCACGGCGGGGCTCGTTGGCTATCGCAGCGATAGATTCTGAACCTTTGACCCGCAACCGGGGCCTGACAAACACTTAGGCACCGATTATTGCCAGGAGGTTCCCCCATGCAGACCCAAGCCGCGCCCTCTCAAATGACCGCCGACGAAGCCGCCGCCTTTGCCGAACAAGTGTTCGACCGCGCCCGCCAAGGCGACGCCGAGATGCTCGAGCGCTTGCTCGCCAGCGGCCTGCCCGTGAACCTGCGCAACCAGAAGGGCGATACCCTGTTGATGCTGGCCAGCTACCACGGCCACCATGATGCGGTGCGTGTGCTGCTGGCCCACGGTGCCGATGCGCTGATCGCCAACGATAACGGCCAGTTGCCCATTGCCGGGGCCGCGTTCAAGGGCGACATGGCGATGATCCGCCTGCTGCTCGAGAACGGCGTACCGGTAGATGCAGCCGCGCAGGACGGGCGCACGGCGCTGATGCTGGCGGCCATGTTCAACCGCCTGGAGATCCTCGACTACCTGCTGGCCCAAGGCGCAGACCCGGCGCGCCAGGATGCACGGGGTGCCACTGCCCTTGTTGCGGCCCACACCATGGGCGCAGTAGACGCCGCGGCGCGCCTGCAAGCGCTGGCCGGCTAACCTCACGGGGGCATTTGCGGCTATCCTTGGCACCTTTTTACCCGCCGCAGGCCCCGTTCATGAAAATTCAGTTGCTCGAATTCATCAGCCTCATTGGCGCAGGCTGCATGCGTGAGGCCGATATCGAGCGCATTGCCGATGAGGCTGCCCAGGCCTACGCCGACCCGGCGGCATTTCTTGCCGCCAACCCCGACATCAACTATGACGACAGCTTCCCCATACCCCTGGGCGAGTGGGTAGTGCTCGGCAGCTTGCCCGATACCGTGGTCTTCCAGGCCGACAGCTACCAGGAGCTGTTCGAGCACATCAGCGGCTCGTTTGACCAAAGCGTGCCGCTTACCCTCAAGCCCAAGCAACTGGCACGCACCGAGCCGCTGACCGCGCTCAACCGCATCCAGGTGCAGATGGGTGCCTTGAACAAGGAAGCAGGGGGGTACGTGCTGCTCAACTTCAGCCAGTTGCTCGATGACGAACTGCAAATGGTCATGGTCGGCCAGCATGACCTGGCACGGGTGACGGAGCTGGGTGCGGCGTTGGGCATCAAGGTTGAACCTGCCCTGGAAGCGTTGAAGGTTGCCGTGCACCTGTAAACGACGTGCACAGGCGCGGGGCTCAGCCCAGTGCGGTATCGAGGAACATCATCACTGCAAAGCCGCCCATCAGGCCCAGGGTTGCCGAGGTCTGGTGGCCATTGCGGTGGGTCTCCGGGATGACCTCGTGGCTGACCACAAAAATCATCGCCCCGGCTGCAAGCCCCATGCTGATAGGGTAGGCGACCGCGAAACCCGTGGATATGCCCAGGCCGATCACTGCACCCAAGGGCTCCATCAGCCCGGACCCTATCGCCACCAGGGCGGCCTTCAGGTTCGAAAGGCCGGTAGCGCGCAAGGCCAGTGCAACCGCCAGCCCTTCAGGGATGTCCTGGATGGCGATGGCGGTGGTCAGCGGTAGCCCGATGTTCATGTCGCCATTGGTGAAGCTGACACCTATCGCCATGCCTTCGGGCAGGTTGTGCAGGGTGATTGCCAGCACGAACAGCCACACCCGGCTGAACCGCTCGGTTTCCGGGCCGGCCACGCCCACCCGCTCATGCTCGTGGGGGGTGAAGCGGTCCAGCCCGAGCATCAGCAATACCCCCAGGCCCATCCCGACCACCACCACGAACGCCGCAGCAGGGCCGTTGCCGGTGATGTCCCGCGCGGCATCCAGGCCCGGCAGAATCAGCGAGAACGAGCTGGCCGCCAGCATCATGCCTGCTGCGAACCCCAGCATCACATCCTGGCTGCGCGTGCTCACGTCACGCAGCACCACCGCCAATATTGCACCCAGTGCCGTGGCACCGAACCCTGCCAGGCCACCTACCGCCGCCAGGTGCAGGTGCTGCGAATGGTCGCCGTGCACGGCATTCCACAGGCTGGCGCCCAGCAGCACGACCACCGCCAGCAAGCTGAGAACAAGGCCGGCGCCTACCCATGGGTTGTTGGCGATGTGTTGCCGCCAGGTGCTCAGCGGGGAAGCGGCGGCGCTGTGACTGTGTACAGGGGGCATGCAAACCTCGGGTTCAAAAGACAAGGCAGTCTAAGCAGTGACCCGAGCCTGGCGCCAAGGATTCCGCTCTATCGGTGTAATAGCTGGCTATGCTATGCAGCATCAACCCCTGAACTGGAGTGCATGGCATGGGATCGACGTTCAACAGCCTGGTAGGCCTGATCATTCTGGCGCTGGACATCTGGGCCATTCTCAACGTGATCAAGAGCGGCAACGAGGTGGGCAGCAAGGTGCTGTGGATACTGCTGATCGCGCTGCTACCCGTGGTTGGCCTGGTGATATGGGCCATCGCCGGCCCCCGCGGCAACGTGCGTATCTGACCGTTGGCGGCCGGGCGCCCGGCCGCGATGCCGCCAGTGGCCAATCGGGCCGTGACAAAATTTTCACAATGATTTAAACAGAATCCGCTCCCGCACAATGCTGCGATGGCCCTCCGCCGTCGCGCTCTTCGCAAACCGCAATTCTAGGACCTTCCCGTTCATGGCCAACCCGGACGCCTTGAAGCAATGGGGCGCGCGAGCGTCGTTCTCGCCCACCCTCAAATCCCACCTGGCCTACACGCTGCTGAGCGCGCTGGTCATCATGCTGATGCTCAGCCTCGTGCGCCTTGCGCTGCTGGTCTACAACAGCGACATGATCGGCGATACGCCTGCTGCAACCGTTGCCGAGGGCTTCCTCAACGGGTTGCGCTTCGACCTGCGGGTGGTGGTGTACATCAGCGTGCCGCTGCTGCTGGCGTTGCTCAGCCCGTGGGCCATGGCGCGGCGCGGGGTGTTCCGTTTCTGGCTCACCCTCACATCCAGCGTGGTGATGTTCCTCGGCCTGATGGAGCTGGACTTCTACCGCGAGTTCCACCAGCGCCTGAACGGCCTGGTGTTCCAGTACATCAAGGAAGACCCCAAGACCGTCATGAGCATGCTCTGGTACGGTTTCCCGGTGGTGCTCTACCTGCTGGCCTGGGCATTCGGCACCTGGCTGCTCAGCCTGTTGTTCAAGGGTGTCGACCGCGCTACCCGTGGTGATGGCGTGCAGCGTGTCGCCCCCTGGTACAACCGGCTGGCGGTATTCATGGTGATTTTGCTGGTGGCCGTGGTCGCCGCCCGTGGCACCTTGCGCCAGGGCCCACCGATGCGATGGGGGGATGCGTTCACCACCGACTCCAACTTCGTCAACCAGCTGGGCCTGAACGGTACCCTGACGCTGATCGATGCGGCCAAGAGCCGTTTCGGTGAAGACCGCGCCAACATCTGGAAGCCGGTGCTGGAGCAAGGCGTGGCCACCCAGACCGTGCGCCAGCAACTGCTGACGCCCAACGACACCCTGGTGGATGCCGACGAAGCCGCCGTGCGCCGTGACTTCCTGCCACCTGCCGCAAACACGCTGCCGATCAAGAACGTGGTGGTGATCCTGATGGAAAGCTTTGCCGGCCACTCGGTGGGCGCGCTGGGCAGCCCCAACAACATCACCCCGTACTTCGACAAGCTGGCCAAGGAAGGGCTGTTGTTCGACCGCTTCTTCTCCAATGGCACCCATACCCACCAGGGCATGTTCGCCACCATGGCGTGCTTCCCCAACCTGCCGGGCTTCGAGTACCTGATGCAAACCCCGGAAGGTGGCCACAAGCTTTCTGGCCTGCCGGCGCTGCTCAGTGCCCGGGATTACGACGACGTCTACGTGTACAACGGTGACTTTGCCTGGGACAACCAGTCCGGGTTCTTCGGCAACCAAGGCATGACCACGTTCATTGGCCGCAACGACTTCGTCAACCCGGTGTTCTCCGACCCCACCTGGGGCGTGTCCGACCAGGACATGTTCGACCGTGGCAACCAGGAGCTGGCCAAGCATGACGGCAAGAAGCCGATCTACGCCTTGCTGCAGACCCTGTCCAATCACACCCCGTACGCCTTGCCCGCCAACCTGCCGGTGGAGAAAGTCACCGGCCAGGGCACCCTGGACGAGCACCTCACCGCCATGCGCTACTCGGACTGGGCGCTGGGCCAGTTCTTCGAGAAGGCCCGCAAAGAACCTTACTTCAAGGACACCCTGTTCGTGATCGTTGGCGACCACGGCTTCGGTAACCACCAGCAGGTCACCGAGCTGGACCTGGGCCGCTTCAACGTGCCGCTGCTGCTCATTGCGCCAGGTATCCAGGAGAAGTTCGGTGCGGTCAACCACACCGTCGGCACCCAGGTGGACATCGTGCCCACCATCATGGGCCGCCTGGGTGGCGAAACCCGCCACCAGTGCTGGGGCCGTGACCTGCTCAACCTGCCTGCAGGCGATCAGGGCGTGGGCATGATCAAGCCATCGGGCAGCGAGCAGATCGTCGGCCTGGTGCAGGGCGACCGTGTGCTGATCGAGTCCAAGGACATGAACCCGCGGCTGTATCGCTACCAGCTGGGCCGTGAATTCAAGGCCGAGCTGATTGAAAGCCCGGACCAGCCGCAGATGCTCAAGCAGCTGGAAGCCTTCATTCAGACCGCCACCAAGAGCCTGCTGGACAACACCGCAGGGGTCGTGCACGGCACGCCCAAGTAGCGCCCTAACAGGCAGCGGGCTGCCCCTCAGGCAGCCCGCAACTTTCTGAACATTCTCCCAGGCCCAAGGTCAGTAATTCAGGCATCGCAAACCAGATGTCGTTTGATTGAGAGGGCTCGTTCGATGAAAGAGTGGGAAGTCATCTTTGCCGACCAGAAAGGCGCACCGTCTTCGATCGTGCTGCAGGCCGAACATTGCCCCAGCGAGGAAGACGCCGCACGTGCGATACGCACGCAGTTGTTCCCGGTCATGGATGAGCTGGACCTCAACGATTTTCAGGACCGGGCCATTTCCCCCACGGCACGCTGGCTCAAGGAGCATAGCGGCGTCACCATCACCAGCATCCACGAAGCGCCCTGAATCACAGGTTTGCGTGGTGCCTGCAAGGGCACTACGCTGCTGGAAGGTGCCTGCCGTTCTGCGGGCAGGTACCTCTTCAACTCGCGTCTTGCAACAGCTCGAACTGCCAGGCCATTACCGGCAGGTGCGTAGTGCACGGAAAGTCTATCCATCGCGTTACTTAGGAGGACGATTCATGAGCAGCCAAAACGACGACATCAGCAGCAACGTCCTGCGTCAGATGAAGGCAGGCGGTTTCGACTTTACTCAAATCCACCCCATCGAGTTCTATGCCGTGTTCCCGGACGAGGCTGCAGCGCGGCGTGCAGCCACGCAGTTCCGGGGCGAGTCGCTCAATGCCCAGGTCACCGAGCTGGGCGATGGGGGGTGGCACCTGGAGCTGAGCAAGGTCATGTACGCCACCCATGGCGGCATCGGCGATTTCGAGGAAACCTTCGAACAGCTGGTGACACCCTATGGGGGTGAAGTGGAAGGGTGGGGCGTCAAACAGGAGCGGCTTACCGCTTGATCCATGGCGTTCAGGGTCGCCGTGCGGCCCTGGGTTTCAAGGCCTGCGCCCAGCCATATGGGCCAGGTAGGCCAACAGTTCATCCAGGTCATGTTCACTCAGCACATCAACGGTAAACCCCGGCATCTTTGCCTGGGGCCAGTGCCGCACGCTTTGCGGGTTGCGGATCAGCATGCGCAGGTAGGCAGGCTGGAAGTATTCCGTCGGGTTGTACGGGGTGTTCAGGTCTGGGCCCACTTGCCCATCACCAGCACCGTTGAGGGTATGGCACACCAGGCAGTTTTGTTGAAACAGGGCAAACCCTCGCTGTTCGGGGCTGTGCGCAGGCAGTTGCGGGTCGGGGAGCAGCGCTGGGAAGCGCGTTTGCACGGGCGCAAGCTTGCGCAGCGTCGCGATCTGGAATGGCCATTGCTCTGGCCGTATGCCACTTGCCTGTGGGTGGGTCCAGACCAGGTAAAACGGCCCGGCACTGCCCTTGCCCTTGCCTAGTGCCGGCCAGGGGCGGGCCGGGTCTTCCACTGCCAACCACGCCCTGGCCGGGCCCTCTTGCAGCAAGGGTGCGGCCGGCATTTCTGCCGCGAAGCCATCGTTTGCAACGGCCTGCAGATGATCATCAGGGCCAATGCCCTCCAGCAATGCGCTCAGGGGCACTGCCCGGTAGTGCATAGGCCGCTTGTACGAGACATCGTGGTCGACCGCAATGGCCTGCGCCTGCGGGTGAGCCAGCAGCGCTTCGCTGCTCCATTGGCGTTCACCGGTGCCTAATTCGAGGTGCAGTTGTGCAGCCCAGACGGGCAGGCCTGCAACCAGTGCAAGCAGGATGAGGCAGTAACGCATGGAAAGCTCCGACCATTGAGGCCGGCAGGTTACCTGTGCCTCGCCCGTTGGCGCCAGCGCTGCGCTCAACCGAACAAACGTGTGAGGTTCGGCAAGATCAGCAGCAAGGTGGTGGCGAAGAGTATGAGCCCGGCCTGGCGAACTTTTGAATGTCTGAACATGGCTGACCGCCTTCTTGTTGTTATTCCTGAATACCCGTTGGCTTCCTTGTCGCGCTTCGGGTCGATCACAGTGGCACCGTGTTGCGGGGTGACTGCTTGCCTCGTGTTACGTGATATACAACCAACAGTAGGGCCTGCGTTATCCATGATCGAGAACCCTTTGTTCTAAGCGGATGCCTGCTGATTATTTCTGGCTATGTAAAGGTCGCTGTGCACCGTCCAATGCTCTGGCTAGACGCCTGCGCGACGCTGCTGCCGGTGACCACCGGTTGTGACCGTTCGTCAGTGCAGCCTACTTGCTTGTACGTGCCTTTCGCGTCACGCTCTACACCTGATCCCCACCCATGTCGTTCAGGACTAACCCTATGTCGTTACGCATCTGCATCCTTGAAACCGATGTTCTGCGACCGGAGCTGACCGCCCAGTACCAGGGCTACGGCAGGATGTTCGAGCAGCTCTTTTCGCGTCAGCCCATCGCGGCACAATTTAGCGTGTACAACGTGATGAACGGCGATTACCCCGCCGACGACGAAGTCTTCGACGCCTACCTTGTGACGGGCAGCAAAGCGGATTCGTTCGGTTCCGATCCCTGGATCCAAACCCTCAAGGCTTACCTGCTGAAGCTGTACGCGCGCGGTGAAAAGTTGCTAGGTGTGTGTTTTGGCCATCAACTGCTGGCCTTGGCCCTGGGGGGCAAGGCCGAGCGGGCGGAGCAGGGCTGGGGTGTGGGTACCCACCGGTACTCGCTGGCGACCCAGCAGCCATGGATGATCCCGCAGGTGCCAGAACTCACCCTGCTCATCAGCCACCAGGACCAGGTGACCGAACTGCCGGAAGGCGCGGCGGTGATCGCATCCAGCGACTTCTGCCCCAATGCGGCTTACCACATCGGCGACCAGGTGCTGTGCTTCCAGGGCCACCCAGAGTTCGTCAACGACTATTCGCGGGCGTTGCTCAATGCGCGCCAGGAACACCTGGGCGATGAGGTGTATGAGCGCGCAATCGCCAGCCTGGCCACCGAGCACCAGGGCGACCTGGTGGGTGAGTGGATGTTGCGGTTTATCCAGCAACCTGTCGGTAAACACGACGCCGCGTAAGGCGCAGGGCCGCGTTGCGGCCCTGGCCACCTCAAAGCCAGCCGGAGCGCTTGAAGCTGGCGTACAACCCCACGCAACCCAAGCCGATCACCCCCAGCACAGTGAAGTAGCCGTAGTGCCAGTTCAGCTCGGGCATGTTCTGGAAGTTCATCCCGTAGATGCCTGCAATGGCCGTAGGGAAGGCCAAAATGGCCGCCCAGGCGGCGAACTTGCGTTGCACGATGCTCTGGCGTGACGACTCCAGCAGCATGCCGATCTCGATGGTCTGGCTGGCGATGTCGCGGATACTCGACAAGTCTTCCATCTGCCGCGTCACGTGAATTTGCACGTCGCGAAAGTACGGGCGCATGTTCTTGTCGATGAAGGGGAAACTCAGCCGTTGGAGTTCCTCGCTTATTTCCACCATCGGCGCCACATAGCGGCGCAGGCGCAGGATATCCCGGCGCAGGCTGTGCAGGCGGCGTATGTCGTTTTCCTGCAGCGAACCGCCCAGCACGCTTTGCTCCAGGGTTTCGATCTCGGCGTGGATGGCTTCGCTCACCGGCTGGTAGTTCTCGGTCACGAAATCCAGCAGCGCATACAGCACGAAGTCTTCGCCATGTTCCAGCAGCAGCGGCCTGGCCTCGCAGCGCTGGCGCACCAGGGCATAGGATTTCGAATGGCCGTTGCGGCAGGTGATGATGTAGCCGTTGCCGGCAAAAATATGGGTTTCGATGAATTCCAGCCGCCCCTGGTGGCGTACCGGCGAGTAGGTGACGATGAACAGGGCATCGCCAAAGGTTTCCAGCTTGGGCCGGCTGTGCTTTTCCAGGGCATCTTCGATGGCCAGTTCATGCAGGTTGAACTGGCGTTGCAGGTTGGCCAGTTCTTCGGCGTTGGGTTCCTCCAGGCCAATCCACACGAAATGGCCCGGCTTGCGGGCCCATTCGCTGCCTTCATCGATGCTGATGTTGGTGACCTTTCTGCCGGCGGTGTACACCGCCGATGCCACGACTCGCCCCATGGTTGCCCGCTTATTCCGGTTGAACACGGGCTACAGCTTGGTCCTTCCCCGCCCAGAGAGCAACCAAGCTCAGGGCTGTTCGGCTTCCATGTGGTCGATGCATTGCTGCATCTGCGCACGGCATTGCTCGATGAGTGCGGGGAGGTCCTGCTGGGTCATGCCCGCGGTGGCGATGGGGGGCAGTGAGCGCACGCTGACCGTGCGCGGGTGCCAGCTGTTGAGGTCAAGGCGCCGGGCGTAGCGGCTGACGCACACCGGCACGATCGGCACGCCTGCCGCAATCGCCATGTGGAACGCGCCTTTCTTGAAGGCCAGCAACGTGTCGCCGGGGTTGCGCGTGCCTTCAGGGAAGATCCAGATGGACGTGCCGTTCTGCAGTACGCGGGTGGTCTTTTGCAGGGCCTTGCGCGCCTGGTAGGCGTTTTTGCGGTCGACCAGCACGTTGCCGCCCAGCCAGAACAACTGGCCGAACAACTGGATCCAGCCCAGGCTTTTCTTGCCGATGGCAACGGTACGCTGCGGTACCACCTGGCCCAGCACAAAAAGGTCGAAGTTGGATTGGTGGTTGGCGACGATGACGCAGCCAGGCGGCTGGTCCCACAGCGGGCCCACCTCCGCCTTGACCTTGACGCGCATCAGCCAAGTGGCTGGCACGCTGTAAAGGCGTGCGAACACCCGGCTGTTGGCGGGGTTGAACGGGCGGCACAGGCCAATGATCAGGCCGATGGCACCCACGGCCAGAAAATGCAGGCCCAGCAGGAACATGCGAACACAGTAGAGCATGGTACGACTCACACCAGACAGTCGCCCGTCAGTGTACGGCTGTGCACTGGCTGGGGCAAACAGAGGCGGTCAGCCCATGTGATGCTGGTCCAGCTCGATAGCCTTCTCCAGCGCATCCAGCAGCCCTTTGCGTACCTTGAGCTTGGTGTTCTTGTGGGCCAGCATGTTCAGCTTCTTGAGTTCGCGTGCAGCGGCCAGGGCGGCGTCGTGCAGTTGTTCGGCGGGCACCACCTTGTCGAGGAAGCCGGCATCCACCGCGCCCTGTGGGTCGAACACTTCGGCGTTGATCACCGACCGGTGGAAGGCCGAGCGGCGCAGGCGGTCCCGGGCCAGTTCGATGCCCGCATGGTGCATGGTCATGCCGATCTGCACTTCGTTCAGGCAGACCTTGTAGGGGCCTTCGACGCCGATGCGGTAGTCGGCCGACAGCAGCAGGAAGGCGCCTTTGGCCACGGCATTGCCCGGGCACGCCACCACGACGGGGAAGGGGTGCGACAGCAGGCGGTGGGAGAGGGTGGAACCGGCAGTGACCAGGCTGATGGCTTCTTTGGGGCCGCTGGTCATCACCTTGAGGTCGTACCCGCCAGACAGAATGCCGGGCTGGCCGGTAATGATCACCACGGCGCGTGCTTCGGTGGCACGGTCCAGGGCCTCGTTGAAGGCGGCGATCACCTGCGGTGAGATGGCGTTGACCTTGCCGTTGTTCAGGGTCAGGGTGACGATGCCGTCTTCGGCGTGGTAGGTAATCAGCTCGCTCATGGCGCAGTCCTGTTGTTGGCGTGGCGATGACGTTACCCAGCGCCGAGGGCCAGGTAAAGCAGCAAGGCTGACTGGCCAGTCAGCCCTTGCCGGGCTTCTGATGCAAATACATGAAAAATTTGAAAAAAATGCTTGCCAAAGAAAAGACCTTCCACTAAATTAGCGCGCCTCGACAGGCTGAAAGGCTTGAAGGGAAAACGGTGAAGTGTCCGAGTGGTCGAAGGAGCACGCCTGGAAAGTGTGTATACGAGAAATCGTATCAAGGGTTCAAATCCCTTCTTCACCGCCACATTCTACGAAGAGCCCCCGCGCTGAAAAGCCCGGGGGCTTTTTGTTACTGGCTGTTTTGTGAGGGCTGGAGGAGGGCGGTGAAACCCGCCCCCAATCCTGTAGGAGCCGGTTTACCGGCGAACACCGGCGCAGCCGGTGCCATCCCCACTCATCCAGTGCCTTGGTATCAAAAGCTAACCGTCGCCGCCAGCCGGGCGGTGCGCGGCGCACCCTGGAACAGGTAATTGTCCCCCAGGTAATCCCCCACATCGCGCCAGTAACGCTTGTCGAACAGGTTGTCCACCGTCAGCCGCAGCACCGTGTCATACCCACCCACCTGTGTGCGGTAGCGGCCACCGAGGTCGAACACGGCGTACCCGCCCACCTTCACGTCGCCGTTTTTGCTGGCCGCCTTACTGGCGCTGTAGCGCCCGCCGCCCAGCAGCGCCAGCCCCGGCACCGGCAGGTTGTACTCCCCATACAGGGCCGCCCGGAACCTGGGTACGTTGATCGCCTGGTGGCCTTCATAGGCCTCAGTGCCGCTGCCCTGCACCCGCGCGCGAATGGCGGCTGCGCTGGCCTGCACCTGCAGGTTGGACGTAAGCCAGCCAGTGGCCCCCAGCTCCAGCCCGGTATTCTTCTGCTGGCCTTGCTGCACGTAGGTGAAGCTGCCGCCGCCGTCGGGCCTTGCGTACTGGTAGGCCTGGCGTATCTGGAACAAGGCAGCGCTCAGGCTCAGGCCTTGCCAGTCGTGCTTCACGCCCACCTCCAGCTGGCGCGACAGGGTTGGGGCAAGTATCTCGGCAGCATTGCTGGCGAACCACGGCGCTGTGCCGCCGGCAGAAAGGCCTTTGGTATAGCTGGCGTATAGGGTGGTATCCGGCTGCGGTTTGTAGATAAGCGCCGCATTGGGCAGCAACTGGTACTGCTGGGTGTGACGCCCGGCAACACCGTCCTGGTCCCAGGTTCGTTCGTCCAGGCGTACTTCGCGGGCGCCCAGCACGGTTTGCCAGGCCTCACTGAAATGGATGCGGTCGGTGACGAACAGCCCGTACTGGCGGCTGTCCAGGCGCCGCTGGCTGGCGCCCACCGGGTTGCTCGATGGCGCCAGGGCCGGGGCACCGGTGGCGATGTTGCCGGTACCCAGCCACGCGTTGTAATAGGGCCGCTGGTCCTGGGTACGGCGCTGGGCGCTGGTGCCGAGGGTCAGCTCGTGGCCCACGCCCAGCGCATCGAAGTGCCCATCCACGGTGGCCTGCACTTCATCAATACGGCGCGTGTCATCGGGGCTGCGGAAGTCGTAGATGTCGTAGTCGCCAGTGCCGGAGAAGAACGCACCTTCGCTCGAGCCCCAGGCAAAGGCACTGTAGTCGTCGATGATCGCTTTGCTGCGGGACCCGCTGAGCGTGGCGGCCCATGCGTCGCTGAAGCGGTACTCAAAGCGCCCGCCCAGGTTCAGAGAGTCGTTCTGTACCGGTTTGGCCCAGCCCTGATAGGCCAGGCGGTCATGGGGGTCTATGCCATGGGGCACTTCGCGGCCACCCAGTAGCTGATAGCCCGGCACCGAGCGTTGTTCGCGGTGCTGGTATTCCGCATCGAGCTGCAAGGTGGCAGCAGGGCTGAGCTGCCAGTCGAACGCCAGCGAGGCAAAGTCCCGCTTGCCGTCGGCGTGCTCCACATACGAGCCGATGGTCTCGTGCGCCAGGTTGGCACGCAGGCCGAACTGCCGCTCGCTGCCGAACCAGCCGCCAAGGTCGGTGGCCAGGTAGCGCCCACCCTGGTCGGTGCCGGCCAGCGTGACGCTGTGCACCGCTTCAGGCCGCTTGGTCACATAATTGATCAGGCCCCCGGGTGCGGACACACCGCTCTGCAGGCCAGACAACCCCTTCAATAGCTCTACCTGCTGCTTGTTTTCCAGCGCCACATTCTGCTCGCCGACCACGGTCTGGCCGTTGACGCGGTAGCTGCTGGCAGCATTGAGCTCAAAGCCTCGTACATTGAAGTTTTCGTAGTAGCCCACCGGCGCATAGCTTTCGCCCACAGCGGCGTCACCTTGCAGCACTTCGCTGAGCAGGCGCACCTGGCGGTCTTCCAGCATTTGCTGGCTGAATACGCTGATCGAAGCGGGGGTATCCAGTGTCGGGCCCGGCTGGAAGCCGCCTACCGCGGCCTGGGTTGCCTGGTAGCTGCCTGCGGCATACGTATCGGACACCTGCACCGGCGCCAGCTCCAGGCTGCCCTGGCCGAGGGCGTTGGGGCACTGCAAGGCCAGGCCCAGGCTGAGCAGGCTGAAGGGCAGGCGAGGGTTGCACGCAGGCATGTCGAGGTTCCTGAAGGCCAAGAAAAAGGCGGCATCTTAGCAGCCGCCTTCGGCCCGAAGCGATCAGTGCGCGCCGTTGGGGTCAGGCCATGGCTGGCGTTGCGCGGCGGGCCAGGCCCCACACCAGCAGCGCCAAGGTGCCAATCGCCAGCCCTGCCACCACGATGCCCGGCCAGCCATGGTGCTGGAACAGCTGTGTACCCAGCAGCGAGCCCAAGGCGCCGCCAATGAAGTAGCAGGTGATATACCCCGCATTAAGCCGCGTACGGGCCTCGGGCCGCAGGGCGATAACGGCATTCTGGTTGCTGACGTGCACCAGTTGCACCGCCAGGTCCAGCATCAGCACCCCCAGCAGCAACGCCACCAGCGACTGCTGGGCGAACCCCAGTGGTACCCAGGACAGCAACAGCACCACCAGGCCTACGGTGGTGCCCAGCGCCCCTTTGCCATGGTCTGCCAGGCGGCCCGCCCAGTTGGCCGACAACGCGCCCGCGGCCCCCGCCAGCCCGAACAGGCCGATCACCGCGTCGGAATAATGGTAGGGCTCGCTGGCCAGCAGGAACGCCAGCGGCGTCCAGAACAACGCAAACAGGCTGAATGCCAGCAACCCCAGCAGCGAACGCAGGCGCAGTACCGGCTCCTGGGCAAACAGCCTGAACACCGAGCCGATCAGCGCCGGGTACTTCAGCCCGGCATGGCTGTGGTGTTGTGGCAGGTTGCGGTGCAGGGCCAGTGCAGTAATAGCCATCAGTACGGCGGCCAGCACATAGATGCTGCGCCAGCCACCCAGTTCGGCCATGAAGCCGGCTGCGGTGCGTGCCAGCAGAATGCCCAGCAACAGGCCGCTCATCAGCGTCCCGACCGCGCGCCCCCTGAGGTTGGGCGCGCTGAGGGACGCGGCCATGGGCACCAGGATTTGCGCCACCACCGAGAACAGCCCGGTAAGCGTGGTACCCAGAATCAGCCAGGGCAGGCTCGGGGCGCACGCACTGATGATCAGCCCAAGGGTTGCGATGGCGGTCATCACGGTAATCAGGCGGCGCTGCTCGAACAGGTCGCCCAAGGGCGCCAACAACAGCAGGCCGGCGCCGTAGCTCAGCTGCGCGGCGATGACGATGCTGCCGGCAGCCGCGGTGCTCAGGCCGAACTGTTCGGCAATGCTGTGCAGCAACGGCTGGGCGTAGTAGTTGCTGGCCACGGCCAGGCCGGTGGCGGTGGCCATCAGCAGGATCAGGGCGCGGCTGAGGGTGGGGTTGGTCATACGGGTCTCTTGGCGGGCAGTGTAAACAAAGGTGGCTATGGGCAGGCGTCGTAGCTCAGGTGGCGGCGACGATCACCAGGGTGTGTGCGGCAAGCGTCACTTCATCGTCAACGCGTTTGCCGATCAGTTGCTGGCCCAGCGGCGAGCGAGGGGTGATCACGGTGGTTGCCTGGGTGCCGTCGGCAATCTTCAAACCAGCGGCTGCGGGGCCCAGAAACAGCTGCTGCCGGGCTCCCTTTTCATCCTCTAGGGTGATCAGGTTGCTCACCTGAATGCCACGGTGCGGGTCGTAGTCGCGCAGCAGCAGTTGTTGGTAGCCGAGCAGCGCCTGGCGGATCTCGGCGCTGCGGCGCGCCTGGCCGGTAGCCAGGTATGAAGCTTCCAGGCCCAGTGTGTCGTACTTGTTCTCGGCAACGTTTTCTTCGGCTGTTGCCGTTTCGTAGGCGGTTTGCGCGGCGCGGGTCAGCACGTCCAGGTCACGCTCGAGGGTGGCAACGATCTGTGCCAGTAAAAGCGGCTTGTTCATGATCAGTAGCAGAACTCCAGCACATTGGCCTGGCTTTTGTCGGTGGGCGCCGTGCGGTTCTGTTGCAGCCAGAACTGACACTTGGGGCTGTCGAGGTTGCGCGGGTCGCCCTGGGCGGCTTCTGCCGCCTGTTTCTGCACCCCCTTTTTATACTGCTCGAACATGCGCGCTTGGGAGTCTTCGGCAGCCGCTGACGGGGGCGCTGTATGCGGGGCGCTGGTAGTGGCGGCCTCGTCCAATGGCCGTGGCGCCTCTGGCCATATGAATGACGCAGCCCAGATGCTTAGTGCAATGGCGCCAGCGCCAAGCCACAGGCCTACCGCGACGCTGAGTATCAAAGGCAGAGGCCTGAGGGTAATCCTCAATTCGCGGGGGCGGGGCATGGCAGTCTCCTGTGCATCAGAATGGGCGCATTGTCGCATGGGCAGGGTAATAATCCGCGACGGTGCTTTCGTTGGCCTTAGTTTATGCGCAGAATTCGCACTTTTGGGCATGGGCGAGGGCGGGGCGCGTGAAAGCCACCTGGGATATCTTCTGCACGGTCGTCGACAACTATGGCGATATCGGCGTCACCTGGCGCCTGGCTCGCCAGTTGGTTGCCGAGCACGGGGTGGCCGTGCGCCTGTGGGTGGATGACCTGCGGGCATTCGTGCCGTTGTGCCCCGGGGCCGACCTGGGCGCAGCCCGGCAAATGCAACAGGGGGTCGAGGTGCTTCACTGGCCGGCCGAGTGGGCGCCCGCGGGTACGGCGGACGTGGTGATTGCCGCGTTCGGTTGCCGCTTGCCTGACGCCTATGTCGAAGCCTTGTGCAGCCGCCCGGCCCCAGCCTTGTGGCTGAACCTGGAATACCTCAGCGCCGAAGAATGGGTCGAGGGCTGCCATGGCTTGCCGTCCCCCAAACCCAATGGGTTGCGCACCGTGTTTTACTTCCCCGGGTTTACCGAGCGTACGGGCGGGCTGCTGCGTGAGGCCGGTTTGCTGGCCCGCCGCGTGGCGTTCGAGGCCGACCCTGCCCAGCGCGCCGGGCACCTTGCCAGGCTTGGGGTACAGCCCCAGGCCGGCGCCGCACTGATTTCGCTGTTCGCCTACGAAAACCCGCAACTGGGCGGCTGGCTGGACGCCCTGGCCAGCGCGGCCAACCCCAGCCACATGCTGGTGCCCCAGGGCCGCATCGTGCCTGAGCTCTGCGCCTGGCTGAATGAGCCAGAACTGGCGGTAGGCGCCATTCACCAGCGTGGCACGTTGACCGTGCAGGTGTTGCCTTTCGTCAGCCAGGACGATTACGACCGCTTGCTGTGGTGCTGCGATTTCAACGCCGTGCGCGGCGAAGATTCGTTCGTGCGCGCCCAGTGGGCCGGGCGGCCCATGCTGTGGCACATCTACGTGCAGGAAGAGAACGCCCACTGGGAAAAACTCGAGGCGTTCCTGGCGATTTACCGCAAAGGCCTGTCGGAGCCTGCCGCGCACGCGCTGCTGACCCTGTGGCGGGCCTGGAACATGCATCAGGACATGGACGCCGCCTGGCGCGGGTTCATGGTGCACTGGCCGGAACTGCAGGCCCACGCCCGCCAATGGTGTGCAAAACAGGCCGCCCAGCCGGACCTTGCCATGACGCTGGTACAGTTTTACCGAAATTGGCTATGATATGCGGCCTCGATTTTTATAAATCCATCCAGATTCGGATACTGCGTAATGAAAACTGGTAAAGAACTGAAGCCCGGCACCGTACTGCGGATCGATAACGACCCGTGGCTGGTACAAAAAGCCGAATTCACCAAGTCGGGTCGCAACAGCGCGATCATGAAGACCAAGCTGAAGAACCTGCTGACCGGCTACAAGACCGAAACCGTGTACGGTGCGGACGACAAGCTGGACGACGTGATCCTGGATCGCAAAGAAGCGACCCTGTCGTTCATCAGCGGTGACTCGTACACCTTCATGGACACCACCGACTACACCATGTACGAGCTGAACGCCGAGGACATCGAAGCCGTTCTGCCGTTCATCGAAGAAGGCATGGAAGACGTCTGCGAAGCCGTGTTCTTCGAAGGCCGCCTGGTATCGGTTGAACTGCCGACCACCATCAGCCGCCAAGTGGTCTACACCGAGAACGCTGCACGTGGCGACACCTCGGGCAAGGTCATGAAGCCTGCCAAGCTAAAGAACGGTACCGAACTGCAGGTTGCCGACTTCATCAACATCGACGAGTGGATCGACATCGACACTCGCGAAGGTGGCGTGTACAAAGGCCGTTCCAAGAAGTAAGCCTTCTTGCGTAACGCAAAAACCCGGCGCTTGCCGGGTTTTTTTGTGCATGCTGAAAGCTGTGCCCGCTACAGGCTCTTGTGCAGTCGGTCGCGCAACTCCAGCAAGTCTTGCTGCAATTTCTGCAACCCTTCAGGTGTGCGCCCGCTGGCTTCGAGGATACGTTGCGGCACCTCCTTGGCCTGTTCCTGCAACGCACGCCCTTTGTCGGTCAGCTGCACCATCACAACCCGCTCATCCTCCCGGCTGCGGGTGCGCTTGAGCAGGCCTTCGCTTTCCAGGCGTTTGAGTAAAGGGGTGAGTGAGCCTGGGTCGGTCAGCAGGTGCTGGCTGATCTCTCCTACCGTCAGCCCATCATGTTCCCACAGCACCAGCATGGCCAGGTATTGGGGGTAGGTGAGGTTGAGGGCTTGGAGCAGCGGCTTGTAGACCTTCGTCATCAGCAACGAGGTGGAGTGCAGGGCGAAGCAGACCTGGTTGTCCAGGAGCAGCTCGGCGCCAGTGGCTTTGGTGTCGGCGTTCATGCAGGTCCTTGAATTCGTCGAATAAGAATCTCGCACGCTGATGGTTGGTGCGCTCACTACCAGCGTCATTCACTGCGCAGCGCCCGCGGCCCGGCTGGGACGAGGGTCAAGCGGCTCTTGAAGAATTCGAGCAGCAATACGCCAGCAGAGTTCGTTTCAAATTCACGACACTGCGTATTTGCGTTCCCCTGCCGCCTTGCAGTCGCTAGCATGGCCGGCTTCATAGCGTGATGAAGCGGAGCCAGGATGATCGAGTGGGTGTTGTATGCGGTGCTGGGCGCAGGCCTGGGCACTGTGGGTGGGCTGTTCGGGATTGGCGGCGGGTTGATCGCCATTCCGGCGCTTGGCGTGCTGTTTGGCCTGGACCAGCAGCTGGCCCAGGGCACAGCGTTGGTGATGGTGGTGCCGAACGTGCTGCTGGCGCTATGGCGTTACCACCAGCGCAACCGTATCGAGCTGCGCCATGCCCTGCCGCTGTCGTTGTGCAGCTTCGTATTCGCCTGGTTAGGGTCAATCTGGGCGGTTGGGCTGGATGCTCACTCGATGCGGCTGGGCTTCGTCGGCTTTCTCATCGCGCTGGCGCTCTGGAATATCGCACGCCTGTTCATGAAGGTGGCGCCAGCCAGCGCCGAAATGCGCCACCCTTGGCCCTGGCTGGGTGTGCTGGGCAGTTTTGCCGGGACCATGGGTGGGCTGTTCGGCGTCGGCGGCGCGGTAGTGGCTACGCCAGTGCTCACCAGCGTGTTCGGCACTACCCAGGTGGTGGCACAGGGGCTATCACTGGCGCTGGCGGCGCCCAGTACCTTGGTCACACTGGTGACCTACGGCGTGCACCACAGTGTGGACTGGGCAGTGGGCATCCCGTTGGCGGTGGGCGGATTGCTCAGCATCAGCTGGGGCGTAAAACTGGCCCACGCATTACCCGAAAAAGTGCTGCGTGGCATGTTCTGCGTGTTCCTGGTGGTGTGCGCCATCATGCTGGGCTTCGAGCTGTAGCCGGTGGCGGCTACTTGAAGCCTTCGATGATGTAGTCGGCCATGCAGTCGGTAATGGGCGATGCAACGCTCGGGCTGCGCACCAGCATCACGTTGGCCAGGGGCAGCTGCGGCAACCCCTCGTTTTCGCCAAGGATGCGCATGTTGCCGCCGATCAGGCTCTGCAGCTGGGCAGTCACCGCCAGGCCAGCAGTCACCACGGCAAAGATCGCCGACAGGCTGGGGCTGGTGTAGGCGACCCGGTAGTCGATGCCCTGTGCCTCCAGGGCGTTGCAGGTCCAGGCGCGGCAGAAGCATTCGGTGTTGAACAATGCCAGGGGCATGGGCCGCTGCTCCTGGGGGCAGAAGCCTTCGGCCGCGGCCCACACCAGCCGCTCCTGGCGCAACAGCTGGCCCACTTCGTTACCGGGCTCGCGGGTAACGATGGTCAGGTCCAGGTCCTGGCGCTGCATCAGTTGCCTGGACGTGTCGCAATGCACCTCCACCTGTACCAGCGGGTAGGCCTTGGCGAAGCTCGACAGAATGCTCGGCAGAAAGCGCATGGCGTAGTCATCCGGCGTGCCGATGCGCACCACCCCGACCATGTGCGGCATCCGCAAGGTATTGAACACTTCCCCGTGCAGCTTGAGTATGCGGCGGGCGTAGCCCAGCAGTACCTGGCCTTCGGCGGTAAGCCGCACCTGCCGGCCGTCGCGCTCGAACAGCTGGCGCTGCAGAATGTCTTCTTCCAGGCGTTTCATCTGCATGCTTACAGCAGACTGTGTGCGGTTGACCACTTCCCCTGCGCGGGTGAAGCCGCCCTGGTCGGCGATGGCCACGAAGGTGCGCAGTACATCTGCATCAAGGCTCTGGTACTGGGACATTGCATCAATCTCCGAGATGCTTTGCATAAGAAACATTCGTTGGATTGATCTTAAGCCCGGCGCGAGACTGAAGCCATCGACACGGAGGGCTTCACGATGAAAGGTAACTACAGCACCATCCCGGCACCGGCCTCTTCATTCAAGCACCTGTTGCGTGCAGCCCTGCAGCGCCCCTCGCGCTGGCTGGAACTGCATCGCCAGCGCCGGCAACTGGCCAGCCTCAGCGACGCAACGCTGCACGACCTGGGGCTAAGCCGTGCAGATATCCACCAGGAAAGCGAGCGGCACTTCTGGGACGACCCGTTGCACAAGTGAAGCGTGGCCGGTCAGCGCCTTACCTGTTTCAAGGTTTCGGCGATCAGGAATGCCAGCTCCAGTGACTGGTCGGCGTTCATGCGCGGGTCGCAATGGGTGTGATAGCGGTCCGACAGGCCATCTTCGGTGATCGGGCGCGCACCCCCGATGCATTCGGTGACGTTCTGCCCGGTCATTTCGATATGGATGCCGCCTGCATGGCTGCCTTCGGCTTGGTGCACCTGAAAGAACTGCTTCACCTCATCGAGGATCTGCGCAAAATCGCGGGTCTTGTAACCGCTGCTGGCCTTGATGGTATTGCCGTGCATCGGGTCGGAGCTCCACAGCACCTTGCGCCCCTCGCGCTCCACGGCGCGGATCAGCCCCGGCAGGTGGTCACCCACCTTGCCTGCGCCCATGCGCACGATCAGGTTCAGGCGGCCCGGATCGTTGGCCGGGTTGAGGATGTCGATGAGGCGCAGCAGGGCTTCGGGGTCCATGCTCGGCCCCACCTTCACCCCGATCGGGTTGTGCACACCGCGCAGGAATTCCACGTGGGCACCGTCCAGTTGCCGAGTACGGTCGCCGATCCACAGCATGTGTGCCGAGCAGTCGTAATAATCGCCGGTCAGGCTGTCCTGGCGCACGAACGCTTCTTCATAGTTGAGCAGCAGCGCTTCGTGCGCGGTGAAGAAGCTGGTTTCGCGCAGTTGGGGGGCAGTGTCCAGGCCGCAGGCGCGCATGAAAGCCAGGGTTTCGTCGATGCGGTTGGCCAGCTGGTGGTACTTGTCGGCCAATGCCGAGTTGGCGATGAAGTCCAGGTTCCACTTGTGCACCTGGTGCAGGTCGGCAAAACCGCCCTGGGCGAAGGCGCGCAGCAGGTTCAGGCTAGCGGTGGCCTGGTGGTAGGCCTGCAGCAAACGCTCAGGGTCGGGGATGCGGCTTTTTGCATCAAACCCGATACCGTTGACGATATCGCCACGGTAGGCGGGCAGGGTGACGTTGCCAATGGTCTCGTCGCCGGCCGAGCGCGGCTTGGCGAACTGGCCTGCCATGCGGCCTACCTTAACCACCGGGCAGCCGGCCGCGAAGGTCATGACAATGGCCATCTGCAACAGCACCTTGAAGGTGTCGCGAATTTTGGCCGCCGAGAACTCGGCGAAGCTTTCTGCACAGTCCCCGCCCTGTAACAGGAAGGCACGCCCTTCGGTCACCTCGGCGAACTGGCGCCGCAATTCACGTGCCTCACCGGCGAACACCAGGGGAGGGTAGCTGGCCAGGGTCTGCTCGACCTTGAGCAGGTGCGCGGCATCGGGGTAGGTCGGTTGCTGCTGGATCGGCAGTGCGCGCCAGCTGGCAGGGCTCCACGGTTGGTTCATGTCAGGCTCGGTCATGTAGGTTGCAGGCTTGACGCCATGTTAACAGTTGGCGCTGCGCTTGTTGCAGCGAGGGTGTTGGCGGACAATGCCCTTTTGCGCGGGTGGGTGTGGAACATGGAGGCGGAACGTCAGGAGCGGCTGCTGGCACGTGTGGAGGATGCCTTCGGCGTCATCAGCGTGTACGAGGTGGATGACTACCGCTTTCTGGAATTCGGGGATGCCATCGAGCAGAGCTGTGTGTTCACTGCCGACCCCAGCTGGCTGGAGTACGACTATACCCGTGCCATGCTGGTGGGCGCGTTGTGCCATGAGCAGCCCGAGAGCGCGCTGTTTCTTGGCCTGGGCGCCGGTACGCTGACCCAGGCGTGCATGAAATTTTTGCCGCTGGAGGACATCGAGGCCATCGAGCTGCGCCCGGACGTGCCGCGCCTGGCCATGCAGCACTTGGGCCTGGATGACGACCCGCGGCTTTATGTGCGCATCGGCGATGCGCTGGAGCTGCTGCCCACTGCCGAGCAGGCCGACCTGGTGTTCGTTGACCTGTACACCGACCATGGGCCGGGCGTGGGGCACCTGGCGTGGGGGTTTCTTGAGCGTTGCCAGCAGCAGCTCAACCCCGGTGGCTGGCTGGTGATCAACCAATGGGCCACCGACGATGGCAAGCCGCTGGGGGCGGCGCTGCTGAGGGGGTTGTACCATCGCCATTACTGGGAGCTGCCAGTGAAGGAGGGCAACGTGATATTGCTGGTGCCGGCAGACTTGGACCAGGCGCTTGACCTCGACAGCCTGCGCGCCCGCGCCGAAGCCCTGGCGCCGCGCCTGGGCTATAGCCTTGACGGGTTGATCCGCGAGATTCGCCCGGCCACCTGAAACCTGCGCCGCGTTTTTCGCGGGTAAATCGGATCGCCGCACCGCCGCTCCCACAGGGATCGGGCCAGCATCCAGATTTTGTGGAGGACAGATACTTCCAAACGTTGGGCTGTCCCTGTGGGAGCGGCGGTGCGGCGATCCGATTTACCCGCGAAGAGGCCAGCGCAATACGCCGAAGGGAATCGATTCAGCCCTCTGCTGCCCCATGGCCCGGCAATACCACTGCATGCTGAAAAAATTCCTCACGTAGTGCGCTATTTCGGGTATAGTACGCGCCGGTCTTTTAGCGGACCTCAAAATCAGGCGGTGCAAATCCTCCGAGTCCAGCTTCGGCTGCACGTCCGCTAGGCGGACCTTCCCACGTATTCTTTTTCAATCGTTTTCGCAAATCCCCGCCGCCAAAGCTGCCTGGGTGACCTGTCGGTCTTTCATGGCTTGTGCAGCTTTGGAGCATGGGTCTTTGCGGATGCACCTAGAGGCAGACCCATGACCCAGGAAACCGGCGGCTTCGCCGCTCTCGATCTCAATCCGAACATTGTTGCTGCTGTGGTAGCTACCGGCTATGAAGAGCCGTCCGCCATTCAGCAACAATCGATCCCGATCATCCTCGCCGGTCACGACATGATCGGCCAGGCGCAGACGGGCACCGGCAAGACCGCTGCCTTCGCCCTGCCGATCCTCAACAAGATCGATGTGAGCAAGCGCGAACCGCAAGCCCTGATCCTGGCGCCAACCCGTGAGTTGGCGCTGCAAGTTGCTACCGCTTTCGAAACCTACGCCAAGCAGATGCCTGGCGTGAACGTGGTTGCCGTGTACGGTGGTGCCCCGATGGGTCCACAGCTGCGCGCAATCCGCAACGGCGCGCAAATCGTCGTGGCCACCCCGGGCCGCCTGTGCGACCACCTGCGTCGTGACGAGAAAGTCCTGTCGACCGTTCAGTACCTGGTACTGGACGAAGCCGACGAGATGCTCAAGCTGGGCTTCATGGACGACCTCGAAGTGATCTTCGATGCCATCCCGGCTACCCGTCAGACCGTGCTGTTCTCCGCCACCCTGCCGTCGTCGATCCGCTCGATCGCCGAGCGTCACCTGCGCGAACCCAAGCACGTCAAGATCCAGACCAAGACCCAGACCGTCACCGCGATCGACCAGGCTCACCTGATGGTGCACGCCGACCAGAAGATCCCGGCAGTGCTGCGTTTGCTGGAAGTGGAAGAGTTCGACGCGCTGATCGCCTTCGTGCGCACCAAGCAAGCCACCCTGGACCTGGCCGCTGCGCTGGAAGCCAAGGGCTACAAGGCTGCCGCGCTGAACGGCGACATCGCCCAGAACCAGCGTGAGCGCGTCATCGACTCGCTCAAGGATGGCCGCCTGGACATCGTCGTGGCCACCGACGTCGCGGCCCGTGGCCTGGACGTACCGCGCATCACTCACGTGTTCAACGTTGACATGCCGTACGACCCAGAGTCCTACGTTCACCGTATCGGCCGTACTGGCCGTGCCGGTCGCGATGGCCGTGCCCTGCTGCTGGTCACCCCGCGTGAGCGCCGCATGCTGCAGGTGATCGAGCGCGTGACCGGGCAGAAGGTTGCCGAAGCGCGTCTGCCTAACGCCCAGGCCGTGCTGGATGCCCGCATCAAGAAGCTGACCACCAGCCTGGCACCGCTGGTTGCCGAGGCAGAAGCCACCCACGGTGAGCTGTTTGACCGCCTGACCACCGACCTGGGCTGCAGCGCCCGCGCCCTGGCTTCTGCGCTGCTGCGCAAGGCCACCAACGGCCAGGCACTGGACCTGGCGGCTGTAGAGCGCGAGCAACCGCTGGTACCGAGCTTCGCGCCACGGGGTGAGCGTACCGAGCGCGGTGAGCGCAGCGACCGTGGTGAACGCGGCGAGCGCGAGCGCCGTGCACCGCTGCCACTGGCCGAAGGCCGTGTGCGTTGCCGTACTGCCCTGGGTGCCCGTGATGGTATCGCCGCCAAGAACCTGCTGGGTGCGATCCTGAACGAAGGTGGCCTGGCGCGTGATGCCATCGGCCGCATCCAGGTGCGTGACAGCTTCAGCCTGGTCGAGCTGCCGGAAGACGGCCTCGAGAAGCTGCTGGCCAAGCTCAAGGATACCCGCGTAGCCGGCAAGCAGCTGAAGCTGCGTCGCTACCGCGAAGATTGATCCTGGTGCTGTGATAAATCCCCGACTTGGTTCGGGGATTTTTTTTGCATGCGGTGGGGGTCAACCGAACCGGTAAATGTCCATGCCCAGGGCCCCCAGGGTGAAGCCTTGGTGCACCACCTTGAACTCGCCCCCTGCGCCAAGGGCGAAGAACAGGGGCAGCAAGTGTTCGTCACTGGGGTGGTTGCGTTGGGCGAATGGCGCCTGCTGGCGGTAGCCCAGCAATGCAGGTTGGTCATCAGCCTCCAACTTTTGCACCACCCAATCCCGAAACGCCAACGCCCAGGGCGCGATCACCTCGGGCCCGGCGTGCCAGTCCAGCTCGCCCAGGTTGTGGGTGATGCTGCCTGAGCCCACCAGCAGCACGCCTTCCTCACACAGGCGCGACAGTGCCTGCCCCACCTTGACCTGCAAAGCCGGCCCGCCATGGCTGGGCAGCGACACCTGAACCACCGGAATGCGTGCATCGGGGTACATCAGCGACAGGGGTACCCAGGCGCCATGGTCGAACGGGCGCTGTGCGTCCCGTTGTGCTGGTAGCCCGGCTGCTTCCAGCAAGGCACAGGCTGTGTCTGCGAGCTCAGGTGCGCCTGGCGCGGGGTACTGCACGGCATACAATGCCGGTGGAAACCCATGGAAGTCGTGCCAGGTTTCTGGTTGTGAACTGGCAGTGACCAGCAGCCCGCGGCTTTCCCAGTGCGCCGAAACCACCACAATGGCCTTCGGCCGTGGCAGCGCGTTGGCAAGGCCGGCCAGCGCCGGCCCGCTGGCGCCGGGTTGCAGGGCAAGCATGGGTGACCCATGGGAAATGAACAGGCTAGGGAGCATGGCGGGGTCCTGAGGGGTAAGATGCAATCATCTTCGACCAACTTCAGATCGAATTCCAAACCAAGTTTTACCGGTAAACCATCTAAAAACTGGGAGTGATCATGGAGCCAGCTTTCTGGCAGCAACGCTGGGCGAACAATCAGATCGGCTTTCATCAAGCGCAGGTGAACCCGTACCTGCAGGCGTTCTGGCCGGGCCTGCAGTTAAGGCCCGGTAGCCGTGTACTGGTACCGCTGTGTGGCAAGAGCCTCGACCTTGCCTGGTTGGCAGGGCAGGGCCATGAGGTGATGGGCGTGGAGCTGTCACGCCAGGCAGTGCAGGCATTTTTTGACGAGCATGGGCTGCAGCCGCAGGTGCGGCAGCACAATGGCTTTGAAGTGTGGAGCAATGCAGGGATCGAGTTGTGGTGCGGGGATTTCTTTGCGCTGCAGGCCCAGGACGTTCAGGGCTGTGCAGCGTTTTATGATCGCGCCGCACTGATTGCCCTGCCGGTTGCCATGCGCACGGCCTACCTGCAGGCGCTTTCGGCGCTGTTGCCGGAAAGCTGTCGTGGCTTGGTCGTGACCTTGGATTACGACCAGTCGTTGCTGGGCGGCCCACCGTTCTCGGTGGGGGATGACGAGTTGCGGCAGGGGTTTGCTGGCTGGCAGGTGGAAGCGTTGGAACAGGCTGAGGTGATTGAGGGGAACCCCAAGTTTCAGCAGGCCGGGGTGCCGAGTCTGCTTGAGCGGGTGTACGAGGTCAGCAGGTAATGCTGGGTTGCCTGTGCCGGCCCATTCGTGGGTGAACCCGCTCCCACAGGGTGGACGAATGGGCCGGCACTGGCGCAACAAAAAGGGCGACCGTAGTCGCCCTCAATGCATTGGCTGCTGGATCAGCCGCGACGGCGCAGGGCGTCGATGCGATCTTCCAGGGGTGGGTGGCTCATCAGCAACCCGGCCAGGCCTTGTTTGAGGCCGCCATTGATGCCGAAGGCCTTCATGGTATCGGGCATGTGCACTGGCAGGCCTTGCTCCACACGCAGGCGCTGCAGCGCGCCGATCATTGCAGAAGTGCCGGCCAGGTTAGCACCGGCCTCGTCGGCACGGTATTCGCGGCGGCGCGAGAACCACATCACGATGATGCTGGCCAGAATGCCCAGCACCAGCTCTGCAACGATGGTGGCCACATAGTAGGCAATGCCCTGGCCCTCTTCGTTCTTGAAGATCACCTTGTCGACGAAGTTGCCGATGATACGGGCGAAGAACATCACGAAGGTGTTCACCACGCCCTGCACCAGCGCCAGGGTGACCATGTCGCCATTGGCGACGTGGCCGATTTCGTGGGCCAGTACGGCACGCACTTCATCAGGCGAGAAACGCTCCAGCAAGCCCTGGGACACGGCCACCAGGGCGTCGTTACGGTTCCAGCCGGTGGCGAAGGCGTTGGCCTCGTAAGCCGGGAAGATACCCACCTCGGGCATCTTGATACCGGCCTCGCGGGACAGCTCTTCGACCGTTTGCAGCAGCCACTGCTCGTGACGGGTGCGCGGCTGGCTGATGATTTGCGTGCCGGTAGACATCTTCGCCATCCACTTGGAGATGAACAGCGAAACGAGGGAGCCGGCAAAGCCGAAGACTGCACAGAACACCAGCAAGCTGCTGAGGTTCAGGTCAACCCCATTGGCGGCCATGAACCCGTTGAAACCGAACAGGCTCAGAGTAATGCTTGCAACCAGCACCACCGCAAGGTTGGTGGCCACAAACAACAGAATGCGCATCATGGTTGTTACGTTCTCCTGACGGATGAATTGTCGCTTACTGCGGGGTATATAAGGGGCCTGCCGTTCCGATTCAATCGGCGGACTATTTCAAACTGTGTATGGCGGAGTATGGCAGAGGCGGGGGGAGGGGCTGTGGGATAGAGCGTTGCAGGATGTAAGAAACATTGCCTGTCTGAGGCGCTGCTGTGAGGTCGAGCGCGGCGCGCCATCCACGCGCCACCCCCCGAAAAACCGTGACACCCTACTGCGAATATCCTTTGAGGAAATTCCCGATCCGCCCAATCGCCGCTTCCAGGTCATCCACCCGTGGCAGCGTCACCACGCGGAAGTGGTCTGGCCACGGCCAATTGAAGGCAGTGCCCTGCACGATCAGCAGTTTTTCAGCCAGCAGCAGGTCCAGCACGAACTTCTCGTCGTTGAAGATCGGGCAGACCTTGGGGTCGATGCGCGGGAAGGCGTACAGCGCGCCCATCGGCTTCACGCAGCTCACCCCGGGGATGTCGTTGAGCAGCTCGTAGGTCCGGTTACGCTGCTCCAGCAGGCGCCCCGGCGGCAACACCAGGTCGTTGATGCTCTGGTAACCGCCCAGCGCAGTCTGGATGGCATGCTGGGCTGGCACGTTGGCACACAGGCGCATGTTGGCCAGCATGTCGATGCCTTCGATGTAGCTCTGGGCATTGTGTTTGGGGCCCGAGATGATCAACCAGCCAGAACGGAAACCCGCCACCCGGTACGACTTGGACAACCCGTTGAAGGTGAGGCACAGCAGGTCGGGGGCCAACGAAGCGGTGCTGATGTGCACCGCTTCGTCATAGAGGATCTTGTCGTAGATCTCGTCCGAGAACACCACCAGGTTGTGCTGGCGTGCCAGCTCCAGCATGCCGCGCAGCAGCTCGGTGGAATACACCGCGCCCGTGGGGTTGTTGGGGTTGATGATGACCAGTGCCTTGGTGTTCGGGGTGATCTTGGCCTTGATGTCGGCAAGGTCGGGGAACCAGTCAGCCTGCTCGTCGCACAGGTAGTGCACCGGCTTGCCGCCTGCCAGGCTCACGGCTGCGGTCCACAGCGGGTAGTCGGGCGCCGGGATCAGCACCTCGTCACCGTTGTTGAGCAAGGCCTGCATCGACATGACGATGAGTTCGGACACGCCGTTGCCCAGGTAGATGTCCTCAATGCCGACGCCTTCGATGCCCTTTTGCTGGCAGTACTGCATCACCGCCTTGCGGGCACTGAACAGGCCCTTGGAGTCGCTGTAGCCCTGGGCAGTGGGCAGGTTGCGGATCACGTCCTGAAGGATTTCATCCGGCGCTTCGAAGCCAAACGGCGCTGGGTTGCCGATGTTCAGCTTGAGGATGCGGTGGCCTTCCTCTTCCAGGCGCTTGGCGTGCTTGAGCACTGGGCCGCGAATGTCGTAGCAGACATTGGCGAGCTTGTTCGATTTGCTGAACTGCATGATGGAATCCCGATTGAGAAAACGCGCTACGCCCTGCCGAAAGGTTTGTAAGGGCACAAAGCGGGTGCCAGACTGAACGCCTGGCACACGAAGCCAACTAATATACGTGCCACCCGCGCCCCGGAAAAGACGGCGTACGGTGAAATTAAGCCTGCCGAGGTACCCCCATGCAAAAGATCGAGAAAACCCTGGAACAATGGCGCTCGATGCTCGACCCCGAGCAATACCAGGTGTGTCGGCTCAAGGGCACCGAGCGGCCCTTCAGCGGCAAGTACAACAGTGAGCGCCGCGATGGCATCTACCACTGCATCTGCTGCGGGCTGGCGCTGTTCGATGCGCAGACCAAATTCGATTCCGGTTGTGGCTGGCCCAGTTTCTACGCGCCGATAGAAGACAGCGCCATGATCGAGATCCGCGACACGTCCCACGGCATGATCCGTACCGAGGTCACCTGTGCCCGCTGTGATGCGCACCTGGGCCATGTGTTCCCCGACGGCCCGGCACCTACCGGCCTGCGCTACTGCATCAACTCGGTGTGCATCGACCTGCGCCCCCGCGACTGAACGGAGCCCCGATCATGGCAGCTTTGAAGCTGGACATTCCCTGTGTGACCCTGGGCGGCGAGCACAAGCAGCTGGGCGACTTCCCTGGCAAAGCGCTGCTGGTGGTCAATACCGCCAGCCAGTGCGGCTTTACCCCGCAATACAAAGGCCTGGAGCAGCTGTGGCAGGCCTATCGCAACCGTGGGCTGGTGGTACTGGGCTTTCCCAGCAACCAGTTTGGCAAGCAGGAGCCAGGCGAGGCGCGGGACATCGCGCAGTTTTGCGAGCGCAACTTTGGCGTGAGCTTCCCGCTGTTTCGCAAGGTCGAGGTCAACGGCCCCGGCACCCACCCGCTGTTCGTCGAACTCAAGCAGCGTGCCCCTGGCATTTTGGGCAGCCAGAAGATCAAGTGGAACTTCACCAAGTTTCTGGTGGACCCGGCCACGGGCCAGGTGGTGCGTTATGCACCCACCACCAAGCCTCAGGCGCTCGAAGCCGACATCGAACGCCTGCTCAGCCGTTGATCGGTACCCATTGGTCGACCAGTGCCTGCAAGTCTTCGCGGCGAAACGGCTTGGCCAGGTAGTCGTCCATGCCCGCTGCACGGCAACGCTCGCGCTCTTCGGGCATGGCGTTGGCGGTAAGCGCAACGATCGGCAGGTTGGGCCAGCGCCCGCTCTGGCGAATGTGGCGGGTGGCCTCGTAGCCATCCATTACCGGCATGTTGCAGTCCATCAATACCAGGTCGAAGGCTTGCTGTTCCAGCAGGGTCAGCGCCTCGGCCCCCTGGGTGGCCAACTGCACCTGGCAGCCCAGCTTGGCCAGCATGCCCTTGGCCACCAGCTGGTTGACCGGGTTGTCCTCTACCAACAGGATGCGCGCCCGGCCTTGTGCCGGGGTGGCGGCGGGGCTGGCCAGGGGGTGCTCGGCCTCCTGCCCCTGCAGGATGCGGCGCAGGGTCTGGTAGAGCGCGGCCCGCGCCAGTGGCCGTGCCAACTGGTGCAGGGGGGCGAGGGCAAGGGCCTGCTCGCCGGGTAGAAAGTTGCCGTAGGCGGTCACCAGCAGGATCGGGGTTGGCATGGCCTTGCGCACTGCAGCCAGTGCCTGCACGTCGTCGACGATCAGCAGGTCGATATTGCCCGGCAGGGTGGTGGCATCGTCATGCCGTTGATAACTCAGCCCCCAGCCGGGCAACAGGCCCTCGAGCAGTTCGTGCAGCCCGCTGCCACTGGCGCTGAGTGCCGCCACGTTGCCGTGTAGAGCTACCGGCTGGATGGCGCTGGCATATTCGACCAGGGGCAGTTCGGCGGTAAAGCGGCTGCCAAAACCCGGCTCGGACTTGATATGCAAGTGGCCATGCATGGCTTTGCACAGGTTGCGTGTCAGTGCCAGCCCCAGGCCTGTGCCGCCGTACTGGCGGGTAATGCCGGCACCGGCCTGGGTGAAGGGCTGGAAGATCCGCGCCTGAGCCTCTTCGGGGATACCGATGCCGGTGTCACGTACTTCCAGGCGTACACCGCCGACGATGGTCACCAGGTGCACGTCCACGCGGCCAAAGCGGGTGAACTTGAGTGCGTTGGACACCAGGTTGCTGACGATCTGCCGCACCCGTGTAGGGTCGCCCAGCACGCTGGCCGGGAAGTCGCGGGCAATCAGGCAGGTCAGTTCCACGCTTTGCGCAGTGTTCTGCGACAACAGGCTGGCCGTGTCCTCGACCATGGAAGCCATGTCGAAGGCGATGCGCTCCAGCTCCAACTGCCCGGCGTCGAACTTGGACAGGTCGAGGATATCGTTGAGCAACTCCACCAGTACCTTGCCGGAGTCATGGGCGATGGCCAGTTGCTGACGCTGTTCTTCCGGTGAAGGGTTATCCAGGGCCAGGGCGATCATGCCGAGCATGCCATTGAGCGGGGTGCGTATTTCGTGGCTCATGTTGGCCAGAAACGCCGCGCGTGCCTGCGCCATGTCCAGTGCCCGGCGGCGCGCCTGTTCCAGCTCCTGGTTGGACAGGCTCAGGCTGCTGTTGCTGGCCTTGAGCTCGTCGGTGCGTGCCGAGACGATGTCTTCCAGCTCGTTCAGGTACTGCGTAAGGCGGTTTTCGGCAGTGCGCCGCTGTTCGATTTCCGTCGCCATGCTGACGAATTGCTGGTTGGCCACTTTCACCAGCACGCCGATCTCGTCATGCTCGTGGCCGGGTGGGCACTGCACGCGGGTTTGCCTTGGCTTGCGCGGGTCGCTGCCGCTGAGCGCAGCAATCACCGTGACCAGGGGCTTGGTCAGCATCATGTAGAACAGCGCCAGCAGGATGCCCGTCAGTACCAGGCTGCGGGCGAAGCCGGTGAGCAGGGTGATGCCGGCCCGGTCCAGAAAGCGCCGGCCGAAGGTGTAGGTGTCTACGTCCAGGTACAGCGTGCCCAGGTATTCCTCTGGCATGTGGGTCAGAAACAGGCGCTCGCGCAGCTGGCGCTGTTCGCCGAACAGAAAGTCGCTGAGCGGCCGGTAACGGTCCTGCTGGCGCGGCCGCTCCACGTCTGCCAGCACCGTTTCGTTGTTGTCGATCAGGCGTGCACGGATGATTGCCGGAGACTGCAGCAGCCCGCGCGTCAGCTCCAGGGCCAGTTCCGAATCGATGTTGTAGGCAATGCGCGAGGCGGTGTTGTGGCTGATTTGCAGCAGGGCGCGCACTTCACGGTTGATCGACGCGTCCTCACTGGCATAATCGATGCCGATCTGGATGAGACTGAGCAATGTTCCCAGGATGAAGCCGACCAGGACTGTCAACCGGGCTTGCTTGTATGACAGGCGATTGGTGAACTTGATATCCATGGGTCCCGAGCCGGTTGTACGTGCCTTGCGCTGCGCAAGCATAGCCGATCAACCTCGGCTGCTGGTGGGCTTGTCACCCATTCAGGCTTGATTGGTCTGTCCCCCCCCTTTTCAGGAGTCGTCATGGACGCCCGCTTGATCGCTTTCCTGGACCGCGCCGAATCGGTGCTGGCGCGCCTCGAACCCCTGTTGCCGGCCGAGCGCCCGGCTATCGACTGGTCTACCACCCTGGCCGCACGCTGGCAGCGCGACGGGCGCAGCGGTTACCTGCTGCCCCTTGAGGTCAGCCTGGATATCCGCCTCAGCGACCTGATCGGCGTCGACCAGCAACGCGAGCAACTGGGCCGCAATACCCATCAGTTCATCCAGGGCCTGCCCGCCAACCATGCGCTGCTGTGGGGCTCGCGCGGTACTGGCAAGTCTTCGCTGGTGCGTGCCCTGCTGGCCGAACACGCCGGGGCCGGCCTGCGCCTGATCGAAATCGAACGCGACCACCTCGCCGATCTGCCTCGGGTGGTGGAACTGCTGCACGCGCTGCCACAACGCTTTGTGCTGTTTTGTGACGACCTGTCGTTCGAGGCCGGGGAGGGTGATTACCGGGTGCTTAAAAGCGTGCTCGATGGCTCGCTGGAGCAGGCACCCGACAACGTGCTGCTCTACGCCACCTCCAACCGCCGCCACCTGGTGCCGGAAAAAGAGAGCGACAACGAGAACTGGAAGCGCGTGGACGGGGAGCTGCACCCTAGCGAAGCGGTGGAGGACAAGATTGCCCTGTCTGACCGCTTCGGCCTGTGGCTCTCGTTCTACCCGTTTACCCAGGACCACTTCCTGAATGTGGTCGAGCACTGGATCGAACAGCTGGCGCGGCCTGCGGGCCTGGCCTGGCAGCGTGACGAACAACTCGACATACTCGCCGTGCGCTGGGCGACCGGCCGCGGTAACCGTAATGGCCGTTGTGCCTATCAGTTCGCCCGCTACTGGGTTGGGCTGCAATTGCTGGAGCAAAGTAAATGATCGACCTCAAAGCCACTGGCACGGGCCTGGACGGCTATGCCCTGATGGCGGCGCAAGTGCAGGCGCTGTTTGCCGACGAGCGTGACTTCATCGCCAACGCCGCACAGTTTTCGGCGTTTCTTTACCATCAGGTCGAGGACCTGAACTGGGCCGGCTTCTATCTGAACCGCAACCAGGAACTGGTGCTTGGCCCGTTTCAGGGGCAGGTAGCCTGCGTGCGCATTCCGTTCAGCAAGGGGGTATGCGGCGCGGCCGCGGCCACCGGTAAAACCCAGCGGGTGGAGGATGTGCATGCCTTCCCGGGGCATATTGCCTGTGACAGCGCTTCCAACAGCGAACTGGTCATCCCGCTGATCAAGGACGGTCGCCTGATCGGTGTGCTGGACCTGGACAGCCCGTCCATTGGGCGTTTCAGTGAAGCGGACCAGGCAGGGCTTGAGCGCCTGGCCGCCATCTTCCTCGAACTGACAGACTGCTGACCGGCCAATCGCCTGTACTGGGCGCTAGCGCTGCGCCCGTGCAGGCATGGGGGTCAGTCGTACATGGCCTTCTTCTTCCAGGTTTCCTCGTCGTCGGTCTTCAGGCCTTCAGTCAGCTCGTTCTCTTCGTTCTCGGCAGGCGCCAACTGGTCCAGCACCTGGGCGTTCACCCGGGCCAGCAGTTTCTCCAGGTACGTCAGTTGTTCTTCGTATAGCTTGGGTTCTGGCTGCTTGCGCAGGTACTGCACACCACGCTCGAAGGCCAGGCGCGCCTGGCCGGGCTGTTCGTTCTGCAGGGCCTGTTGCCCCAGGTTATTGAAGAACTCGATATGCAGCAGCACCAGAATGTGGCGGATTTCCTTCAGCCAATGCTTGGCTTCTGGGGCAGGCAAGAAGCCTTCCTGCGCCGCGCGGGTGATCTGGTTGTGCAGTGCCTCGAGCAGAAACCGCACATCCTTGGCCTTGACCTCGGTCAGGATCGGGTTGGGCGGGTTGTTGACCGGGATCTTGTCGCCTTGTGCGATCAAGGCATCCAGTTCTGCGATACGGGCCTTGAGCTGGGCGTTGTGCTTGTCCACACCCAGCTGGCGCTGGTTGAGGTTGAGCTCCAGGCGGGTCAGCAGCAATTTCAGCCCTGGCGTCATGAACTGGCCGGGGAAGGTTTCGGTGATCTCGCCGCAACGGCGCAGGCGGTCGGCCAGCTCGATCTTCATCCGGGCCCGCTCGAGCTTGCCGTTCTCCACGACATTGTTCAGGTAGCCGATCAGTATCAGCAGCGCGATGCCCGCCACGATGAGCAGTGTGATCAGAAGTGGTGTCACCGTGTATGCCTCATGAAAAGGTTTGCCATAGGGTAGGGCGAGCCTGCTCGCGAGGCCCCCTGACCGGGTTCCCTTTTATCGGCAGCCTGCCCCAGAACTGCATGCTGGCACATTAACGCCGACCTGACGCCAAAAAATCAACGTACACGCATCAGGCCCTGCTTCAAGGGCATTGTGGAAACCCGGAAGTCATTGATTTAAATAAATTTCTACAAAGGGGTTGACGCCTCACCGAACCATCCATAGAATGCGCGCCACTTGCAGCGTAAAGCACACAGCGAAACGCGGCAGGCAGTGAAAGCAGGCAGCAATGCCAGCAGCGTGTCCCCTTCGTCTAGTGGCCTAGGACACCGCCCTTTCACGGCGGTAACAGGGGTTCGAGTCCCCTAGGGGACGCCAAATTGCGGGAATAGCTCAGTTGGTAGAGCACGACCTTGCCAAGGTCGGGGTCGCGAGTTCGAGTCTCGTTTCCCGCTCCAGTTTCTCCGGCAACGCCTTGCGGCGCGGCAGGAAAAGAAAACCCAGGCTGAACCGTGAGGTTCATGTGCTGGTGCACTGAAAAGTGTTGTGTGTCCCCTTCGTCTAGTGGCCTAGGACACCGCCCTTTCACGGCGGTAACAGGGGTTCGAGTCCCCTAGGGGACGCCATTTGCGGGAATAGCTCAGTTGGTAGAGCACGACCTTGCCAAGGTCGGGGTCGCGAGTTCGAGTCTCGTTTCCCGCTCCAGTTTAAATACTGTGGCGTTCGCACGGTACAGTGGTGGTGAAGGCCGTTCTGGCGCTTCACGCCGATTAGCGGTAAAGCTTCACATTGCGGGAATAGCTCAGTTGGTAGAGCACGACCTTGCCAAGGTCGGGGTCGCGAGTTCGAGTCTCGTTTCCCGCTCCAAATATGGGTCTGCAGAGTTCGATGGAGTTCTGTAAGACCTTGAAAATAGACGCTTCGGCGTCTTTTTTCGTTTCAGTCAATTCCATTCCGGTCCAACTAGCCGCAAGGATTACAGCCTCGGGGATAGCGATGGTCTTTTACTCGGCGTAAGTGTGCGGGTGGCAAGTCGTGGCACGTTCGCTATTGATGGGCTGGAAAGTAAAAGCACAGCTCCCTCGTGACTTCTCCCGAAGTAGGCCTACCTCAAGCGCGCTTTGCGCCACGAACCGCGGCAGTTGATCGCCCACGGCACCAATCTCTTCATGCACCGCCGGCATCAGCGCCACACCCAAACCCTCACGGAGCAGAACATCTTTCAGGCGATGTACGCGCAGTGGTTCGAGCATCGCAGCGCCGTGCTGTGCTGAAGAAAGGCCGGCAGAGCATGCTGGAGCCGATCCACAAGGGTGATGGCTTCAACGAGTTCGATACCGTGCCGGCTGAGTACCGTTTCAAACCGATGCAACGGTAAACCGTCGACATACTTGATGGTCAGTAGCATGGCCAGCACGCTGGGGCTGGCCATGCTTTTCTCGATCAACTGGGCGGGCTTGTCGGCGGTGACCGGTGCGGCCTCACAGCCACGGCAAGCGTAGATCTTGCGGATATGTGTGATGACCCGGATCTGCACCGGCACGATATCCAGTTGCTCACTGGTTTCATCCCCGATGGCATGTTTGCGGCAACCGCAAGCACAGGTCAGTTCGTGTTCAGGCAGTTCGTGGATGACTTCGATACGCGGCAGATTGGCTGACAACGGCTTGCGTTTGCCACGACGCACTGTGGGTGCAATGACTTCCTCATCGGCGTCGCCAACCAACGGCATTGGCTCGCTTTCAGGCTCATTGAACAAGGCCAACTGTGGCGTGTTGGGTTCCACGGATTGTTGGGACTTGCGTCCAAACAGACGGTCACGCAACAGCTTGATCTGTTCTTTCAGGTCGACGATGTGAGTCTGATAAGCCTGAGCGGTTTCCTCCTGACGATTGAGGGCCTCAAGCAACAGTGCTTGAGCAAAACAGGATCATCAGGAAGGTCATCGGGCAGAGAAATCATGGCCCGGATTATACCGGGTCATGCCACGTAGCGCGGCGTCAAAACCTGATGAGGACGATTACGCCAGAGGTCAAAACCGTCGAGCAGCCAGTTGAGTTCCTGGACGGTCAGAATGATCGCCTCGTCGGTGGCGTCTGGCGATGTTTTGAAACGCTCGGATTCGAGGCGCTTGAGCCAAAGGCAGAAGCCGTTTCGTTCCCAGTAGAGGATCTTCACGCGGTTCCGCGGCTTGTTGAGACACACGAAAAGCACGGGGTCAAACACCGCCACTTTGATATCCAGTTCGACCAGAGCGGCCAGGCCTTCAATCGACTTTCGGAAGTCGACGGGCTTGGGGTAGAGATAGACTTTTTCGACTTTGGCGTCGGGTCGCATCATGACGGGGCTGGCTCCAGAAAAAGATCGGGAGCAAAGCATTGCGGATCAGCTTCGCGCTTTGAATGTGGGGTTCATGGAGCGGTTACAAATGACGTTGGGTGATGCAGGTTTTAAATATACCACTTTAGTGGTTGTTGATTATAAATTGTGAGGGGACACAGTGGAAAGAGTTCGGGGGCGAAACAAGGGGAATAGCCGATCCCTCGGTATCGCCACTTTTGAAGTTATAATTAATTGGGGGTGGAGAGTATTCGCTCCCGAGGCTGAATGCCCTCTGAGAATATCGCCATCCATGCATCCATGACTTCAAAAATATCAATGCCGCGTTCTGGATTTGCAGGTTCTTCATGCCACCATATTAACCCTTCTGCAGCATCATGGCTGTTGCTGTCTACTGCTACATAGTCTCCTCCGCCGTTGCTGAAAACTGTAGTCCAATTTTTAGCAAAATGGTTATTATCATCATCAATTAATTCGGAAATGCGCATCTGGTCACAGATGCGCTGCGGTCCCATTGACCTTGCAGGAAAGAAATTATATCCATCGTGTACTTCGCGATAGAAGTCTTGAAGTCTCTGAGGAAGGTGTTTTAACTTAACGGTCTCAACGGAGTCTTCTTTGATGGGCGTTCCTCCCAGGTAGTAATAAAAATTGATTCCATCATGAAAAACGTATGCCATTTCAATATGGGCGCCTAGTAGCAGTACTGTACCTAATAGGCAATTTTCGAATAGTGTAATCGTTGACGGAAACTCTTTGAGAAATGAGCTCCAACCGTTGGGGTATGTGGGTTTGTTTCCAAGGTTTAGCCCAAACTCCCTCCAGCCTATAGGTAGTACTATGTCTAGAGGAACGTCCTTGGTTGCGAAGCATACGCTTCGATCAGGGAATGTGTCATGGATGTCTTGAATGACTGTGCTGAGTTCGATCATGTTACTTCTCCTTTAAAAGGCTGGTGATCATCTCTTGTAGTTCGGTCTCGGATTTTTTAGCGCGTTCAATCATGCTGCTTCTAAAGCTTGCATCAACATCAATCCCTCCTTTTTTGTAAGTCGTCCACTCCGAGAAGTTTTTGGCTCCTCGCGACGTATTGGCGGTCTCGCTTAGTCCATGGAAGTTTGGCTTGTGATTCAGTACCTGAATCTGCTGCTCAAATGTTAGCTTATTAAAGCCTTTCATTTCTGTGATTTGCTTCATTGGGACTATATGGTCGGCATGCAGGGGTTTTGAAATAGTGAGTCCGGGTAGTGCTGGATCCTTCAAAGGTAGTTTAACATCCTTATTTACCATCGCTTGAGCTTCTCTGCTTGGAGTTCTGGCGCGGAGCTTACGATACAGCTCTGCAGATATTCCTTTTGGGGGTGGTGATGGAGGGTCAGCCTGCCTTACTGCTTTGGCATCCCCTAACACTTTCGCGCCGGTGCTGCCACTTCCTACCTCAGTGGCCTTGCCTAAAATCTCTTTTGCAGCACGTCCTGTTCCTTCTTCTGCGACTTTTGCTGAAGCTTCCGTTGCTGTCTTGGTGCCGCGCCGAACGAGCTTCCCCGCTGTACCGAGGTAGCCACCAAATGGAATAGCTGAAAGCAATGATAACGCCGCTCCAGCATAGTCTCCACGACCAAGGCTGATACCCGCATTGGCAACGTCGGCGATCTCGCCCACCACTGGAATCAGGCCAAAGATATCCAGCCCCAGCTGAATACCATCGAGTATCTCATCGCCGGTAAGGCCTTCTGCCGGTGATTCGCTTTCGACTCGAGGGTTGGCGTCATTGGCGGCTTTAGCAGAAGCCGGCGTTTCACCATTTACCCGACCCAGCGTATTGCCATTGGGCGTGGTAGTCGTGCCACCGCTTCGCGACGAAGGGTAGAGCTCACGGTAGGTCGGTATGTCCTCCAAGTCCGCCAGTTCCCTGCGGAACGCTTCCTGCCGCAGGGCCTCATACTGCGTTTCATCCAACACCAGGGATTTGCCCCACTCGTGCACGCCATCGGCGAAGTCGACCAGTACGTTGCCTGCACCGTCGGTCTGCACGAACATCTTGTCTGGCCCGCCGGATAGCTTACGCAGCGGCACTTCGCGTACCTGAACGACCAATGGGTCCAGTTGAATGGGCTGCTGACTCATCGCATCAGCTCCCGTTCATCCAGAACAGATCCCCATGGCGAACCAGGTGATGCCCCTCCGCACGCACGGAACTGCTGTGTTCCAGCGGGTGGCATTTGCCCTCGACAGTACCGCTCTTGACGCCTTTGGCCTTGCCAGCAGCGTCACCGATGGTCGTGGGTGTGAAACTACGCTTGTACACGACGACCGGATGGCCATTGGCACGCACGCTTTTCGCCACCCCCGTGCTCGTGTCCAGCTCTGCCGTGACCGGATAAGGAACGGGTGGAACGCTGCTGCCCATCGGCGTTTTGCACACGTCGGGGGCGATGCTGATGACCGTCCATTTCGCCTGTTGCCGAGCCATTACGTTATCGGCCATATCAGACGTGCTCCCTGCCGCGGTGTGGGGCGCGCCGAACAATGGGAGCGTTAGGATCGGTTTCGAAACGCGCTTCGAGCACGCGAATATCAAGCGAATTGGACAGGCTGATACGGTGGGTCATCGACAGGGTCATGGCGTCGGTATCGATGCGCAGAGTGTCGGTGAGCATTGGCAGGGGCAGCATCACGCCGTTGGTCATGCGCATGAGCACGAAGGGGCGATGGCCTGGAAGCTGGACTTCACAGTGGCCATCCTGGCTCAGGGATGGATCAACCAGGTTGAATAGGGCAAGGCGTGCATCGGGTGTAGGAAACGCTACCTGCTGGTCAACTGGGGCGCCGTTCCAGTAGCCGAAATCGAAATCTTGTGGCAGACCTGGCCAGTGATTGTCTTCCCAGTTTTCGTCATAAGTGCCAGCAAGTGCCAAGCGTGGTGCCCAAGCGCGGCCAACGATGCCAAAGCCGGCCGGGCTGCAGCCATAGGAGGCCGCCACCTCCGCCATGGCAGCGGCATCTAGCGGGCCGGCTGGATGCCGCGAGCGCAGCAGGCGTTCGATGGGCTCGTCCAAATGCTCGAGCTGAGGTGCAGGCAGGCTGGCGAGCTTTTCGCCGGTCTGCTCGTAATGCAGCTTTTCATGGCGTTGTTCCAGCCAGCCACAGCCCAGTGGATTACTGAAGCAGACTTCATTGAGCAGGAATTCAGGCGCTTCGGGGTTATGCCCATAATCAGGATTGGCAAACTGGCTGGCGCCTCCAAACGCATGTTCCCAGCGTAGAGGAACGCGTGTGGCAGGCGCTGGGTCGGTGAGGTGCCAGCCAAAGAAGTTGTGATGAAACTCTCGTGGACCGGTAAAGCGCAGTGTCTTGTCCAACAACACGCGCGGAGTGAGGTGCTCTCTGTTGCGTTGTCGCACCTCAAGTATTCGTGCTTGGTGCGCCTGCAGTTCATCGGCGGTGAGGTAAACATTCGGCGCCCGCTTTGGGGGTGGCGGATCAGGGATTATTTGCTTGGGACGAGTCGATGTAACACGGATGCCGGCTTCCCACGTAGTCGCAGGTTGCCCTGCTGGCGCATGGGAATGGCCGACGACAATCACATCGCAGCGTGGCTTGAAGGGCGCCAGGTCGCTCTCTTCGAGTACGGAGCTGCTGCCAATCCCTGCATAGTAAGTGTCGGCCATGCACAGCGGCAGTGGTTCATCATCGATGACAGCGGCCCGGAGTCGGCAAGGACAGCCCTCAATCGGCTCAAGCCGATACCCGACTTTCATGGCGATGACAGGATGTTCCTGACCGTCAGGCGCAAGCGCGCTAAAGCACTTGACGTCAAATGGCGTCAGGTTGCGAAACTCCATCTTGGGTTACCCCTTCAGTTGATATCGACATCCTTGCCGTTGATTTGCACAGGCCCTGTGGCACTGAAGTCAAAGTTGCTGCAGTTGATCAGCACGGTGCCGTCGGATTTCATCACCAGCGATGACTTGCCCACTGTGATGCTGAGTTCGTCACCTGCGGTGATGCTGAACGTGTTGCCGACGATGACCGACTTATGAACGCCCACCTGTTCGCTCTGGCTAAGCCCGACCGTCGTGTTCATGGCTGCGCCAACGCTGACCTGGTAACCCGCCCCAATCGTCAGGGCCTTGGCGAGGCCGATGGTCTCCGCCTTGGCCAATGCGATGGTTTCGGTCTTGTTGGCACCGATGGTCACGCTGCGGTTGGCACCGATACTGATGGTCTCGTTCTTGCCCACGTCCTCAGTACGGTGGTCACCAATGGAAATCGTCTCGTTATGATCGACGCGTTCACTGCGGTCGTTGCCGACGAAGGTGGTTTCGTTGTGCTTGACGACGTTGTTCTGGTCCTTCTCCGCATGGATGAACACCTCTTGCCGACCCAGCTCATCCTCAAAACGCAACTCGTTGAAGCCGTCCCCCTTGTGTGTCTGGCTCTTGATGGTCATGCGGGTCTTGTGGTCGGGCAGGTCATACGGCGGCAGCTGATCGCCGCAATAGGTGCGCCCGGTGATCATCGGTTGGTCGGGATCCCCATTGACGTACTGGATGATCACGTCCTGGCCGATGCGCGGGATGGCCATTGCGCCCCAGCTACCACCTGCCCAGGCTTGTGAAACCCTCACCCAGCAGGAACTGAACTCGTTGTTCTGGCTTTCACGGTCCCAGGGAAAGCTGACCTTCACCCGGCCCCACTCATCGCAATAGATTTCTTCTCCCTTCGGGCCAACCACGGTCGCCATGTGCGGGCCGTCAACACGTGGTTTGGGCAGAGGGGCAGGGCGCCATTCGGTCCGGCCTGGGATCAGCAGGGCGGTTTGCTCGTAGCGCGTGCTGATATCCGCGCCGGCGGCTTCTTCCTGCAGGCTGGTGAACTGGTGGCCCTTATGGGTAACCGCTTTCACCCGCCAATGGGCATTGAGGTCATCGCGCGGGTGCCCTGTCAGGGTGAAGCTAAGGCCCGGTTGCAGGCGAATATCGTCACCCTCAACCTCGGCAACCCGTACATCGTGGCGCAGAGCAGTAATGCGGTTTTCAGTGAACGGCTTGCCGACGGCATCGCGTTTGTAACGACCTGGATAATCGAAGTATTCGTACTCTTTGGACTGGTGTTCCAGGAAGGGCCCGGCGGCTCTGTGCTCCTGGCGGTAGGCGGGGTTGGTGAAGGTGTAGTCGCGCTGCACTTGGCGGGCAGTGCGTACCTGCTCGCTGTAGCGCAAGCGGCGAAGGCAGGGCGTGGCTTGATCGCCACCGCTGGCGGGTTGGTACAGTACGCTGTCAGGGCCTACAGGCTCGTCGGCATCGAAGAAGCCCTCGTCGTCATCGTCGGTCTTGATGGCACCATGGCTGATCAGCCCAAATGATTGCAGCCGGTCGGTGATGATCAGCTTGTGCAGCTTTTCACTGTGCGCAAAGCGGTAGACGAAGCCTTCTTCAGCAGCCAGGCGGGCGATGAACGCCAGGTCCGTCTCACCGGCCTGCACACAGAACTCGCGGACCTGGTAGTCCATACTGGCGCGCAGTTCGTACTGGTTGATTCCCTGGCGCTGGAGCATCAGCTCGAGAATTTGCGGCACGGTCTTTTGCTGGAAGATGCGCCAGTTCGAGCGCAGGCCGGCACGGGCCAGTTGCGGCTCGACCAGCGCGTCATAGTAGGTGCGGTGGAAGCCACTTTCAGCCTGGCTGAAACGGCTGACCAGACCATGCACGTAGCGCACTGGGCGCTCGCCTTCCCAGAGGGTGAAGAGCACGGGTTTGTCGAGCAGGTGGCCGAAGTCGATATCGTTTTCGAAGCTGATCAGTTTCAGCTCCAACTCGAAGGGCATGCTGACGCCCTCGCGGAGCTCGAACGACACCACTTCGAGTTCGGCTTTTCCAACCAGTGGCTGGAAGCTGTAACGCAAATCAGATTGACTAGGCATAAGCAATCCTTGTCCGCCGTCTGAGGTGACACAAAGTCCGGGCAGGTAGGCCCGCCCGGAGCATTCATGAGAATCAGGCGACCGGTGCTCGCCAATCATCAGAGCCAGCGGTACCGGCTACCCCGTGCTCCCACATGATCTTCCTGTAGGCCAGTGCTACCTCGATCAGTTGTGTGTAGTTCTCGTTCTCCTTGTCTTGAGCGTGGGGCAGGACGGTATTGATGCTGACGATGGTTGCGTCTTCGAGCTTGGTGGTGAAGAAGTGCTCTTGTTTGCCCTCCGTCGAGGTGCGGTACCAATTGACTTCGACGGTCGGCAGCATTTCGCCGGTGGCCAGCGCTTGATACATCAGCGGCGTGGCTTTGTTGAGCGAACTGGTGAACGTGAACGGCTTGTGTACACGCTGACCGCTGGGTTGGCCGCTTTGTGGATCAGTAGGCGTCGTGACCTCATGCTTGATCTCCTGAACCAGGATTTCGTCTTCATGGCCTTGCTGGTAAACATTGCCGACGGAGTCAGCGGTGAATGCACCAGCAGTGATGTTGCCTTGAGTTTGGCCAGTGATCTTGATGTAGGCGGGTGTTGGCATGGCAGTCTCTCCTGCGTCCATGTGGATAAAGCACGCGCACTCAGGGTGGCGTGGCCATCGGGAACGATGGGCTTTTCAACGAAGCAAACGCCTCGCTAACTCCTTGAAACCCGTTGTGCCCTGCGTGGGCTTGCTACTGCTGCAAGATGCCGTTCAGCGACGCCAGCACCTCCGTGGTAATCAGGTTCAGCCGGTAGCTATAGATGCTGTAAGCCACCGCCATTACCAGGGCGGAGATAGCCAGCGGGCTCCACCACGGCCATTGCCGGTTCATGCGGAAATTGCGTGGGGCGACGTTGGTATAGGGATCGCAAACGGTCTCCGGCGTCGGGCCGCGCAGTGCTCGGATAACCCCGTGAAGTTGGTGTATCAGTGTGTTCAGGGATGCTTCGCCCTTCGGCGCGATGGCGTACTTGCCCTTCAGGCCGAGGCACAGTGCGAAGTACATGAACTCCAGCACGTCCTGGTAGCGCTCGGGCTCCTGCATAAGGCGCGAGAGAACCGTGAAGATCTTCTCCCCACCCCAGGTTTCGTCGTGGAAGATGCTGAGCAGCGGTTCCTGGCTCCAGCAGCTGGTCTTGCCCCAGGGCCTGTCCATAACTGCTTCATCAATGAACAGGCAAAGACCGTAGGAGTAGGCCAGCAACTGAGCGGGTTCGTAACCGTGCTGGCGTATCTCCTCGCGAATGTTGTCGATCTGGTTACGCACTTGCTGGTGCACGTCCTTGATGTTAGGCAAGGCATCCAGGGAGCGCAGGCGTATCACCAGGCCGAATAGAGGGGCGGCGGCATCCAGCATCAGGTTGTCGTACCCGCCACGCAGCTGGAATTCAGGGTCGGCGGGGTACCCCTCAAAAGCAGGCTCGCCCGGGACTGCTGGCGTTGAATCCTGAGACGGGATCTTCACTCCGCTATCTGCATTGTTTATCGCCCCGAAGAACCCCTTGTTGTCATCTTGAGGGGCGTGAGTAGCCTCTTTCATCTCATTCACTCCTGATCGCCCAGAACTGCAGCTCCAGCCCAGGGAAGTCCCCAGCCACATGAAGCCCGAAGCCATTGGCTGTTTTCATGCACGCCCACGCCGGGTCACGCCGGTCCAGCTCGAAATAGCTGAAGCCTGCGTGGAAGGGCAGGTCGCGAGGTGCAACCGGCAAGGCGTTCAGAGGGATGCCGGGCAGTTGCAGCGGTACCAGGTTCTCCAGCGCTTCGAGTGAAGTGATCTTGGCTTTCTGGATGAACATCTGGCGCAACGCCTGGGGTGGCACATCGGCGCGTACGGCCAGGATGAAGGTGGCCTCATCGATCAGCCGACGGTCCTCCAGCACGGCCGTCATGACGCCGTACTCCAGCATTTCCAGCGGCAGCGAAACGGCGCGGGGTTGCAGTACCGTACTCAGTGCCCGGCGTAGCGTGTCCTCCAGCGGCTTGAAGGAGGTGCGCAGCGCGGTATGTTGATAGGCGGGATATTCCTGTGGCAGCCGGCTCTCGTCGGTAAACGTCACGAACTCGCCACAGGCCTGGCTCATGCACAGTTACAGCTGTTCGGGGTGGGTTTGCCCTTGCCTGGCCAGATGCTGGAAGCATGGCCACCAGCGGTTCATGGCCTGCAGCAGGTTGAAGTCGCGGATATCGGCGATGCCGGACTGCCCTGAGGCGCCGATACGGGCGGCGAGGTTACGTGCGCGTTCGCGCAGGGCGTTGGTGATTTCTTCCAGAAACCTTTGCAGCGCGGGTATGGCCCGCACTGAAACGCTGGTGGGATAGAAGCCTGCATCCAGTTGCAGGCTGCCATCGGGGCGCCGTTCCAGAATGCGCGTCACGGCCAGGCGGGTGTAGGCACTGCTGTCTTCAGCCTTGCGTTTAAGCTGCAGGTTGGGCACTGCCAGGTCGACTTGGACCAGGTCACCGTCGGCGCTGTGGGTGTCCTTGATTTCCAGGGCCTGGGCGCTGTAACGGAAGTTGGCGGGGTTATCGGGCCAGCTAACTTCACGGCCACCTTCGGTGCGCAGCGGCAGGCACAGGTAGATCTCGCTGTCTTTCGCGCCGTCGTCTTCGATTTCCAGCGGTGGCGGCGGTGGCAGGTCTGCAGGGATATCGAACACCGTGCCGTCTGGCATGATGCCCCGTGCACGGGTGATGGCGACCTTGCCCAGGCTCAGGTACTCGTCGTTCAACTGCAGCTCGCTGAAGCCATAGAAGGCGGCGTTCAGGCTGCCAATACGTTGATGCACAGCCGCTTCGGCGGCACGGGCAGCTTGCTGGAAATGCTGCGGTTTGACGAACAGGCCTTCAGGCCACAAGACGGGGTTACGTGAACTCATGAGCGCTCCGTGTCAGCGTGATTGAGGGGGAAGGCCAGCGTTACAGGCGCCATCAGTCTTCCTCCTTGAGCAGAACCTGCTTGTCGTTGAGCAACACCGACAAGATGATCTGGTGGCCGCGAGGGGGGATGCGCAGCACTTGGCTCCAGGTGGCGTTTTCCTGGTTGCGGTAGTCGGCAATCACCGCAACGAAGCGGGTGTCCGGCTCGATAGGCGCAAAGGGGATGAACTTGAACTGGCCGGGCCGCAGCAGGTAGTCGTCATCGCGGATGTAGGTGCTTCGCAGCGCTTTGGCCGGGTCCTTGTCCAACAGCTCATACACACTGTTGCGCAGCAGCGAATCGTCGCGCAGTTGCAGGATTTTGATGGCCATGGAGGTAGCGATTGGCTCTGCCGTCACGGTAGTGGTGGGCGGCAAGGTCAGGACTACAGTCGGATCGTCGTAGCTGCCGGGGGCACTTTCTTCCAAGGGGGAGCGCGCCGGCTCCTCGCCTTCCTCCACTGGCATGTCGACGGGCGAGATTGCCGGGAAGTGCTCCTGAAGGTACTCGAACAAAGCCCCGACCTTTTCGGTCAGCACGTAGGGGTCACCTGCGCTCAGGCTAACGCCATAGGGGCTTGGCTCGATGACGGGCTCCCCCTCGGGCGCCATCTCAAGGCTGTTCGGATTGCCATTGAGCGTCGGGCTGGCATTGATGCTGAACGCGACTTGGGTAGGGTGTTCCCTGGGTGCGCCGACGGGTACCGAGGGATCCATCACCACTTGGCCGATTTTGCTCAGGGAGGTGCAACCGGGAAGCCCGAGTAGCGCAATCAGCAGGCCGGCCACGAATGAATGACGGGTCATGGGCGTTCTCCTGCAATCAGGTGTTCCAGAGGGCTCTCTTGGGCTGCCCCTGTCGCGGTGTCCAGTGCTGCCAAGGGATCGTTGCCGATACCTGGCGCGAAGGCTGTGCAGATGTCTGCGACAACGTGCTTGGCGCCTGAAGTGGGTTGCCAAGGGTTGGCTGGAGCCTCCAGTAGCCAGTGATCAAGGGTGTGCTGTTCAGGCCTGAACAGGTCCTCCACCGAGCGTGCATCGGCCCGTGTAAATTGAACTTGCAGGCGATAGGCGCCAACGCGCAGTTGGTCACCTTCCAGCAGCCGCCGGGGGGCGAGCGCTCCCAAGCTGTCGTGGCTGTCATTCAGGTAGGTACGGTGGCAACGGTCAATCACGCAGAAGCTGCCCTCGATCCAGCGAATCTCGCAATGGATCGGTGCAATGGTCTGCTCACGATCGTTGATCCGCCAGGTGGCCCCTGCGCTGCCGAGAGTGCCGCCCGTGCGGTCAAACTGATGTCGGGCAGTGACGTTGTGTTGCAACTGATCAAGGTTGGTGATGCTCAAGGTCAATGTGCTCATGAGCGCCCCCGGAACCGCACGACAGGGCTGATCTGGCCGTGACGGTCATCGACAAAGCTGGTCCAGCCCAGGTAGGCGCCTCGGCTACGGTGCAGGCAGAAGGGCGACAGCGCGTTCTGCTTTAGGCGCAGCTCCAGGTCGTAGGCCAGCCCGTCACGCAACAGGAAATCGATCAGTGCACGCAAGCGATTGAAGTTGATGCCGCTGGGCAACAGGTCCCGCAACTGCTCCTGGTCGAGTTCGCTGATCACGATGGTGAACTTGCTGCTGCGGGTTCGCGTGCGGCTGCCGACCATGAAGGAGCTGCCCAACTGGCCATTGCGGCGGCCCAGGCTCACCAGCTGTCTGGCCGTGGTGGGAACCAAGCGGGTCTCGAACTCGCGGATGTGCACCTGCTGCAAGTCGAAACAGTGGGCGATGATGCCGGCAACGGTACCCGGCGCTCGGCTGCGGCTGGCAATTACCCCGGCGAAGCTGAGCAGGCGGCTCCAGGGCAGCGGGGTGTCGCCGCGCAGTTGTTTGTCATTCAGGCCGAGCAGGGCAAAGAGGTACTGCGAGAAGCCGTCGGTCGCGCCCGGCTGGAAGCGGATGTAATAGCGGTACTTGCGCCAGATGCGGTGCAACAGGCTGAGCAGGTAGTGATTGAAAAAGTCAAAGAAGGCCGGCCGCACACCGATGCCATGGGCATGCTCGTACGACACTTCTTCCAGGTAATAGGTGGGCAAGGGCGAGTCTGTGCCGTGCAGCCCCATGAATGTGGTGCACACGCGATAGCGGTCTTCTGTTTCAGGCATGCGTTCGGCCTTGTAGACGTCGGACACGGGAAAGGTCAGGCGCGGGTCGCTGGCAAGCCGTACGCGCAGCCGTGTGGCCGGGGCAGGCCAGCGTGGTTCCAGGTCATCCCCGTGCAAGCCGTGCAGGCGCTCCAGCAACTGGAAGAAGTTGTACTGGTGTGCCTCGGCGAGCAGCTGGTCGGCTAGAACAGCGGTTGTTTGCCGGTCTGGATGGGCCATGTGTAGCGCTCGTTGTTGGTGGTGTTGATCACTTCCAGTTGGTGGAAGGCGTTGATGCTGGCGTACAGGGCAAAGAAGTGCGCCAGTACGCAACCGAACAGGTACAGGTCGCCTTCGCAGAGGAATGCGCCTTGATCCAGCTCCAGCCGTGTACGCAACCCGCGAATGGGTTGGCCCTTGATCAACCAATCCAAAGGCTCGGTTTGAATATCCCGAATGCCATCGAGGCGTTTACGGGTGGTGCGGGTTTGCTGGATGTCATGCAGGGCGGCAAAGTCATAGGCATTGATGACCGCTTTCAGCGGTTCGGCCGATAGCAGCGACAGGTAATTGAGCGACATGTTGGAGATCAGGGCCCACTGCAACTGGCCGTCCAGTACCGGCCGGTAGGGGCGGGTGGGAGGACGCAGGTTGGTATAGGTGGCCAAGGGTGGTGTGACCTCGGAAGTCACATTGATGTCATCGACGGTTAACGCCAGCGGCAGGTCGCGGTTGGTACAGGTCAGGTCGATGGACGCTGTTTCCAGCTCGCCGATGTAGGCATTGGCGTCGGCACGTACGAATGCGATGCGGTGCATGACGCCATCGCCCCGCAATGAGTCTTCGATACTGTACCGGTAGTACAGGGCGGTGCGACCTTGCACATGCTCGATCTCATGGGCGAATGACTCAAAAGGGCGGAACGTGCGAAGGTGTTCACCGGTACTGCCATCAGTGGTCGTGCGGGTGCTGATGACCTGGTCGACACTGAAGATTTCATAGGCGTGCGGCTGCTTACCTCGGGGCGTAAGCTCGACCTGGGCGGGCCGGCTGGAGAGGTCGATGGGTTCGGCGCTGTGGCTGAACAGGTTCACCGCAGGGGTGCAGAACAGGCTGAAGTCGGCGCTGCCGACACGCAGCGAATCCGGTAACTGGCGGGTGAAGTGAAATTCGAGGCCGACGCTCTCAGCCGTTTGATCGGGCCAGGCCTTTTCCAGCCCGGTTACGCTGAAGAAGTGGAAACGCTCGGGAAATACAAAATACTCCTGCAGAATCCGGTAGCCGTCGAAGACGTTCTGGGGGTAAGGCAGCAACGCTTGGTCCGGGCTGAAACCCGGGAAGACGACGCTGCTGGACGGCAGCCTGCGAACCTCGCCATTGATAGTCACGCTGACCTGATCAAGGTACTGGGACAGCCACAGATACAGCGTGCGGGCTGTAAGGGTGTCTCCGCCCAGATGGAAGTCGAGACTGGCGCAGCCCAGGGTATTCAATGGCCGCTCGACCAATGTTCGCAAACCGAGCCAAACCGCCGAACTGTCGAGTGTCTGGGTCGCACCTACCGCATCGATCTCGAACGGGTGGATGTCCACCGCTGTGCAGGTTCGAAATTCGCAGGGCACTCCGTCCACGGGTCTGGAAAAGAGCCGTGAGCCGCTGGGGATACGGTGCGACTGGCTGAGCGCCTGCTTGCGCGGCGTAAACTGAATGATCGTGGCACTTGGCAAAGGCCGCAGGTAATTGGGCCACAGCAGCTGCAGCATGGGGTGCGTCAGCTCCGGCAGGTCGTCCTCCAGCTTGAGCCGCAGCTTGGCCGTGAGAAATGCAAAGGCTTCCATCAGGCGTTCGACATCCGGGTCGCTGCCACCCTTGCCAAGCAGCCGGGCAAGTTGTGGGTTGTCTTGGGCGAAGTCGTTCCCCAGTTCATGCAGGTAACGCAACTCTTCGCTGAATCGGTCTTTGAGTGTCATGGGTCACCTCACGCGGGTGTGGCGGTTATGGCCGTTGACCAGCAGCTCCAGTTGCAGCTGCTCCGTGTGGTTGTTGACCTGTACCAGGCAGTCCAGCCTGAAATGCAGCTCCAGCGGGGCATGACAATCGGGCATGGCGTTGAGCGTTCGCACGTGCACGCGCGGCTCAAAGCGCTGAAGGGTGCGGCGGATGTCCGCGCGCACTTGCTGCAGAAGGTCGCCACTGCTGACGTCGTGCCCGTTGAAGTCACGCAGGCCCAGTTCAGGGCTGCTTTTGGAGCAACCCTGGCGAGCGTTGAGTAACGTTTCGAGGTGGCACTTGATGGCGGCGAACTTCTGGGAAGCGCTCTCCTGCAGGGAGGGTTCGCGGCTAACTGACTGATCCACCTTCAAACGACTGAAAAGACCACTCATTGCGTGTCGAGCCGTCCGACCAGGGAGATCTCGAAGTTCGCGCCCATGTATTTGAAATGCGGGCGCACGGCGAGCGAAACCTGGTACCAGCCCGGGTCACCGGCAATGTCCGAAACCTCCACCCGCGCAGCACGCAACGGACGGCGGCTGCGCACATCGGCTGACGGGTTTTCCTGGTCGGCAACGTACTGCCTGATCCATTTGTTCAGTTCGGATTCAAGGTCCTTGCGCTCCTTCCAGCTACCGATCTGTTCGCGCTGCAGCACCTTGATGTAGTGGGCCAGCCGGTTGACGATGAACAGGTAAGGCAGCTGGGTGCCGAGCTTGTAGTTGGTCTGCGCTTGCAGGCCTTCGGGGGTCTTGGGGAAGTGTTTGGGTTTTTGTACCGAGTTGGCTGAGAAGAACGCGGCGTTGTCGCTGTCCTTGCGCATGGTCAGGGCGATGAAGCCCTCTTCGGCCAGCTCGAACTCCTTGCGGTCGGAGATCAGGACTTCGGTCGGAATCTTGGCCTGCAACTGACCCAGGGACTCGTACAGGTGTACCGGCAGGTCCTCGACGGCGCCACCCGACTGTGGGCCGATGATGTTCGGGCACCAGCGGTAGCGGGCAAAGCTGTCGTTGATGCAACTGGCCAGCAGGAAGGCGGAGTTGCCCCACAGGTAGTTTTCGTGTCGGCCGGCGATGTCCTCGGCGTAGTGATAGCTCTGCACGGGGTTTTCTTGCGGATGATAGGCAGAGCGGAGCATGAAGCGCGGCCCGGCAAGCGCCGCATAGCGCGAATCCTCACTTTCACGGAACGCGCGCCACTTGGCGTGCCGTGGGCCGGCGAAGATGTCCTTGATCTCCTTCAGGTTGGGCAACTCTTCAAAGCTGCTGAGGTTGAAGAATTCAGGGGAGGGTGCGGCAAGAAAAGGGGTATGTGACATGGCGCCGACCGAGGCCATGTAACTTAATAGCTTGATATCGGGTGAAGAGGGGCCGAAGCTGTAGTTGCCGACCATCGCGGCAACCGGTTCACCACCAAATTGGCCATACCCTGCGGTGTAGACATGTTTATAAATGCCACTGCAGGTAATGTCGGCCGCATGCTCGAAGTCGTCGAGCAAGTCGTCCTTGCTGACATGCAAAACCTCAAGTTTGATGTTCTCGCGAAAGTCTGTGCGGTCGACCAGAAGTTTGAGGCTGCGCCAAGCCGACTCGAGCTGCTGGAACGCGGGCTGGTGCAGGATGGCGTCCATCTGTTTGCCGAGTACCCGATCCAGCTCTGCAATCATCTGATCAACGCGGTGCTTATTGATTAATTGATCAGGGTCATGAGTTTTCAGGATGTCGGCAATAAAGGCCGATACACCCTGGCGAGCGACTTGATAGCCCTCTTGAGAGGGCACCAATCTGGTTTCTGCCATGATCTGGTCGAGCAAGGTGGCGTTGCTCAATGTCTCGGTTGTTGTTTCAGCCGTGAGGGTCGTGCTGTTTTGCTTTGGCATGGGGACGCTCCGTTGTCTCAGTCTTGTTTAGGCGCCTCAAGCACCAGGTCCAGTTCTTCGGCGAGTTGTTTGCGCGCTTGCTCGTTGCTCAGCAGGTGCTGCAGTTGCTTGCGAAACGCCGGCACGTTGCCCAGCGGGCCTTTGAGGGCCACCAACGCTTCGCGTAGCTTCAGCAACTTATTCAGCTCCGGAACCTGGCGGGCGATGCTATCGGGTCCAAAGTCGTCGATGGACGTGAACTGCAGGGCGACCGCCAGCTCCGCATCCGGGGCTGTGCTGAGCTCGGAGGGCACGGACATGGCCAGGCTGACAGCGGCATCGTTCAACACGTTGTTGAAGGTGTGTTTATCGATGCGCATGACTGAGCGGTCTTCCAAAGCGCGGGTGTCATCCAGACCGAAATCACCCAGCACCAACATCTTGTGCGGCAGCTCTATTTCGGCGTGTTCATCGCCAGTGGCGGGTACATACTTGATGTTGATGCGTTCTTTGGGTGCGACAGAACCGGATGATTTGCGCATGGCTATATATCCTTGCTGGTGCGAGGCCTATATGTAGGATGCGTCCTACAAGTTGGCGTTTAATATTAAACATGAATGGCTGAAGCATCCGATGCTTGAGCGTCGTGTTGCTAAAAAACCATGCGCTTAATATTTGCCTAGCGTCGAGTTTGAATATGTAACAAAATAATTTCTTGTAAGTATCCGTCTTCGTGTACTAGCCTTGTTTCGCTGTTGTGGAGTGGCCGGCTGGTTGCCAGTACCGGTGTGCTGTTGAATAACAGAGTTGAGATGGAATGATTCCTCGCTATCCAAATGGCGTTTGGCTTTTATTACTGTTTTGCTGGGCGCCCGCCTTGGCAGTCGAGCCGCGGGACTGTCCACGAATCGTGTCTGACATCGAGCGCTTGGCATGTTTTGACCAGGCTGCGGGCACGCCGGCGCACACGATGAGTCGACAGTGGTCAGCGCAAGAGCAAGATGCGCCCACTGTGAGTCGCGTAGTGACTCAGGCGCTCGAGCGCGCACCCGGGGACCTCATGTTCCGTCTCAGTCGTGGGGATGACGAGGTCATGATTTCGGCGCCTGCCGACACCGTGGTCACACCGGCGCCCTACTTGGTGATCAGTTGTGTGCAGAACATCTCCAGGCTCCAACTGATCACCGCGCACCCCATCGATACCGGCCGGGTGACCGTGCAATTGCTAGGGGAACATGGCTCAACTGTCCCTACGCCCTGGCAGGTGAGAGAGAACGGTCAGGTGCTCGATGCCGGGCGAGGGCTGCCGGGCATCGAGCAGATCAAGCAATTGATCGGGGCTAAGCGCATTCACGTCGAAAGTGACAACCCAGCCGTTGACGGCCTGGTTTTCGACGCTAAGGGGCTCGACCCACTCATCGATGAGGCGCGCAAAGCATGTCGTTGGTAACAGAGGTCACCGCACAGGAAATTGCCCGGTTACTTGCCCCCATCGACGCTCAGAGCCCTGCTGGTTTGTTCGATGTGGAGGACGAAACCTACCAGGCCATTGACCAGGAGATGATCAAGCTGGGTGGGCTGCAGGAGGCTTCCATCGACTGGGTTTACATCGAAGAAGCGTCCTGCCAGTACCTAGGTTCGCAGTGCAAACATTTGCGCATCGCCGCGCATCTCAGTGCCGCCTGGCTGCGCAGCCGATGTTGGGAACGGTGGGTTTTTACCTTGGCAATGCTCGCCGGTTTGATCGAGCAGTATTGGGAAGGTTCGTACCCCAAACCGGGCCCTAAGGGTTTCTTGGGTAAACGCAAGTTGGTTGCCCTGATACTCAATCGTCTCATCGAAGCGCTGCCACAGCTGGACCACTTCACATACAGCCCCGCTCATGCGGCGGTGGCACAGGACGCTTTGGAACGTTTGCAACAGCAGCAAGCGGCCGCGCAGCTGGATGAAGCCGTTCTGGGCGAACTGAAGCAGCTGCTTGGCAAACACATAGAGCTGGCTAACGGCGCGAGTGACTCAACAACGGCCAAGGCCCCTGCAAGCGGTATCAAATCTGCACCAATGGCCGATTTCATCGCCACGCCAATGCCGCGTGTGTCGCTGGGCAGCGAGCGTGAGTCCCGAAGGGCGATGCTCACTATGGCCGAGCTGATCAACCATCAGGATCCCTATGATCCTGCCGGCTACCTGTTACGTCGGTTCGGCTTGTGGGCTCATATCCAGGCGGCACCTCAAACCAAGCAAGGTAACCGCACCGAGCTGATGGCCGTACCTCAGGATATTGCCGGTGATTATGAAGAGGCCATTGCGGGGACCGCCATTGACGCGGCTTTGCTATTGCGGATCGAAAAGAGTGTGACGGCTTGCCCCTACTGGATACGCGGCAGTTTCCTCGCGGCCACCGCCGCCACGCGGTTGGCCATGAGCGAGGTGGCTGAAGCCATTCGTGCTGCGACCGCACGGTTCGTGCAGCGCTTGCCGGCACTGCAGCAGTTGTGCTTCAGCGACGGCCGGGTGTTTGTCGATGACCAATGCCTGGCGTGGCTCAAGGGCACACAAAGCGCATCGGATCTGGGGGCAGCCACCCATGAGTTTGTCAGCCTGCGTGAGGAACTGGTCAGCCAGTTGGAAGCGGGTGGCGTGGAGCCGGTCTTGCTCAGGCTACAGGGGATGCAGGCGGAGCTCCACACCCCCCGTGAGCATTGCCATACCACCGTCATTGCCGCTGACCTGTTGGCCGCTCGGGGCGTGTCGTGGCTGGCCCGGGACCTATGTGCAGGTGTAGCCATAACGATGCAGGAAACCGCCGCCAGCGCCTGGGAGCCGGAGGTGTTTCAACGCCTCCAGCGGTATGCGGCACCGCTAATACAGGCTGATCGGAACAAGGAACGGGAGTCACGATGAACCCACTATGGAAGTACATCAAACGCTGGGCCTTGCCCTGGGTGACCCGTATCAGCCTGGCCATGCCGGTGCTACTCGTACTGGGTGCTGTACTGATGCTGGTTGCCATCTGGTGGCTCGGTCCGCAATGGACGTGGCGCGAGCAGCAACCGTTGGCCAGCATGGCCCATCGAGGGCTGGCCAGTCTGGTACTCGTGTTGGTGCCCCTGCTGTGCTGGCTGGTTGTGTTGCGCAAGCGTAATCACCGCCTGCAGGCAGAACGCAATCAGGCGGTGGCCGCCGAGCTGGACCGCACGTTGCCGTTCGTTCAGGCGCAAGAGAAGGCATTGAACCAAGGGCTTTCGCGATTTCTGCACAATGCGGGTGGGCGACGCGCCTTGTACCGATTGCCCTGGTACTTGGTATTGGGCGACCAGCACGCCGGCAAGACCAGCTTCATCGACCGTACCGAACAGAATTTCTCGCTGACGCACATCGACAAGGCGCAGGCACGGGGCCGACAAGCGCAAGCGCTCGCCTACCCGCTCGGTTGGTGGGTCAGCAACGAGGCATTGATCATCGATCCACCGGGCGCCTTCATCAGTCAAGCATCGCGGCCAGTTTCGCCACCCGAGCAAGCCGATGCCAATGACGTTCCTCCCGATGCTGCAGCCAGGTTGTGGCAACACTTGCTGGGTTGGTTGGTGCGCAACCGCAGCCAAAGAGCACTCAACGGCGTGCTGCTGGCTGTCGACCTCCCTGCGCTGCTGCACGGCACACCTGAGCAGCGTGTTGCACTCGCGCATGTTTTGCGTGCGCGGCTGTACGAGCTGAGCAGTCAGTTGGGCTCCCGCCTGCCGCTGTATGTAGTGTTGACCAAGTTCGATCTGCTGGATGGTTTTGACCAGTTTTATGCCGGGCTTCCTGCTGGCTCGCGGGAAAAGATGCTGGGCTTCACCTTCAAGCTGGATGCGGTGGGAACGTTCGACGCCTGGCTGGAAGAGTACGGCGATCACTACGACCTATTGCTCAGGCAGACGTTTGAGCAGGTAGTTGATCGTCTCGATACGATAGGTGAGGCGCCATCGCGAACGCGTCTCTTCACATTACATGCGCAGCTAATGGGGTTGCGCCCCATACTGCTGGGTTTTCTGAAAGAAGCGCTGGCAAGCGACCGCTTCACCACGCCTGCCTTGGTGCGTGGCGTGTACTGGTCTTCGGTCGTGCAGCAGGGTGACATGCTCAATGCGTTCGTGCGTGAAGCGGCACAGCCTTACAAGACGAAGCTGCCGTTGCTCGAGGGCAAGGCGCAAGGCAAGGCGCTGGCCTATTTCATCCAGCACGCATTCAAACGGGTCATCTATCAGGAGGCCGGGCTTGCCGGCGACAACATAAGGGTGGCGCGCACCAAGCGTCAGTTGCTCTGGGTAGGCTCAGGTGTAGGGGTTTTGGCAGTCTGTGTGGCTATTGCCAGCTGGCAGCGTTACTTCGATATCAATGGTGCCAAAGCCGCCAATGTGCTCGCCAAGAGCAGGGAATACAGTCATTACGAAGTGGATCAGCGGTTGGATCCGACCGGGCGCAACCTGCTGGCGCCGCTGGACCAGATCCGAGATGCCGTGTCGGTGTTTGGCGACTATCGCGCTGCGTGGCCGGGTGTTGCGGATCTAGGTCTGTATCAGGGGCGAGCTATCGGGCCTACGGTCGATGAGGCCTACCTGAGCTTGCTCTCCAAACGCTTCTTGCCGGCCCTGGCCAGCGGCGTGGTCGATGTCATGAACGCGGCGCCCCCAGGCAGTGAGCAGCAAATGGCTGCACTCAGGGTTTACCGCATGCTGGAGGACCGCCAGAACCGACGAACCGAGTGGGTCGAAGACTGGATGGCCCGCCAGTGGCAACAGAAGTTCCCCGGTCAGGGCCAACTGCAACGGGACCTGATGCGGCACCTGAAGTACGCGTTGGCCTATGCCGACACCGACCTTGCGCAGTTCAGCCAGCGTATTGCCGAGGTACAGCAGGCCCTGCGCAGGGTACCGCTGCCAGAGCGAGTGTATGCGAGCCTGAAACAGCAGGCCGGGGAGCAGTTGCATACCGGCCTGGACCTGCGTCATCAAGTGGGTCCAGCCTTTGATGTGGTGTATCAGTTATCTGGCAGTGCCAGAAAGGGCGATGATGTCCTGCTGGCACCGCTGCTCACCGCCAAAGGCTTCAAGGAGTACTTCGAACCGCGCAGTCAGCGGTTTGCCGACATGGCAATGATCGACCAATGGGCATTGGGTGAACGCGGTCAGCTTGATTATTCGGACGCTGATCGGGAGGCGTTGAGCGAGCGGCTGCGCAACTTGTACAGCGCGGACTACGTTGACAGCTGGCGGCGCGCCTTGAACGCCATTTCAGTGGCTGACTTCCGCGATCTGGATCATGGGGTTGCGATCCTGCAGCAGTTCACCGGGCCCGCGGCCCCCCTGCATCGGTTGCTGGATACGGTAAGAGATAACACTTCACTTTCTACACCTGCAAACGTCGAGCCCCCCAAAGAGACCGCAGCGCTGCAACCGAAAAGCAGCAACGCCGAGCAACATCAGGCCTGGGCTATTCAGCGGGCTTTTACCGGGCTGAGCGCCATGTTGCAGGCAGCGGGCGAGAAGCCGAGCTACTACGATGAAACCCTTGGCGCCATTGCGGCCCTTCATGATTACGCCAAGGCGGTGCAGGACAGCCCGGACAGAGGCAAAGCTGCACTGCGCGCTGTGCATCAACGTTTCTCGATGACGGGGCAGGATCCAATTGGCACCTTGCAGCGAGTCGCCACCGGCTTGCCAGAGCCAATCAACCACCAAGTCCGGAAAGTGGCGGATCAAACGGCACAAGTGCTGAATGTTGAAGCCCTGCGCGAGCTGGAGCGGCGCTGGGATGCCGAGGTATACAGCTTCTTCCAGCAGCGCCTGGCAGGGCGCTACCCTTTCGTGGTTCGGGCGCCTGATGCTTCGCTGGACGACTTCGAGGCCTTCTTCGGGCCGAAGGGGCGGCTGCAGCAGTTCAACGATCAGTACCTGAAGGTCTTCCTGAAGGATAACCTCGAAGCCCTGCAGGCCGGCCAGCAGGGGCAATCACTGATCCGCAGCGATGTGATCGAACAGCTGGAGCGGGCAGACCGCATCCGTGAGACCTTCTTCGATCAGCGCGGCAACCTGAGTGTGCTGTTCAGCATCGAGCCCCTGGGGTTGAGCGCCAACCAGCGCACAAGCTTGCTGGACCTGGATGGCCAACTGATCTCCTATACCCATGGCCCGAGCCAGATCACTGGTATCGTCTGGCCCAATACTTTGGGGCAGCAGGTGCGCAGCAACCTGACCTTGCTCAGGCAGAACGGCAATAGCAGCAGTTTGGAGTACCGAGGGCCGTGGTCGATGTTCCGTTTGCTCAGCCGTGGTGCGCTCAACGGGCGTACGGCAACCAGCGTAGACCTGAGCTTCAGAACCGGCGATGGCGTGATGCGTTACAGGCTCAACGCGCAGAAGGCCTTCAACCCAATCACGCAAGAACCGTTCAAAAATTTCCGGTTGCCACGAGGGTTGTTGCAGAAGTCGCCCAAGCTGGGGGCCACTACGCAAGCCGGCTTATAAGTAGGCAATTCATGCAAACGCAAGAGCGTGTCCAGGCGTTGAATTACCGTACGCAGGCGATTGAGCCATTGGAGTCAAGTATGCATACCCTGCTTAAAGATAGACCTGGAAAGCGGGGCTGGCTAAAAAATCCAATGACTTCAATGGGACAAGTAATTTTTCACATCGCGTTTTCCGTTGCCCGCGAAAAGCATGGGCTGCAGCTGCTGATTCAGCGATAGCTTACGGTGAAGCTCAACGCCCCTTCGGCACTCCCTGCTTTTACAGTGGCTTGAGTCTGGTAATAGCGGGCTTGGAAGTCCAGCCGGGTTTGACCGGTAGCAATAGGGGCCACGGGTACGTCCTGCTGGAGTTTCACCGCACTGCCGTCGTGATGCAGCAACTGTATGCCGATACCCTGCGCGGTCGATGAGCTGGTCAGGCTGAACAGGCCACGGTCCTTGTCGATGATCGTGGAGCCTTTAACGCCGTCGAAGTTCAGGTAAGCCTGCACGCCAGAGCCGCTGTCGGTCACGCAATCGTTGAGGGTAATGGAGAACGGGGTCGGCGGGGTGGTGTAGTCCGGCCCGGTAAAGCTGCTCAGATCGTGATCGCCCAGCAGCACCGGGTCGGCGCTGACAGGATTGCCGGTGAGTGTGCATTGTGCCTGCATGACGGTGCCATGCAAGTTATAGCTCAGCACATTGCCAACGTCACTGAATATGCCGCTGAACAGCTGCTTGCCATTGAACGCTTGGGGACCTGCCGCAATGGGGCCGGTTTTGATCAGTGTTATTTGAGCTTTCAGCCTTCTGGCATAGATACCCGTCGGCGCGGTGCTATGCTCTGCCCGACCTTGATAGGGGATCGAATCCCATGTCACGGGCCTCCAGAAGTTGGGCGAAATCCCATTCATGTAGGGTTCTTGCAGGCGTATGTGAATGCCAACGCCATCAACGCCTGTTTGCAGGATACGACCGGTGAGGTCTTCACCACCTACCGGCGGGACCGGGTCGGATACGATCGGCGTAGTTGCCTGCAATTGCACGGTCAGGGGGATGCCTTGGTAGTCGCAGACCAGGTTGATACCCATCTCGTTGCGCAGGTTACTGGCTTGGTTCAGTGTACCGATCACGGTGCCGACCGGTGCGTCGCGGGGGATCCAGTAGGTGCCTAGACGCAGGTTGAACTCCATGTGTCCGGATTTACTGTCTTCCCAGAAGCATTCTGCCAGTGCATTGGCCGAGAAGGCTGAGGCTAATACCAGGGCGCACAGGGGCGTTGAGCGTTTCATTGGGCTGAATCCTTGGATCAGGGCATCCATCACAAGCACTGTGCACTGTGCGTGCGGTAGCCGTGATTGGAGGGGATGTTGGTGGGGTCGATGGTGAGCTGGCAGGTATGCTGTGCCTGCTCACCCCAGCGCACCTGTAATTGCTGAGGGGTTTCATCGATGGCCAGCAGTGCTTGCCCTGCCTGGCCGACCACGGCCAGGGGCTGGCCTTCGGCATTGCTCACCTGGGCGCCGAACGGCAGTGGCCGACCTTCGGGGTGCTGCAGCGTGAGAATAACGCGGGCGACCCGCCGTGCTGCAAACGCTGCCTTGACGATAGCGCCGCGACGCGGCACCAGATTGGCGCTGCCCTGGTCGATTTCCACTTCGGGCCCAACGCCGTCGGTGTCGAGCAGCAGCGCGTTCTTGCGGTAGGGCCGAAGGTGCGGTACCAGCATGTAACCGCGGCTGTCGGTGGTGGCATTCGGGGCGTTGCGGGTACCGATATTGCTGACACCCGGAACGTGCACCAATGCATTGGTTTCGCCCAGGTAGTTGCCGAACGTGAGGCCGTCTTCATGCAAGAGCAGGCTGCCGCTGATATTGGCGGACAGCGAGCGGAAGTTGCCGCCTTGGGTATAGCCCGCGCCATAACTGGCGTAGGCGTTCTGATAACCCATCGATAGCGCGCCACTGCTGTTATTACGGGCATCGCGGTCGGCGGAAATCGCGTAGTGCAGCTGGTTGTCCAGTGCGCTGGCGTTGAGGCTGGCGCGTTGGCGCTGTTTGCCACCCGCCGATTGCACATCGAAGGAGGCGTGCCCCATGTGCGCGAAATCCAACGGTAGCGTGATGCTCAGGCCGATCAGCCGGTCTTCCTTGCCCTGTGCGCTCAGTGCCTGGGAGGCGAAGAAATTGTAGTTGACCTTGCGCCATTGGGTATTGAACTGGAGTTGGTACTGCCGCCGCCGCAAATTATTGCGCCAGTAGTCATCCTGGGACACTGTGAGGCTGAGCGAACTGCCAGCGCCGATACTTTGCTGTGCCGAGGCCTCAACGCGGCTGCGCCGGTTACCCAGGTAGCGGCTGTCGGCAGCCCGTTCGCGTACGGCTTCATCGTAGTCGCGGTAGCCTTCGGTCGAATAGCGGTAGCCGGCGAAGCGCAGGTTGGTGCCGGTTTGGAAAATCTTGCCATAGCGCGCCGAAAAACTTTGCCCCTGAACCTCTCCCAACGAGCCGCCCAGGTCGGTACGGGCATGGGTAGCATCCAGCGAGAGGGCACCGAGTTTGCCCAAGTCTTTACTCACGCCCAACGTGCCGGCCTTGTAGTAGTCGCCGCCCTGTAACCCGCCGTAGAGCGTGGAGTCCCAAGCGCCGCCGCGGGCCAGGGTGCTTTGCCAAAGCAGAGGGTCGTCATGGCGACCGGCGCCGTTATAACGGCCTAAGGTCGCACTGTAGCGCCAGATGCCCGGGCGTAGCAGGTTGGCCATGCTGGAATAGGGCTGGATGAACCGCCTGACCTGGCCGTCGGCTTCGGTCAGCACCACCTCCAGTTCGCCACTGCCGGTGCCGATGCTGAGGTCATCGATGGCGTAGGGGCCGGCTGCGACGTAGGTGGAGTACACCGGGTAGCCGTTCTGCAAGATTTCCAGCTTGGCACGGGTCTGCGCCACGCCGCGGATCACCGGTGCATAGCTTTGCAAGGTGTCGGGCAGCATGCCCATGTCGGAAGCTAACTGCACGCCTTTGAACGGCTGGCTGCGGAACACCTCGCCGTTGCTGAGCGTCTCGCCAAGGGTGATATTACCCCGGTTGTCCGGCAGGTCACGCTGGGCATAGGTGTTGCTGTGCGTCCAGCGGCTTTTGCCGTCGCCGGTGTCCCGCAGCGCCTGGCTACTGCGAACCCTCCACGCACCGATGTTCAGCCCGCTATGAACCAGCAAGTCATGATTGGTGCTGCTTGCACCGCGCTGATTGCGGGTTTGCATGGACGCCTGGTAGTTCAGGAAGGCGGCCGAAATGCCCGAGCTCCACTGCTCGGGTGGTACGCTGCCGACGATGTCGCGGCGCAGGGCTATCTGTGGGATGGAGAGCATCAGGCGCAGTGTTCTGCTGTCGAAATCGGTTCTGGCATCCGCTACCAGGCTGTCCAGGTTGATGCACTGCTCGTCAGGCAGTGCAGCGGCCAGGCCCTCTTCGCGCAACCCCACTTCGCGCAGCAGCGCGGCGCTCAGGCACGCTTGCAAGCCCTTGCCTTCGGCAGACTTGACGAGTTCCACCGAGCGTTGGCCCAGGTAGTCATGGTTGACGCTGACCTCGACGCGGTAGTGGCCGGGGCTCAATGGCGCTTCTGCCGCCAACGCCTGCAGCGCGGTAGCGCCCGCGTCGGTGGGTTGATCGGGCGCCTGGCGCATGAAGCTCGAGTTGAAATGCAGGTCTGGCTGATTCGCGAACGCGGGACGTGGGGCTGATAGCAGCAGGCTACCACCGGCTAACGCCAGTAACGGGGCGAATGGGCAGGGAGGAGTGAACCTTCGTATCGAGCGCAGGAGCATCGCGGAGTCCTATCGAAGCACGGGACGTCACCAGGGGGAGGGCCTCTGGGGTAACGGAACTGAGCGCGAACGATAGAGATGGGAGTCGAGCGGGAATGTAGGGGATTTCTGGATGCGGGCTGGAATTTCGAATAGCGGATCTGCTTGCGAAACGAGGGCTTCAGTGATGAAGCCCTCGCATGCGTCAGGTGCGATCAGTATTAAACAGGCGTTCCTATGGCCCCGTTCTCCTTGCCTCCGGTCTTCCACACGAGATTGATGGGTCTCAATTGAAACATTTCGGAAACGGCCGGATCGGCGATCATGGATGGGTCAGCTGCTCTAGCCACAGGGGGCGACGGCGGGGTTGCAGTCATTGCCGGAGTGCTTTGTGAAGGACCGGGTACTACACTGTTGCGAGGCGTAGTAAGCGGCGAGTAATCCGGCGATGGAACAGCGGGTGGAGTAGCACTATTACTACGAACTACCTGCGAAGTGCTAGGCATTGGTGGAGGTACGGGAATGGTGCTCCCACCCCCCGGTGGCGACATTGGAGTGGTTTGAACACTGCCTCTGCTCTGAGCACTGCCGCTACGGGAACCGAGACTGGGGCCTGTCGATGTTTGAGTGCCCACGGCCTTGCCCGCAGCGCTGCCTTTGAAGCCCGCCGCCGCAGATTGGATCATCGCACCGATACCAGCGGTCGCGAGTATGAAGCCAATCGTGGTGAGGGCGTCCTTCGCCGGCCCTTCTTCGACTATCACAGATCCAATCATCATGCCGACCCCCGCTAACCCGACCGCGGCCTTCGCCGCGATGGCGAGGCTCAGCCCGCCGGTGAACACCGCCGCTGCCGTCGCGATGATGAGAACGGCGCCGAAGATGACCGGCAGCAGGAAATCCATGAACCCGACTTTCTTTTTCTCTGGCTCAGGCTGCCCGGTGTAAGGCGGTCGTGGATCGCGTCGCAGCTCTGGTCCTCGCTGGCTGAGATGCCCGGTGGGGTCTTGCCAGTTGACCGGGTTGCCCAGGACGTACATGTACGGGTTGATACCGGCGTCTTCAGGTGCCAGCGAGTCCCGGCTGCGGAAACATTTGAGTTCCGGTTCGTACACCCGGTAGCCCTTACCCAGCATGTAGCAGTCCAGGCCCGGCTCGCGAACTTCGCCATTGAACGCGAAGGGGCATTGCAGTTCATCGGCGTCCGGACGCTCACCGTAGCCACTGTAATGCGCGGTATGTACGCCATCGGCAGCGTATTCACCGATGACGCTGCCGCTGGTGTCACTGAGCAGCAGCCTGACTTCGTCGCTCACACCTGGGCGCTGCATGCCCAGCGGGTGTTCACCGCCATGAAGGTAGCGCGTCACGATTTGCTCGCGCCGGGTACGGCTCAGCCGATAGCCCTGGTAGCGGCGATGTTCTTCGATACCGGACTGGTCACGTACGCCGATCAGATGGTCGTGCCCGTCATAGCGGTAGGTTGCCAACGACACGCTGTTGTCTGGGCTGCGGACTTCCTGCAGGCGACCGCGCTCGTCATAGCTGAGCTGGTTGCCCCGGCTGTCATTGAGCATGTTACCGTCTTCGTCGTAGCGGAAGGTTTGGCTGGCCGGGTAATCGGGCTGCAGCGTATGCGTCACCGACTGCAACTGGAAACTGCCATCGGTTTTCGGGGTAAACACCGCCATATCCACTGCCCCATCAGCGAAGCGGGTCTGACACTGGGTCAGGTGGTCCAGGTCGTTGAAACGGTACATCTCCATGACGATTGCACGGTTGGCGCGGTTGCGTGGCAGCTGGGTACCCTGGTAATCGATCCTCGTCAGGCGGTCGAGATCATCATAGCTGAAGGTTTCCTTCAACAATTGCGCGCCATCGCAGTAATGTGACCGCTCGTGCAACTGGTCGTCGTCGCGCCAGGTCAGTTTCAGGGTGTGCGTGGAGCCATCATCCAGCGCTACCGTGCGTTCAAGGTAACGCCCCAGATCGTCATAGGTCTGTTCAGCGGTGACCGTGCGCCCGCTGAGGGCATCTGTCGTCAGAGTTCTGCTTGGCCGACCATCCTCGTCATAGTCGAATTCGGCAACCAGGTTGCCATCGGTGGTTTTCTTCAGACGCCCCAGTTCATCGTACTCATGAACGGTGTTTTCGCCGTCACTGCTACTTTGACCCAGCGGCAATCCTTGCAAGGAATGGCGATAGTCGATGCTATAGCTGTTGGCCGTGTCGGTGGCTTTCCATTGCTCCTGGCGCAGTAATCCCTGATCGGTGTAGTCGTAGAGGCGTTCTCCGGCTGGGTTCGCGGCGCTGGTGATGGACGAATCCTTGCGCGTGAAGGCGTACTTCAAGCTAGGTTCCGACTCTTCGTTGACCGCGATGCTCACAGGCTGTTCATTGAGCGTGAGGCGGTAGCCAAAGGTCGATGAACGGCCGCTGCCGCGCTCATGACGGTGAACCTTGATCTGATCGCCCTGGTAGCGGTAGACATCGACCATGGTTCCGACCGTGGTCTTAGCCAGTCGGTCGAGCCCGTCGTACTCGCGCTTGATAACGGTCTGTTCAGGTGCCGTGGCGCTTGCGCGCAGTGTCAGATGGGTGGTGAGTTCGGCGCTGGTGTGAGCGGCGAAGGTGCGCTTGAGCACTGAGCGGTTGGGGCGTTCGCGTTCGACCATTCGGCCCCAGACGTCGTAAACGAAACGCTGGGTGCGATCGAGCGCACGGGCCTCGTTCAACGGATCGCGTAAGGTCTGTACCTGCTTCACGCAGCGTCCGAGGCCGTCATAGCTGTAATCATTCGCGCCGACCTGCTTGCCAGCGAGGTCTTCGCGCGTTTCCCGCACAGGTTTACCCTGCCTGTTGAACTCGCTGATCATCAGCACCCGCTGTTTTTCGGGCTCTGTGGGGCGCTCTTGCCAGGTGCGGATGATGTCGCCGTCTTTACCGAACGGCGAGCGTGCACGGCGATGGGTAACGCCATCGGGGCCTGTGGTATGGCTGGTGTCGCCCCAGGCGTCGTAACCGAATGCAGTGGTCATCGAGCGCTTGTCTGTACCTTGCAATACATCGTGCCGCGTTTCTGATTGCAGGCGGCCAAGGCTGTCGTACTGGCAGTCATAGACACAGTGCCAGTTCCGCGTTTTGCCATCGTCGCTTTGCACTTGCCGCTCTTCGCTCAACGTGCGGTTGTAGCCGTCGAACCAGGTGCGGGTTACCACTTGCTGAACATCGGTAACGCTCTGGCTGGGTCGTTCTCCTGGGTTGCTAGGCAGGGTATAGCGGTACTGACGCGTGGCCTCGTCGTCGGTGTCGGGCGCCACGGTTTCGCTGACGAGTCGGCCCATCGCATCATATGCGTAATGAATGTGGACGCCGTTCAGGTCCTCACGTCGCATATCGTATCCGGTGTACCGGGAAACCGAGTTGTGCAGTGTCTTCTCCAGCCGGTCATGGCCTTTGAATGTCTGCCGGGTCTGGATGAGGCTTTCCGCGCCGTTGGCATCCTTGATGCGTGAATGGAAGTAGCGAATTTCCGTCGTGATGTCTGGCGTGTCGTCTTCGTGTTTCAGCGTGGTGGTCTGTTTGTCGACACGCCCGTGCAGGAAGGGGTTGTCCGGCGTATGCAAATAGCAGGTTGTCGCAACCTGCAGGGAGATTTCCTGCTCGTCGTCGTCTACCTGGACGAGTTCTTCTTGCGTGGCGCGTAGCCCAGGCGGTGCAGCGCTATTAGCCACAACGGCGAGTGTGGCATAACGATAGCGAGTACGCAGGGTTTTGGCTGTTTGCTCGACCCCTGTCGTTGTGGCTGGATGAACTGTCAGGGCTCGCAAATGCCGCGAGAACCCATAAGGGTCGGGCGGGCAGTTCCACGGCGTGGGCGCATCCGGTTCGTCGCTCGGCTCG